>NZ_CP060789.1:2576528-3864792 GCF_014489575.1 Tessaracoccus defluvii
CTGCGCCCTGTGACCGCCCCGACCAGCCCTGAGCCGGTTGATTCCGCGACTGCACGCTCCCGGCGCACGCGCCGCTGGCTCCGCCATCCTGCGGTCCAGGCCCTCTTCCTGTTGCTGGTGCTGGTCCTCGTGCAGAACTTCCTCGTGAAGCTCTATGCCGTGCCGTCCGCGTCCATGGCCCCCACGCTCGCCGTCGGCGAGCGCATCCTCGTGAACCGACTCGCCTATCTCAGCGACGCCCCGCAGACCGGCGACATCGTCGTCTTCGACGGCGACGAGGACTGGCGACCGGCGCGGGATGAGCCGGGGTGGAAGTCGGCGGCGAAGCAGGTCAGTGAGGTCGTCGGCATCGGACCCGGGCGCGGCGACTCGCTGGTCAAGCGGATCATCGCCGGCCCAGGTCAGAGGGTCACCTGCTGCGGCCTCAACGGCGTCGTCGTCGTCGACGGCGTGCCCCTCGACGAGGACTACCTCGGCAGCAACCCTGACTTCACACCCGGCGTCCTCGACTGCGGCACCACGCCCACCTCTGCCCGCTGCTTCCCGGAGTTCGTGGTGCCCGAGGACCAGTTCGTGGTGCTCGGCGACAACCGTGCCGCCTCGAGGGACTCCGTTGCGCAGTGCCGCGGCCAGACCACCGATGCCGGGCAGTGCCTTCTCACGGTGCACCGCGACGACATCGTCGGCGAGCTGCTTCTGGTCGTCTGGCCGCCTGGAAGGGCCCGCCTAGGATGACCGCCATGGGGGGAGAGGTCACCGGGCCACGGGTCACCGTGGCCGGGCTGGGCGCGACGGTCGCCATCGACGTGGTCGGCGACCGAGCCGCCGAACTTGCCGGCGCCCTCCGCAGCGCGTGGGCCCGCGCCCTGACCGACGACGATCCCGCCCAGACCATCACCGCCGGACTGCTGACCGCAGGCGACGGCGCCTCCAGCCCCTCACGCTTCGCCGATCACCTGGCCGGCCACGATCTCGACACCCTCATGGAGCGCATCACCCAGCGTGTCACGTTAGCGCTGATCGAACAGCGGGCGGGCGAGCTGCTGATGTTCCACGCCGGCGCCCTGTCCGATCCAGCCACCGGCCGGGCGGTGGTGCTCGTCGCTGAGAGCCACACCGGCAAGACGACGCTCACCTCCCGCCTCGGCGCGGAGTTCGGCTACCTGACGGACGAGACCGTGGCCGTCGATGCCGACGGCAGCATCCTCCCCTACCCGAAGCCGCTGTCGCTGCGCACCCCCGGCACCGCCGAGCGTCGCGAGGTGGGCGCCGACGACCTCGACCTCGCCCCCACCCCAACAGCAGCAAGCGTGGCACGCATCGTGTGGCTCGAGCGCAGCGACGACCACGTGGGGCCTCCGGAGGCCCACGAGCTGGACCTGTTCGACGCGATCGTCCGCCTCGTCCCGCAGACGTCGTCGCTGGCGGCCCTCGACCGCGGCCTGCACCGGCTCCGAGCCCTGATCGAGGCGACGGGCCCGGTGCTGGAGATCCGCTACGCCGAGGCCGAGACGCTGCGGCCGCTGCTCCGCGAGCTGATGGGAGCGGACGCATGAGGTTCGTGACGGTGGAGCCCGCCGATCGGCTGGATCGCGACGGCGAGGCGCTGCTCCTCTACCCGGACGAGTTGCTCCGGCTCGGCCCGCTGGCCCAGGCGCTCACTGCCCTCGCCGTCAGCCCCGCCACGCTGGCGGAGCTGACGGCAGGGGTTGTCGAACTGTTCGGCGAGCCGGAGGGGCAGGACGCGACGGCGCTGGTGCGGGCCGCGGCGAGTGACCTGGTGGCCCGAGGGGCCCTGCGCGAGGAGGAAGCATGACCGCAACCATCCTGACGGTGTGCAGCGGCAACATCTGCCGCTCCCCGTTCGCCGCCGCTCTTCTGTGTGAGCGGCTCGCCGGGCTCGACGTGCGGGTGGAGAGCGCCGGCACGATCGCCACGGACGGCCTGCCCATGTCATCCCAGACCCTCATCCAGGCGCGGCTGGCGGGAATCGCGGACCTCGATCACAGCGCCCGCTTCCTGACCGAGCGGATCCTTGCCGAGGCCGATCTGGTGTTGGCGATGACGGCCGAGCACCGCAGCGCCGTGGTCCGGCTACTGCCGAGCTTGGCCCGCCGCACGTTCACGCTGACGGAGTTCGCGGCGCGGGTGGCCGCGAACCCAGAATCGACCCCGGGTACCGCCACGGATGCGAAGTCAGCGCTGCGCGACTACGCCCGTTCGCTGGTCCGCCGCCCCGCCCCCGCAGCTGAGGCGACCCCCGATGTAGAGGACCCCTACGGCCGCCTCGCTGAGGCCTACGCCCGAATGGCGGAGCAGATCATCCCAGCGGTCGATGCCGTGGCCCAGGCCATCGATTCGCAGTTCCCTGAGGAGCAGCGAGGAACGAGCGAGCATCTCACAAGGGCGTTCCCTGAGGAGCCGCGAGGGACGAGCGGCGTCTCGAAGGGCCACACCCGAACAGAGACGAGGCACTGAATGGAACTGCGTGACTACCTCCGACTCCTCAGGATCCACTGGCTCCCCCTTCTCCTCGGCCTCGTCCTCGGCTCCGCCCTCGCACTGGGCTTCAGCCTTCTCCAGCCGAAGGTATACACCGCCGACAGCAACGCCCTCGTCACCGTCACCGCCCCCGGCAACACAGGCCCGTCCATCTCGTCGGAGAGCCTGGCCCGCAGCAAGGTGAACTCTTTCGTCGAGATCGGTTCCTGGCGCAGCGTCGCCGAGGAGGCCGCCACCGTTCTCGGCATCGACGACTCCCCCGAATCCCTCGTCACCCGGGTGAAGGTCACCAACCCCACCGACACGACGATCATCCGTGTCACCGCGAACGCGCCCTCACCCGAGGAGGCCCGTGACCTCGCCGAGGCCTGGGTGCGGGGCATGATCACGGTCATCAGCGAGGTCGAGGGCGTACCGGATCCCGCCACCGGAGGCATCACAGTCACCCCCGGCGACTCCGCTCGCCTCCCCACCGCCCCCTCGTCACCGAACGTGAAGCAGAACGTGGCCATCGGAGCCCTGCTCGGCCTGCTGCTCGCGGCCGGCTACGCCGTGATCCGCACCGCTCTGGACCGCAAGATCCGCACGCCGGAGGCCGTCTCGGAGCAGACGGGGCTGTCGGTGGTCGGCACGCTGCCCTTGACCCCAGAACTGGCGAAGGGCAGCGGACTGCTCCCCCTGGAGCCCGGCAGCGAGGCCGCGAGCAGCCTGCGGCTCCTCGCCGAGGCCACCCGGGAGCTGCGCACGAACCTGCAGTACACAAACATCGACGAGCCTCCCAAGGCGATCGTGATGACGAGCCCCCAGCCCGGCGGCGGCAAGTCGACCACCGCCAGCAACCTGGCCATAGTCCTCGCCCAGGCCGGACAGCCGGTGGTGCTGATCGACACCGATCTCCGCCGGCCCCGCATCGCCGCCCTCTGGAACCTCGACAACGCCGCCGGCCTCACCGACGCCCTGGCCGGCCGGGCCGACGTCGACGACGTCACCCACTACGTCGGCCCCGAGGGGATGCTTCGGGTCATCACGTCGGGCCGGATCCCGCCGAACCCCAGCGAGGTCCTCGGCTCGCAGCGAATGCTGCAACTGGTCGCCGACCTCGGCCGCGACGCCATGGTCATCATGGACGCTCCCCCGCTGTCGCCCGTGACGGACGCCGCGATCCTCGCCGCCCATGCCGACGGCGCCCTTCTGGTGGTGGGCACGGGCAAGACGACGATTGATGCCCTGCAACACGCGACGGAGAGCCTGTCGCGCGTCAACGCGAAGCCGCTGGGCGTCGTGATGAACAGGGTGCCGACGAAGGGCTCGGGTCGGGCGAGCTACGGCTACAGCAGCGAGTACCGCACGTACTACGGCAGCCAGGAGACGGTGCCCTCAGCGGCCGCGCCTGTGACCGTGATTCCCCAGCGTCCAGGCGCCGGGTCTGATCGAGGATCGGCCCGACGCGGACGGTAGCGAGGGAACGACGACCTCAGTCCCCAGAAACGCGACACATGGGTACCCCCGTTGGGCTTTTGTCAGCGCCTGAGATTATCCTGTCTTCAAACGCAACCCCGCCGAAGGACTATCGCGATCTTGATTGCCTCCACATCACCGGAAAAGAGCGCTCTCAGCACCGCGGTGTACCGACTGCCAGCCACATTGCGCCGCCTCACGCTCATGGCATGGGATGTCCTCGCCTGGGTATTGGCAATGCTCGCATTCCTGCTAGTCAGGTACAATTTCGACCTTAGTGATGCCCAATGGGGGGCCACTTTGGCCTACACCGCGATAGCGGTCGCCCTGCAGGTGCTGGCCGGCATATTCACCCAGTTCTACCTCGGCCGCAGCCGCATCGGCAGCTTCGCCGAGGCGTCGTGGCTGGGCATGCTCGTGGTCGCGATCGCGTTGGTCGTCGGGCTCGTGTTTTCTGTTTTTTCGCCCAGTTTTCCGCGCGGCGTCGCGATCATCCTGCCTCCCCTGGCCCTGGTACTCATGGCGACGGGCAGGTTCCTGTTCCGCACGCTGATCGACTCGCGCTCGCGGGCCTCCCGCGACGGCGCCATCCCCGCCCTCGTGTACGGCGCCGGCAACGCGGGCTACCAGGTGGCTCAGCTTCTCGCTCTCGCCGAGGAGCCCCCTTACCGCATCGTGGGGTTCGTCGACGATGCGAAGGGCAAGAGGAATCTCCGGATCAACGGCCACCGGGTGCTGGGGTCTGGCGATGAGCTGGTCAAGATCGCCAAGGAACACCACGCAGAGGTGGTCATCCTCGCCATCTCGTCTGCCTCCACCTCGCTGATCCAGCACCTGAGCGACGAGTGCTCCGACAACGGCATCGAACTCATGGTGATCCCGCCGCTGCGCGAGATGGTCGGCGGCCAGGTCACGATGGGGTCGCTCCGCAAGCTGAATGTGGCGGACCTCCTGGGCCGTCGGCCCATCAAGACCGACCTCTCGGCGATCGCCGACTACATCACGGGCAAGACGGTGCTCGTCACCGGTGCCGGCGGCTCGATCGGCTCCGAGCTGGCCGTCCAGGCACACCGCCTCGGCCCGTCGAAGCTCGTGCTTCTCGATCGCGACGAGTCGGCCCTCCACGGCGTCCAGCTCGCCCTCTACGGCAACGGTCTCCTCGACACAGACGACATGGTGCTGTGCGACATCCGTGACGAGGAGGCGCTGCGCGAGGTGTTCGAGACCCATCGCCCCGACGTCGTCTTCCACGCCGCCGCGCTGAAGCACCTGCCGATGCTGGAGCGGTTCCCGCTCGAGGGGTGGAAGACCAACGTGCTCGGCACCCGCAACGTGCTGGCCGCGGCCCACGCGGTGGGCGTCGAGCGCTTCGTCAACATCTCCACTGACAAGGCAGCTGCCGCCACCAGCGTCCTCGGCCGCACCAAGCGCCTCGCTGAGCGGCTGACCGCCTGGTACGCGATGCAATACGGGATTCCGTACCTGTCGGTCCGCTTCGGCAACGTCCTCGGATCCCGCGGCTCGGTGCTCATCTCCTTCCGCAGCCAGATCGAGAAGGGCGGGCCTGTCACAGTGACCCACCCGGATGTGACCCGCTACTTCATGACCATCCCCGAGGCGTGTGAGCTTGTCCTCCAGTCGGGCGCCATCGGTCGCCCCGGCGACGTGCTGGTCCTCGACATGGGAGAGCCGGTCAAGATCCTCGACGTGGCCAAGCGGATGATCGCCGAGTCGAAGAAGGACATCGAGATCCACTTCACGGGGCTCCGCCACGGCGAGAAGATGCACGAGGTGCTCTTCAGCGGCGCCGAGGCTGGCGAGCCGAGCGAACACCCTCTGATCAGCGAGGTGCAGGTTCCGCCCCTCGATCCTGAGCTTGTGCCGGCCGCCCCCACAGAAGAAGATGGCCGGTCACCACTCGATTCTGCAGTCGCCCCGCCCCGCACCCAGTTGACCATCGAGCATGTGCGTTTGGCAGAGGCTTCACTGATTGGAGGGCGGGAATAGCAATGCTGACTTCTGTTTGGGGTGCCGTGGTCCTGGCTGGCCTAGTCGCCGTTGCAGCGCCTCTCATCCTCCGCCCCTTCCTCCGTCGCTTCGGCGTCCAAGACGTGCCCAATCACAGGTCATCACACTCCCGGCCAACGCTGCGGGGCGGCGGTTTAGCCCCGCTGGCCGGCCTCACTCTGGGCTGCGTCGTAGCGATCTTCGCGCTCGGCCCCGGTGCCGAACCCGAAGGCTCCTTGACCGATGTGCCGACGCTCCTCACCGGCGCCGCCGAAGCCAGCCCGCTCCTACTGGTCTGTGCAATCGCAGCAGCGACGGGGCTCCTTGGACTCGTCGAGGACCTCAGAGGGCTCCCTGTTCTCGTTCGCGCGGCGGGCCAATGTGCAGCTGGAGCTGCGCTCCTGACAGTTCTCTCGATCAGCATCGGTTTCTACTGGATGTGGATTCCGCTCGGTGCGCTGTGTTTTGCCGCCTACGTGAACATCGCGAACTTCATGGATGGCGTCAACGGAATCTCAAGCCTCCACGGGCTCGCCACTGGGCTTTCCTTCACCGCCTTGGGATGGATGTCATCCACAGACTGGATGGTCATCAGCGGGCTCCTCTTGGCAACCTGCTTCATCACCTTCCTTCCCTGGAACCTGATCCGACCAGGAATGTTCCTCGGAGATGTCGGTAGTTACCTGCTCGGCGGGGCAGTGGCCGCAATCGCAATCACTGCAATGGCGACAGGGCTCCCGGTCATGGCCATTGTTGCCCCAATGGCCATCTACGTGGCAGACACGATGACGACCCTCGTAAGGCGCGCGCTGCGTGGCGAGCCAATACTCCACTCTCACCGAACTCACACCTATCAGCGGCTAACGGACCTGGGGCTCTCCCACATGGCGGTGTCGGCCTTGGTAACGCTGCTCACCGTTGTGTGCAGCCTCAGCGGACTCGCAGTCGCCGCCGGCGCAGTCTCGGAGCTTTCCGGGGCTCTCGTCATCACAGCTGCCATCGTCGTGTATCTGGCGCTCCCCCGCCTTGGGGCAGCGCGCGTGGCCCGGCGAACCAAGCGCACTGAGGCTGCGGAACCCGCACTCCTCCCGCCCGACACCGCACCAAGCCACCGCGAGACGGTCCCCCGGCGGACCGACGAAGGGTCATGAAGTGAAACTCGGCATGCTCACCCAGTGGTTCGACCCAGAGGCCGGCCCAGCAGGACTCCCAGGTGTCTACGCCCGCGAGTTCGTACGCCAGGGCCATGATGTACAAGTCCTAACAGGTTTCCCCAACTACCCCGAGGGCGAGCTCTACCCCGGCTATCGGATGCGTCCGAGGATGACTGAGCACATGGACGGGGTGGCCGTCACTCGCGTCCCGCTCTACCCCAACCACAGCAGATCGGCCATGGGACGGTTCGCCAACTACGCAAGTTTCGCTCTCTCAGCCGCCACACTCGGCGCTGGAGCGCTGCGAGGCTCAGACGCCATCTGGGTGTACAACTCCCCAGCCTCGGTCGCCCTGCCGCAACTCCTTCACTCACGTTTCGGCCGTACCCCTGTCTTCCTCCACATCCAGGACCTCTGGCCCGACTCCCTCATCGAGAGCGGCATGTTCCCCGGCGGACGATTCGGGACTGCTGCCACACGGCTCGTGGCAGCTGTCGTCAGGCTGATGGAGAATCGATCCGCGGTGATCGGCGTGATCTCACCTGGCGTGCGAGAACTCATTCTCAGCAGGAACCCAAAGATCTCGCCTGACCAGATTGCGTACGTCCCCAACCCGACCAATGAGGCACTGTATGGCCCCGTGTCCGAGTTGCGAAAGGACCTTCAAGTCGACAAACCTGCCTCCAGCCCAGTCGAGTTCATGTACGCCGGCTCCATGGGCGACGTACAAGGCCTCGACACCCTCATTGATGCGGCACAGCTGCTCAACGGCCGGGAAGACATCCAGATCACCCTCGTCGGCGACGGGATCGCTCGCACTAGGCTCGAGAGCAGAGTTCAGGCGCTCGGGCTTCGAAACGTTACCTTCACCGGCCGCGTACCTCAGGCTGAGATCCCCCACCTCATGGCGCGCTCAGACGCTCAACTCGTGAGTCTCGCAGCTAACGACTTCCTCCGCTACACTACCCCCAGCAAGATCCCGACCATCCTCGCCACAGGCACTCCGATTGTGGCTCAGATCGAGGGTGATGGGGCCGCACTCATTCGGGACGCAGGCGCCGGCGAGGTTTCGGCTCCCGGCGATGCAACCGAACTCGCCGAAGCAATCTCCAAGATCGCCAATCTGCGGCCCGAACAGCGGGCGGCTCTCGGCGAGACCGGGAAGCACTACTACCAGACTGCGCTTTCGGCCGAAACCGCCGCCGCGAAAATATCTGGCGCACTCATGTCACCGGGGTGCAGCTAACCGGATCTCCCAATTGCGGGTGGCGCTACCTACACCCCTGGATTGTGAGAGTCCAAGCGGCTCTTCACAATCGAGGGTGCAGACGGGGTCTGAATTCTCCGGTTTCGAGGAGACTCGGGACTGCTGCACGGATAGGTGACATCCAACCAACGTGCCGCGAACTCGATAACGAGGCTCTTCGTACCTGAGCGAGGGGTGAGCGTGGATCCGATGGCGGGCGTGTCGGTGGGGTGATGGGCGTCGAGGCCCTCAAGAATCGGGGTTACCACACCACCTGATCTTCAAGGACCTCAACGATGCCCGATTCTACTTCCTGCTGCCGTGCCGGCGGCGGCTACTGCCAGCGCTGCGATCTTCTGGTCGGGTTGCCGGGGCTCCACGTGGTCGGGGTCCATCGCGACGACGCGGGGCTCCGGGTCGAGGTCGAATCCGTCCGGCAGGAGGTGATGGGCTGCCCCGCCTGCGGGGTCATCGCGCATGCGCATGGCCGGCAGAGGGTGGAGCTGATCGACGCGCCGTGCTTCACCGCGCCGGTGAAGCTGTGGTGGCGGAAACGACGCTGGCTGTGTCCCGAACCATCGTGTCCGGTGACCTCGTTCATGGAACAAGACCCCGACGTCGCGCCACCCAGAGCGTTGCTCACCGCGCGGGCGACGTCGTGGGCAATCGTGCAGATGCGGCGGGAGAAGGCCTCGGTCCAGGGGATGGCCCGGCAACTCGGCTGCACTTGGAGGACCCTGTGGTGAGCGGTCAAGCCGATCCTTGAAACCGCCGCCGACGACGAGACCCGCTTCGCCGGTGTCACCTCACTGGGCGTCGACGAACACATCGTGCGCCACGAGGCGCTGTTGTATCGGATGGAGGTGGGAGACCTGCATTGGTTGGCCGTCGTAGCGGCCAGGTAAAGCTGACGGCAGCCTGTCCTGGGGGAACGCCTGGGGTGGGTGGGAGCAGCCGTGACAAAGTCAGGACGGTCCAGTACTACCGGATGGGCCGTGTCTGGTGAGCAAGACGGGAAGGTGTACGAGAGGAACCGGTGTCGTAAAGCCTCTTGATCGTCGCCCAGCTCTAACCCGGTGGATCTGGGCTGGTTAGCGGTGCGTAACCGCTTGTCGGGGCCGTCGTTGACGGTCGTGGCGGGTGGGGAACTGTCGGAACGGTGGTATGTGTCGGGTCCGGCAGGTCGTGGTGAAGGTCTACGGCGTAGCCACGACGATGCCGCAGGGGTAAAGCCGGACACCTCGCCTGTCGACCGAACAACAGCGAACGTGGGAACCATCCGCATCGCGCTCCCCATGTCTGGGGATAGGGGCGTTGCCAGCCGAAGGGTGCGGGTGGGGCGGAGCCGTCGTAGTACTCCGAGGCCGGGAAAGCCGGTCACATGGGGAAGGGCGGCAGTGAGAGAAAGCAGAGGAAGGTGAATGTAATGTCCGAAGACGCGCCGGTGAATGTCGGCGCCGCCGGGTGGCCCAGCGATGCTCGGTCCTATCTGGCGGTACGGAGGATGCAGACCAAGCTGCATGGTTGGGCGGCCACCGATCGTGGTCGCCGGTTCGATGACCTGTGGAACCTTGTGTGTGATCCGGCGTTCTTGACGATGGCGTGGGAACGCGTCGCCGGGAACAAGGGATCCAAGACTCCCGGGGTGGACCGTGTCACCGTGGCACGGATCAGTTCCGGGGTCGGGGTGGAGGAGTTCCTGCGTGACCTTCGGGCCCAGTTGAGGGCTGGAGAGTTCAGGCCGGTGCCGGTGCGGCAGGTGATGATCCCCAAGGCCAGCGGAAAGCTGCGCAAGTTGGGCATCCCGACCGTGACCGACCGGGTGGTGCAGGCTGCTTTGAAGCTGGTGCTGGAACCCATTTTCGAGGCCGACTTCAAGTCGTGCTCTTATGGGTTCAGACCTAACCGGCGCGCGCAGGACGCGGTCGCCGAGATCCACCACTTCGCGAGCAAATCGTATGAGTGGGTGTTGGAGGCCGACATTGAGGCGTGTTTCGACATGATCGACCACACCGCCTTGATGGACCGGCTCCGGTGCAGGATCGGTGACAAGCGGGTGCTCGCGCTGGTCAAGGCGTTCCTGAAAGCAGGCGTGCTCACCATGGTGGGCACGACCGAGGGGACGATCACCGGCACCCCACAGGGCGGGATCTTGTCCCCGCTGCTGGCCAACATCGCCCTATCAGTCCTCGATGACGAGTTCGCTCGCCGCTGGGACCATGAGATGGGCACGGCCGGTAAGCGGGCCTGGCGCCGTGACCACGGCAAAGCGTCTTATCGGCTGATCCGTTACGCCGATGACTTCGTCATCGTCGTGAAGGGTCAGCAGGAACACGCCGAGCAGTTGCGTCACGAGGTGGCAGACGTGCTGGCCCCGATGGGGTTGCGTCTGTCTCCGGAGAAGACCCGCGTGGTCCACATCGACCACGGGTTCGACTTCCTCGGTTTCCACATCCGACGGATGCGGAGACGAGGCAGCAACAAGTGGTACGTCTACACCCTGCCCGCGAAGAAGGCGATCGCCTCGATCAGACGGCGGGTGAAGACCATGACCTACAGGAACACCCTGCACCAGGACCCGGGATACCTCATGGACTATCTCGGGCGGGTGCTGCGGGGATGGGCGAACTACTTCCGGTATGCGGTGGCCAAAGCGACCTTCGCCGCGATCGACTCCTACACGTGGGAGCGGATCACGGCATGGCTACGCAAGAAGCACCGCCGACTCGGATGGCCGGAACTCCGCCGCAGGTACTGCCTGCCCGGAACCTGGCGCCTCGCTCACAACGGGAAGAGGTTCACCGGCGCCGCCAGCGTCCCGGTGACCAGGTACCGCTATCGCGGCTACCAGATCCCTACCCCCTGGGACCGGCCAGCTGTCACCACCAGCTGAACCAGCCCTCTCTCATGGAGAGCCGGATGCGGTGAGAATCGCACGTCCGGTTCGGCGGGCGGCCTGGGGAAACGGACCGGGAGCAATCCCGACACCGCGCCCCAGGCCGACCCAACTGGCATCACGTCACCACCAAGCCCGTCGACCAGGGCGGACGCGGGCCGAAGGAGTTCACCGGAATGGTCGATCTCACCCGCGACAAGGACGGACACGTCCGGGCCAGGCTCGGAGGACCTGGTCCCGGGCCGCTCCGGTGAGGCCTACACCTCGTGGCTGCGTGACCGTGAGTATTGGCGGTCCTGGGGGCCGGGTGTGGTGCGGTTGAGCGCCACCGGCCCGGGTGCCGAATCGTGTGGTTGAGCGCCGGGGTTGGTGTGGTTGAGCGCCACCTGCTTCTAGGCTCCTTCCCGCCTATGTGAGGGCCACGTGGGCGGGAAGGAGTACCGGTAATGGTACGCAGGATCAAGGCGAAGTTGGTGTTGCAGCTTCGTTCGCAAGGGTTGTCGGGCAGAGCGATTGCTGCCGGGCAGGGCATGTCCAGGCACAGCGTGCAGGCGGTCATCGACGCTGCCGAGGAGGCCGGGCTGGGCTGGGATCGGGCGGAGGGCATGTCTGACGGGCAGGTCTACGAGGTGTTGTTCCCGGGCCGCGGTGTCCGGGAGAGCGTCTTCGCCCAGCCTGACTGGGGGCGGGTGCATCGGGAACTCGCCCGGGTCGGGGTGACGCTTCGGCTGCTTCATCAGGAGTATCAGGACGCGGCGGTGCGGGACCGGCAGCCGGTGATGAGTTACGACCGGTTCTGCCGGTTGTATGCCGACTACGCGGCCGTCCTGGGTGCTTCGTCGAGGGTGGGTCACAAGGCTGGCCGCAGCGTCGAGGTCGACTGGTCAGGGCCGACGATGGAGCTGCTGGATCCGACCACCGGCGAGGTGTCGAAGGTGTATTTGTTCGTGGCGTGTCTGCCGTTCAGCAGGTTCGCGTTCGTGCACGCCTCGTTGGATATGCGGCAGGAGTCGTGGTTGCGGGCGCACGTGGCGATGTTCGAGTTCTTCGGCGGCACGGTCCCCAGGATCGTGCCGGACAACTTGAAGACCGGTGTGATCTCCCATCCCCGTGAGGGGGAGGTCGTCCTCAATGACGCCTACCGGGAGCTGGCAGGGCACTACTCGGCCGCGGTGCTGCCGGGCCGTGTCAGGCACCCAAAGGACAAACCCAGTGTCGAGAACACCGTCGCGCACGTGGCGACGTGGGTGATCGCGGGGCTGCGGAGCGAGACGTTCACCACCTTGTCCGGGTTGCAGGCCCGGATCCGGGAACGCGTGGATGCCTACAACACCACACCGTTCCAGAAGCGGGAAGGGTCCCGCCGCAGCGTCTTCGCATCCGAGGAACGGCCGCTGCTCGGGACGTTGCCGGCGGCGCCGTTCGAGATCAGCCAGTGGGTCTATGGCCGCAAGGTGGGCCGCAACGGCCATGTCGTCTGGTCGAAGAACTACTACTCGGTCCCGTTCGCCCATATTGGGGCGAAGGTCGACCTGCGGATCACGCAGTCCATGATCGAGATTTACCGCGGCGATGAACGCCTGGCCAGTCACTTGCTGCTGCCCTCAAACACCTCGAACAAGTACCGCACCAACGATGCTGACTTGCCCGAGGGTCGGGGTTGGCAACCGTGGGACAGGACACGCATCGACGCCTGGGCGGCCAGGGTGGGGCCAGCCACCAAGACGGTGACCGACCGGGTCTTCGAGTCGGTCCAGGTCGACGAACAGGCCCATGACCCTGCGTTGGCGATCCTGCGCCTGACCAGACGATTCTCCCCGGCCCGGGTGGAGGCAGCTTGCCAGTTGGCGCTGCGGGGACCGGTGCGCAACATCCGCTACGCCCATCTGAGACCGATCCTGGACACCGGGCAGGACAAGACCGGTCAGAGCGTCGAGACCGCCGACGAGGTTGGCGGCTATGTCCGCGGCAGCGACTACTACGCCGGAGGGACCCGATGAGCGCCTCGCTGCTGGACATCGAGACCAAACGCAAGCTGCGGGAGATGAACGCCACCGACCTGCTGACTGCGATCGACACCCAAGACCCAGTGGTCTCGGCCGGGTTGGCGTTCGAGGACAGGCTCCGGATGGCTGTCGATGAGGCCTACTCGTCGTTCACCCACTCCAAGGTCACCGGCCTGATCCGACGCGCCGGTTTGCGTTACCCGAACGCTGACCTGCGCCGGATCGACCTGCTTGAGGAACGAGGGCTGGACCGCAGCCTGCTGTCCCATCTGGGCTCCTGCCAGTTCGTCACCCGCCAGCAGAACGTCGTGTTCCAAGGCTTCACCGGATCCGGGAAGTCGTATCTGGGATGCGCGCTGGCGAAACGGGCCTGCGAACACCGGATCCGGGCCCATTACATCCGGATGCCCGACCTCGAGGAGGCCTGGACCGCGGCCCAGGAACAGACCGGTGGAGCCGGGAAGTTCCTCCGCAAGTACGCTGCCTTCACGCTGCTGGTGATCGATGAATGGCTTCTGGATCGTCCCACCGAATCGATGCGAGGGATGCTGCTGGAACTGATGGAACGCCGCTATGGCGAAACCTCAACGGTATTCTGCACCCAGTATCAGCAGAAGGACTGGCACCAGCGCCTCGGCGCCGGCGTCCACGCCGACGCCATCATGGACCGCATCGTCCACAACACCCTCTGGATCGAGACCGGCACCTACAACATGCGCGAGCACACCGCCGCGCAGACCTAACCCCGCAGGGTCAGCGCCGGTGGTGGCTCCCAGCCACGTCACCACCGGCGCTCACCCGCACCAACCCCGGCGCTGGACCGCACGAACCACCGGCTCCCACAGCGTCAAATACTCAACCGCGGCTACACGTTCCGCAAAGGCATCGAGATCGCCACCCCCTGGACCCATTCCATGGCTACAAGAACGCCATCGACGACCAACTCGAAGACGCCGTCGCGGTCCTCGACGCGTTCCACGTTGTCAAGCTCGGCACCGCCGCGGTCGACGAGGTCCGCCGCCGGGTCCAACAAGACATCCACGGCCACCGAGGACGCAAGAACGACCCGCTGTACCGGATCCGCAACATTCTGCGCTCCGGCCGTGAACACCTCACCGAGCGGCAGAACACCCGTCTTCCCGCGGCGTTCGCCGCTGATGAGCGTCACGTTGAAGTCGAGATCGCCTGGCACTGCGCTCAACAGCTCCGATCGGTCTATCACCAGTCGGACCACGCCGACGGCCGCAGGGTTGCTGAAGATCCTCGCATCGTTCCCGACTTGTCCGATCCCGGAGATCGCCCGCCTGGGCCGGCCCCTGAACCAGAGACGCGAAGCGTTCCTGGGCTACTTCACGACCGCGGGAGCCAACAACGGCGGTACCGAGAGCATCAACGACCTGATCAAACTCGCCCGCCGTACCGCCAGAGGGTTCCGCAGCCCAGACAACAACCGACTCAGAATGCTCAAACTCGCCCGCCGTACCGCCAGAGGGTTCCGCAACCCAGACAACTACCGCCTCAGAATGCTCCTCATCGGCAGCGGCCTACGCACCTAGCCCACGCTCAAGTCCGAAGAGCCCGCAATCCGACACCGTGATCTAGCCGGGTCGATGGGCCAGGTCGGCTCCGCCGGCGACAACGCCGCCATGGAATCGTTCTTCGCCCTGCTGCAGAAGAACGTCCTGAACCGACGGCGCTGGGCCACCCGACAAGAGCTCAGGCTGGCGATCATCACATGGATCGAGCGCCCCTACCACCGCCGACGCAGACAACCACGACTCGCCCGGTTGATCCCCATCGAATACGAGACCATCATGACCACAACGGCCCTCCAAGCCGCCTAACCCAACCTGTCACCAAGACGTGCACCAGTCCCCTCAGACTCACACTCCGGACCCATCCGCCCTAGAAGGCTCCACGCCCCTCACACCCTGGACGCCCACTACTAGCGCATACCCCAGGACGAACCAGAAAGACCCCGCGGTCCAATATGAACCGCTGAATTGAAGCATCACCAACGGATAGATGGCAAAAGCAATGACCACCACGTTCTCAAAGGGGCTTCGGAGCAACTTCACCATGAGCACACCAATAATTAGCACGGACACCCCAAGGTAGAGCACTCCACCATTGAGCATGAGCTCCAGAAACAAGTTGTGCGGATAACTCTCTGAACCCCAGCTGAACAAGCCGTATCCAAAGAATGGCGACTCATCAATTGCCTCAAAAGCCGAACCGTAAACGTCTCCCCGCCCGGAGGTCCCCTCCCAGTCGACTCCCGAATCTCCTATATACGCGAATACACGCTCCAGGACCCGTCCAGCGGTAGGAACGGAGCTCAAACGACTCAACCCGACACCCCCAACCGAGAGAAGGACAGCCAAAACAAGGAAGAATCGCCCAACACCCCCTTTCGACCTGGCATGCATCGCGAGGCCACCTAGAACCACCAGCCCAACAATCATCGCGACAGTAGCACCACGGGCTCCTGTGAGCAGGACCCCAAACACCTGAACGGGAAGCAACACCAACGCGGCAATCCTATACCACTTTCGCGTCATCCACACTGGCATCGATAACACTCTTCCGTGAAGCAAACAAGCCAAATTCAGGTTGAACGCCAAAGCGCCAATGTACCCAGCTGTCTGATAAGAAGCTCCTCCCAGACCCCGGTCTTCACTCTCACCCACAAGATATCCGTATGAAGACGAGATCACAGCCGCACTCAGAACCCATATCAAGGCACCCAGCCAACCCCCGAGTTTCTCGCGTACACGTTCCTGAGCGCAAACCGCCCCGGCGAGAACAGATGGATACGCGAACACTATCGCCATTCGAAAGGAGAGTTGACTCACGACCTCGGTGCGCCCGGTCGCCGAATCAAAGGCGTACACACTCGCGAGAATCAGGGGCATGACCAACAACAGCAGAAGCCGAAGAGGAACCGCCTTCAGTCGAGACAGCATTTGAACATAGACCACCACCATTACGCCCGCTAGAACGATCAGAAACACCTGATACACCGGGCTTGAGTCAGATCCTTCGTAGCTCAATCCCAGCACCCCAAGAACAGAAAAGAAGATCTCAGGCCGTAGCGCCACGATCACGCAAATAGCCGGCACAAACATCGCACCTCGGACCTCAGTCACTCTCGGCACCCCTTCACGCCACACCCACGCACGGCCCAACCATGCGCATCCACCTTAGCCGTGAGTCTATGGAGATCAACCATCATTGACCGCTATGCTCCGCCGTCTTGTCAGACAAAAGCCGACGCTCGCGTCCCGCAACAAGAACAAGTGTCAATTGACAGAGATGAATGATCCCAATCCCCAGGGCAATGCCCCAGTGCAACTCTCCAAACCTCAAGACACTGAAAACCGTACCGAGAACACCGAGCAGAGCGGGTAGCACTATGCCGCCCAAGGCAGGCCTGCGGAGCCCCTCCAAGGCGACCAAAACACGCGCCATTCCGAACACAAGTTTCCAGACGGTAATGGCTATTGCGAGGTAGACGATATTCCCGGACAACGCGACAAGACTGGCCAGAGCGGTACCCGCGGTATCGATCACGTTGATCCCGGTACTCCGCCGCCACCGGCTCCTAACCATGTTTAATGCTTCTGACAGAGGCGTCATGAATCGCGCCGGAAGGGATGCGAGGAGCACAGTCAGGGGCATACCGACGTCCGCCCACTTGGCGGGCAATAGCCACATGCCCTGCGAAACGACCACCCCCAGAGCCGCCGCGACCAGCCCCATACCTGATGTGACAATAAGCACTACTCGAAACGTGGCTCCCGAACGTTCGGCTGGCGGGACTCGCTGAAGTTCGCTCATCGTCGCCTTCGAGAGCGGCCCAGCGAGCACGCCCGATATGGCGCCCGTAGCCTGATACGACACAAAGTAGGCACCAAGAAGCGCCGGGGAAGCCGCAGCGGCCACCACCATATAGTCGACTTGACTCGGCAGAACCTGGGAGACCTGATGCAGTGCCAACTGTGCACGAAACCGAAGCGACGGTCCTGCCTCACTGAAGGCCTCGCCTCCCCCTTCACCCCTCTTAACACCCAGCAGGTAGCCCACCGCTACCATTACGATACTGTTCGCAAGCATTGCTAGCCCCAGAGCGAGACTAGATCCGACCAGAGCTGCCACACAAATGCCAACGGACACACGAACTAGCGTAGCTATCACCTGAGCTACAATAAGCTGGCCTTGTCGCCGAGCCTTTATGAACTCTGCCACGTACATTGCAGATCGCCCTTGGAAGGGCAGATCCAGAGCGATGACGCCAATCAACAAAGCAACTGTAGCATCACCCACCATGAGATAGCCGAAGCCAATGACGAGCCCCACCACGAGGAGTGCCGCGTTCATCCGAAAAGTTCTACGAAGGGCACTGCGTCGGACCACTAGACGATCGCCCGCCAAGTAAGCATTGGCCTCGCCCGCATTCACCAAGGCACCCAGAACCGCCATAGAGGCGCTGGCTGTCGCCCAATTACCGAAATCAACAGGCGAAAGCCAAACCGCATACACAAACTGCCCAGCCAGTCCCCCTATTTGAACCAACAACGATCCTAGGGAAACCAAGGCCGCGCTCTTGAGGATGGCAGACCCGCTCATCTCATCATCTTAGCGGGACGAGCCTTATGTTCGGTACCAAGAGTAGCGACCGTTGATAGACGCCAGATAGCTTGTGATATCCGGATTCCACAAGATAGACCTGTTTGCCTAGCGCAGCGGCCGGTAAGGCCACATGCAATCGGTTGGTCACGACGTTGGCAGCACCTGCAATGGCGCACGCATAGTCCTCGAATGAAGCAATCCGAGGATCGCTGATATCCCTTGCCTCATCGGCGAACATGCCGTGCGAAAAGCCGTCAACGACAGGCTCGCCAACCAAGCGCGCCAAGAGATCCATATTGGCTCGCCACTGACGATCCTTCGTCCACACCTTCCAAATCCCGCGTTTGACTAGCGGGGGCGCCGACTCAAAGCTCGAAAGCGCCAATCGCTTCAGTCTAGAAGAGATAGGTGGCCCCGCCCCCATAGACGCGGCTTCACGATCCATTCGGGCGACCACTAGCGTGGAACCCGCTACGGGTTCCACCCCGACCGCGGTCTCGCGAATGATCGCCCGAGCCCGCATGTGCCCAGACGCA
This sequence comes from Tessaracoccus defluvii, assembly GCF_014489575.1. GTDB lineage: Bacteria > Actinomycetota > Actinomycetes > Propionibacteriales > Propionibacteriaceae > Arachnia > Arachnia defluvii. Next base: position 2,594,966 of record NZ_CP060789.1, read on the forward strand.
ACGACATCATGGTCGAGGACTGTGGTAACACCAGCGCCGCGCAAGGTCCGCCCCCAAGTGGTCTCTAGGTGTTCCATTGACTTGGACTCACGAATCATCCAAGTCGTAGGCGCCGAGCGTACTCCAAACAATCGGGCTGGGTCCTGCTGGCGAAACATCGCCGACGAGGGAGCAATCACGAGTGGCAAATCCGGAAGTTCCACAAGTCGCTCCCGCAGAATCCCCGGCCACGAGTAGGAGTCGAGCAGGCCACCGCTAGGCGGCGTGACGAGAATGTCAGCGTGCGAAGGGTCGGTGACGTACTCAATCCCACATTCTTCGAAGATCGCGCGATAGACACGGTGCATAAGAAAGTCACCGTTATTCCCCAGCGCCCTCCCCTTCCTGTCCAGCAGAGCGATCTCAAACGCCTTCGCCCCGCGCCAAGGATGGAGTGCCGCACGGACACCCTCTTCAGACGGCCAACCAGAGACCCCCTGTTGACTGCTTGTCATCTTCGTCCCCAAATCTCAAGATGCCGCAAATAGCTCTCGCACACCGATGCCTGCGAGAACCTTGAACGAGCATACGCACGTGAATCAGCTGCCATTCCGGCCCACTCTCCGGGCTCCCGCCATAGAGAGCTGACGGCCCGCGCAATAGATGCTCCCGAACCTTCCACGACTCGCCCGATTCCAGACTGTCTGACAATATCACCCATAGCCCCGATGTCGGTGACCACGGGAACCATACCAAGCGCCATCGCCTCACCTAAGGCCCCCGGAGAACCTTCTGACACAGAAGGGAGAACAAAAACTCCGCTCGTTCCCGTAAGGACGCCACTGACATCACTGACAAAGCCAAGCAGTTCGACGCGGTCCGCGACTCCAAGCCGGCGCATCGCTTCAAAGAACTCCCTCTCATATGACTCGCTCGCAAACGAGCCCGCAAAGACTGCACGCACCGGCGGAAAGGCCGACGCTAAGAAGGCTAGTGCCTCTAGCACGGCGATAGGCTGCTTCTGCTCTCCGAGAGACCCAACAAACACGAGAGTCTTCTGCGGCACCTCACCGCGGCTCGTATCCTGGAAGAACTCCGGCGAAACTGGATTCGCGATCCGCCGAATGCGGTCACGCATCAAACCCTGTTCCTCAAGTTCGTCCGCAATACCTTCAGAAAGAGCGAACCCGGCACAGGCACGCCTAACAATCGCTCGCCGGACAGCTCTGAATGCCCAAACGCGCATAGTCCTTCCCGATTTCGAGAGATCCCCATTCTGATTAATCGGCAGAAGAACATATGGTATTCGCAGACAGACGAGAATGGCGGCAGCCAGCAGATTGAAGAGATATGCACCTTGAAGGTGGACAAGGTCGACTTTCTTCCGGTTCCAGATGAACCATGACCACGCATTCACGACCCAAACAATCTGCCCATAGATTGACACGGGAAGGACCGTGCCGAGTTGCACATAGCGGATCCCCACCACGCGTTTCCTCGGCAGTTCCACTCCAAGTGCAACTACATCATGATCGAGGGTGCACGAAACAGCCTCGAACAACCGGTTCATCAGGATGGTTGGCCCACTGTAATCGCTTCTCATATGTGGGTTTAGTACGACTATACGACGCGAGCTGGGCCCAGGAGCTTCAACGCCACCAGACGGCTCCCGCCGGTGCGAACCCGCGGATGTCACCAGAGCCCTCGCTTCAGGCCGTGTCGGCTCGGTCGGCCTCGAGTCAGTTTCGCTAATACCGATAGGATCGCTCGCCCGTGAGCCTCTGGTGACCAGTTCTCCATTGCTTCTTGCCGGCATAGGGCGGCCACTGCGCCACGGTTTTCCTCAACGAGCGCAAGGCAGTCTTCCATTGCCTCGGCTAACGATGCCACGTCGCCCCTCTGATACAGGAACCCAGTGACACCATTTCGCACAGCCCGAAATTCCGGAACCTGACAGCTTGGATCACCCGCAGTGACAACTGGGGTTCCGCGGAGAAGACTCTGGATTGTGCTCAGTCCGGCGCGTTCGGGTAGGACCGTGAAAGACAACAGATCGTATACCTGTTCGAGTAGCTTCTCGTCATGAACCGGCCCCAATAGGCTCAGAGGGACGCCGAGCTCCTCTGCTTGCGCCACAAGCGCATCTGCCTCAAATCCTTCACCAGCCAAAATGATCCTCAGATCTCTTCCCTGACGCCTCATAACGGAGGCAGACTCAATCAACAGGCCGAATCGTTTCTCGGGAGTCAATCGCGCAACTGCTCCGATGTACGAGATACCAGGACTTCGGGGAGGTATATCCAGCTCCGACACGTCTCCGCCCTCACAAATTGCAGAGCTGGAGTAACTATTGCCAATGATTGTCATAACCTCAGGTCGTACGCCAGCTGAAGCTGCCAGCTCATAACCGTCCTCACCGTAAAGCATCAAGTGATCCGCGAGTCCATAGAAGGCTCGACGAAGAAGCTTGATGGCGACCGATGTGTCGGGCTTGTGCCAGCCGATCGTCCAAAATACCACCGGAACAGCAGCAAGTCGAAGGAGACCAGCCGCTAGCCAGGTGGACAAGAAGGCGGCATTGCCTACGAAAATGACCGCATCAAACTTGCCCGTTCGACAGAGATGAACTAGCCCTCGTTGCCAAAGAAGTCGTCCGCCGATCCATCGGTTACTCAGACGCAGATGTCGATCTAGAACACCCTCGGGAACTTCTGGGATTTGTACGCCCTTTACACCCTCCCCCCCGGCGAAGGTTACTTCCCAATTTGGGTGCTGCTGGAGCTCAAGATAGACACCCTCCCGATAGTGCGATAAGTGCTCCGCAACGATCAGCACGCGCTTCTTCTCGATGGGCGCCTCAAGGAGTTGTGGCACGCTCGTTCTCATTTCCATCGAGAATGGCAGAGATCACTTCGACAAAGGCTCGCGCCCTCGCTGCAGCATCGACCTGCCGACCAGCCAATTCCATGGCTCTTTCCTTCATACTCTCCAGCTTTTCCGCGTCCCGCATTGTATCAACGATTGCGACGGCGGCCGTCTGAGGATTTAGTGGATCAATATATGTGACTGTGTCCCCACACACTTCGCGGACGAAGGGCCGGTCGGAAGCGAAGATCCTCCCGTTTGTCGCCATTGCCTCAATAGGCGTTGCAGAGAAGGATTCCAAGAGGCTTGGGAAAATAACCGCATCACACTGGAAGTACAGATCGGCGACGGCCGAGACTGGAATGACGCCTACGTTCTTGCAAACTGCTCGGAATTGCCTAGTACGTTCCGCCCACTCACTTTCCGAGAGAGTGACAACGAATTCTACTGAGACCCCCAGCAGCAACAATTCGGCATGCAATTGGGTTAGGAACTCATGATTCTTGTGAGGATACCCCCGCGCGACGTAAACCAACCGATAATCAACACCCATTGGGCGGGGCGCCAAACTCAGATCTCTTCCCGGCCTGCGAGCTGCTTCAAGTACCGCACTATTGACGGCGTTCGGAATAGTTTTGGTTCTCTCTCGCGGGTACCCTGTCCTTCGGCAGAAGACGTCCAGAAGCGCCTCTGACTCAGAAACTAGCAGCGACTCTCCCTGGAACAATTTACGCGCGATCGGTCCACGGACGGCGCGCTTGAGCCGGTTTCGGATCGGCCCCTTCGGAACCCCTATGGGCCAGTGGTAGACCGAGGTTACGTCGGCTATCCCCGTTACGACGATTGGGGCTCGTTTCCAGCCGTATCTGGGGCCAAACACTGTCCATTGCAGAGCAAATTCATTTCTCCCGCGCGTTATCCAACGCTCACGCGCCCACCATTTCTGACGTGTGGGCACTTGGATCTGCGCGAGGTCCTTTGTCACAACGTTGGCGATCACTTCTGGTGAGGCCTGAATACACAGTGTTTCCAGCCACGGGTGCGCGCGCACGGTGTCGCCATCATGGCGCATGAGAAGGAGTTCGTCAATCAGTGAGGCGGCCACTTGGACCCCGCCTCCTACAAGAAGATTTGACGCGTCAAGCAATACCGGCTCCATGACTCACCTCCGACGGAGGCCGACACGCGCGTGATGCGTGCTGGCCGTTGAGCGGACGAGGTTCAAGACCCTACGCGAACTGTCATGGATCCGATAGTCATCTGGATCGGTGGCTCGCCCCGTCTGACCATGTAGCGCGATGGTCATCGCGACGGCATCGACCACATCCTGTGGACACAGCCCAGTGATGACGATGCCCCCTGTGTCGATCGCTTCCGGCCGCTCAATCGCGTCGCGCAACGTTACGGCCGGGAAAGCCAGCATGGTGGACTCTTCCGAGATGGTTCCAGAATCGGAGATCACGCAACGTGCATGCTTCTGCAGTTTCACGTAGTCGTGGAATCCCAGAGGCTTGTGGAGGACAACCTTGGCTGAGGCACCCAGTCCGAACTGCTCGATCCTCTTCCTGGTACGGGGGTGCGTCGACACCAGCAACGGAACGCCCTGATCCTCGGCCACTGCTGAGAGTGAGGTGAGCACGCCTTCAAGACGAGTGGGGAGGTCGACGTTCTCTTCCCGATGCACTGACGCCACCATGTACTGACCAGCCTGCAGCCCAAGACGCTCCAGCACATCGGAGGCGTCGATCTGATCGGCGTAGTAGTCGAGCACTTCGCGCATCGGTGAGCCCATGTGGATGACGCGCGAGGGGTGAAGGCCCTCCCCCAGCAGATTGCGGCGGGAGTGCTCCGTGTAGACAAGGTTGTAGTCAGCCACGTGGTCGACGAGGTGCCGGTTGATCTCCTCCGGCACGTTGGGATCGAACGATCGATTGCCGGCCTCCAGGTGATACACAGGAACCTTCATCCGCCGCGCCATGAGCGCCGAGATGCAGGAGTTGGTGTCGCCAAGCACGACCATCGCGTCGGGCTTCTCCTCCAGCAGCACGCGCTCGGTGCCCCGCAGCACGTCCCCCAGGACGGCACCCAGGGAGCTGGTATCAGCCTCCAGGAAGTGGTCTGGACGGCGCATCCCGAGGTCCTCGAAGAAGATCTCGTTCAGCTCGTAGTCGTAGTTCTGTCCCGTGTGTACCAGGACGTGGTCCGTGTACTCCTCGAACGCCGCGATGATCCGGGACAACCGGATGATCTCGGGGCGAGTGCCGACAACCGTCATGACCTTCAATCGGCCAGCCATATCAGACCAACTCTCTTACTGTGTCCGGGCGATCCACGTCGAAGAGTTCGTTGGCCCAGAAGGATGTGAACAGGGTGCTTGAGCCGGTGTTGGTGATCTTGTGGGACCACAGGGTCGGCATGTCCACGGACACGGGCACGTCTCCCGTCACGTGGATCTCCTTCACGTCATCGGTGAACATCTTCCGCAGCGCGATGGTCGCCTCGCCAACCAGGACGGTGAAGCGCTCCACCTTGCGGCGGTGGTAGTGGTCACCGCGGCTGATCCCGGGAACCGTCGTCGAGAACGAAGCCTGGCTCTCACCGCCGTGGGTTCGGATCATCTCGAAGAATGAGCCCCTCGGGTCCGCATGCTTGACGAGGGGGATCTCGGGGGACGCCTCGAAGGCGTACGCCCGGTAGGTGTTGAACAGGTCACGGTGGAAGGGATCACTCAGATCAGGGATGGCGCCCGTCGCGTAGATTCCGGAGAACTCCGAAAGCATCTCGAGCAGTTCAGACACCAGCACCCTGCGTTCCAGGACGTCCTGCTCGGATGGGTCGACCGCCCCCGTGAGCAGATCCGCAGCATTCTGGGCATGGAGGAGAGTCAGTTCCTTGTCATTCTCGACCTGCGGCTGCCCCCCGTTGGCCAGGGTGTGGCAGAAGGTGGAGGTCACGGCGTTGTAGAACGGGCGACCGTGCTCACCGAAAAGGTTGGGGAGCTTGAGGTCGACGAACTCGACTCCACGGTCATCGGCCGCGGCCGCGAGGATCGCCGCAGCCTGCTCCTTGGCCGCGCCGTACTGGGAGCCGTTGCCGGCCTGCGTCGAGTTCGCATAGGCCACGACAGCAGGGGGCGTCTCGGCCCGGCGGAGCGCGTCGGCTGCCTGCTGGGCGAACAGGATGTTCCCATCGCGGACGTCGTCATCGGCGGCCCGGTTGACTCCCGCGATGTGGATGAAACGGGAGGCACCCTCCAGGGCCGCCACTGCGGAGTCCAGCTCAAAGCCAGCGCCAACGGCGACCGGAATGGACTCGATTCCGCCGGCGTGCAGGGCCCCGCGAGTGTGCCAGCCGAGGAACCCGCGGGCTCCAGTGATGGGGACTGGGGTCATGATGTTGGTTCTCTCACCTTGAGTCGGGCTGGTCATCGTTCAGTGAGCAACTGCTGGATCTCCGGCAACTTCATAAGGAGCGCCTTCGTCTCCTCCACGCCCATCTGCTGCGTGTTCTCCGAGGTGTAGTCGTCATCACGGGCGATCGACGACTCCTCCCCGTCGAAGTACAGCTCGTACTGAAGCGACCTGGCGTCGAGAGGAACCCGGAAGTAGTCGCCCTCGTCGGATGCCTTGCCCATCTCCTCACGGCTGAGCAGCGTTTCGTGCAGCTTCTCCCCATGGCGGATGCCGATGACCCGGATTTCGGGGTCGTCCACGCCAAGGAGCCCTGCCACCGCGCGCGCGAGCACCTCAACGGTCGACGCCGGGGCCTTACGCACGAAGAGGTCGCCCGGTTCCGCGTGGGTGAAGGCATGCTCGACCAGGTCGACCGACTCTGCCAGGGACATCAGGAAGCGGGTCATGGTCGGTTCGGTCAACGTGAGCGGCTTGCCATCCATCAACTGCTTCACGAACAGCGGGATCACCGATCCTCGCGAGTACATGACGTTCCCATAGCGGGTTACGGAGACGGTCATCTGCGACTCGGGGTGGTTGCGCGCGAAGGCCTGCGCAGTCTTCTCCATGAGCCCCTTGGTCATGCCCATGGCGTTGACCGGATAGACCGCCTTGTCCGTGCTGAGGCACACCAGCGACTTGACGCCCGCCATGGAGGCGGCGCGAATCACGTTGTGGCTCCCCTGGACGTTGGTCAGCACCGCCTGCTGGGGGAAGAACTCACACGAAGGAACCTGCTTGAGCGCTGCCGCGTGGAAGACGTAGTCCACCCCGCGCATCGCGGGAAGCAGGCTGCTCTCGTCCCGGACGTCGCCGAGAAAGAAACGGAGCCGCTCGTCATTGAACTGACGACGCATCTCGTCCTGTTTGGTCTCGTCCCTGCTGAAGATGTGGATCCGCTCGACCCCCCGCTCCAGCAGATGACGCGCCATCGTCGACCCGAAAGAGCCTGTGCCTCCTGAGATCGCCACCACCGAACCGTTGATCGGTCGTGCTTCCTGGGATCGCTCTGTCACTGACTCTTCCTGTCTTCTAGTGTCGACTCGCGGCCGGGACGTTTGTGGCCGATCGAAAACTCCTGGGCGACTGTCGGCTCGCACCGATCCGATCAAGATCTTACTCAAAATAGGTAACTGCCCACATTTGGCCCTAGCCACCGCTCCTGCCACCAGGTGTCCTCGGCGCCAGACCGGCCGGCTCTCGAGGCTTGATGCCCGAGTCGTTCACCACCGTGCGTGTCCGAATACCCGCCCAGGCAAGCAACGCTGCTGGCAGCGTGCGCAGGCCGTGGAACAGTCGCTCCCTTCGGGCCTCGTTGAGCGCCGTGCGCCCCGGAGGCACGTTGCGCCCCGCACGGAACAGTTCCTCGGACGGCCACAGAGCGGTCTTGACCCGCCCCGGCCAGGTCAAGAGAGATCCGCCGCGGACGTGTCGCCACCAGACGCGGGCGGCAGGCATCCGGCCATGGCTGCGCTCCCGCCAACTGCGAACAAACTCGAGATCCAGGTGGCTCCCTGGCTCGGCCGAGGGAACTCCAAGGCAGGACAGCACCCCCTCCAGCGCAACGTCGGCCCCAGTCATGTGGGCAAGGCCTGCCAAGTCCTCGGAGTCTGCGCCGAGGCGATCGACATAGGTGCAGAGATACCTCAGCTCGTCGCGATGCCGGGGGTTATCCGGGCTGCTCCGAAGAGAATGGAGTGCCATCAACAGGATGCTGGAGGCTTGGTCTGCTGCAGGGACCTGACGAGCGGCGAGATCAATCGGTAACGAGCGGGCCCAGAGGTTCTCGAAAGCCGTTCCTGGGTCTGCAAGGAAACCCGGCCACCATCGGTGAACGTCGATGTCACACGGCATTTTCTCGTTGAGCACCGTCACAGAGTGATGGCGCCCGAGGAAATCATTGAATTCGCCGAGTCGTGAACGCCAACCCGCAGTCCCCAGCGCTGCGAGGTAGCGGTCAAAGTCGGCCGGATGGACGAGGACATCCACGTCGGACGGGATCCTGGGTTCCCGTAGCCCGTGCCAGACACCTACCAGACCCTTGATCGCCAGGACGCGGATTCCGTTCGATACTCCGATGGCGTGAGCCACCGCGTAGGCGATCTCGATTCCCTCGATGTGACGGAGGGCACCAACATCCATGGGGGTCCCCGCCGAACCGTCTCGTAACCCTTGCCATGGCACATCCACCGCAGAGAGCCCCGGTTCGCCCCGCCGACGGAGGCACTCTGCTCGATGAGCCCAGCCGACTCAAGTTCGCCGAGGAACACACTGACGTCGTCCTTGACCTGGTCCACCGCAAGGTTGAACTGAGTGGCCACATTCGCGACGACTTCAGTGTCACTTCTGGTGACTCGCTGAGCACCGGACCCCAGCAAGGAGTTCCAGATGCAGGCACCGGGCCCCTCGAATGCCAGGGGTGGCTTGGAGGCGTCGGTCAGGTCAACGGCGACTACGCGGGTTGCTCCGGAACAGACAAACGCTGTCGTCTCGCGGACTCTCCACTGCAAGCTGCGCGCTCCTGCCTTCGGTCTCGCCTGGCTCCTTCTGCCCTACGGTACCTGTGCGCTGGCGATTCGCTGTTGTCCCCCACCCCGAAGGGTCGGCGTGCGACGCGCATGGGCGGGCTTCGACGAACTAGCGACGAGGGCCGCAACGGCTTACGGGTTTCGCTGTCGCCATATGCTGTTCGCCATGAGCTCGGACATGATTCCCGATGACCAGCCCGCTGGCGATGCCTCCCGGCCCGATGTCGGGCGTCGGGAGAAGCGGCGCAACCGACGGGTCCTGTTCGTCGTGCTCGCGCTGCTCGTCGCGGTCGTCGCGGGGGCATAGGCGTTGCGTCGTACTACGCGAAGTCGGCGATCGACGCGCTGGACAACATCACCCGCGAGCCCACCATCATGCCCACCACCGGCAGCAGCAACCGGCCGCCGACGGTCGAACCGGTGCCGGGAGTCGAGCACGCGCCGCTGAACATCGTCCTGATGGGCAGCGACACCCGTGGCGACGAGCGCGGGCGCTCCGACGTCCTGCAACTCCTTCACATCTCCGGCGACCGCAAAGGCGTCTACCTGATGAGCATCCCCGTGACTCGTGGGTCGACATCCCCGGCCGCGGGAAGGCGAAGATCAACGCCGCCTACTCGTGGGGCGGGCCCGCCCTGACCATCGAGACAATGGAGCAGCTGCTCGAGGTGCCGATGGACCACACGGCCATCATCGATTTCGAGGGCTTCACCAAGGTCATCGACACCCTGGGCGGCATCACGGTCTACAACCGCGAGGCCTCGAGCAGCCGCGGCGCCACCTTCCCGAAGGGCGACATCACCCTCAACGGCGCCGACGCGCTCATCTTCGTCCGCGAACGCTACGGCCTTTCCGACGGCGACTTCGGGCGCGCCACGCGGCAGCGCGACGTCATCAAGGCCGTCCTCACCAAGCTCGCCTCCGCCGGCACGCTGACCGACCCCGGCAAGTTCCGCGAGGCCGTGACCACCCTGGGCGGCAACTTCACCGTCGACGCCGGCCTCACGAACGACGCGATCATCGACCTCGGCTGGCAGATGAAGGACTTCCACCCGGCCGACATCCGCTCGTTCCAGCTGCCGACCGCCGGCTTCGACATGACGGGCGACGGCCAGTCGATCGTCGTCGTCGACAGCGACAAGATCGTCCAGCTCCGCGAGGCGCTGCGGAACGACACCATGGAGGAGTTCTACTCGTCTTTGTGACTCCGCTGCCCACCGACGGGGTCCCCCGGGTTATCGCCGAATGCCGCGGTACGGCATTGTTGGGAACACATCGCCAAGCGAAGCATCACCGAGGGGACCTCACAAACATGAAGATCGTCGTCGTCGGCACCGGTTATGTCGGCCTGTCCAACGCCGTCATCCTGGCCCGCCACCATGACGTCACCGCCGTCGACATCGACGCGGCGAAGGTCGAGCTGATCAACGCCAGGGTCTCCCCCATCGACGACGTCGAACTCGCCGACCACCTGGCCAACCGGCCGCTCCGGCTCCACGCCACCACCGACGCCGACGCGGCCTACGCCGACGCCGGCTTCGTGCTGGTCGCCACCCCCACCGACTACGACCCGCAGACGAGCTACTTCGACACCCGCTCCGTCGAGGGAGTCATCGCGGCCGCGCTGAAGGTGAACCCGGCGGCCGTCGTCGTCATCAAGTCGACGGTGCCCGTCGGCTTCACCGAGGAGCTGCGCGAGCGGCACCCGGGGGCCACGATCCTGTTCTCCCCCGAGTTTCTCCGCGAGGGGCGGGCGCTGTACGACAACCTGCACCCGTCGCGCATCGTCGTGGGCGACCGGGGCGAGGCCGGGCGCGCCTTCGCCGACCTCATGGTGGAGGGCGCGGACGACACCGACATCCCGGTGCTGCTCACCGACTCGACGGAGGCCGAGTCGATCAAGCTGTTCGCCAACACGTACCTGGCTCTGCGGGTGGCCTACTTCAACGAGCTGGACACGTACGCCGCCACCCGTGGGCTGGACACGGCGCAGATCATCGAGGGTGTCGGCCTCGACCCGCGGATCGGTTCGCACTACAACAACCCGTCGTTCGGGTACGGCGGCTACTGCTTGCCGAAGGACACCAAGCAGCTGCTCGCCAACTACTCCGACGTGCCGCAGAGCCTCATCGCCGCCGTCGTCGACGCCAACCGCACCCGCAAGGACTTCATCGCCAACGACATCCTCGCCCGAGGCCCGGAGGTCGTCGGGATCTACCGGCTGACGATGAAGACGGGGTCGGACAACTTCCGCTCGTCGTCGGTGCAGGGCGTCATGAAGCGGATCAAGGCCAAGGGTGTGCCGGTGATCATCTACGAGCCGGCGCTGGAGGAGGACACGTTCTACCACTCCGAGGTGGTGCGTGATCTGGAGGAGTTCAAGCGTCGGGCCGACGTGATCGTGAGCAACCGTCAGTCGGACGACTTGGACGACGTGGCGGGGAAGATCTACACGCGGGACATCTACGGCCGCGACTGAGCCAGCGTCGTCAGAGGACCGTGGTCCGAGCAGGAATCCGTGTGCCGTCTTTCTACTTACGAGTCCTGAATGGGTACGTGGGCGATTCGCAGACTCCAGAACTCGTCGTCTGCCCACTGTTCAGGGATGCCCATGCCTCGCAAGTTCATGGGTGGACGCGAGTCGATGAGTTCGTAAAGTCGTCGCGCCCAACTGCTGCGCGGTGAGATGGTCGACAGGATGCTCTGTAGCGACACGAGGACGGGGTAGAGCCGCTTTCGGGATCGCTCTGGAAGTGCGTCTTCTCCGGACAGCCAGCTGATCGACGGCGCGCTGGGAATCGCCGGATAGACGCCGAGCCCCACATTCCATAGCCGGCCATGGTGGGCGCAGACGTTTCGTACGCGGACATAGGTCTGCATCCAGGATTCCAGCACGGGTGCGGTTAGACCCATGCTCCTGGCCACGGCGGTACGGTCAGAGCGTCGCTTCAGGTTGCGGTATGTGTTTGAGAGCTGGCCGATGGTCAGTATCTCCACCGTGAGCCAGGAGGGCGGCAGCTCCGGCGTGCCATACGTGGTCAGGTAGTGCTCGAGCGCGGACTTGTGGACCAAGGAGTCCTCGCCTGTTTCAGGCGTTCCCAGTAGCCGGTCTTCGCAGGCGTCCTTGATGATCTTCACTAGCCCCGCATGCCGGCGGCCGTCGTGAAAGTGCGAGCCATCCGCATACCAGTGAGGATCTTTGTAGGTCGTTGACATGTGATCGGTGAGAGCTGCGCGAACGGCAACCTCGACGCGTTCGAGAGCGTCCATGACCAGGAGTCGGAGCGTCCGGTCGAAGACGTAGAGATCGAGGACATCGTCGAAGGTGGTGCCCTCGCGCAGGCCGTCTCTACCCTCTCGCCGGAACGGAATCGTGTAGGGGGAAAGGCGGTAGTAGCCGATGTGCCGCAGGTAGCGCACGGCGCGATCGTGGTCCGGGATGGCCAAGCCGCGGGTAGCGAGCCGGTCTGCAAGCGCGTCCAGGGTCATCGGCGGTTTGTCGTAGTGCAGCGCACCGCGGGGACGAGGGATCTGGTCTCCGTTTCGAGGTCTCGGCATCGTTGCTCCTCCTGACTCGAGACAAGAAAATCCCCCAAGTGCGCATCGTGGAGAGGCGTGGGGGATGTAGTGGTCACAGGCTACCACGATGTGAGCCAGCGTGGCATCGGGCGAGACCGGCGGGCTGCGAAGTCAGTCGCTCTCGCTCAGGTTCGGTAGCCGAGACGCGGCCGCGCGTTCATTCCCTGACGGAACTCATCGACGAACCGGTCACTGCGAGGTCTTGGCGCACTTCGCCTCGGTGGAACGTGAAGTCGCGCGACAGCTCAGGACCCGGACCGAACAACCATCTCGAAGGGCTCAGCCACCGAAGACCGACGCCTCTTCCGGGTACCGACCCGCCTGGTGCAGGCACTCCTCCAGGATCCGCATCACCTCGAGCGTGTCCGACAGCGGCATCGTCGGCGACTCCGTCATCCCCTCCGACACCCGCTTCGTCACCTCCGCGAACTCGTGCGAGTAGCCGCGCCCCGACGGCTTGGCCTCGATGATCCGCGGCAGCACCCCGCTCCGGTTGACGGTGATCACCGCCGGGTGGTGGAAGCGGGGCTCCACCTCCACCCAGCCCTTCGTCCCGACGATGATCAGCCTCGCCGGGCCGGGGCCGTCGAGCCCGAACGCCAGCGACGACAGCCCGCCGCCGACGTGCGAGATGCTGACGGTGGCCGCCGACTCGACGCCGTTGGGATGGAAGCGGGCCTTGCTGTCGATGGAGCATGCACTGCCGAGGAACGCCTGGGCGAAGTTCACCAGGTAGACGCCGAGGTCGAGGATGGCGCCGCCGCCGAGGGCGGGGTCGAACAGGCGGTGGGTCGGGTCGTAGTCGCGGTAGGCGTACAGGTCGCCCTGGACGGCGAGGACGTCGCCGATGCGCCCCCAGGCGACCACCTCGCGGGCAGCGGCGACCGCCGGCAGGAAGCGCGTCCACATCGCCTCCATCGCGAACACGCCCTTCGACTGGGCGGCCTCCACGACCTCCTCCGCGCCGGCCAGCGTCGCAGTGAACGCCTTCTCCACGAGCACCGCCTTACCTGCGTCGATGGCGGCCAGCGCGATGTCGCGGTGGTGCGGGTGCGGGGTGGCGATGTAGACGACGTCGACATCAGGAGACTCGATGAGCGAGCGGTAGTCGCCGTAGGCGATGGGGACGCGGTGCTTGTCCGCGAACGCGTCGGCGTGGGCCTGTCTCCGCGATGCGACGGCGACCAGGTCGCCTCCCGGAACGAACTGGAAGTCGCCCGCGACAGCGTCAGCGATGGCCCCAGTACCGACGATTCCCCACCGAACTGTGCTCATAGCCTGAGCCTAATCGGCGGCGCGGTCCGCGGCTGGCGCCGTCGAAATCTCGCCTGACCTGCGGATGACGTCTGGCGGTCGCCGGAAGTTCGACGACGGTGGAATCAGGGACGCTGCGCGAGGATGTAGAGGCGGTCCTTGTCGTCGCCGATCTCGACGTAGGTCTCGACCTCCACCAAACCCGCGGCAGTCACAGCCTGGCGGACCTGGGCCGGCGAGTGCGCCACCCAGGGGGTGGGGCCGTCGTGGCCGAGCCAGCCGTGCTGCGGGCCGGCGGCGGCTCCTGCGTCGGTGGCGAGCGCGAGGATGCCCTCGTCGTCGAGGAGGTTGGCGAGGTAGCCGATCTGGGCGGCCATCTCCTGCGGCGAATAGTGGACGAGGGTGTACCAGGCGGTGATCGCGCCCCAGCCGCGGGCGGCCGGCGGGCGCATCATGCGGCGCAGGTCGCCGAGCTCGAACGTGACCTCCGGGTGCATGAGGGTGGCGACGTCGATCATGGTGCGGGAGAAGTCGAAGCCGGTGACGTCGGCGCCATGGCGGGCCAGGTAGGCGGCGACGACGCCGGTGCCGGTACCCACGTCGGCCACGGGGCGGTCGTCTGCCAGCTCGACGACCCGGTCCAGGAGCCAGCGCTCGAGGGGCCGTTCGTCGAGGCGGTAGGCGAAGGTCTCGTGGTAAGCCGCGGCGACGGCGTCGTAGGTGGCGAGGACCTGCGCGTCACGCTCATCGACGCCGTCGACGAGGATCTGCTCGCGGTCGGGCTCGGGTGCCTGGCCGACGGGGAGCGGGAGGTCACCGAAGAGATGAGCCCAGCGGACGTCCTGCTGGCCGGGGCGGCGGCCGATCTCGGCGACGAGCGGCACCTCACGGGCGGCGAGACGTCGCAGGACGGCCTCGACATCGTCGCGGTCCTTGAACGCGAAGAGGCGGTCGGTGCGGGTCTTCAGCTCGCCGGCGGCCTGCGGGCCGCGGAGCAGGAGGACGGTGAGGACGGCGCGTTCGTCGTCGTCGAGGGCCATGATCGGGATGATCGTCTGCCGGTACTTGAGGGTGCGGCGGCCGGAATCGGACCAGGTGACCAGGGCGAGCTGCTTGTCCTTGAGGGAGCGGACGGCGTCCTGGATGGTGCGCTCGTCGTAGTCGACCACGGGCTCGCGGCTGCTGGTCTGGTTGCAGGCCGTGCGGAGGGCGTTGAGGGAGAGGGGGTAGCTGTTCGGGACGGTGACCTCCTTCTCCATCAGGCAGCCGAGGACTCGCTGTTCTTCGGGGCTGAGGTGAGGCGCTTGGGTCACGAGGACGAGGTTACCGGTTGGTGCGGGGCGGTCGGTCGGGTGGGGCGGTTCGGGGGCAAATGTGCGGGCCCTTCGACACGGCCGCAAGCGGCCGGCTCAGGGAACGAAGCTGAGGGGCGCCGCTGGCGGCCGGCTCAGCGACCGGACCTGCCCGACTTCGGCTTCGGCTTCGCCCCGCGCTTCGGCGTCGGGCCGGACTTCCGCGGCTGCTGGGCGCCCTGCTTCTGCTTCTGGTTCTGCCCCTGCTTCTGAGGCTGGGGCTGCTTCTGCGCCGTGGGGTCCGTCGTCCTCGTCTCCCGCTCCCGCGCCGTCCGCGAGCTGTTGACCGAGCGGCCGCGGACGATGCCCACCAGTTCCTGGATGAGCACGTCGTCGGCATCCTTCAGCCACGCCAGACCCACCGTCGTCGGCGGGGCGTCGACGACAGGGCGGTGGACCATGTCGCGGCGGCTCTCCCCCGCGCCACCGACAGCGGCACCCGCAGCACCGCGACCTCGGCGACGACCCGGTCGATGTTGACGGCCGTCACCTCCGTCAGGACCTCCTCGTCGAGCAGATCCTCGAGCGTCACCTCGTCGACGGCGGCGATCGCGTGCTCCTTCGCCACCCACACGACGGGCTGCTCGTCGTAGAGGCGGATGAGGTGGAGGCCGTCGACATCGAGGGGGAGGCGGACGAAGCAGGCGTCGACGTCGCCGCGCAGGAGGGCGCCGCGGGCGTCGGGTTCGGTGACGGGCGTGATCGCCAGGGGGGTGTCGGGGAAGCGCTCCTCCCAGATGCGGCGCCACTTGGTGAGGATCACGCCGGGCACGTAGCCCACTCGCAGGGGCAGATGCGCCGGAGTCGTCATTCCCGCAGGGTATCCGGCGAGCGGATACGCTGCACCTGTGAGCCAGACCATGAAGCCGATCACCGCCGCAGCCAAACTGGGCATCTACCTGCCCGCCGCACCGGAGGAGTTCCAGCGCTCACCGATCACGCGCGACGAACTCGACGCGCTGCGCGCCGACCCGCCCGCCTGGCTGGTGGAGCTGCGGAAGAACGGGCCGTTCCCGCGTGATGTGCTCGCCGCGAAGCTGGGGATCTCCCGCTCGGGGCTCGCCCGCGGTGGCGTGACGGAGGCGCTGACGGCGGACCAGGTCGGCGAACTGCTGGCCGAGCCGCCGTACTGGCTGCTGAAGGAGCGCGAGACACACAAGAAGCAGCTCGAGGAGCAGGCTGCGGAGCGTGCGGCGGAGCGGGGCTGACGGCTGACAGCAAGGGCCGTCGAGGCACCGTCGGGGTTTGAGATGACACGGACGGCGCCGTCGTCACCGTCGACGAAGAACTAGACTCGGCACGAATCCTGGAGGTTATGCATGGGTCGCATTGTGCAGAAGTTCGGCGGGTCGTCTGTTGCGGACGCCGACTCGATCAAGCGGGTGGCGCGGCGGATCGCCCGCACCCGCGGCGAGGGCCACGACGTCATCATCGTCATCTCGGCGATGGGTGACACCACCGACGAACTGATGGACCTGGCGCTGAAGGTGTCGCCGCGGCCGAAGTCGCGCGAACTGGACATGCTGCTGACGACCGGCGAACGCCAGTCGGCGGCGCTGCTGGCGATGGCGCTGTCGGACCTCGGCATCGAGGCCGTCTCGTACACCGGCTCGCAGGCCGGCGTGCTGACGACGCCGACACACGGCAACGCGCGCATCATCGACATCACGCCCGGGCGCGTCGAGAAGGCGCTGCAGGACGGCTACGTCGCCATCGTCGCCGGATTCCAGGGCGTGTCGCAGACGACGAAGGACGTCACCACGCTGGGCCGCGGCGCCTCCGACACGACCGCCGTCGCGCTGGCGTCCGCGCTGAACGCCGACTACTGCGAGATCTACTCGGACGTCGACGGCGTCTACACCGCCGATCCCCGCATCGTGCCGGCAGCCCGGCACATCGGCCAGATCGGCTACGAGGACATGATGGAGATGGCGGCCTCGGGCGCCAAGATCCTGCACCTGCGCTGCGTCGAATACGCCCGGCGGGAGGGCGTGCCGGTACACGTGCGCTCCTCGTTTACTGACAAGCCCGGGACGTGGGTCAAGGACCAGTCCCAGATCGCGAAGGACCCCACCATGGAAGAAGCCATCATCACCGGTGTCGCCCACGATCGCGGCGAGGCCAAGATCACCGTCGTCGGAGTGCCCGACCGGGTCGGCGAGGCTGCACGGATCTTCAAGGCCGTCGCGGAGCAGGACCTGAACATCGACATGATCGTCCAGAACGTCTCGCGGCTGTCGGATGTGAAGACGGACATCTCGTTCACGCTGCCGATGTCGGACGGTGCGAAGGCGATCGCGGCGCTGGAAGCGGTCCAGGCGGTCGTCGGGTTCGAGGAACTGCTGTACGACGACCAGATCGGCAAGGTGTCGGTGATCGGCGTCGGGATGCGGTCGCACCCAGGTGTGTCGGCGACGTTCTTCGAGGCGCTGGCGGGTGCCGATGTGAACCTGCAGATGATCTCGACGTCGGAGATCCGGATTTCGGTGATCGTGGGCGCGGATGACGTGGACGACGCCGTCAGGGCTGCACACACGGCGTTCGGGTTGGATGCGGAGAAGACGGCGACGGTGTACGCGGGTACGGGTCGCTGAGAAGAGCTGGAGAGTTGCGGGCGGCCGCTCCCTTGGGGGGCGGCCGTTTCTCGTGTGTGGGGGTGCGTGCGGCAGGCCCTCCGGATGAGCACGAGTCTCCGGCTGGTGCGCACCACACCCCGGGTGCGCACGAGTCTCCGGCTGGTGCGCACCACACCCCCGATGGGCACGAATCTCCGCTGAGCCGCCGCTGTGTGCATATACACGTAGCTGCGGCTTGAGCCAGCAGAATGCACGCCAGACCCAGATTCATGCACGGGACGGGGGGCTCGGGGCCGGGGTTGCCTGGGATGCCGGCCACCGTCGGGATCGCCTGCACAAGGCTCCGGGCGGCGCACGACAGCACTCCCCATGTGCACGAATCTCCGCTGAGCGGCCGCTGCGTGCATATGCACGTAGCTGCGGCTTGAGCCAGCAGAATGCACGCCAGACCCAGATTCGTGCACGGGACGGGGGCTCGGGGCCGGGGTTGCCTGGGATGCGGGCCACCGTCGGGATCGCCTGCCCGAAGCTCCGGGCCGGCGCGCGACAGGCCCACGGTGAGCACGAATCTCCGCTGAGCCGCCGCTATGCGCATATGCACGTAGCCGCGGCTTGAGCCAGCGCAATGCACGCCAGAACCAGATTCGTGCACGGGACGGGCTCGGGGCCGGAGGCGCCTGGGATGCAGATTCGTGCACGGACGGCAGCGTGCGGGGACGGCAACAGGCCGGGGCGACAACGGGCTGGGACTGGCACCGGGACCGGATACGCGACCCAAAAGAGACGGTTGTCAAGAGGCAAATAGTTATCCACAGGGATTCACACACCTGTGTGAATCCTGGCCTCTGAGTCGTAAAATCAACCCATGGACGCAACGAAGCTCGAGACCCACGGGGCGGCACTGATTGCCGAAGCCCGTGCCGTCCTCGACCGTGTCCTCCCCCTCCTCACCGACCCCGCCACCATCTGGCCCAGAGCGCCCGCGAGCACCTCGCCCTGATCAGTGAGCTGCGCCGGGCCGAGTCGCGGCTGCAGTCGACGGTGGCCGTGGTCATCGCCGACGCTGACCGTCGCGGGGTGGCCGAACGGGCCGCCGGCACGTCCATCACCAGCTGGATGACAGTGACCGAGAAGGCCAGCCCTCGCGATGCAGCCGGGGTGCTGTTCGCCGGCCGCGGGCTGAACTCAAGCCCCGCCGTGAAGCAGGCCGCGCTGGCCGGCGACGTGACGCCGCAGCAGGCCCGTAGCATCGCTACCGTCGTCGACGCCCTCCCCCGGAACCTGACGAGCGCGCAGCGGGAGGCCGCGTCGGAGATCCTGGTCGGGTCGGCTGCGACGTCGAACCCAGATCAGCTGCGCCGCATGGGGCAGGTCGTGCTCGACGCGGTAGCCCCTGTCGAGACGGCGGAGGAAGCGGCCGAGCGGGAGCGGCGCCTCCTGGCGGCCCAGCGGCGCCGGGCGCTGCGGAACCGTTCACTGACGTTCACCACCGACGATGGATCGATGTTGATCCGCGGCTCGCTGCCGGTGCTGGAGGGCGAGGAGTTCGTGCGGATCATCAGCGCCTACCGGGCCAGCGCCCAGCGCAGCGGGGACGAGGCCCTCGATCCGTTCGAGAGGCCCGTCACCGCGGCTCAGCGGGATGCGGACGCGCTGCTGCAGTTGATCAACGACGTGCAGCGCCGCCGCACCGCGCCGGGCGTCGCGGGCGACCGTCCGCGCGTCGTCGTCGTGATGCGCGAGGAGTCGCTGCGCGAGCGTGCGGAGCAGGCGGGGAAGCTCGCGACGGGCGAGCGGATCTCGGCCGGAGACCTGCGGCGGCTCTGCTGCGACGCCGATCTCCTGCCCGTGGTGCTGGGTAGCGCGTCGGAGGTCCTGGACGTCGGGCGCGAGCAGCGGCTCGTCACCCCCGCCATGCGCCGTGCGCTGGACCTTCGCGACGGCGGCTGCGTCTTCCCCGGCTGCAACCAGCGCCCGGAGTTCTGCGACGCGCATCACATCGTGCCGTGGTGGGCGGGCGGCGTGACCGCCCTGTACAACCTGGTGCTGCTGTGCCGTCACCACCACGGGATGGTCGAACCGCAGCGGTTCGGCGACACCTCGGACGCGTGGGTTCCCGACTTCGATATCGGGGCTCCGGGGAGGACTCTGCCCATCGGCCAGGGAGACCCGGAGACGACTCTGCCCTCGGGCAGCCGCCCCGTCGGCGTCAGGAACGAGAACCGGTGGGAGGTCCGGATGAATGCCGACGGGGCACCGGAGTTCATACCTCCCATGGCGATCGACCCACGGCGGGTCCCTCGGCGCGGGGTGTGCCGGGCGGGTCAGCAGACGGTGTGAGTGCTGGCGGCGGAGCTGAGTAGGTCGCTGGGCCGACCTCGGCACACCCGTCCCCACCCTTGTCACATGCGTGTCCACCCAGGTCGCAGCCGACCCTGAAACCTCACTGACCCTGATCAGACCCGCTGTCGCCGGTGGCCCGCCGTGACGTAGGGTAAAGCGTCTGAGGAGGGACCATATGACGCCGATCAGCCGACGCACTCTGCTGTCCGCGTTGGCCGTCGCACCCCTCGCCGCCTGCACCGTCGACCCCGTCACGCCACCGCAGCCGAGCAGCCCCAGTTCGTCGTCCGCCTCCCCCACCCCCACCGCCTGGCCCTCACGCCCCGGCGACCCGCAGAGCGTCACCGCCGCAGTCTTCGACGGCGCGTTCGGCGTGAGCTACGTCGTCCTGGCCGGCGATGCGCTCAAGAAGACCTACCCCGACGTCACCACCCGCCTCATCCGCACCCAGAAGGTCGCCACCGAACTGGCCGGACGGTTCGCGGACGGCAACACCCCACCCGACCTCATCGACAACTCCGGCCCCGACCCCCTCCCCATCGCCGAGATGCTCGACCAGTTCCTGCCCCTCGACGACGTCGTCGACGCCACCGGCCCCGACGGCGCGGCGCCCATCAGCGAATCGCTCTACACGAACGCGCTGACCCCCGGCATCCTCAACGGCGACCTCGTCGCCATCAACTACGCACTCACCGTCTACGGACTCTGGCACTCGGCCGCCGATTTCGCCGCAGAAGGATGGTCGTTCCCCAGCACCTGGGACGCCGTCCTCGACCTCGGCGAGCAGATCCGCAGCCGCGACCAGTTCCTCTTCGTCTGGGGCGACGACGCCGTCACCTACTACCAGGAACTCGCGATCGCATCCGCGATCAAGGAGGGCGGCCACGACGTCCGCCGGGCCCTCGACAACCTCGACGAGAACGGCTGGGCCCACCCCGCCGTCACCCTCGTGCTCCAACAACTCGAAGCCTGCGTGCGGGAGGGCTACGTCCTCCACGGCGGGCCCTACCTCGAGGCCCAGGCGCTATGGGCGCGGGACCGGCGCGCCCTCCTGTACCCCTCGGGGGCGTGGATCGCGCGGGAGACACAGGACGTCGCCGCCGAGGACTTCGCGCTGACGGCGGCGCCGGCGCCCACGCTGACGTCGTCGCCGATGCTGCCGCAGACGGCGATCCACGCGACCTCGACCGAATCGTTCCTCGTCCCCGCCCACGCGGCGAACCCCGACGGCGGCAAGGCGCTGCTGCGGGCGATGCTGAGCACCGAGGTGGCGTCCGAGTTCAGCCGCACAAACCTCATGCCGACGGTGGTGCGCAACTCGATCCCGACAGACCTGGTGTCGTCGGCGCTGACGTCCCAGACACGACTGCTGTCGGACGCCGGCGACAACGTGTTCACCTGGCGGTTCGGGGAGTACTACGGGCTGAACGTCGAGCAGGGTGCGCTGTGG
The DNA here is from genome assembly GCF_014489575.1 of Tessaracoccus defluvii. Lineage (GTDB taxonomy): Bacteria > Actinomycetota > Actinomycetes > Propionibacteriales > Propionibacteriaceae > Arachnia > Arachnia defluvii. The sequence continues at coordinate 2,616,344 of NZ_CP060789.1, forward strand.
GCGCGGTTCCTGTCAGGCGAGCTGACGGCGTCGCTGCTGGCGGAGCAGTTGCAGGGGTTGTCGGACCGGGTGCGGAACGATCCGAACGTGGTGCGGTACTCGGCGGAGTAGGTCGGGCGGCCGGGCTCTCGTCCTTCAACAAGCTCAGCGACGGCGACCCGTCCCGAACAGACCCCGGATGATCTCCCGGCCCGCCGTCCGCACCAGGTCCTTGAACACCGGCGACTTCGTCACCTGCTCCACCAGAGACGGGTTCTCCCGCTCCCACTTCTTCCGCGCAGCCTCCGCCGCCTTCGCCTCACGCTCCAGGCGGGCCTCCTCCTTCGCCAGCTCCCGCGCCTGCCGGGCCTCCATCTCAGCCAGCTCGCGCTCGACCTTCTCGCCTTCTTTGCGGCGACGCTCCGCCTCAGCGGCAGCCTCCTTCTCCGCCTTGGCGCGCAGCTCGGCCTCTTCCTTCTCCGCCTTCAGCCTCTCCGTCTCCAGGCGCTCCGCCTCCGCCGCGCGGGCGCCCTCCTCCAGGCGCGCCGTCAACATCTCGTAGGCCGACTCGCGGTCGATCGCCGTCCCGTACTTCGCCAACAGCGGCGACGCGGCAATCATCGTCTGCAGCTCAGCGTCAGGCGTCGGGGCCATCAGCGACGTTGGCGCCCACATCCGCGTCCGCGCCACCGGCGTCGGCGCGCCCTTCTCGCTCATCACCGTCACGATCGCCTCACCCGTGCCCAGCTGCTGCAGCACCTGCTCCAGGTCGTAGCCCGAGTTCGGGTAGGTGTCGACGGTGGCGCGCAGCGCCTTCGCATCATTCGGGGTGTGCGCCCGCAGCTGGTGCTGCACCCGGGAGCCCAGCTGCGCCAGCACGTCCTCCGGCACATCCTTCGGCGTCTGCGTCACGAAGAACACACCCACGCCCTTCGAGCGGATCAGCCGCACCGTCTGCGTGATCGCCTCCAGGAACGCCTTCGACGCCCCACGGAACAGCAGGTGCGCCTCGTCGAAGAAGAACACCAGCTTCGGCTTGTCGATGTCACCGACCTCCGGCAGCGACGAATACAGGTCCGCCAACAGCCACATCAGGAACGTCGAGAACAGCGCCGGCCTGGTCGCCAACTCCGGCAACTCCAACAGCGAGACGACGCCGCGGCCGTCGTAGGCGGTGCGCATCAGCTCGGACGGGTCGAACTCCGGCTCCCCGAAGAAGACGTCCGCACCCTGATCCGACAAGGTCACCAGCGAACGCAGGATGACGCCGACGGTGGCCGACGACACCCCGCCGATGTCCTTCAACTCCGCCTTGCCCTCGTCGGAGGTGAGGAACTTCAGCAGCGCGATCAGATCCTTCAGGTCCAGCAGCGCGAGCCCGGCCTTGTCGGCGTAGTGGAACACCAGCCCCAGCGACGACTCCTGCACCTGGTTCAGGTCCAACACCTTCGACAGCAGCACCGGCCCGAACGCCGATATCGTCGCCCGCACCGGAACGCCGTTGCCGATGCCGCCCAGCGCGTAGAACTCCGTCGGGAAACCGCCCGGCTCCCACGGCTGCCCCTGCGCGGCAACGCGGGCCAGGATCTTCTCATTCGAGGCGCCCGGCGACGCCATGCCGCTCAGGTCACCCTTGATGTCGGCCGCGAACACCGGCACCCCGGCCGAACTCAGCGCCTCCGCCATCACCTGCAGCGTCTTCGTCTTGCCGGTACCGGTCGCGCCGGCCACCAGGCCGTGCCTGTTGAACATGCCGACGGGGATCCTGATCGGCACGTCCGGCAGCGGCCCATCGTCGATGAGGACGCCGAGAGTCGCGGCGGGCACGTCGAAGGTGTAGCCGGCCTTGATCAGTTCAACCTGTGCTTCGTTGCTCACGGCAATACCTTCCCATAACCCCACCGAACCCCGCGGCAGGCCGTGCCAAGACCGCGCGACAGCGAGTCGTGCGGGCTTCCGGACGACCCAGGAGGGTACCCGGTAGGCTGATGCGGTGATCTTCAAGCGCGTCGGCGACCATCGTCCCTACCCGGACCATGGCTACACCCAGAAGCAGTGGGGCGCCATCCCACCGCATCAGGTGCGTCTTGCCGATCTCGTCACCACGAAACGCACCCTCGACCTCGACACCCTCCTGGAAGAGGACTCGACCTTCTACGGCGACCTGTTCGCCCATGTGGTCGCCTACCGAGGCGAGTTGTACCTGGAGGAAGGTCTGCACCGCGCGCTCCGCGCCGCGCTGCAGCAGCGACTGACCCTGCATGCCCGGGTCCTCGAGCTGAACTGACCGTCGAAGAGAGAAGTAGAACCTGTGCGCGTCTTCCGCTTGATAGCCACCCCGGTCATTCTGCTTGCCCTCCTCGGCCTGCTCCTCTGGGGCGCCAACTGGGGATGGAAGGCGCTGACCGAGCCGCTGCCGACGCCGTCGCCCACCCCTGCGTCATGCAGTCGGCGACGGTCGTCACGCCGGCGCAGGTCACCATCCGCGTGTACAACGGCGGCTTCACCACCGGCCTGGCGAACCGGACGGCCACCAAGCTGAAGGACGCCGGCTTCAAGATCGCGAAGACCACCAACACCGAGGAGATGCTCGAGCCCACCGTCATCCGCGGCAACGAACGCGAGAAGGCGATGCTCGAGCTGGTGCGGGGCCAGTTCATCGAGGCGACGATCGAGTACGACCAGCGGGTTGACGGCACCGTCGACGTCATCCTGGGCCGCAGCGCCAACGACAAGAACTTCGCAGAGGCCCCGCCGACGGAGATCGTCACGGATGCGGGGATGGTGTGTGTGGCGGCGTCGAAGACGCCGACGCCGAGCGGGTCGGGCACGCCGGTGCCGTCGCCGTCAGCGAGCACGAACGAGTAGGTCCTGAGAGGGGCCCTTCGAGACGGTTGCTCGTACCGGGTCCTGAGCTTGTCGAAGGGCACGGCTCCTCAGGGAACGAAGTTTCCGGATCCTGAGCTTGTCGAAGGGCACGGCTCCTCAGGGAACGCCCTTCGAGACGCCGCTCGTACCGGATCCTGAGCTTGTCGAAGGGCGCGGCTCCTCAGGGAACGTAAAGTGCCCGCCTCTTCCGAGGCGGGCACTTGGCGGTGATGGAGGGATTTGAACCCCCGGTAGGTTTCCCTACTCTCGCTTTCGAGGCGAGCTCTTTCGGCCACTCAGACACATCACCGCGGGCTACTTTACCGAGTCGTCGTTTCCTTGACCAATCCGCCCTTTGGACCAACCCGACGGGCACCCCTAGAGTGGGTCGGTGCGTGACTTCGTGACCCTCCTGAAGAGCCCCGGCCTCGCCGTCGTACTCATCACCCAGCTCGCGGCACGCTTCCCCGCCGGCATGTACTCCCTCGGCCTCCTCATGCACGTCGCCTCGACCCAGGGGAACTACACTTCCGCCGGCCTCGTGCTCGGCGCCTTCTCCATCGGCATGGCCATCGCCGGGCCCGTCGTCTCGCGGCAGCTCAGCCGGTTCGGCAGCACCCCCGTGCTGCTCGTCACCCTCATCTTCTCCGCCTCCACCATCGCCACGCTGGCCGCGCTCGACCTTCCCCTCGCCGGGCAGATGGCGCTCGCCGCGATCGGCGGCGCGGCGATCCCGCCCGTCGTCCCCACCGTCCGGACCCTCTACCCGAAGCTCGTCCCCACCCACCGGCTGACGGCGCTGTTCGCCTTCGACGCGGCCCTGCAGGAGGTCATCTGGGTGTTCGGGCCCGTGCTGATCACCGTGCTCGTCGCCGGCTTCGGCACCAGCACCGCGCTGCTGGTGGTCGTCGGCATCCAGGTCGCCGGCGGGCTCGTCTTCGCGCTGTCCCGCAGCGTCCGCAGCCTCGTCATCCCGCCGGCCGGCAAACGCCTCGGCCGCGTCCTGCACAACCCGTCCGTCCTCCTCATGACGGCGACGTCGATGATGTTCATCGGCGCGTTCGCCGCGATCGAGGCCGCCGTCGTCGCCACCTTCGGCGAAGGCTCCATGGAGACCGGCCTCGTGCTGGCGATCTCCTCGTTCGGCTCCCTGCTGGCCGGGTTGGTCGTGGGCAACCGGCAGCTGACCCACTGGTCCCTGCCCCTGCGGCTATCGGTGGTGGTGGTCGGCTTCGCCGTCGCGACCCTTGTCAGCGGCTTCTGGGGCATGGCGATCGCCCTGTTCATCGCCGGCCTCGGTATCGCGCCTGCACTGGCGGCCGTGTCGTCGGTCGTCGCCGGCAGCGTGCCGTTCTCGGAGACGGCGGAGGCCTACGGCTGGATCGGCACCGGGCAACTCCTCGGCTCCTCCGTCGGCTCCATGCTCGCCGGCGTGGCCATCGACAACGCCGGCGGACACGGCGGGGTCCTCGTCGCGTTCGGCATCGGCGTGCTGGCGCTGCTCATCGCCGTCGTGTTCCGCAACGCGCAGCCCGACCTCCGGGCGTCGGTGCTGGCCGAATAGTCGGCGCACCCCGCACCGTCCCGGGCGGCGCGGACTCAGCGGACGACGTCGCCGCCCGCACCCACCAGCGGCAGTTCCGCCCGCGTCGGCAGGCCCTCCCAGTCACCGTGGTTGCCCAGCGCGAACGCCGCCACCGCATTGCCCCGCCCCAGCCGCTCCACCGGGCCCAACCCGTCCAGGTGAGCCGACAGGAACCCCGCGGCGAACGCATCCCCCGCCCCCACCGGATCGACGACGGCGGTCGCGACGCTGGGGGCGTCGAAACGGCCCTCCGCGGTCACCAGGCCCGCCCCGTCGGCACCTCGCTTCAGCACCACCTGCGCCGGGCCGAGGGCCCGCAGCGCGTCGTCGGTGGGCGCGGCGTCGTCCAGCGCGAGCCGCAGTTCGTCGTCGGCGCCGAAAAGAATGTCGGCCTGTCGGGCGAGCGGCCCCAGGACGGCGGCCGCCTCGTCGCGGCCCCACAGGGAGGCGCGGTAGTTGAGGTCGAAGCTGACGGTGACGCCGCGCCGCCGGGCCTCCGCCACCACCACCTCGACCGTCTCGCGGGCGCCGTCACCCAGTGCGCACGTGACGCCCGTGACATGCACGACGCCGGGGTTCAGCGCCCAGACGGCGTCGGCATCGGCTGGCGTCAGCGCCGAGCCCGCCGACCCGTCCCGCAGATATGTGACCCGCCGCCTCTCGGCCAGCGGAGAGTCGAAGACGATCAGCGCCGACGGCCGCGTGGCATCGACCCGCAACGCCGAGCAGTCGATCCCCTCGCCGCGCAGGGCCCGCACCATCGTCGTCGCCATCGCGTCACCGCCGACGGCGCCCGCGCAGGCCACCGCATGCCCGAGCCGCGCGAGGCCCACGGCCACGTTGCTCTCGGCCCCGGCGAACGAAAACCGCGCCTCCGCGCCCACAGCGAGCGGCCCTGCCACTCGGAACGCCAGCAGGGTCTCCCCAGCGTCACCACGTCAACCATCGCCACCTCCACGTCGCTGTGCGAAGAATGTGTCGAGGACGGCGGCGCACTCGACCTCCAACACCCCGCCCGTCACCTCGGGGCGGTGATTCAGCCGCGGGTCGCGCACGACATCCCACAGCGACGCCACCGCACCGGCCTTTTCATCGAAAGCGCCGAACACGAGCCGCCCCACCCGCGACGCCACGATCGCGCCCGCGCACATCGTGCAGGGCTCCAGTGTGACGACCAGCGTGCAGCCGGTCAGCCGCCACTCGCCGACGACCGCTGCGGCCCGACGCAGCGCCAGCACCTCTGCGTGCGCCGTCGGATCACCCGTGAGTTCACGCTCATTACCTGCGCGGGCGATGACGGCGCCGTCACCGTCGAGCACGACGGCACCGATCGGCACGTCCCCATGCCCCTCAGCCAGGGCGGCCTCGACCAGCGCGAGGCGCATCGCCTCATGCCACCGGGTGCCCACGGTCAGTCGTCGAACGCCTCGGCGGCCCGCTCGAACTCGGCCCCGATCTTCAGCTTCTCGGCGATGCGGCCGAGCAGCACGTCAGAGTCCTCGTCGTAGTCGGTGGCGATGGCCTCCATCTCGAAACCACGCAGGCCGCTGGCCGCGTAGATCTCCAGATCGCCGACCGTGCCGGACTCGTCGTCGTCCTCGTCACCCAGCTCGGCGCCGAGGTAGTCGACGACGTCGCGGGCGATGGGCCAGTCGTGGGCGGCCGAGATGTCGGACAGCAGCACCTCGACGACGCGGCCGCGGGCACGGCAGATCACGAAGAAGTCGCCCCCGATCGACACCCAGCCGTCGGCACCCGAATCGCCGGGAAGCCGCTGCAGCTGACGGATCAGCTCGTCGAGATCGTTGGCGAGGTCGTAGTCGAGCGGCACGGCCACAGGCTTGCCGTCCTCGCGGTACAGCGCGACGACCAGGTCGACGTCGTCCTCCGAGGCGTCCTCGAGGTCGTAATCGTCCTCGTCATCCTCGAAATCGTCGTCGTCGTTCTCCGCGTCGTCCTTCAGGTCAAACGGCTCGGCGTCCTCGTCGAACACATCCACAGCCAAACTCCCTTCCATCCGACGACGCGTACGCCACCCATCCTTGCACGACCCGCCCCTCGGCACACCCCCACCCTGCGGTCCGGGGGTCGCCCGCGCGCAACGGCGCCGTCTGTGCGATTGTTGGGGCGTGGAAGTTACCGTCGTTCATCACCCCCTGGTCGATCACAAGCTGACTCTGCTGCGCAACAAGCACACCAAGCAGCCCGTCTTCCGACGCCTCGTCGAGGAGCTCGTCACCCTGCTCGCCTACGAGGCCACCCGTGGGGTCCGCGTCGTCGACGTCGACATCGAGACACCGGTCACCGCCACCCGCGGCATCCAGCTCGCGCAGCCCGCACCGCTCGTCGTGCCGATCCTGCGCGCCGGGCTCGGAATGTTGGAGGGCATGCTGCGGCTCGTGCCGAGCGCGGAGGTCGGGTTCCTCGGCATGATCCGCGACGAGGAGACCCTCGAGCCGATGACGTATGCCGAGCGGCTCCCCAACGACCTGTCCGGACGCCAGTGCTACGTGCTCGACCCGATGCTCGCCACCGGCGGCTCGCTCGGCGGCGCCGTCCAGTTCCTGGTGGACCGGGGCGCGGACGACATCACGTGCATCTGCCTGCTCGCGGCGCCGGAGGGCATCGAGAAGCTGCAGGGGCTGCTGGCGGACCTGCATGTGCCGTGCAAGCTGATCGTGGCTGCGGTCGATGAGCGGCTCAACGAGGTGGGGTACATCGTGCCGGGTCTGGGTGACGCGGGCGACCGGCTGTACGGCCTGGCGGAGTAGGGCGCTCGTCCTCAGGGGGCCCTTCGAGACGCCGTTCGTTCCTCACGGCCCTCAGGGACCGGGCCACCAGCGAAGGACCCGTGTCGCGAAGAACGTGAGCCACCTCGATGGCTCGCCCGCGTCGACGTCGACCTCAAACCACACCGCCCCCGGATGCCGCCTGGCCTGCAGCCAGCGGCCCTCCGGGGTCCGGGCCCCCTCGTAGTCGAGGATCCCCTTGAGCGAGTTGAGCGTCGAGTGCACCGACGACCGGCGCGACCCCTCGCCCCACTCGCAGTTCCAGCCCCCGTCGGGGAGCTGATGCTCGGGGAACCAGTCACGCAGGGCGGTGACGTCGGCCCCCAGCCAGGCCCCGTTTGCGAGCGTGAACGCGTTGATGCACGCGTCCACCTCCCCGCCCCAGTAGGGCAGGTTGTCGTACTCCCAGCGGGAGTTGGCGTCGAGCTTGGCGGCCGTGCCGGCCAGGACGGCGCCGTCGACCCCGAACTCGCGCAGCATGTTCAGCGACCACGTCGTCGCCGTCCACGGCTGTCCCTCGCCCGGATCGTCGAAGTCGAATCCGGCGGGGAAGTAGGCGCCGCCCGCCCACTGGCCGTCGTCGCCCTGCAGTGCCAGCAGCCGGGCCCCGAACCCCTCCGTCACGACACGCCGTCGGGTCGCCTGCCACTGCTCCTCGGGGGCGTCGGCGAGGTCGCGCTCGACCTGCCAGGCCAGGGCCGGGTCGGCGCCGTCGAGGAGCCAGTCGACGAGTTCCGGATCCACCGCTTCCATGCGGCCGAACCTACGCGCAGGGCCCCACCCCGGAGGCGTGCCGCAGAACCGGTCCGATAGCCTCCATGGATGGCCGGATCCTCAGCTAGTTGGGTACCGAAGCAGCACGGCGCGTGGGCGATGATCGTGGTGCCGTATCTCGTCGGGCTCGCGATGACGGCGCGCGTCAGGCCACTCGGCCCGGGCGACGCGCTGCTCGGCGTCACCTGGCTCGTCGGGTACTTCGCGTTCAACAGCCTCGTGCACGTCCTCAAGGTGCCGGCGAAGCGACGCCCGGCGCACTACCCGCCGCTCACGGTCTACGGCGCCGTCGCCGTCCTCGCGGGGATCGGGACCCTGCTGCTCACCGGCTGGTCACTGCTCTACTGGGTCCCCGCATACGCCGTCCTGCTCGGCACCTCGCTGTACCTGGCCTCCACGAAACGGGAACGGGCGCTGCTCAGCGGCGTGTTGACGGTGATCGCCTCCTGCGGGCTGATGGCCGTCCTGCGGATCGGCCCCGACGTGCCGCTGCCGGGTGCGGGCGAGGTGGCAACGATGACCGTGGTGACGGCGTACTTCGTGGGCACCGTCCCGCACGTGAAGGCGCTGATCCGGGAACGCAACGACCCCGGCTCGGCGACCAGGTCGCTGATCTACCACGCGGTGCTGGCAGTCGCCGTCATCGTCCTCGTGGCGCTGGGCCTCTTGCACCCGCTCTGGGTGGTGTGGGTGCTGCTGCTGGTGGCCCGCTCCTGGTGGCTGCCGCGCGCCCGCCGCACCCCGATGCAGATCGGGCTGGTGGAGATCGCCGCGTCCGTCGCCGCCCTGATGCTGGGCGTACTGGCCTGACTTCCGCCGCGGCCGGTTAGGTGACGCGGCCGCTGCTGCCTACTCTGCTCTTGGGGCTATGGAGGGAGCAGTCATGAGCGAACCGGTGGAACTGGCTGGCATGGGCGCGATTGTGGGAGCCGACGGCGTCGGGTTCCGGGTCTGGGCGCCGCACGCCGACACGGTCGCCGTCGTGGGCGACTTCAACGACTGGGACGAGACCGCCGACCCGCTCACCCGCGAAAACGACGAGGGCTACTGGTACGGCTGCGTCGACGGCGCCACCACGGGGCAGCAGTACAAGTTCGTCCTCACCAACGGCGACCTGCGGCTGGAGCGGATCGACCCGTACGCACGGCAGGTGACCAACTCCGTCGGCAACGGCGTCATCGTCGACCCCGCCGACTTCGACTGGCAGGGCGACGACTTCACCCTGCCGCCGCTCAACGAGCTGGTGATCTATGAGGCACACGTCGGGTCGTTCGTCACGCAGCCCGGGCGGCAAGGCAACCTCGAACTACTGACCGACAAGCTGCAACACGTCGTCAACCTCGGCTGCAACGTCATCCAGCTGATGCCGGTCGCGGAGTTCGCCGGCGACCTGTCGTGGGGCTACAACCCGGCGCACATGTTCGCCGTCGAGTCGACCTACGGCGGCCCGCACGCCTACCGGGAGTTCGTCCGGCGCGCGCACGAGCTGGGCCTCGGAGTAATCCAGGACGTCGTCTACAACCACTTCGGCCCGTCCGACCTCGACCTGTGGCAGTTCGACGGCTGGAGCGAGAACGGCAAGGGCGGGATCTACTTCTACAACGACGACCGCTCCCACACCCCGTGGGGCGATACCCGGCCTGACTACGGGCGCGGCCCGGTGCGGCAGTTCATCCACGACAACGCCATGATGTGGCTCGACGAGTTCCACGTCGACGGGCTGCGCATGGACATGACGCCCTACATGCGATCCAAGGACGCCACCGGCTTCGACATCATGGACGGCTGGACCCTGCAGGCGTGGGTGAACCGGGACATCGTCGCGCGGCATCCGCACGCCGTCCTCATCGCCGAGGACATGCACTCGGAGCCGCGGGTCACCGGCTTCGACAACGACGGCGCCGGCTACCACGCGCAGTGGGACCCGAACTTCGTGCACCCGATCCGGGCCGCGATCCAGGCGGCCCGCGACGAGGACCGGAGCATGTCCGCCGTCGCCGGAGCCCTGACCTTCAACTACGACGGCGACGCGTTCCGCCGCGTCGTCTACACCGAGTCGCATGACGAGGTGGCCAACGGCAAGGCCCGCGTCGTCAGCGAGATCAACCACTCGGATCAGCAGGGGTGGCACTCGCAGAAGCGCTCGACGTTGGGCGCGGCGTTGGCGCTGACGGCGCCCGGCGTGCCGATGCTGTTCCAGGGCCAGGAGTTCCTGCAGGGCGACTGGTTCCGCGACGACGTGCCCCTCGACTGGCACCTCAGCCGCACGCACCACGGCATCGTGCAGCTGTACGCCGACCTGGTGGCGCTGCGCCGCAACCGGCACGGCCGGAGCCGGGGACTGCAGGGCCAGGGGATCACCGTCTTCCACGTCGACGAGGCCGCGAAGGTGCTGGCGTTCCAGCGCTGGGCCGATCACGGGGTCGGCGACGACGTCGTGGTCGTCGTCAACCTGTCCGACAAGCCGCTCGAGGACCTGCGCATCGGGCTGCCCGCTGCCGGTGCCTGGCGGCTGGAGCTGAACTCGGATTCGTCGTTCTACTCGGACGACTTCGCCGACTTCGTGTCGGAGGATCTGGTGGGCGAGGCGGAGCCGCGCGACGGGCTGGACGCGAGCGCGTCGGTGTCGATCGCGCCGTACACGGTGCTGATCTACAGCTACGCCGGCTGACGGGGCGCTAGGGTCGCCTCGGCGTCCGGTCACACCTCACACGTTCAAGGCATACCAGGCCACCATCCGGACGTACCCAGGGCACCCATCATGTCTGTCAGTCCCGGCGTTTAACATGAGAAACATGGCCGATGGTGGTGACTACAACTTCGCCGTCGGCGGCACCGGAAGCGGGGTCTCGGCATAGCCGAAGCCCCAGCCGGCCGCATGGGGGCGCCGGATTTCGGGTGCGGGGTCAGTCCGTCAGGGCTGGCCCCGTTCCGTGTTTCTGGGAGTCAATCCGACTTCGGTCGTTGTCCAGGTGGCCCACGCACTCCAGCCGCGCGGACCCCGTCCCGTGCACAAATCTAGATCCCGCGAACACTCTGCTGGCTCAAGCCGCCGCTGTGTGCATATGCACACAGCGGCGGTTCAGCGGAGATTCGTGCACATCGGGAGCGTGGCCGACGGCTCTCTCAGACGTCGTCGCCGTAACTCCACGGAGCATCGATAATGTCGAACAGCTCTTTCGCGACCCAGTACATCCGCCCCCGCGTCCGCTCGTCCCAACAGCCCGGAGCCATCCGCGGGCCTCAGCATCGCGAATCACGTTACGTGCCCCCTGGTTGGTGAGCCCGGTCTTCTTCTGCAACCGGGCGACCGTGACGAAGGGATTGCTGAAGATCAGTTCTACAAGCGCCGGCAGGCTGGAGCGTGTCTGCCCAGACTCGCGGATATAGATCTCTCTCACAGCTAGCAAGCGTTCAGCACGCGACACTGCGTCGTCCGCAGACCGACGGACAGCAGTCAGGAAGAACTGGAGCCACTCCTGAATCGCTCCCCGCTCACGTACCTCCTGCAACCGCTCGTAGTACTCGCGGCGGTGCTGCTCGAGGTACCCCGACATGTAGAGCAGGGGGGTGGTCAGGCGGCCCTCCTCCAGCAGCATCAAGTTGATGAGCAGTCGCCCGATCCGCCCATTGCCATCGAGAAACGGGTGGATTGTCTCGAACTGATAGTGCATCAATCCGCAGCGAACCAGGGTGGGCAGCTCGCCAGGCGTGTTGACGAAGTTCTCCCAGTCGGCGATGAGACCACCGAGTTCCCCGGGCAGAGGCGGAACATAGGCTGCTGTGTCAGGACTGTCGGTCGTTGATCCGACCCAGACAGGCGTGCGGCGGAACTCCCCGGGGAACTTCTCTTGCCCACGAACACCAGAGAGCAGCAGGGCGTGGAGTTCCAGCACGAAGCGTTGAGTGATCGGCAGATCACGGACCAGCTCGTAGCCACGGTGTGTCGCCGCGATGTAGCGCTCAACCTCAGCGATGTCCTCATTGGCCGTTGGGGTTTCCGCTGCCTCTGCTTGGAGTACATCAGATAGGGAAGCCTGCGTCCCTTCGATCCTCGAGCTGGCGAGCGCTTCCTGCGTCAGATACGGGCCTAGGAGCAGCCCTGGGTCCCGTATGAGCCCACCGAGCCCTGAAGCCTCCCCAGCGAGGCGTCAGCGTCCGAGAGGGCCTTGACCGTGCGGGTAGCAAGCGGGAGGTCGCGCGGGATCGGACCGGGCTTGTAGTACCAGAAGGCCCACTTGTTACCAGGCTCGCGGGCAGCTTGGCCGAACTGTGTCGTCTGGAAGCGCGTTGGATCCACGACGAAACAATAGCAAGTAAACAAGCCATCTACTTGGAAGTAAGACCGTTACGTGCAACTAGACTTGGGCCCCGCAGAGATACTCCAACATTTTCGCCCGCACACTTGCAGCGTCAGTCACCATCACAAACCGACTTGGAGCGTCGCGCCAACTTCCAAGTCAACTGCCCACTCGCTTGGGCCTTGACCCTTGATCGTGGACACGGTGTCGGTTCGGTTATGCCGCTTCCGTGAGGGTAGCGGACCTGGTTGCCGCGTAGGTGTTCTCGTAGGTGTTCGGGGTGATGTTGCCGATCGCTGAGTGGCGTCGGCGGGTGTTGTAGCGGCCCGCCCATCGGAACACGGCCCGATACGCGGTGGCCTGGTCTGGGAACACCGATTCTCCGGCGAGGAGCTCGCGTTTCAGTGCGGCGTTCAGGCTTTCGGCCAGGGAGTTGTCGGCGCTCGTGCCGACGGCCCCCATGGATTGGGTCACCTGCAACTCCTCGCAGAGCTTGGCGTAGGCCTTCGAGGCGTAGACGCTGCCGTGGTCGGAATGGAAGATCGCCCCTGCCAGACTGCCCCGGTCTCGGGCCGCAGCGCGTAGCGCGTCCTCGACGAGTTCAGTGCGCATGTGGTCGGCGACCTGCCAACCGGCCAGCTTCCGCGACCCAAGATCGATACACGTCGCGAAATAGAGGTGCGTGCCGTCCGCGATGGGCAGGTACGTGATATCACCGACATAGCGACGATTCGGCTCACCGATGGAGAAGTCCCGCCCGAGCAGGTCGGGAAACTCATGCCCGGACTGGTCCGGGATCGTGGTCTTCACCCGTCGACGCAGCCGGATCCCGGCAAGGTCGTGCTCGCGCATCACCCGGGCGACCCGTTTGTGATTGACCCGCCCGGCCGCGCCGACGCCGTCGTTGAGGTCAGCGGTGATCCGCGGCGCCCCATAGGCGCGATCACCGCCCTTCGTGGGGTCCTGCAGCACCCGGATCCGCGCCGCCAACACCGCATCCGCGGCCCGCCGCGCGTCCCGTCCTGGTGCGGCGGCGAGCCACGCGTAGAACGACGACCGGGCGATCTCGACGACCTCACACAACCGCTTCACGCCGTAGGCGTCCTTGTGGTCCTCGACGAACTGGAAGCGGTTCACCAGTTCGTCTCCCCGGCGAAATACTTCGCCGCCTGACGGAGGATGTCCCGCTCCGTCTCGAGTTTGCGGGCCTCGGCCCGCAGTGCCGCGTTCTCCGCTTCGAGTCGGGCCACCCGCGCCGCCTGCGACTCAGGCCGCGGCCCGTCAGGCACCACCAGGCCACCCCTGACGGTCGTCCCGGAGCCGAGCTTGTCCACCCACTCCCTCAACGCGCCCCGTGAGATCCCCAGATCGACCGCGATGCCCTTCACCGTCGCGCCAGGCGTCGATTCATACAGGTCCACCGCCCGTCGTCGGAAATCGTCGGTGTAGTTCTTCCTTGCCATCCCTAGATTCTCGCTTCCCCAGCATCGTGCTGGAATCAGCGTGTCCAAGATCAGGGGTCAAGTCCCCTTGGAGCGTCGCGTCCGACCGCGGCGCCAGCGAGCATTCGTCTGTCCTGAGCCGCGGCTGCGTGCACTTGCACACAGCCGCGGCTCAGCGGAGAAACCTGCACATCGACCCAGGCAACCCACGCACTCCAGCCGCGCGGACCCCGTCCCGTGCACAAATCTAGATCCCGCGAACACTCTGCTGGCTCAAGCCGCCGCTACGTGCATATGCACACAGCGGCGGCTCAGCGGAGATTCGTGCACATCGGGAGCGCGGACGGCGGCTGAGCGGAGATTCGTGCACATCGGGAGCGTGGGACCCGAACCCCGAACCCGCGGCCCGAACACCGAACCCCGAACCCGCGACCCAACTACCGCGACGTCGCCGAGAACGCACCCAGCGGCAAGGGGAACCGGCGCTCGATGAACGTCGTCCCGTGGAAGTTCTGCTCCATCTCCACCACCGGCACGGGCAGGAAGTAGGTGGCCACGAACCCCGCCGGATCGCTGCCGAGCAGCGCGATCACCTCCCCCAGGTCATCGGCCCCACGGTTGGCGGCATCCGCCGTCAGCACGTCGGTCAGCTCCTCGATCAGCCCTGCCGGGACCTGCCGGCCCGCCTCCAGCGCCTCCCGCAGCACTCGGGCGAGGTTCGTCTCCCGGCAGTGGTAGACGTAGGCCAGCACCCGACGGCGGAACTCGCGGAGCTCCAGCACGAACGCCCGGAACGCGTCGCCCTCGGCGCCGGGGATCCTGTCCTGCACCGTCTCAGCCAGCGCCAGGGCGCTCTCCTGCCGGTCCGCGCAGGACTGCCACCGCAGCCCGAGGTCCTCCAGGAGCCACGGGTGCGGCTCCATGTCGTCGACCACCATGAAGGTCGACGCCCTCGTCGAGCGCCACGACGGCGTCTCGGCGACGTAGCCCCGGATGGCCGCCGCCGTCAGCGCGTGGGCCGGGTCACTCTTGCCCACCTCCCGCACGAACCACGACGCGTCCCACGGGAACAGTTCCATGGCCTCGCTGGCCAGGCGCCACACCTCCTCGACGGCCTGCCGGGTCTCGTCGTCCCCGTACCCCTCCGACAAGGTGGCCAGCACCGTCGCGTCGGACAGGAGAGGCGCCTGCCAGCCGAGGGCCGCGGCGCGGAGGTTCGGGTCCACGGCATGCACGTTGAGGCCGTAGTACTCCTTGACGCCGGTCGCGCCCGGTACGTCGGTCATCGCCCGCACCTGACGGTAGGTGGTCAGCGGTGACTGCAGCGCCAGGAACGGCTCGACCTCCTCGCTCGCGGCGCCGAAGAAGCCCTCGAGGATCACCGGGATACCCCGCGCTGCGGCGGCCCGCGTCAGGTTCCGCACGTGCCGGTCAGCCGGCAGCGCGACCATCACCTCGGCGGTGTTGTTGTGCAGGGCCAGCGCGAAACCGGTGGTGTCGATGCGTTCGATGATCTGCAGGATCTGCCCGGCCGACAGTTCCCACGGCTCCCAGCAGATTCTGCCGCCGGGACGCACCTCCTGCCAGCGGGCGGTGAGCATCTCCAGGAACGGGGTCAGCCGACGGTGCAGCGGGATCCCAGCGCACCGCGGGCAGGCGCCGAACTCCGAGCACAGCCACGCGTCCTGGTCGTACGTGTAGAGCCACAGGTCGTCGACGGCGAACTCGGCGGCGAACGCGCCCAGCAGCAGCGCGTAGCGCTCGCCGACGGCGGGGTCGAGGATGCAGTTCGGCTGCGGGTCTGCGTGCGCCGTGTGGTTGTTGAACGGGATCCCGCAGTTGAAGGCCGTCCGGAACCCGGCCTCCTGCGCGAGTGCGAGCCGACGGCGCAGGTCGTCACGCCGTCCCTCGTAGCGGGACGGGTCGCTGTTCAGCCGGAGGGGCTGCGGGTATCGCGCCTCATCTTCCGGCGCGAGCCGCACCACGTCCTCCAGGTTGAGGGGCTCGTCAGCCGGCCTCGCTCCCCACCCGATGTTGACCTGGATGCCTGTGAAGCCGAGCTCCCGCAACCGGTCGATGGCGCCCTCGCCCCAGCCGGCCGCATGCGGGTCGGCGGGATGGCCCAGGATCGCGATCCGCTCTGTGATGGTGTTGTGCACGATTCCTCTTCTCGGGCCGTGGCCCGCTCGTATCAGGGTCCGGAAACCGGACCGGGCTGGCCGGGGGCGCGCACGCACCCCCGACCAGCCGGATGGACCTGGAAGCCGACTAGCGCTTCACCTTGACGGTGATCGGCGCGCTGGTCGTCGTCCCGGCGTGGTTACGGAACTCCACGGTGTACTCGTAGGTTCCCACGGGCATCCCGGTGACCGTGTAAGTGGCCCGCTGCGCACCCGGTGACGCCGCCGTGAGTTCGCCCTCGGCCACCGGTTCCCCGTCCTGGAAGAACGTGTACGCGGTGGCGTTGGTGCCCCACCACAGGTTCGCGGTCACCGTGTAGTCGCCGTTGCCGTCGCGGTTGTCGTCGGACAGTGCCAGCTTGCCGGGCTTGGCGTCCTTGACGGTCACGGACACCGGCTTCGCCCACGTCACGCCCTGGCTGTTGATCAGCTGGGCGGTGTAGGCGTAGGTGCCGTCGACGCGGCCCTGCACGGGGACGGTGACGCTCTGCGCCGCCGGGCCGGCTGCCGCCAGCTCCGCAGTGTGGATGAGCACCCCGTTCTCGTACACCTTGACCCGCGAGGCGTTGGCGCCCCACCAGAGGTTCAGCCGCACCTCGTAGTTGCCGTCGGCGAGCCCGTTCTGCCACCCGCTGGTGGTCGAGAGGACCCCGACCGCCGGCGCCGCCGCCTCCGTGTCGACGACCGCCGGCGGACCGGCGACCGCGATGGAGTCGACCCGGATGGTCCCGGCCGCGGCCGCGCCGATCGACAGTTCGGCGATCCGTTCTCCGGGCACACCCCAGCCGGGCATCCCCGTCATGTCGATCGTCAGCACGCCGTCGACGGCGCAGACCCGGCCGGGTTCACGGCCGTGACGTTCCAGTAGTAGGTCATGCCGGAGCGAACCAGTCTCATCGGGTTCGAGGTTGCGGATCCGCTGCTCGAGCGACCTCAGATTCGGCGGCGGCGTCGAGTACGTCACGAGACGCCCCTCTCCCCCGGAGCCTTGCGGAGTTCGCGTTGCAGCCGTGCATAGTCGGCCCGCGTCACCAGACCCTCTCTGCGCGCTTCACGGGCCGCCTCAAGCAACCGGCCCCGCTCAATCGAACCTCGGCAATCGAGGATGGCATCGGCAACCCGCATGGCCAACAGTCCTTCATAGCGAGTGAGATGGGGCGCCGCTCCACGCGGCGCGGTGCTGACCTCCATGAAGGCCGGCTTCTTGGCTCGCGTCCGCTTCGGTGCCACGACTCGGATCTTGCGCGGATTGACGTCCGCAAGAGCGAACAGCGCCAACACCGAGTCGCCGCGCAAATAGGCACCATCACCGGCGCGCAGCAGCGCCTCGGCGAACTGCTCGAATGGCGACCCGGGCGCGTCAGGTACGCGATAGATCCCGTAGGCGACGTTGATCAGTGCGCCCCGGGCAGCTAGCTTGCGCAGCTCCACTGCCGGAACGCCCGCCGCGAGGGCTTGCTTCGTGGTGATGAAGCCGTACTCGCCGAGCGCGATCTCACGCACCAGGTCTCTGTACTTCACCTCTGCCACCATGGCGCAACCGTACCGAAAACGGTACGGTTGTGCCAGGCTTCCGACCTGCGCAAACGCGTCAGACGCGTCAGATCAGTAGTAGTACGGGAACTTCGACCAGTCCGGCGCCCGCTTCTCCAGGAACGAGTCCCGGCCCTCCACCGCCTCGTCCGTCATGTACGCCAGCCGCGTCGTCTCCCCCGCGAAGATCTGCTGGCCCACCAGGCCGTCGTCGATCGCGTTGAACGCGTACTTCAGCATCCGCTGCGCCGTCGGCGACTTCCCGCAGATCTTCGCCGCCCACTCCAGGCCGACGTCCTCCAACTGCTCGTGCGGGACCACCCGGTTCACCATGCCCATGCGGTGCGCGTCCTCCGCGTCGTGGACGTCGCCGAGGAAGAAGATCTCGCGGGCGAACTTCTGCCCCACCTGGCGGGCCAGGTAGGCCGAGCCGTAGCCCGCGTCGAAGGAGCCGACGTCGGCGTCGGTCTGCTTGAACTTCGCGTGCTCACGGGAGGCGAGCGTCAGGTCCGCGACGACGTGCAGCGAATGCCCGCCGCCCGCGGCCCAGCCGTTGACCAGCGCGATGACCACCTTCGGCATGAACCGGATCAGACGCTGCACCTCGAGGATGTGGAGCCGGCCGAGCTTGGCCGGGTCGACGCTCTCCGCCGTCTCCCCCTCCGCGTACTGGTAGCCGACGCGGCCGCGGATCCGCTGATCGCCGCCGGAGCAGAAGGCCCACCCGCCGTCCTTCTCGGAGGGCCCGTTGCCGGTGAGCAGCACGCAGCCGACGTCGGACGAGGTCCGGGCGTGCTCCAGTGCCGTGTACAGCTCGTCGACGGTGTGCGGGCGGAACGCGTTGCGCACCTCCGGCCGGTCGAACGCGATCCGCACCGCGGGCACGTCCTTGGCGCGGTGGTAGGTGATGTCGGTGAAGTTGAACCCCTCGACCGGGGTCCAGAGCTCGGGGCGGAACGGGTTGGTCATGCCCGCGAGCCTATCGCCCGCCCGCCGTCGCCGGCTCAGTAGCGCGGTGCGCGCACCGCCTCGGCGATCCGGTCCGGGAAGTCGGTGATCAGGGCATCGACGCCGAGTTCGGCAAGTCGGCGGGCGGCGTCGTCCTTGTTCACCGTCCAGGCGTTCACCTTGACGCCGGCCTCGTGGCACAGCCACACATAGTGCGGCTGCAGCAACGCCTGCTGATGCGGGTGGACGGCGCCGGCGCCGAACCAGGAGGCGTAGCGCCACGGGTCGTAGATGCCGTCCGACAGCAGCAGCCCGATGTGCTCGGGAGCGACGCGTCCGCGGAGGTTGGCCAGCGAGAAGTGGTTGAACGAGGAGTAGATTACCCTGTCGGTCATGCGGGCGTCCTGCACGATCCGCAGGACGTC
Organism: Tessaracoccus defluvii; assembly: GCF_014489575.1. Taxonomy (GTDB): domain Bacteria; phylum Actinomycetota; class Actinomycetes; order Propionibacteriales; family Propionibacteriaceae; genus Arachnia; species Arachnia defluvii. The sequence continues at coordinate 2,635,168 of NZ_CP060789.1, forward strand.
GTCCTCCATCCCCGGGTACAGCTCGATGGTGTTCTTCAGTTCGACGTTGACGGTGACGCTCGTCGGCTGACACAGCTCGAGGACCTCGCGCAGCGTCGGGACCTTGACGTTGCGACGCCCGGCGAAGCCGTTGTTGAAGTCGCAGGCCCGCAGCTCTTCGAGGGTGTGATCGACGACCTTGCCGAAGCCGTTGGAGGTCCGGTTGATCGTCTCGTCGTGGATGACGACGATCTGGCCGTCAGCGGTGCGCTGGACGTCCAGCTCGATGCCGTCCGCGCCGTACTTGAGGGCGAGTTCGAAGGCGGGCATGGTGTTCTCGGGCGCGTAGGCGCAGGCGCCCCGGTGGGCCCAGATCTCTGTCACGGGTCCATCCTCCCATTCCCGGGGACAAGGGACAACGCCCAATGAACGCGTCGGCCGGCCCGGGAGGAGCCGCGTCGTTTTGCTTCCCTGGCCGAAGACCGCGTATAGTCTGTCAAGCCCAAGCGCTCGTGGCTCAACGGATAGAGCATCTGACTACGGATCAGAAGGTTGGGGGTTCGAGTCCCTCCGAGCGCGCCAGCGGTCTCCGCAAGGCGACAGGCAGAAAGAGGTTCCTCCGGGAGCCTCTTTTTTGTTGCCGTCCCAGCGGTGGCCCGATCAGGCCAGGGCCGCCAACGCGCCACTGACCGCCTCCCGGTCCAGGCCGATTCCCACCGAGTCTGCAGCGACGACGCACGCTCCCACGACCGGGAACTCGGCGAAGGCCGCCTCGAAGTGCTCATCGAGTCGACGGCGCAGCCCACCGGCCTGCAGCAATCCACCCGCGAACACCACCCTGCGCGGCGCCTCCACGGCCATCGCCGCAGTGAGCAGCCCCTCAGCCGCACGGTCGAGCAGGCCCGTAGCGACCGCGTCGGCACCGTCGAGCCCCAGGGCGAGCGGCGCGAACCTGCCCCACGCCGACGGCGGCAGGGGCGTCGCGGCGGCGATCAGGGCCTGCCGGGGATCCCCGTCACCCGGGAGACCAAGCTCCTTCGAGACAGCCTCGGCCAGTGCGGTCTCCGGGCCCCGGTGATCCATGGCCGCGGCGGCTGCACGCAGAACCTCACGGCCGATCCAGGCACCCGAACCGACATCGCCCAGCAGCCATCCCATGCCGTCACACCGTGCGACAAGTTCCCATCCCTCGAACCTGGCGGCGACCGCGCCCGTCCCGGCCAGCAGCAGCACCCCCTCCGGGTCGGGAGCCGCGCTACGGAAGGCCACCTCCAGGTCCCCGACCAGCACAGCGTCCGGCAGCCCCAGCCCCGCCCAGGCCTGCTGCAACATTGCCTCCACCTGCACCCTGCCGGCCTGCGCAGCACCAGCCGCGCCCACCCCGACGGCGTCCACCTCGCCGGGCGCGGCTCCGGCCGCGGCGAGCGCACGCTCGACGGCGCGCCGCAGGTGAAGGGGCCCCTCGGGACCCGAGGAGCGGAAGTTCGCGCCCGGCTCACGGGCGAACCCCAGCACCTCCCCGCCGTCACGGACGACGGCACACCGGACACTGGTACCACCCACATCGAGCCCCAGAACGATCATGCCGGTCACTGTAGGCGGGACGGCCCTCGCGCCGACAGCAGACACACCCATGACTGATGAGTCTTTTTCATCCGACCTTCACGATGTGATACAAATATTCACACCCTGCCGGGAGTGCCGGCACCTTTCGAGGAGGAAAGATGAACAAGTTCGTGAAGGGCGCCGTGGCGACTCTCGCCGTGCTCTCACTCGCAGCCTGCGGGAGCGGCGGCGGCGATGGGTCACCCGCCCCCAGCACCGGCGCCCCCTCCACCACCGCCGGCCTGATCGGCGAGGGCGAGACGCTCACCGTCTGGATCATGGAGGGCACCAACCCCGACTCCACCGCGTTCTTCGACGAGGTCGGAACCGCGTTCAAGGAGAAGACCGGCGCCGACCTCGACGTCCAGATGGTCCCGTGGGCCTCCGCCAAGGAGAAGTTCGCCACCGCGATCGCCGGCGGCACGACGCCGGACGTCGCCGAGGTCGGCAACACCTGGACCGCGGAGTTCGCCGAAGCCGGCGCCCTGGTCGACCTGACCAGCCGCGTGGAGGGCGACGGCCTCAACGGCGACCTGGTCGAGGGCCTGGTCCAGTCCGGCACCCTGGACGGCAGCCTCTACGGCATGCCCTGGTACGCGGGCGTACGCGCCTTCGTCTACAACACCGAGATCTTCGAGAAGGCCGGCGTCGAGGTCCCCACCAACTGGGCCGAACTGCAGAGCACGGTCGAGGCGATCAAGGCGTCGCAGCCCGACGTCATCCCCTTCCCGATCGTCGGCGCGAGCGAGTTCAGCGCCTACCCGTGGGTCTGGGGTGCCGGCGGCGACATCGCCGTCGAGAAGGACGGCGCCTGGACCTCCACCATCAACTCCCCTGAGGCCGTCGAGGGGCTGAAATTCTACACCGACCTCGCCCTCGTCGACGGATCGTCGACCCCGGCCGCGGCCACCTGGAAGGAAACCGACGTCCTCGCCGCATTCGAGCAGGGCAACGTCGCCATGAGCATCCAGGGTTCGTGGACCCCCGCCCGCATCATCGCGGACGCCCCCGAGATGGAGGGCAAGCTCGGCGCCTTCACCATCCCGGCCAAGGACGGCGGGGTCGCCCCCTCGTTCCTCGGCGGCTCGCACCTCGGCGTCTTCGAGGGCACCAAGAACGAGGACCTCTCGTGGGAGTTCGTCAAGCTGATGAGCACCGGCGAGTTCGCCCAGAAGTGGGGCGAGTCGGCCAACTACTTCCCCGGCCAGACTTCGCTGCTCGAGCAGATGGAGGCCAACGCCGATGAACTGACCTCCGTGTTCATCCGCCAGATGGTCGACGGCGGCGCCTCCACCCCGGTCACCCCGACGTGGGGTGCCATCCAGGGCCAGCAGGTGACCCCGACGATGATCCAGTCCATCCTCAGCGGGCAGGCAACCGCACAGGAGGCGGCCGACAAGGCTGCCGAGACGATGAACGCCACGTTCGGCGGCTAACGCACCATGGCCATCGGTCTTGACGAGAGGTCCCGGGCTCTGCCCGGGGCCTCTCCCCGGCGCCACCGGGGCGGTTACCACGCAGCCATGCGCCGTCGACCCTGGCTGCTCTTGACCCCCGCGCTGGCGACCCTCGCAATCCTGCTCGTCGTTCCGCTGCTGCGTGTCGTCTGGCTCTCCTTCCAGGACTACGGCCTGAAGGAGCTCAACAAGGGCACGACCAACTTCATCGGGCTCGACAACTACGCCAAGATCTTCGGCGACTCCTACCTCTACACCGTCGTCCTGCCCAACACGATCGGCTTCGCCGCCTTCTGCGTCGTGACGACAGTTGTCCTCGGCACACTCGTGGCGCTGTTCCTGAACGGGCTGCCTCCCTTCTGGAGGTACGTCACGTCGACGGCGATTATGGTGGCCTGGGCCGTGCCCGCCGTCACCGGCACGTACGTGTGGGCGTTCATCTTCGAGCCCTCCAACGGGCTCGCCACCAATCTCTTTGACGCGATGGGCCTCATGGAGGCCGGCTCGGTCAACTGGTTCCTCAACCGGCTGAGCTTCTACGCCATCTCCGCGCTCAACGTCGTCCACCACTCCATCCCGTTCGTCGCCGTGACGGTGCTGGCTGGCCTGCTGACCATCCCTGACGAGCTCTACGAGGCCGCGGAGATCGACGGCGCGAGCAAGTGGCGCCAGTTCTGGTCCATCACGGCCCCGACGCTGAAGCCTGTCTTCGCCGTCGTCACCATCCTGTCGACCATCTGGGACTTCAAGGTCTTCACGCAGATCTGGCTGATGCCGGGCGGCGGCGGAACCAACCCCGAGGTGTTCAACCTGGGTGTCTGGTCCTATGTGCAGTCGTTCGCCCAGAGCAAGTACGGCATGGGGTCGGCCATCGCCGTCGTCCTCACGCTCGTGTTGATGCTGGTCACCGTCGTGTACCTGCGCACACTCTTCAAGGAGGAACAGCTGTGAACACCAGAGTCACACCCCGCAAGGTGCTGCGCTGGTCGCTCCAGACGCTCGGCGTTATCGTCTGCGTCGCGTTCTTCCTGCTGCCGGCCTACTGGATGATCTCGACGGCGATCGATCCGGCCGCCGCCTACCGCGGTGGGAACGTGCTGCCGCAGGGCATCACCTGGGACCACTTCGAAGCGGTCCTCGGCCGCGGAGGCTTCGGCACGTTCATGGCCAACTCCCTGCTGGTGGCGGCCGTCACCGTCGTGCTGTCGGCGCTGCTGGCCCTGCTGGCGGCGGTCGCCGTCGCACGGTTCCGGTTCAGTGCCCGCACCTCCATCCTGGTGATGATCCTGATCGCGCAGATGGTGCCGCTCGAGGCGCTGGTCATCCCGCTGTTCCTGCAGGCCCGCAACCTGCAGATGCTGAACTCACTCATCGGTCTGTCGATCGTCTACCTCGCCTTCAGCATCCCGTTCGCCGTGTGGATGCTGCGCGGCTTCGTCGCGGCGGTGCCGGTCGAGGTCGAGGAGGCGGCCTACGTCGACGGCGCCTCGTGGTGGCGGATGTTCTGGTCGGTGCTGTTCCCGCTCGTCGCCCCCGGATTGGTCGCCACCAGCGTGTTCTCCTTCATCACCGCCTGGAACGAGTTCATCTTCGCGCTGACCTTCCTCCAGGATGACTCCAAGTTCACCGTCGCCATCGGCCTGCAGCGGTTCTTCGGTCAGAACACCGCCGACTGGGGACCGATCATGGCCGCATCGACGCTGATCACGATCCCGGTGATCATCTTCTTCGTCGCGGTGCAACGCAACCTGGTCTCCGGTCTCTCGGCAGGGGCGGTGAAGGGATGAACCCGGCCTATGGTGTCCTGATGCCCGGTTTCCCGGGCACCACCCTCCCCGACTGGATCGCATCGCCTCTCCGTGGGGGTCTAGTGGGCGTGATCCTGTTCGCAGAGAACGTCCCCGACCTCGAGACCACCCGGCGTCTCACCGATGCTGTCCGCGCCGCCAACCCGGCCGCCGTCGTCTCCTCCGACGAGGAGGGTGGCGACGTCACGCGCATCCAGGCCGCGACCGGATCGTTCCTTCCCGGCAACGCGGCGCTCGGCGAACTGGACGATGTCGATTTGACGCGCCGCATCGCGGCCGCCTATGGACGTCTCATCGCCCTGGCGGGTATCGACCTCGCACTCGGCCCCTGCCTGGACGTCGCCAGCGAGCCGCTGAACCCTGTCATCGGCACCCGCTCGTTCAGTGCGTCGACGGCGGTTGTCGGGGCGCACGGCCGTGCATTCGTCGCCGGACTGGGCGATGCGGCGGTGGCCTCGTGCGGCAAACACTTCCCCGGCCACGGCGCCACGGCACTGGACTCGCATCTCGCCCTGCCTGTCCTCGACGTGACGCATGAGGAACTGGTCCGCCGTGACGAAGAACCCTTCGCCGTGGCGCGCCCGGACGCCATCATGACTGGGCACCTCGTCGTGACCCCACTGGGCGAAGAGGCCGCGACGCTGGCCTCCTGGGCGTACCGGGACGCCCGCGCCCTCGGCCACGACGGCCCACTCCTCACCGACGCTCTCGGCATGCGGGCCATCACCGACCGGATGGACATCGGCGAGGCCACGGTGCGAGCCCTCGAGGCAGGAGCCGACCTCGTGCTCCTGGATGCCCCCCACATGCGCGACGCGGAGGCCGACTTCCATGCCGCCGTCGGCGCCGTCACCGACGCGCTCGCAACCGGGCGGCTGACGGAGCAGGCACTGCTGCGTTCGGCCGCCCGCAACGCCACGCTGCGGCGCCCCCGACCCGCCGTCGACGCGGCCTCCTTCAGCGCTGCGCTGGATGAGCTCAGGTCGCTCGGTGAATGGGCTGCGGAAGCCGCGATCCGGTGGTCGGGCGACGTCGCCCTGACGGCGCCTCCCGTCGTCGTCGACGTCCGCCGCCGCGTCAACCACGCCTCCGGAAGCCTCGCGAACCCCGTGGTCGCCGCACTGCGGGCGGAGGGCACCGACGCTGTACTCGCCGTCCCCGGAGAAGCGCTGCCCGCCGACCGTCAGCCGGTCGTCGTCACCCGGCACCCGCTGAGCGACCCCAAAGAAGCCGACGCGCTGCGCGCCGTGCTGGAGGCGCGGCCCGACTCCGTCGTCGTGCACGGCGGCGTCCGTGCCGCAGCACCCGCCGTGGAGCGACTCATCTGCATGCACGGCCTCGGGCTCGTCAACGCCCGCGCGGCGGCGCAGCTCCTGACCGGGGCCCGGCGATGAGGGTTCTAGGCCTGATGTCGGGCACCTCAGCAGACGCGATCGACTGTGCGGTCGCGGAGTTCAGCGAGGCGGGCGGTCGCCTCGACATGCGGCTGCTGTGGCACGGCGAGCAGCCCTGGGACGAGGGGCTGCGGGCACGCATCCTCGGCGTGCTGCCTCCTGCCACGAGCACCGTCGCTGACTGGTGCCAGCTGGATACGGAGATCGGGCAGGCGTTCGGTGCCGCCGCCAGCGCGGCGATCGCGGAGGCCGGGCCGGTGGACCTCATCGCGAGCCACGGTCAGACCCTCTTCCACTGGGTGGAGAACGGGAAGGCCCGCGGCTCTCTCCAGGTGGGCAACCCCGCCTGGATCCAGGCGGCGACCGGCACGCCCGTCGTCAGCGATTTCCGGATCGCCGACATCGCTGCGGGTGGCCATGGTGCACCGCTGACGTCGACCTTCGACGCCATGTGGCTCGGGGAGACCCCCACCGCGCTGCTGAACCTCGGCGGCATCGCCAATGTGACCGTCGTCGGCCTCAGCGACGGCGCACTCACGGGCGACACGGGCCCGGCCAACTGTCTCCTCGACGCCGCCGCCCACCGGTTCCACGGGCTCCCTGCCGATCTCGGCGGCGCCCTGGCCAGGGCGGGTCGTGTCGACGAGCGTGCGCTGGCCATTCTGCTCGCCGACCCGTTCTTCGCGCAGCCGCTGCCCCGCAGCACCGGTCGGGAGTACTTCGACGGCGACTATGTCGCCCGTCGGCTGGTGGACGTCACCTTGGAGGGCGCTGACCTGTTCGCGACCCTGACCGAGCTGACGGCGCGGACCGTCGCCGACGTGATCAACAGGGCCAGCGTCCGGCGCGTCGTCGCTTCCGGCGGCGGCATCCACAACCCGTTCCTGATGGAGCGCCTCGCGGCACTCCTGGAGGCGCCACTCCTCACGGCGGACGAACTGGGCCTGCCCTCCGATGCCAAGGAGGCTTACGTGTTCGCACTGCTGGGATATCTGTCGGCGACAGGTCGGCCCGGCGTTGTGGTCGGCGCCGGTGGGCGGGCCGCCACCGGAGCCACCCATCCCACCGTTCTCGGCACCCTGACCCCGGCCGGTTCCGGCCAGCCCGCGGCGCCCGCGATCACGCTCGCGCTGCACAACCAGGAGGAAGCATGACGACCCAGACGGAACTCGGTTGGAGCACCGAGCAGAGCAACTCTGCCTCGGTGGACCTGGACACCAGGCCCACCTCCGACATCGTCGGCATTCTGCTGGCGGCCGACGCCGGCGTCGCAGCCGCCGTCGCAGCCGTCGCCACCGCGATCACCGCGGCAACCGACCTGATCGTGGAGACCATCAGCAGCGGCGGCGTCGTGCACTACGTCGGTTCGGGCACCTCCGGGCGGATGGGTGTCTTGGACGCCGTCGAACTCTGGCCGACCTTCCGAGTCGACGATTCGAGGGTCCGGGCGCATCTGGCCGGTGGTGCCGGCGCCATGACACAGGCCGTGGAGGGCGCTGAGGATGACGTCGAGGCTGGTGCCGCGCTCGTTCGCGCCGCCGGTGACCGGGACCTCATCATCGGTCTGGCGGCCTCCGGGCGCACACCATTCGTGGGTGGTGCGCTCGCAGAGGCCAGGGCCCGGGGGTTGGGAACCGTGCTCGTCTCCACAAACCCGTCCGCTCCGCTGGCTGAACTGGCGGACGTCGCGATCCTCCCCGACACGGGCCCTGAGGTCCTCACGGGGTCGACGCGGCTGAAGTCGGCCACGGCGCAGAAGATGGTGCTCAACGCCATGTCGACCGCCTCGATGGTGCGGCTCGGCAAGACCTACAGCAACCTCATGATCGACATGGTGCCCTCCAACGCCAAGCTCCGCGCACGGTCCCTTAGGATGCTGCGGCAAGGGTCGGGCGCGTCCGAGGACGCTGCAGCCGCCGCACTCGATGCGGCGCAGGGATCGGTGCGGGTCGCCTTGGTCAGTCTTCTCGCCGGCGTGGATGCGACGGTGGCTGGGCGGGCGCTCGAGTCGAACCCACCCGACGCTCACCGTCCCGGCGACCCGTCCGGGATCCGGACCGCTGTTGCAGATCTGAAGGGCACCCGATGATGCAGCCACCGATCACTGCCCTCCTCCGCGGGCAGCTCGATCAGATGGGTGCGACCAAGCGTCGGCTCGCGCAGGTGATCCTGGACGACCCCGGCCGCGTGTCGCGCATGTCCATCCAGGCCCTCGCCGAGGCGGCGGGGGTGTCCCAGGCCTCCGTCACCCGGTTCTGCCGCTCGCTGGAGCTCGACGGCTACGCCCAGCTGCGGCTGGCGCTGGCCGCGGAGAGCGTCCGGGGCGAGCCGGTCCCCGCTGAGGGTGACATCGCGGAGGGCGACGACCTGGCCTCGGTGGTGAGCAAGATCGTCCGCCTCGATGCGCAGGCCGTGACGGACACCGCACAGGTGATGAGTCTCGCCACGCTGGAACTCGCCATCGACGCGCTCTCCCGGGCCCGGCGGATCGATGTCTACGGCGTCGGGGCGTCCGCGATCGTCGGCGCCGACCTGGCCCAGAAGCTGACCCGGATCGGACGCCCCTGCGTCGCCTATGGGGATGCGCACCTCGGGCTCACCTCGGCTGCGCTCCTCGGACCCGATGACGCCGTCGTCGCCGTCTCCCACTCGGGGACGACGGCGGACACGCTCGACATGGTGCGCACCGCGAAGGCCGGCGGGGCAGCGACGATCGCCGTCACCAACGACCCGCACTCGGAGCTGGCCTCGACGGTCGACCACGTGCTGCTGACGGCCGCGCAGGAATCGGTCTTCCGGTCGGGCGCTACGGCGTCACGTCTGGCGCAGTTGCTGGTCGTCGACTGCATGTTCGTCGGGTTGGCCCAGCGGACCTTCCAGGCGTCCCAGCTGGCGCTTGAGAGCACCTGGCGCGCCGTCCGGCACCGCGCCAACCGCTGAGGCGGCAGGCCCTCGTCGCCCGGCCGACACCTAGTCGAGCCCGGCCGCTGGAGCGAGAATCCGCTCGCTAACATCCTGGCCATGCCAACGATGGACGACCCCTACGCCACCCCCATAGAGCCCCCTCCCCCGCGGGTCCCGGCAGGATCGCGAGACTGGGCTGGCTGTGGGGAGCCCTCGCCGCGACGGCCGTGACGGCGACGGGCATGTACCTGGTGATGCAGCCAGCCCCGGCTGCTGCGCCGGAGCCCGCGCCGACGGTCACCGTCACGACGACCACGACGGCGACCGCGACTGTTACCGCAACCCGGACGCTTCCGCCCGCCGCCCCACCCACCCCGACGCCACCGGCGACCTGGACCGAGGTGGACGCGTACATGGACACATCGGATGCTGCCTGGGCCCTGAAGGAGGCCCCGGAGAGCTTCCGTGCCATGGCGGCAGACTTCATCAACAACGACACCGACGGTTGCGGCCGGATGATGTGGGTCACCGACATCCATCCCGATGGGTTCGTGATCGGATCGCAGGGAGGGATCACGTGCGGAGGCGGTGCCCACTACATCTGGGTCGACAGCGGGAACGGATGGGAGGAACTGTTCGGAATGCAGGACCTGTTGCCGTGCGAAGACCTCGAACGAGCCGGGGTTCCGCAGGACACCCACTCCCTGGAGTGCGTCTCGAACGATGAGGTCTATTTCTACTGAGTCGACGCGGCTTCTTGCTGACCGTGCATGTATCTCCGTAGAGCCGCCGCTGTGGCACTACGCGCACAGCGGCGGCTCCAGCCAGGCGAATGCTCGCGCGAGGCTCACTCCCCCGGTTCGCCACTCACTCACCCGCCGATCGGCGCCCCCGTGTTCGGGAGCCCGGGCCGCGGACGCGAGGCTGTCGCCGTAGCACTCGCGGTGGACGTCGGCGTCCTGGTCGCGCTCGCCGACGCCGTGGGTTCCGGGCTCACGCTCGGCTCCCCCGTCCGTGTCGGGGACGGCGACGGCGACGGTTCCACGTCCCCGCCCGCAAGCAGCATGACGAACACGTCACCTGCACCGGCGTTCGAGAACCCCGCCGGCGCCCCGTACGTCAGCCCCTCCAGCCAGACTCCCGAACCGCCGACCGCGGCCATCAGGTTCGCCTCGTCCCACTCGTCGGCCCCGTCGCGTTCCCGCGAACCGAACTGGCTGATCCCGGAGACCTCACCGGCAGCGTCGATGGAGAACGTGACGACGTCGACGCCGCCCCTGCCCTCGCCCATCGCCCCGTAGGTGGTCGCCACCGCGAGCGCCCCGCCCCCCGGCGTGGCCACGATCGCCGCGCCCCGGTCGTCGGTGGAGGTCCCCAGCTGACGCACCCACGTCGGCTCGTCGGCCCGCGCGGTGGCCCCGAAAGCCGCGACGAAGATGTCGTTGTCACCCAGCGACCCGTCACCCAGGACACCCTTGGTGTGGCCAATCGCCAGCACCGTGCCGTCGGCGAGCGCCGCGACTCCGCTGACCTGCTCGTTGACATCGCTGGCCACGGCGCCCAGCCAGGTGCGCTCGCCCGATGCGGTGTACCGGGCGACCCAGCCGTCACCGGAGCCCCTGGCCTCCAGGCCGGGCAGCCCACCGGCCGCGATGCCTCCGACGGCGACCCCGCCGCCGGGCAGCAGCGCAGCCCCGAAACCCTTGTCCTCCCCGGCCCCACCGAACTGGTCGACCCACAGGAGCTCGGCGGCTCCGCTGACCCGGGCCACGACATTGTCCTTGTCGCCGGCCGGTTCGGCCTCGCCGACCCGACCCGACGTGTAGCCCGTCAGGTAGAGGCCGCCGGCGCCGTCGGGAGCCACCCCGTAGGCGCGATCGGCCGCCGCAGGATCGCCGAACTGCAGGAAGGGCCCCGGCGTTCCGTCTGCCGCGAGCGAGACGACCACGATGTCATCCGACGGCGCCCCTCCCGCCCCGCTCGACCAGACCCCGCGCGTGTAGCCGGCAACCAGCACCGAGCCGTCCGGGCCTTCGACGACGCCGTACGCGCGGTCGTTGCCGGCGGTGCCGAGCGTGCGGCGCCACTGTTCGGTGCCGTCGGGGCCGCGGCGGATCACGACGATGTCGAGGCCACCCAGCGGCTCATGCCCCTTCATGGCGCCGTCTGCGTTGATGACGACGGTGGTTGAACCGTCTGCGTGCTCCAGGATGCCGCCGGCCCGGTCGTCGCCCTCTGCGCCGAACAGTTCTGCCTCCCACTGGGCTGCCGGTGCGGTGCGCAGGCGTGACGCGATGTCGACGATGCCCTCCCGGAAGCCTGGCTGCCACACGTCCCAGTCGTGGCCGCCGTCCATGATCCGCAGCTCAGCCGTGACGCCGGGCACCCGGCGGGCCGTGTTGTAGAGCTGGGCCGACTCGAAGTCGATGTCGTTGTGGGCCTCCGCCGGGTCGGGGTTGGGCCACTCGTCGTCGCCGACCGCGATGAACAGGTGCACCGGCTGGCCTGGATCAAGGTCGTCGAAGGCCCTCCCGTAGCTGAGTTCCTCGTAGCGCGCGGGGTCGAACAGTGCGTCGCCGACGCCGTAGGCGCCGTAGTCGCGGGTCGACGAATCGGCCGGCGGCTGCGGCGTGTAGACGGCGGGGCTGAGCACGAGGCCGGCCGAGAAGTCCTCCTGGTGCGCGAGCGCGAACCGCAGGGTTCCCGCGCCGCCCATCGAGTAGCCGCCGACGGCGCGACCCTCGCGGTCGTCGACCGTGCGGAAGGTGGCGTCGATGTGGTCGAGCAGGTCGACGGCGAGCGCCGTCTCCACCGCGACCCCCGGCCCGCTGGAGGCGGCCCCCGTATAGGCGGAGTCGGTGTACCAGTTGCCGCGATCGTTCCAGGGCGCGTCGGGCATCACCGCGATGATCGGCTGGATGTCGCCCGCGGCGATCAGCTCGTCGAGGTCGCCCGCGACCCGCTGCCACGCGGCCTGCGTGTCACCGCGGCCGTGCAGCAGGTAGATGACGGGGTACTCGGCATCGCTGGCCGCGTAGCCGGGCGGGAGGTAGACGCTGTAGTCGACGGCGCCGGCGGCGGTTCCCTCGACACGTCCGGTGACTATCTCGCCGGCCCGCGGCGTCGCCGGGCCTGCGGTGAGGACGGCGGCGGTCGCCACCGTCAGGCCGACGACGAGCGCGCCCGCCGTCAGCCCCTTCAGGATGTTGCCTCTCATGGGTGGAAGTTCCCCTCTGCTCGGATCTTCATGCGGGCGTCGGTGCCCGCGGGCGTCCCTGAGGACGGGGGCCCGGGCCGCGTCGTCGCGGCCCAGGGACCTGGTTCACCCCAGCCGGTCGGCCAGGGCGATCGTGTGACGGGCCGACTCGACCATGGCCAGGTCGAGGAAGGTCCCGTCGGCAAGTTGCAGGGCGCCGGTCCCGGAGGAGACGGCGCCGTCGATCCGCTCGAGCACCAGGCGTGCCCGCGCGACCTCGTCGTCCGAGGGCCGGAAGGACTCTCGGATCGTGTCGAGTTGGTGGGGGTGGATGGCGCTGCGGCCGAGGAATCCCCAGGAGCGGCCGACGCGACACGTGGCGGCGAGCCCCTCCAGGTCCGTGACGTGCGTCCACGCCGACATCAGCGGCGACGGCAACCCGGCCGCTCTCGCAGCGTTGACGACGCGGGCGCGGGCCCAGCCGAGGCCCTCGGTGTCGGCGACACGGAGGTCGGCGCGCAGGTCCGCCTCACCCATCCCGAGCGTCGCGACCTGCGGGCGGCGCGCCAGCTCGTACGCGAGTTCGACGCCGAGCGCCGACTCGATCAGCAGGTGCAGGTCCCGCCCCGGCAGGCGGGCAGCGAGTCCGTCGACGACCTCGACCGACTCCACCTTCGGGATCCGCGCCCCGACCCACCGCGGCAGCCCCGCGAGCGCCTCGACGTCCGCTTCGTGCCAGGGCGTTCCTGGCGCGTTGATCCGCACCTGAACATGCACGGCGTCCGCGGGCGCCGCGTCCGGGAAGGCGGCCCCGACGAGCGCCGGGATCGCTTCCAGCGACCCCCGGGCGGCGTCCTTCGCCGACGGAGCGACGGCGTCCTCCAGGTCGACGAACACCCCGTCAGCCCCGCTGACAAGGGCTTTCGCGATCCGGTCCGGGCGGTCCGCCGGCACGTACAGCGGCGCGATCAGCAGTCGGCTCATACGGCCCCCTCCCCACGCAGCTCCGCTATGCGGGCCGCGTCGTAGCCGAGTTCTGCGAGGACGGCGTCCGTGTCGGCCCCGTGGGTGCGGCCGGTGTGCGCGATGACGCCGTCGTTGTCGGAGAGCCGGAACAGCGGCCCCTGCATCAGCATCGGACCCAGCTCGTCGTCGTCGATCCCGTGAATGGTGCCCAGGGCCCGGAACTGCGGGTCGGCGACGATGTCGTCGGCGTTGTAGATCGGGGCGACGGCGGCCTGGGCCTCCTCGAACGCGGCGATCACGTCGTCGCGGCTGCGCTGCGCGATCCAGGAGCCGACGGCGTCGTCCAGGACGTCGGCGTGCAGCGCCCGGTCGGCGCCGCGGGCGAACCACGGCTCGTCGATCAGCTCCGGCCGCCCCACCAGCCGCATCACCCGCTCGGCGATCGACTGCGCCGACGTGGAGACGGCGACCCAGCGGCCGTCGGCCGTGCGGTACGTGTTGCGGGGCGCGTTGTTGACGGACCGGTTGCCGGTGCGCGGCTGCACGGTGTGCAGCTGGTCCCAGCGGGTGATCTGCGGGCCCAGCATCGCGAGGATCGGCTCGATGATGGCCGTGTCGATCACCTGGCCGCGCCCGGTGACCCCCGCGCATGCAGCGCTACCATGACGGCGTACGCGGTGGCCAGCGACGCGACGCCGTCGGCCAGCCCGAACGGCGGCAGCGTCGGCGGCCCGTCCGGCTCGCCCGTGGTGGCCGCGAATCCGCTCATCGCCTCGGCCAGCGTCCCGAATCCGGGGCGCGAGCGCATCGGCCCGACCTGCCCGAACCCGGTGACCCGGGCGAGCACGAGCCGCGGGTTGCGCTCCAGCAGCACGTCGGGCCCCAGCCCCCAGCGCTCCAGCGTGCCGGGCCGGAAGTTCTCGATCACCACGTCGGCGGTGGACGCCAGCCGGAGGAACGCCTCGCGTCCGCCGTCGCCGTTCAGGTTGATCGTGACGGTCCGCTTGTTGCGGCCCAGCGTCTTCCACCACAGGTTGACGCCGTCCTTCGCGACGCCGTGGCCGCGCGACGGGTCGGGCCGCGTCGGGTGCTCGACCTTGACGACGTCGGCGCCCATGTCGCCCAGGTGCATGGCGGCCATGGGGCCGGCGAACAGCGTGGAGGCGTCGATGACGCGCAGGCCGTGCAGCGCTCCGCGGGTGGGGTCGGTGCCGGTGCTCATCGCGCCTGCTTCCCGTCGAACGCGATCCGGAACCCGACGGTGGGGCCGCGGTCGAGGCCGAAGCCGGGCCGCAGGTACTTCACCGACACCTCCGGCGGATGCACCCCGCCCTCGACGTACCAGTCGGAGCCCTCCGCACGGTAGTGGCTGCCGCCCTTCAGCATGAGGAAGCGGGTGCGGCCGTCGCTGTGCTCCGACTCCGTCCAGTTCCACACCTCGGGGGTGCCGCGGCGGAACCCGGGCAGGCCGGCGGCCAGCTGCCATTCGTCCTCGGTGGGCAGCCTCCCGCCGCGCCACTCGCAGTAGGCGCGGGCATCGTCGAGGCCGACGTGGGTGACGGGCCGGTCCGCGTCGACGGCAGCAGGTGCGCCGTCGACCCAGTGGGCCAGGAAGCGGGCGTCGTCGGCGGGTCGCCAGCCGGTGGCGAGGAACTCGGCGAACTCGGCGTTGGTGACCTCGACGGCGGCCACCGCCACCGACGTCTCCAGCGACACCTCACGCTGCAGCGTGCGGGCGTCGTGCAGGCGCGGCACCAGCGGCTTCCACTCGTCGACGTACGGCGCCCCCTGGTACATCCCCGTCTCCCGGGCCCGGTAACGGACGGTGAGGACGTGCTCCCCCGCGGGCACGACGACGCGCTCGGCGGGCGGCGGCCCAAAGCGGGGCCGCGGCACGATCCGGCGGGCGATCCGGTGTGGGAACGACGCGTCCGCGACCGGCGGCTGCGCGTCGAGCTCGACGGCGACGGCGGACGCCCACGTGGGCAGCCCGGCATCGGCGGCGACGAGCACCGCGGCCGCGACACCGCGGGCGGGCACGAGGATGCGGCCGCCGTCGGCCACGCCACGGTCGGTCAGGGCGATGGCGCCGGGGACGACGGGGCCGAGGTAGTCGGTGTCGCCGCGGTTGACGAGTGTGTAGAGCCGGACGGGCCCCTGTGTCCAGGCTGAGGCATAGACCCCTGCGGCCTCGGCCTCGTCGGCCAGTGGCGCGAGTGGCGTCCAGTCGCCGTCACGGAGCAGGTCGGCGGCGGCCCGCTGCACCGTGAGCATGCGCTTCAGGGTGGCGGCGTCGCGCGGACTCCAGCCCACCCAGACGCCGAACACGACCTCCCACACCATCATCCCGACGCCGTTGAGCCAGGCGGACTGCAGCTCCTCGGAATGGTCGCGGTGCCAGCGGCGGATGTGGTGCTGCATGTGACGGCGCTCGAACCAGTGCGCGCGCAGCACGCCCGGCACGGGCGAGTCGGCGAAGAACTGCGCCCACGACGTCGAATGATCGGCGATCCGCTCGACCGGCAGTTTCGACTCGCCCTCCAGGACGATGCCGGGCCGGGCGGCCTCGAGGCGGGCGACCAGCTCCGGATCGGCCTTCTTGAGCGTGTCGAGGAAGACGCCGTCGGCGCCCAGGTCGCGGACGAGGGCGGCAAGTTCGGTCACGTCGTCGTCGCCGCGGCGGGTGCCCGTGTCCCACGGGTTGTAGTCGACGAAGACCCTCACGCCCAGCTCGTGGAGCCGGCCGACGAGCTCCCCGATGCCGGGCACCTCCCGGTAGTGGTCCCACTGGTTGCGGTCGTCGAGCCCGATGATCGGGTAGGCGTGCCACAAGACGACGGCGTCGAGGCCGCCGAGTCGTTCGCGGGCGTCGTCGAGGAACCGCTCCGGCGTGAACCGGCGCTCCTCGAAGGAGTAGAACAGTTCGTCCCACAGCCACACCTGCGCCACCGTGAAGCAGTTGGCGGCCCACGCGGCCTCGGGCCGGTCGTAGGCGGCGCCGTCGAAGCCGTGTCGGGCGCGGGCGTCGTCGCGCCACCCGTGGAGGACGGCGCGCCAGGCGTCGCGGTCGACGACGTCGGCGGGACCGACAAAGATCTTTGCCTCGTCGAGTGCGACGAGGTCCGGCTCCTCCAGCGGCACGCCGGTGGGCAGGTCGATGGGCCGGGGCACCAGCGGGTCGAACGCGTACATTCCTTGCCTCCTGCTACCTCCCGGCCAGCGCGACGGTGCGCGCCGCCAGGTCGACGATCTGCTGCGGGCCGCCGGGCATCGACGTGTCGATGCGGCCCTTGAGCGGCGCCGTCCACTGCTCGCCGATGCCGTCGACGCCGAGCAGGGCCCCCGCGACAGCGCCGACCGTGGCGCCGGCGGAGTCCGTGTCCCAGCCGGCGGTGACGGCGAGCGACACCGAACGGCCGAAGTCGCCACGGCCCGCGGCCAGCGCGTAGGCGATGACGGCGGCGTTGTTCAGCACGTGCACCCAGTGCAGGTGCCCGTAGGCGGCATGGATCGCGTCGAGCGCGGCGCGGACGCCGTCCTCGCTGAGGTCGGTGGCCGCCGCCTGCACGCGGCCCAGCGCGATGGCGTCGGCGAGCGCGCTGCGCGGAGGGACGACGGTGGACGCGAGGTCGAGCGCCTCGTCGACGGAGTCCGCCACCATCGCGGCGGAGCCGAGGGCTGCGGCCCACATGGCGCCGTAGAGGCCGTTGCGGGTGTGGCTGAGCCGGGCGTCGCGCCAGGCGAGCTCGGCTGCGGCGAGCGGCTCGCCGGGGCGGATCCAGCCGAACACGTCGGTGCGGATGAGCGCGCCGATCCACTCCCGGAAGGGGTTCTGGTGGGTGGCGGTCTCCGGGACGGGACGCGCCTCGAGGATGTTGCGCAGCGCGATCCGCTCGGCGGTGAACACGCGCCCGGCGGGCAGGTTCTCCAGCCACAGCTGGGCGACGTCGTCGGTGCCGAAGCCGACGCCGTGCCGCTCGAGCAGGGCGAGCGCGAGGATCGGGTAGTTGAGGTCGTCGTCCTCGGGCATCCCGTCGATGTTCTCCTCGAGGGACGTGGGCCGGGAGCGACGGTTCCAGGGCCAGCGGGCGGCGACGTCGTCGGGCAGGCCGACCTCGGTGAACCACCGGTCAAGGGGCCAGCGGCCGGTGGCGCGGAGGATCTCCTCGATGCCCTGCCGCGGGATCTTCTCCACCGGCTTGCCGAGCAGGCAGCCCGCCGCGCGGCCCGTCCAGGCGCCGAGCACCCGGGCCGGCAGATCCGACGGCGCGGGCCATGTCAGGCGCTCCGGAAGCAACGCGACGATGGCGTCCCAGTCGTCGGGCTCGTCGGGGGCCGGGGCCACCGGCAGCGCATCGAGCTCGTCAAGCAGCTCACGGGCGGGGGCCCGCAGCTCCGGCGTGGCCGGCACGGGCCGGCCCCGCTCACGGCCGGGACCGGGTCCCCCCCGGCCGCGACCCAGCGGGCCAGGACCCCGGCCGTGTCACGGCCATCGGCCAGCGACTGGACCAGCTCGTGGGCCAGCAGGTCCTCGGGCTGCGCCCACGTCAACCTCATGCCGAGGCCTCGGCGATCCGCGCGAGCTGCGCGAGCCTGTCTTCCGCCCGACGACGGTCGGCCTCCACCAGCTCGGCGGCGACCTCGGCCATCAGGGCACCCGTGGCGCGGATGTCCATCCGGCTGGCGGTCTCGATCCGGTCCAGCCACTCGTTCGGGACGACCTGCGTGCCGCCGAGTCCGGCGCACACCGCGCCGGCCATGACGGCGATCGAATCGGCGTCGCGACCGTAGTTGACGGCGCCGAGCACGGCCCCGCGGAAGTCCCCCTGATGCGCGACGATGAAGCCGACCGCAACCGGCAGCTCCTCGATCGCCTTCGTGCGCGACGGGCGGCGCGCGTCCATCGACATCGCCCGGTACTCGGGTCCCACCGAGTCGTACGGCGCGACCGCCTCGCGGATGGCCCGGCCCAGCTCCCGGGCCTGCTCGTCGTCGGCGGGACGCCCGAACGCGGCGCCCGCGGCCGCGCAGGCCTCGATGGCGGACCGTGTCCCGTCGTGCGACAGCCGCAGGGCGGCCTCGACGACGTCGGCGACGGTGGCGCCGGGCGCGACCGACGCCGCGACCATGGCCGCGAACACCGCCGCCGCCTCCCGCCCGTAGCTGGACTGGTGGGCCCCCGCCACGTCGATCGCCTCGGCGTAGGCGGCGTCCGGGTCTCCCGGATTGGCGAGCCCGACCGGGGCCATGTACATGGCGGCACCGCAGTTGACGACGTTACCGACGCCCGCCTCACGCGGGTCGACGTGCCCGTAGTGCAGGCGGGCGACGAGCCACTTCTCGGCGAGGAAGACGCGCTGCAACACGAGCGCCTCCGACTCCAGTTCGGGGATCCAGCGCGGCTCCCCGATCATCAGCGGCACCAGGTCCTCCGCGACGGCGTAAGCGTCCAGGTGGGCGCGCCGTCGGGCGTAGACCTCGATCAGCAGCCGGGTCATGAGCGTGTCGTCCGTGATGTGCCCGTCACCCTTGTGGTACGGCGCGATCGGGCGGGCGGTGCGCCAGTCCTCGAACCAGGGCCCGACGATGCCGGTGACCCGTCCGCCGTGGCGCTCCTCGATCTGTTCGGGCGTCCAGCCCTCGATGGCGCCGCCGAGGGCATCGCCCACGGCCGCACCGGTGATCACCGCCGTGCAGCGGTCCTCCAACCAGCTCACTGGTTCGCTCCTTAGAAAGGGAATGGGCGGCCGCTCCCCCCAGCGGCCGCCCCCGGCTCAGCGGTTGACCTGATCCCAGCCCGACTTCAGCTCGTCGGCCAGGCCGGCCGCGTCGATCTCATTCGCCTGGAACTTCTGGAACGCCGGGTGGCCACGGTGTCCTTCCACTGAGCGTAGGTGTCGACGAACAGGTACGGCGCACTGGTCATGTGCTGGCCGGACTTGAGGATGTTGTCCCAGCCGATCTCGCCGGACATCTCGGCGGCGAGCGCCTCCTGCGCGGAGGTGGTGGCGGGGATCAGGGCATCGGCCTTGTTGATCGCGGCGAGGTTCGCCGTGCTGGTGAAGTACTCGATGAACTGGACCGACTCGGCGATGTGCTCCGAGTCGACGTTGACCGACAGGGTCTGCGGGTTGGCCGCCTGATCGGCGCCCGCGGGGCCCGCGAGCGGTGGCAGGACCGTCCACTCCATGCCGTCGGGGGCGTCGTTGGCGACGTTCGCGGCCTGGAAGGAGCCCTGGATCGTCATCGCGATCTGGCCGTCGTAGAAGTACGGCAGCGTCTTGCCACCCGACAGGGTCAGCGTGACGGGCAGCAGCGACTTGTCGGTGTAGGCCATGTCGTGGACCAGCTTCGGCAGGGCCAGCTCGCCGTCGCCGACGGTGATCGTCGCGTCGGTGCCGGTGCCCTCGAACCACTGGCCGCCGAAGCCCGGCGACATCGCCATCATCGCGGCGGTCGGGCTGGCCAGCCCCCAGCCGAGGCCGGTGACGCCGTTGGCGGTGGCCTTCTTGGCCATGTCGCGCAGCTGATCCCAGGTCATGGTGTCACCGGTCGGGATCTCGACGCCGGCGTCGGCCAGCAGCTTGGTGTTGGCGAAGACCATGTAGGCCTGCAGCTCGGTCGGGTACCCGACGATCTGGTCGTCGACCGTCACGGTCTTGAGGATGCCCTCGGGAATGTCGGCCTTGTGGTCGGCGGACATGTGCTCGGTGAGGTCGGCCAGGTACCCGTCCCGCGCGAACGGGACGATGCTGGCGGCCTCGTAGTGGATGATGTCGGGCGCCGCGCCGCCGTTGAACTGGGTGATCAGCTTGTCGTAGATGCCGTCCCAGCCGGCGGGGACGATCTCGACCTGGATGTTGGGGTTGTCCTTGTTCCAGCTGTCGACGATCTGCTTGGTCACCTCGATGGCGGCCGGCTGATCGGAGAGCGACTGGAAGGTCAGGTTCACCGGCTCGGCGGGGGTGGTCGCCGACGGGACGTCGGACGGGCCGCCCGTCGGGCTGCCGGTCGCGATGGGGTCGGTGGTGCCGCACGCCGTGAGGGCGAGGGCGGCCACCGTGAGGCCTGCGACGATGGAGGCTCCACTTCGCTTCATGATGGGGTTCCTTTCGGGAGGGTGGATGCGGGTCTCGTAGGGATGGATGACGGATCAGCCCTTCACCGCGCCGGCCATGAGGCCGCGGGTGAGCTTGCGCTGCATGATCGAGAAGAAGACGATGCTGGGGATCGCCGCCAGCACGGAGCCGGCGGCCAGCGGGCCGAGCGCCACCTTGCCCTCGCCGCCGACGAACATCTTCAGCGTGATGGGCAGGGTGTAGTTCTCGGGCGACTGCAGCAGCACGAGGGCGAAGAAGAACTCGTTCCAGCTGGACACGAACGAGAACATGGCCGTGGCGACGACGCCCGGCACGAGCAGCGGGAACACGATCCTGGCCAGCACCTGGAGTCGGCCGGCACCGTCGACGGATCCGGCCTCCTCCAGGTCGACCGGGATGCCCATGACGTAGCCCTGCATCATCCACAGAGCGAACGGCAGGGTGTAGGTGGTGTGCACGAGGGTCAGGCCGAGCAGGGAGTCGGTCAGGTTCAGCGTGCGCAGGATCAGGAACAGCGGAAGGATGATGAGGATCACCGGGAACACCTGGCTGACCAGGATCCAGCCGATCCCGACCGCGCGGATCTTCCCCTTCAGGCGGGCCAGCACATAGGCGGCGGGCATCGCAATGAGGATCACCAGCGCGGTGGAGCCGAGCGCGACGACCGCCGAGTTGAGGCCGGACGACACCAGCCCCTGCCGCTCGAGCGCCAGCGGGTAGTTGGCGAACGTGAAGTCGCGCGGGATCAGGCTGATGGCCAGCGAGTTCAGCTCGGCCGACGACTTGAAGCTGGCCGAGACCAGCCACAGCAGCGGGAAGCCGAGGAACACGATGTAGGCGGCCAGCGCCACGTACTGGCCGGTGCGGGCGACGACGCGCATCACTTCTCCCCTCGCGGATCGGCGTCCTGCCGGAACTGCGACCACAGATAGACGGCGAGCAGTGCCACCACGACGACGACCAGCACCACACCCATGGCGGCGGCGTAACCGATGTTGCGGTTCTTGAACGCCTCCAGGTAGGTGAACAGCATCGGCAGCATCGTCTTGCCGCCAGGGCCGCCCTCGGTGAGCACGTACACCAGCGAGAACGAGTTGAAGTTCCAGATGAAGTTCAGCGACGTGATGGACGTGACGATGGGGCGCAGGCTCGGCCAGGTGACCGATCGGAAGCGCTGCCAGGCGTTCGCGCCGTCGACGGAGGCGGCCTCGTTGAGCTCATCGGGGATCTGCTGCAGGCCCGCGAGCAGGGTGACGGTCGTCTGCGGCATGCCGACCCAGACGCCCACCAGGATCACCGCGGGCAGCGCCGTCGAGAAGTTGGCGAGCCAGTTCGTCTCCGACGGCAGCCCCATGGCGCCGAGCACCGCGTTGAGCGGGCCGCCGTTCGGCGAGTAGATCAGCTGCCACATGATGGCCACGACCACCGGCGGCATGGCCCACGGGATGAGCGCGAGGACGCGGGTCAGCCCCTGGAAGCGGAGGTCCGCGTTGAGTAGGAGCGCCAGCCCGAGCGCGGCGAGGAGCTGCAGGAGCGTCACGCTGACGGCCCACACCATGCCGATCCGGAACGACTCCCAGAACATGGTGTTGCTCATCAGGTCGACGAAGTTGTCGATCCCGATGAACGTGTACTCGGGGTTCCGCACGAGCCTGGCGTCGGTGAACGCGAGCGCGATGCCCACGATCAGGGGCGCGACGCTGAGCACCAGGATCGGGATCAGCGACGGCATCACCAGGAGGGCGGCCTCCTTGCGCCTCGTCCGTTCCAAGCCGGAGGCCCGCCTGCGCACCGGGGCGGTGGCCTGCGCCGTGGTCATAGCTCACTCCTCACACTGGATTCACGCACCTTCAGCTCCGGGCCGACGGTGGCCAACTGGGGCGGCTCCGGGGATTCGCCGAGCCGGGCGAGCATCAGTTCGGCGGCCAGCTGGCCTCGTCGGGTGGTGCCCAGCGAGACGCTCGTGAGCGCCGGCTGCACCATCCGGCCGATCTCGGTGTCGTCCATGCCGGTGACGGCGAGGTCGTCCGGCACGCTCAGCCCGCGCTCGCGGGCGGCACGGACGACGCCGATGGCCAGCAGGTCGTTGGCTGCGACGACGGCGTCGAGGCGGACGCCCGCGGCCACGGCCCGGTCGAGCAGCGCGTGGGCGGCCTCGACGCCCGCAGCGACGGTGAAGTCGTCCGCCACCTGGGTGCCGAAGCTGGCGGCCTGGAAGCCGGGGGCAGCGACGGCGGTGTCGTAGCCGCGCTGCCGGTGCTCGCCCGGGGTGGTGTCGGTGGGGCCGTTGAGGAACGCGAGGCTGCGGCAGCCCGCGTCGACCAGGTGCGTGACGGCCAGCCCGATGCCGCTGGCCGAGTCGGTGGAGACCGTCTCGATGCCGTGGGCGCGGAGCGACCGGCCGATCGCGACGACGGGCACCTGGGTGGCGGTGAGCAGCTCGATGAACTGGGCGTCGACGCGCAGCGGGCTGATGATGACGCCGTCGACGTGGCCGTCGTCGAGCGAGCTGAGGACGCGGGCGGCGGACGCGGCCGCGTCGCCGATGCTGGAGACGACGATGCGGTAGCCGTGCGGGGAGAGCACGCCGTGGATGGCGCTCAGCATCTCGACGTAGACGGGGTTGCCGATGTCGGCGACGGCGAACTCGATGAGGTGCGTGCGCTGGAGCCGCAGCTGGCGGCCTGCCGCGTTGGGGCGGTAGCCGAGCTCGGCGGCGGCGGCGCGGACACGTTCGACCATGTCGGGGCTTGCCCCCGTGCCGTGGAGTGCCCGCGAGGTCGAGCCGAGCGATACCCCGGCGCGCTTGGCGACCTCATGCAGCGTGACTCGAGACGACACCGTCCCCTCCTCTCCTCATCGAGATTTGGAAACGTTTCCAAGCTCGGCGCCCGAGCATTTGGAATCGTTTCCAAGGATGAGCGAAGCCTGCCAGTCGCGCGGCAGGGTGTCAATGGCCCGTGACCAAATCGTGATCCTCACCCGGCTTCCCGCCTCCGCCTCTGCGGGCGTCTCGGTCGGCGTTAGCATGGTCCGGAGTCCGACAGGGGGTGCCATGCGATCCGGCGCGAGCCTCTCGCACGTCAGCCAGTACAACGAGAACGCCGTCATCCACGCGCTGCGCGCGCTGGGCCCGACGAGCCAGACCGACATCGCCGCCCATACCGGCCTGTCGGTTCCCGCCGTGTCCTCGATCGTGCGCAACCTCCGCCAGGAGGGCTACCTGACCGAGTTGCGCACCGAGTCCGTCGGCAGAGGCAGGCCCCGCGTGATCGTGGACATCGTCGCCTCCGCCAACTACGCGATCGGTCTGCACATCGACCCGGCGATCATGTCGGCCGCCCTGCTCGACCTCCGCGGCCAGGTCGTCGCGGCGAACACCAGCGTCTCCATCGACCCGAACGACCCGAGCGGCTCGCTCGACGAGGCGGCCACGTTGATCGAGGGCCTCGTCGCAGGGTCCGGCATCGACCGGGAACGCCTGCTCGGCGCCTGCGCCGCAGTGCCCGGCCCGCTCGACGACGCCACGGGCTCCCTGATCGACACCGTCTGGCTACCCAGCTGGACGGGGGTCAACATCGGCGGGGCGCTCACCCACCGGCTCGGCACGCCCGTCCCGGTGATCAAGGACACCCACGCCGCCGTCACCGGCGAGGTGTGGGTCCGCGGCGGCGACGCGCTCGACTCGACCATGGTGTTCGTCTACCTCGGCATCGGCACCGGCATCGGGCTGGCCATGCGGGGCGAGGCCATCCGCGGCGCCTGGGGCAATGCCGGCGAGATCGGCCGCATGCTGGTGGCCCTCGGCGACGACGACAAGCACGGCATGGACAACGACCCGTTCCACCTCGTGCAGGAGGCCCACGAACGCGGGATCCTTCCGGCCACGGCCCCGAGCCGGTGGGAACTCCACCAGCAGGAGGCCCAGCTGCGCGAGCTGTGTCGGATCGCCACGGACGGCGACGCTGGCGCCGCGGCGATCCTCCGGGCCGCGGGCGAGCGGCTCGCCGAGATGGTGGTCATGGTGGTGGAGGTCTTCGACGCCGACACCGTCGTCTACGGCGGCCCGAACTGGGAACACCTCCAGCCCTTCTACGAGGCGCCCGCCGTCGCCGCCCTCGCCCGCCCGTCCGCCCGCGGCCCCCACCCCGTGCAGGTTCTGCCCACCGTCATGGGCACGGCCGTCGGCGCGATCGGCGCCGCCTGCTTCGTGCTCGACGAGCGCTTCGCCCCGCGCCTCGGCCGCCGCTGACGGCCCTGCGACGCGACGCCCGACGGCGACCACACCTAATGTCCGGACATTTATAACGATTTGGTATCGTTTCGGAAACCCCGTTGACGGCATTTTCTCTGCATTACAGAATAAAGGTACGCACCGCCGCGTACTGACTTTCCGGAGAGCCACCCATGATCAAGATCGCCAACGCGCCCGTCTCGTACGGAGTATTCGGGCTTGCCAGGCCCGATCTGGTCACCCTGCCCACCGGCGATGCCCTCCTCGGGCTCGTCCGGGACGCCGGCTACGAGGGGATCGACCTTGGCGCCCACGGGCTCTTCGGCACCGGCGACAGCCTGGTCGACGCCCTAGACCGACACGGCCTCGGCCTGGCTGGCGGCTGGCTCGACTATCCATTCGCAGGCACGGACGCCGAGTTCGCGGCGGCCTTCGACGCGTCGCTGCCTGTGCTGGACGACTTCGCCCTCGTCGCGGCGGCGCAGGACGGCCCCGGCCCGCTCCCGACCATCGCCGACTCGGGCGACGCGGCCCGCAAGGCGTGCCCGGGCGGCGCCCCCGAACTGCAACTGACCGGCGCGGCCTGGGAGCGTTTCGTGACGCGGCTCGAGAAGGTGGCGGCGCATGTCCGTTCCCTCGGCCTCGAGCCGACCTTCCACCACCACGCCGTCACCTACATCGAGACGCCCGCGGAGATCGACGCCTTCCTGCGCGACACGACGATGGACCTCACCTTCGACACGGGGCACCTGCTGCTCGGCGGCGGCGACCCGGCCACCGACTTCGCGCGCTGGGCGCCGCGCGTCAACCACCTCCACCTGAAGGACGCCGACCTGCGGATCCTCGAGGCGGCGAAGGGCTCCGACAACCCGCTGCGCGACGTGTGGGAGAAGCGGGTCTTCGTGGCCCTCGGCGAAGGTGACCTGGATCTGGACGGCATCGCCACCGACATCCTCGCCAGCGGCTTCTCCAGCTGGCTCGTCGTCGAGCAGGACATCGTCGTCATGTCCGAGGCGGACCTGCAACGCGCCATCGCGGACCAGGTGGCCAACCGCGACACCATCCGGCGGTGGTTCGCATGACGCGCCCCCGCATCGCCGTCATCGGCCTGGGAGGTATCGCCCAGTCGGTCCACCTGCCGCTGATCCAGCGCAACCGGGCCGACGTCGACCTCGCCGCCGTCGTCGAACTGTCCGCTTCGCGGCTC
This sequence comes from Tessaracoccus defluvii, assembly GCF_014489575.1. GTDB lineage: Bacteria > Actinomycetota > Actinomycetes > Propionibacteriales > Propionibacteriaceae > Arachnia > Arachnia defluvii. Next base: position 2,661,018 of record NZ_CP060789.1, read on the forward strand.
GCCGTCCTCGCCGACCGCTACGGCGTCCCTGCGGGCGGACGATTCACCAGTCTGGAGGCCCTGCTCTGTGCCCTCGCGGACGGCTCCGTGCGGATCGACGCCGCCATCGTCGCCACCGGGGGCGGCCACACCGACGAGACGCTCGCCCTCATCCGCGCCGGCGTGAAGGTGCTCGTGGAGAAGCCCCTCGGCTGGAGCCCTCAGGACCTCGAAGCGCTGGAGCAGGGCCTCGCCGACCTCCGCCGCGATCCCCGCGACTGGCTGCGCATCGGCTACATGAAGGAACACGATCCCGCGGTCGCCGCGGCCCGGGAGATCCTCGCTGACGTGGTCCCCCGCGAGGTGCGCGTCGAGGTGCTGCACCCCGCCGACGGCGCCCAGATCCGGTTCGCGCGGCTCGAACCGGCCGCTGACGACGTGGAGCCTGCGACGCTCGCGGCCCTGACCGCCCGCGGTGCCCGCTCGATCAGCGAGGCGACGGGGGCCGACGACGACACGCTGCGCAGGTTGTGGTCCAACGTCGTCCTCGGCTCCGTGATCCACGACATCGCCCTCACCCGGCACCTGGGGCTCGGCCTCGACCGCGTGCTCCACGCCCGCAGGCAGGGTGACCAGTTCCCCGGCTCGGTGTTCGGCGTGGGTCTCACCACGGCAGACGTTCCCTGGAACCTGGGCTGGCATTTCATCTCCGACTACCCCGAATACCGCGAAACCGTCACCGTCCACCACGAAAGGGGAACCGTCCAACTCGAGTTCGCGACGCCCTACATCCTCAACGCACCCACCGTCCTGCGGGTGTGCGACGGAGGAGACCAGTTGAGCAGCCAGGTCAGTACACGCACCTGGCCCCAGGAGGAGGCGTTCGAGCGTGAGCTCCGCGCACTCCTCACCCTCGCCAGCGGCGGAAACTGCGGGGGTTCATCCCTCGCGGAAGCCCGCACAGACCTGGCCAGCGCACAGGCCCTCTGGGGTGCCTGTGCCATCTCCGCCGGCCTCGACGTCGTGGCCGGCAGTGGGGATGCGGCTCCCCGCCAGTGACGGCGACCCGCACCCAGCACCCTCTCGAAAGGAAAGAGATGCAGTTCATCGCAAAGGCGACGAGGACCGTCGCCCTGGTGGGCGCCGCGGCGCTCGCCCTGTCCGCGTGTTCACCGTCCGCCACCCCTTCCTCCTCCCCCACGGCCGGCGGAGGAGAGTCCAGCACCAGCGCCCCCGCGGGCAAGGTGAGCCTCTCGATCATGACCAACGCCATCTCCGGCGGCAAGAACGCCGCCGAGGCGGACTGGATCGCGAACTTCGTGATCCCCGAGTTCACCGCGGCCCAGAAGGCCAAGGGCGTCGAGGTCGAGGTCAAGTACGAGCCACAGGGCGTCGACGACGAGGACTACAAGACCAAGATCGCGCTCGACCTCAGCTCCGGCAAGGGCGCCGACATCCTCGGCATCGACGGCATCTGGACGGGCGAGTTCGCCCAGGCCGGCTACATCAAGCCGCTGAACCAGGTGGCGAAGGACGCCGACAGCTGGGACGGCTGGGACCAGATGACCGAGGCGGTCCAGCAGGCCCTCTCGTTCGAGGGCGAGCGCTACGGCATCCCGCAGGGCTCCGACGGTCGCGTCATCTACTACAACAAGACCCTGTTCCAGCAGGCAGGGCTCCCGACCGACTGGCAGCCCACCTCCTGGGACGAGATCCTGGAGACCGCGCGCACACTGAAGAAGATCGACGGCGTCGTCCCGATCCAGCTCAACGCCGGCACCGCCATGGGTGAGGCCACCACCATGCAGGGCTACCTCCCGATGCTGATGGGCACCGGTCAGAAGCTGTGGGCCGACGGCAAGTGGTACGGCGACACGCAGGGCATGCGTGACGTGCTCGGCCTGTACAAGACGATCTACATCGACGAGGGCCTCGGCGACCCGATCCTCCAGCAGGAGGCCTCCGGCCGCGACACCTCGTTCCAGGAGTTCGCCGCCGGCAACATCGCCATCCTCCTCGAGGGCGACTACTTCTGGCGTTCGGTGATCAACCCGGCCGAAGGCGTCGGCACCGCACCGATGGCCGACCGCGACACGATCGTCGGCTACGCCAAGATCCCCGCCATGAAGCCGGGCTCCGGCGTCAACGGCCAGGACTTCGTCTCGATGTCGGGCGGCACCGGTCGCGTGCTCAACCCCAACTCGGCCAACCCTGACCTCGCCTGGGAGCTGCTGGCGTTCATGAACTCGCCCGAGGCATTCGAGGCCCGCGCAGCCGGCACCCTGTCGATCTCGCCCCGCCAGGACGTCAACGACAAGCTGCTCGCCTCCGACAAGATGCTCACCTTCGTCAACACCGAGGTCCTGCCCATCACCGCCTACCGCCCCGGCCTCGCCGAGTACCCCGAGGTCTCCGCGAAGCTGCAGCAGGCCACCCTCGACGTCGTCTCCGGGTCCTCGGTCGACGACGCTGTCAAGGCCTTCGCCGACGCCCTCCCGGGCATCGTGGGCGGCGAAGACAAGATCGCGAGCTGATCACTCGTGACCACCTCCACCGCGTCGGCGCCGGGAACCAGGAGTTCCCGGCGCCGGGCGGAGGACGTGGCGGGCCTGGGGACGAAGCGGGCGCTCGTCTTCGTCACCCCGGCCCTCCTCGTCATCGCCCTCTTCCTCCTCTTCCCGGCCATCTGGACGATCTATCTCGGGATGACCAACTACCGGTTGACCGGCCTCGCCGCCGCCAACACCGAGTTCGTCGGGCTCGCCAACTACTCGCAGGCGCTCGGTGACAAGAGCTTCTGGAACTCGCTGCGCCTCACCCTGATCTTCGTCTTCTTCTCCGGTGTGCTGGGCCAGACCCTCCTCGGGTTCACGCTGGCCTGGTCCACCCGGCGCATCGTAGGCTGGGCCCGCACCCTGCTCGAGTCGATCGTGCTCGCGGCGTGGGTCATCCCCGGTTCGGTCCACGCGTTCCTCTGGATCGCGCTGCTCGACCGCCGCGGCGGCACCCTCAACGCCCTTCTCGGCACCGACGGCAAGGCGTGGCTCATCGAGCACCCGATGACCGTCATCGTCATCTTCAACATCTGGATCGGCACCGCCTTCTCGATGCAGCTGTTCTCGTCCGCGTTGTCGGCCGTCCCGCCGTCGCAGCTGGAGAGCGCGCGGATGGCCGGGGCGTCCGGCTGGGAACAGTTGCGTGACGTCGTGCTGCCCAACATCCGCGGCCACGTCCTCACCAACACGCTGATGATCACGCTGTGGACCTTCAACACGTTCACGCCGTACCTGCTGACCGCCGGCGGCCCCAACGGCAAGACAGAGATCCTGTCCGTCTACATCTACCAGACGGCCATCCCCGGAGGTCAGCTCGGCTTCGGCGCCGCGATCTCGATGATCATGCTGCTGATCAACCTGGCCATCGCCCTGATGTACATGCGCATCGGAAGGAGCAGGAAGTGAGCACCTCCACCCCCACCCTCGGGCGCCAGCTGCGCAAGGTGACCGGGCGCGTCCTCTTCATCGTCCTGCTCGTGCTGATCGGCGTGTTCTTCGCGCTGCCCATGGCCTGGCTTGTGGTCGCACCGTTCGATGCGGCACCGACCATGGCGGTCAAGTGGCCCGAGTGGACGCTCAGCAACTTCCAGCGTCTCCTCGACAACCCCTACGCCATCGGCTCGATCGGCAACTCGCTGATCCTGGCGCTGGGGACGATGGTGATCACGGTGCTGTTCGCCACGCTCGCGAGCTACGCCCTGTCCCGGGTCAAGATCCCCGGGCGCGACGGACTGCTCTACGGCATGCTGCTGCTCAGCTCCATCGTCACGGGCACCGCCGCCATGGTGCCGACGTTCCAGCTGATGAACGCGATCCACCTCATCAACACCCACACCGGCGTCATGTTGGTGCTCGCGGGAGGCCTGCTGCCGACCGTCGTGTTCATCCTGAAGGACTTCATGGACTCGGTCCCGAAGTCGTACGAGGAGTCGGCCCGCCTCTACGGCGCGAAGCCGTACCAGGTCCTCAGCCACGTCGTGGTCCCCGTCGCCCGTCCCGGCATCGCGTTCGTCGCGATCTGGACCGTCGTCCAGGTGTGGGGCAACTTCCTGGTGCCGTTCCTGCTGCTGCGCGACCCGACGAGCCAGCCGGCCGCCGTCATGATGTACACCTTCTACACAGAATCCGGGCAGGCGGATCTGCGCCTCATCTCAGCGTTCTCGCTGATCTTCGCGCTGCCCGTGATCCTCCTCTACTTCTTCGTCAACCGAAAGTTCGGTTTCCGCTTCTACGGAGGTATCAAGTCATGACCTCGACCATCACCACCACCGCCCTGGTCAAGCAGTACCCGAACGGGGTCCGCGGCGTCGACGGCGTCGACATCGAGATCGCCGAGGGCGAGTTCTTCGCCCTCCTCGGCCCCTCCGGCTGCGGCAAGACCACCCTGCTGCGCTCCATCGCCGGCCTCGAGACCATCACCGAGGGGTCGCTGCGGATCGGCGACGAGGAGATGACCAACCGTGAGCCCGGGGAGCGGGGGGTGGCCATGGTGTTCCAGGACTACGCCCTCTTCCCCCACATGGATGTGTCGGACAACATCGCCTACCCGCTGCGGATCCGGAAGGTCGCCAAGGAGGAACGGAAGAAGGTCGCCGCGGACACGGCGGGCCGGCTGTCGCTCGAACATCTGTTGGAACGCCGTCCCGGTCAGCTGTCCGGCGGTCAGCAGCAGCGTGTCGCGCTGGCCCGCGCCATCGCGACCCGCCCCAAGGTGCTCCTCCTCGACGAGCCACTGTCGAACCTCGACGCGCGGCTCCGGCTCGAGGCCCGCTCGTTCCTGAAGGAACTGCAGCGCGAACTCGGCGTCACCTCGGTCTTCGTGACCCACGACCAGTCGGAGGCCCTCGCGCTCGCCGACAGGATGGCCGTCATGAAGGAGGGCAGGATCCAGCAGATCGGCACGCCCCGCGAGGTGTTCCACGCCCCGGCCAACACGTTCGTCGCCTCGTTCATCGGGTCCCACCCCATGAACCTGCTCGACGGCATCGTCACCGGCGGCCGCATCGCCGTCCTCGGCACCACCATCGCCGTGCGGGCGGAGACCGCCGCGCTTCTCAGCGAGGGCCAGAAGGTCGTCGTCGGGGCGCGGCCGGAGTACATCACCTGGAGCCCCACCCCCGTACCCGACGGCGTCGAGGCCGAGGTGTCGACCATCGAGAATCTGGGTGCCTCCGCGCTGCTCACCGCCCGCGCCGGCGACGACCGGTTGCAGGCCGTCGTCGACGAGGATCCGCTGCCGGAGCCGGGCCAGGTCGTCTGGTTCCAGATCCCGGTGAGCAAGACGATGGTCTTCGACGAGGAGTCGGGCCTCAGGATCGGCGGCGAGGAGCAGTGACCGATCCCCTCCCCCGGGCGATGTGGATCGTCCCGCACACCCACTGGGACCGCGAATGGTACGAGCCTCACGACGTGTTCCGCGCCCGGCTGGTCAGCATGCTCGACTCGCTGCTGACCATGCTGGAGCGTGAGCCGGGCTACCGGTTCACGCTCGACGGGCAGTCGGCCGCGATCGACGACTACCTCGAGATCCGCCCCGAGGAGACGGACCGTGTGCGCGCGGCCGTGGCACGCGGCCAACTCGCGCTGGGCCCGTTCCAGATCCTGCTGGACGAGTTCTGCTGCGACGGCGAGACGATCGTGCGAAACCTCGAACACGGCATCGCCTCGGCCCGCCGACTCGGCGGTGAGATGCGCGTCGGCTACCTGCCCGACATGTTCGGGCACGCCGCGCAGACCCCGCAGATCCTGCGCGGCTTCGGCATCGCGGACGCCTCCCTCTGGCGGGGCGTTCCCGCCGCCGTCGACCGGCACGCCTTCCTCTGGGAGGGGCTGGACGGCTCCGCGGTGCGGGTCGAGTACCTGTGGGACGGATACGGCAGCGCCCTGAAGCTGTTCGAACCGCTGGAGAAGCTGCCGGAGCTCGTCGACGCGTACGTCCGCGAGAACGCCGGCTGGTTCGGCGGCGAGGACGTCGCAGGCTGGTTCGGCACCGACCACATGGCGCCCCGCGCCGATCTCGTGCAGATCCTGCGTGCCTACGACGGGGAGGTGGAGCTGCGGATCGGCACCGTCGCCGACGTGATCGCCGCCCGCGACCACTCCCCCGCGGCGCTCGCGTCGCTGCCGGTCGTCCGCGGCGAGCTGCGCTCGCATGCCCGCGGCAACCTGCTCCCGGGGGTGTTCTCCATCCGCACCGACCTGAAGGCCGCCATGGCCGCGGCCGAGCGGGCGCTGACCACCGGGGAGCGGCTCGACGCCTTCGTCGGCGGCCCGTCCAGGACGGCGTTCTTCGAGCGGGGCTGGGGGCTGGTCATCGAGTCGACCGCGCATGATTCGGTCACCGGCTGCGGGGTCGACTCCACCGCGGACGAGGTCGAGTCCCGACTCAAGGTCGCGGCGCAGACCGCCGCGGGGGCGATCGACATCGCGCTCGCCCCGCTCGGGTCGGCCGCCCAGGAGGGGGCCGTCGCCGTGTTCAACCAGTCCGCCTTCCGGCGGCCGGTGCAGGCGGAGCTGGTGCTCGAGGCCGATCGGGCCGGGCTGCCCGCGAACGTGCAGTTGCTGAAGTCCCTGCCCACGGTGATCGGCGACGAGACCGTCTCCACCTCGGACCTGCCGAAGATCGTGCGCAGGATCCACGGCCAGGAGCTGTTCGGCAAGCACATCCGTTCCTGGACCTGGGAAGGCGACGAGCTCGTGTTCACCGTCGCCGACCACACGGCGGGCGACTTCGACCTTGCCGGCTTCGTCGCCGTCCTCACGCGGAAGTCGGCCGAGGGCGAGCGACTGTTCCGGGTCGTCACGCAGGTGCCGCCGACCAGCCGGGTCCTGGTGGCCGGTGAGGCGGACGGGTTGTCGGCCGTCGCGCTGGATGCCAGGGCCGCGGCGGCGCCGTCGCATCCGGTCGCGGCGCGGGGCACCGCGCTCGACAACGGGTTGGTGCGGGTCGAGGTCGCCTCCGACGGCGGCGTCACCGTCGAGGATCTCCGCAGCGGCGTGGCCCTCAGCGACGCACTCCGGATCGTCGACGACGGCGACCGGGGCGACTCCTACAACTACGGGCCGGTGGACGGCCCGGTCACGGCCGCCGAGTCGGTCGAGGTCGTGACGGTGGAGGAGGGCCCCCTGCGGGGCCGGATCCTGATCCGCCGCGGCTACCGGCTACCCGTCGGGATCGATGCCACCGACAGATCCCGCCGCGCGGACGAGACGACGCTGCAGCTGGTCGAGACCCTGCTGGAGCTGCGTGCCGGCGAGCCCTTCGTGCGCGTCGACGTCACGCTGACCAACCACGTCCGCGATCACCGCCTCCGCGTTCTCGTCCCGACCCTCGGATCGGGGCTGACCGGCTCGACCTCGGTGGGCCAGTACGGGGCGACCGCCCGCGGCCGTGACGCCGAGGGCGGCTGGGGCGAGTTCCCGCTGCCCACCTTCCCGGCGACGCGGTCGATCACGGCCGGCGGCGTCGGGGTGCTGCTCGACAAGCTCGTCGAGTACGAGATCGTCGACGGCGGCGCCGGGCCCGACCAGATCGCGCTCACCGCGCTGCGCAGCGTCGGGATGATGAGCGTCAACGTGCACCCGCTGCGCGACGAGCCGGCCGGCTCCCAGTTCGAGGTCCCGGGGGCGCAGTACCTCGGGCGACGCACACGCCTGGCGTTCGCGATCGACCTCGACGGGGAGCGGATCGTCCAGCACGCCGACCAGTTCCGGTTCACGCCGGTGACGGCGCCGGGGCGCGGCGGAGAGCCTCCGGTACCCGGTGTGGCGCTGCGGACGGAGGGGAGGGTCGCGCTCGAGTCGCTCCGGCGGGTGCCCGGCGGGGTCGAGGCGAGGTTCGTCAACTACGCCGACACGCCGCAGCCGCTGCGGGTGGCGGCCGAGGGCACCTGGGTGCCCACCGACCTCACCGGCGCAGCTGTCGGCGGGCCGGTCGACCCGTGGTCACTCGAAGTGGGCGCGGGCCGGATCATCACGCTACGGAGGGAGTTCTGATGCGTCACAGCGTGTCCAGGAGGGTGACTCTGGCGGACCAGTCGGCCGACCGGTACCAGCGGATCCCGTTCGAGGTGCCGGAGGGCGCCGGGTCGTTCGAGGTGTGGCTGGAGGTCGACGGCGGCCCGGAGGCCGTCGTCGACCTCGGCTGCGAGGGCCCGGACGGCTGGCGCGGCTGGTCGGGCGGCGCCCGCCGCACGTTCATCGTCGCCGAGGACGACGCGACCCCCGGCTACCTGCCCGGCAACGTCGTGGCCGGCACCTGGCATGTGATCGTCGGCCTGCACACGCTGCCGGGCAGCGGCGCGGAGGTGACGGTCACCGTCGAGACGCCCGCCCTCGGCCGCCCCGATCACGGGCCGGTCGAGCCGCCGGTGGCGCGTGCCGTCCGCGGCAGCGACCGCGACCTGCCGGCCCCGCCCGGGATGCGCTGGTACGCGGGCGACCCCCACTCGCACTCGCTGCACTCCGACGGGGCGCTCAGCCTGTGGGAGCTGGCCAACGAGGGGGTCCGCTCCGGCCTGGACTTCCTGTGCGTGACCGACCACTGCACCACCAGCCACCACGCCCACCTGCCCGCAGTGGGTGAGCGGCACGGGATCACGCTGGTGCCAGGGCAGGAGATCACCACGCATGCGGGCCACTCCAACGCCTACGGAGACATCGGATTCATCGACTTCCGCCGCCCCGCGCAGGACTGGGTCGACACCGTCGCGGAGCGCGGCGGCTTCATGTCGATCAACCACCCCGTCTCCGGAGACTGCTCCTGGCTGCACCGGCTGGACAGGGAGCCGGGTGGCGTCGAGCTGTACCACTCGTCCTGGTACGAGGAGCCCATCGCGACCTCCTGCCTGGCCTGGTTCCAGCGGTGGAGGCGCGACGTCGTCCTCATCGGCGGCGGCGACTTCCACAACCGCTCGAAGCCGTTGCGCCCCGGCCTGCCGACCACCTGGGTCGCGGCCGAGGAGTTGTCGCCCGACGCGATCCTCGACGGCATCCGCGCGGGCCGCACGGCGATGACGGGCAGCGGCCGGTTCGTGAGCGGAGACGAGGCGCGCCCCGTGCTCGACACGGCACCGATCCTGCTGCGTGAGGGCGAGGAACTGCTGGCGTTGGCCGCGACGGGCCTCGTGCTGATCTCCGGCGGAGGCCGGCGGCTGGTGGTGGAGTCCGACGCGCAGCGGATCGCGGCGCCGAAGGGCGACGCGCCGTACCGGCTCGAGGACTCACACCGGACGGTGCTGGCACTGTCGGCCTGACCACAGACCGCGGCCGGGCGGAGGGGGGCACAATCCCACCGCTCGGCCGCCGCAGCAATGTCGCATTCCTGCCAGATCGACGGCCATCCCTGCGCCATGCTAGAGGCATGTACACCGACCGCGACGCCTGCCTCCGGGCCATCCGGGCCAAGGATGCGCGCTTCGACGGCCGCTTCTACACCGGGGTGCTGACCACCGGCATCTACTGCCGCCCCTCCTGCCCCGCCCGCACCCCGCTCCCCGCCAACGTGCAGTTCTTCCCGACGGCCGCGGCCGCCCAGCAGGCGGGATTCCGGGCCTGCAAGCGCTGCCTGCCGGGCGCCACCCCCGGCTCCCCCGACTGGGACGTCCGCGGCGACGCCCTCTCCCGCGCCGTCCGCCTCATCGACGACGGCGTCGTCGACCGCGACGGGGTCCCCGGCCTGGCCGCGAGGCTCGGCTACTCGATCCGGCAGCTCCAGCGGCTGCTGGCCGACGGCGCCGGCGCGGGCCCGCTCGCCCTGGCGCGGGCACGCCGCGCCCAGACCGCCCGCACGCTGCTCGAGGCGACCTCCCTGCCCCACGCCGACATCGCCTTCGCCGCAGGCTTCAGCAGTGTCCGTTCCTTCAACGCGACGATGCGCGAGGTCTACGCCGCCACCCCCACCGAGCTGCGTGGCCGCGGTCCCGGGCGACACTGCCGCCCCGGCGGGTCGGGGCTCACGTTCGTCGACCTGGACCTGGCCGTCCGCCGTCCCTTCTGCCCCTGCAACGTGTTCGGCCACCTCATCGCCACCGCGATCGACGGCGTCGAGGTCTTCCGCGATGGCGTCTACCACCGCACGCTGCGGCTGCCCGTCGGGTTCGCCGTCGTGTCGCTGGCCCCGGGCGCGGCAGGGGTCTCCGCCCGCCTCGGGCTGAGCGACCTGGGCCAGCTGCCGACGGCGGTGGCCCGGATCCGCCGGCTGCTCGACCTGGACGCTGATCCCGTCGCGATCGACTCGTTCCTCGGCGACGACCCGCGCCTGGCCCCGCTGGTGGCCGCCCATCCCGGCCGCCGCATCCCCCGCGGGGTCGACGGCGACGAGATCGCGCTACGCATCCTGCTCGGCCAGCAGGTCTCGACCGCGGCGGCCCGCACGCACGGCGCCCGCCTCGTCGCCGCGGTCGGGGAGCCTGTCGAGACGCCCCTCCCCGGGCTGACTCACCTGTTCCCCACCGCCGAGCGGGTGCTCGACGCCCCCGATGCCGTGTTCGCATTCCCGGCGGGGCGCCGCGACACGATCCGCCGTACGGCGCTGGCTCTGGCGGACGGCACCCTCGACCTCGGCGTCGGCGCCGACCGCGACGAGGCCCGCGCGAAGCTCCTGGCGATGCGAGGCATCGGTCCGTGGACGGTGGAGATGATCGCGATGCGGGGGCTCGGCGATCCCGACGCGTTCCCGGCCACCGACCTCGGCCTCGTCCGGGCCGCGGAACGCCTCGGCGTGCCGGACCTGGCCGCGACATCCGCCGCCTGGCGCCCCTGGCGGTCCTACGCCACCCAGCACCTGTGGGCCCTGACCCCGCACGCCGTCAACACCATCCCGGGCGTCCCGGGCTGTGAGGAGAGATCATGACCTGGTCCACCGTCGACTCCCCCATCGGGGAACTCACCGTCGTCGCCGAGGACGGCGCCCTCGTCGGCCTGTACATGACCGGCCACCGGCCGGCCCCGGACCCGGAGAGCTTCGGAGAGCGGGTCGACGACGCGCTCCCTGCCGCGACCGCGCAGCTGACCGAGTACTTCGCCGGGGAGCGGACCGCCTTCGACCTGCCACTCGCCCCGCGCGGCACGGCGTTCCAGCAGGCCGTGTGGGCCGCGCTCCGCGACATCCCCTACGGCGAGACCCGCTCGTACGGGGAACTCGCCGCCGCGCTCGGCAGGCCGGGGGCGTCGCGGGCCGTGGGGCTCGCCAACGGGCGCAACCCGATCAGCATCGTGGTGCCGTGCCACAGGGTCGTCGGCGCGGGAGGCAAGCTGACGGGCTATGCGGGCGGGATGGAGCGCAAGTCGTGGCTGCTGGCGCTGGAGCTGAGCGGCGGGGCCTGAGTCGTCGCCGTCGACGGCCGACCAGGCTGCTACCCGGCGAGGCGGCGGAGCAGGGACAGTGCGTCGTCGAGCCGGTCGACGGGCACGAGCAGGTGGTCGTGGAAGTAGCCGGCCAGCATGTTGCAGCTGATGCCGGCCTGTGCCAGCGTCGTCGACACGGCCGCCGTCAACCCCACGGCCTCGAGCGACGAGTGCACCTCGAGGGTGATCCAGCCGAAGACGGCGTCGTAGGCGAGACCCTCGGCGTCGGCGACGGCGCGAGGCAGCACGAGCGTCGTGCCCTCGGACTCCGTGATCCGGGCCACGGCGGGAAGGTCGCGGTCGGTGCAGACGAAGACGTAGTCACCGTCGCGCACGGCGGGGCTGAGCGACCGGAGCAGCAGGTCGAGGTCGGCGATGGCAGGCATGCCGCCATGCTAAGCGACTGGTCCGCGCATGAAAGAGCCCCCGGTCAGGGACCAGGGGCTCGATCACGACTGGCGGAGGTGGCGGGATTTGAACCCGCGATGGGGTTGAAGCCCCAAACCCGCTTAGCAGGCGGGCGCCATAGACCGTACTAGGCGACACCTCCAGTGCCGGACCAGACTAGCCGAGCAACCGGATCGGCGCCAAAACGCGAGCGGGTTAGACTTGACGGGCAGGAGGCCCACATGACAGAAGCCCCGCGGCCGCGCCGCGCCTTCAACCCGGACGATGACGTACCGTCGCGGGAGCCGATGTCATCCCCCGCGGACGATCCGGAGGCGACGGTCGAGAGGCCCGATCTGGGGCTGGGGTCGCCGGGCTGGTTCCGCGCCCGTTCGACGAGCTCAGGACCCGACCCTTCGACAGGCTCAGGACCCGGAGGGTCCCTGAGGAGCCCGAGGGACGAGGGCGTCTCGAAGGGGACCGACGGGACCGACGGGACCGAAGAGGGCGTCTCGAAGGGGACCACTGGCCCCGTCGACGGGACCGATCACGTCGTCGCCGCAGCCGCCCTCTCCCTCTTCCGTGACCCGCCCGCCCCCGGCGCCGGCGGCGCGCACGCCCAGCCCGCCTCCCTCGCCGAGTCCCAGCGCCGCGCCCACCTCCGCACCTCACTCGGCCTGACCGCCGCCTCGACGGTGCTCCCCGGCGTCGGCCTGCTCGGCGCCAAGCCCATCGGGCTCAAGCTCCTCGGCGCCCTCACCTCGCTCGCCACCCTCGGCGGCCTCGGCTACCTCGCCTACCGGGCCCTCACCGATCCGAACATCCTCGGCGCCGTCGCGAACCCCGCCTACCTGCCGGTCATCAGCGGGGCCGCGATCGCGATCGGCCTCGTCTGGGTCCTCCTGATCCTGGTGACCCACCTCGCCACCCGCCCCCAGGGGCTCAGCGGCGGCAAGCGCCTCGTCAGCGCCATGCTGGTGACGAGCCTGACGTTCCTCGTCGCCGCGCCGACCGCCGTCGGCGCCCGCTACGCCAGCGATGCCTCGGCGGCGCTGAACACCGCCATGAAGAAGCGCGAGGACATCACGGCCAACGGCCAGGTCACGCTCGCGCCGCCGGAGGTCGCCGTCGACCCGTGGCAGGACGTGCCCCGCCTGAACATCCTGTTGCTCGGCGCCGACGGCAACAAGGGCCGCGAGCAGATGGTGGCCCAGTACGGCATCCGGACCGACACCATCATGGTCGCGTCCATCAACACGGCGACCGGCGACACCATCCTGATCCAGATCCCCCGCAACGTCCCGACGACGCCGTTCCCCGAGGGCAGCGAGATGGACAAGGAGTTCCCGCGCGGATTCCGCGGTGAACCCGCCGCCGACTGGATGGTCAACGGCATCTGGGCCGAGGTGGAACTCAACCGCCCCCACGTGCTCGAGGGCAAGACCTTCCGAGGCGCAGAGGCCCTCAAGCAGGGCATCCAGGGCATCACGGGCCTGGAGATCAACTACTTCCTCATGCTCGACACCGACGGCCTCTCGGAACTCGTCGACGCCATGGGCGGCGTCACCGTCAACATCAACGAGCGGATCCCGATCGGCGGCAACACCGACAAGAAGATCCCGCCGTCGGGTTGGCTGGAGGTCGAGAAGGACGCGCACCTGGACGGCGTCGACGCCCTCTGGTTCGCCCGCGGCCGCTACGGCAGCGACGACTACCACCGGATGGCCCGCCAGTCGTGTCTCGTCGACGCCATCATCAAGCAGGCGAACCCGACGAACCTGCTGAGCCGGTTCGAGGCGATCGCCTACGCCGGGGCGAAGATGATCCAGACGGACATCCCGCAGGAGGACCTGTCGGCGATGATCACCCTGGCGCTGCGGGTCAAGGACGCCTCGACCACCCGTGTCGTGTTCACGCCCGGCCTCAACGGCTACAGCTCGTCGAACCCGGACTACGACGCCATGCACGCGGCGGTCGCCGCCGCCGTGGACGCGTCCGACAACCCGGTCTCCCCGGCCCCGGCCACCAGCGCCCCGGCGGCGACGGGATCAGCCACCTCGACGGCGACGTCGTCGTCGGCAGACCCGTCGGCCCCCGTCACCAACGAGGCGGGTGTCGCCGAGGGCAACCAGGATGTCGCGAACGCGTGCGCCTGGCGGGGTGACACCGAGGAGGAGTAGTCCTCAGTCGCGGAAGCGGGCGGCGTCGAGCCGGCCCCGCACGTCGGCGATGACGTCGTCAATCTGCGAGTTCTGCGCGATCGGGAAGACGAGGTTCGTGCGGCGGTCATCGTGATGGTGGATGGTCAGCCGTTCACGTTCCTTCGTGGCCGTCACCCGGGTCACCTCGCGCCACGCACCCTCCAGGCGGGTCCCGTTGCCGGTGACCGCGTAGCCGTCCTCCCTCAGCGTCAGGCGCAGCGTCGCCTGCCGCATGACGTAGAGGGCCAGCGCCGTCAGTGCGAGCCCGGCCACCAGCAGCACCCCACCGATGACGGCGAACGCGACGTGCCAACCGGACGACAGCGACACCACGAGTAGAAGTGCCCCAGGAGAGCCGCGACCGCCGCGACCGCGAAGGCCCGCACGGGCGGCGGGGGCTGGATGAGGTACGACGTAGCTGCCATGACGGCAGCCTACCGGCGCCCCGCTGCGGCGTGGTGGCTGCGGTCGGCGTCGGCGGAGGCGCTAGAGTTGCCCCCGACTGGCGAGGTCGCATAGTGGACTAGTGCAGCCGCCTTGAAAGCGGCCGAGGGGCAACTCTCCGTGGGTTCGAATCCCACCCTCGCCGCCACCGGACCCGGAGGGGAGACAGATGCCGCCCCGCTCGCCACTGCCGCCCCGTCACGGGCTGCAGGCCGCCTGGGTCCGCACACCTGACCGGGACCCGGCCGACCCGCTGCCCTGGCCCACGATGCGCGACTGGCTCGTCCACAAGCTCGCGCCCTCGCCCGAGGATGTCGACGCCATGCTGGCCGCCGGCGCCTTCGTCGACGACGCCGGTCTCCCGTGGACCGGCAGCGAGCCGTACCGGCCGCACACGTTCGTCTGGTTCCACCGGACCCTGCGGGACGAGCCGGAAGTCCCCGGCGAGCTGACCGTCCTGTACCGCGACGACCGCATCGTCGTCGTCGACAAACCGCACTTCCTGTCGACGATCCCCCGCGGCAGGCACATCGTGCAGAGCGTCGTCGTCAAGGCCAGGACGATGCTCGACCTGCCCGAACTCTCCGCCGCGCACCGGCTCGACCGGGCCACCGCCGGCGTCGTGCTGCTGACCACCGAGAAACGGTGGCGGGCGCCGTACCAGGGCCTCTTCGCCGACCGCAGGGTCACGAAACGCTACGAGGCCATCGCCCCCTTCGACCCCGCATGCGTGTTCCCGCTGCGCGTCGAGTCGCACCTGACGAAGCGGGTCGGCACGCTGCAGGCGGAGACGCTGGACCTGCCGCCGAACGCGTTCACCGACATCGACATCCTGGAGGTCCGGGGGCGCTGGGCCCGCTACGACGTCGTGCCGTTGACCGGAAAGACGCACCAGATCCGGGCCCACTTCAACTCGCTGGGCCTTCCCCTCCACGGGGATCAGCTGTACCCCGAGGTGCTCGACGAACCCGTCGACGACTTCGGGACCCCGCTGGGGCTGCTGGCGCGGTCGCTGACCTTCGACGATCCCGTCGACGGGACGCGGAGCACCTTCACCTCCCGGCGGGTGCTCCGCATGCCGGAGGACTAGGAAGCGCAGTCCGCGACAGCCTGGAGCGTCGACTCGGGAACGACCCCGACACCGCCCAGCGCGACCACGCGCCGCGGCTTGGTCTGCTTCACGTACGCGCAGACCTCCGGGGTCGGCCCGGCGGGCTTGGTCAGCAGGATCGGACCATCGGTGACGGTGCCGCCGGCGATGGCATCGACGAAGCTGTCCCCGTTGGCGACATAGACGGAGGTGGCCCCGGACGGGAAGGCCCGCTTGGCGATCTCGACGGCCGTCTCGTACCGGGTGGCGCCGAACAGCTTCCCTTCGAGGGATGGCCGACCGCGGCGCCGCCCAGCGCGAACACCGAACCGGCGCCGAGTCCCTTGAGCCGCTGGATCTCGGCACGGACCTCCGGCGATACGCCGGAGCGGGGATTGACCAGGAGGACGGGGCCGTCGGTGAGCACGCCGCCGACCACGCCGTCGGGACCGCCGTTCCCGTCCGGGCCGAAGCCGTCGGTCAGGTAGACGCTCCTGGGCGACGAACCAGCGGGGAACGCGTACCGGGAGACGGCGATCGAGGTGTCCGCGCGGCTGTCGCCGGCGAGGCGCGTATACGCCCTGCCCCCGGAGTAGTAGGTCGCGACGGCGTCGGAGACGGCCCCGGTTCCACCCACGACGACGATCTCGGGGTTGCCCAGCCGCTGGATCTCCGCGCGGACCTCGACGGCGGCCGAGCGCGGGTTGGTGAGCAGGATCGGCCCGTTGGTCAGGATGCCGGCGACCTGGGCGTCCGCGGCGATGTCGGCCCGGGCGATGTAGACCTTCTTGGCGGTGGCGGCGCTCCACTGCTCCTGGGAGATCATCAGCGAGGTGTCGACCCGGTCCTGGCCGCCCCAGCGGAGGGTCACGGGGGCCTCGTCACGGATGAGCGCCTCCGGGAAGTAGCCCTTCATGACCGTGTAGAACAGCCTGTTGCTGCTGATCCACGGGGTGTAGGTGTACAGGGAAGCCGTGGCCATCGACTTCGGCACGAACGCCTCGGCGCCGGCATCGAGAGGCTTGGCCGGAGGGCCACCGAGGTAGGCCCTGATGAACGGGTAAGTCGTCCAGGTCTGGTAGGCGTAGAGCCGGTCAGCGGCGAAGTAGAGCTGCTTCTCGAACCCGGCGAACTTCTCACTGCAGGTGCCGCCGTCGGGGCAGCCCATGCCCATCATCTTGTTCCACTGCGCGGGCGTCTTCGCCTGCGCTACACCCGACGACTCCTTCTGGATCGTCGTCAGGAGCACCTTGGGACTGATGCCACACGCCTTCGCCACCATGTCGATGGCCGTCCAGGACCTCGTCCCCGCCGGGAAGTCGACGGGCTTGCAGCCGACGCTCCGGTCACTGCGGAGGCTGGTCACGGGCAGCACCAGATCCTTGAGGCACGTCTTGTCCGCCGTGGTCGTGCAGGCGGCGCCCTTGGCCTGGATGAACTGCTGGATCTGGGTCGCGTTCAGCGCGTCGGCGCGGTAGAACTCGTAGTCGGTCATGACGAAGGTGTGGTCGAACGGCGGCGCCGTCACGACCGCGCTCGCCCTGGCCATGGCCCCTGGCCCGTCCTCGATCCCCGCGAGCACCTCTGCGGGGTCCGTCAGGAACTCGGCACTGGGTCGCTCCTCATCGAGCAGGAGCTCTCCGCTGAGGTCCGCCGGCTCCGGCGTCTCGTCCGCGTAGGCGGGGCCCGCCACCAGGCCCAGCGAGACCACGAGCGCGGCGGCGATCCCGCACCGACCGAGCTTTCCCGGCATTGACACCACGGCGATGTACCTCTTCCTGCCGGACACACGACCAGCCACGGCCGCATTCTACGTAGTGATGTGCCATCCGTCTCGACCGACCGGTAGCTTGGGTGCCATGCGTGCAGTTCTCGTCGATTCCCCTGGTGGCCCGGAGTCCATGCGTGTCGGCGAGGTCGACACCCCCACCCCCGGCCCTGGCGAGGTGCTGGTCAAGACGGTGGCCTCCGGCGTGAACCGGGCCGATGTCCTGCAACGCCAGGGCCACTACCCGCCGCCCCGCGGCACCACCGACATCATCGGCCTCGAGGCCTCAGGCGTCGTGGCGGCCGTCGGCGACGGCGTCGACCAGTGGCGCGAAGGCGACGAGGTCGTCGCCCTGCTCGCCGGCGGCGGCTACGCCGAGTACTTCGTGGCGCCGGCCGGGCAGCTGATCGCCCCGCCCTCCTCCGTCGACCTGGTCACCGCGGGCGGACTGCTGGAGGTCGCGGCCACCGTCGTGTCCAACCTGGACGTGGCCGGCCTGGCCGCAGGCGAGGTGTTCCTCGTCCATGGCGGCGCGGGCGGCATCGGCACCTTCGCCATCCAGTACGCCAAGGCGCTCGGGGCGACCGTCATCACGACGGCGGGCACCGCCGAGAAGGTGCGGCACTGCCTCGACCACGGCGCCGACCACGCCATCGACTACCACGACGACTGGCCCGCGGCCGTCGCTGAGGCCACCGGCGGAAAGGGCGCCGACGTCATTCTCGACATCATGGGCGCCAAGTACCTCGAGGCCAACGTGAAGTCGCTGGCCCGCCGGGGCCGGATGGTCGTCATCGGGCTGCAGGGTGGCGTCAAGGGCACCCTGAACCTCGGCCTGCTGCTGGCCAAGCAGGGCACGATCACCGCGACGTCGCTGCGGTTCCGCCCCGCGGCCGAGAAGGCGGCGATCTGTTCCCGGGTGGCGGAGACCGTGTGGCCGCTCATCGACGCGGGCACCATCGCGGTGAGCCCCGAGACCCGGTTCCCGTTCGCCGAGGTGCAGGCGGCCCACACCCACCTCGTGGGCGGCGACAACGTCGGAAAGATCGTCCTGGTGCACTGACCCCGGGCCGGGGCCGGGCAGCCGTTCAGCGCCTGCGGCCTCCCCGTCGCAGCAGCGCGACGGCGCCGAGCGCGGCGCCCGCGACGGCTCCGATCTTCAGCCAGCTGCGCCTGCGGGGCATGGCCGCGGCCGCCTCGAGCGTCTCCTGCAGCGACGCGGCCGCACTTGTCCGCGAGAACCGGTCGAGCAGCGCCACGGCATTGTCGGCCCACGCCTGCCTGGTCGCCTCGTCGGCGTCGCGGACGCGCGTGATGCCCTCGACCAGCTCCTCGGGCCCGACCATCGCGCCCACCTCGCCGTCCGCCGCGACGCGACGCAGCGGGTGAGCCGCGTTCGACACGACCGGCAGCCCGGCTGCGAGGTAGTCGAACAGCTTGTTGGGGCTCATGCCCTTGTCGAGCACCTTCAGCGGCGCGATGACGTGCAGGCCGACGTCACAGGCCCGCAGCAGCCGTGGCAGCTCGGCCTTGGGGATGGGGTCGCGGAACTCGACGTTGCCCAGGCCACGGCGGCCCGCCTCGTCGATCGCCCACTGCTTCTCCGAGCCGGATCCGATCATGAGGAAGTTGACGTCCGGCAGCGCCTCCGCGGCATCCAGCGTCAGGTCGACCCGGTTGGCGGGGCCGTGCGCGCCGGCGTAGACGGCGGTGTAGCCGGAGATGCCGTACTCGCGGCGGAGCGTGTCGCGGTCGTCGGAGACGACGAAGTCGGCGGCCTCGGTACCGTTGGAGATGGCGACGACCCGCGACCGGTCGACGCCGAACGCCTCGAAGTGGTCCTCCCAGCCGGGGGTCACGACGACGATCCGGTCGGCGCCGCGGTACAGCGTGCCCTCCAGACCCATCAGGATCCGGTGCACGAGCGATCCCTCCCGCAGATGCCCCATCGCGACGATGCTCTCGGGCCAGAGGTCACGGACCTCCATCACGAACGAGGCGCCCTTGAGCCGCGCCACCAGCAGCGCCGCCGCCGCGGCGAGCAGCTGCGGGGACGACCCGTAGACCACGTCGGCAGGCTTGGTCAGCGACGCCACCGTCGCCTCGGCGGCGAAGACGCCCCAGCCCAGCATCCGCATGACGCCGTTGCCGGAGTACGTCGGGATCGGCACGAGCACGAAGCGCGGATCGCTGGTCGTGTACGGCTTCTGCGTGTAGTGACTCACGTTGCTGGCGACGAAGGTCGTCTCCCAGCCCTGCAGCCGATCGAACAGATCAACGTGTCGCGTGCCGCCGCCCTGGTCTCGGGGCTGGGCGTAGTGCTCGATCACGATGGCCTTCGACATGGACCTACCTCCCACGGGTTGACCCGGACAGTCTAGGCCCCCGCGCCGCGACCCCCGGGCACGCTCCGGTCCAGGCACTAGACTCCCGGGTGATCAGTTACCAAGGAGTCCGAGTGAGCGAGACCATCGTCACCCCCGCGTTCGTCGTCGACGAGCCGGCGCTGCGCAGGCAGGTGGAGTCGTTCACCGACGCGATGGCCGACGTCTGGCCCGGCGGCATCGTCAGCTACTCCGTCAAGACCAACTCGCTGCCCTGGGTCGTCGCCTGGATGGAGCCGGCGGGCGTCTGGGCCGAGGTCGTCTCTGACGACGAGTACGAGCTGGCCACCGCGCTCGGACACACCCCGGAGCGGATCGTCTTCAACGGCCCCGTGAAGTCCCGCGCCGCGCTGGCCCGCGCCATCGACGGGGGATCCCTGATCAATCTCGACTCACAGCGCGAGTTGCGCTGGGCCACCGAACTGGCGGCCGAGCGTCCCGCGGGCTCCGTCAAGGTGGGGGTCCGGGTCAACTGGAACGTCGACGCGGAGTGCCCCGGCGCGACGGCGAGCGGACCGGACGGGCTGCGCTTCGGCTTCCACGTCGAGGGCGGAGACCTCACCGAGGCCCTGCAGTACCTCGCTGCAGGGGGCGTCGAGGTGGTCGGCCTGCACCTGCACGTCACCAGCCTGAGCCGCGGCATCGACGTGTACCGCTCGGCGGCCCGCACGGCCGTCGGCGTGATCCGTGACCACGCGCTGCGCCTCGACTACCTCGACATCGGCGGCGGTTTCTTCGGCGGCGACAACCCGGATTTCCCCACGCCCACGCAGTATCTGACGGCGATCCGCGACGTCCTCGTCGACGCGGTCGATCCCGCTGTCACCCGTCTGATCATCGAGCCGGGGGCCGCGCTCATCGCCGTCCCCGTCGACTTCCACACCAGCGTCATCGACGCCAAGCAGGTCCAGGACCACGTCATCGTCGTCACCGACGGTTCGCGCACCAACCTCGACACGTTCTTCCGCAAGACGGGCTACGCACACGACCTGATCACCGCCGGGGAGCCGACCGCGACGCCGCAGGTGATCTCGGGCTTCACCTGCCTCGACAACGACCGGCTGATGACCCTGGTCGACGCGCCGCGGCTGCGCGAGGGGGATCAGGTCATCTACCTCCGGGTCGGGTCGTACACGATGGCCTTCAACCCGCTGTTCATCAACTATCTGCCCGCCGTCTACGCCCGCCGCGACGACGGCCGCCTGCAGCTGGTCCGGCGCCGCTGGACGGCGGCGGACTACCTGGCCGGAAACGATTGGAGCCTCTCGTGAACGTCCTCATCCTCAGCGCAGGAAGCCGCGGCAAGCTCGTTTCCTACTTCCAGCGGGCCCTGGCCGGCCGCGGCAACGTCGTCACCACCGACAGCAGCGAGCTCGCCCCGACGCTCTACCTGGCCGACCGGCACTACGTCGTCCCCAGGATCACGGACCCGGACTACCTGCCGACCATCCTCGACATCTGCCGCCGCGAGTCGATCGACACCTGCCTGTCGCTCATCGACCCTGAACTGGCGCTGC
This sequence comes from Tessaracoccus defluvii, assembly GCF_014489575.1. GTDB lineage: Bacteria > Actinomycetota > Actinomycetes > Propionibacteriales > Propionibacteriaceae > Arachnia > Arachnia defluvii. The sequence continues at coordinate 2,682,190 of NZ_CP060789.1, forward strand.
TCGCCGACCATGCCGACGAGTTCCGGGCCGTCGGCGTGACCCCGATGATCTCCCCCGCCGAGGCCGTCCACCGCGGCTTCAACAAGTGGGACATGTACCGCTTCTGCGTCGACAACGGCATCCCCACGCCGCGGACGTGGGCCGATGCGGCCACGCTCCGGGCCGACCTCGAGGCCGGCGTCGTCGCTCTGCCGCTGTTCGCCAAGCCCGCGACGGGCTCCGCCTCCGCGAACATCCGCACCGTCACCGACGCGGCCGAACTGGCCGAGGCGTGGGCGCTGGCTCCCGACATGATCGTCCAGGAGCTGATGACGGGCGAGGCGATCGACGTCGACGTCTACATCGACCTCATCACCGGCGAGGTCATCTCGCTCTTCGCCAAGAAGAAGCTGCGGATGCGGGCGGGAACGGCCGACAAGTCCGTCTCCTTCAAGGACCCGGCGCTCGACCGCTTCGTGATCGACTTCTGCCGGGTCGCCGGCTTCCGGGGCGCCATCGACATCGACCTCTTCGTCACCGACGACGGCTACTCGCTCCTGGAGGTCAACCCCCGGTTCGGCGGCGTCTACCCGCACGCCTATGAGTGCGGCGTCGACTTCCCCTCGATGCTGCTGCGCAACGTGGCCGGCGAGGCGAACGAGCCGAACATCGGCGCCTACGAGGAGGACTGGGCGATGCTCGCCTACGAGGAGGTCGTGATGACCCGCATCGAAGGCCTGTCGCGGAACTGACCCGTCAGGGGCGGACCTGCTCGTCGGGCGCGCCCTCGAAGTCGGTCATGGTCGCCTGACCCTCCTCCGAGATCCCCTCCCGCCGCAGCACCACCGCGACGGAGTCGAACAGGATCCGCAGGTCGAGCGCCAGGGAGCGGTGCTCGACGTAGTAGGCGTCCCAGGCCAGCCGGGTCCCCCACGAGACGGTGTTGCGCCCCTTGACCTGCGCGAGGCCGGTCACGCCGGGGCGCACGTCGTGGCGGGTGGCCTGCCGGGGCGTGTACAGGGGGAGGTACTCGGGGAGCAGGGGCCGCGGTCCCACGATGCTCATGTCCCCCTTGAGGACGTTGAGCAGGCTCGGCAGTTCGTCGAGGCTCGTCGCGCGGAGGAGGGCGCCCAGCCGGGTCATCCGCTCGTCGTCGGTGATGTGGGTCTCGTCCTCCACGAGCATCGTGCGGAACTTGACCATCTCGAAGACGCGACCGCCGCGGCCGGGCCTGGCCTGCCGGAACAACACCGGCGACCCCATCCGCAGCCGCACGGCGAGCGCGACGACCAGTTGGATCGGCAGGGTGACGATCAGCAGCGTCCAGGCGACGACGAGGTCGATGGCGCGCTTGACCGGGTCGTAGGGGCGCCTCCTCACGCCGCGGCCCTGAAGAAGTCGCCGACGGTGTCGAGCACCCTCGCGACCTCCTCATCCGTGAGCACCGACCCGCTGGGCAGGCTGACGCCCTGCTCGAAGAAACGGTCAGAGGTACCGTCGACGTACGAGTCGAGGTGCTGGAACACCGGCTGCGCGTGCATCGGCTTCCAGAGCGGCCGGCTCTCCATGTTGTGCCCGCTGAGGTGCGCGATCAGCTGGTCCCTCGTGACGCCGGCGACCGCGGGGTCGATCAGGATCGAGGTCAGCCAGAAGTTGTCGTGATCGACGCCGCCGTCGGCACCGTCGGGCTGCGCGAAGAACGTCACGCCCGGCACGTCCGCCAGGAGCGCCTTGTAGGCGAGCCGCAGCTGGCGGCGCCGCTCCATCATGGCGGGCAGGCGTTCCAACTGCGCGCGACCGAGGGCGGCCAGCAGGTTGGAGAGACGGTAGTTGTAGCCGATGTCCTTGTGTTCGTAGTGGAGCACGGGGAGGCGCGCCTGGGTGGCCAGATACCGGACGTGCTGCGCGAAGTCTCCGTCGTCGGTCAGTAGCGCGCCGCCGCCCGACGTCGTCATGATCTTGTTTCCGTTGAACGAGACGGCTGCCGCCTCCCCGAAGGAGGCCGACGGTCGGCCGCTGTGGACCGCGCCGAACGACTCCGCGGCGTCGCTGAGGATGCGCAGCCCGCTGGCCTCGGCGAGTTCGGCGATGGCCTCGTGGTTGACGACGTGGCCCAGCAGGTCGACGGGGACGATGGCGCGCAGGTCCGCGCCCTTCGCCCGCTGATCCTCGATCGCGCGCGCCAGGAGCTCGATGGAGATGGCCCCCTCGGCGTCGGCGTCGATCAGCACGGGCGTGGCGCCGGTGTATGTGATGGCGTTGGTGGTGGCTGCGAAGGTGAAGCTCGACGTCAGCACCACGGAGCCCGGCCCGATGCCCATCGTCAGCAGGGCGAGGTGCAGCGCGGCGGTACCGGAGGAGAGGGCGACGGCATGCTCACGGCCCGCGTACGCGGCGAGCTCTGCCTCGAACGCGTCCACCTCCGGCCCGAGGGGCGCGATCCAGCCGGTGGCCATGGCCCGCTGGAGCGCAGCGGACTCCGCCGCCGTCACATCGGGCGAGGAGAGGTTGATTCGAGCGTTCACGACCGCAACTCTACCTGCCGCGCAGGTTCGGTCCCTTCGGCTCGCGCGGCACCAAGCCACGCCCTGCCGCGCCTGGCAAGGCACCCGTATTAGACTGACGCACGATCCAAGCTAGGAGTGACTACATGGCAGAGGCCAGAATTCTCCCATCCGCCGACCTCGACGACGGAGTCACCATCGGTGACGGCTCCTCCGTCTGGCACCTCGCCCAGGTGCGCGGAGGCGCGGAGATCGGAGAGAACGTCATCGTCGGCCGCGGCGCGTACATCGGAAGCGGTGTGCACGTCGGCGACAACTGCAAGATCCAGAACTACGCGCTGGTCTACGAACCGGCCTACCTGGAGAACGGGGTCTTCATCGGCCCCGCCGCCGTTCTGACCAACGACACGTTCCCCCGCGCCATCAACCCTGACGGCACCAGCAAGAGCGCCCACGACTGGGAGCCCGTCGGCGTCACGCTGCGCGAGGGCTGCTCCGTCGGGGCCCGCGCCGTCTGTGTCGCCCCCGTCACCATCGGCCGCTGGGCCACCGTCGCCGCCGGGTCGGTCGTCACCAAGGACGTGCCCGACTTCGCACTCGTGGCCGGCGTCCCTGCCCGGCGCATCAAGTGGGTGGGCCGCTCGGGCTTCCCGCTGGAGCAGACCGGCGACCTTACTTTCATCGATCCCCACACGGGGGACACGTTCGTGCAAGAGGGCGAGACCCTTTCACTCACCGAGGAAGCGAAATGACAGAATCCTTCATCCCGCCGGCCAAGCCGATCATCGGCGACGAGGAGCGAGAGGCCGTCGACCGCGTGCTGCGCTCGGGCATGATCGCCCAGGGCCCGGAGGTCGCCGCGTTCGAGACCGAGTTCTCGGAGCACTTCGGCCTCGGCCGCGCCTGTGTCGCCGTCAACTCCGGCACGTCGGGCCTGCACCTCGGCCTGCTCGCGAGCGGCGTGAAGGCCGGCGATGAGGTCATCGTCCCGAGCTTCACCTTCGCCGCGACGGCGAACTCCGTCGCGCTGACCGGCGCCACCCCCGTCTTCGCGGACATCGCCCTCGACGACTTCACGCTCGACCCGGCCTCCGTCGAGGCCGCGATCACGGACAAGACGGTCGCCATCATGCCCGTCCACCTGTACGGCCACCCGGCCAAGATGGACCAGCTCCGCGCGATCGCCGACAAGCACGGCATCCAGCTCTTCGAGGACGCCGCGCAGGCCCACGGCGCCTCGCTCAACGGCACCCCGGTCGGCGCCTTCGGCACGTTCGGGATGTTCTCGCTGTACCCCACCAAGAACATGACGTCGGGCGAGGGTGGCATGGTGTCCGCCGCCGACGAGCACATCGAGCGCAACCTGCGGCTCTACCGCAACCAGGGCATGCTGCAGCAGTACCACAACGAGGTCGTCGGCCTGAACAACCGCATGACCGACATCCACGCGGCCATCGGCCGTGTGCAGCTGACGAAGGTCGGCGCCTGGACCAAGCAGCGTCAGGACAACGCCGCGTTCCTGTCGAGCAACCTCGAGGGCGTCGTCGTCCCCCAGGTCGCCGAGGGCGCCGTGCACGTATACCACCAGTACACGGTCCGCGTCGCCGAGGACCGCGACGGTCTCTCGAAGGCGCTGAAGGAGGAGTACAACATCGGCTCCGGCATGTTCTACCCGGTTCCGAACCACCGCCTGAAGCCGTTCCAGCGCGACGTGCACCTGGCGAACACCGAGCAGGCGGCCCTCGAGTGCCTGTCGCTGCCCGTCCACCCCTCGCTCAGCCAGGGCGACCTCGAACGCATCGTGACGGCCGTCAACGCCCTCACGAAGGCCGGTGCATGATGGCGAACCTGCGCGCGGGCCTCATCGGCCTCGGAATGATGGGCCGTCACCACGCCCGTAACCTCCGCGCGATCGACGGCGTCGACCTCGTCGCCGTCGCCGACGCCCTGGGGATCCTCACGGCGTCGCCGGCCCGCTGGACGTTCTGCCCAACGTGGACGCGCTGATCGAGGCCGGCATCGACTACGCCGTCGTCGCTCTCCCCACGGAGTACCACGAGGAGGCGGGGCTGAAGCTTGCCGCTGCGGGCATCCACGCCCTGATCGAGAAGCCGCTGGCCAAGACGACGGAGGCCGCCCGCGCCCTCGCCACCGCCTTCGAGGCGGCAGGTGTGATCGGCGCGGTCGGCCACATCGAGCGGTACAACCCCGCGCTGCAGAGCCTGCGCGCGCGCCTCGAGGCGGGTGACCTGGGCGACCTGTACCAGATCTCCACCCGCCGTCAGGGCCCGTTCCCGAACCGCATCGCCGACGTCGGCGTGGTCAAGGACCTCGCCAGCCACGACATCGATCTGACGGCCTGGGTGACCCAGCGTCAGTACGAGTGGGTCGGCGCCCGCACCATGTACAAGTCCGGCCGCGAGCACGAGGACATGGTGTCGGCCACCTGCACCCTGTCCGGGTCGCTGATGAGCAACCACCTGGTCAACTGGCTGACGCCGACCAAGGAGCGCCTCACGATCGTCACCGGCGAGAAGGGCATGTTCGTCGCGGACACCCTGACGGCCGACCTGACGTTCTACGCGAACGGCCAGAGCCTGCACGTGTGGGACGACCTGGCACAGTTCCAGGGCGTCACCGAGGGCGACGTGACGAAGTTCGCGATCGCCAAGCCGGAGCCGCTGCGCGTCGAGCACGAGAACTTCCGTGACGCCGTCCTGGGCAAGGACAACGACATCGTCACCCTCGAGCAGGGCGCCCGCGTCGTCGAGGTCTGCGAAGCCATGATCACCTCCGCCCAGACGAACGAGTTCGTCCGCATCCGGTGACACTGACCCCCACGCCGGCACGGCGCAGGATCGGCATCGCGTCCGTTCTTCTTGCGAGCCTGCTGGCGTGGGGGCTTCTGCACCGCCACTGGTTTCTGTCGGGCGATGACTACCTGTTCATCGCCGACCCCTCCTCGTCCGGGGGCAGGTTCAGCGCTGCCTACTGGTGGGCCTCGCTGGCCGACGACTGGGGCAACCGGAATGGCCGCCTCGCCGACGGGGTGCTGAGACTCGTCCTGCGGCCCGGGCCGTGGTTCTACCCGCTCTTCGCCCCCGTCATGCTGACCGCCGTGGGCACCGCACTGGCGCTGCTGCTGCGCACTGCCGCCGGCCTGCGCAGGATGCCGGTGTGGCTGCTCGCCGCCGGCCTGAGCGTGGTGCCGATGATCTGCTGGCTGGTGCCCGCACTGACCGGCGACGTCATCCTGTGGACCGCGGCCGCCATCAACTACACGCTCCCGCTCGGCATGCTTGCCGGCTCGCTGGCTCTCCTCCTCACGCTGCTGGGGGTCGTGACCTTCCCTGGTGGGCGGTCGGGCTCGGCGCGGTGCTCGTCGTCCTCACCGATGCGCTGCAGGAGGTGACCTCCAGCGCCATGTTCCTGGCGGCGCTGGCCGTCGTCGTCGCACTCGCGGGCCGCCTCGGAGCGAAGCTCTGGACCCTGGTCGGTGCCGCCGCGGCCGCCTTCGCGGTCCACATGTCGGCGGGAGGGCTGTGGAACCGGTCCAGCCTCGTGGTGGACAACAGCGGCGACGGCTTCCTGCTGGCGACGCTGCGCGGCATGGCCACCTCCGTGCCCGGCCTCTGGACCCGGGCCTGGCCCGTCTGGCTGGTCCTCATCGCGGCCCTCGCCCTGCACGGGCTGCAGCCGGGGACCGAGAGGCCCGTTCGTCGCGCGCTGTTGACCGGCTCCGGCACGATGCTGGCGCTCGCCCTCGTCTGCGGCGCCTACCGCAACCGGTACGCCACCCTGGAGATCGCCGCACTGCGATGGGTGCTGCTCGTCGATGTCGTGACGGTGATCGCCTTCCTCGCCGTCGGGTTCGCCCTGCTGAAGGCCTCGAAGTCGCTCGGTCATGGCCCGCTGCTCGTCTGGGTCGCCTTCGTCGGGTCGGGCCTGTTCCCCTTCGCCAGCGGCTCGCTGAGCCGGACCCAGTTCGTCCCTCTGGCGCTGCTGACGCTTGCCGCCCTCACGCTGGCCGTCCCCTGGCTGTCGCGGAGGTCCTCCACCGAGGCCTCGGCCCTCGTCGCGCTCGCCCTGGTCACCCCGGCGCTGCTGTGGTTCGATCTGGCCCGGGTCGGGGCTGCGCAGAACCGCCACTTCGTCGACACTCGCATCGTCGCCCCGTTGGAGGCGGCGGCCGCCACCGGCGCCCTCGAGGTCCAGATCCCCGAACTCCTGCCGCACCCGTCCATGGCGTATTCGCGGGCCTTCTATCTGGAACGCTACGAGCAGGCCATCGCGGACTACTACGGTCTCGCCGACGGCGCGAGGATCGTCAACCCGTAGGCGGGCCGTCCGCTGAAAGAGCCGGGGGCGGCGACCGATCGGTCGCCGCCCCCGGCTCTTTCGCCTGTGCGATGCGTCAGTAGACGATCACCTTGTCGCCCACCCGGGCCAGGTCGAACAGCTTGCCCGTCATCTCGTAGTCGCGCGTGTTCACGCAACCGGCCGAGGTTCCGGCCCAGCCGAACTCGTAGAAGGACCGGGAGTAGTGGACCGCGCGGCCACCGTCGAAGAACAGCGAGAACGGCATGGCGGAGCCGTAGATGCTCGAGACGTGGTTGCGGGACTTCCAGGTGACCTTGAACGAGCCGTTGCGGGTCGGCAGCTTGGAGGAGCCGAAGCGGGCGTCGAGCACGAACTGGATCTGGCCGTTGACCACCCACGACAGCTTGTTCTGCGCCTTGGAGATGCAGATGACGCGGCCGGTCTTGCAGCGGGCGTCGAGTGTCATCGTCGGCGGCACGTAGACCGTCGCCGTAAGCGGCACCGCAGCGGTCTGCCACCCGTCAGAGGTGCGGGTGTCAGGGTTGTGGCCGCTGCTGGCGGCGAACTTGAACTGCGCGGCGCTGCCGATCGGCATGACCACGCGGTAGAAGCCATCGGCCGCGGCCCTAGTCGTGGCGAAGACGCGCCAGTTCCTGAAGGGGGCGGCATCCCACCAGATGGTCACGGGCATACCCGGCGTGGTGCGGCCGGTGAAGACATAGTTGTGGCCGACGTAGAACCCCGACGGCGAGGAGGTGACCCCCAGGACGCCCGGGATGGTGCCCGGCAGGACCGCGTTCACGTAGCTCGGGTTCGTCTGCCAGGCACCGGGAGCCCCGGCGTCAGGCTGGCTCCCCGTGGTCGCCGTGAAGCGGAACCTACCCGTGCTTCCGAGGGGAACCACGATGCGGAAGTCGCCCGTGGCGTCGGCGGTGGTGGTCCCGAAAACGCGCCACCCGCCGTAGGGCTGCACATCCCAGAAGACGGTGACCTTGCTCCGCGGGGTCGCGGTGCCGGTGAAGACATAGTGCGAGCCGACGGCGAAACCGGTCGGAGACGAGGTCACCCGGAGGACGCTGGAGGAGCCGGCGTTGGCGTAGGCCACCTCGGAGGTCCAGCCGTCGGCGTCCGGCACGTTGCCCCCAGTCGCGACGAAGCGGAAGGCTGCGACGCTGCCGATGTACCGATCGAGGCTCCACGCGCCGTCGGCGTCGGCCGTCGTCGTTCCGAAGACCCGCCAGCCACCGGACGGCTGGGCGTCCCACCACACCGTCACATCAGTGCCGGGGTCAGCGGTTCCCGTGAAGTGGTACGTCCCCCGCAGAGGGAACCCTGCCGGCGACGAGCCGAGCTCCATGGTTCCCGAGCCAGCGACAGCGACGGCGGCCGGCGCCACCGGGACCTGCTCGACGGCAGGAGGAGCGGCCTCGGCCTCGGGCGTCTCCACGGCGGGTGTCTCCACGGTGGGTGTCTCAGTAGCGGGAGTCTCTGTGGCGGGAGTCTCCGTGACCGAGGGGGGCCGCTCGGCGACTCCGTCCCCGGCTCAGAAGGCTCCGTCGCGGGTGGCGCCGATGGCGAGGCTGCACTCGGCGGTGTCGTCTCGTCAGCGATACCTGCCAGCGGCATCATGGTCAAGGCCAGGCCGAGGGCGATCGCTGCCCTCCACGAGCGTGTGCTCATACAGTTCCTCCCGAGCGTATGCGGCGGGCCTTACAGCCTCACGCAGGCCCATCATGGCACGACACGCGGACTCTTCGCCCAACCACCCGGGGAGTCAGGCTCTCCGCCCCAGCAGTGCGGCCGTCGCGGCACTGGCTGCGTGGCCGTCGCCATAGGGGGTTCCGCGGTCCTGCGAGGGCCGCGGACGCACAGCGAGTTCGGCCACCCTGGCGGCCTCCGGGTCGAGGATGTTCCAGCCGTTCTCCAGCGTCTCGACCCACTCTGTCTCGGTCCGGACGGTCAGGCAGGGGGTCTCCAGCAGGAAGGCCTCCTTCTGCAGGCCACCCGAGTCGGTGACGACGCCGGCGGCGGCCGCGAGGGCCCCGACCAGCACCGGGTACGGCAGCGGTTCGACGGTGCGGATGTTCCCCTGCTCGAGGCTGAGCCCCGAGGCTGCGGCCTTCGCGGCGAGTCGCGGGTGCACGGGAAGGATGACGGGCACCGGCACGCCGGCCAGTGCCTCGACGATGGTGCGCAGCCGGGCGGGATCGTCCGTGTTCTCCGCGCGGTGGATGGTGGCCAGGACGAACGGCTCGCCGTCCGCCACAGGAACCTCGAGGGGCCGGCCCGCCACCGCATCGCGCACCTGGAGACACACGTCCACCATCACGTCGCCGACGACGACGGAGCGGTCGGCGAGTCCTTCCGCCGCGAGATGCCGCAGGGCGACCTCGGTCGGGGCGAGGCACAGGTCGGCCGCGTGATCGGTGAGCACCCGGTTGTGTTCCTCGGGCATGGCCCGGTTGAACGAGCGGAGGCCTGCCTCCAGGTGGGCCAGCGGAATGTGCAGCTTCACCGCGGCGAGGGCCGCGGCCACCGTGGAGTTGGTGTCGCCGTACACGAGGACCCAGTCCGGGCGGATCTCGTCGAACACCGGATCGAGCTGGGCCAGCATGGCGCCCGTCTGGGCCCCGTGGGAGCCGGAGCCGACGCCCAGGTGGATGTCGGGATCCGGGATGCCGAGATCGGTGAAGAAGGCGTCCGACATGTTGATGTCATAGTGCTGCCCCGTGTGCACGATGACGTGCTCGACGCCGGCAGCCGCGAGCGCCTTCGCCATGGGGGCGAGCTTGACGAACTGGGGCCGGGCCCCGACGACCGAGAGGACCTTCACCGTCAGAACCCCTTGCCGACGACGAGCCGCGTGACGCCGGCCCAGTTGGCGGGTCGGGTGGCGTTGCGTCCGTCGACCAGCACCGCGATCCCGGGCAGGTCCGCCGGCGTCAGCTCGACGTACTCCGGGTGGTCGGCCTGGAGGATCGCCGCGTCCACGCCCTCGCCGAGGTGGTACGGCGTGAACCCGTACGCCGCGAGCTCCTCGTCGGTGAACATCGGGTCGTGCACGAGGACCTCGGCCCCGCGGGCCTTCAGGGCGTCGACGGCGGTGAAGACGCCGGAGAACGCCGTCTCCTTGACCCGGCCGCGGTACGAGGCGCCGAGCACGACGACGCGGCGACCCGCGAGCGAGCCGTCGAGGGCCGACTCCACGAGCGACACGGTGTAGTCGGGCATCTGCATGTTGGCCTCGCGGGCGGTGCGGACGATCGTGGCGTCCGGATCGGTCCACAGGTACAGGCGGGGGTAGACGGGGATGCAGTGGCCGCCGACGGCGATGCCGGGCCGGTGGATGTGGCTGAAGGGCTGCGAGTTGCAGGCGTCGATCACCTTGTAGATGTCGATCCCGTTGCCAGCCGCGAACCGGCCGAACTGGTTCGCGAGGCCGATGTTGACGTCGCGGTACGTGGTCTCGGCCAGCTTGGCCATCTCGGCCGCCTCCGCTGTACCCATGTCCCACACGCCGTTGGGCTGGTCAAGGTCGGGCCGGTCATCGAAGTCCAGCACCTGCTCGTAGAACGTGACGCCCGCGGCGGTGCCGGCGTCGCTGAGGCCGCCGACCAGCTTGGGGTACTTGCGCAGGTCCTCGAAGACGCGGCCCGTGAGGACACGCTCCGGGGAGAAGATCAGGTGGAAGTCGGTGCCCTCGACCAGTCCGGAGACCTCCTCGAGCATCGGCTTCCAGCGGTTGCGGGTGGTGCCGACGGGCAGCGTGGTCTCGTAGGAGACCAGGGTGCCGGGGGTCAGGTGCTCCGCGAGCGAGCGGGTCGCCGCCTCCATCCAGCCGAAGTCCGGCTCCCACGTCTCATCGTTGACGAACAGGGGGACGACAAGGACGACGGCGTCAGCGCCCGGAATGGCCTCGGCGTAGTCAGTGGTGGCGCGCAGCCGTCCGGCGGGCACGAGCTCGCTCAGCTTGTCCTGGAGGTACGCCTCTCCCGGGAAGGGTTCCACGGCTTCGTTGATGAGGTCGACGACGCGCTGCTGGACGTCCACCCCGACCACGTCGTGCCCCTTCGATGCGAACTGCACGGCAAGGGGCAGCCCGATCTTTCCCATCGCGACGACGGCGATCTTCATGTAGTACTCCTTCGGCGGGCAAGGGCCACGTGTCTCTCCGTGGAGAGTCTAGTGCTTCCGCCCTCAGCCGCCGCGCCACGCCCCGCCCGGCCCCGACGCGCTCGGTATAGTTCGGCTGGGCGCGCTGGCCCGCATTCGAAGGGACACAGATGAGCGAACAGAGCGACGTGAACACCCGGCGGATCGACCTGTGGGGCGCCGTGCTCCAGTTGTGGGCGCACAAGTGGGTCTGGCTGGCAGTGTTCGCCGTCGTCACCGCCCTCGGCGCCACCTACGCGTTGACGCGCCCCACGAACACCATCGCCACCCAGTGGGTCCACCTGACGCTCGCGGACACCGAGAGCGAGGCCGACGCGCTGCAGCAGACCGCGCTCCTGAGTCCCCTGGCCCTGACCTACGTCGAGTTCGCCTCCACGCCGCCCTACACCGACCGGTTCGTCGAGCAGCACCCTGAGCTGTCCACGCCCGAGGCGGTCAGAGGTGCGGTCCGGGTGCAGCTGCGCAACGTGACGCTCATGGAGTTCATCGCCACCGGCGAGGACGCCGAACAGCAGGCGACCCTCGCCCGCGACCTCGCCGCCAGCTTCGTCGAGACGCTCAACGAGACAGAGGACGACCATCTCGTCATGCGTGGCACGCTGCACGGCGATCCGATGCTCGCCGCGTCCTCCTCGAACAGGAGCATGCTGCTGGGCGGCTCGGTGTTCGGGGCCGCTGCGCTGGCGACGGCAGTGGTCGCCGTCCTCGCGATCCGACGCAGGGACGGACAGCCGGCCTCGTGACGACGCAGGGGGCAGAGCTGGGCACGAAGTCGCCTCCTCGCCGGGGGCTGCCCGCCACCGCGATCGTGGCGACGCTCCTCGCCGCCGCCGTCGTCGTCCTCGTCTTCCGCCTCCCGGGTGCGGTGGTGGTCTCCGCGCTGCTTCCTGTCGCGGCTCTCCTGTGCGTCGGGGTGTACCGGCCGCGACGGGACTCGGCCCCGCTGTGGGTGTTCCAGGGCTGCGCCATCGTCTGCGGCGGCATCGGCCTGGTGTTCGCGCCGGGCACCCCTCCCGCCGTGAACTACGCCACACTCGCCGTCATCTTCACCCTCTTCGCCCTCGCGCTCCTGGCGACGGGCACGGAGATGGCCGCCGGGCGCGCCGTGATGGGCGCGTTCTACTGGGCCTTCGGCGCCACGATGCTGATCGGCTGGGCCGAGGTCATCACCGGCTTCAAGCTGCAGTCGATCCTGTACCCCGACGCGGGCAACCTGCTGTACCCGGGACGGTTCTACGTGGCCGCCTACTTCCCCAACATCAACGACTTCGGCGTCGTCGTGGCGATGTTCTCGATCATGGCGGTCGCGCGCTTCCTCTTCGACGTCCGTGGCCCTGTCCGTCAGGTCGCGCGCCTCGCAGCAGCCGCAGCCGGCGCGGTCCTGATCTTCGGCGGCGGGTCGCGCGGCTCCCTGGTGGCCATGCTCGTCGGCTGGGCCCTGCTGCTCCTCGTCAGCCTGCGGCAGACGCGACGGCGGGCGCTCCCCGCGGCCCCCATCATCGTTGCAGGCTTCCTGGCCATGGCTGTGGCCCTGTACGTGTGGTCGCTGCCCGTGATCCAGGACTCCTCCACCAAGGTCCGCGGCGACATCCTGCGCAACACCATCTCTCTGTCCATGGAGTATCCGGCCAGCGTCTGGTTCGGCTGGGGGCACAACGCCGCCTTCCAGACCGCGGTGAAGGCCGCGTACGCGAACCAGTTGATGGACCCCCACAACGTGCTGCTCGAGATCTACTCCTGGTACGGGCTGCCGACGCTGCTCGCCTTCCTGGCGCTGCTGGCAGTCATCGTCTACCGGGGCGTGTGGCTCATGGAGCTGCGCGACCACTGGACCGCGGTGGTCGCCGTCGTCCTGTTCAGCCTCACCCCCGTGCTGGGGATCGTTCCCTCCAGCTCGCTGCGGTACTACTACCTCTTCGTCCTCGCGGCCTGCGCCATCGCCGCCCTGTCACCCCGCCAAGGAAGGAACAGCCCGTGAGCCCCCGCATGATCTTCCACGTCCCGTTCGTGCTCGACGAGAATGCCGGCTCGGCATCCGGGATCCGGCCCGTGCAGATGCGCAACGCCTTCCGCGATCTGGGCTACGACGTCACCGTCGTGTCCGGACACTCGAAGGAACGGGGCGCCGCCATGCGCGCCGTGCGCGAGGCCGTGCGTCGGGGCGAGACGTTCGACTTCTGCTATTCGGAGTCGTCGACGATGCCGATGAGCATGACCGACCCGAACCACCTCCCCCTGCACCCGCTGCAGGACTACGCCTTCTTCCGGGAACTGCGGCGTGCCGGGATCCGCGTCGGCCACTTCCTGCGCGACTTCTACTGGGCGTTCCCCGAGTACCGCCGCAGCAACAAGTTCCCCAAGCGCGAGGTCGCCCTGGCCGGCTACCGCTGGGACATGCTGAACTACCCCAGGCACGTCGACCGGCTCTACCTCCCGTCCGCGGGGATGGGCGCCTACCTGAACCTCCCCGCGTCGCTCCTCGACGAGCTGCCGCCGGGACAGGGCTGGACCGAGCCGACCCCCGGCCCCACCTCCGGCGTCCACCTCTTCTACGTCGGCGGCGTGGGCCCCCACTACCGGCTCCACCGGTTCGTGGAGGCGGTCCACCTGGCCCGCTCCGGCGGCGTCGACGTCACCCTGACGCTGTGCACACCCGTGGACCAGTGGAACGCGGCGCTCCCCGAGTACGCGGAGTGGATCTCCGACGGGATCCGCGTCGTGCAGGGCCACGGCGCCGCGCTGCGCCCCTACTTCGAGGCCTCCAACGTGGGCGCGCTGATGGTGGAGCCTGAGGAGTACCGGAGCTTCGCCGCCCCGGTGAAACTCTTCGACTACCTCGGCGCGGGCAAGCCCGTGCTGGCTTCCGAAGGGACGCACGCCGCCGCGCTGGCCGCCCGCGAGGGCTGGGGCTGGAGCATTCCCTACGACACCACCGCCATCGCCGACTGGCTGACCCGGGCCGCCGCCGACCCCACCGTGTTGACGGACAAAGCAACCGCCGTTGCCGAGGGACGCCGTCGGCACACGTGGCGGGCCAGGGCTCAGAAGGTGGCGTCCGACCTCAGCCCGAGGTAGCCCGCCAGCGCGTCGGCCGCGGCGCGTCCGTCATGCCAGCGACGGACGAACTCCACGTTGCGGACCGCCGTCTCCCTGGCCGCGGCCCGGTCGTCGAGGATCCTCTCCATGACCTCGTTCAACGTGTCGGGATCGGCGTCGAACAACGCGGGAGCCTCCGTCATTCTGGCCCGGACCTCGGGGGCGATGCCTCCCACCAGGATCCGGCCCGCCGCCATGGCCTCGACCGCGGTCACGCCGTAGGAGCCGGTCAGGATCTGGTCCACGACGATGTCACAGGACTGCACGAGCGCCTTCATCTCGCTGTGGGGCACCGACTCCGGCGACACGTACTCGATCGCGCCGGCAGCCTCGAGCCTCCGCATCACCGGGTCGACGTACTGCGTCCCCTTGATCGGGGGATTGCGGCGGCTCGGGATGTGGAGGACGCGGGGCACTGCCCGCTCGAGCGCATCGTGCGGGGCGGCCCACCGGGTCGGATCCATGCTCAGCGGAAGCCACGTCGCGGACGGCTGGTCGAGCAGCAGGTCGGGTGTCGACACGAACAACGGGTAGCCGAGCCGGTCCGCGGTGTCCCGGTTGAGGCGCGTGGAGGCCGTGAGCGCGTCGCGCCACTCGGCCGGGCCCTCGTTGAAGAACGACCACTTCATCCGCTCGCGGTGGGCGACGGGATCGCGGACATCGCTGCCGTGGGCGATCAGCGCCATCGTGAAGCCCTGCTTCGCGAGCCACGTGGCGTCCTTCCCGACCGTCGTGGCGCGGGGCCTGCGGTAGTACGCCTCGTATCCGTCCAGCGCGACATGCGTCACTCCGCGGAGGAGCAGCTTCGAGCGCCACCCCCTCCCGGGCGAGAAGTAGAAGTCGAGCGGGTGGATGATGCGATGGGCAGGGAAGCCGTAGTGACGCCGACGCACAGGGCCCCGCATGAACGCCCACGCGGACGCGGACGTGTGCCGGTTGACGGCCTCGGCCCATTCGTAGGCCTGGCCCGCGTAGTTGGCGGGGCCGATCGCCAGCACCGGGGCGCTCACGACTCCTCCCCTGCGAGTCCCAGGAAGCCGGAGAGCCGGGCCGCCGATTCCCGCCCGTCATGCCAGCGGCGCACGAAGGCCAGGTTCCGTTCCGCCGACTCCCGCATCGCGTCGCGCTCCTCCACGATCCGGAGGATCGCGTCCCGTACCCCCGAGGGCGTCGTCTCGACGAACTCGGGTGCCTCCTCCAGGAGGTCCCGCACGTCGTCGAGCGAGCCGACGACGACCCGCCCGGCAGCCATGGCCTCGACGGCGGCGACCCCGTAGGAGCCCATGAGGATCTGGTCGACGACGACGTCGACGGACTGGACGAGCGCCCGCATCTCGCTGTGCGGAACCCCTTCCGGCGAGACGTATTCGATCACGCCTGCGGCGTCGAGTTCCCGCAGCGGCGGCTCGATGTACTGGGTCCCCTTGATCGGGGGGTTGCGCCTGCTGGGCACGTGCAGCACGCGTGGCCGCCGTCGCTCCAGGAGCGGCTGGTCGGAGCGCCACCCGTCGACGTCGATGGTGGTGGGCAGCCACCGGCCGGACGGCAGGTCGTGGGCCAGGTCGGGTGTGGAGTAGAACAGCGGCAGCCCGCTGCCCTCTGCGATGGCGCGGGTCTCGGCGGTCGACGCCGTCAGCGCGGCCCGCCAGGCGTCGTCGCCCTCGCGGAAGTAGGAGTGTCCGACACGCGCCAGGTGCGCCTGCGGGTCACGGGTGTCGGAGCCGTGCGAGATCAGCGCCACCTGCTTCCCCGCGCGGCGGAGCTGGCGCAGGTCACCGGCCAGCTTTCCCCTGCGCTTGAGGTGGAAGAAGACCTCGAACCCGTCGACGGCGACATGCGTGGTGCCCCTGAAGAACCGGTTGGACCGGACGGACCTGAGCACGGGGTTGCGGTTGGCGAGGGGGCCGAGCCTGCGGTCGACCGCGAAGTTGAACCCCCCACGGTCAGGGGCGAAGGACCACGCATCGGCGGGCAGGTGATCCCGCACAGCCTGGGCCCAGGCGTGCGCCTGTCCCGCATAGTTCGCCGGGCCGATGGCCAGCCGGGGTCGAGACATCCGCCCCTCCTCTCGGGTCAGGGGTCAAGTTAGCACGCACCCCGAAACGGCCCGCGGCGTCAGGCGACGGGGGCGCCGGGGACCCCGAGGAAGCCCGCCAGCCGCGCCGCCGACTCGCGGCCGTCGTGCCAGCGACGGACGAAAGCCTGGTTGCGCCGCGCCGCCGCCCGGAGCGCCTCCCGGTCCTCCAGCGTGCGCAGAACCGCCTCCCGCACCGTCGCCGGGGTCGCCTCGACGAGTTCCGGCATCTCCGGCATGAGGCCCTGGACGTCCTGCAGTCCCCCGATCACGACGCGGCCGGCGGCCATCGCCTCGACGGCCGCCACACCGTAGAAGCCGGCCAGCACCTGGTCGATCACGACGTCGGAGCCCCGCACGAGGTCGCGCACCTGGCTGTGCGGCACGGCGGACGGCACCTGCACCCGCTCGATGATCCCGGCCTCGTGGAGTTCGTCCAGGACGGGCTCGATGTGGCGGCTGCCCTTGATCGGCGGGTTGCGTCTGCTGGGCAGGTGCAGCACGCGGGGCCGCTCCCGCTCCAGCAGTTCGCCGTCCCACTCCCAGGCATCGACGTCGATGCACACCGGAAGCCAGGTCCCGAACGGCAGATCGTGGCCCAGGTCGGGGGTCGAGTAGAACACCGGCACTCCGCTGCTCTCCGCGTACTCGCGGTTCGCCCGGCTCGACGAGCTGACGGCGGCAAGCCAGTCCGCGTCCCCCTCCCGGAAGTACGAGTCGGCCACCCGGTCCCGGTGTCCCTCGGGGCTGCGGGTGTCGGTGCCGTGGGAGATGAGTGCGACCCGCTTCCCTGCGCGCGCCAGCTGGGCGACGTCGCCCGCCAGCTTGCCTCCCTGGCGGAGATGGAAGAAGGGCTTGAAGCCGTCGACGGCGACGTGGCTGGCGTCGGCGAAGAACCTTCTGGTGCGGAGCCGGCGCAGCAGGGGGTTGCGGTAGGAGTAGCGGCCGACCATCACGTCGACGTCGAACTGGAAGCCCCCGGGCCGCAGCGGCTGGTGGGAGAACGACCACGACCGGGCCGGGAGGTGGCGGACCACGGCGCCGGCCCACGCGTGGGCCTGCCCTGCATAGTTGGCTGGGCCGATGGCCAGAGACGGGGTCGGCACGGCTACCTCCTGCTCGCGTGGGCACAAGCTATCACGCGTCCTCGGGGCCCGACCGGCCGAGGGCCCCACCTATACTGAGCGGGTGCCTGAACCCCTCCCTTCGCCCCCCGCTGCCACAGCGGAGGATCGGCTGTCCAGGGTGACGAGGCTCCTTCTCTTTCTGCTGCCGAGCCTGGCGACGGTGGCCCTGTACCTGCCCGGCGGCCTCCTGATGCCGGCGCGACTCGTGATCCTCGCCCTCGCTGGGCTGGCGGTGGCCGACCTCGTCCGGCGGCCCGGGCTGCTGCGCTCCCCCGTCCTGCTCGTCGCCGTCGGCGCCAGCGCGGTGATCGGACTCTTCGGCGTCATCGGGCTGCTCCGCTACGGCGGGCACGCCGCCTCGCTCGCGCAGTGGGGCTTCGCGTTGCTGGGCGTCTGCGCCGCGGCCGTCCTCGGCAGGGAACGGCGCGCGGTCAGGGCGCTGCTGTGGGGCTGGCTCGCGTCCGCCGGCCTCGCGGCGGTGGTCGGGTTCTGGGAGATCGCCACGGCCCGACACCTGCCGGGCAATGCACCGGCCCGCGAGTACGCCGGCGTGGTCCCGGGCTGGAACGTCATCTCGTCGTTCTTCGACAACCCCAACCTGTATGCCTACCACTGCGTCGTCGTGATTCTGCTGCTGCCTGCCCTGGGGATGACAGCGCGGCGGCCGCTGACGCGTGCGCTGCCGATCGTGGCTGCGCCGGCGCTCGCGGTGCTGCTGCTGTGGACGTCGGGACGCATGGCGATCATCGCCGCGGCCGTGGGCCTTGCCGTCTGTGCCCTGACGCGCCGCTGGTCACGCTGGGTGCTCGCCGCCGCGGTCGCCGCGCTGGCCGCCACGATCGCCCTGGATGTGCCGCCCGGCAGGCAGGTGTCCGCCGCGGCGCGGATGCTGATCGAGAACCTCCAGTGGGGCGAGCTGACCTCGTCCGGGGCCCGGCTGCAGCTGATCAGGGCCGGCGTCTGGATGACGGAGCAGAGCCAGTTCCTCGGGGTCGGTCCCGGCCGATTCGCCGATATGGCCCGCGACCCGGCGAACCCCCACGTCGCGGAGTTCACCAACCCGCATTTCGGGCTCGTCGAGTTGCTCGCCGAGTACGGGGTCGTCTCGCTGCTCGCCCTCGTCGCCGCCCTCACCGCCGGAGTGGTCCTCGTCGTGCGGGTCGTACGCAGACCCCTGCCGGCCGACGCGGAGCCCGAGCAGCGTGAGGACCGCACCTTCGCGCACGCCGCGCTGGCGCTGATCGTCGTCACGCCCCTCCTGTCGGCGATGCACTCGACGTGGCTCTCGCAGCCGCTGACGGCGGTGCAGCTGGGGACCGTCGCGGCCCTTCTCGCACTGGTCGGTACCTGCTCCTCCCGCAGCGAGGTCGAACCGTGATCGGCCGACTCCGCCAGAAGCTGGCCAACCACGAGTTCCTGCGCCACGTCCTGACGCTGATGTCGGGCACGGCCGTGGCCCAGCTCATCCCGATCCTCGCCTCGCCGATCATCTCGCGCCTCTACACACCGGCTGAGATGGGTGTCTTCACCATCTGCATGTCGGTCGTGGCGGTCGTCGTGACCATCTCAGCCGGCCGCTACGACCTGGCCATCGTGTTGCCCCGCAAGGAAGAGGACGCGCGGGGGCTGGTCAAGCTGGCCACGCGCTTCAACACCGTTGTCTGCACCGTCGTGGGCCTGCTGCTCCTCGTGTTCGCCGAGCCCCTCGCGGAACGGATGGGCATCCCAGGCTTCCGCTGGTGGCTGGTGGCGACGGCGGGCATTTCGTGGGCCTTCGCGCAGGCCTCGGTCTTCAGCTACTGGTGCAACCGTCACAAGGGGTACGGCCTGCTCGCACGCAACAAGCTCGGGCAGGCTGTGGCCACCACAGGCACCCAGCTCGGGCTGGGTGCGTTGTCCTGGGGCCCGGCCGGGCTGCTCGTCAGCACCTTCCTGGGACAGGCGTGGTCGACGGTGAACCTCTTCCTCCGCAGCCGCAAGGAGATCTACAGGCTGCCCCACACCTCCACCCGGCAATTGATGCGCGAGCACAGGAAGATGCCGCTGCTGAATGCGCCGACGGCGCTCATGGACAGCGTGCGCACCAACGGGGTCACCCTGCTGATCGGCAACCTGTTCGACAGCGTGGCCGTCGGCCACTTCGGCCAGGCCTGGAAGCTGCTGCAGACCCCGGCGGCGCTGATCAACTCGAGCCTGTCGCAGGTCTTCTTCCAGAAGCTGGCGACCGTGGAGCGGGGCGGGATGCTGCGGATCGTCCGACAGTCAGCGGTGCGGTCCGCCCTGATCGGAGCCGTTCCCTTCACTCTGATCTACTTCCTGTCCCCGCCCCTGTTCCCGATCGTGTTCGGCGAACCGTGGGCCATGTCGGGTCTCATCGGCGCGGCGCTGGTGCCGTGGCTGTTCATGAACTTCATCACCTCGCCCATCTCGACCGTCTTCATCGTGACGCAGCGCCAGGGGACACTGTTCTGGTTCAGCCTGCCCTTCACCGTCACGCCGCTGCTCGTGCTCTGGGCCTACCACCCGACCGTGCTCGGCGCCGTCACAGCGCTGTCGCTGACCATGACGGTCATGCTGGCGGCGTTCCTCGTGCTGGCACTGTGGGTGTCGTGGGGCTACGACCGTGGTGTCGGCAGGAAGGCGGACGACGAGGCCGCCGCGGAGGCCGAGGCGGAGGCTGCGGCCGAGGCCGAGCAGCTGGGCGGCCCTACGACGTAGCCGGGTCCGCCCCGTGCTGGCGGGTCAGCTGGTCCATGGACTCCGGGTCCGCACCGTCGACCTTCGCGAGCTCCGCCGGGTTGAGCGACGGCACGCTCACGCGGCTGATCAGCGGGTGCACCGTCTCTGAGCGGGACTCGTCGTCGGAGAACAGCACCTCGTGCAGCTTCTCGTTGGGGCGCAGGCCGGTGAAGACGATCTCGATCGGCTTGTTGGAGCGGGCGATCAGGTTGCGGGCGACGTCGATGATCTTGACGGGCTCCCCCATGTCGAGCACCAGCACGTCGGACGGCTGGCCGATGGCGCCGGCCTGGATGGTCAGCTCGCAGGCCTCGGGGATCGTCATGAAGAAGCGAGTGATGTCCGGGTGGGTGACGGTGAGCGGGCCCCCGCGTCGATCTGCTGCGTGAAGGTGTGCACCATGGAGCCGCGGGAGCCCAGCACGTTGCCGAACCGGACGGAGAGGAAGACTCTACCTGTCGTCTCGGCGAAGTACGAGGTCAGCTCCTCTGCGAGCCGCTTGGTCTTGCCAAGCACCGACGTGGCGTCGGCGGCCTTGTCGGTGGAGATGTTCACATACCGCTGCACCCCGTGCCTGACGGCGGCCTCCAGCACGTTGAGGGAGCCGAGCACGTTGGTCTTCCACCCCTCGAGCGGGTACTGCTCGAGCAGGGGGAGGTGCTTCAGGGCCGCGGCATGGAAGACGACGTCGGGCTTGTGCAGCTCGAAGATCCTGTCGACGGCGTCCGCGTCGCGGATGTCGCAGAGCACCATGTTCGGGGTGTCGAGCAGACCCTGCTTGAAGATCGACAGCTGCACCCCGTGCAGTCCGGACTCGTCGCGGTCGAGCATGACGAGTTCCTTGGGCCCGAACCGGTACACCTGACGGGCGATCTCCGAGCCGATGGAGCCGCCGGCGCCGGTGACCAGCACCACCTTGCCGGAGAGGTAGTCCGAGATGGATCCGAGGTCGGTCTCGACCTGGGCCCGGCCCAGGAGGTCGGTGACGTCGAGTTCGTGGAGATTCGACAGCTGCACCTTGCCGCCCACGATGTCGCGGGTCGGGGGCATCACGAGGGTCTTGAGGCCAGCCTCGTCGGCGACCTTGGACACGTCACGCATCAGCTGCCGGTCGGCCGTCGGGATGGCCACGATGATCGTGCTGACGTTGCGGGCCCGGGCGGCCTCGACGAGGTGCGTCCGGTCGCCGAGCACCCTCGCCCTGGCGATGTGCAGGTTCCGCTTCGCGGGGTCGTCGTCGATGTAGCCGACGATGTCGAACGGTGCGTCGGGGTCGAAGGCGAGGAGCCGGCCGAGCTGCTGGCCGGCGTTGCCTGCGCCGTAGACGATGACGGGTTCGGTGTCCTCGCCGTTGCGCATCGACTGGCTGATCGTGCGGAGGATGAAGCGACCGGCCGCCATCAGGACGAGCGCGACGATGGGGGCTGTCACCGTCAGCGCACGCGGGTAGCCGGGGGGCGTGGCGATACCGATGACGACGGCGAGGGCGAGGCCGACGCCGAGGGTGAGCGCGGCGAGCGACAGCGCCTCTTCGAAGGAGGCGACGCTGTGCCTACCGCGGTAGATCTTGGTGACGTAGCCGATGCCGACCTGCAGCACGATGGCGGCCAGCGAGTAGACCAGCACGAACCGCACGTGTTCGGGGCCCAGGGACAGGTCGTAGCGGGTGAGCACCAGGCCGATGACGGCGAGGGTCCAGGAGAGCGCGTCCCACAAGGCCAGGCCGGCCCGTACCAGGTTGACTCGTGATCGGCCTACAGCCACGTGGATCCTCCGCCTCGATAGTCGAACGGGGGTCAGTCTATCGGCCGACCCGGGACCGATCGGTCGTTGACGCGGCCCTCTCGACCAGTCCGACGAGTGCCTCGGCCTGCGACTCGAAGTTGAATCTGCCGCGCACGGCCGCCCGACCGGCGACGGACAGCCGCTCCAGCTCCGCGCGGTCGCCGAGCAGTTCGACGATCCGGGAGGCGGTCGCCGCGACATCCCCGGAGTCGACGAAGACGGTGGCGCCGTCCCCTCCGAAGATGTCACGCCAGTGTGGGAAGTCGCTGGCGACGGCCGGAAGGCCGGCCGCCTGGTACTCGAACAACTTGGTGGGCAGCGAGTTGACGTAGTTGGGCAGCGGGGCGAGGAAGATGAGCCCGAGTTCCGCTGTGGCGAGCACCTCGGGAATCTGGCTGGGGGGCAACAGGCCGAGGTGCCGCACCAGGTCGCCGTCGAAGCTCCGCGCCTCCTCGGACACCGCCGGGCCGACGACCCCGGCCAGCACGAGGTGCGCCTCGGGCACCGACCGGCGCACGACAGCCACGACGTCACGCATGAACGACAGCCGTCGCTCCTCCGTCAGGTCGCCCGTGTAGACGAGTCGGCCGGGCACGGGATCCCGCTCGGCTGCGAAGTCGGAGAGCCACGGATAGTTGTGGACGACGGCAACGCGTTCGCCCGTGAACCCCGCCGCGATGTCGGGCGTAGCCGCGACGATGCCGTCCATGAACGAGTTGGCGAGCCACAGCAGGAAACGTCCGTAGCCACGGGCGAGGCCCCGCCTCCAGGAGCCGAGGTACGGCTTGGTGTCCACCTGCTTCACGAGGTCCTCGTGGGCGTCGTAGACGACGGCCGCCCGGTGGGTGCGAGCCCATAGCAGCGCCATGGGGATCAGTTCGGGATCGTGCACGTGGACCAGGTCGGGACGCAGCCGGCCCAGCTCGCGCCAGGCCCGGAACTGCATGGTGGTGAGGCGGGTCAGACGACTGGCGGGGGTGGGGAGCGCGCGCACCGGCACCGGCGACTGCTCGTCCGCCTCGGCGCGGATGAGAAGGGTGACGTCGAGGCCCGCCTCCACGAGGGCACGGCACTCCTTGTTGTAGATCCGGTTGTCACGCGTGCGGTGCACGGTGCTCACCTGGACGACCCGACGACTCACCGGGCCAGAGTACCCGGTCACCACTCGGCCGCCCGCCACCCGAACCAGTAGGCTGTGCCCCGTGGCTAAGGTTCTGACTTCTCTTCCCGTCGGCGAGCGCGTCGGCATCGCCTTCTCCGGAGGTCTCGACACCTCCGTGGCGGTCGCCTGGATGCGTGAGGCCGGCGCCGTCCCCTGCACGTACACCGCCGACATCGGCCAGTACGACGAGCCTGACATCGCGTCGGTGCCCGGACGAGCGCTCGAGTACGGCGCAGAACTCTCCCGACTGGTCGACTGCCGCACGCAGCTCGTCGACGAAGGTCTCTCCGCACTGGCCTGCGGCGCCTTCCACATCCGCTCCGCCGGCAAGGCCTACTTCAACACCACCCCCATCGGCCGCGCCGTCACGGGCACCATGCTCGTGCGTGCCATGGCCGAGGACGACGTGTTCATCTGGGGCGACGGCTCCACCTACAAGGGCAACGACATCGAGCGGTTCTACCGCTACGGCCTCATGGCGAACCCCCAGCTGCGGATCTACAAGCCGTGGCTCGACGAGGACTTCGTCCGCGAGCTCGGCGGCCGCGACGAGATGAGCCAGTGGCTCACCACCCGCGCCCTGCCCTACCGCGACTCCAAGGAGAAGGCCTACTCGACCGACGCCAACATCTGGGGCGCCACGCACGAAGCCAAGACCCTCGAGGAGCTCAACGTCTCGCTGGAGACGGTGGAGCCGATCATGGGCGTCAAGTACTGGGATCCCTCGGTGCACATCGACACCGAGGACGTCACCGTCGGATTCGAGATGGGCCGCCCCGTCTCCATCAACGGCGTCCGCTTCGACGACACCGTCGCCCTGGTCATGGAGGCCAATGCGATCGGCGGCCGCCACGGCCTCGGCATGAGCGACCAGATCGAGAACCGGATCATCGAGGCCAAGTCCCGCGGCATCTACGAGGCGCCGGGCATGGCACTGCTGTGGGCTGCCTACGAGCGCCTCCTGTCCGCGATCCACAACGAGGACACGCTCGCCAACTACCGCTCCGAGGGCCTGCGCCTCGGCCGGCTGCTGTACGAGGGCCGCTGGCTCGACCCACAGTCGCTCATGCTGCGCGAGTCGATCCAGCGCTGGGTGGCGTCCGCCGTCACCGGCGAGGTCGTCCTCCGTCTGCGTCGCGGCGACGACTACACGATCCTCGACACCCGCGGCCCCCACCTCAGCTACCAGCCGCACAAGCTGTCGATGGAGCGCGTCGAGGACGCGGCGTTCGGCCCGACCGACCGCATCGGCCAGCTGACCATGCGCAACCTGGACATCGCCGACTCCCGCGAGAAGCTCGAGCTGTACGCCGCGCAGGGCACCCTGCTGGCCGGGCACGCCGACCTCATCGGCCGGATCGAGAAGGGCGGCGCCGCCGCCATCGCCGGGCTCGGCGCGGAGGGTCCGTCGACGGTGGACGAGGCCGTCGAGCGCTCGTCCATGGACTCCGGCACCGACTGAGTACCACCTGACGAAGAGGGCGCCTCCGGGCGCCCTCTTTCGCGTTCCCGGCCGTGTGGTGAGTACTCAGCCGACGCACCTAGGTACACCCTGGGAGGCTCACTTCACGCTCAATCACGGCGTCCAATAGGCACAAATACTTAGATGAACTCCCGCCGATACCCAGGAAAGTCGGGTAGCACCCCCCACCTTTTCCGCTCCCTCCAGGGGTCGTGACCCGTCACTCTTGTATAGAGGCACAGCCCATCCGGGCTCGAGACGAAAGCAGGGAAAAGATGACTGAGGCAGCGACCCCGTGCGTCACCTACGCGAATGTCTTTCTGCATCCACTTCTGGAGGACGGCACCACGCCCACGAACCGTGGCGAGCGCCGTGAGCAGCAGATGCTGCGCAGCCAGGCCGAGAAGATGTGTGGCGGATGCCCGCTTCTCACCCAGTGCCTGAGCGATGCCGTCACCCGGTTCGACGTGGCTGGCTTCGTCGCCGGCACCACCCGCCGTCAGCGGCAGGAGATCAGGGCCCGGCTGGGCGTCCAGGTCGCCCCCGAGGACCTCGACACCTTCGCGGGCGTCAACTCCGGCCGCCAGTTCGACCGCTACGAGATCCACCGGATGCGCACCGCCAACCCGGACCAGCCGCTGAGCGTGATCGCCGCGAAGGTCGGCTGCTCCGTGTCGACGGTGAAGCGCCATCTGCGTCGCATCGAGGACGAGGTCGGCGTCCCCCGCCCGGTGAAGAAGGCCCCGCCGAGCCCCTCCCGGGTGCTCGCCGTCGCGATCGAGGTCCGCAACGGCATCAGCCGAGCCGCCTGATCCACACGACATGGCACGAGGCCCAGCGCAGTTGCGCTGGGCCTCGTGCCATGTCCGCCGGGATCGCCTCAGGTGCCGTCCGTGGCGGGGAACCAGCGGTTCAGTTCCGCCACCGTCCCGAGGTCGTCGAAGTCGCCCGTGACGACGTCGGCCGCAGCCTTCACCTCGTCGGGCGCGTCACCCATGGCGACACCGCGACCGGCCCACTCCAGCATCTCGATGTCGTTGCGCCCGTCCCCGATCGCGAGCACGTCCGCGGGGTCGACGCCGAGTTCGTCGCAGACGATCTGCAGGCCGTGTGCCTTGTCGACGCCGTCCGGGGCGATGTCGAGCCACGCCGACCAGCCCACGAAGTACGACACCTCGTGGACACCGAGCTGGGCCACCATCCCGTTGAACTTCTCCTCGGAGCTGTCCGGGTCACGCACGATCACGCGCGTCACCTCACGCGAGGCCAGCTCCTCGAGCGACTCGATGCTGACCTCTCCCTGCAGCTCCCCCTCGGGGAACTCGCGGCTGACCCGCCAGTCGAGGCCGTCCTGGACGGCGATGCGGGCCTCGGGCGCCAGCTCGGCGACCCGGCGGATCACCTCGGCGGGATCGAAGCGCGTCTCGTCGTGGACGACGAAGGGCGGGTAGGTCAGGACCATGGCGCCGTTCGACGCCACCGCCCAGCCGGGCGGCAGGTCGAGCTGGTCGAACACCGGCTGCGTCCCCAGCCACGACCGCCCCGTGGACAGCACCACGGGGACGCCGGCGTCGACGATGCGGCGGACGGCGGAGCGGACCTCCTCCGGCATCACCCCGGCCCCGTCGACCAGGGTGCCGTCGATGTCGAGGGCGACCAGTCGGGGCCGGAACGCGGCGTCGGTCACCGGATCGGCTCGAGCCGCTCGCGACCCCCGAGATAGGGCCGCAGCGCCTCGGGCACACGCACCGACCCGTCGGCCTGCTGGTGGTTCTCCAGCAGCATGATGATGATGCGGGTCATCGCGCACAGGGTGCCGTTCAGCGTAGCCACGGGGCGGACGCCGTCGGCGAAGCGGCCACGGATGTTGAGACGACGGGCCTGGAACTCGGTGCAGTTCGACGTCGACGTCACCTCGCGGTAGCGGTCCTGCGTCGGCAGCCAGGCGTAGCAGTCGAACTTCCGGGCGGCGCTGAGGCCCAGATCGCCGGAGGCGACGTCGAGCACCTGGAACGGCACCTCGAGGGCCTCCAGGAACTGCTTCTCGAAGCCGAGCAGCCGCTGGTGCCAGTCCTCGGCGTCGACCGGATCGCAGTGGACGAACATCTCCACCTTGTCGAACCAGTGAACGCGGAAGATGCCGCGGGTGTCCTTGCCGTAGCTGCCCGCCTCGCGGCGGAAGCAGGGCGAGTACGCGACGTACTGCCGCGGCAGGGTGGCGGCGTCGAGGATCTCGTCGGAGTGGTAGGCGGCCAGCGCCACCTCGGAGGTGCCGACGAGGTACAGGTCGTCGGCGGGGAGGTGGTACACGTCCTGCGCGGCCTGGCCGAGGAAGCCCGTGCCCTCCATGGCGGACGGCTTCACGAGCGCCGGCGGGATCATCGGGGTGAAGCCCCACTCGGTGGCCTTGGTCATGGCCAGGTTCAGCAGCGCGATCTCGAGCTGCGCGCCGACACCGGTCAGCACGTAGAACCGCGAGCCGGAGATCTTGGTGCCCCGCTCCATGTCGATGGCGCCCAGCGCCTCGCCGAGCTCGAGGTGGTCCTTCGGGGTGAAGCCCTCGGCGGCGAAGTCGCGCGGGGTGCCGACGGTCTCGATGACGACGCCCTCGTCCTCGCCGCCCTCGGGCACGCCGTCGAGGACGAGGTTGCCGAGCTGGCTCATCAGGCCGGAGAAGCGGGCCTCTGCCTCCGCTGTGGCCGCTGTCGCCTCCTTCACCTGGGCCGACAGGTCCTTGGTGCGGGCCAGGAGCGCGGCCTTCTCGTCGCCGGACGCCCTGGCGACGTCCTTGCCGATGGATTTCTGCTCGGCGCGCAGGGTCTCGGAGGTCAGGATGGAGCTCCGGCGGGCCTCGTCGGCGGCGAGCAGGTCGTCGACCAGGTCGACGGAGGCGCCACGGGCAGCCTGGGAGCGTCGCACGCGGTCGGGATCGACGCGCAGCCACTTCGGATCAATCATGGGCCCAACCTTACCGACCGCGGTGCCCCGCGGCCGCGCCACACCGGCGCCACCTCGGCCCGGCGGTAGGGTGGCCGGATGCGACGCACGGGGCGGCCGCCGGTCCCGGCGGAAATCTGGGTGCTCGTGGCGGCGGCGTTCCTGATCGCACTGGGCTACGGGCTCGTCGCACCGATCCTGCCGCAGTTCGCCCGCTCCTTCGACGTCGGCGTCATGGCCGCGTCCGCGATCGTGTCGATCTTCGCGTTCGTCCGGCTCGTGTTCGCCCCCGCCGGCGGCGCCCTCATCGGGCGGTTCGGCGAACGTCGCATCTACCTGGTCGGGCTGCTGATCGTGGCGACGTCGTCGGCGCTGTGCGGCATCGCCGACACGTACTGGACGCTGCTCCTGTTCCGCGGACTCGGCGGCATCGGCTCCGTGATGTTCACCGTCTCCGCCATGGGCCTGCTCGTGCGGCTCGCGCCCACGTCGCAGCGCGGGCACGTGTCGTCGCTGTACGGCAGCGCCTTCCTGATCGGCAACATCCTCGGCCCCATCCTCGGCTCGCTGCTGGGCGGGCTGGGCATGCGGCTTCCGTTCTACATCTACGCGGTGGCCGTCTACATCGCCGCCGCCGTCGTGTTCCTGTTCCTCCGCGGCGGCATCGGCGCGGCGCCGGACGCCGACCAGACGCAGGCGACCTTCTCGCTGGCCGAGGCGCTGCGGATCCCGTACTACCGGGCGCTGCTCGTCACGGGTCTGGCGAACGGCTGGTCCAACTTCGGGGTGCGGATCGCGCTGGTGCCGCTGATGGCGGCCGCCGTCCCGGCCATCGGTAAGGAGGCGGCGGGCATCGCGCTGACGCTGTTCGCGCTCGGCAGCGCCGTCACGCAGCAGTTCAGCGGCCGGCTCGTCGACCGGCACGGCCGGCTCCCCTTCCTCATGCTCGGCCTGCTGATCTCCGCGGCGGCGACCATCGGCTTCGGCTGGCTCGACTCGCTGCCGTGGTTCCTGGCGCTGTCCGTGCTCGGGGGCGTCGGCGGCGCGTTCGTCGGCCCCGCCTCCCAGGCCCTGCTCGCCGACCTGATCGGAGCCAACCGCAACGGCGGCCCCGCGCTGGCCACCTACTCGATGGCCACGGACCTGGGGTCCATCGCCGGCACCCTGGTCGCCGGCTGGGTCGCGGACCAGGTCGGCTTCGGGTGGGCCTTCGGCACCACCGGCATCGTCCTGGCTGTGTCGATCATCCCCTGGCTCCTCGTCCGCCGCCGTCCCTCCCCCGCCTGATCGGAGCGCCATGCCCCCCACCTTTGCGCCCGCGTTCGCGTCGTTCTGGCTCGACCGGTTCCCCGTCGACACGGCTCCCGACGGCGGATGGCTCGTCGGCGTCAACGACGCGCTCCAGGCCGACCGGTCGCTGCAACTGATCGACGTGCACGACGGCCGCAGGCTGCTCACGACGACGCCGCCACGTTCGCGGCGTTCGCCGCCGGCTGCTCCGCGGAGGAGGTCGACGAGGCCTACGTCGAGGTCGACCACAGGGTCGCGTTCGGGGCGTTCGACGGCGACGCCATCGTCGCCGCGAGCAGCGCCTACCCGTGGGGCGACGGGGCCGCGGTCGCCGACATCGGCGTCATCACCGCGCCGACGCACCGGGGCCGTGGCCTGGGCAGGGCCGTCGTGCGGGCCACCGCCCGACACATCCTCGGCGAGGGGCTGAGCCCGCTGTACCGCTGCCAGGCCACCAACGTCGCCTCCGCCGCGACGGGTCGCGGCGCCGGGTTCACGCTGTTCGGGCGCTGGGACGTCGCCGTCTGATCCCGGAGCGACCCGGACCCGCGTGAGAGAATCGGCTGTGCTCCGTCGCGCCGTCCCGTCCCTCGTCACGCTGCTGACAGGCGTCTTCGTGGCGGCCTGGACGCTGGCACTGCCCACCGTCATCGACGTGTGGTGGCCGTGGCCGGCGCCCGTGGCAGGCGCCAGGGCGGGAACCGTGGCGCTCGTGTGGGGCATGGTGCTGCAGCCGGTGGTGGCCTACCTGGCGATGCTGGGGCTGGTGGTCGTGCTGGTGCGTCGACGGTGGCGCGAGCTCGCCGCCTCCCTGCTGCTCGCGGGCGTGTTGACGGTGACGCTCACGACGGTGGTGAAGCACGTGGTGGCGCGGCAGCGGCCCGTCACCGACTGGCTGGGCGGCCTGCACGCCGACGCCTCGTTCCCGTCCGGCCATGCCTCCGCCGCCGTGGCGCTGGCGATCGCGGCGACCCAGTTCACCTGGGCGGTCACCAGGCGCCGCCGGCCGACGGTGGTCGCGGGCGTCGTCGGCGGCCTGATCGCCGCGGCCGTCATGGCGGGGCGGCTGGTGCTGGGCGTGCACCACGTGAGCGACGTCCTGGGCGGCGGCCTCGTGGCCGCGTTCTGCGCCCCGCTGGCCGGCGTGCTGACCGGCGCGTGGCGCACCGGCGCCCCACCGGCGGGCCGCCCGCGACGCCTGGTCGTGGTGTGGCACCCGGACCGGGTCCGCGGCCGCGTGGGCCTCGAACGCTTCCTCGCCTCCGAGGCGGCCCGGCGTGGCTTCCCGGCCCCACGCTGGGTCGCGACGAGCCCCGACGACCCCGGTGCCGGACCCGCCGCGGCTGCGCTCGCGGACGGCGCCGACGTCGTGGTCGCCCTGGGTGGCGACGGCACCGTCCGCGAGGTGCTGACGGCGCTCGCCGGCTCCCCGGCCGCGGCCGCCGTCCTCCCCGCAGGGACCGGCAACCTGCTCGCCAAGAACCTGGGCATCCCGCTCGACGCGCCCCGAGCCTGCCGGTTGGCGCTGGATGCCGCGGCCCGCCCGCTCGACCTGCTGCGCGTCGAGGTCCCCGGCCACACTGCCCGGCTCGCCGCCGTCCTCGCCGGCGCCGGGTCGGACGCGGCCGTGTTGGAGGACACCTCGGAGCGGGCGAAGACCGCCGGTGGCCCGCTTGGCTACGTGCTGGCGGGGTTCCGCCACCTGCGGGCGGCCCCGTTCACGGCGACGGTCACCGTCGACGGCGAGCTGAGCGTCGTGGAGGCGTCACTTGTCGCGGTGGGCAATGTCGGGCTGCTGCACCCCGGCGTCGCGCTGCTGCCGGCGGCCGACCCCTCCGACGGACGCCTCGACGTGCTGATCGCCTCCCCGCGGGGGCGCGGCGACGTGCTCGCGATGATCGGCGGGGTGCTGGCGGGCCGCCGGACGCAGCAGCGGGTGACGCGGCTGAGCGGCACGAGGCTCCGCTTCGAACTGTCGGCGCCGACCCCGTTCCAGGTCGACGGCGACGTCGTCGGCCACGTCACCGCGGCCGAGATCGCGGTCGTTCCCGGCGCCGTCTCCGTGATCCGTCCGGCCTGAGGAGCGGTTACCCGCCGAACAGCCCGTCGACCCAGGCGGCCGCGGCGTCGAACTCCTCGTCGCTGAAGCCGACGGCGATCGACGGCCGTCCCCCGTCGGCCCGCGGGTAGGAGCCGAGGAAGTGGACGGTCGGGCACACCCGGTGCAGGCCCTCGAGCGCCTCGCCGACGCGCTTGTCCTGCACGTGGCCCTCGGCGTCGATGGAGAAGCAGTAGGAGCCGAGCGTCGTCTTCGTCGGCCTGGATTCGATGCGGGTGAGGTTCACGCCGCGGACGGCGAACTGCTCGAGGATTTCGAGCAGGGCGCCGGAGTGGTCCGCGCGCATGAAGGCCACCAGCGTCGTCTTGTCGGCGCCGGTGCGTTCGGGGACGCTGCCCGCGGGGCCGACCTCGACGAAGCGGGTGACGGCGCCCGGGTTGTCCTCGATCTGGTAGGCGAGTTCGTCGAGTTCGTACAGCTGGCCGGCGACGCGGGCGCAGACGGCGGCGTCGTAGCGCGACCCGGGCCGGGCCACCTCGGCCGCGGCACCCGCCGTCGAGCCGGCCTCCGTGACGGCGGCGGCGGGCAGCTGCGTGACGAGCCATTCGCGGCACTGGGCCGCGGCGTGGCCGTGCGTCAGCACCTGGCGCACGTCCTCCAGCCGGGTGCCGGGGCGGGCGTAGAGGCCGAACTCGACGGGGATCACGATCTCGCCCCGGATGGCGAGCGGCGAGCTGGCGATCAGCTCGTCCAGCGTCGCGGAGACACCGCCCTCGACGGAGTTCTCGATGGGGACGACCGCGCCCCGGATCACGCCGGCGCGGACGGCGTCGAGGGCTTCCCGGACGCTCGCGAAGGCCAACGCCTCCTCCTGCGTGACGGTGCGGAGGGCCTGATGCGTGAACGTCCCTGCGGGACCGAAGTATCCGAGCACGGGCCCAGTCTCCCCCGTCGAGGTGCCAGGTCGCCACCCCTGGCGTCGGGATCCGTTGGTCGTGGACTTCGCCGCGACTACCCTGGCACCCGTGAAGCACAGAGGATGGCGGGCGGTCGCGGCCGCGCTGACGCTCGGGCTGCTGTGCTCCCAGGTAACGATCAACGCGGCCGCCGCACCCGCGCCCCTGACCATGACCGACTGCCGCTTCTCGACGGCGACCCCCGATGCGTCGCTGGTCAACGCCTGGCACCTGCAGCGGCTCAACATGGACACCGTCTGGCCCATGGCCACCGGCAAGGGCATCAAGGTGGCGGTGATCGACACCGGCATCAACACCGTCGGCTCGCCCTATCTGAGCGACACGATCACCGGGGACGACGGCGCGACGCGGCGCCGGATCACCGCCGTCGACCTCATGGACGGCCCCCGGCCCGACGACAACGACGGCATGCTCGAATGCGACCACGGGACGCTGGTCACGTCGCTGCTCGCCGCAGGCAGACAGCGCGACGGCAGCCCCTGGAGCAACCGCACCAACTTCGCCGGCATCGCGCCCGACGTCGAGGTGATCGCCTACCGGACCCTCACCGTCGTCGCCGACGGCGAGGAGCAGCGCGAGGGCGATCCCCTGTCCGCCACGATCGAGGCGGTCCGGCTCGCCACGGCTGAGGGCGTCGACATCATCAATCTGTCGCAGACCGTCGTCGAGGATCCGGCGCTCAAGGAGTACGAGGCGGCCATCGCGGACGCCATCGAGCAGGGAATCGTCGTCGTCGCAGCGGCCGGCAATGCCGGTGCCGTGCGGGACCGGGCCTACCCGGCGGCGTTCCCTGGCGTGATCTCGGTGGGGTCGTCGACACAGGGCGATGCGGGGGCGCAGAGCAGCGCCCTCGTCGGCAACAACGTGACGATCGGCGCGCCGGGCGAGAACGTCGTCGGGCTGCGGTCGTCGCAGGCGATCGACGCGGCCGCCGTCTCCAACCAGGCCTTCGAGCTGAAGGGGACCGGCACGTCGTTCGCGACGCCGATCGTCTCCGGTGTCGTGGCGCTGCTGCTCGAGTACGAGCGCCGGCACGGCGTCGACCTCAGCCCCGCTGAGGTCAAGGAGCGGCTGGTGGCGACGGCTGATCCGCCGGGGCACCAGGTGCCGGACCTGCGGCTGGGGGCGGGCATCGTCAACCCCCTGCGCGCGCTGCTGAACCTGAAGCGGGACCCGCAGGTCGAGCCGACGGAGGTCGCGTCGCCCCCGGCGACGGTGGCCCCGGCGCCGACGCCGACGGAGCAGGCGCTGCCGGTGGCCGCGCTGGCGATCGGGGTGGGGTCGGTGATCGTGGTGCTGCTGGGAGTGGTCGCTGCGATCGCGATCCCGGCGGCGCGCCGCTCGTCAGCCTCCTGACCGCGTCCCGGCACCCCCGTCCCGGCCCCGAACACAAATCTCCCGTCACGCCCCGTCCGCTGGCCCCCCGAACACAAATCTCCATGGAGCCGCCGCTACGCGCATATGCACACAGCCGCCGCCCCAACCAGCACAATGCACGCCAAGGCCAGATTCATGCACGGGAACCCGGACGGCCCCAGGATCGACCCCCAGAACACCGTCCCCTGGCCCCCGAACACAAATCTCCATCAAGCCGCCGCTACGCGCATATGCACACAGCCGCCGCCCCAACCAGCACACTGCCCGCGAAAGCCAGATTCATGCACGGTGAGGCCGCTCGGAGCGCGCAGAGCCAGATTCTGCACGCAGAGCCAGATTCCTGCACGCGGAGCCAGATTCATGCACGCCAAGCCCGGACACAGGTCCCCGAGCCCGGCCTACTCCTCCGTCTTCGGCAGGTGCGCCATCTGGATCAGGCCCTTGAACGTTCGCGTCACCAGCGTGCCGCGGCCGGGGGGCATCGGCGAGCCCTTGATGTCGCCGTACAGCGCCCCCTCCTCCTTGTTGCCGCTCATCACGAGCGCAGGATTCACGGAGTCCTTCATCCGGCTGATCAGCGGATCGCCGAAGACCGCGCGGCTCGCGCCGCCGAAGGCGCGGGTCATGATGATGTGCAGGCCGATGTCGCCGGCCTGGTTCACGAGGTCTCCGAACACGGCCATCGGGTTGCCCGACGGCGTCGCGACCAGTTCGTAGTCGTCGACGATCACGAACACCTCGGACCCGGTCCACCAGGAACGGTCGCGCAGCTGCTGCTGCGTCACGTCCGGCCCTGGCAGGCGGGCGCGCACCGCCTCGGCCGTCTGCTGCAGCATCGGGCCGGCCGCCGAGGCCGACGGGTAGTACCCAATGAGGTGTTCCGACTCCACCTCGCCCAGCAGCGACCGCCGGTAGTCGACGATGATGATCTTGGCTTCCTTCGCCGTGAACCGCGTCGTGATGCCCTTCAGCAGCAGGCGCAGCAGGTTCGACTTGCCCGACTCGGGGCCGCCGATCGCGACGAAGTGCGGCTCCGTCATCGTCTCGAGCCACACCGGCGCCAGCTCCATCTCGTCGATGGCGAACGGGATCCTGCGGTCGGCCGGGTCGTGGACGATCGCGGGCAGCGCGGCATGGTCGAGGTTCTCGGGCAGCAGTCGCACCTCGGCGGCCCGCGGCCCCTTCCAGGCCTGGTTGACGGCGGCGATGAAGCCCCGCTGGCCGGCCGCCACGTCGACGGCGTCCTCGACGGAGTCGATCCGCGGCAGGCCGATGAGCGTGTGCAGACCACCCAGGGTCAGGCCACGCCCCGGACGACCGGTGGGGACGATCGCCTGGATCTTGCGGTCGATCTCTGAGTCGAACGGGTCGCCCAGCTTCAGCTCGATCCTGGACTGCAGCGCATCCTTCGTGGCGGCCCGGATCTCGGACCACTTCGCCGCGCCGATCCACAGGTGGATGCCGAAACCGAGGCCGCCGTTCGCGAGCGCCTGGATCTGCGGCTCCAGGGCTTCGAACTCGGTCTTGAGGGTGGCCCAGCCGTCGATGACGAGGAAGATGTCGGTCGGGAACCGGTCGGCGGGGATGCTGCCGTCCCGGCGCCCCTGCCGGTAGGTCGTCATGGAGTCGATGCCGAGCTCTGCGAACTGGAGCTCGCGGGACGCGCGCAGCGACGTGATCTCGGCGACGGTGCGGCGGACGCGGTCGACGTCGAGGCGGCCCGTCACAGAACCGATGTGGGCGAGGTTCCGCATCGAGGTGAGCGCGCCACCGCCGAAGTCGAGGATGTAGAAGCCCACCTCCTGCGGCGTGTGCGTCAGGGCGAGGCCGGCGATGCCTGCACGCATGGCCATCGACTTGCCCGCCTGCGGGCCGCCGGCGACGGCGAGGTTGCCGCCGGAGCCGGCGAAGTCGATCCACCACGGATCACGACGCTGGTGCCGGGGCCGGTCGATCAGCCCGAAGGGGGCGCGCAGCGTGCCGCGCAGAGCCGGGTCGGCCGCCTGCAGGCCACGTCCCTCCACCTCAACGAGGCCGCCGAGGAGCTGGTCCATGGTCGGTGGATCGTCGAGCGGGGGCAGCCACACCTTGTGCGCGGGCCACCCGTGCCCCTTGAGCCGACCGACGGCGATCGACAGGAGCGTCTCCTCCTCGTCCTCTTCCTCCTTCTCCGCCACCGCCTCTTCCGGCTTGACCGGCGCAGCGGCGCGGGCCGGCAGCACCGTCGGCTCGGGCTCCGGCGGCTGGACGGGTGCCACGTAGTCGGCCAGGAACTCCAGCACCGGAGGCGTCCAGCCCTTCGACTCGACGACGACGTCCTCGATCGGGCTCAGCTGCTCGGGCGCCGTCGCCGCGGTCCCGTGCCACGGGCCGGAGACGTAGGCCGCCTTGAAGCGGGTCATGCCGGTGGTGTCGAACTTGAGGTAGCCATTGCCGGGCGGAGTGGGCAGCTCGTAGGCGTCCGGGACGCCGATGACGGTGCGGGACTCGGCCGGCGAGAACGTGCGCAGCGCGATCCGGTACGACAGGAACGTGTCGAGGCCACGCAGCTTGTTCTCCTCAAGCCGCTGCGACGCCAGCAACTGGTGGACGGCGATCGACCGGCCGACGCGGCCGATCTGGACGAACAGGTCGATGAACTCGGGGCGGGCCGACAGCAGCTCGGAGAACTCGTCGACGACGATGAACAGGCTGGGCATCGGTGGGATGTCCGCACCGGCCTGGCGCGCCGCCTCGTAGTCCTCGCGGTTCTTGAAGTTGCCAGCGGACCGCAGCACCTCCATCCGTCGGTCGAGTTCGCCGCCGATCGCGTCGGCCATGCGGTCGACCAGCGACAGCTCGCCCTCCAGGTTCGTGATGACGGCGGACACGTGCGGCAGCCCGTCCAGGCCGAGGAACGTGGCGCCGCCCTTGAAGTCGACGAGGATCAGGTTCAGCTGCTCGGTGGAGTGGGTCATCGCCAGGCCGAGCACCAGGGTGCGGAGGAACTCCGACTTGCCGGAGCCCGTCGCCCCGATGCAGATGCCGTGCGGGCCCATGCCGCCCTGCGCCGACTCCTTGATGTCGAGCTCAACGGGGGTGCCGTCCTCGGCGGTGCCGAACGGGATGCGGAGGTGCTGCCGCAGCGGGCGGGGCCGCCAGGCGATCCGCGGATCCATCGTGAGGGGATCGCCGGTGCCGAGCATCGCCGGGTAATCCTTCGGCGGCTCGAACACCACCTCGGTGGCGCCGGACTCATCGGAGCCGGCCACCAGCTCCGGCATCCGGTACGGGGCCATGGCCCGCGACAGCATCTCGCAGTAGACCATCGGCACCTGATCCGGCCGACCGAACGGGGTGCGGGCATGCTGCGACTTGGCGGTGCGGCGGTGCAGGATGACGGTGTCGCCGCTCACCTCGAAGACGGCGACGCCGGACTCGAGTGTGCGGGGCACGTCCTTCCTGCCCGTCACCTCGATGGTCACGGCCTGCGTGGTGGGGGTGACGAACTGCTGCGAGTTCACGCCCTCGACGCCGTCGGAGACGATCACCGTCAGCGACGGCGCCACCTCGGCCCCCTGCGCGGAGGTGCCCAGCTGCGACAGCTCGCTGGCGCCGGTGGCGAACATGCGGACCGGGCCGACGCCGTCGGCCTCGGTGGGGTGCTGGAGGTGCGGCAGCCACTTGACCCACTGCCATGACTGCTGGTTCGCCTTGCCGGCGGCCACCATCAGCGACACGTCGGTGGGCGCATGCCACGTCACGAGCTGCGCCACCATCGCGAACGCCACTTTGCGGCACGCCTCCTCGTCACCGACGAGGTGGACGGCGCGGAAGCCGCGCAGGTCGACGGCGAGCGGAACAGACTGGATCACCCGGTGGGTGCGGATGAAGCGACGCAACGCGCCGGTGGTCAGCGGCTCCAGGTCCTCGATGGGCTGCGATTCGGGCGGGGTGATCCGTTTCGCCGACTGCTGGCGGCCGACCGAGAGCCGGACGGAGCCGAAGTCCTCCGCCTCGGGGCGCCGCTCCCACATGCGCATCCCGCCGACGACGGTCCACAGGCTGTCGGGGGCCGGGTGCCGGTAGGCGACGCTGGCGCGCTGCTCGTCCGCAGTCTTGGCGAAGTTGCGTCGGGTCTGGGCGAGGTAGCGGAAGTAGTCACGCCGGTTGGCGTCGAGTTGTGCCGACTGGTCGTCGTTCTGCCGCCCCACCTGCGACAGCATCATGCCCATCATGGAGACGGCGTAGAGCCCGCTGACGACGCCCTGCATCACGCCCCTACCCGCCATGCCACCCGAGGTGAGCATCAGTCCCATCGCGAGGCCGCCCGCCATCATCGGCAGCATCCTCAGCACGTTGCCGAACGGCTTCGAGGCTGCGGGCGGCGGGATCTCCGGTGGCGACTCCAGCAACAGGTCGCCTCGTGGCATCGCCGGCGGATTGACCCGCTTCGGCCGATGGAACGTGATGAGACCCATGCGTGCGCTTCCCTCCGGAGATCGTCGACGCCTAACTTAACCGACGACCCGTCCGCCACCGCGGGCTTCGGGGCACGCGCAGACATGCTGGGTCATGCGCCCCGCTGCCGTTAGGGTGAGCGGCGTGAGTACCCCGTCCGAAGAAGACCTCTCGCGCGTCACGATCATCTCGACGAGCCGCCGCGTCGACCTGGCCCTCCCCGGCTCCGTGACGCTGAGTGAGCTGATGCCGAGCATCCTGAGGTTCTCCGGGCTCGAGTCAAACACCCCGACCGAGGCGGTCCACGCCTGGGTGCTGCAGCGCTTCGGCTCCGACCCGTTCGACCTGTACTCCCCCATCTCCAAGCTGAACATCCGCGACGGCGAGACCCTGCACCTCCGTCACCGCGAGAACGCCATCCCCGACGCGGCCTTCGACGACGTCGTCGACGCCGTGGCGGGTGCCACCAACTCGCGTCCCTCCTGGGCGCCCGTCCACTCGCAGCGGGTCGGCATCACGCTGATGCTGCTGTTGCTGATCGGCACCCCGCTGCTCGGGATCCTCGGCTGGCCCCGTCCCCGCTCCGAGGTGATCGCGGCCGACCCGATGTCGATGCTGCCGCTCGGGCTGGTCCTCGGCGGGACCGCGTTCCTCGCGCTGGCCTGCGCCATCGCGTCGATCGCGCTGGCCAGGGCCGCCCGCGAGACGGTGACGGCGACGGCGCTCGCCTGGGCGAGCGTGGCGCTGGCGGGGATCACCGGCTGGTTCGCCGCCGACCCGATCTCCGCTCCCGGCGTGCCCGTCTACCTGCGCCTGCTGCTCGCCGGCGCCTTCGTGCTGGTGGCCTCGGCAGCCTGCGCACTGGCCGCCCGGGTCAGCGCACTCGCCCTGTTCGCCGCGGCGCTGGCCGCGCTGTTCACCGTCATCGCGGCGAGCGCCATGACGATCTTCCAGGGGAAGATCGTCGACGTCGCCGCCATCACCATGGTGGCGATGGCGTTCCTGACGACATTCCTGCCGACACTGAGCTACCGCATCGCCGGCATCGCCCTGCCGAACCTGCCGATGACCACCGAGGCGATGCTGGCCGACGAGACCCCGGTGCAGTCCGACATCGTCAACAGGGCCCTGCTCGCCGACCGCCTGCTCGGGGCGATGCTCGCCGCCACATCGCTGACGGCGGCGCTGGCGGCCATAGTCGTCGTCTTCCCCACCCGGGGCCTGTGGCCGACGCTGCTGACGCTGTGCGTCGGGCTGGCGTTCCTGCTGCGGGCCCGCGCGTTCGTGGGCCTCGGCCAGCGCCTGGCGCTGCTCGTCGGCGGTGTCGTGTGTGTAGGCGTCGCCCTCGGCTCGGCGGGTTTCGACGCGACCCGCTCCGGCCTCGGGCTCGTAGCGGTCTTCCTCGGCCTGCTCGTGCTCGGCTACGGGCTGGCCCACTACTCGGCACGCACGTTCAGCAAGGTCCTCTCCCCCACCTGGGGCCGCTGGGGCGACGTGTTCGAGTGGCTCGCCATCATCGGCGTCATCCCCACCCTGCTGGGTGTGCTCGACCTCTACAGCTACTTCGCCAGCCGCTTCTGACCCGTCCGGGGCCTCAGCCGCCGAACAGGATCCGGTACTCGGTCGGCGACGGCGGCGCCTGCACCCGGGCGATGCGCCGCACGCCCGCGACGATCACCTCGGACTCGTCGAGATCCGTGACAGCCCTCACCTGGGCCGGGCCCAGCGCATAGGCCCGCCGCAGATGCTCCCCGCCCCTGGTGTCCAGCGGCGCGATCAGCGCCATGTCGCAGGCCCGCAGGTCGCTGATCGCCTTGCTTGCCGCGGGATCTCCGATGACTGCGAGAGCCTGCCAGGCGCCGAGGCGGTCCCCCGTGCCGACGGCGCCGACCTCGTCGATGACGAGGCTGGGCCGGTAGGGCCGGCCCTGGCCGGGAACGGCTTCCGCGTCGCGCAGCACGTCGATGGTGCCGCCGCAGGCGCGGACGGCGTCGGCCAGCGCCAGCCAGCGTCGATGGTCGGAGGCGATGACGGACAGGTGGGCCCCGATACACATGGCGCGGAAGGCGAGCAGCCACGACAGGTACTCGGGGACCGCAAGGTAGACGCGGGTCGGCTGGCTGCGGAACAGGCGGAGCGTGACGGGCCCGCCTGCGCCGTGGCCGAGCAGCAGCCCGGACGGGCCCGTCGCGACGACGGGCAGTTCCTGGTCGGGGCTGCCGGGCGCGAGCGCCTGGAATGTGATCTCGGTCACGCGGGGACCTGCCTTCCGAGGGGGATCGTGGCGAGCAGGCCGGGGACCTGGACGCCGCCACGGGGCCCGAGGCGCAGCCCGCCGGGCAGGTTGGCCAGCACATACTCGTCGGCCTGGCTCGCCTGTTCGGGGTTCGACGTGACCAGCCGGAGGGCGCCCGCGGCCGGCTCCCCAGGAGAGACGGTGAAGGACGAGCAGGCGAACAGCACCGGGGTGCGGTTCAGCACGTCCAGGAGCCGCTGATAGGCGGTGTTGGGTTCGTCGCCCAGCCCGCCGATGCTGCGCGACCCGTGCACGAGCCCGTCGCAGACCCAGGATTCCCACTGCTCGTGGCTGCGGTCGGGGTCGGTCACCTCGGTGGCGCCAGTGGTGAGGGCGAGCACGTCGGCGATGCCCAGCGGGTCGAGGGGCTCGGTGACGACGCCGAGCCGTTTCAGCGTGGTCTGGGCGCGGTGCAGCCCGAACCGCAGGGTGGCGAAGACGCCGACCTGGCCGGAGCCACGGCGGCCGACAGCCTCCAGACACAGCCGGGGGTCGAGCCGCAGCGCGATCCATGTGCGGCGCAGCGCGGGAGGGGTGCGCTCCCCCAGCACCTCCCGGTAGGCCTGGAGCGCGGGTGAGTTGGCGGGCAGCAGGGCCCCCGACGGTGCCGGCACCGTGCACGTGATCACCTGGATGCCCGCGAAGACGACGTCGTCGTGGCGGGTCAGTGCCGCCAGCGCGGCGAGGTCGAGCTTGGCGCCGCGGTCGGTGAACAGCGAGTTGTCGGCGCTGACCTCGAGGATGCCGGCCCACGAGTCGCCGTCGGCGACGACGCCGATCTCGCCGTCGTGGGCGTCCTTGATCTGGGTGACCTCCAGGCGCGGCAGCCACTGGCCGAGCGGAACCAGGTCGGGGGCGAGGTCGGGGAAGGGGACGCGGCTCCCCGCCCGGACGCGGAATCCGCGCCGGACCTGCAGCGAGGCGAGCAGCGTGCGCCCGTTCACGGGGATGGTGAGGAGCATGGCGGTCAGCAGCAGCAGCGCGGCGAGAGCGACCGACCAGATCTGCCACTGCAGGACCAGCACGATGGCGACCACCACGACGACCTGCCAGGTGACGACAAGCGGGATGAACCGGGTAGAGCGGATCCGCCTGGGCATGGCGCCCCGGGCGGGCATGGTTCTTCGCGCCATCGGTCCTCCTTCGCGACGGGCCCACTCTATGGGGTGGGACGGACCAGACCCGGGGGTTCCGGCCCCCGACGCCGACGGCCTGCCCCGGCCTGCGCACTAGAGTGGCCCCGTTGCAGCGGACCCGGAGCGACCAAGGAGGGCCATGGCCACCCGCAAGGACCTTCTCAAGGCGCAGGCCTTCACATCGCGGCGCATGATCGCCGCGTTCGTGAACCGGGATCCCGACGACCCCACCCCGCCGCTGAAGAGGGTGGGCACGGCCACCTTCGTCTCTGTGCTGCTGGGCGTGGTGCTGCTCGCAGGCACCGCACTGCTGGGGATCATCAGCGGAGGCGCCAGTAAGGACCAGTGGGCCGGTGAGGACAATGTCGTCCTGTCGGACCCGAAGTCGGGCGCGCTGTTCGTGCAGCTCGAAGGCAAGGTCATTCCCGTCACCGACGTGGCGTCGGCGCGGCTGCTGGCCGCCGGTCCCGATGCCACGTCCATGCCGCGGGTCATCGACATCGCCACCAACTCGATGGAGGGGCAGAAGGTCGAGCCGATGCAGGGCATCCCCGGCGCGCCGCGGCAGCTTCCCGACGCCAAGACGCTGGAACAGTACCCCCTGCGGCTCTGCTCGACTTCCGACCGCTACCTGACCCTCGAGTTCGGCCGCAGCGACACCACCACCAACGCGGCCATCGTCGTGCGCGGGCACGACGAGTCGGAATATCTGCTGGTCGACGGGCGCCTCCACCAGCTGTACTCGCGGCCCGGCCAGCCCTCGGGCCTGGCGCAGAACCTGCCTGTCGCGGAGCTGGGCGCGTCGTGGATCTCGGCGATCCCCATCGGCGCCTCCATCGACGAGAAGGAGGTGCCGGGCTATGGCGAGCCCGCCGATTTCAGCAGCCTGAAGTTCTCCATCGGACAGATGGCGGTGGTGCGGCAGAGCGACGGCATGGACCGCTACTACATCCAGCTCAACGACGGTCTGGCCCGCATCGCCTACCTGGACATGAAGCTGATCCAGCAGCAGGAGAACGACCCGCTCGAGCCGTCCGAGATCACTGACCTGGACGTCGTGGAGAACCAGAGCGAGACGGAGAACTTCTCCGACGAGGGCGTGCCCATGTTCGAGCCGAGGCCGCCGGAGGGGTACACGAGCCTGCGGGACGTCGCCATCTGCGCCACGTTCGAGGAGGGCGACGCGACCCGCGTGAAGCTGAGCATCGGGCAGACGACACCGACGATCCCCGGCGACATCGGCGTGCCGAGCGGCGGTATCGACCTGATCAGCTCGCCGCCCATGCGCGGCGCCCTGCTCCGCAATGCGGACATCACGGACCCGGACGCCGCGGCGACCGTGCTGCTGCTCAACGGCCGCAGCTACCCCATCCCGACGGCGTCGGACCGGGCGGCGCTGGGCTACGGCGACGTGAAGCCCATGGCCGTCCCCGGCAGCCTGATCAGCCTCTTCCGGCCGGGCCTCGGCGAACGGCTCGCGCTGTCGCGTGAGTCCGTGATCCCGGTCGGCCGCTGACCGGCGCGTCAAGGCCCCCACGCCGGCTAGGTACTCCTACTCTTTTCCGGCCCCGGCTCTGGGAAGTGAGCCACCAGCCGCATAGTGTCTTGCACGACAGCACAGCAGCCCGAGACATCGAAGTTGCTGATCCACGAGCCTCGTGGCTCATCGTCGAAGGGAACACGAAATGGGCGACAAGTCCGTTGACCGCGCTGCTATGCAGAAGGCGACGCAGCAGATCGAGACCAAGCACCAGCAGATCCACACGCTGCAGACGCGCCTCCAGGGCCAGATGACCGACCTGTCGTCCCGCTGGCACGGCAACGCCTCCACGGCGTTCCAGCGCGGCTACCAGCAGTTCGACTCGGAGTTCGAGAAGGTCAAGCAGGGGCTCGACAAGATCCACACCTCGCTCGTCGAAACCCTCCGTGAGTACGGCACGCGTGAGGAAGAGAACCAGGCCACCGCCAACCAGATCGCCGGGCTCATCGGCTGACCGCCGATCGACCGACTTCACAGGAGAATCACATGAGCGACTCAACCATCTACTCCGCCTCGGGTCTCCAGGAGGGCATCTCGGCTCTGTCGAACGCCCACAAGGAGCTCACCGACCTGCTGGAGACCCTCAAGGCCGAGCTGTCGACCTCGCTGGGCCAGTGGGAAGACAACGCCCGCAACTCGTACCAGGAAGTCCAGCGCTCCTGGGATGCCTCGGCCGCCAAGCAGCAGGACATCGTGCAGCGCATGCCCGTGCTCCTCGGCAACATCGCCGACGGCTACAACGCCACCGAGTCCCGCAACGCGGGCATCTGGGGCTGAGTACCAGCAACGCGTGAAGGGGTCCGGCTTCGGCCGGGCCCCTTCCTGCGTTTCCGGGTCTGCGTGGCCTGGGCCGGCTCAGGCCCCGATCGTCAGCGTCTCGTCCGCGGCGACGGCGACCAGGGTTCCCGCCGTCAGGTCAAGGACGACGTCGCAGGCCTGCTCCCCCGCCGTGATCCGCCAGGCGAGTCGTTCGTTGGCGCGCGCTGTCACCTCGACGGCCCCCGAGGCCAGCCACGGGTGACGGCGGCGGAACCCGATGGCGTCCCGGTAGGCCTGGTGGATCGGGGCCCCGAGCGGGCTGAGGTCGGCTGGTGAGGGCGGCAGGAGGGGCCGGACGTCGTCGTCTCCGCCCAGCTCGTCGCGCTTGATCCCCGCGTAGCCCTGTTCGTCGCCGTAGTACACGCTGGGCGAGCCGGGCAGCAGCATCAGGATCCCGGCGGCCAGTGCCGCCCGCGCCGACCCGACCAGCGAGGCGATGCGGGTCACGTCATGGTTCCCGACGAACGTCTGCGGCAGGAACGAACGGCAGAACGCGGCGTGACGTTCGATGGCATGGGCAAGCTCCCACAGATTCGTGTCCTTCAGTGACGACCAGATCGCCTTCCACAGCTCGTACTGGGTCACGGTCGTCAGCCCCGCATCCGCCACGAAGGCGGGGTAGTCGCCGTGGATCACCTCGCCAAGGAAGACGGTTTCGGGGAACTCGGCACTGACCCGGGAGGTGACGTCGCGCCAGAAGGCGGCCGGGACGGCGTAGGCGACGTCGAGGCGCCAGCCGGCGATGCCCCGGCGGAGCCAGTGGCCCATGATGTCGACGACCAGGTCGGCGACGGCCGGGTTGGCGTGGTCGAGTTCCACGAGCGAGTCGTGGCCCTCCCAGGCGCGGGGGACGCCGTCGTCGTCGTGGGCGATGAGGTCGGGGCGGGCCAGCACCCACGGATGCTCGCGGGCCACATGGTTGAAGACGCCGTCGAGGACGATCAGCATCCCGCGGTCGCGGCACTGCGCGATCAGGCGGTCCAGGTCGGCGTCGTCGCCGAGCCGCGGATCGACGCGGTAGTAGTCGAGCGTGTCGTAGCCGTGGCTGACGGAGGCGAAGACAGGGTTGAGCAGCAGCCCGTTGCAGCCGAGTTCGACGGCGTAGTCGAGCCAGGCCTCCAGGCGCCGCAGCCGAGGGGCGGGGTCGCCGTGCTCAGTGCGTATGGGGGCCCCGACGGCGCCGAGGGGATAAACGTGCCACCAGATGGCGTGCTCCAA
The DNA here is from genome assembly GCF_014489575.1 of Tessaracoccus defluvii. Lineage (GTDB taxonomy): Bacteria > Actinomycetota > Actinomycetes > Propionibacteriales > Propionibacteriaceae > Arachnia > Arachnia defluvii. The sequence continues at coordinate 2,726,700 of NZ_CP060789.1, forward strand.
CATGCCCCGAGCCTAGGGCGTCGCGGCACGGCCCGCGGCGCCGTGCCTACTTGAGCAGCTTCGACATGCGGCGGTCGGCCAGCGGTTTGCCGCCCGTCTGACACGTCGGGCAGTACTGGAGCGACGAGTCCGCGAACGAGACCTCCGCCACCGTCGTGCCGCATACCGGGCACGGCTGACCGGTGCGTCCATGGACCCGCATGCCGGAGCGTTTCGCGTCCTTCAGTTGGTCGAAGGGGACCTCCCGGGCGGTGGCCACCGCGTCGCCCAGCACCCCGCGGACGTGCCCGTACAGGTCGGCGGTGGCGTCGTCATCCAGCCCGTCGGCGGGCTTGAACGGGCTGAGCCGCGCCGCGTGCAGGATCTCGTCCGAGTAGGCGTTGCCGATGCCGGCCAGCACCCGCTGGTCCCGCAGCACGCCCTTCAGCTGGGCGCGCCCGGCCCGGCGCAGGATGGCGCGGAAGTCGTCGACGGTGAAGTCGTCGGCGAGCGGATCGGGCCCCAGCGCCGCCACGCCCGGCACCGCGGCGGGGTCCTCGACCAGGTAGACGGCCAGGTGCTTCTGCGTCCCCGCCTCGGTCAGCGAGAAGCCGGACCCGTCGTCGAGCACGATCCGCAGGGCGAGGCCCGACCGGCCGGTGCGGGCCGGCACCTTCGGCGCGACGTCGTGCCACGTCACCCAGCCCGCGCGGGCCAGGTGGAAGATCAGGTGGAGGCCCTGGGCCGCGACGTCGATGAACTTGCCGTGGCGTGTGACCCCGTCGACCTCCAGCCCGGCGAGGGCATCCAGGGGCGGCGCATACGTCTTGAGGGCGGCGAACGAGGTGAGGTGGCCCGCGGCGATGGCCTGCCCGCGCAGCTTCGTGTCCAGGCCCGCGGCGAGGGCCGCGACCTCCGGCAACTCCGGCATGTCGACTCCTCGGGACGGGGCGGCCCCGACGCCGCCTCCAGTCACGCTAACAGAGAGTGATCAGGCCTGACGGACGGCGCCCCACTCGGCCAGGAGTCGCTGGCCGCCCATCCTGTCGGGACGTTCCCACGGCCGGGTCGGCCGCTCGAGCGCGGCTGTGAGGCGACGCAGATACTCCTCGCGGGGAACCTCGTAGGCCCCCAACGACCCGAGGTGCTCCGTCAGCCACTGCACGTCCAACAGGTCGACCTCGACGGCGGCCAGCTCGACCGCCAGCCGCAGCAGGGCCACCTTCGACGCGTCCCGCCCCCGCACCGGGTCGTGGAACATCGACTCGCCCGCGAAGAGCCCGCCGGTGTGCACGCCGTACAGCCCGCCGACGAGGACGTCGCCGTCCCACACCTCCACGGAGTGCGCCCAGCCTGCGTGGTGCAGCGCGGTGAACGCGGTGCGGATCCTGGTGTCGATCCAGCCGTCGGGGCGGGCCGGGTCGGCGCAGCGGGCGATGACGTCCGGGAAGGCCGCATCCACGGTGGTCGTGTATCTCCTGGCCGACTGCCGCAGCGAACGGGTCACCCGCAGGCCCCGGGGCGGGAGCAGCCCGCGGCGCATCGGCGACCACCAGCCCATGTCGACGCCGTCGAGCGGCATCGGGAACACGCCGCAGCGGTACCCCTCGAGCGCGAGCGGGGCGGCGAACTCGTGCGAGAAGCCGATCAGGTCGTGCCGGGGCCAGTCCCCCGGGCTCCCGAACAGCGTGCCCACCATCGGGCCAGTCTGGCAGTCGCCGCCGCCGGTTCCGTCGCTCCGCGCCGATTCGCCCTGAATCGTCCCCTCCTCAACCCTGAGAACGCTCGATCCCGCTTGGCTCGTGTGACACTCTGGATGCCTGAGAGGAGGCCGCCGTGAGCGACAACACCAACCAGGCCCTCGCCGTGGCTGAGGGGCTGACCGCCAGCGCGTTCCATGAGATCCTCGACCTCGCGATCGAGGGGCGCGGCAAGCTGCCCGGCGCCAAGCACACAGCCAAGCAGCTGCTGCTGCAGAAGAACGACGTCGAGGACGCCATCAGCCGCATGGTCACCTCCCACGTGGCGATGGCCGGTGGCCAGGGGTTCGCGACGAACTGGGGCGGCTTCTTCGTGTCGCTGCTCACCATGCCCGTCAACGTCGCCGCCGCCTCGTTCCTCCAGGCCCGCCTCGTCGCGGGCATCGCCCACCTGCGCGGCTACGAACTGTCCGACCGGCGGGTCCGGACGGCGATCCTCATGGTGATGCTCGGCCCGTCCGGCAACGCGGCGCTGATCTCCAAGGGCGTCCTCCCCGCGTCCCCGCTCGTGGTGGCCACCGCTCCGGTGTTCGACGCCCGCCTGGACGGGCAGGTCTCGAAGGCGCTGCTCGACCGGGCCCTCAACCAGCTCGGCGGCAAGCGGCTGGGAGTCTGGGTGGGCAAGCGGATCCCGTTCGTGGGCGGGGGCGTGGGCGCCGCCGTCGACGGCTGGTCCACCCTGTCCATCGCCCGGCATGCCGAGGCCGAGTTTCCCAGCAGGCGCCCGAAGCTCACGGGCGTCGTCGTCGAGGCCGGCTGATCAGACGTAGTCGCGGGGCACCCGCGCAGTGATCAGGCACGTCACCTCGTAGGTGATGGTGCCCATCAGCTCGGCCAGTTCCTCGACGCCGATGCGTTCGTCTCCGCTGCTGCCCATGAGGACCACCTCGTCGCCGACCTGCACGGTCGGCGTGGCGGGGCCGAGGTCGAGCATGGTCTGGTCCATGCAGATCCGCCCGACGATCGGGTACGAGGCGCCGTCGATGAGCATCCGGCCCCGCGACGACAACAATCGCGAGTACCCGTCCCCATAGCCGACGGCGACCGTCGCGATCCAGGTGTCGCGGGGCGCGGTCCAGGTGCGGCCGTAGCCGACCGTCTCCCCCGCGTGGATGCGCTTGATGAACGTGACCCGGCTCGTCCAGCGGCCGACGTCGCGCAACTGCCCGCCGCCCGCCGTGAGCGGGTCGGGCGCGGAGCCGTAGATCATGATGCCGGGCCGCACCATGGTGGTGCCGGACAGGTCGTGGCCGAGGACGGCGCCGGAGTTGGCGGCGTGGATCAGCGGCAGCGGACCCAGCACGGCGGTCAGATCGTCGACCACTGCCCCGAAGGCGTCGAGCTGGGCGCGGGTGAAGGCGGCGCCGTCCGGCACGTCGCTGACGGGCAGGTGGGTGAAGGCCCCCGTGGCCCGCAGGTTCGGGCTGGCCAGCACCGCGGCCGCCAGTGCGCCCGCCTCCCCCGGCTCTGCGCCGACTCGCCGCATCCCCGTGTCGATCTTGAGGTGGACGTCGACGGTGCGGCCCGCCGCGGCGGCCGCCTCCTGGAGGCTGCGCACGGCGGCCAGGTCCCCGACCGACACGGTGACGTCGGCCGCGAGCGCCTCGGCGAGGTCGTCGGGCAGCGTCGGGGAGAACTTGAGGATCGGCAGCCGGATCCCGGCGCGGCGCAACTGCGTCCCCTCGTCCGTGACGGCGATCCCCAGCCAGTCCGCGTCCCCACGCTCCTCGATCGCCCTGGCGACCGCCACGAGCCCGTGCCCATAGGCGTCGGCCTTCACGGCCGCCAGCACCTTGCGGCCCCCGCGAGCCGGCGCGCGACGTCGAGGTTGTGCTGCAGGGCGTCAAGATCGACCTGGAAGCGGGTGGGCGTTGGCATGCGCCCAGTGTCCCCCATCGACGTGACGGACGCGGAACCGACGGCGCCGCGTCCGCCCCTGCGCCGGTGCCACGGATCCGACGACACCCCATCCAGTAACGGGCGGGTCCGCCCGCCTGAGCCGTGACAGTGGCAGACTTTCCGCCATGTCGAACCAACAGTGGAACAACGGCCAGGGCGGCGAGTGGGGCGCCCAGCAGCAGAACCCGGACTGGGGGCAGCCGGCCCAGCAGGATTGGGGCCAGCCCCAGCCGCAGACCAGCGCTCAGGACTGGAACCAGGCACAGCCCCAGGCCAGCGCCCAGGACTGGAACCAGGCACAGCCCCAGGCCAGCGCCCAGGACTGGAACCAGGCACAGCCCCAGGCCAGCGCCCAGGACTGGAACCAGGCACAGCCCCAGGCCAGCGCCCAGGACTGGAACCAGGCACAGCCCCAGGCCAGCGCCCAGGACTGGAACCAGCAGGGTGCACCCCAGCAGGGGTGGGGCCAGCCGCAGCAGGACTGGAACCAGCAGGCCGCTCCCCAGCAGGACTGGAACCAGCAGGCCCAGCCGCAGTGGCAGGGTCAGCCAGCCCCCGGCTACTTCCCCGGTCAGGTCCCGGCGCCCGCGCCGAAGGACCCCAGCCCCTTCGACTTCTCCTGGGCCAAGCTGTCGCTGCCCACCTCGGCGAAGCTGATCTTCATGCTGGGCGTGATCGCCCTGGGCGTTGAGTGGCTCTTCGGCCTCATCGCCGCCGTCGCCTACGGCGGCGGCGCCGTGACCATCCTGGTGCAGGGCATCTTCGTCGGCCTGGCCGGTGTCCTGGTCAAGGTGCTGGCGTTGCGCGTGCTGATCGAGATCGGCGTCTCGGCCACGAAGCTCCTCGCCCTGCGCGAAAGCGAGGCCGCCAAGGCTGCGGAGGCCGCTGCGGCCGTCGAGCCGGAGGCCCCCACCGCCTCCTGACCGCCGCCTGCCGCCACGACGCGACAACGCCGTCCCGGGTGACCCGGGACGGCGTTGTGCTTGTCGGATCAGAACAGGAGCGCCAGCGCGGGCTCCGCCAGGATGGACGCCACGTCGTGCAGGAAGCTCGAGCCCTGTTCGCCGTCGATGATCCGGTGGTCGAACGCGACGGCGAGCGTCGTGACCGACCGGGGCACCACCCTCTCCTCCGCGCCCTCTCCCACGACCCACGGGCGCCGCTGGATGGCCCCCATGCAGAAGATGGCGGACTCGTCACCGTTGATGATCGGAGTTCCCGCGTCGATGCCGAAGACGCCCACGTTGGTGACGGTGAAGGTGCCCCCGGCGTAGTCACCGGGCTGCAGACGGCCCTCACGCGACACCTGGACCAGCTGGTTGATGGCCTGGCAGAGCTGCAGCAGGTTAAGCCGCTGGGCGCCCTTGATGTTGGGCACCATCAGGCCGCGGGGAGTGGCGGCCGCGATGCCGAGGTTCACGTCGCCGTGGTAGACGATCTCCTGGCGTTCCTCGTCCCAGGAGGTGTTCAGGTCGGGGTTGCGGCCCAGCGCCAGGCAGATGGCCTTCGCGTAGACCAGCAGCGGCGAGACGCGCAGGCCGGCGAACTCCCGCCTCGACTTGAGGGACTCGACGAACTCCATGGTGCCGGTCACGTCGACGGTGACCCATTCGGTCACGTGCACGTGGTTGCGCACCGAGCGCACCATGTTCTCGGCCGTCACCTTGCGGACGCCCTTGATCGGCACCCTCCGCTCCGCGCGGCCCTGCAGGGGATCGAAGCCGCCGAGCCCCTCCGTCGGCCCGAAGCCGCCGCCGAAGCCCGAGCCGCCGAACGGGGCGCTCCCGAACGTGGCCCCCGCCTGCGGTGCGCCCGTCTCACGGGGCGCCTGGAAGGAGGCGTGGTCGTTGAGGATGCGGCCCTGCCGCGGCTGCTCATCGAGGTAGCGGAAGGCGGCGGCCGCCTCGACGTCGCGCCGCGTGACGGTGCCGTCGGGGCCGGTTCCGACCACGGTGGACAGGTCGACGCCGAGGTCCTTGGCGTACTTGCGCACGGGCGGCTTGGCCCGGGCGTCGGCTGAATCGGAGTAGAGGACGAGCTGCGACTCGGCCGGCGCCTCCCCGGGCGTCGGCAGCGGATCACCGGTCGACTCGGCGACGACGGTGGTCGCCGGGCTGATCTCGTCGGCGCGGCGGCCCGGCTCGTGCTGGTCGTACGCGGCGGACAGCGCGTCGGCGGCGTCGGAGCGCTCCGGGGCCTCGCGGCCGCGGCGTCGACGCCTACCGGGGGTCGCGTCGCTGGCGCCGTAGCCGACCAGGTTCGGGACGGGCTCCTCGGCCTCGACGCCGTCGTCGATCTCGACGACCGGCGTGCCGACCTCGACGGTGGTGCCCTCGGCGACCAGCAGCCCCGTGACGGTGCCCGCGAACGGCGACGGCAACTCCACGAGCGACTTGGCGGTCTCGATCTCGACGAGCACGTCGTTGACGGCGATCACGTCGCCGACGGCCACACGCCAGGCGACGATCTCCGCCTCCAGCAGGCCCTCGCCGGGATCGGGTAGCAGGAACTGGCGCTTCATCCTCGCGCTCCCTTCAGCAGCGGTGCGATGGTGGCCATCAGAAGGCCAGCGAACGGTCGACGGTCTCCAGGATCCTGTCGACGGAGGGCAGGTACTCCTCCTCGACGCGGGCCGGCGGGTACGGCATGTCGTAGCCCGTGACGCGCATGACCGGGGCCTCCATGACGTAGAAGAGATCTTCGTGCAGCCGGGCCGCGATCTCCGCGCCGATGCCCAGCGACAGGGGCGCCTCGTGGACGACGACGGCACGCTTGGTGCGCCGCACCGAGGCGGTCACCGTCACCCAGTCGATCGGGCTCAGCGTCCGCAGGTCGACGACCTCCAGCGACGTGCCCTCCTCGGCGGCGACGGCGGCCGCCTCGAGGCAGGTCTTGACCATGGGCCCGTAGCAGAGCAGCGTCGCGTCGGTGCCGTAGCGGGTGATGGCCGCCTGGTGCATGGGCGCGGGCTTCTGCGTGAAGTCGACCTCGTCCTTCGTCTGGTAGCGCCGCTTGGGCTCCAGGAAGACGACGGGGTCGTCGGACTGGATGGCCTGCTGGATCATCCAGTAGGCGTCGGTCGGGTTCGCGCAGCTGACCACCTTCAGGCCCGGCGTGTGCGCGAAGTAGGCCTCGGGCGACTCGGAGTGGTGCTCGACGGCGCCGATGCCGCCGCCGAACGGGATCCGGATGACCATCGGCATGGGCGTCTGCCCGCCCGTGCGCATGTGGAACTTCGCGACCTGCGTCACGATCTGCGCGAAACCGGGGAACACGAACCCGTCGAACTGGATCTCGACGACGGGACGGTAGCCGCGCATGCACAGGCCGACGGCGGTGCCGATAATGCCAGACTCGGCCAGCGGCGAGTCGATGACCCGGTTCTCCCCGAACTCGGCCTGCAGCCCCTCGGTGATGCGGAACACGCCGCCGAGCTTGCCGATGTCCTCGCCGGCGAGCAGGACCTTCGGGTCGGCCTGGAGCGCGCGGCGCAGTCCGCGGTTGAGGGCCTTGGCGATGGTGAGCTTCTCGGTCATGCGTCCTCCCCGGCGAGGTACTCAGCGTACTCGCGGCGCTGCGCCTCGAGGGCGACGGTCGGCTCTGCGTAGACGGTCTGGAACAGGTGGTCCATGGTGACGTCCGGGATCTGGTGGATCAGGGAGCGCACCTCCTCGCCGAGGCGGCCGGCCTCGGCCTCCGTCTCGGCCTCCCACGCGTCGTCGATGGCGCCGATGGAGCGCAGGTAGCGGCGCAGCCGCAGGATCGGGTCGCGGCCGCGCCACGCCTCCTCCTCGCCGGAGGCGCGGTACTTGGTGGGGTCGTCGGACGTGGTGTGGGCACCCATGCGGTAGGTGAACGCCTCGATGAAGGTCGGGCCCTCGCCGGCGCGGGCGCGGGCCAGCGCCCAGTCAGTGACGGCCTTGACGGCGAGCACGTCGTTGCCGTCGACCTGCACACCGGGGAACCCGAAGCCGCGGGCGCGCTCGTAGAGCGGGATGCGCGACTGGAGCGCGATCGGCTCCGAGATCGCCCACTGGTTGTTCTGGCAGAAGAACACCACGGGCGCCTGGTAGCTGGCCGCGAAGACGTATGCCTCGTTGACGTCGCCCTGGCTGGCGGCGCCGTCTCCGTGGTAGACGACGACGCCGGCGTTGTCCGCGTCGTCGGGATTGCCGACGGCGCCGTCGAACTGGATGCCCATGGCGTAGCCGGTGGCGTGCAACGCCTGGCAGCCGATGACGATCTGATAGTTGCGGAAGGTCTCGAGCTTCTCCCAGTCGCCGCCGTTGGATCCGCGGAAGAGGGCGAGGAAGTTGGCGAGCGGCACGCCCAGCACCATGGCGACGGCGTGCTCCCGGTAGGAGGGGAAGACCACGTCGGTGGGGCGCAGGGCATGCGCGGAGCCGATCTGCGCCGCCTCCTGGCCGAGCAGCGGCGTCCAGAGCCCCAGCTCCCCGTGACGCTGCAGCGCCGTGGCCTCGGCGTCGAACCGCCGGGCGAGGATCATGTCGCGCAGGTAGCCGACCAGGTCGGCGTCGCTTCCCGTGAACGCGAAATCGTCGTGTGTGAGCCGCTCTCCCTCAGGGGTGAGCAGTTGCACCATCTCGTTGCTCTGACCCAGCACCCGGGCCCCTTCCGCCAACCTACGTAACCGTAACTTACGCCAGCGTAGCTTAGGTTTCTGCGCCGACTCCGCGCGTTTCCGCCCACAGTGGAAGCCCCATCCTTGTGGACTTCCGACAAAGCCGACGCGCGCTTTCCCCACCCATCCTGCGCCGCAGACGGACGGCCCACATGAACTTCTGGTAACGAACCCGCCCACGAGCCCCGGTAACTGCATAGAGTGAGGGGCCTGGCTGCCGCCGACCATCCGGCCGCGGCCCTGCCCGAGCAGCCGAGTCGAACTGGAGAGAGATGATTCGCACTACCCGGAGGGCCACCGCGACACTTGCCGCCGGTGCCCTCATCGCTGGCGGCCTGAGCGTCGCCACCTTCGCCCCCACCGCGGCGGCCGCGCCCGGTGTCTGCACCGCAGCAAACCCGACGGAGACCATCACGGTCTTCGGCTTCAACGACTTCCACGGCCGCGTCATCGACGACGGCAGGAAGGTCGACGACCCCGCCCGCTACCTGGCGGGTGCACTCTTCACACCCGTCGAGCAGGCCCGCGTCGCCCAGGGCGACGACCACGTCCTGCTGCTGAGCTCGGGCGACAACATCGGCGCCTCGACGTTCGTCTCGATGATCGAGGACGACACCCCGACGATCGACATCCTGAACGCGGCCGGCGTCGACGCCTCCGCCGTCGGCAACCACGAGTTCGACAAGGGCTGGACCGACCTCAGCGGCCGCGTCGTCCCCGGAAGCAGCTTCGCCAACCTGGGCGCGAACGTGTACCTGAAGGGCACCACCACCGTGGCGGCGCCGCTGAAGGAGTACGAGATCGTCACCAAGGCCGGCCTCGACATCGCCATCGTCGGCGCAGTCACCGGCGACGTCCCGTCGCTCGTCTCGCCCGGCGGCATCACCGCCCTCGACTTCGGCGATCCGGTCGCAGCGATCAACCGCGTCACCGACAAGCTCCTCGACGGCGACCCCACCAACGGTGAGGCCGACATCGTGCTGGCCTCCATCCACGAGGGTGCCGGGAACGGGGCCCTGAGCGCGGCCGACAACGCCGCGGCCAGCGGCGCCTTCGACGACATCTACCGTCGGATCGACGACCGCGTGAGCGTCATCTTCAACGGCCACACGCACCAGGAATACTCCTACGCCAGCGCCAACGGCGGCCGCCCGATCATCCAGGCCTCGTCGTACGCCGCGAAGCTCGCCAAGGTCGACCTTGTGGTCGACACCGTCGACGGCGGCGTCTGCACTACGACCCCGACGATCATCAAGCCCGGTGTGGCCGACGAGTCGCTGCCTGCGATCAAGGAGATCAACGACATCGCCCGCGCCGCTTATACCTCCGCGCTGGAGAAGGGCGAGAGGGTCATCGGCACGGCGACCCAGGCGATCTCGACCGCCGGCGACGGCGGCTCCGGCACGCGCAACCAGGAGTCACCCATGACCAACACGGTCGCGCAGATGTTCGCCGACGTGCTCGGTGGCGGCGACCCCGAGGTGATCGGCGTCCAGAACGCCGGCGGCACCCGCGACAGCTTCAATGCGGGGGACATCACCTACCGCGAGGCTGCCATGACCCTGCCGTTCGCGAACTCGCTGTTCACGGTTGACCTCACGGGCGCCCAGTTCACGAAGGTCCTCGAGCAGCAGTGGCAGCGTGACAAGGAGGGCAACCGTGCCCAGCCGCTCCTACCTGACGCTCGGCCTGTCGAAGAACGTGAGCTACACCTTCGACGAGTCGCTGCCCGAGGGATCGCGCATCACCTCCGTCTCGATCAACGGCAAGCCGATCGACCCGGCAAAGCTCTACACCATCGCCACGGCGAGCTTCCTGAGCACCGGCGGCGACAACTTCTACGAGTTCGCCAACGGCGTCAACCACAAGGACACGGGTCGCGCCGACATCGAGGCCTGGGTGGAGTGGGTCGAGGCCAACAGCCCGCTGTCCCCGGACTACTCCCGCCGGGGCGTCTCCGCCCGGGTGCCGGCCGGGACGCTCAAGGCTGGCGGCACCGGCCTGACGTTCTCGTTCGGTGACGTCATCGACGAGTCTGCGACCCCGCAGACACTCGACATGATGCTGAACGAGGGCGACAAGGTCTCGCCGAAGCTGGCGAACAGCACGCTGGCGGCCTTCATCGGCAGCACCCAGGTGGGCGCCGGGACGGTGGCCGAGGGCAAGGGGTCCATCACGATCTCGCTGCCTGCGGGCTCCGACATCTTGGCCGGCGAGCACATCGTCACCTTCGTGGCCGAGGGCTCCGGCACCAGGATCTACCTGCCGGTCACGGTCGTCGCGGGCGATTCCCCGACGACTCCTCCGGTGAAGCCGGGTCTGCCCAGCACGGGCAACTGAGTCTGCGGACCTGAAGAGGGGGTCGGTGCACGATGTGCACCGACCCCCTCTCTCGTTGCGCCCAGGCGGCTGGCGTCACTCGTCGCCGACGAGAGTCGCGACCAGCACCGCCTTGATGGTGTGCATCCGGTTCTCCGCCTGGTCGAACACGATGCTGGCGTCCGATTCGAACACCTCGTCGGTGACCTCGACGCCCTCGATGCCGAACTGCCCGTGGAGGTCCCGCCCGACTGACGTGGCCAAATCGTGGAACGCGGGGAGGCAGTGCATGAACTTCACGTCAGGGTTGCCGGTGGCCGCCATGAGCTCGGCGTTGACCTGGTAGGGCCGCAGCAGCTCGATGCGCTCGGCCCACACCTCCTTCGGCTCGCCCAGCGACACCCACACGTCCGTGTAGACGAAGTCCACGCCGGCCACACCCTCCGCGACGTCGTCGGTGATCGTGATGCGGGCGCCTGTGGTGGCCGCCACCTCGCGGGCACGGGCCACGATCTCGGGGGCGTTCTGCTGCGAGGTGGGGGCAACCATCCTCACGTCCATGCCCATCATGGCGCCGGAGATCAGCAGCGAGTTGCCGACGTTGTTGCGAGCGTCGCCGAGGAACGCGAAGGCGATCTCCGGCAGCGGCTTGCCTGCGTGCTCCAGCATGGTGAGTTGGTCGGCGAGCATCTGCGTGGGGTGCCAGTCGTCGGTGAGCCCGTTGTAGACGGGCACGCCGGCATGCTCGGCAAGGGTCTCGACGACGTCCTGGCCGGAGCCCCGGTACTCGATGCCGTCGTACCACCGCCCGAGCACGCGCGCCGTGTCGGCCGCCGACTCCTTGTGCCCGATCTGGGATCCGGAGGGATCCAGGTAGGTGGTGGTGCCGCCCTGGTCCGCCATGGCGACCTCGAAGGCGCAGCGGGTGCGGGTGGACGTCTTCTCGAACAGCAGCGCCACCTGGCGGCCGATGAGCCGACGGCGTTCGGTCCCTGTGCGGCGTTCGGCCTTGAGCCGGGCGGCCAGGTCGAGCAGCGCGCGCCACTCGTCGGCGGTGAAGTCGAGTTCCTTGAGGAAGCTGCGGCCGAGCAGACTCATCGGAGGTCCTGCCTCTCGTGGTGCGGAAGTCCTCAGGATAGCGAGACGGCGTCGAGGATCCCCGGCATGGCCGCCTCAACGTCGTCGAGGGTGTCCTCGAAGCCGGCCTGGTCGCCGTACCAGGGGTCGATCAGCGGTTCGTCCTTCGGCTTGGCTGGATTGAAGTCGTTCAGCAGGGCGACCGTCGCGTCGGGGTCCAGCGTCAGGAGCCGCTCCACCTGGAAGGGTTCGACGGCGACCACCAGGTCCGCCTCCCGCAGGTCCGCCGGCGTGATCCTGCGGGCACGGTGCCCCGCAGCGTCGTAGCCGCGCGCTGTGAGGCTGCGCACCGCCCGCCGGTCGATGGGGTTGCCGGACTCCTCCGACGAGATGCCTGCGCTGACGATCTCCACGTCGAGCCCCCGCTCTGCGGCCAGACGGCGGGCGACCCGCTCCGCCATCGGGGAGCGGCAGATGTTGCCCCAGCACACGAATACGACCTTTGCCATGCGTCGACCCTAGTCGGACCAGTTCCCGCCCGTGCACGGGTCGTCGCACGGGAAAGGGTGCCGGAGCCAGGTAGGATCCGCACAAGCAGTGGAAGGTGGAGGCTGACCCATGCAGATCCTGGTAGTGGACGACGATCAGGCCGTTCGTGACTCGCTCGCACGCTCGCTGACGTACTCGGGCGACGAGGTGCAGACCGCCGCCGACGGCGTCGAAGCCCTCGCGAAGCTCGTCGGCTACACCCCGACGCGATCGTCATGGACGTGATGATGCCGCGGCTTGACGGCCTCGAGACCACCCGCATGCTGCGCGACGGAGGCAACGACACCCCGATCCTCATCCTGACGGCCCGCGACGCCGTCGGTGACCGTGTCGACGGGCTCGACGCCGGCGCCGACGACTACATGGTCAAGCCCTTCGCCCTCGACGAACTGCTCGCCCGGCTCCGTGCGCTCACCCGGCGCACCCGGCCGTCCACCGAGTCCGAGTCCCGCGTCCTCACGTTCCAGGACGTCACGCTGGACACCCAGCACCGCGAGGTGACGCGCAGCGGCCAGCACATCTCGCTGACCCGTACCGAGTTCGCCCTCCTGCAGGTGTTCATGGAGAACCCCCGCCGGGTGATGGAGCGCAACACGCTGCTGAACGAGGTCTGGGGTTTTGAGTTCCCGACCACGGCGAACTCGCTCGAGGTCTACATCGGCTACCTGCGGCGCAAGACCGAGGCCGGGGGACGTTCGCGCCTGATCCACACGGTGCGCGGGATCGGGTACGTCCTGCGTGAAACTCCCCGTGATCGGCAGCTGGTGGATTCGCTTCCGTCGGGGTGTCACGCGGCTGATCAGTGGTCAGTCGCTGCAGTGGCGGCTGGCCCTGCTGACCGGGCTGAGTGTCGCCCTGTCCGTCATCCTGGTGGGCAGCACGACCTTCACCGTCACCCGCTGGTCGCTCACTGACCAGCTCGACCGGGAGCTGACCTCCGTCGCGCAGACGGCCTCCGCCGCCGTCGCCACAGCGCTCGACAGCAACGAAGGCCTGACGGCCAGCATCGACGCCACCAACGGGCTCCTTGCCGTCGTGTCCGCGTCCGGGGTCGTGCAGCAAAACCCCGGGCAGGAACAGACGCTGCCTGTCGGGCCGGAGGAGATCGCGATCGCGCGGCTCCAGTCGGGCTCGTCTGCGCGGACCCTCGACATCGACAACGTCACGTACAGGGTGGTCTCCGTGCCGCTGCGGGTGAGCGTCGACCAGAGCTACGCAGTCGTCTACGCCCGCCCGATGGGCGCGCTGCAGTCGACGCTCGGCTCGTTGTGGATCGTGCTCGTGTCAGCGGGTCTACTCGGAGTCGGCGCGACCACGGGCGCCGCCCTGTGGACGGCCCGGGCGGTCTTAGCCCCCGTCCGGCGCCTGTCGCAGGCCGTGCGGTCGGTCACCCAGACCGACGAGCTGAACCCCATCCGCATCTACGGCCGCGACGACCTCGGCGAGCTCACGCAGTCGTTCAACAAGATGCTCCGCTCCCTGCAGCAGTCCCGCGAGCAGCAGCGGCAGCTGATCGCCGACGCGGGCCACGAGTTGCGCACGCCCCTGACCTCCATGCGCACCAACGTCGAGCTCCTGCTGGCCGACGAGCAGTCCGGCATGCTGCCCGAGGGCGCCCGCGGCGAGGTGCTCGGCGATGTCGCGGCGCAGCTGGGCGAGTTCTCGGCCCTGGTCGGCGACCTGGTGGCCCTCACCCGCGACGATCATCTGCAGCGTCCGCACGAGCCCCTCGACATGTCCGACGTCACCGAGGCGGCTATCGAACGGGCCCGCCGTCGTGGCCCGAGCATCAACTTCGATGTCGAACTCGAGCCCACCCCCGTCATGGCCGACGCCGCCACGCTCGAGCGTGCCATCACGAACCTGCTCGACAACGCGGTGAAGTTCTCGCCGCCCGACGGCACCATCGTGGTGCACCTCGTCGACGGCGCGCTGACGATCATCGACTCGGGCCCCGGCATCGAGGAGAGCGACCTGCCGCTGATCTTCGACCGGTTCTACCGTTCCGACAAGGCCCGCAACACGCCGGGCACCGGCCTGGGCCTGGCCATTGTCGCGCACACCGCCGAGGCCCACGGCGGCAGCGTCAAGGCGAGCAACGAGGCGGGCTCCGGTGCCAAGTTCGTGCTTCGTCTGCCGGTGGCGGCCGAGGCCGGCCCCGATGCCTGAGCCCACTCAGGGACGATAGCGCCGGAACGACGGGGCTGCGAGCGCCACCGTCACGATTCCCAGCACGACCAGCACGCCACCGCCGCCGATGGCTGCAGCCGGTCCAACGGCCTCCGAGGCCCAGCCGTGCAGCACGTCCGCGACACGCGGCCCTCCCGCCACGACGACGATGAACACCCCCTGCAGCCTGCCGCGCACGTCGTCGTCGGAGGCGGTCAACAAGATGGTCTGCCGGATGGCCGCCGAGACCATGTCGGCCAGGCCGCCCGCCATCAGCAGCACGACCGACACCACCAACATCGTGCGCGCAGCGCCGGGAGCCCAGCCCACGGCGAGGCCGAGCAGCGCCATGCTGATGCCCCATCCGGCGATGGCGGCCAGCACCGCGGCCCCCTGCCGTCTGACCCCGGACAGCCAGCCGCTGAGGATGCCGCCGAGCACGGTGCCCGCCGGCATGCCCGCGTACAGCAGCGCCAGCTCCCAGCCACCCTCGGCGGGGCCGCCGAAGACGGTATGCGCCACCTCGGGGAACAGCGCCCTCGACATTCCGAAGACCATGGCGATCAGGTCGACGAGGAAGCTGAGAAGGAGGATCTTGTGCCATGCGAGGTAGCGGAACCCGTCGATGACCGAGCTCAGGCCGGGGGCCCCCGTCCTCCCGAGGACGGGCATCCGGGGCAGGCGCCACACGGCGTACAGCGTGACCGTCAGGGTGAGCGTGTCGATGAGGTACAGCCAGGCGTAGCCGAGGACGGGGATGAGGGCGCCGCCCACCAGCGGCCCGGCGATCGCGCCGGCCGACATCACCGTCATGTTCAGGGCATTCGCGGCGGGCAGCAGCTCGGCGGGCAGGATCCGGGGCAGGATGGCGACCCTGGTGGGCTGGTTGACGGCGAAGAAGGCCTGCTGCGCGGAGAAGGTGGCCAGCAACAGCCACACGTTGTCGGCGCCGGCCGCGGCCTGCGCCCACAGCAGACCAGAGGTGACGATGAGGCCAGTCGTCGTGATCTCCAGCAGCCGGCGCCGGTCGAAGTGGTCGGCCAGCGCCCCACCCCACAGCCCGAACACGACGAGCGGGACGAGCCCGAAGACGCCCGTCAGGCCGACCATGCCGGAGGATCCGGTCAGCTGATAGATCTGCGCCGGGACGGCGACCACCGTCAACTGCGCGCCGATGACCGTGACGACGTTGGCCAGCCACAGGCGCCGGAAGTCCGGCTGGTGCAGGGGCCGGGTGTCGGCGAACACGCGGCGGAGCGCCCCGCCGCGGCCCACGCCGTCGGGTCGTCGGCTCACGTCAGAGCCGGTTCAGCTCCACGCGGGGCCGGACGGCGACGACGGTGATGTCGACGTCCGGGGGCGAGTCGAGCGCGAAGCGCACGGCTGCCGCAACCGATGCCGGCTGGATCAGCGCCTCGGCGGGCGCGCGGCGCGGGCCCATGTCGGTGGCGGTGGGGCCCGGCTCCAGCGACGTGACGCGGACCCGGTGCGGCGACTCGTCATCGCGGAGCGCCTCCGCGTAGGCCCGCAGCGCGTGCTTGGACGGCGCGTAGATGACGCTGCCGGGGACGGGCACGCGGGAGGCGCCCGACCCGATGAACACGACGTGCCCCTGCGCGCGGCGCAGGAGCGGCAGCGTCAGGCGGGTCAGCTCGGCAGGGGCGACCACGTTGGTGTCGAACTGCTCATGCCAGCGCTCCAGGGTGGCCTCGTCCGCGCTCCAGTGGCCGCCGACCGCGGCCACGTGGACGAGGCCGTCCAGCCGGTCGAGGCCCTCCACGAACCCGGCGGCCCCCGGCGCCTGGCCGCGCGCGAGCGCGGCCAGGTCGAGCTGCCAGGTACGGACGCCGTGCTCCTCGGCCAGGGCGGCCAGCCCTGCCTCATTGCGGCCGACGGCGATGACGTCACGATCGCGGGCGAGGTCGGCGACGATCAGCCGTCCCATCCCTCCGGTCGCGCCGGTGACGAGGACGACTGGTCGCTCTGCCATGGGGGCTCCTATCGCTACACGGTGGCCGCGAACGGGTCGAACCCGGCCTCGACGGGGGGAACCGGGGCGACGGTGCTGCTCACCTCCACGTGGGTGCCGCTGGCCACCGACTCCTCGGCCGACAGCAGGATATCCAGCACGTGGTAGCCCAGCTCGCCGCTCGCGACATGCGGACGGTCCTCCGCGATCGCGCGGACCATGTCCAGCACGCCGAGGCCCCGGCCGACGACCACACCCTCCTGCGGGATGTCGATCCACTCCTGCTCGACGGACATGCCGTCACGCAGGACGCCGAGCGGCCGCACATAGGCGATCCGGCCCTCGAACATGTTCGGGTCGGGCAGGATGATCGAGCCCTCGGTGCCGTGGATCTCGACGACGCCGTGGCGCTCGAGCGCGGAGTCGAAGCTCAGCAGGTGCGTGCCGTGCTGGCCGCCCGCGAAGGAGGTGAGCACCTGGACGGTGGAGGGGACCTCGACGGGGAACGTCTCGCCGGCCCGGGGGCCGGCGTGGATGACGCGTTCGGTGCGGGGCCGGGAGCCGCGGGCGGACACCCCGACGACGGGGCCGAGCAGGCTGACCATCGCCGAGAAGTAGTAGGGGCCGATGTCCAGCAGCGGGCCGGCTCCCTGGGCGAACAGGAACGCGGGCGACGGGTGCCACAGGTCGGGGCCTTGGGTCTGGAAGGCGGTGCTGACGAACATCGGCTCGCCGATGACGCCGGCGGCGATCGCCCGCTTCGCCGTCTGGAAGCCGGGGCCGAGGATCGTGTCGGGCGCGCAGCCCACCCTGACGCCGGCCGCCCGCGCCGCCTCGAGCAGGCCGCGGGCGGAGTCGCGGTCCATGCCGATGGGCTTCTCTGTCCAGACGTGCTTGCCTGCCACCACTGCCGCCGTCGAGACGGCGACGTGCGCCTCGGGGACCGTGAGGTTGACGACGAGGCCGATCTCGGGATCGGCCAGGACGTCGGCCGCCGTTCCCCAGCGCGGCACACCGTTGGCCTTGGCCTGCGCCTCGGCACGCTCCGGCTGCAGGTCGCCGACGGCGAGGACCTCCACATCCGGGAACGAGCCGAGGTTCTCCAGGTAGGTCTGGCTGATGACGCCCGCACCGACGACGCCGACCCCCGTGCGGCCGCTCATGCGACGTACCCGCCGTCGCGCAGGAACGCCAGGCTCGCGGCGATGTCGTCGAAGACGTCGCCGGGCGCGTGGTCATACTCGATGATCGCCTGCGTGACGGAGACACCCGCCCGCAGCGCGTCGCCGAGGGGCACCTGGCCGTCGCCGGGGCGGGTCTGGCGCAGGCTCTCGGATCCGGTCACCCCGGTGCCGTCGGCCCACGGGTTGATCTCGGGTGTGATGCCGTCCTTGACGTGGACCGCGGTGAGCCGGCTACCCAGCCGCTCGACGAGGGCGACGACGTCCTGGCCGCCCGTGAGGGCCCAGAACAGGTCGAGCTCGATCTCGACCTCAGGGCGGGTGAGCTGGATGAACCGCTCGTAGGCGCTCTGGCCGTCGAAGGAGGCGACGAACTCCTGCGCGTGGTTGTGGTAGCCGACCTTGAGCCCGAAACCGGCTGCGATGTCGGCGAGGGCGTTGAGCCGCTCGGCGATGTCGGTGACGCCGTCGACGGTGACCCACCGGTCAGCGGCGACGAACGGGTCGAAGACGGTGGTCATGCCCAGAGTGGCGGCCGCCTCGAACACGATCTCGGGCGCGGGGGTGGGGATGGAGCCGTCGGGGGTCCACAGCTCGTCGGTCAACAGGGGCGCGTGCCCGGTCGGGCAGGCCAACCCGCTGGCGTCGAGCGCGGCCCGGATCTCGGCCGGGCGGCCGACGAAGTCGAATGCCTCGACGTTGCGCAGGCCGAGGGCCGCGAGGCGGTCGAGGGAGCCGTGCATGTCGGCGGCGAACTCCTCGCGCAGGGTGTACAGCTGTACGGAGGCTACGGGAAGGCCCATGGGTGAAGTCCTTACGTCATTGTCAGGGGCGCCCTCGAACGGGCGTTGATGAGGAGAGTAGCACGTAACCTCCACATGGAGGTTACGTTTGGCGCTAGGTTCTTCCCATGACGGAGCAGGGCCCAGTGATCGGCCGGCAGGGCGCCCGCCCCAAGGGCGTGGCCCGCCGCCTCGAGATCCTCGACCGCGCCATCGACGTCTTCCGCGAGCGGGGCTCGCACGGCACCTCGCTGCGCCGGATCGCCGAGTCGCTCGGCATCTCGCACGCGGCGCTGCTGCACTACTTCGACTCCCGCGAGCAGTTGCTGGTCGCCGTCTACGCCCATGCCGAGGCCACCCGCGGCGGCGCGGAACGGCGGGACGTCCGCGAGGGGACGGAGTCGATGATCGACTCGGCCATCGGCAACCTTGAGGTGCCCGGCCTCGTCGAGCTCTACACGACGCTGGTGGCGACCGCGCTCGAGACCGACAGCCCGGCGGCGAAGGAACACTTCACCACGCGGTTCGAGCGCCTCCGCTCCTCCATGACCGCCAGCCTGCTCGACCAGCAGCGGGCGGGCCTCGTGCGCGACGACGTGCCCGCCGACCACCTCGCGGCGCTCATCATCGCGGCCTCCGACGGGCTGCAGATCCAGTGGCTGCTGGAGCCGTCCGTCGAGTTGGAGGCGACGCTGCGGACGCTGGACGCGCTCATCCGCCCCGTCAGCGGGGCGCCGGACGCTCCAGCAGCGCGGCAGCGGTCGGCTCGTCCGTGACGAGCGCCGAGATCAGCCTGCCTGCGATGGCGCCCGAGATGGCGGCGACCTTGTCCACCCCGCCGGCCACGCCGACGACGTTGTCGAGGCCACGCAGTTCCTCGAGCCCCAGCCCGATGCGCCGCCGCGACCAGGAGGTCTCCACCACCTGACCCTTCGCGTCGTACCACTCCCCCAGCATGTCGCCGACGGCGCCGCGCGCGGCGAACTCGGCTACCTCCTCGTCGGTGGCGACGCCGAAGGAGACGGCGGACCCTCCGGGGGTTGCGGCCCCCATGCCGGTGAGCGTCACGACGGCGCTGCGGGCCAGGTCGATCACGTCACGCACCGCGGTCTCGGCCTGCATCGCCCTGGCGACCTCCTCGTTGGACACCAGCAGCGGCGCCGGCATCGTCCTGAGCCGGCGCAGCACATGCGGGCTGCGGGTGAGGACCTCGTCGATGGCGCTGAGCTCGCCGGCAGTGGAGACGAACTGCACGCCGTCGAGGGACTCCTCCGAGAGCATCGACAGCGACCGGGCCACCGAGTCGCCCCAGCAGACCCCGACGACGGCGCCGGGGTGGAGCCGGCGCCGGACGAAGGCGGCGAGCGCGGCGGCGACCCGCTCGTTGGTGCGCTCCCTCGACAGCCTGCCCTGCGCGGTGGGCACGACGACGGCGTCGCGGAGACCGAACTTCTCCCGCACCTGGGTCGCGAGGTCCATCGCGGCGAGGTACTGCGCGTCGAGCTCGATGCGCACGATCCCGTGCTGTCTGGCGGATTCGAGGAGGCGGCCGACGGTCTGGCGTGACACGAACAGCCGGGTGGCGATCTGCGCCTGCGTGAGCCCGTCCTCGTAGTAGAGCCAGGCGGCCCGGACGACGAGGTCAAGGTCGTTGGATGCAGGGTTCAGGACCACGCGCGCCTCCTCGTTCGGGGGTGACCCGTTGAGCATATGCCCAGTTGTCCCCCGCCCCCTGTCCGGGCCCGGTTCCCCGGCCTAGATTGGAGGGGAAATCAACGAAGAGAGGCAGGCCGTGAGCCAGATTCCCGCCCACCAGCACGCGATCCAGATCGTCGGTGTCGACGAGATCATCATCAACGACTCCAAGCCCGTCGACGAGGTCGGACCGCACCAGATGCTGCTGCAGGTCGAGGCCTGCGGCATCTGCTTCAGCGACACGAAGCTGCTGCACGCGTTCGACTCCCACCCCCGCAAGTCCGACGTCGTCGAGGGCATCGCCGCCGAGGCCCTGGCGGAGATCCCCGGCTACAAGCCCGGCAGCCAGCCCACCGTCCCCGGCCACGAGCCGGTCGGCCGCATCGTCGCCATCGGCTCCGAGGTGACCCACTTCGCCGTCGGCGACCGTGTCCTCGTCCAGGCCGACTGGAAGCACCTGCGCACCGCCAAGTCGAACGGCGCATTCGGCTACAACTTCGAGGGTGCGCTGCAGGAGTTCGTCGTCATCGACGAGCGCTGCGTGATCTCGCCGTCGGGCGAGGAGTTCCTCATCCACGTCACCGACGGCCCCTCGGCCGCCGCTATCGGCCTCATCGAGCCCTGGGCCACCGTCGAGGGGTCCTACGCCTGGGCCGAGCGCAACCACGTGCTCGCCGGCGGACGCCTGCTCGTCGTCACTGACGGCACCACCGCCGGCCTGGAGGCCCTGACCGCCGCGCACGCGCCGGCGGAGACGATCACCGTCGCCCCTGGCGAGGTCGCCGGCCTCGGTGGCACCTTCGACGACATCGTCTACTACGGCTCCGACGCCGCCGTCATCGAGGCGCTGGCCGCGCTGCTGGGTGCCCGCAGCGTCTTCTGCATCGTGCTCGACGGTGGACGGATCGACCGCAAGGTGGCCCTCGACATCGGCCGCGTCCACTACGACTTCATCCGTTTCGTCGGCACCACGGGCAGCGACCCGGCCGAGGGCTACGCGTGGATCCCGGCCACCGGCGAGCTGCGTGACGGCGACAAGGTCGCGATCATGGGCGCCGCCGGCCCCATGGGCCTGATGCACACGATCCGCGCCGTCACCTCCGGGTTCGCCGGCATCTCCGTCACGGGCACCGACCTGAACGACGAGCGCCTCGCGCACCTCGCCGCCACCGTCGACCCTGTGGCCGCGGAGCGTGGTGTGCCGATCGAGTACGTCAACACCGGCACGACGCCGCTGCAGCCCGGCTACACGCACATCGAGTGCATGGTTCCGGTTCCGGCGGTCGTCTCGCAGGCCGTCGACCTCGCGGCCGACGGCGCCATCATCAACGCGTTCGCCGGCATTCCCGCGGGCACGCTGGGCGAGTTCGACCTGCAGGGCATCCTCGAGCGTCGCATCTTCATGTTCGGCACGTCGGGCTCCGACGTCTCCGACATGCGCACCGTTCTGCGGAAGATCGAGGAGGGGATCATCGACACCCACATCTCGCTCGACGCCGTGACCGGCATGGCCGGCTTCCGCGACGCGATCGACTCGGTGATCAACCGCACGTCGGGCGGCAAGATCATGGTCTTCCCGATGCTGCACGACCTGCCCCTGACGAGGCTCGTCGACATGCCGGAGAAGCTGCCGCACGTCGCGGCGAAGCTGAAGGACGGCATCTGGACCAAGGAGGCCGAGCAGGCGCTGCTCGCCGGCGCGTAGTCCTCACGCCACACGAGACAAAGGAGCGGGCCGCCCGGTTGGGCGGCCCGCTCCTTTTCTTGAATCAGCTGCGGTTACTCAGCGCAGGCCGAGCTTGCGGGAGCATGCGGGCCACTGGCCCCAGCCGGCCTTGGCCTGCAGCATCTGCGCCCGCTTCGTCTGCTCCGCCGGGGAGGCCTGCGACGGCAGGCCCGATCCGCCCACGGAGCGCCAGGTGGAGACGGTGAACTGGTAGAGGCCGTGGTAGAGGCCGTTGCTGCTGACAACCGACGCCCTGCCGCCCGACTCGCACTGCGCGAGCTTGGCCCAGACGCCGCCGCCGACGGCGCCCGAGGTGGCCGAGGAAGAGGAAGACGATGCCGCGGGGCGCTTCTTGGTGCCGACGGTCGTGACCTGGTCGACCTTCTCCACCGCGACGACCTCGCCGACGAGCTTCTTCTCGACCTCGACACCGTCGCGGGTGGTGACCTCGAACGCCCGGTCGATCCGGCCGTCGACGCCCTCGGTCGTCACCTTCTTGGTGTCCTCGTAGTACTTGTCGCTCTTGACCGTCGTCGCGCCGTGCTCGACGGTCTCGGACTCGGAGACGCGGGTGGTCGCCCAGCGGACGATCGTGATGACGGTGGTGCCGTCCTGCTCGGCGGCGACGGTGATCTCGTCAGCCTCGCCGAGCGTCAGCCCGTGCTCATCGAGCAGAGCCTGAAGTGCGATGGGGGCGGCCGCGGTCGCCTCGACCGCGCCGTCCATGCTGACGATCCGGACGTCGCCGGAGATCGGCAGGTCGATCTCGGCGCGCTCGGCGGAGCGGGAGACGGCCATGGCGACCGACCGGCCGCCAGCGGCGCGGGTCAGTGCGGCACCGACGTGCTCCTCGGTGGTCCACAGGACGTCGGTGGTGCCGTCGAGCAGGACGTCGACCGGCTGGGCGCGCACGATCTCGATCTCCAGGCCGTCGGCAAGCTGCGAATCGAGCGCGGGAGTGACCTCGTCATACTCCCCGACCTCGATGCCCTGCTCGGCGAGCAGCGCCTCGACGGTGCCGGTGAAGGTGCCCGTCTCGGCCAGGGCGCCGTCTGCTGAGACGGTGACGGCCTTGTGGGCCGCGGCGACGGAGAACCCACCGACGGTGAGAGTCAGCGCGAGCGCACCGGCGACGATCCCGCCGACGAGACGCTTGCGTCGGCTGCGGGGCGCGGTCAGAGCCTGCGTCGGCTCGTCGTCGCTCTCGGGCAGTGCCCGCAGCGGGAGCGTCAGCTCCTCGGGGGTCTCGAAGTCGTCAGCGTTGTTCATTCGTCTCCAGTGCTGGTGCCATCCGGCCTTGCCGCATCCGCCGGAGCGGTTCGCGGCTGGTGCCGGCCTGCGCGGGTGCGGACCACGGCCCCCACCACAGCGAACCAGCCTAGGCGACGGACCGCGGGAATCCTAATAGATTCTCAGATTCGCCGTCAGGATTCTCAGAATCCAGGCTTCCGGCGGATACCGCCATCGCCGTCGCCCGGGCATCCCGCAGCCGATAGTCTGGCCGAAAGGACAGGAGAAACCCATGACGATCAAGGACCGCGGCCCCCAGCCGAACGCCTTCGACATCGAGACGGCGACCGTCGAGAACAGCACCTACCGCACGGTGGCCTGGACCGGTCGCTACCTGCAGGTGACGCTGATGTCGATCCCGGCGGGAGAGTCCATCGGCCTCGAGGTCCACGAGGAGACCGACCAGTTCCTCCGCATCGATGCGGGCGAGGGTCGCGTCACCATGGGGCCGGCCGCCGACGACCTGTCGTTCCAGCAGGACGTCAGCGACGGCTGGTCGATCCAGGTCCCCGCGGGCACCTGGCATGACGTCATCAACACCGGCGACGAGCCGCTGCGGCTGTACGCGGTGTACGCGCCGACGCACCACGCGGCGGGCAAGGTCCACGCCACCTATGCGGAGGCGACCATCGACGAGGAGTCGGGCGGCGACGAGCCACCGGAGTGGACCGTCCAGCCGTAGCCGTCCGCCGGAAGGGAGCGGGGCTCAGCGGCCCCTGAACTTCTCGAGGTCGCGCCGTTCGCGCTTCGTGGGGCGCCCTGCGCCGCGGTCACGGACCGCGACCCGCCCCGTCATGCCCGCGATCGGCGGCGGCTTCTCGGGCGTCCGGTCGATGTAGGCGGCCTGGGCCAGGGGGGCGCCGACGCGCTTCTCGAGGGTCGGGTCGACCACCTCGATGAGCCTCTCCTCCTGCTCCCTGCGGACCCGCACCACCTGTCCGGTGACGACGACCTGTGACGCCTTCGCCAGCTTGTCGTCGACCCGGACGTGCCCCCGCGCACGGCGGCGGTCGAGAGCGAGCGGGTCTTGTACATCCGCACCGCCCAGAGCCAGGAGTCCAGTCGAGCCATGGGGCAACCCTAGCCCGCCTGCCCGCCCGCTAGATTGACGGCGTACCGAACGGAAGGAACACCACCGTGACCCGCAAGGCCATCGTCACCGGACACAGCCGAGGCATCGGCGCGGCGCTCGCCGCGCTCCTGCGCGCGGAGGGTTGGGAGGTGCTCGGGCTGTCGCGTTCGGCCGGCGAGCGCGTCGACCTGGCGGACCCGGCAGCGTTGACGGCGTGGCTGACCGGCGGCCGCCTGGCCGGGTTCCTCGCCGACGCCGGTGAGGTGCTGGTGATCAACAATGCGGGACTGCTCGGCCCGGTGGGTGTCGACGGTCCTCTCGATGCGGCCTCGACCGTGGCCGCGGTCAACGTGAACGTGACGGCGCCGATCCTGCTGACAGACGCGGTGATCGCCCAGCGTCCCGCCGACGCCACCGTCCGCGTGGCGCACATCTCCAGCGGCGCCGGGCGTCGTCCGATCGTCGGGTGGGGCGTCTACTGCGCCACGAAGGGCGCGGTCGACCAGCACGCGGCCACCCTCGCGGCCGAGGGGCGTCCCGGCGTGAGGATCGCCGCCGTCGCTCCGGGCGTGGTCGACACGGCGATGCAGGCGCAGATCCGCGGCGAGGACGGCTTCCCGCTGCGCGACGACTTCGTGGCTATGCACGCCGAGGGCCAGCTCCGCTCCCCGGAGGAGGCCGCGCGGCTGCTGCTCGACCTGGTGACGGCCGACGACTACGGCGACGAGCCCCTGACCCGGATCTGACGGCGCCGAGAGGTCAGGCGCGGGCCCGTTCCTCCCGCGTCGTCGGCGGCGTGATCGCCCACCGGGCGACCCGGGTGGCGAAGCCTCCCAGCGGGAGGCCGACGAGCCGGTCGAACCAGCGCGACGTCGGCAGCTTCAGTTCCTCCCGCACCCATCTGGGCAGCGTCGAGATGGCGCCGGCGGCCAGCATCCAGTAGCCGATCCGGCCGGGCCACGGGACCGGCGGGGTGCGGAGCAGAAAGTCGACGGTGTCGACGGCCGCAGCCGACGCGCGCAGCTCCGGCCGGTACGCCTCGATCGCCGCGAGCAGGTCGGCCTCGGTACGCGGCAGGTCGACGGCGCCGAGCAGCTCGCCGGCGGGCGCGGCCGAGGCGACGTACTGGTCGGCCTCCCCCGGCGCGAGCCGGCGCGGGCCGAAGGCCTGATAGGAGGCCAGGAAGCTCGCCGTCTCCGCGGCGTGCACCCAGGCGAGCAGATGCGGATCAGAAGCGCGGTAGGGGGTGCCGTCGTCGGTCTTCCCGCGGACCCGCTCATGGACGGCGCGGACTCGGCCGATCAGCTCCTCCGCCGCCGGGATCGGGCCGTAGGTGGTCATCGCGATGAACTCGCCGGTGCGTTGCAGGCGCCCCCAGGGGTCGGACCGGTAGCCGGAGTGGCCGGCGACGCCCGCCATCGCCGAGGGGTGCAGCGCTTGCAGCAGCAGGGCCCTGATGCCGCCGGCATACATGGCGGCATCCCGGTTGACGGCCCAGATCACATCGTCGGGCGCGTGCCAGCGTTCGCCGTCGGCGCCCCAGATCCGGGCCTCGCGCGCCTCGGCGTCGGGGCCGGCGACCTTGGAGCGGATGACGGAGCCGATCAGTTCACGCAGCCGTGCCAGGGGGTTCATGGGGCCCAGCGTAGGCGGGTGCGGAACAGGGGGCTGTCTCTCTTCGGAGCTCCGGAGCACCAGCTCTTGACATACAACCAAACGGTTGTAGATTAGTTCCGTGCATGACGATGACGACGAGGACCGGGCGGACGCGCTCTTCCACGCCCTCGCCGACCGAACCCGACGCGACATCCTGCGGAGGGTCCTGGCGGGAGAACACTCCGTGTCGACGCTGGCAGCCAGCTACGACATGAGCTTCACCGCCGTCCAGAAACACATAGCGGTCCTGGAGCGGGCCGGGCTGATCACCAGGCGCCGCAGCGGCCGGGAGGTCCTCACCAGCGGCGACATCGCCGCCGTCCGGCCCATCGGTTCACTGCTCCGCGGCCTCGAGGACATCTGGCGCGGGCGCGTGACCCGCATCGACGACCTCCTCGCCGAGACCCCCACCCGTCCCACATCCCCGGGCCGCACCCCATTGAAGGAGTGACCATGCCGTTCACCGCAGCGTCGCACGACCTCGAGTCGCGCACCATCACCATCTCCGCCGACTTCACCGCCCCCGTGGAGCGGGTGTGGCAGGTCTACGCCGACCCGCGCCAGCTTGAGCGCATCTGCGGCCCGCCCGGCTTCCCCGCCACCTTCGACCGCCACGAACTGAAGCCCGGCGGTACTACAACCGGCCCCGACGGCGAGAAGCTCTACCCCACCACCGAGGGCCTCCAGCAGGTGCTCGACATGGGAGTCATCGAGGGCGCGTCGTCCGCGATCAACCAGGTCGACGCCCTCCTCGCGGAGGGCTGACGTCCCACTCCATGGACACCCTTCGATGAGATTTCAATTACCTAAGGTAATGACCTAAGGTAAGGATCTGATTGAAGGGATCCATGTCAGCCTCCACCCCACCCAGCGACGCGGAGATGTTCCGCCTCGCCAACGACCTCCGTATCGCCTGCCAGCGCATCGCCCGCCGTGTGCGGATGGAATCCACCATCGGCGTCGCCCCCCACCAGTTCACCGTCCTCACCCGCGTCCACAACGAGGGACCCCAGACCCCCACCCACCTGGCCGCCGGCGAGCGCGTGAGCCTGCCGTCCATGACGCGCACCGTCAACTACCTCGTCGAGCAGGGCTACGCGCTGCGGATGCCCCACCCCGACGACCGCCGCCAGGTGCTGGTCCACCTCACCGACGCGGGCGAGGACCTGATCCTGCAGACGATCGCGCAGCGCGACTCGTGGATGCGCGCCCACATCGAGGGCCTCGACGACGAACAGCTGCGACTGCTACGGCAGGCCGCCGACCTCCTGCTGGAGGTGTCCGGTGTTTAGTCGCCCGATCCGCACCTTCGCGTCGCTGTCGATCCGCAACTACCGCTACTTCTTCATCGGCGCCCTGATCAGCAACCTGGGCACATGGATCCAGCGGATCGGCCAGGACTGGCTGGTCCTGACCAAGCTCACCGACAACTCCAGCACCGCGCTCGGCATCGTGACGGCGCTGCAGTTCCTGGCCATCCCCCTGCTGTCGCCGTACGCCGGCGCCATCATCGACCGCTATTCGAAGCGGACGATGCTGATCATCACGCAGGTCGCACTGATGATCACCGGCATCGGGCTGTGGGCGCTGGTCGCCACCGACCTCGTGCAGTTGTGGCACGTCTATGTGTTCGCGCTGATCACCGGCGCGATCAGCGCCTTCGACAACCCGGCGCGCGCGGCGTTCGTGACCGAGATCGTGCCGCAGGACTACATCACCAACGCTGTCGGGCTGAACTCGACGTCGTTCAACGGCGCCCGCCTCATCGGCCCCGGCCTCGCGGGCCTGCTCGTCGCGGCCTTCGATGTCGGCCCCACGCTGCTGATCAACGCACTCAGCTTCCTCGGCATGATCATCGCGGTGCTGCTCATGCACACCGACGAGATGCACCCGGCCAAGCGGACCGGTACCCGGGGCGGTGCCATGGACGGCCTGCGGTACCTGGCGCATCGTCCCGACCTCATCGTGGTGCTGATCATCGTGTTCGTCATGGGCACGTTCGGCATGAACTTCCAGATCTTCAACGCGACCATGTCGACGGTGGAGTTCCAGGTCGGCTCCGCGGAGTTCGGTCTGCTCGGCACCATCATGGCCGTCGGCACCCTGGCGGGATCGCTGCTCGCGGCCAGCCGCACGAAGCCGACGCTGCGCACCCTGCTCCTGTCGACGGGGGCTTTCGCCGTCAGCACCCTCGCGCTCGCGTTCGCCCCCAACTACACGGTCTACGCGATCCTGCTGATCCCCGCCGGATTCTTCGCCCTCACGGCCTTGACGACGGCGAACGCGTCCGTCCAGCTCGGCACAGCACCGGAGTTCCGCGGGCGTGTGATGGCCGTCTACATGGCGATCTTCATGGGCGGCACGCCGCTGGGTTCGCCTCTCATCGGCTGGGTGGGCCAGGTCCTGGGGCCTCGCGCCTCGGTGCTGGTCGCGGCGCTCACCACCGGAATCTGTGCGGCCGCGGTGCTGATCTACTACATGACCCGCAAGGGGCTGCGCATGCGGATCGACCGCCACCCCATGCGCATCCGCACGTGGATGGAGCAGCCCGCCAAGGCCGCATAGGAACGGACGGGTATTCTCCGGCAGAGACACCACTGCGACGACGGAGGTCCATGTCCATCAGCGCCCTCGACCTGTTCAAGGTCGGCATCGGCCCCTCTTCTTCCCACACCATGGGGCCGATGCTCGCCGGCTCCCTCTTCGTGGGCGAGTTGGATGCGATGGGTGTCCTCGACGGCGTCTCGCGCGTACGTGTCGACCTGCACGGGTCGCTCGCCGCGACGGGCATCGGGCACGGAACGGACCGCGCCGTCGTCGGGGGCCTGCTGGGACACCGGCCCGACGAGGTCGACCCCGACGACTACGTGGCGGGTGTCGACGCCGTCAACGGCGAAGGCACCCTGAGCCTCGGCGGGCGACGCGACATCGCCTTCGACTGGGCGCGGGACCTGCTGCTGCACCGCGACGCAAAGCCACGCCATCCGAACGCCCTGACGCTTTCGGCCTTTGACGGCACCGGCCGCCTCCTGCACACCAACTGCTACTACTCGATCGGCGGCGGCTTCGTCGTCGACGAACGGCACGCCGCGGCGGGCGAAACCGGCACCGATGGCCCCGCCGACGTCGAGTTCCCCTTCTCCACGGCCGTCGAACTGCTGGGCATCTGCCGCGCCGGGGGGATGAGCATCGCCCAGGTGATCGCGCGCAACGAACTTGCCTGGCGTCCGGCGGACGAGACGGAACGCAGCCTGCTGCGGGTCTGGGACGTGATGGCCGCCTGCATCCAGCGCGGCATCCACCACGAGGGCGTCCTGCCGGGCGGCCTGATGGTGCCGCGCCGGGCGCCCGCGCTGCTCCGGCAGCTGACCAGCGATCCCCGCCCCAACCTCATCACCGTCACGTTCTCCGCGATGGAGTGGGTCAACCTGTACGCCCTCGCCGTCAACGAGGAGAACGCGGGCGGAGGCCGTGTCGTGACGGCGCCCACGAACGGGGCGGCGGGCATCATCCCCGCCGTGTTGCACTACTTCATGGACTTCGCTGAGGACGCCGGTCCGCGCCACGTCGTCGACTTCCTGTTGGCCGCGACCGCCGTCGGCGTCCTGCTGAAGCAGAACGCCTCCATCTCGGGGGCGGAGGTCGGCTGCCAGGGCGAGGTCGGATCGGCGTGCGCGATGGCGGCCGCCGGGCTGGCCCAGGTGCTGGGCGGAACCCCGGAGCAGGTGGAGAACGCCGCCGAGATCGGGCTGGAGCACAACCTGGGGCTGACGTGCGACCCGATCGGGGGCCTGGTCCAGGTGCCGTGCATCGAGCGCAACGCGATGGCTGCGATCAAGGCGATCAACGCCGCCCAGTTGGCCCTGTCGGGCGACGGGACGCACCGCGTCACCCTGGATCAGGCGATCCGCACCATGCGCGACACCGGCCGCGACATGCTCAGCAAGTACAAGGAGACCTCCGAGGGCGGGCTCGCCGTCGCCTTCATCGAGTGCTGACGTCTGCCCCCTCCTGAGGCGGTTCGGTGCGCTCGTTCAGCTCGATCCAGGCCGTGTCGCACCCGGGGCACCGGTAGACCGGCGCCCCCTCGACCCGCTCGTCGGTCTCGACCGTCCCGCACGCGTCCTGGCACGGGTGGGTGACGAGGAACCGGGCGCTCATCGGGCGGCCCAGGTGGCGCGGAGCCAGGCCGTCGCGAGCCCTACCCAGGCCGAGACATTCTCCGGCAGGGGCGGCCGGTCGTTGTTGGCCACCTGGGTCCCCGTGGCGAGGCCGTGCACCCTGCGCTGGAAGTGGTGGTACTCGAACGGCACGCACGCGGCGGACAGTGCCTGTGCGAAGCGCAGCGACTGGCTCGGCGGGACCGTCTGGTCCTCGTCGGTCGTCCACAGGAAGACGGGCGGCACCTCGTCGGTGACGGCGGCGATGCAGTCCTGGTACTCGACGCCGATCGCGACGAAGTCGTCGGGTTTCCAGTCGAAGTTGAAGACGGCGTAGGCGGGCAGCACGGCGTCGGGGCGCGAGCTCACCGTCATGAGCCCCGCGTTGGCCTCCACCCCGCGGGCGGAGAGGGCCTCGTATTCGGCCCGCTCCTGGGCGGCGAGGGCCGGGTTGTTCCAGGTCGTCGCGCTCATGGCGGCGACGTGCCCGCCGGCGGAGAAGCCGAGGACGGCGATCCTGTCGGGGTCGACCCCCAGGTCGGCCGCGTGCAGGCGCACCCAGCGGACGGCTCTGGCGACGTCGATGGCGGGGTTCGGACCCGTGGCGTGGACGCCGATCGAGTAGCGCAGGACGAACGTGTCGAAGCCCGCTGCCAGGAAGGCGGCGGCGGGCGGGTCGGTCTCCCGCTGCGAGAGGAATGTATAGCCGCCGCCGGGGCAGATGATCACCGCCGGCCTCGGATCCTCCAGCGATGTCGGCCGCTCGGCGACGGCCGGGAGATCGTAGACGGTGGCGTGGAGGGTCACGTCGCGATCGGGGTTGAGGTCGACGGTGAAGGAACGCATGGGCCACAGGGTACGCGGTACGGACCCGGCCGATCCGCCCCCACGGGCCCTCTGAGCGGTAAACAATGACGTCATGACCGAGCACGAGCCCTTCGATCTCGACGACCCGTACCTGGTGCGGCTCCGCTCCCTCGCCCTGGCGCTGCCGGGTGCCGCGGAGAAACTGGTCGTCGGCCATCCGGCGTTCTACACCCGCAAGGTATTCGCCTACTTCGCGATGAGCCGGAAGGTCGACGGCGTCTGGGAGAACCGGCCGAACACCGTCAGCGTCGTGCTCCCGGAGGACGAACGGCTCGCCCTGCTGGAGCGCGCGGGCGCATCGATCCCCGGCTACATCGCGAAATCGGGCTTCGTCTCGCTCGACCTCGACGAGGACACGGACTGGGACGAGATCGCCGAGCTGCTGGAGGAGTCGTTCCGGCAGACGGCTGGTGTGCGCCTGGTGCGGGCCTTGGGGTGACCCCTTCGACAAGCTCAGGGACCACCCTTCGAAGCTACTCGCTGCGGAGCCTGCCGCCCACCCACTTGCCCAGGTCGCTGAGCCCGCCGCCGATGTCGCGGCCCAGCTTCGCCAGCGAGTCCTCGCTCTCCTGGAACCGGTCGGCGTACGACTTCGCCGCGGCCGCCGCCTCGTCCGAGATCTTGGCGTCCTTGTCGTCCTCGCGCCGCGGGTAGGTGCCGGCCAGGATCTCGCCGTAGGCGCCCGAGTCGACCCAGCGACGGATTTCGGCCGCCCGAACCACGTTCATCGGATGGGTGGCGTCGTTGACCAGGATCAGCTTCATGATCGAGTCGCCCAGGTCGTCGGACTCCTCATAGTCCTTCGCCTGCGCCAGGAACTCCGTCTGGTCGAGATCGGGCAGGTGTCCGCCCGAGGCGAGCTTCATGTTCACCCGGATCGCCGACTGCACGTCCTGCGTGGCCAGAAGACCCGCCCTGTCGGCCGACAGCTCGGCCTTGCGGGCCCACTCCCCCAGCGCCGTGCGGAGCGCCAGCAGCCCGATCCCGCCGAACGGGACGGAGGTCAGCGTGCTGCCGAACAGGATCAGGTACTGCAGCAGCGTGCGGTAGAGCGCGTGCCCGCTCAGCGCGTGCCCCAGCTCGTGTCCCATGACGAACCGCAGCTCCTCGTCGTCGAGGAGGTCGATGAGCGCAGAGTTGAGGACGATCTTCGGCTTGTCGATGCCGATCGTCATGGCGTTGAAGATCGGCGAGGCCTGGACGTACAGCTCCGGCAGTTCCTGCACGTCGAGTGCGACGGCGGCGTCGGCGTAGAGCCGCTGCAGCCGCGGGAACTGCCGGTCGCTGACCCGGACCGCCGACCCCAGCAGCATCATCTTCACGGCCCGCTCGTTGAGGAAGGCGGAGAACCGGCGCAGGATCGTGTCGAAGCCCTTCAGCTTCCGCAGCGCGACGAGCGCCCCACGGTCGGCCGGGTGCTCCCAGGCGCGGCTCGAGATGCCCTTGAGGGTGGTGCGGGGACGTCCAATGGAGGAATCACTCATGCCCCCAGTCTGCCCCGTGTCGTGGCTCACCGGGGTAGGCCCGTGGGCCGAGAAACGCACGAGGCCCCCGGCACCACCGGGGGCCTCGCAACGTCAGGTGCCTCAGATCACTGGGCGACGACCTCGAACGGGACGTGCGCAGTGACGGCGCCGTGCAGCTTGACGGCCGCGACGTGCGCGCCGACAGCCTTCACCGGCTTGGCGAAGGACACGGAGCGCTTGTCGATCGTCGGGCCACCGGCCCGCTTCACGGCAACGGCAATGTCGTTGGCGGTGACGGCGCCGAACAGGTGACCCTGCTCGGAGACGCGCGCCGGGATCTGGACGGTGAGGCCCTCAAGCTGAGCGCGGAGCTCCTGCGCGTGGGCGACGCCGCGAACCTCGCGGGCGTCACGGGCGCGCTTGATGCCGTCGATCTGCTTCTCGTTGCCCCGGGTCCAGCGGATCGCCTTCCCGCCGGGAAGGAGGTAGTTACGGCCGTAGCCGTCCTTGACCTCGACGATGTCGCCGGCGATGCCGAGCTTGTCAACGGTGCTGGTCAGAATGAGCTTCATGATGCTGTTCCTTCCGATCAGCGAGCGCTCGACGTGTACGGCAGCAGGGCCACCTCACGAGCGTTCTTGACGGCGATGGCGATCTTGCGCTGGTCCTGGACCGAGAGGCCCGTGACGCGACGCGCGCGGATCTTGCCACGCTCAGAAATGAACTTCTTGAGCGTGTTGATGTCCTTGTAGTCGATGTTGGCGACTCGCGTCGTCTTCACCGGCATGATCTTCTTCTTGTTCACAGGCTTGCGCTGTGGACCGGCCATTGTGGTGCTCTCCTTGTTCTCGGGCTCTCGGCCCGGGGAAGCCCGTCTCACGACGGAATGTGCCAGCTAGCCCAGGTGGGCTAGTTAAGCGTTGTGTGGATCAGAACGGGGGCTCTTCGGGCTGCGACTGGGCCCAGGGGTCGTTACCGGCCCTGTTGCCACCACCGGCGGCGGAGCCGGAGCTCGCCCACGGATCGTTGCCCTGCGGCTGCTGCGGAGCGCCGCCGCCCTGATTGCCCTGCCAGTTGCCGCCGCCACCGGAACCGCCACCCTGTGTGCGGGTGACCTTGGCGGTGGCGTACCGCAGAGCGGGACCAACCTCGTCGACATCGACCTCGAACACGGTGCGCCGCTCACCCTCACGGGTTTCGTAGCTGCGCGACTTCAGCCGACCGGAAACGATGACCCGCATCCCCTTGGTGAGGGATTCGGCCACGTTCTCGGCGTACTGACGCCAGACCGAGCAATTGAGGAACATGGCGTCGCCGTCCTTCCACTCGTTCGTCTGACGATCGAACGTGCGGGGGGTCGACGCGACCGTGAAGTTCGCGACTGCGGCCCCATTAGGGGTGAAGCGAAGCTCAGGATCGGCGGTCAGGTTGCCGATGAGCGTGATGGGAGTCTCGCCTGCCATGTTTCGTGCCTCCGTTGTAGGACGTGGATGACCAGTCTGTCACCGCACCTCATCCTCGGCTGTGAGGCCGACAATTTCCCGAGGTGTGGGACGACTGTGGAAAGGAATCAGCTCTCGAGTCGGAGAACCTTGGTGCGCACGATCCGCTCGTCGATGGTCATCAGACGATCCATCTCGGCAACGGTCGCGGGCTCCGTGGAGACCTGGAGAACGACGTAGGAAGCCTCGGTGATCTTGAGGTTCGTCTCGATACGGATGTCGTAGGCGAGCCGGCGACGGCCCCAGACATCGGTGTTGTCGACGGTGCCACCACCCTTGGTGATGACCTCAAGGTGCTTCTCGATGAGCGCGGGAACCTGGCGATCGTCGACTTCGGGACGAACGAGAACCATGATTTCGTACTTACGCATTACGCAACCCCACCTCCTTCGGACTAACGGCCGCAGGGCGATCCCGCGGCAGGAGGGTGCAACTGACCTGTGGTCAGACAAGGGGCAACGATACCCGCCAGCCTCGGAGGGGAGAAATCAGCGGCCGGGTCGCCGCAGCCGCTCCACGGTTCCGCTCGCGACGATGACATCCCAGAACGCATCGGCCCAGGACGCATAGCCGCGGTCGTTCGGGT
Organism: Tessaracoccus defluvii; assembly: GCF_014489575.1. Lineage (GTDB taxonomy): Bacteria > Actinomycetota > Actinomycetes > Propionibacteriales > Propionibacteriaceae > Arachnia > Arachnia defluvii. The sequence continues at coordinate 2,761,046 of NZ_CP060789.1, forward strand.
GGAACCAGTCCTGGGCGGTGTGCCGGGGATAACCCAGGTAGCCGGCGCGGCGGGTGCGCTCGTGGAGGGAGACCAGATGGTGGTCGTGCCGCGCGACGAGTTCGTGCGCCCTCGCCGTCATCGCCTGGGAACGCCCGATCCAGCCCGGGAGCACCATCCACGGCACGTCGCTGACGAACGAGCCGGAAGGCAACGCGGTCAGGATGCGGTCAAGGGCGTCGGCGAAGCTGTCGACGGTGTTGGTGCGGGTGAACAGGGCGTCGTTGCCGCCGATGTCGAGCGTGACGACGTCCGGCACGAATGTCAGGGCCTCGAAGGCCGGCAACTGGTCGCGGACGACGTCCCCGGAGACCGCCCCCGACACCGAAAGGTTGGTGATCGCCACGTCACGGCCCGTGGCCTCCGCCAGGCGCCGCGCGATGGTGGGCACGTAGCCGGCTCCCGCATGGGACGCGCCGACACCCTGCGCAGCCGAGTCGCCGAGCGCGACGTAGTGCAGCACGTCCTCCGGGTGCGAGTCGGGCCGGGCGAGCCAGTGCTCGCGGTACCGCACCACGTGGCCGTTGATCTTGCGGGCACCGAGCAGGTAGCTCGTCCCGGCCGCCAGCGCCGCGCCCGCCAGGCCGGCGAGCAGCGTGAAACGCAGGAGCCTCATCTGCGTCGCCGGTAGGGCCCGGGGATCACCGGGTTGCCGTCCTTGGCCCAGGCACGCAGTCCGCCGGCGACCGACTCGGCCAGCACCCCCTGCTCCCGCAACGCCCGCGCCGCCAGCGAGGACCGCAGCCCGTTGTCGCAGATGACGACGACGGCCGCATCCCGGTCCGCCAGAGGGTCGTCGCCGTGGATCGCGTCCAGCGGCTCACTCGCCAGCGACTTCGGGTCGACGGGCCGGGCCCCCGGCGCATGTCCGGCCTCGTACTCGGGTTGTGTGCGCACATCGATGAGGATGGCGCCCTTGCTGAGCGCGATCAGTGTCTCCTCGACGGTGAGCCCATCGAGGGGTTTCTTGCCGAGGAAGTCGAGCAGTCCCATGCCCCCATAGTGCCCGACGCGGGGCGATGCCCCCCAACGGTCAGAGGATCCCGAGCTGCACGAGGCCGACGACGCCGACCCCGGCACACAGTGCGAGGCCGAGCAGCACGTACCCGAGCCAGGCTTTCCGCGCCCAGCGGGCGGTCAGTACCGGCAGCACCAGCCCCGCGGCCACCTGGACGACGGCGAACACCGTCAGCCACGGCGACGGGGCGGCGATCTCGACGTCCAGGCCGCTGGAGTCCAGGTCGGGAAGGACCAGCCAGGCCAGGCCAGCGAGCGGGCCGGGCGCCGCGACCAGGAACGCGAGCACCCCCAGGCCGAGCGACCCCGGCCACGTGGACCACCAGACGCGGCGCCTGCCGCCGGTCACTGGTCAGACTTGCGCAGCTTCTCCAGCCGCGCGTACATGTCGTCGACCATCGCCTTGAACCGGGCCTCGACCTCACGCCGCTTCACCTTGAGCGTCGGGGTCAACAGGCCGTTGTCCATCGTGAACTCCTCGGTCAGGACGCTGGTTCCCTTGGGCTGCTCCTGGCTCGGCAGCTTCGCCGTCAGTTCCTCGACGCGGCGGCGCAGCTCCTCCAACAGTTCGCTGGAGGCCAGCCAGTCCTGGACGGTGCCGGGCCACTGGAGCCGCTTGCCGAGGTCCTCGACCTGCGGCAGGGACGGCTTGACCAGCAGCGTCACGAAGGGGCGGTTGTCGCCGAGGAGGACGGCGTGCTCGAACAGCGGGTCGGCCAGGATCAGGCCCTCGATGGGCTGCGGGGCGACGTTCTTCCCGCCGAGCGTGACGATGATGTCCTTGAGCCGGTCGGTGATCGTCAGGAACCCGTCGGTGTCGACGTAGCCGATGTCCCCGGTGTGGAGCCAGCCCTCCTCGTCGATGGTCTCCGCCGTCGCCTGCTCGTTGCCCCAGTACCCCAACATCACATTCGGGCCGCGGTAGAGGATCTCGCCGTGTTCGGCGATCCGCAGCTCTCCCCGGGCAGGACCTTGCCCACGGTGCCGAGCTTGAAATCGCGGGGCGAGTTGAAGGAGACGAGCGGGCTGGTCTCCGTCAGGCCGTAGCCCTGCATGATCGGCAGCCCGACCGCCGCGAAGAACTCCTCGATCTCCACCCGCAGCGGCGCGCCGCCGCAGGCGAGCACGTTCTTGTGTCCGCCGAGCGCCTCCCGGACGCTGCTCAGCACCAGCTTGTCCGCGATGGCCAGCTTGGCAGTGACCCACGGCTTGGGTCGGCGGCCGGCCCGATAGGCGTACTGGGCGTGCCGTCCGATGCGCAGGGCCCACGCGAAGATCGCCTTCTTGACCGGGGAGGCGGCCGCCTTCTGGTGGGCGGTCGTGAAGACGGTCTCGTAGAGCTTGGGGACGCTGACCATCATGGTCGGCTGCGCGAGCACCATCTGCTCCGCGACGGTGCGGGCGTTCTCGACGTAGGTGTTCATGCAGCCGTGCGTCAGCACGACGGTGGTCCACGCCCGCTCGAGGGCGTGGGACAGGGGGAGGAAACAGAGGGAGTGGTCCTCGGGCCGGATGTCGAAGAAGCCGTCCAGCACGTCGGCCTGCATCGCCAGGGCGCTGTGCTGCAGCATGACGCCCTTCGGGTTCCCCGTGGTCCCGGAGGTGTAGATGATCGAGGCCAGGTCCGCCCCCGACGCATCCGCCAGTCGGGCGGTCAGCGCGTCGTCGTCAGGCTCGGCGAGGAAGTCGGCGTAGGAGATCAGCCTGGCCGGCATGTCGGCATAAGGATGCACGATGACGATCGTGGTCAGCTCGGGCAGGTCTTCGGCCGCGCTGAGGACGCGTTCGGCCTCGCTGCGTCCCCCGACGAACATCACCGCGACGCCGGAGTCGTGGGCGATGTGGCGGATCTGCTCCGGAGTGCTGGTGGCGTAGAGCGGCACGGGCACGGCCCGCACGCTGAGCGCGCCGAAGTCGACCTCCGACCACTCGGGGGAGTTGTTGAGGAAGATCCCGACCCGGCCGCCTGCGGGCACCCCCAGGTTCAGCAGGCCCTGTCCGACGCCGCGTACCTTCGCGCCGAGCTGGGCGTACGTCTGCGTCTCCCAGGCATCGTCACGGCGGATGCGGGTCGCCGTCCTGGAGCCGTGCGCGGCGACGGTCGCCTGCAGGCGATGGGCGAGGTGGTCAGCCATGACGGCCTCCTGTGGCTGGTGGGTGGGCTCCACAGTAGCCAGCGGGCGAAGGCGCCGCCGGGATACGACCATGGGTGGACGGCGTGGAGGGGATAGACTGGCGGTCCCCGAGCAGGAGGCACCAGTGACTGATTGAGCCGGGCGCGCCCGTTGGCGTGCCGTCCCCCGACCGCATCCCAGCGACCCTCAGGACCTCAGTCATGCCCTTCTCCCCTGCCGTCGTCGTCGACGGCCTCAGCTATCACCTTCCCGACGGGACCGTCATCCTCGACGCCGTCTCGGCCACCTTTCCCGCTGCCCGCACCGGCCTGATCGGCGACAACGGCTCCGGCAAGACCACCCTGCTGCGTCTCATCGGCGGCAGGCTGCGCCCCACCGACGGCAGCGTGCGGGTGTCCGGTCGGGTCTACACCGTGCCGCAACGGCTGACGGTGGCAGGCACCGTCGCCGACCTGCTCGGCATCGCCGGGACCGTGGCGGGGCTGCGGGCCATCGAGGCCGGCTCGGTCGCGCAGCAGCACTTCGACGCCGTCGGCGACGACTGGGACGTCGAGGCGCGCGCCGCCGCCGAACTCACGCGGATCGGGTTGCCCGACGATCCCGGCTTCCTCGGCCGCGGGGCCGCCACGCTCTCCGGCGGCGAGGCGACGCGGATCGCCCTCGCCGGCGCCTGCCTCGCCCTGGCCGACGTGACACTGCTCGACGAGCCGACCAACAACCTCGACGCCAGGACCCGCGCCTGGCTGTACGACGAACTGGAACGGTGGGACGGCGCGTTGATCGTGGTCAGCCACGACCGCGAACTCCTGGAGCGCGTGGATGGGCTGGTGGACCTGACCCGGCGCGGCGCCGTCTCCTTCGGGGGCCCGTTCAGCGCCTATGAGGCGTACCGCGCCGAGCTGCGGGAGGCAGCGGAGCGAGGTTTGCGCGCCGCAGAGGCAGAGCTGGACCGGGCCCGACGGCAGGCGCAGACCGAGCTCCAGCGCCAGGCTCAGCGGGACCGCTCCGCCCGGCGGGAACTGGCCCGCGGCAACGTGTCGAAGGGCGCCGCCGACTTCTACCAGAACCGCGCGGAGAAGGGCGCGGGCTCGAAGACGGTCGCACACCAGCAGGCGGTGCTGGACGCCCAGGCCGCCCGCACGGAGGCCGACGACAGGGCCCGCCAGCCCGACACGATCCGCATCCCCCTGCCGATGACGACGGTGCCGGCGGGCAAGGAGGTGCTCCGCCTCCGGGTGGGAGAGACCCGCCTGGACGTGGTCGGCCCCGAGCGGATCCGGCTGGTCGGCGACAACGGCTCCGGCAAGTCCACCCTGCTCGCGCTGGTGCTCGGGCTGGACGGTGACGAGCCGTGGCGGCGCGCGGTGCTGGACGGCGTCAGCCTGGACCTGGCCCCCGCCGTGGCGGTCGGCATGTTGGCACAGAACCTCGACGGCCTCGACCGGTTCCCGAGCGCCATCGAGGCGGTGCGTGACGCGGCCCCGTCGCGCACCCCGCACGACGCCCGCGCGTTGCTCGCCAGGTTCCTGATCCGCGGCGATCGCGCTGACCAGCCGCCGTCGACGATGTCGGGCGGCGAACGGTTCCGCGTCGGCCTCGCCCGGACGCTGTTCGCCGACCCGGCCCCGCAGCTGCTCATCCTCGACGAACCCACGAACAACCTGGATCTGGCGTCGGTGGAGCAGTTGGTCGGGGCCCTGGAGGACTACCGCGGGGCTCTGCTCGTCGTCACCCATGACGGACACCTGGCCAGCAGGCTGCGGGTAGAGCGCCAGTGGGAGGCCACCCGGCAAGCCGGTCCGCTCAAGGTGGCGGACCGGCTCATCGGGTGACGGCCGGGGTCAGCGGCCTGCGACCTTGTCCGCCGCGATCACGCGGCGCATGCCCTCGATCGCGACGGGGATGAGGTTGCCGATCTGCGAGGCATCCTTCTCCTCCTCGGTCATGGGCGCGAAGTCATGGTGGCCCATGACCATCATCACGCCGCCCGCGCGGACCCGCCGGGTCGAGGCGACGAGGAACAGCGCGGCGCACTCCATCTCGGAGACGAGGCAGCCGCCCTTGACCCAGGCGTCCCAGCGCTCGTGCAGCCGGCCGGCGACCGGCATGGAGTCCGGCGAGTGCTGGCCGTAGAAGGAGTCCTTCGACTGGGAGACGCCGACGTGGTAGCGCCGTCCCATGTCAGAGGAGGCCGCGACGAGCCCGTTGATGAGGTCCTGGTGCGCGACGGCCGGGAACTCCATGGGCAGGTAGTGCAGCCCGGTGCCTTCGTCGCGGATGGCGGCGTTGATGACGGCGATGTTGCCCGGCTGGGTCTCGGGCTGCATGGCGCCCGAGGTGCCGACCCGCATGAATGTGTCGGCGCCGACGTGGATCAGTTCCTCCACGGCGATGGCGGCCGACGGCCCGCCCATCCCCGTCGAGGTCACCGCGACGGGCACGCCGTCGAGCTCGCCCGCCCAGGTGGTGTGCTCGCGGTGCGAGGCCACGAAGCGCGGGTTGTCGAAGTGCTGCGCGATGACCTCGCAACGGCCGGGGTCACCGGGGAGGAAGACGTAGCGTCCGATGTCTCCCTGCTTCAGGTGAATGTGGTATTCGTAGCCCTCCGAATAGGCCATGACGCTCCTTAGATACTCGATGTCTTCCCGCCTACGCTAACGCCCCCCGCCAATCCGCGCTGGCGCGGAGGACCCGTACCCGCGGTTCCCAACTGCCGACCTGCCGGGTAGGCTGCCCAACAGACATTAGATACTCATCGAAGGAGTCGACATGGACGTCGACGACAAGGTCGCCCTCCTCAAGACGATCGCCGACGCGACACGGCTGCGGATCCTCGGTCTCCTCGCCACCCGCCCCCACACAGGCGTCGAGCTGACGGTGGCCCTCGACCTGACGGCGCCGACGATCAGCCACCACCTGCACCGGCTGCGCGACGCGGGCATCGTCACGGCCACCGCCGACGGGCAGCGCCGCCACTGGTCGATCAACACAGGTCTCCTCGCCGACGTGTCTGCGCCGGACGCCGCCGCGGCAGGGCCCGTTGACCCCGCGCAGGCGAAGGTGGTGGCCACCTTCTTCGACGGCGAGCGCCTGCGCTCGATCCCGACGAAACGCAAGGCCCGCGTCGCCGTCCTGCTCGAGTTGCTGCGCCGCTTCGAGCCCGGCCGGCGCTACGCAGAGCGGGAGGTCAACGACATCCTGCGCCAGGCCCACGACGACGTCGCACTGCTGCGCCGCGAACTCGTCGACTACCGCTACCTGCGCAGGGCGCGCAGCATGTACTGGGTCAACGAGGAGCCGCTGGAACGCTCCGCGAACGAGGCTCAGGAGGTGCCCGCAGGGGAGTCGGACTGGCTGGCGGCGCTGATCGCCGACGCGACCCCCTGACCGCAGACGGGGCGTCCCCCCGTCTGCCAGACTGGCCGCAGCCGACCCGAGGGGGACTGACATGATCGTCGGGGCCATCATCAACATCGCGCTGCTCTTCGTCGTGGCGAGACGCCTCCTCGGCGTCCCGGTCGGCTGGGGCCGGGTCGTGATCATCAGCACGCTGGTCTACCTCGCGGCCAGCCCCCTCCTCGAGACCCTGTGGGCCGGGCTCCACATCGACGAGCGGAGGCCGGCCCTCCCCGTCGTGCTGGTGGTGCTGGTGATCGGCGGCTGCCTCATCGCCGGGGAGCTCGTCGTGTTGGCCGTGCTCGAGGCGCTGCTCCCGACCCGCTCGGTGCCGACCGCCACGAGCCTGGTCACCGGTTTCCCCGCCGCGGTGCGTCGGACCAGGCGATACCTGGAGATCTGGTGGATCGGGGTCCGACGCGGGCTCACGGCCTACCTCGGCCCGGCGCCCAGGAGCGCCGACGAGACCTCCCGCGCTGCCCGTTCGCTGCGCAGGGGCCTCACCGATGCCGGGGTCACGTTCGTCAAGTTCGGTCAGATGCTGGCGACCCGTGCCGACCTGCTGCCGGGGCCATTCGTCCAGGAGCTGTCGAAGCTGCACAGCCAGGTCGAGGCAGAGCCGTGGGAGGCGGTCCGACCCGTCGTCGAGGAGTCACTCTCCGCCCCGCTGGACGAGGTGTTCGCCGACCTGGACACCACTCCGCTCGCCGCCGCGTCCGTCGCGCAGATCCACGCCGCCCGGCTCGCCGACGGCACCGCAGTGTTCGTGAAGGTGCAGCGTCCGCGGGCACGGTCCCAGGTGACGGCCGACCTCGACATCCTGCGTCGGATCGCCTCCCGGCTCGAGCGGCAGACAGACTGGGGCAGGAGGATCGGGGCCGTCGCGCTGGTCGAGGGTTTCGCCGCCTCCCTGCACGAGGAGCTCGACTACAGGGTGGAGGTCGCCAACATGCGTGGCGTCGGCGCCGCGAGCGACCTGATCGTCCCGAAGGTCCACACGGACCTCAGCTCGGAACGGGTCATCGTGATGCAGCGCATCGCCGGCCTCCCCCTGTCGTCGGCGGCCGCCGAGCTCGGACGGCTGACCGACGCAGAACGCGCCGAACTGGCGGAGCGGCTGCTCAGCCAGGTGTTGCGGCAGATCTTCGTCCACGGCGTCTTCCACGCCGACCTGCATCCCGGCAACGTCATCCTGACGGAGGACGACGACCTCGCGCTGCTGGACTTCGGGTCGGTCGGGCGGCTGGACCGCCCCACCCGCAACGCCCTCGTCCTGCTGCTCTACGCCGTCGACCGGCAGGACTCGATCGCCGCCACCGACACCCTCATCGACCTGCTTGACCGGCCCGCCGACCTCGATGACCGCGAACTGGAGCGCGACCTCGGCCGGATCATCCTGCGCCTCGGCGACGGCGCCGGCGCGTCCGGCGCACTGTTCACCGACCTCCTGGACGTCGTCGTGCGCCACGGCTTCCGCGTCCCACCGCAGCTGGCGGCCGTGTTCCGCACCATGGCCACCCTTGACGGCACCCTGCGCCTGATCGACGACGACATCGACCTCATCGGCGTCGCCCGGCTGCACAGCGCCGACATCGCGCGCACGCTCGTCGGGCGCGAGGCCGCGCAGGAGCAGCTGACCCACCAGCTCGCGACCCTGTTGCCCGTCCTCGCCCGGCTTCCCCGGCGGATCTCGCGGATCGGCGAGCAGTTGGAGGACGGGACGCTCACCGTGAACGTCCGCCCCTTCTCCGCCGCTGCCGACCGGGCCTATCTGTCCGGGGTCGGTGGCCAGGTGAACCTGACGCTGCTGGCCTGCGCGGCGGGGTCTTCCTCGTCACCCGCGAGTCGGGCCCCCAGCTGGCAGCCGGGATCGGGCTGTGGCCGATCCTCGGCGCGACCCTGCTGTTCAGCGGACTGACGCTCGGCGCCCGGGTCGTCACCGCCGTCTTCTACCGCCGCTGACGGCGGCCCCCGCGGCTAGGGTGGGAACATGACTCTCCGCCTCGGTGCCCACGTCGACTCCGTCAACCCGCTCGCCGAGGCCGCCGCGCTCGACGCCGGGGTCGTGCAGGTGTTCCTCGGCGACCCGCAGAGCTGGAAGAAGCCAGCGACGCTGTACCCCGACGGCGCCGCAGCCCTGCAGGAGGCCGCGGCGGCCGCCGACGTCGTGCTGGTCGTGCACGCTCCCTACACGCTGAACGTCGCCTCGACGAACAACCGGATCCGCATCCCCTCCCGCAAGCTGCTGCAGCAGACCGTCGACGAGGCGGCCGCGATCGGCGCCCTGGGTGTGATCGTCCACGGCGGCCACGTCACGGCCGACGAGGACCCGGCGGTCGGTTTCGCCAACTGGCGCAAGGCCGTCGACGGCCTGAAACTGCCGGTCCCGATCTTCATCGAGAACACCGCGGGCGGCAACAACGCCATGGCCCGCCACCTGGAGGCCATCGAGCGGCTGTGGGAGGCCCTCGCCGGGTCCGACAACATCGACCGCGTCGGGTTCTGCCTCGACACCTGTCACGCCCACGCCGCCGGCCTCGAACTCGATGGCCTCGTCGGCAGGATGACGGCGATCACCGGCCGGATCGACGTCGTCCACTGCAACGACTCGCGCGACGAGGCCGGCAGCGGCGCCGACCGCCACGCCAATCTCGGGGAGGGGCTCGCGGACGGCGACGCCATCGTCCGGATCGTCACGGAGGCGCAGGCCCCCACCATCCTCGAGACCCCCGGCGGGATCGCCGAGCACGCTGCCGATCTCGCCTGGCTGCAGGCACGTCTGGGCTGAGATTCCGCTCTCCTGCCCATTTGCGGGCGACGGCATATCCAGGGTTGTCACCTGCCGGTATTCTGACCCTGCCACCACGACCCCGACGCGAAGGGACCTGGCGTGCTCTATGCCTTGATCGCCGCCCATGCGGTGCTCGGCGCCCTCACCACGCCGCTGCTCCGGAAGATGGGAGCCCGCGTCTTCTTCGTCCTGGCGCTGGCCCCCCTCACCGCAGCCATCTGGCTGACGGCCCAGGCCCCGCGGATCATCGGCGGCGGCGTCTACGTCGAGACCTACTCCTGGATCCCTTCCCTGGGCGTCGACCTGACGCTGCGGATGGGCGTCGTCCAGTGGGTGCTGGCGATGATTGTCAGCTGGATCGGTTTCCTGGTCCTGATCTACAGCCGCTGGTACTTCGGCGGGCTCACCTCCGGCCGCTCCGCGGCGATCCTCACGCTGTTCGCCGGCACGATGCTGGGGCTCGTCACCGCCGACAACCTCGTCGTCATGTTCGTCTTCTGGGAGCTGACGACTGTCTTCTCCTACCTGCTCATCGGGCACGACCCGACCCGCCGCGCCAACCGTGGCGCCGCCCACACCGCCCTCGTGGTGACGACGACGGGCGGGCTGGCGATGCTCGTCGGCATCGTCACCACCGGTTCCCTGACCGGAACCCTCTCGCTGGCCGAGATCGTCGCCGATCCTCCGACCGGGACCCTCGCCACCATCGGCGCGCTGCTCATGCTCGTGGGGGCGCTCAGCAAGTCGGCGCTCGTCCCGTTCCACTTCTGGCTTCCCGGCGCGATGGCCGCGCCGACCCCGATCTCCGCCTACCTGCACGCGGCCGCCATGGTGAAGGCCGGCGTCTACCTCGTCGCCGTCCTGGCGCCCGCCTACGCCGACGCACCGTTCTGGCGGCCGGCGGTGCTGGTGCTGGGCACCGTCACGATGATCCTGGGCGGCTGGCGCGCCCTGCGGCAGACCGACCTGAAGCTGCTGCTGGCCTACGGCACCGTCTCGCAGCTCGGCTTCATGGTGCTGCTGCTGGGAATCGGCACCGAGTCCGGCGCGCTGGCCGGCATCGGCATGGTGATCGCGCACGCCCTGTTCAAGTCCACCCTGTTCATGTGCGTGGGCCTCATCGACCACTCGGCGGGCACCCGTGACCTGCGCGAGCTGAGCGGCGTCGGCTACCGCGTCCCGTGGCTCGCCGTCGTCGGCGGCCTGGCGGCGATGTCGATGGCGGGCATGCCGCCGCTGGTGGGCTTCCTCACCAAGGAGGCGGCGTTCGAGTCGATCGTGTTCCTGATCAGCGGCGACGTCGAGGGCATCTCGCCACTCGCGGCCGCGGCCATGGACGTCGCGCTGGTCTTCGGATCGGCCCTCACGGTCGCCTACTCGCTGCGCTGGTGGTGGGGCGCCTTCGCCAGCAAGGAGGGCGCCCCGGTGCTGACGTGGCACCGGCCCGGCGCCGGCATGTCCTCGGTGCCGATCGTGCTTGGCACGGCCGGCCTCGTCTTCGGGTTCTTCGGCGGCCAGCTGACGGCGATCCTGAAGGGTTATTCCGACACCGTTGACGCTGGCCAACCGTCGCACGGCTTTGCCCTGTGGCACGGATTCACGTGGCCGCTGTTCATGACGGTGATCGCGCTCGTCGCCGGCGTCCTGCTGTTCCTCTTCCGGGACAGGATCGCCGAGATCCAGGAGACGTTCCCGCAGACCGTGACGGCGGACGACCTGTACCACCGCTCGATGCTGGGCATCGACCGCATCGCCGTCGAGGTGACGGCGCGCTCGCAGCGCGGCTCGCTGCCGATCTATCTGGGCACGATCCTGGTGACGCTGTCGGCCCTGTCGCTGTACGCGCTGTCGAAGATCCTGACCTGGCCTTCGTACCGGCTGTTCGACTATTGGCCGCAGCTGCTGATCTGCGCCGTGATGATCGTCGCGGCGATCCTCGCGGCCTGGTCGCGGGGCCGGATCCGCGCGGTGCTGCTGGTCGGGGTCACCGGGTACGGGCTGGCGCTGCTGTTCGCGATCGGCGGCGCGCCGGACCTGGCGTTGACGCAGGTGCTGGTGGAGACGGTCTCGCTGATCGTGTTCGTGCTGGTCCTGCGCAAGCTCCCCCGCTACTTCACCAACCGGCCCCTGAGTTCCAGCCGGTGGTGGCGGGTGCTGCTGGCGATCACCGTCGGCACCGTCGTGACCCTCATCGGGCTCGTGTCGGTGGGGGCCCGGGTCGCCGACCCGGTCTCGGAACTCTGGCACGAGGCTGCCTACGAGTTCGGCTACGGCAAGAACGTCGTCAACGTCGCGCTCGTCGACACCCGCGCCTGGGACACGTTCGGCGAGATCTCCGTTCTGGTGATCGCCGCCACCGGCGTCGCGTCGCTCATCTTCCTGCGTTCCCGCATCAACACCGTCGCCACGACGAAGCAGGTGTTCGCCTCCCGGCCCGATGAGCCGCAGGCCGACACCTCCCCCGGCGTGTGGCTCCGCGCCGGCCAGACGCTGTCGCCGATGGTCCGCTCGTTGGTGTTCGAGGTGACCACGCGGATGCTGTTCGGCGTCATGATCGTGTTCTCGATCTACCTGCTGTTCGCCGGGCACAACTGGCCGGGCGGCGGCTTCGCCGGCGGACTGGTGGCCGGCATGGCCCTGATCATCCGCTACCTCGCGGCCGGGCGCCACGAGCTGGACGAGGCCGCACCGTTCGACGCGGGTCACCTGCTGGGCGGCGGTCTCCTGACGGCGCTGTTCGCCGCCGTCAGCCCCATGCTGCTGGGCGGCGCCGTCCTCCAGAGCTACGACCTCGAGCTCCACATCCCCGTCCTGGGTGAGCTGCACATCGTCTCGTCGACCATCTTCGACATCGGCGTGTACCTCGTCGTCGTCGGCATGCTCCTCGACGTGGCGCGCAGCCTCGGCTCCGGCATCGACCAACACTCTTCGGAGGAGATCGCCCCGGTGCCGCTGCCCGACTCGACCAAGGCCGTCCCCGCCCGCTTCGGGGGCCGCGCATGACCGCCAACCTGCTGCTCGCCGTCACCGCGGGCATCCTCGTCGCCGCGGGCGTGTACCTCCTGCTCGAGCGTTCCCTGACCCGCATTCTGCTCGGCGTCCTGCTGATCAGCAACGGCGTCAACATGCTCTTCCTGGTGGCGGCAGGCAAGCCAGGTGCCCCGCCGATCATCGGGATCTCCGACGAGCCGCCGTCCGACCCGCTGCCGCAGGCGATGGTGCTGACGGCCATCGTCATCACCATGGCGGTCGCCGCGTTCGTCCTGACGCTGGCGTACCGCAGCTTCCAGCTCGACGGACACGACGAGGTCGCCGACGACGTCGAGGACGCCCGCATCCGCGAGCTCGCCGACCAGGACGGGACGTCCGAGTCGTACGAGGACACCACCTTCTCCACGGACATCCCGGGGGCGGTGACCGAATGACCGATCTGCTGCCCGTGCCGGTCCTGCTGGCCATCTTCGGCGCCGCCGTCGCCCTGACGCTGCCCCGCCGCCCCGGGGTCCAGCGCCTCGTCTCCGTCGTCAGCCTCAGCGGCATCGTCGCGGTCTCGGCCGTCCTGATGTGGCACACGCACACGCAGGGTCCGCTGGCGCTGTGGCTCGGCGGCTGGGACGCCCCGCTCGGCATCGCCCTGACCGCCGACCGGCTGAGTTCCCTGATGCTGCTGGTGGCGTCGTTCGTGGCGCTGATGGTCCTGCTCTTCGCGACGGGACAGGACAAGGAGGAGATCCGCCGGGAGACGCCGGTGTCGATCTTCCACCCGACGTTCCTGCTGCTGGTGGCCGGTGTCTCCAACGCCTTCCTGGCCGGCGACCTGTTCAACTTGTTCGTGGGATTCGAGATCCTGCTGTTCGCGTCGTATGTCCTGCTGACGCTCGGCGGTACCGGCGACCGGGTGCGGGCCGGCACCACCTACGTCGTCGTGTCGCTGCTCAGCTCGTCGCTGTTCCTCATCACGATCGCCGCCGTCTACGCCGCCACCGGTACCGTCAACCTGGCGCATCTGTCGATCCGCCTGCGCGACCTGACCAGCCCCGTGCAGCTGCTGCTCGAGGTGCTGCTCGTGGTCACGTTCTCGATCAAGGCGGCCGTCTTCCCGCTGTCGAGCTGGTTGCCCGACTCGTATCCGACGGCGCCAGCGCCCGTCACCGCCGTCTTCGCGGGCCTGCTCACCAAGGTCGGCATCTACGCGATCATCCGCACCGAGACGCTGCTGTTCCCGGAGGGCCAGCTCAACGATCTGCTGCTCGTGGCCGCTGTCCTGACCATGGTCATCGGGATCTTTGGCGCGCTCGCGCAGGTCGAGATCAAGCGAATGCTGTCGTTCACACTGATCAGCCACATCGGCTACATGATGTTCGGCATCGCGCTGAACACCGACGAGGGGCTGGCTGCCACCATCTTCTACACGGCGCACCACATCACCATCCAGGCGACGCTGTTCCTGGTCACCGGGCTCATCGAGCGCCGCGGCGGGACGTCGTCGCTGGACGGCCTGGGCGGCCTCATGAAGACGGCGCCGGTGCTGGCGATCATGTTCTTCGTGCCTGCAATGAACCTCGGCGGCATCCCGCCGCTGTCCGGGTTCATCGGCAAGCTCGGCCTGCTGCAGGCGGGTGTCGCGCTCGGCACCCCGCTCGCGTGGGCCGCCGTCGTCGGCGGCGTGGTGACCAGCCTCCTGACGCTGATCGCGATGGCGAAGGTGTGGAACCGTGCGTTCTGGGGCGTGAGCCCCGCGGAGGAGCGGCGGAAGGAGGCCAGCGCCGCCGAGGAGGACTACGACGAGGACGAGGACACCCGTCCGATGCCGCCGCTGCAGGTGGGCGCCACCCTCGGGCTCCTGGCCTTCGGCATCGCGCTGACGATCTTCGCCGGTCCCCTCTACGAGTACGCGACGGCGGCCGCCACCGCGTTGCGCGACGGGTCGCTGGTCAGCGTCGTCCTTCCGGAGGGGATCCGATGAGGAGTGGCAGTAGGACAGGGACCCCGCTGCGGCAGCGGTTCCGCTTCCGGCCGCTGTCGACGGCCTCCCTGGCGATCGTCTGGGTGATCCTGTGGGGGTCGGTCTCGCCGCTGGTCATCGTGTCGGGCATCCTGCTCGGGTACCTGATCGGCGTGTTCTTCCCGCTGCCCCCGATGCACTGGCAGGGGCGCCTGCGCCCCGTCGGCATCGCCATCCTGATCTCCAGGCTGATCTTCGACCTGACGAAGTCGTCGCTGCGGGTCATGCAGCTGGTGCTGGCCAGGAAGGTGAACCTCAACGCAGGCGTCGTGCGCGTCGACCTTCTCACCGACGACGACCTGTACCAGGTGCAGGTCGCCGAGATGATCTCGCTGGTGCCGGGCACCGTCGTCATCGAGGTGGTCAGGAACCCGCGCCGGCTGTACCTGCACGTCATCGACCTGATCGCCGACGACGCCGTCGAACAGGTGCAGGAGATGTCGTACGGCGTCGAGTCGCGGGTGGTGCGGGCCTTCGGCTCACGACAGCAGATCGAGGCGTTTGACGCCGCGCGGGCCGCCGTCGGCACCCGGCCGGAACCGCTGGAGGATCCCGAACTGGAGGTGGAGGAGACGTGACACTGGCGACCGACCTCATCATGTCGCTGGCCGCGGTGGCGCTGCTGATCGCCGCCCTGATCGGCGTGACGCGCATCGCCGCCGGGCCGAGCCAGCTCGACCGTTCGGTGGCGGCCGACCTGATCGTCGCCGTCGTCGTCGCCTCGCTGGGCCTGTGGACGGCCTGGCGGGGGCTGTCGACCGAACTGCTGGTCGTGGCGCTGCTGTCCATGCTCGGCTTCACGAGCGCCGTCTCGATCGCCAGGATGGTGGGCGAGCGGAACTCGATGCGACGCGGCAGGCAGAGCGGAGGGGACCATGGCTGAGGTGTTCGATCTGATCGGCGCGCTGTTCATCCTCATCGGGGCCCTGCTGTGCCTCGGTGCGGCCATCGCGCTGCGACGTTTCCCCGATGTGCTCACGAAGATGCACGCCATCACCAAGCCGCAGGTCCTGGGGATCATCGCGGTCACGCTGGGCGTCGCGTTCAGCCTCCGCACGTGGTGGGCCGCGGGGCTGTGCCTGCTCATCGTGGTGTTGCAGCTGCTGACGGCGCCCGTCTCGGCGACCATGGTGGCGCGCAGCGCCAGCCGCTCGGGCCTCATCGATGACGCGGGGCTGAAGGTCAACCACCTGACCGAGGACCTCCGCGACGCCGGCTACAGCCGCCCCGACCGCGACGCCTGATCCGCGGTCCTGCAGATCCGCGGGACCGTCAGGGGCACAGTGGGGTCATGGACACGTTGAGCAGTTCCCAGATCGCCACCGCCCGCCTCGCCGACTGGCACCTGGCGGGCGACACCCTGCTGGCCCGTTTCTCCTCCCCTGACTTCGCGACGGGGGCGGAGCTGGTCGCGGGCATCGCCGAGGCGGCAGACGCCGCGAACCACCACCCCGACATCGTGCTGCGGTACCCGTCGGTCATCGTGACGCTGACCTCGCACGACGCGGGCGGCGTCACGCAGCGCGACGTGCGCATGGCGCGCACGGTCTCCGACCTGGCCGAGCGGCTGGGCCTGACGGCAGCGCCTGCATCGGCGGAGCTCGACGCGGCGCTGGAGTCGGCGGCGGCAGAGGTGGGAGCGACGGCCGCCTGGCTGGCGGTCGAGTTCCGCGCGTAGCCGGCCCCGTCAGAGGACGCCGGCGAGCAGCTCCAACGTCCGCCTGCGCGCCGGCCACACGTCCGGCGCATCCTCCGGGCGCGCCCCGGCCACCAGGTGCAGCATGACCTCGTCCACCTCGAACTCGTCCGCCAGCCGGCGCAGCCGGTCGCCGACCTGTGCCGGCGTCCCGACCGCCCACGTGTCCACCGTCGGCGCGATCACGTCACGGAAGTGGTCGGTCAGCAGCGAGCGGGCATGCGCGCCGACCAGCGGCGCCGGATCCAGACCTGCCCCCGTGCGCAGCCGGGCCATGGAGACCATGTGCGGCTCGGCCAGCTCCCACGCCTCCTGCTCGTCCTCCGCGACGGAGACGTTGACCGACAGGAACGTGATGGGCGTCTGCGCCGGGGTAGCGGCCTGGAACTCGCCGCGGTACAGGTCGAGCGCGCGACGGGTGCCCTGGCCGGAGAAGTGGTGCGCGAAGACGTAGGGCATCCCCAGCGAGGCGGCCAACTGCGCCGAGTAGTCGCTGGAGCCCAGCAGCCAGATCTGCGGCGGATGCGGCAGGTCCGGCGCGGGACGCAGCTCGCGGACCTGCCCCCGCGGCAGCCGGACGGCGGCACCCTCGGCCGACAGCAGCGCCTGGATCTCGCGGACGTGCCGCGGGAACTCCTCCACCGGGTCGACGGGACGACCGTCGGGGCCGACGTAGTGCGAGCCGGTCAGCTGGCCGCGGATAGCGGCCGACGTGACGGGATCGGTGCCGGGCGCGCGACCGAGACCGAGGTCGATGCGGTCGCCGTAGACGTTGGCGAGGAGAGCGAACTGCTCCGCGACGGCCAGCGGCGAGTGGTTGGGCAGCATGACGCCGCCGGAGCCGAGCCTGATCCTGCTCGTGTTCTGCCCGAGGTACATCAGCTCGATGGCGGGCGAGGTGGATGCGACGGCGGGGGTGTTGTGATGCTCCGCGACCCAGTACCGGTGGTAGCCGAGGCGGTCGGCGGCCTCGATCAGGTCGCGGCTGGCGCGCAGCGCCTGGGCCGCGGTCTGGCCGGTCCGGACGTCGATGAGATCAAGCACGGAAAGACGCATGGCCCGAGGCTACAGCGGAGGACCAATGCGTTCCCGGAGCCGGGCAGATGCTCAACCCTCCCCGCGCGCTCCCCCTCGAGGCGGGCCGGACGCATCGGGCAAGGTAGGGTGACCCCGTGACTAAGAGTGTGTACATTGCCTCGTCGGAGCGGCAGGTCAGCAAGTCGTCTATTGCGCTTGGCCTCGTCGATCTCTTCGCCCGCCAGGTCCGCTCGGTGGGCGTGTTCCGCCCACTCGTGCAGTCGGTCTCCTCCGACGCCGTGACCGAGGCCATGATCTCCCTCAAGGGCGTGAACCAGACCCTCGAGAACACCGTCGGCGTGACGTACGCCGAATGGGCCGAGGACCCCGACCACGCCATCGACGTCATCGTCGCCAAGTACAGCGCCCTCGCGGAGAAGCGCGACGCCATGGTGATCCTCGGCTCCGACTACGAGGACCTCGACTCCTCGTCGGAGCTCGCCACCAACGCGAAGATCGCCGCGAACCTCAACTCGCCGGTCCTGTTCGTCGGCCGCGCCTCGGGACGCACCCCGGAGCAGGTTGCCCGCATCGCCGAGAACGCCGTCGAGGTGCTCGAGGCGTCCCACAACAACGTCATCGGCCTGGTCGCCACGCACACCGACCCGGCCGCGGTCGACGCCGTCAGGGCCGCCCTCACGGGGGTCCGCGAGGAGGCCGTCGTCTCGGTGCTTCCCGTCAACGCGGTGTTGGGCGCCCCGTCCGTCGCCGCGCAGTTCGCCGCCGTCGACGCCACGCAGTGGCTCGGCCGGGCCGACTTCAGCGCCGTCGAGTCGCTGCACACCATCGTCGGCGGCATGACGCTGCCGAACCTGCTGCCGCGGCTGAAGCGCGAGGCCACGGTGATTCTACCGGCCGACCGCCTCGACCTGCTTCCGGGCCTGATCATGGCCCACCGCTCCCCCGACTACGGGCCGCTCGCCGCGCTGGTGCTCACCGGCGGCTTCGAGATCCCCGAGTCGGTGTCGCGTCTCTTCTCCGACTCCGCGATCGATCTGCCGATCGCCGTCACGTCGGGGGACACGTTCTCGACAGCGGTCGCCCTGCAGGACGTGCGTGGCACGTCGACCGGGTCGGCCCGCAAGATCGAGGTGTCGCGGACCCTGTTCTCCGAGCACGTCGACGAGTCGGCCCTGCTGGCCGCCATCGACTTCCAGCGCACCGAGATCCGCACCCCGACGATGTTCGAGTACCAGATCATGCAGCAGGCGCGCGCCAACCGGCAGCGGATCGTGCTGCCCGAGGCGGCCGACGACCGCATCCTCACCGCGGCCGCGGAGGTGCTGCAGCGCTCGGTCGCCGACCTGATCCTGCTGGGCGACAGCGCGAAGATCAGCCAGCGCGCCACGGAGCTGGGCCTGAACCTGTCCGAGGCGACCGTCGTCAACCCGGAGGATCCGGAGCTGACGCGTCAGTTCGCCGAGGAATACGCCCGGCTGCGCGCCCACAAGGGCGTCACGCTGGAGCAGGCGGCCGCCAAACTCAAGGACCTGTCCTACTTCGGCACGATGATGGTCCACCTCGGCATGGCCGACGGCATGGTCTCCGGCGCCATCAACACGACCGCCAACACGATCCGCCCGTCGCTCGAGTTCATCAAGACGGTCCCCGGCCTGAGCGTCGTGTCGGGCTCGTTCCTGATGTGCATGAGCAACCGCGTCCTCGTCTACGCCGACTGCGCCGTCAACCCGGATCCGACCGCCGAGCAGCTCGCCGACGTGGCGATCTCGTCGGCCAAGACCGCCGTCAACTTCGGCATCGAGCCGCGGATCGCGATGCTGTCCTACTCGACCGGCGACTCCGGCCAGGGCGCCGACGTCGACAAGGTCCGCGAGGCGACGCGCCTGGTGCGCGAGCGTGCGCCGGAGCTCAAGGTCGAGGGCCCCATCCAGTTCGACGCCGCGGTGGACATGACCGTCGCGCAGAAGAAGATGCCCGGCTCGGAGGTCGCGGGCCGCGCGACCGTGTTCATCTTCCCGGACCTCAACACCGGCAACAACACCTACAAGGCCGTGCAGCGCACCTCCGGTGCGGTCGCCATCGGCCCGGTGCTGCAGGGCCTCCGGAAGCCCGTCAACGACCTGAGCCGCGGCGCCCTCGTCGACGACATCGTCTCCACGATCACCATCACCGCCATCCAGGCACAGGACCAGTAAGGTCCGCCAGGGCCGCGGCGGGGGCCTCCCGCCGCGGTCAGACAGCTCAACCCCTAAGGAACCGTCCGTCATGGCCCAGCCGATCCTCCTGCTCAACTGCGGATCGTCGTCAATCAAGTACCAGCTCCTCGACCCGGATCAGGCGAGCCCCCTCGCGGTCGGGCTGGTGCAGAGGATCGGGCAGGAGGTGTCCACGATCGACCACGAGGTCGGCGAGGCCGAGTTCCACGACGAGCGCCCCTTCGCTGACCACACAGAGGCCGTCGCGGCCGTCGTCAAGATGTTCACGGACCACGGCCCGAGCCTCGAGGGCGTCGGCGCCGTCGGCCACCGCACGGTCCACGGCGGCTCGACGTTCGTCGAGTCGGTGCTGATCGACGAGGGCGTCGTCGCGAAGCTCGAGGAGCTCTCCGGCCTGGCGCCGCTGCACAACCCGCCCGCGATCGCCGGCATCCGTGCCGCGCAGGCCGTGCTGCCTGAGGTTCCGCACGTCGCCGTCTTCGACACGGCCTTCTTCGCGACGCTCCCCGCCGAGGCCTACACCTACGCGATCGACACCGCGGTGGCGGAGAAGTTCGGCATCCGCAAGTACGGCTTCCACGGCACCTCGCACAGCTACGTGTCCCGCAAGGCCGCCGAGTACCTCGGCCGCCCGATCGAGGACACCAAGATCATCGTCTGCCACCTCGGCAACGGCGCCTCGATCTCCGCGGTCGACGGCGGCGTCGCCGTCGACACGTCCATGGGCCTGACCCCGCTGCAGGGCCTCGTCATGGGCACCCGCTCCGGCGACGTCGACCCCGGCCTACACGCCTTCCTGGTCCGCAACGGCATGTCGATCGACGAGGTCGACACGCTGCTGAACAAGCAGTCCGGCATGGGTGGCCTGTGTGGCTACACCGACATGCGCGACGTGAAGTCGCAGATCGCCGCAGGCGACGAGCGCACCAAGCTCGCCCTCGACATCTACGTGCACCGCCTGGTGAGCTACATCGGCTCGTACATCGCCATCCTCGGCGGCCTCGACGCGATCGTGTTCACGGCCGGCATCGGCGAGAACGCCGACCACGTGCGCGGCCCTGTCGTGCGCCGCCTCGCGCACCTCGGCCTCATCCTCGACGAGGAGGCCAACCTGCAGCGTTCGAAGCAGGCCCGCGAGATCTCGACGGCGGACTCGCCCGTCAAGGTGCTCGTCATCCCCACGAACGAGGAACTGGAGATGGCGCAGGAGACCCTGGAGGTCATCTCCCGCTGACCGCCGACGAAGGGGGCCGCCACGGATCCGTGGCGGCCCCCTTCGTCGTTCATCCGCGGCGCACGAACCCCCAGATGCCGATGGCCGCGATACCCACGCCCCCCAGGGCGAACGCGACCTGCACGACAGTCGCCGTCGTCTCCCCCAAGGGGCGGGCGAACCCGCCGACGGCCGGCACGATGGCGACGACCGCAGCCCCGGCGACAGCCCCCGCGATCAGCGACGCGATCCGCCGCCCATCGCGGACCCGGCGACAGCCCCGGACCTGCGCGACGACAAGCCCACACACGAGGATCAGGCCCAGCGCAGCCACTGCGACCAGCACCCGGAAGAAGGCCGGCTCGGCCGGCGCCGTCACCGCGAGCCAGACCAGCAGCGCTGCCGCCACACCACACAGCACTGCCGCGACGCGCCACAGCGTCGGCTCAGATCCCGGGGTCGTCACGGGCACATTCTGCCACCCCGTGAGCCACCGCGTTGTTAGCCTGCGTCCGTGGTTGAACCAATCGAGTACCTCGTCGCCTTCACGTTCGATGGCCTCCGTGTGGAGTCCGTGCGGATCGCGGACGGCTGGCATGAGTCGGTGCCCGCCGAACACTTCGGGACCGCGGCACTGGCGTCGTTCAGCGAACAGTTCCTGACCGCGACACGGCTCGGCGGCGCCGAGGCAGCAGGCACGGGGCGGTTACGGATACCCCCGTCGGTGGCGAACGATCTCGGAGCGCGCGCCGCGGACCTCGCGGAACAGGCCTGGTCCCTCCTGGCCGACGCGACGCGGCTGCTCGAACAGGGGCCACCGGAGGAACCGGAGACCGAACAGTTCCACGACATCGACCGCCATGTCGTCGTCGAGACCCGCGACGGTCAGCTCGTCGACATCGCCGTCAACCCGACGCTGCTGGCGGCGGATCCGGTCCGCATCGAGGGGGCCCTGTTGTCCGCCCTCAATCAGTACCTCGACGCGACGCCACGCGACACGCCGGCCGGCCGACTGGGCGTGCTCCATCGTGAGCACCGGCTCCTGGCGGAGGCGATCAACGAGTACAGGGAGAGGCCATGAGCTACGAGACGCTGAAGTTCAAGGGAAGCTGGTTCAGGGAGCAGGAGTCCAAACTCGAATCGGTCGCCGAGCAGCTCGACTGCATCAGCCGCGACATCGCGGCCGTCACCTACGACTGGGACGAGAGCTACCACTTCTACCCGTTCAAGCCGGCCTACGACGAGATGGTGACCAGCCTCACCTCCGGGCCGAACGGCGCGGAAGCCGGGGTCAAGCTCCTCGACGCGCTGCGCGAGGCGATCGTCACCACGGGGCGCGAGTATCTGCGCACCGAGGCGGCCAACGAAGGCATCGCCAATGAGATCGAGAAACTCATCCAGGACCTGGATCTGTGAGAGGGGCACGACTGTGAGCAACGAGGACACCTACGTCGCGGAACTGAAGAAGATCATCGACGGTTTCAATCGCGAACTACCCCGCGTGCCAGGGGTGATCGACGGCGCAGCCTCCGCGGCCAAGAGGATCATCTTCTGGGACCAGGACTACGTCGAGCGGAAGCGCCAGGAGGCCCAGCTGAAGTTCGGTGAGCTCCAGCAGGAGGCGAACAACTTCATCACCGTCTGCGAGGAGGAGTGCGGCATGGTCGTCACAGCCAAGTCGTTGCGTGGCGCGGCCGACGCGTTCGAGGCGATCGACTTCACGAAGCTCCTGGCCGACCTCGACGTGTCGACGATGATGGGCGACCGCGGCGACTGGGTCTCCACCAACCAGCAGCTGTACGAGGCGAAGATCCAGCCACTGGAGGGCAAGGTCCGGGAGCTGCAGAGCGGACTGAGCCGGCTCATCGAGGGTGCCCGGAACTGTGACGAGGTCCTGCAGAGCTACATCGTGGGCGGCCTGGTCGCGACAGGGGGCCTCGTGATCGCCCTCGCCGGCCTTGTCGTCGCGCTGGCGACCGGCTGGACAGGAGTCGGCGCCGTCATCGGCCTCATCGTCGCGATCGTCAGCTTCCTCTTCGCACTCGTCAGCTTCTTCACGCTCCCGGATGTGTCGGGCGAGATCGCGGCCGAGGCCGCGGCCGTCAAGACCGCTGCGGCCGGCATCGACGCCACCTGCTGGCCCCCCGCGCCGGCTCTCCCGGCCGGCGCCTGGTAGGGGCCCCGCGGATGCTTGTGTGAGACGGACAACCTCTACGCGCTCCCCTTGTCCGGGGCCCACAACCGGTCGCGGACGACGCCCGCCGCTTCGGCAGCCAGTCGCGCGGTGGCGTACCTTTGGGTTCATGGTTTCTGCTCTGATCACGGGTGGCACGTCCGGCATCGGTCACGCCTTCGCGCGTGAGTTCGCCAGCCGCGGCGTGGATCTCGTCCTCGTTGCCCGCGACACGGCCCGCCTCGAAGCGGTCGCGGCCGAACTGCACACCGTCCACGGCGTCGACGTCGAGATCATCACGGCCGACCTGTCCGAGCGCGCCGACATGGAACGGGTCGCCGAGCGCATCGAGGATCCGAAGCGGCCCCTCGACTGGGTCGTCAACAACGCGGGCTTCGGTCTCCACTCGACGGTGCTCGATCCGGACGACGTCGACACCCACGCCAAGGCCCTCAACGTGATGTGTCTCGCCGTTCTCGTCCTCGGCGGCGCCGCCGGCCGCGCCATGCGCGGTAGGGGCCATGGCCACATCATCAATGTCGCCTCCAGCTCGGCCTCGATCTTCACCGGCAACTATTCGGCCATCAAGGCGTGGGCCCGCACCTACTCCACGTCGCTGGCCATGGAACTGCAGGGTTCCGGCGTCAAGGTGACGGCGCTGCTGCCCGGCTGGGTGCGCACCGAGTTCCACGGCCGCGCCGGCATCAACGCCAGCAAGCTGCCCAACATCGTCTGGATCGACCCGGACAAGCTCGTCCGCACCTGCCTCGCCGACGCCGAGCGCGGCCGCATCGAGTCCATCCCGGACTGGAAGTGGCGGGCCGCCATGGTCGTCGCCGACCACGGTCCCCGGGCGATCACCCGCTTCGTGTCGGCGAAACTGACGGCGTCGCGCAAGAAGCACTGACGTGGCAAAGGACGACGCGTCGAAGCGTTACACCTCCAAGCTGCATGCCACCACCCGGCAGACGGCGCAGTTCCTGCTGCTGAAACCCGCCCTGACGCGCCTGCTGAAGATCCATGTGCACGGCCTGTCGAACCTGGACGGCCTGGAGGGCGCATTCGCCGTCTTCGGCAACCACTCGTCCCACCTCGACGCACCGCTGATCCTGTGCACCATGCCCAACCGGCTCTCCCGCTACGTCGCGACCGGCGCGGCCGGCGACTTCTTCTTCGGCAACTGGGTCAAGTCGGGCGCGATGAGCCTGTTCATGAACGCGTTCGCCGTCGACCGCGGCAAGGGCGGCAAGGGCAAACGAGGGATGGCGTCGCAGCTGTTGACCGACGGCGTCCCGATCCTCCTGTTCCCCGAGGGCACCCGCTCCCGGACCGGCTCCATGGCCCCGTTCATTCCCGGCGTGGCCTCCATGTGCATCTCCCGCGGCGTCCCTGCGCTGCCCGTCGCGCTCGTGGGCGCGTACGCGGCGTGGCCGTCGAACCAGAAGTCGCTCCCCAGTGGACGACCGGAGGTTCACGTGGTCTTCGGAAGGCCGATGCTGCCGCATCCTGGCGAGATCGCCCACGAGTTCAACGAACGGATGCGGCGCCAGGTACTGGAACTGCACGACACGACTGCCCGCGCATACGGTAAGAAGACTCTTGCCGAGTACGAGCGGACCGACGCCCTCGAACGGGCGAAGCAGACCGAGATTGGCGCACTTGTCGAAGACGCCAAGGAACACGCCGATAAGCAGGAGGACCAGTGATCGAAGGCGTCAAGCAGCAGAAGTGGTGGGGTTGGGGCGAGGAGGACAAGGCGTACCGCTACGAGGACAAGCCGAAGTTCCCCGCCTTCGTCAAGAAGATGGTGGGCGTGGACGTCACGAAGACCGTCCAGCCGATCCCCGACTTCGACACGCTCAACGTGCCCGCCTCGCAGCTCAGCGACGACCTGCGGGCCGCACTGGTGGCGATCCTCGGCGAGCGCTACGTGCAGACCGACGACATGACCCGCGTCGTGCACGCCTTCGGCAAGGGGGTGCGCGACCTGATGCGGGTGCGCCGCGGCGACCTCGGCCGGGTCCCCGACGTCGTGCTCTACCCCGCTGACCAGGCCCAGGTCGAGGCGCTCGTCGACGCCGTCGTCGCGGCCGACGGTGTGCTGATCCCCTTCGGCGGCGGCTCCAACATCGTCGCGGCCCTCGAGGCGGAACCGGGCGAGACCCGCCAGGTCGTGTCCGTGAACCTCGGCCGTCTCAACAAGGTCCTCGAGATCGACGAGGTGTCCGGGCTCGCCCACATCCAGGCCGGCGTCTTCGGCCCGGACATGGAGGACCAGCTCAAGGCCCGCGGCTGGACGATGGGCCACCACCCCGACTCGTTCGTCTGGTCGACGCTCGGCGGCTGGATCGCGACCCGCTCGTCGGGCATGCAGTCCGACAAGTACGGAGACATCGCCGACATCTGCCGTGGCCTGACCATGGTCATGCCCGGTCAGGTGCTGGAGCTGCGGCCGCTGCCGTCGTCGTCGTCGGGCCCCAGCGTCCGCGAGATGGTGCTCGGCTCCGAGGGACGCCTCGGCGTCATCACGTCGGCGTGGGTCAACGTCCACCGCATCCCCGAGGTCCGCGAGCTGCAGGCCTACTTCTTCCCGACCTACGAGGCAGGCCTGAAGGCCTGCGAGGCGATCGTCTCTTCCGACGCGGCCGTCATGATGGCGCGCGTCTCCGACGCCGTCGAGACGCGGTACATCATGGCCAACGGCAAGAAGTCCGGGAAGGTCAGCTCGTACGTCAACAAGGCCATCCAGAAGCTGATGGTCCAGAAGGGCTGGGACCTCGAGCAGATCGCGATGAGCTTCGTCGGGTTCGAGGGCAGCACGAGCCACGTCCGCTACGAGCGGGGCCTCGTCGGCCGCATCGTCAAGGAGCACGGGGGCATGGGCGTCGGCAAGGGCCCTGGCACGCTGTACGACCAGAAGAAGTACGACACCCCGTACCTGCGTGACTTCATGCTCGACCGCGGCCTCGTCTGCGACGTGTCCGAGACCACGACGCCCTGGGCCTACGCGGCGGAGATCCACACCAAGACCGTC
Source organism: Tessaracoccus defluvii (assembly GCF_014489575.1). Lineage (GTDB taxonomy): Bacteria > Actinomycetota > Actinomycetes > Propionibacteriales > Propionibacteriaceae > Arachnia > Arachnia defluvii. Next base: position 2,786,799 of record NZ_CP060789.1, read on the forward strand.
GCCGCGTTCCACGCGAAGATGGACGAACTCGGGGTGCAGGGCGTGCTGTTCTGCCACCTGAGCCACTCGTACCACTCGGGCGCCTGCCAGTACTTCACGTTCGCCATCAACGACTCGTCGGAGAATGCGGAGCGCACCTACGACGAGGCCAAGCGGGTCGTGCAGCAGTCGTTCATGGACTTCCACGGCACCGTCTCGCACCACCACGGCGTCGGCGAGGAGCACAGCCCGTGGATGGAGCAGGACATCTCGCCGGCCGGCGTGTTCATCCAGCGCAAGCTGTTCGAGGGGGTCGACCCTGGCAACAACCTGAACCCCGGGAAGATCGTCCACGACGGCCGCCCGGGGATCTCCAGCAACAGCCCCGACGCCTGACGCGGCCATGCTCACGGTCCTGTCCCCGCCAAGTCCCTCGACTACGACTCGCCGAGGGCGACGCGGAAGCACACCCAGCCGCGGCTGCTGGAGCAGTCGGCGGGCCTGATCGACGTCATGCGAGGAAAGTCCCCGGCGGACATCGCGTCGCTCATGCACATCTCCGACGATCTGGCCCACCTGAACGCGACCCGCTACCTCGAATACAGCGACGAGCACACGCCGCGCAACTCGCGGCAGGCGATCCTCGCCTTCAACGGCGACGTCTACCAGGGCCTGAACGCGGCGAGCTTCGACACCCGGGACCTCACCGAGGCGCAGAAGACGGTGCGGATCCTGTCGGGTCTCTACGGCCTGCTGCGGCCGCTCGACCTGATCCAGCCGCACCGGCTGGAGATGGGCACCCGGCTGGCCACGGAGCGCGGCGCGTCGCTGTACGACTGGTGGGGCACGCGGGTCACCGACCTGCTGGCCGACGATCTCGCCGCCAGCCCCGGCGCCCCGGTGCTGGTGAACCTCGCGAGCGCCGAGTACGCGAAGGTGCTGCGCCTTGATGACCTCGACGCGACGGTGGTCACCCCACGTTTCGAGGACCGCGACCCCAAGGGAAACCCGCGGGTCGTCAGCTTCTTCGCGAAGCGGGCGCGGGGCACGATGGCGGCCTGGCTGGTCCGCCACCGCGTCCGCAGCGCCGCGAAGGTCTCCGAGTTCAGCGCCGACGGCTACGTCCTCGACGAGGCCCGCTCGACGCGCACCACCCCTGTGTTCGTCCGCTAGCCGACACCATCCCTGCACAACCCGGGAGCCGCACCTCCGCGTCCTCACTCACGTCGCGCAAGGGCCGGCTGACCTCAGCCATCCTGGAGGCGTTCGCGCGCTTGCTCGACGAGTGCCCGGTAGTCCGCACGCAGCGGCTCGGTGAGCACCGTCTCAAGGGCGGACTCCAGGTCCCAAAGGACTGGGCGGCCTAGGGATTTCGGACGGTGGGCCCTCTTAAGCTGAGGGCGCTACTGAAAGAGAGATCGGCAGGATGACTGCATCACGACGGCGATTCAGCCAGGAGTTCAAGGACGAGCTGTGCCAGGAGGTGATCTCGACCTCGAAACCGATCCGGGAGGTCGCTGAGGCCTACGGTGTCGGCCCGGAGACGCTGCGCAACTGGCTGATCAAGTACCGCAACACGCACGGGGGCACCGAGACAGAGCTGACGGTCACCGAGCGTGCTCGGTTGAAGGAGCTCGAGCGGGAGAATCAGGAGCTCCGTGCGGAGACGGCGTTCCTAAAAAAGCCGCGGCCTACTTCGCGAGGGAACCGCGGTAGTAGGCAAGTACGAGTACATCGATTCCCTCCGAAACGACCCGACCGAGACGACCCCGGTGTGGAAGATGTGCCTGTGGTTGGCGGTGTCAACCTCGGGTTTCTACGACTGGCTCAAGCGCCCGCAGTCAGCCACTGCCGCGCGCCGGGAAGCACTGGCTGCACGGGTCCGGCACTTCTTCACGGCCTCTGACGGCACCTACGGGTATCGACGCATAGCGAGCACAGACCCTCCTCGGCCAGTGACATCGCGGCCCTGGGCATTCTCCGCGACGGCACTGCAGGACACGCGCAGGTCCACCACCACTTCGCGCTGGCCCGGGCCTGCCCAAGAGAGTCCCGCGACCTCACCGAGAGTCGCCTGTCGTTCTCCCGCCGCTTGGAGCGCTCGCGTTCAGGCTGCCGGCAGTACGACGTAGGGAAGGATTCAGAGCTGGGGGCACTCGGGCACTTCAATGAGGGAGGCAGGGCGGGGCAGCCGCGCCCGGTCGACCGGTCGCCTGACCAGCGCCACGAACTCGCCCAGGCTGACCCCCGCTTCGAGCGTGTGCCGCAGGTGAGCGTGGTGGGCGATGTGGTAGCGGTTGCGCCGGCCTTCCTTGTCCTTGGTGACGTAGCCTTGGTTGACGAGTTCTCGGACGATCTGCTGCACCGCCCGCTCCGTGATTCCGACCATGTCAGCGATGTCGCGCATGCGCGCGTCCGGGTTCATGGACAGTGCGACGAGCACGTGTCCGTAGTTGGACAGAAAGGTCCAGCCGCCGTCGTTCATACGAAGAAGGATACGCGAGTTACCCTTCTAATGCAGGAGGGTGACCGCCTCCACGGCCGCTGCAAGGGCAGAACTGGTCACAAGCATCACCAGTCGGCCGACTCCCGCAAGGCGGTTCTGCCCGTCGGCAACCCCTGATCGCCGCGCGGGCGCAGGTCGGTAGATTCTCCAGCGACCTCGGCCTTCTCGACCAGCTGGCGAGACTCCCGCCGGAGAGTCAGTTCCCGAAAATCTTCCCCCAGCCCGGGATCTCCAGCTGGGCGAGCTGCTCTCCCGCGCTACTGACGTCTTGGCTCAATCCGGCAATCTGGTCCGCTGCCCCGGCGGCGGCCTCAGTCGCCCCGCCAGCCAGGTCTGCGGCCCCCGTGGTCAGATCCTCGACACCGCTGGTGAAGCCTGCCAGATCGATTGAGCCCGCCAAGGCATCGAAATCGACACCGGCGGCGAGGGCTTCACCGAGGAGCGGGGCGGCAACCGCGCTGAGTGCCGCGCCGCCGGCCACGGCGATCAGCAGCCCGCCGCCTGCACCCGCGGCGGCCGCTCCGAGCCCCTGCCCGGTCATGGCCGCGCCGGGGAGAGGGGTGCGCGCAAGAATCCCAGCTAGGACACCGGGCCGGGCGGCCTCGGCGCGGGTGGCGGTGCGGGCAAGATCCGCCGGCTGCGACGTGCGTGGCTGCTCTTCGGGGGTAGTTCGGTGCGGAGTCGCGTGTGGAGCTGGTCGCGCTGTTCCGGGGTGAGCCGGGCGAACGCTTCCGCATGGATCCGCTCCAGCTGGGCGGGCTCCGCTGTCCGCAGCAGGTAGTCGTAGCGGGCCACTGCCGCACTGGCGGCCGGGTCGTCCTCCGACGGGGGGGTCGGTCCCACCGGTCGCGAGGCTGCTGCCGGGGGCGCGGCGGACGGGCGTGTGAGCCCCTCGACCGTGCCCCGCAGGGCGCTCGTCCAATCCGGAGTCTGGCCGCCAGCGGTCTTCGCCGGGGCGGCGGTCTTGTTGTTGAGGGCCTTGTAGGCCAGGCCGCTGAGGTGGTCGAACAGGTTCATGAGCGTTCCCTTCGGGGTGTGCGGTGGTACTGATCAGAGCGTGGCGGGTCCGCCGGGTGTGCGCTCCAGGCTCAGTCCGGTGGGCGGCGGACGGTCGTCGAAAGGCCTTCCGACCCGTTCTCGCCCCGGCGGACCACAGCGTCGGAACGGCCGACGGACGGGTTGTCCGTCGCCGTTGGGGTGGCTCCTCGATCGCGGTCGGCAGGTGTACCTGTCAGCCGCCGGAGCGACCGTTCCCCGTCCCCGCGGGCACAGGTGAGCGACGGCCGAAGACGGGCTCGACCGCAGCGAGCTCCTCGTCGGTGGCGATCCGGAAGGCCCCTGCCGACTCGGCCTGTACTTCGCGTCGACCTTGACCGCGGGTGGCGCGGAGACTGGCGACGATGGACACGGTGATGATGCTGGCGACGACGGCGAGGCTGATCGTGGTCGGGATGTAGAGCACGTCCAGCAGCAGCATCTTGATGCCCACCCAGATCAGGACGAACGAGAGCCCGATCTTGAGGTAGACGAACCGGTGGATCAGGTCAGCGAGGAGGAAGTACATGGCTCGCAGGCCGAGGATCGCGAACGCGTTGGCGGTGAAGACGAGGAACGGTTCGCTCGTCACGGCGAAGATCGCCGGGATCGAGTCGACGGCGAAGATGATGTCAGTGATCTCCACCAGCACCAGCACCGCTAGTAGCGGCGTCGCCACCACAAGCCCCGCCTTGCGGACCAGGAACTTCTGCCCGTGGTACGCGTCTGTCATCGGCACGAACCTGCGGAACACCTTGAGGATGCGGGACTTCTCAGGATGGACGTGCTCGTTGCGTGAGCGGAACATCCGCCAGCCGGTGTAGATCAGGAACGCCGCGAAGACATAAAGGACCCACGAGAAGTTCTCGATCAGCGCGGCGCCGGCGGCGATGAAGATCCCGCGGAAGACCAGCGCACCGAGGACGCCGAGGAACAGCACCCGGTGTTGAAGCTCGCGGGGACCGCGAAGGCGGCGAAGATGATCGCCCAGATGAACACGTTGTCGACGGCGAGGGATTTCTCGATCAGATAACCGGCGAAGTACTGCTGCCCGAATTCCGCGCCCCACAGCGTCCACACCAGCACACCGAACGCGACACCGATCGTCACCCACACGATCGACCAGGCGGCGGCTTCCCGAACCCCGATCACGTGGGCCGTGCGGTGGGCGATGAGGTCGACGACGAGCATCACCAGGATCACACCCAGGACGGCGAACCAGGCCCAGAGAGGAACAGTCATGACAAAAACCTCCACGAATATCGTGAAGGTCTCATCGGCCCTCAGGGCCCTGCGCACCGGGTCCCGCAGCGGGACCGTATTGACGATGCGGAGCGAGGATTACTCCCCTTCGGGTCCAATGAGACAGGAAGAGTGCCTCCACGTCAAGTCAGCCAGGTCGGGGCCGCTGAGAAGACCCGTCACAGGACACCCGCAGCGTCGACGCCCTCGTCGGCCGGTGCGTTGCCGGTTTGCCCCGGACGTTCGGGAAGCCTCAGCCGGTGTTCTGCAGGCCGGCTGCAGCCCCCTTCACCGTGAGTAGCAGAACCTTCGCCCACTGCTGCCGGGTTTGGGGGTCCGAGGGGTCGTCGGTCTCGGTGCCTTTGTTGCGCAGCAGTCGCAGGGCGCGGAGTTGTAGGTGACTGAGGGCGTCGATGTCGGGGGCGCGGAGGGTGATCCTGGTGCGGAGTTGGGGCTTGTGCTGAAGGAGTTCGTTTTGTTCGAGTGTGGCGAGCACGGTACGGCGGGTGAGGTCGAACTCGGCTAGAACGGCGGTCGTGATGTCAGGGCGTCCGCCGAGTGGGCTGCCGCGGTGATTTCGGACAGCGGAGTTGATTGGTTTCTCTTACGCTGCCAGTGCTGGCTGCTGGTAACTGTAGTGGACCTCGTTGGGCCTGCGGTAGCCGAGGGCGGAGTGCCGGCGGCGGCTGTTGTAGAACCCCTCGATGTAGGCGATGACGTCACGTCTGGCACGTTCTTTCGTCGCGTAGGAGCTTGTCAAGTTGTTTGTGTAAGGGTTTCGGTCTCCGGGTGGTTTAGAGGTAGGGGTTGATGCGGTCGGGGTAGGCGATGGCGAGTTGGGCCAGGGCCTGTTTCCAGTTGGTGGTGACTTGTCCTTCGACGAGGCGGCCTTCGGCGTTGCGTTTCTCTCCCTTCTTGCGTCCTTTCTCCTTGGCGCGGTCGCGGGCCCGCTTGTCCTCGATGTTGCAGATCGCCAGCCACAGCAGCTTGACCGCGGCCTCGTCGGAGGGGAAGTGGCCTCGGTTCTTGGTCACCTTCCGCAGCTGGTAGTTCAAGGATTCGATGGCGTTGGTGGTGTAGATCACGCGCCGCAGCATCGGCGGGAACGCCAGGAACGGGATGAACTTGGTCCACGCATCGGTGAACACGCGCACCGTGTTCGGGTTCCCGCGACCGAGTTCGGAGGCGGCGAACTCCTCCAGCGCGGTCTTCGCGGCGTCGGCGTCAGCGGCCTGGTAGATCGGCTTCAACGCCGCCGCCACCTGCTTGCGGTCCTTGTAGTTGACGAATCGCATCGCGGAGCGGATCAGGTGCACCACGCAGGTCTGGACGGTCGAGTCGGGCCAGGTCGCCTCGACGGCCTCGGGGAAACCGGTCAGCCCGTCGCAGCACACGATCAGCACGTCGCGGACGCCGCGGTTGGCGAGCTGCGCGCAGACCCCGGCCCAGAACTTCGCGCCTTCCGTGGCCTGGATCCAGATCCCCAGCACGTGCTTGATGCCGTCGATGTCGACCCCGACCGCGATGTGAGCGGCCTTGTTCCGCACGTGGGCGCCGTCGCGGATCTTCACGATCAGCGCATCGAGGTAGATCACCGGATAGAACGAATCCAGCGGCCGCTGCTGCCACACCATCACCTCATCGGCGACCTCGTCGGTGATCTTCGAGATCGTCTCGCGGCTGATCTCGGTACCGATCGTGGAGACCAGGTGATGCTCGATGTCACGGACCGTCATCCCGCCCGCGTACAGCGAGATGATCATGTCATCGAGCCCTGACAGGCGCCTGGAGCCCTTCGGGACCAGCATCGGAGTAAACGACCCGTCCCGGTCTCGGGGGATCGCCAGATCGACGTCCCCGACGCTGGTGGCCACCGTCTTCGGATACGACCCGTTGCGGGAGTTGGGGAACATGTCGGCGTCCGGGTCGCCCTTGTCGTAGCCGAGGTGGTCGCTGAGCTCGGCCTGGAGGCCGCGCTCGAGGCCGGCCTTGATCAGCTGCTGGATCAGCCCGTCGCGGCCCTCCAGCTGGACCTCACCGGCATCGATGCGGGCATACAGGTCATCCAGCGCCCCGGAGGCCTCCAACGCGGACACGCCCTCACGCTGAGCACGGCGCCGGTCCTCACGGTCCAATCTGTCTATCACGGTCATCATTCTGCTTTCGTGTCAGGAGCCCCACCCCTTACACACACCATCTGACACCCTCTCGCGTAGACGGTGCGGTAGACCCGCTCGTTCTTCAACGCGGAGAAGAACGATTCGGCCATCGCGTTATCCCAGCACACGCCCGTGCGCCCCATCGAGGACCGCATGCCCAGCCCTGCCACCAGTGCCCGATAACCGGCCGAGGTGTAAACGCTGCCGCGGTCGGAGTGGAAGATCGCGTCAGGCTCGATCACGGCCGTCGCGGCCGCGTTACGCAGCGCGGTCTCGACGAGCTCGGTGCGCATGTGATCAGCGATCGACCAGCCGACGACCTTCTTCGAGTAACAGTCGATCACCGTGGCTAGGTAGATGAAACCCTGCCAGGTGTCAATGTCGGTGATATCGCCGACGAACCTCACCCCGGGCCGCTCGGCAGTGAAGTCCCGTTTCACCAAGTCAGGCATGCATGCCGCAGCTTCCGCGTCTGCTGGGGTTGTGACCCGGAACGGGCGCGGTTGGCAGGGCACGAGGTGTTCCTGCCGCATGATCTGGCGCACCAGCTCCGGTGAACACTCCACGCCCTCAGCCGCAAGGTCGGCGTGGATGCGTCGATATCCGTAGGTGCCGTCAGAGGCCGTGAAGAAGTGCCGGACCCGTGCAGCCAGTGCTTCCCGGCGCGCGGCAGTGGCTGACTGCGGGCGCTTGAGCCAGTCGTAGAACCCCGAGGTTGACACCGCCAACCACAGGCACATCTTCCACACCGGGGTCGTCTCGGTCGGGTCGTTTCGGAGGGAATCGATGTACTCGTACTTGCCTACTACCGCGGTTCCCTCGCGAAGTAGGCCGCGGCTTTTTTAGGAACGCCGTCTCCGCACGGAGCTCCTGATTCTCCCGCTCGAGCTCCTTCAACCGAGCACGCTCGGTGACCGTCAGCTCTGTCTCGGTGCCCCCGTGCGCGTCGCGGTACTTGATCAGCCAGTTGCGCAGCGTCTCCGGGCCGACACCGTAGGCCTCAGCGACCTCCCGGATCGGTTTCGAGGTCGAGATCACCTCCTGGCACAGCTCGTCCTTGAACTCCTGGCTGAATCGCCGTCGTGATGCAGTCATCCTGCCGATCTCTCTTTCAGTAGCGCCCCCAGCTTAAGAGGGCCCACCGTCCGAAATCCCTAGGCCACCCACACAGGCACACGGTGTCAAGGCAACGCAAGGGGGGACGGCTTCCGCCGTCCCCCCGTTTCCGTACTGTCAGCTCAGTACATGCCCAGGAACGAGAACAGGAAGATGAAGTAGGCGATGTAGAACAGGATCATCAGCGAGCCACCGACGATGGTGATGATGCTGAAGATCTTGCCAAGCATGTAGCCGGTCTTCAGGTTGCCACCCCACTGGTACGGGGCGCCTGCCTCGATCTCCTTCTTCGCCTGGCCACCCAGGTACCAGGCGATGAACGCCGTGATCCCCGTGAAGATGCCGATGATGCCCAGGATGAACACGGTCTGCGTCTGAGGGTGGTCGGCCGTCGCGTAGCCGCCGCCGTAGGCGTAGCCCGGCGCCTGGAGCTGGCCGTAGGGGCCATCCCCCCTGCTGCGGCTGCCCGTAGCCGGCGCCCGTCTGGTACGGCACCCCGTACGGTGTCTGACCAGCCGCCTGACCGTAGGGCGTCGACTGGCCGAACGACGGCTGGCCGTACGGGGACGGCTGGCTGGTCGGCTGCGCTGCGGGCTGCACGTAGGGCGAGGGCTGGCCCGTCGGCTGGGAGTAGGGGGCCGGCTGCGCCGTGGGGTCGGTGTAGGAGCCGGGCGCGTATGGCTCGTAGCCCTGCGGCGCCTCGAACTGCGGCTGCTGGTCGGACATGGAGTCCTCCTTGAATGAAGTCTGCGGCAAGTGTCTCACGGCGGCGGGGCCGTAGGGAGGCGCTCACAGCACGACGGGCCGGGGGTTCGCCCCCGGCCCGTCGTCGCGTGTGAGGCTGTCGATCAGGACATGCCGCCGGCGGCGAGCCCGATGATCGCGATGATCCAGAAGACGATGGCGATGGCCATACCGACGATGGCGATGATCGAGATGATCTTGCCCAGCAGATAACCGGTCTTCAGCGCGCCACCCCAGAGGTAAGGGGCGCCGGCGTCGATCTGCTTCTTGGCCTGGGCGCCCTTGTACCAGGCGATGAAGGCACAGATGCTGACGAAGATGCCGATGATGCCGAGCAGCTGGACGGTCTGAGCGTCCGGGTGCTCGGGCTGCATGGCTCCGTAACCCATCGGCGGGCCGGGCTGGTAGCTGGGAGGGGGCTGCGTCATGGTTTGCTCCTTGAATAGTGGGGCCGTCACCGAGAATCATTGCCCGCCTGCGGGGTCACCCGCAACGAAATCGGGATTTTTCGTCTCCCATGGACACACCGACCCGGGTCGGCTTCACCTGGCTGCGACGAACACGAACATGAGCAGCCCCCAGAACAGGACCTGGAGGACGGTGAAGGTGATGCCCAGCACCATCCCTGCCCGCGCCGATCCGCCGAACCGGTAGGGCTGGCCGGCGGCCACGTCGCGACTCGCCCGCGCGCCCATCCCCCACGCGAATGGGGCGAAGATGCCGAAGAACACCCCGAGGATTCCGAGGGTGAGGATGGTGCCCGACTGGGGATGCTCCGGCAGCTGCGTCGGATAGAGCCCCTGGTACGGGTATACCTGCCCCTGGTAGGGGCTGGGCTGGGGCAGGTACGGCTGGGGCGCCTGGTAGCTGGCCACGCCGTAGGCGTGTGGCTGGACCGGCGGGTACAGGGGCTCCGCGTAGGGCGCGACGACCGACGGCGGCGCAGACTCCGGACCCTGACGGGTGACGGGAGCCGGCTCCGGCACTGGGCCGAAGTCGTACGGATCCGAAACGGGGCTCGAGGACATGGGCACCTCCTGCCCCCCATCGTAGGCGTGGGCCCGACCGCTCAGGTCGGACCCACGTCCCTGTCCATGTGCTCTCCGGTCGCGATCTACTCGCCCTGGAGCACCGCCTTGGCCGCCGCGAAGCGGGCGATCGGCACCCGGAACGGCGAGCAGCTGACGTAGTCGAGGCCGACGCTGTTGAAGAAGGTGATCGAGTCCGGATCGCCGCCGTGCTCGCCACACACCCCCGTCTTCAGCTTCGGCTTGGTGGCCCGTCCGCGCTCGACTCCCATAGCGACGAGCTGACCGACGCCGTCGACGTCGATCGACTCGAACGGGTTGCGCTCCAGCACGTGGTCCATCACGTAGCTGGTGAGGAAGCCGTTCTCGGCGTCGTCGCGGGAGATGCCGATGGCCGTCTGCGTCAGGTCGTTCGTGCCGAACGAGAAGAAGTCGGCGTGCTCGGCGATCCGGTCGGCGATCAGGGCCGCGCGGGGCAGCTCGATCATGGTGCCGACGGTGTAGTCGAGGGTGCGGCCGGCGCGGGCCAGCTCGTCCTCGACCGCGGCGACCACGATGTCCCGCTGCGTCTCCAGCTCCTGCGACAGCGCCACGAGCGGGATCATGATCTCGACACCGACCGTCTCGCCCTCCCGGTCGAGGACGGCGAGCGCGGCCCGGATGATCGCCCTGGCCTGCATGTCCGGGATCTCCGGGTACAGCATGGCCAGCCGGCAGCCGCGGGTGCCGAGCATCGGGTTCAGCTCGTGCAGCTTCTTCACCTGGGCCAACGTCTGCCGCGCCTCGGCCAGCACGTCGGCGTCGGCCCTCTCGAACTCGAGGCGCTGCACCAGCAGCGACTGCTCCACCAGGTTCGGCAGGAACTCGTGCAGCGGCGGGTCGAGGAGGCGGACGGTGACCGGCAGCCCCTTCATCGCCGTGAAGATGCCCTCGAAGTCGACCTGCTGCATCGGGAGGATCTCAGCCAGCGCCGCGGAGCGCTGATCGGGGCTCTCCGCCAAGATCATCTTGCGGACGGCCGGGAGGCGGTCCGCGGCCATGAACATGTGTTCGGTGCGGCACAGGCCGATGCCCTCGGCGCCCAGTTCGCGGGCCTTGGTGGCGTCGTCGAAGTTGTCGGCATTGGCCCGCACGCCGAGGCGACGAACGCCGTCGGCCCATTCGACGAGCCGGGTGAAGTCGTCGTTGATCTGCGGCGGGATCAGTTCGAGCGCCTCGCCGTAGACCTTGCCCTCGGAGCCGTCGAGGGTGATGGTCTCCCCCTCCGCGATGACCCGGTCACCGATGGTCAGCGTCCGGGCGACGGGATCGATCCGGATCCCGGCGGCGCCGGCGACGCAGGGCTTGCCCATGCCGCGGGCCACGACGGCCGCGTGCGAGGTCATGCCGCCGTGTGCGGTCAGGATGCCCTGCGCGGCGATGACGCCGTGGATGTCGTCGGGCGTCGTCTCGAAACGCACCAGAACCACGGGCTCGCCCTTGCCGCCGCGCTCGGCGGCCGTGTCGGCGTCGAAGACCACACCACCGACGGCGGCGCCCGGCGATGCCGGCAGGCCCTGCGCGATCGGCGTGCGGCCGTGCGCCGGGTCGATCGCCGGGTGCAGCAGCTGGTCCAGCTGGCCGGGCTCGATGCGCAGGAGCGCCTCCTCCTTCGAGATGATCCCCTCGTCGACGAGGTCGGAGGCCACCTTCAGGGCGGCGGCGGCGGTGCGCTTGCCATTGCGGGTCTGCAGCAGGAAGAGGTGACCATCCTCGATGGTGAACTCCATGTCCTGCATGTCCTTGTAGTGGTTCTCCATCTTGTGCATCGTGTCGACGAGCTGCTGGTAGGCCTCGGGGAGGATCTCCTGCATCTCCTCGAGCGGCCGCGGGGTGCGGATGCCGGCGACGACGTCCTCGCCCTGGGCGTTGACGAGGAACTCACCGTAGAGGGCCCGCTCGCCCGTGGAGGGGTTGCGCGTGAAGCAGACGCCGGTGGCCGACGTGTCGCCGCGGTTGCCGAAGACCATCTGCATGATGTTGACGGCGGTGCCGAGGCTGGCGGGGATGTTGTTGGCCCGGCGGTACACCTCGGCGCGCGGGTTCTGCCACGACCGGAAGACGGCGTTGACGGCGCGGTTGAGCTGCTCGCGCGGATCGGACGTCCACTCGCCGCCCAGGTGGTCGTTGGAGATCTCCTTGAACGACGAGACGAGTTCCTTGAGGTCCGCCGCGGTCAGGTCGGTGTCGTTCTCGACGCCGCGCGCATGCTTGAGGCCCGACAGGGCGTCCTCGTAGGCGTGCGCGGGCACGCCCTCGACGACCTCGCCGTACATCTGGATGAACCGGCGATAGCAGTCCCAGGCGAAGCGCTCGTTGTTGAACTCGGTGGCCAGGGCCTCCACGGAGGCGTCGGACATGCCCAGGTTCAGGATCGTGTCCATCATGCCGGGCATGGAGAAGACCGCGCCGGAGCGGACCGACACCAGCAGCGGCTTCTCGGAACCGCCGAGGATGCGCCCGGTGCGCTCCTCGAGACGCGCGAGCGCCTCGGCTATCTGATCGGCGAGGCCGGCCGGCCATTCGCCGTTGTTGTTCATCGTCTCGACGCACGCCGTCGTGGTGACGGTGAAGGCGTCCGGAACCGGCACCCCGACCTTGTGCATCTCCGCGACGCCGGCGCCCTTGCCACCCAACAGGGTCTTCATGCTCGCGTCGCCGTCGGAGAGGTCGTAGATGAATCGTTCGTCGCTCATGGGGGAAATCTCCTTTGACTGCCCAGGACCACTGTGTCCTACTGGCCCAAGCCTAGACCGCCCTCCGGGGGTGATGTGGGCGGGGTAGCCACTCGGCCGGGTCAGGCGGTCCCGCGAGCGCCGTCGCCGAGGAAACGGGCCACGCGTCGGAGGAAGTCCGCGGGGAGTTCGTCGTCCGCGATCGCCCGCCGACCGGCCTCGGCCACGGCCGGGTGCACGTAGCGGGGGCTGAGCAGCCGCGGGTTGCCCGCGAGGAGTTCGAGCGCGAACCTGACGGCGACCTCGGCTCCCGGCGCCTCCCCCAGCACATAGCTGACGGCGGCCTCAAACGGCTCCGCCTCCGCCTGTTCGGCGTACAGGAAGAGGTAGGCGACGATGGCGGCCGGCTGGTCGTAGAGGTCGGCGTCGACGATGACGCCGCGCAGCCGCTCCAGCACCGCGTCGTCGACGTCCTCGTACATGGTCAGCAGCAGTTGGAGGGGCCGGGCCCAGGCCTGCTTCAGCTGCATCACCGCCGTCCAGACCTCCTCGGCACGCGGATGTTCGGCCTCGAACAGGCCGATGACGAGGCTGACGAGCGCGGGCTGCACCCTGGCATACGGGCCGGGGCGGCGGACGAAACGCCTGCGCCAGCCCTTCAGGAGGGCGTCGCCGTCGGCCGTGGTGAACCGGCCGCAGGCGACGAGGGCCTCGAGCAGGTAGGCGTCCAGCACGTCTGCCGCCGCTGCGGGAGGGGCGAGCAGCGTCGCCCGGAACCACTCCTCCTGCGCCGGGCTGAGGTCCCTGACCTCGCCCAGCGTCTCCCACAGGGCGTGGGGGCTGTCGAGGCCGATCGGAGGGCACCAGCCGTCGAGTCCGGCCGCTGCGAGCCGTTCGCCGGCCTCGGCCACCGCGGCGTCGAGAGCCGCGACGGTACCGGCCCCGGCACTGCGGTAGACGTGCCCCTCCGGCAGGCGCCTGGTCCAGGCGAGCAGCACCGCCCGCTGCCGCTCCGGCAGCCGCGGCTCGGTCAGCAGCGCCGCGAGCCGGGCGGCCTCTGCCTCGGTGGTCGGGGCGGGGTCGAACGGTGCCGGTGTCAGCGTGTGCAGGCCGCAGATGAACCTGTCGACGGCGGCGCCGTCAACCCCCTGGGAGGAGAGCCGCTCGGCGATCTCCACGCCCACCGCCCAGGCATCGTTCCCGTCGAGGGCGGCGGCGATCCGGGCCTCGGCGACATGGGCATCGATCCGTCGGGCGACCTCCACGGTCTCCGTGGTCGGCGCCAGCACCAGCAGGCTCCCGGCGCCGGGCTCGCCGCGGTCGTGGAGGGCGGTCGCCAGGTCCGCGGCGAGCGTGGCGGCGTCGCCGAGACGTCCGCGCTCCCGCAACAGGTTGACCACGACGTGGGCCGGCGCGGCCGGCGGCTGGTCGACGTCGGCGCGGAGGGCGCGCACGGCCTCGTCGAGTTCGCCGTCGGTGACGGCGTCCTGCGAGTCGAGCAGGGCGAAGGCACGCGCGCGGTGCCCGGCGGTCGCGCCGTCGGCGACCACGGCGTGCAGCCAGGTGACGGCGCCGTCCGCCAGCGGGGCGCGCAGCCGCATGCGGGGATGGTCGCCGTACCAGTGGCGGTCGGTCTCCATCGCCGTCAGCGCGGAGTCGACGGCGTCGTCGTCGGTCAGGTCGATGGCGGACGGATCGAAGCGCACCGCGATGGTGAAGGCCTCATCCTCGGAGCCGCCGCCACCCAGCTCGAAACGGTCGGGCAGCGTGGACAGCCGCCGTCTGACCTCGGCGAGGTCGCCGCCGTGGTAGACGTGTTGGACGCCGGTCAGCCGGCCTCCCTTGAACGCGTGGCTCTGGTTGTGCCAGCCGACCCACGACACGTCCGGCGACAGACCCCTGGCCTCTGCCTCCTCGGCCGCGGCCACGCCGACATCCGCAGCGTCGAAGGGGCCGCCGTCACGGGTGGCGGGTGGCAACGCGACGAAGCCGTCGTCGTTCAGGCCCCTGAGCCAGGCGCGGAGGAGGGCGAGGTCGGTGCTGCTCATGGGGCGACGCTACCGTCGCTCAGGGCCGCCAGCGATTGCCCGCCTGCCCCACGCCGGGGGACGGCGGAGCCGAGCCCCCACCTTGACGGCCCTGTCGTCGACCACGTCGATGATCCGGGCGGCGGCCTCCTCGACGGCGACACCCGTGGTGTCGATGATGGGGCAGCCGAGCCTGCGCTGGATCTTGCCGATCTCGTCGAGCTCGTCGTAGATCTTCACGAGGTCGGCGTAGCCGTCCTTGGTGCCGAATCCGCCCATGCCGCGGACCCGCTCCCCACGGATCCGCAACAGCCGCTCGGCGTCCATGGTCAGGCCGATGAGCCTCCAGCGGTCGACCTCGAACAGTTCCTTGGGAGGCGCGATGCCTGGCACGAGCGGCACGTTGACGGCCTTGTACCCGAGGTAGGCGAGGTAGATCGACAGAGGCGTCTTGCCGGAGCGTGACGGCCCGATGAGGCAGATGTCCGCCTCCCGCAGCGTCTGTGGCAGGGCGCCGTCGTCGTTGCGGACGGCGAAGTCGATCGCCGCCATGCGGACGAAGTAGTCGGCCTCGACGCCGAGGGGCCGCATGGGGACCTGGTCGGCGGGGATCCCGGAGATCTCCTCCAGCGCCCGCATGGCGTCGGTCATGAGATCGGCGAAGGGGATGTGCGCGTCGCGGCAGAAGTTCGTCACCAGCGCGGCCAGCTCCTCGTTGACGAGCGTGAAGAACACGGCCACCGGAACGTCAGCCCCCCGGATCCCCTCCAACGCGTTCAGGAGATCGGAGGTAGCGGACAGCTTCCGGTGCCGCACGATCGTGAACCGGCGCGTCGGGAACTGGGTAACGGCTGCGCGCGCGATGCGGGCGGCCGTCTCGCCGGTGGAATCGGCGATGACATGGATCTCCAGCGACTCTGCTGACATGTCCCCAGCCTAGCGACGCCGTCAGCGACGCCCGCGGCGACCCTCCGCGTCAGGGGCCGGTCGCCGTCGAGCACGAATCTGGCACCGCCGGACACAAATCTGGTTCCGCCGGACACAACGCTGGCTCAAGCCGCCGCTACGGCGATATGCACACAGCCGCCGCTCAGCGGAGATTCGTGCACATCGAGCGGGCGGGGAAAGGGCGGCGAGGCCGGGATCCCGAGGACGGTGGCCCCGGGGCCCGGCCCTCCGGTCAGGATTTACTCGAGCGCGCCTTGTTCACCATGTCGAACGCGACCGCCACGATCAGCACCAGGCCCTTGATGACGAACTGCCACGACGGGTCCACGCCCATGATCGACAGCCCCATGTTCAGCACGCCCATGATGAGCGCGCCGATGATGGCGCCCGAGACCCGGCCGATGCCGCCCGTGACCGCTGCGCCGCCGATGAAGCAGGCCGCGATGGCGTCGAGCTCGTAGTTCTGGCCGGCTGCCGCGACCGCCGCGCCGGCGCGGGAGGTGACGACGACGGCGGTGAGGCCGCACAGCAGGCCCATGTTCACGAACAGCCAGAAGTTCGTCTTGCGGGTGTTGATACCCGACAGCTTCGCCGCGGCCAGGTTGCCGCCCATCGCGTAGATGTGGCGCCCGAAGATGGTGTTGCCCATCATCCACGCGTACAGGACGATCACGGCCCCGACGATCACCAGCACGTACGGAAGGCCGAGTTTCGAGTCGGCGATCCAGTAGGTGGCAAGCCCGATGAGCACGGTCAGGCCGATGAGCTTGACCAGCATCAGCGGGATCGGCTCGACCTCGAGCTTCCGGCGCGTATTGATGATGCGGCGACGCAGCGTGGAGAAGATGAGCGCCGCGATGGCGACCAGGCCGACGATGATGGTGAAGGCGTCGAGGTTGCCGATGAAGCCCGTCAACCCGGCGGCGCCGCCGTTGGAGATGCTGACGAACGACTGCTCGAAGCCCGCCCTCGTGGTGCCGACCAGCACCTGGGCGACGCCACGGAACATCAGCATGCCGCCCAGCGTGACAATGAACGCAGGCACACCGACGAACGCGACCCAGAAGCCCTGCCAGGCACCGATCAGCGCCCCGACGAGGAGCGCCACGACGACGGCGAGCGCCGGCGAGAGCCCCTGGTCGGCCATCAGCACGCCGATGACGCCGCCGACCGCGGCCACCACCGAGCCCACCGACAGGTCGATGTGGCCCGCGACGATGACCATCAGCATGCCGACGGCGAGGATGAGCACGTAGGCGTTCTGCTGGACGAGGCTGGTGACGTTGTTCGGCTGCAGGAGCCGCCCCTCCGTCAACACCTGGAACAGCACGACGATCAGCACGAGGGCGGCCATGATGCCGTACTCGCGCATGGTGGTGCCGAAGCCGCCGAAGGCGCTCGGCTTGGCCGTCGTTGTCGCTGTGGTCATGCTCGCGCCGCCTCCATCGTCATCAGTTCCATGAGCGACTCCTGTGTCGCCTCCGCCCGGGCCACCTGCCCGGTGATGCGACCCTCGCTGAGCGCGTAGATGCGGTCGCAGACGCCGAGCAGTTCGGGCAGCTCGGACGAGATCACTATGACGCCGCGCCCGGTCGCGGCCAACTCGTTGATGATCTGATAGATCTCGTACTTCGCGCCGACGTCGATACCGCGCGTCGGCTCGTCGAGGATCAGCACCTCAGGCTCGGTGAACATCCACTTACTGAGGACGACCTTCTGCTGGTTGCCGCCCGACAGGTTGCCCACCCGCTGCTGGATCGACGACGACCGGATCCGCATCTTGTCGCGGTAGTCGCGGGCGACGGCGTTCTCGCGCGGCTTGTCGATGACGCCACGCCGGCTCACCTTCCGCAGCGCGGCACCGCTGATGTTGTGCCGGATCTCGGCGATCAGGTTGAGCCCGTACTTCTTCCGGTCCTCGCTCACGTAGGCCAGCCCGTTGGCGATGGCCCGCGGCACCGTCGACGTGTCGATCTGCCTGCCGTGCAGGTACACCTGTCCGGAGATCCGGGAGCCGTACTGGTGCCCGAACACGCTCATCGCGAGCTCGGTGCGCCCTGCCCCCATGAGGCCGGCGATGCCGACCACCTCCCCTGCGCGGACGTCGAGGGCTGCGCCCTCGACGACGACACGGCTGGTGTCGTCGGGATGGTAGACGGTCCAGTCCTCCAGCCGGAGCAGCTCCTCGCCGATGGGGACGTCACGCTCGGGGAACCGGTTGTCGAGCGAACGGCCGACCATCGAGCGGATGATCCTCCCCTCCGTGACGCGGTCGGGCCCCGTCTGGGTGTTGTCCATGGACTCGACGACCGACCCGTCGCGCACGATGGTGATGGAGTCCGCGATGGCCATCACCTCGTTCAGCTTGTGGGAGATGATGATCTGCGTCATCCCCTCGGCCTTCAGGGTGCGCATCAGGCCGAGCAGGTGCGCGGAGTCCTCGTCGTTCAGCGCCGCGGTCGGCTCATCGAGAATGAGGAGCTTCACGTTCTTCGACAGCGCCTTGGCGATCTCGACCAGCTGCTGCTTGCCGACGCCGATGTCCTTGACGCGCGTGTCGGGGCGTTCCCGCAGGCCGACGCGGGCCAGCAGGTCGCGCGCCTCCCCGTTGGTCGCGGCCCAGTCGATGACGCCGGCGCGGGCCCGCTCGTTGCCCAGGAAGATGTTCTCGCCGATCGACAGGAACGGGGAGAGCCCCAGCTCCTGGTGGATGATGACGATGCCCTCCGCCTCGCTGTCACGCAGCGAGCGGAAGCGCATCTCGCGGCCCTCGAAGACGATCTCGCCCTCGTAGGTGCCGTAGGGGTAGAGCCCGGAGAGGACGTTCATGAGGGTCGACTTGCCTGCGCCGTTCTCGCCGCAGATCGCGTGGATCTCCCCCTCGACGACGTCCATGGTGACATCGCCGAGGGCGCGGACCGGTCCGAACGTCTTGCCAATCGCCTGCATGCGCAGGATGGGATCGGACATGCCTCACTCCCTTCCTCTCCGGGCCGCTACTCAGAGACCCAGGTCGGCCTTCGTGTAGAAGCCCGACTCGACGAGTGCGCTCTCGACGGTGTCCTTCGTGACGACCTGCGGCTCGACGAGGAAGGTGGGAACGACCTTCACTCCGTTGTCGTAGGTCTTCTCGTCGTTGACCTCGACCGTCTGCCCGTTCAGCAGCTGGTCGATCATCATCGCGACGCGCTCTCCGAGCTTACGCGTGTCCTTCCACACCGTCATGGACTGCTTGCCGGCGAGCATGGCCTTCACGTTGGCGAGGTCTGCGTCCTGCCCGGTGACCAGGGGCCAGTCGGTGCCGACCTTGTAGCCGGCACCCTCGAGGGCCTGCTCGATGCCGAGGGCGAGCGAGTCGTTCGGGGACAGGACGATGTTGACCTTCTTGCCCGCGTAGAAGGAGTTGAGACGGTTCTCCATCTCGGCCTGGGCGGTCTCCGACTTCCAGGCCTGGATGCCGATGTTGGTCCACTCCTCGTTCGACTTGGGGGCCTTGCCGGAGGGGACGGTGAACTCGCCGCTCGTGACCTTCTCGCCGATGAGGTCCCAGGCGCCCGAGAAGAAGAACTTCGCGTTGTTGTCGTCGGGGACCCGGCGAACGGCTCAAGGTTGATGCTGCCGTCGGCGCCCTTGAAGTTCGCGGCGTTGTCGAGGATGAACTGGCCCTGGAGCTGGCCCACCTTGTAGTTGTCGAACGTGGCGTAGTAGTCGACGTTCGCGGAGCCGTTGATGAGGCGGTCGTAGGCGATGACCTTGCAGCCCGCGTCGGCGGCCTGCTGGAGGATCGGGCCGAGCGCCGTGCCGTCGATCGAGGCGATGACGACGACCTTCGCGCCGTCGTTGATCATGTTCTGGACCTGGTTGTTCTGCTGGTCCTGCTTGTTGTCGGCGTACTGGAGGCTGGTCTTGAAGCCGGCGTCGCCGAGGAGCTTCTCGAGGTTGGCGCCGTCGCGGTTCCAGCGCTCCAGGCTCTTGGTGGGCATCGCGATGCCGATGAGTGCACCGGCCGCGCCGCCACCGGTCGCGCTGCCGCTCGAGGTGGGCTTCGCCGAGCCGGACGACGTGGGGGTGCTGGTGCCGCCTCGCTCGCCGCTGCAGGCGGCGAGCGTGCCGACGGCCACAGCCGCCACGGACATGGAAAGCAGGTTGCGACGTGAGATCTGCATGGGAGTGTCCCTTCTGGTGACAACTGCGTCACCGATGTGCCGGTGCCGCCCTTGGCCACCTGGCTTTGTTGCAACAAACTACTTAACGATGGGCGCGAGTCAAGCAAGAAACGGTCACAAGCCGATAACGATTCCGTAAACGTCCCCCGTCCGAGGGGTCCCCGCCGCAATCGACCCCCACCCCCTCCCCCTCTACGACCGGGCGTAGTATCACGTTGTGACGGCACAGGCGCCGTCCATGGCGGCGACGATGCCGCCGGAGAACCTGTTTCACAGGAGATGTCATCGTGGACACAGTTGAATCGAGTCCGATCCGATCCACCCGCAGAACACGCCTACTCGCCGCCCTCGCCCCCGTCGCGCTGCTCCTGGCAGGCTGCTCGGGCGGCGGAGCCGCCGGCGACAAGCCCCACGTCGGTGGTGAGGCCAACCTGCAACTCCCCGACCTCGGCTCTGTGACGTTCCTCGGGATGCCGGGCAACGTGCTGCTCTCGCTGGGATTGATCGTCTGCGCGCTGGGCCTCGGCTTCGGGCTCATGACCTACCGTCAGCTGAAGCGCATGCCGGCCCACCAGGCCATGCGGGAGATCTCGGACCTCATCTACTCGACCTGCAAGGCGTACCTGCGCCAGCAGGGCAAGTTCCTGCTCCTCCTGTGGGCGTTCATCGCCACGATCATCGTCGTCTACTACCTGTCGTTGGGCTTCGGCTTCGCCAAGACATCGATCGTCATCGGCTTCTCGCTGATCGGCATGGCCGGCTCCTACGGCGTCGCCTGGTACGGCATCCGCGTCAACACGCTCGCCAACGCCCGCACCGCGCACGCCTCCCTCGGCGGCAAGCCGTTCCCGTGCCACGACATCCCCCTGCGCTCCGGCATGAGCATCGGCATGGTGCTCATCTCCGTCGAGCTCGCCATGATGCTGATCATCCTGGTCATGCTGCCGGGCGAGATCGCGGGCGCCTGCTTCATCGGCTTCGCCATCGGCGAGTCGCTCGGAGCCTCCGCGCTGCGCATTGCGGGCGGCATCTTCACCAAGATCGCCGACATCGGCGCCGACCTCATGAAGATCACCTTCGGCATCAAGGAGGACGACGCACGCAACCCCGGCGTCATCGCCGACTGCACCGGTGACAACGCCGGCGACTCCGTCGGCCCGTCCGCCGACGGCTTCGAGACCTACGGCGTGACCGGCGTCGCGCTCATCACGTTCATCCTCGTCGGCGTCCACGACCAGACCCTGCAGATCCAGCTCCTGGTGTGGCTCTTCGTCATCCGCGCCGTCATGGTCGTCGCCTCCGGCATCTCGTACTACATCAACAGCGCGATCACCCGCGCCCGCTACCGCGACGCCAACGACATGGACTTCGAGCAGCCGCTGACGCTGCTCGTGTGGATCACCTCGGTCGTCTGCGTCCTGTCCACCTTCGCCACGTCGTTCCTCCTGATCGGCGACATCGGCAACGGCCTGTGGTGGAAGCTGTCGATGATCGTCACCTGCGGCACGGTCGCCGGCGCGCTCATCCCCGAGCTGGTCAAGGCGTTCACCTCGACCAAGTCGCGGCACACCCGGGAGGTCGTCGTCTCCTCCAACAAGGGCGGCGCCTCGCTCGGCATCCTGTCCGGCCTCGTCGCCGGCAACTTCTCCGCCTACTGGATCGGCATGGCGATAACGGGCCTCATGGCCATCTCGCTGTGGATCAGCTCGCTCGGCTTCGCCGACCTGATGCTCGCCCCGGCCGTCTTCGCCTTCGGCCTCGTGGCCTTCGGCTTCCTCGGCATGGGGCCGGTCACGATCGCCGTCGACAGCTACGGGCCGGTCACCGACAACGCCCAGTCCGTCTTCGAACTCTCCACGATCGAGGACGGCCGCTCCAACGACGACCTCGCCGCCGAGTTCGGCCACACGCCCGACTTCGAGAAGGCGAAGTTCCTGCTCGAATCGAACGACGGCGCGGGCAACACGTTCAAGGCGACCGCCAAGCCGGTGCTGATCGGCACCGCCGTCGTCGGCGCGACCACGATGATCTTCTCGATCATGATGGGGCTCACCGGCGGCCTGACGCAGGACGTGGACAAGCTGTCTCTGCTGCACGCGCCGTTCCTGCTCGGCATGCTGGTCGGTGGCGCGGTGATCTACTGGTTCACCGGCGCGTCCACCCAGGCGGTCACCACGGGTGCCTACCGCGCCGTCGAGTTCATCGGCGACAACATCAACCTCGACAGCGGCGCCGACCGCGCGAGCGCTGAGGACTCGTCCAAGGTCGTCGAGATTTGCACCCGCTACGCGCAGAAGGGCATGTTCAACATCTTCCTCGGCGTGTTCTTCGCCACCCTGGCCTTCGCCTTCGTGGAGCCGTTCTTCTTCATCGGCTACCTCATCGCGATGGCGCTGTTCGGCCTCTACCAGGCCATCTTCATGGCGAACGCCGGCGGCGCCTGGGACAACGCCAAGAAGCTGGTCGAGGTCGACCTGGCCGCCAAGGGCACTGCCCTGCACGAGGCGACGATCGTCGGCGACACCGTCGGCGATCCGTTCAAGGACACCTCCTCGGTGGCCCTGAACCCGGTGATCAAGTTCGCGACGCTGTTCGGCCTGCTGGCCGTCGAGCTCGCGGTGCTGCTGCGCTTCGAGTTCGGCAACGTGCTCACCGGCATCCTGGCCGCGGTGTTCCTGCTGGCCTCCATGGTGTTCGTCTACCGCTCCTTCTACGGGATGCGGATCGACGAGCGGATGGAGGACATGACCATCGAGGGCAGGGCCGCCGAGCCGACCGAGCTGGTCACCGCCTCCTGACCCCCTCCCGTCGACGCCCCGCGGCTCAGCTGCGGGGCGTCGTCGCGTCCAGGCGGACGGCGAGGTTGCGGGCGAAGAACGCGACGACGACGAGGAAGGCCAGCGCCCACGCGGCCTGCGCGTTGCCGATCAGCTGCTGCCACCAGGTCCACTCGAGTTCGGCGAGGTGCGGCTCGTACGGCATCGCCCAGATGATCCGCGTGAGGAAGATGAAGAAGCCCGCAGCGGCGGTCACCCACAGCGTGCGGCTGCCGCTGCGGTGGGCCCAGACCACGAGCAGGATCAGCGCCGGCACCGCCCACACGAAGTGGTGGGACCAGGAGACGGGGGAGGCGAGCAGCGAGTAGGCGGCCATCGTCAGCATGGCCGCGACGTCGTGGCCGCCGCGGAACAGCCAGGCCATCACGGCCAGCAGCGACAGGCCGATCACGGCGCACAGGGCGAACCAGACGAGCCCGCCGCCGTCGCTCAGCCCGAGCCGGACGAGGACGCCGTTGAGGGACTGGTTGGAGACGTAGGCCAGGGTGCCGACGCGGCTCGGGTCGACGATGGCGCTGGTCCAGAACGTGACGGCGTCGTCGAAGGTGACCACGAAACCGATCCCCGTGTACAGCAGCGCCGAACCGACGCCCATGGCCAGGGCCCGCCAGTCGCGGCGGACGAGGAAGTAGGCGAGGAACACGGCGGGGGTCAGCTTGATGGCCATGGCCAGCCCGATCAGCGAGCCCTGCCACCATTTCCCGCGGCCGACGACGACGTCGACGACCACCAGCGTCATCAGGAAGACGTTGACCTGGCCGTACATGCTCGTCTCCCACACCGGCCCCATGGGCAGGAGGACGGCGAACGCGGCCAGCGCCGCCCAGCGCAGCGCGTCGCCGCGCAGCGACGTCACGTCCCGCAGCACGAGCCGCACCACCACGAACAGGCAGGCGACGGTGGCGGCCGCGAACAGGAAGTTGGCCACCTGGTACGGCAGCAGCGCGACCGGGGCGAACAGCATCGCGGCGATGGGCGGGTAGGTGAAGGGCAGGTTGGCGCCGATCTGCGTGTCGGGAAGCCGGCCGTAGATCTCGCCGCCCTCCAGGAACACCCGGCCGCCGAGCCGGTACACGTCGAGGTCGATGCGGTACGGCAGGAACGCCTGCACCGTCGGGATGCCGAAGATCAGGACGTAGGCCCCCGCGACGATCGCCACGACGACGGCGACCCGGGCCACCCGCGACGCCAGCAGCGTGCGCACGGGCCACGGATGGGCAAGCTCTGACATCGAGGTCCTTCCTCGTCGGGGGCGGCCCCCATCATCCCCGCCCGGCCCGGCGAACCAACCGGGGCCACCCGGACAGCCGGTAGGCTCGCCGCCATGACCAACATGAACGAGAAGCCCGAGGTCGACTTCCCGGTGGGCGAGCCGCCGCTCGACCTGGAGATCGTCGACATCGTCGAGGGCGACGGCGCAGAGGCCAAGGCCGGCGACGTCGCGCACGTCCACTACGTGGGTGTCACCTTCAGTGGTGGCGAGGAGTTCGACTCCTCGTGGAACCGCGGCGCCCCGCTGTCCTTCCCGCTCGGCGCAGGTCGCGTCATCCAGGGCTGGGACCAGGGCATCCAGGGCATGAAGATCGGCGGCCGCCGGAGGCTCACGATCCCGGCCCACCTGGCCTACGGCGAGCGCGGCGCGGCCGGCGTCATCGCGCCGGGCGAGACCCTGATCTTCGTCTGCGACCTCGTCGGCCTCAACTGACCGAACCCGACCTCCGGGCCGTGCCCCCAACGCGGGGCACGGCCCGTCCCGTTCCCAGCCGGTAGCCTGGCGGGGTGAGTATCACCTGTCGGCCCATCAGCAGCGAGCGGCACCTGGACTTCATCGTCTCCCGCGGCGCCGCCTCGTTCCTCCAGACGCCCGCGTGGGCGCGCGTGAAGAAGGACTGGCGCGGCGAGAGCGTCGGGTTCTTCGACGGCGACAACCTGACCGGCGTCGGGCTCGTCATGTACCGCCAGCTGCCGAAGCTGAAGCGCTACCTCGCCTACCTGCCCGAGGGCCCCGTGCTCGACTGGGCCCGGTCGGACGTCGACGCGCATCTGCAGGCGCTCGTGGCCTTCGCCAAGGAGCGCAGGGCGTTCGCGGTGCGGATCGGCCCCGCCTTCGCGCACCGCCGCTGGCTGCCGGCCACCATCAAGGCCGCCATCGCCGACGACACCGTCACCCGACTGTCCCAGGTGGAGCCCGACGAGACGGTGCTGGTCGGCACCCGGGTGCGCCACCAGCTGCTGCATCTCGGCTGGACGACCGACGAGACCGGCCACGGCTTCGCCGCCGGCCAGCCCATGTTCAACTTCCAGCTCCCGCTGCGTTCCGCCGACGGCACCCAGCTCACCGAGGCCGAGCTCCTCAAGGGCATGAACCAACTGTTCCGCCGCAACATCAAGAAGGCCGCCAAGGAGGGCGTCGAGGTGCGCCTCGGCACCCGCGCCGAGCTGGCCGACTTCCACCGCATCTACCTGGAGACGGCGCAGCGTGACGGCTTCACGGGCCGCGCCCTGGCCTACTTCGAGGAGATGTGGGACGCCCTCAACGCCGAGGATCCGGACAGGATGCGCCTCTACCTGGCCGAACACGACGGCGACCTGGTCGCCGCGACGACCATGGTGCGGGTCGGCACCCACGCCTGGTACTCGTACGGCGCCTCCACCAACACCAAGCGCGAGGTGCGCGGGTCGAACGCCATCCAGTGGCAGATGATCCGCGACGCGAACGCGGCCGGCTGCGAGGTCTACGACCTGCGCGGGATCACCGAGGGCGTCGGCGCCGACGACCCCGAGATCGGGCTGATCCAGTTCAAGGTGGGCACGGGAGGTCAGGCCGTCGCCTACCTCGGCGAGTGGGACTACGCGGTCAACCGGCCGCTGTATGCCGCGTTCAACCTGTACCTGAAGCGGCGGTGACCCGATGACCCTCACGCTGCGGATCGACCGTGCCCGCTGGGAGACCCACCAGCAGTCCCTGCTCGACGAGTCGCCGGGCCTCGTGCCGGTCGCCAAGGGCAACGGCTACGGCTTCGGGCTGCGGCTGCTCGCGCAGCGGGCCACCCGGCTCGGCGTCGACACGATCGCCGTCGGGATCGCGCAGGAGGTGGCGGAGGTCCGCGCCGGGGGTTCGCCGGCGACGTCGTCGTGCTCAACCCGTGGCGGCCCTTCGACGCGGCCGCGACCGCCCTGCTGGGCGAGGCGGGCGTGATCGCCACCGTCTCCCGAGCCGAGGACCTGCGCGCCCTGGCGGCCGCGCATCCCGGGACGCGCGTCATCGTCGAGCTCGAGACGTCGATGCACCGTCACGGGCTGGCGCCCGCCGACCTGACGGCGGCCGACCTCGACGGGATCGACCTGGTCGGCTGGGCGGTGCACCTGCCGGCGACCGGCTCAGCGACAGAGGCCAGGGCCCTGGCGTCGACGGCGCGCGCCGTCCGCCAGGCGCCGGTGTGGTTCTCCCACCTCGGCCTGGACGACTACCGCGCGCTGCGCGCCGAACTGGGCGACGAGGCCAGAATGCGGGTCGGGACACGCCTGTGGCTGGGAGACAAGGGCGCCTACACGACCCTCGCCGACGTGCTCGACGTGCACCGCATCGCCAAGGGCTCCCCGCTGGGCTACCACCAGGTGCAAGCTCCGCGCGACGGTTTCATCGTGATCGCCTCGGGCGGCACCGCCCACGGCGTCGCGATGGCCGCCCCGGTGCCGCAGCGCTCGCTCCGCCAGCGGGGCGTGACGGTGGCCCAGGGCGTCCTCGACGCCGTCGGCCGCACCCTGTCGCCCTACGAGATCGGCGGGAAGAAGCGTTCGTTCGCGGAACCGCCGCACATGCACTCGTCGATGATCTTCGTCCCCGGCCCCACGTGCCCGGTGGCGGTGGGCGATCGGATCCCGGTGACGACGAGGATGACGACCGTCACGGTCGACGCGATCGATCTGGCCTAGGCCGGCTCCGGACCCTCCGACGGAGCGGGCGCCTCGGGTTCCCCTGCCGGGGACCGATAGATGTCCTCCAGCGCGAACGGCCGTGCCGGCACCGCCGCGACCGGCTGCGGCTCCTCCACCGGCGGCAGTGGCACCAGCCGCTCCCGGCGGTTGAGTTCGCCGCCGATGGGGTCGGGCACGTCGGGGGTGCGGAGCCAGTCGCGCTGGGGCCTCGCCATGTCGATCACCGTCTCGGCGAGAATGTAGGCGGCGACGCTCCACCACGCGCCGATCGCGAGCCAGTAGAGCCCGTAGGGCCCCAGCTGGGCCGGGGTGAGGGCGCCGCCGATCCAGCCCCACACCGCCAGGTAGTACGCCACCTGCGTGACGGTGAGCGCGATCAGCTCGGGCCGGTAGGGACGGGCGAGCAGGACGGCCAGGAGGAGCCACAGCGCCGTCTGCGGCGGGAACGCAGGACCGAACAACGCCGTGGCCAGGATCACGGCCGCCACCAGCGACCCGACGCGCGGCCTGCGACGCGCCACGTAGAGGTAGGCGATCAGGCAGGCCAGCGCGAGCAGCAGCAGCACGAACGCCAGAGACCCCGCGTGCCGGATCGGCAGCCCGAACTGGCTGGCGAGGTACCACAGCGAGCCGTAGCTCAGCTCCTTGTTGATCTCGCCGTGGTAGAAGGCGTAGACGCGGTCGAAGCCGTTCAGCAGCAGCGGCAGGTGGACCGCGAGGAAGGTGGCCACGGCAGGGCCGGCGAACCGCAGCAGCGCGCCCCACCCGCCCCGCAACCCGCAGGCGACGGCCACCGCCAGCACGACCCCGATGGGCATCGTGCCCGCACACGCCGCGATCCCGAGCAGGATGCCCGCCTCCGGGGTGCGGCCCCGCGCGAACTGCACGAGCCCGACGGCGGTCAACGCCACCGGAATGAGGGTCCAGTCGATCAGCCCGACGGCGAGCACGATCGGCGAGCCCGCCACCACCACCGCCTCCCAGGAGGACCGGGCACGGTCGTCGCGGCCCAGCCGGGTGAACGCGAAGGCCAGGACCAGGAAGGCGATGAACAGGAGCACGACGGTGACGCCGAAGAAGGCGACGCTGGCGTCGATGGCGGGCTGCAGGTCGCCGTCCGTCGCCCTCTCGAGGCCGAACACAGCGAACACGATCCGGTTGACGATCAGGATGAGCGCCGCGATCAGCGGCGGGAAGGCCAGCGTCTCCGCCGTCAGCGGCGAGGCCCCGTCGCCGAGGCCCTGGCTCAGGTAGGTGACCTGGATATCGGAGTAGCAGGCGCGGATGTACGCGTTGATCGGGTTGGCCGCATCCACCTGCACGCACGGCACGTGCCGGAGGAAGAGCACCAGGAACAGCACCGTCGCGACGGGGAGCACCCACAGCAGCGGGGTGAACCACGGCCCGCGCGGGGCTGCGTGGCGGCCCATGGGCCCGCCGAATCCCGGCAGCATCGCGTTGATCACGGCCCAACTCTAGGCCAGCGCCACGGGGCGGTCCGGGCTACTGCTTCCCGGGCGGCGCGGTCCCCTGACCGCCGCCGTTCTGGCCGCCGTCGTTCTGGCCGCCTCCCCCGCCCTGGCCGTTGCCCGGCTCCTCAGGCTCCTGCGTCGGGGTCGGCGTGGGAGTGGGGGTCGGCGTGGGCGTCGGGGTGGGGGTGGGCTTCGGCTCCGGCGTCTCCGGTTCCTCGGTCGGGGTGGGGGTCGGCGTGGGCGTCGGGGAGGCCGAGGGGCTCGGGGAGGGACTCGCCGACGGGCTGGCCGACGGCGTGGCCGTCTCGCCACGCTCGGCCTCGATGTCGGTGGGCCTGTCGAAGTTCTCGACCGGCATGCCGTCGGTCGCCGTGGTCATGTAGTCGACCCACGTCATCAGCGGGTAGCTGGAGCCGAAGAACGTCGCGTCGCGCGGCCGCTTGTAGTCGTCGAGGTCCTCGTTGCCGCTGTCGCCGGCCACGTACATGACCGCGGTGGAGACCTGCTTCGTGTAGCCGACGAACCAGGCCGACGTGATGTCGTCGCCGACGCCGTTGGTGCCCGTCTTGCCCGCGACGGGGCGCCCCAGCGCCGACGCCTTGCGGCCGGTGCCCTCGTTGACGACGGAGGTGAGCGAGTCGGTGACGTTGGCGGCCACGTTGCGTTCGATCGTCTGTTCCCCGGTGGGACTCGCCTCGTAGACGAGGTTGCCCTCGCGGTCGTAGACCTTCGCGACGATGTGGGCCTCGTTGCGCTGCCCAGCGTTGGCGAAGGTCGCGTAGGCGTTGGCCATGTTGACGGGGCTGACCTCGGCCGCCCCAGCGCGATGCGGTTGTTGGCGTCCCAGCCGGGGCCGGTCGGGGCGCCCGCATCGTTGGCCGCCGTGATCACCTTGTTCGCGCCGTCGGGGATCTGCTCGGTGAGGTCGACGAAGGCGGTGTTGATGGAGTCGGCCGTCGCCCTGCGGAGGGTGACGGGACCGTACTGGTGGCCGAACTCGTTGCGGATCGTCTTGGTGTCGCCCCGGGGGGTGAACGTGTCGCCCTTGAGGATCGAGTCCAGCGAGAAGCCGTTGCGGAGGCCCGCGACGGTGGCGAAGGTCTTGAACGTCGAGGCCGCCGGGCGCGGCGTGGTGGCCCAGTTGCGCGAGCTGGCGACGTAGTCGTCCCCGCCGTACATGGCCAGGATGCCTCCCGTGGCGGTGTCGACGGAGCTGATCGCGACGTGCAGCTGGCTCGGGTCCTGGTCGCCCTTGGCGGCCTCGGCCGCCTCGACCCGGTACTTCTGGCCGGTGGCGACGGCGGCGTCCTGCATCGTCTTGTCGACGGTGGTCACGATCTTCAGGCCGCCGCCCTGGATCTCCGCCTCGGTGAAGCCCTTGTCGGCCAGTTCGTCCTCGACCTGCTTGATCAGGAAGCCCTTCGTGCCGCCGTAGCGGTTGTTGACGGACACCTCGGGGAAGGCAGGCAGGGCCGCGGCCGCGCGGTCGTGGTCGGCCTGCGTGATGGTGCCCATCGCGAGCATGCCGCCCAGCACGTAGCGGTAGCGCTCGAGCAGCCGGGCGAGCTTCTCCTCGCCGCCCGACGGGTTGAAGCCCGCCGGGTTGTTGAGGATGGCTGCCAGCGCGGCTGCCTCCTCCAGCGTCAGCTCGCGGGAGTCCTTGAGGAAGTAGGACTTGGCGGCGGCCTGGATGCCGTACGCGCCGCGGCCGAAGTAGATGGTGTTGAGGTAGCCCTCGAGGATCTGCTCCTTGGTGAGCTCGCGGCCCATCTTGATCGCGAGCATCAGCTCCTTGACCTTGCGGGAGAGCCGCTGGCCCGAGTCGAGGTAGTAGATCTTGATGTACTGCTGCGTGATGGTGGAGCCGCCCTGCAGCTCGCCGCCCGTGGCGATCGAGATAGCGCTGCGGGCGATGCCGGTGATGGAGAAGCCGGGATCGTCCCAGAACGAGCGGTTCTCCGCCGCGATGACGGCGTCCTTCATGAGCTGCGGCATCTGCTCGTAGTCGATGGTGACGCGGTTCTGCACCGCGAGCGACCCGAGCTGCGTCGTCTCGTCGTTGTAGTAGAGGAACGTCGTGTTGGTGTTGAAGTCGGCGTTGGCGTCGGGAAGGTCGGTCGACTGGTAGAGCCACACGAACCCGCCGAGCCCGGTGAGCCCCGCGATGATGAAGGCGACCAGCGCGGTCACCCCGATGCGCTTCCACACGCGTTTCGCGCGTGACTGCGTCTTCCGACCGCGCTTGTTCTTGGTCGTCTTCGCCATACCGGTACCTCGTCTGACCTGTCGATTGCCCTACCAGCGTAGGCGCGGACGCAACCCCGCCCTGTCCGACCGGGGTCGTTCCTGCCCCCTACCGGGGTGTCGGGCCCGGTCCACCCGCGGACGTAGCCGCCTGTGTCGCGTTGCCGACGGTGGTCATCTCGCCGTTGCGGATGTACCAGACGACCCCGTCCGCGTCGAGCACCTTCGTCACCCGGAGCCCCACCTCCTGGACGATCCCGGTGACCACACCGATGCGGACCTCGTCGCCGACCCCGAACTGGTCCTCCGACAGCATGAAGATGCCGGTCAGGTAGTCCCGCACCAGCGACTGGGCCCCGAAGCCGACGGCGACGCCGCCGATGCCGGCCGACGCAAGCAGCGGCCCCATCGGCACGCCCCAGATCGCCAGCGCGGTGAAGGCCGCGATCCCGCCGATGGTGACGTTGGCGATGTTGTTCAGCAGCGAACCCAGCGTCCGCATCCGCTGCGCCTGCCGCTCGAAGTTGACGCCTCCCGCCCGGACGAGCACCCCCGCAGCGCGTGCGCCCAGGTCGACGGCCTTCGGCTGGGTGATCAGCGCCACGCTGTGGCGGATGAGCAGCGTCAGCAGGAGCTTGGCAACGGCCGCGACCAGCAGCACCACGGCGGTGAGGATGAGGCGGTGGAGGGTGGAGTCCGGCATGCGCCACATTCTTCCAGCCCCTTGTTCCCGATTTCCGCTCCTGGCGGAGAGTCTTCGCCCACAGCGATCCGCCCTGTCGGTGCCGACCCGTCCGCTCCTAGGGTGACGGCCATGGCTCCCTCCTCCCGCCGCGCGACCGTCGAGACCTCCGTGGCCGCCCGCGCCGCCGACCTCTTCCGCTTCTCCACCCGCCTCTACGGGCATCCGGAGATCGGCTACCGCGAGTTCGCCTCCGTCGACGCCTTCGTCGCCCTGCTGACGGCGAACGGCCACTCCGCCGAGGTCGGCGTGGGCGGGATCCCGACGGCGTTCCGCGCCCACGCCGGCGCCACGGACGGCCCGCAGGTGGTGATCACCGCCGAATACGACGCGCTTCCGGGCGTCGGCCACGGCTGCGGCCACAACGTCATCGCGGCCTCGAGCCTCGGCGCCTTCCTGGCCGCGGCCGACGCGCTGGCCGCGGATCCGGCGCTGCCCGGCGGGGTGACGCTGCTCGGCACGCCCGCCGAGGAGGGCGGCGGCGGCAAGGAACTGCTGATCCAGGCGGGCGCCCTCGACGGGTTCGACGCCTCCGTGATGGTGCATCCGGGCGGCCACGACGTCGCCGCCGGCGAGTCGACGGCCAAGCGGCAGGTGGTGGCCACATTCCTCGGCCGGACGGCGCACGCGGCCGCCAACCCGCACCTGGGCCGCAACGCCCTCGACGCCGCCGTCACCGCCTACCAGGCCATCGCGCAGCTGCGGCAGCACATCGTGCCGACCGACCGGGTGCACGGCATCTTCCTCGACGGCGGCGCCCGGCCCAACATCGTCCCCGAGCGTGCCGTGCTCGAGTTCTTCCTCCGCTCCCGCACGATCGACGACCTCCTGGCCTTGTCGGAGCGGGTCGAGGCGGCCTTCCGCGGCGCCGCGCTGACGGCGGGCGTCGAGGTGGAGGTCGACTGGGACGTGGAGCCCGTCTATCTGCCCACGCGCCTCAACGAGCCGCTGGCGGCGGCCTTCGTGGCACACAGCGCCCCGCGCCGGGAGGTGTCGCTGTTCGGCGCGGCGGGCGGTGGCCTGGGCTCGACGGACGTCGGCAACGTCTCCCACCTGCTGCCGACCATCCAGCCGACCGTCGCCATCGGCGACCCGGGCATCCCCGGCCACTCCCGGGAGCGGGCCGACTCCACGCAGACCCCGGACGGCGAGCGCGCCATCCTCGACTCATCGGTCGCGCTGGCCCTCACCGCGCTGGAGGTGCTGACCGACGCCGACCTGGGGGACCGCGCCTGGGCCGCCTTCCGGGCCCAGGGCGATCCGGTCCGCGTCAGCGATCTCGTGCCGGCCCGTCCCTGGCCCGCCTTCCCCACCGACCCGACCACAAGGAGCAGCCATGAGTGCCATCCCGACCGACCTCGACCACATCGTCCTCGCCGGGCCCGACCTCGCCGCCGTGGTGGCCGGGTTCGAGCAGCTCACCGGCGTCCGGGGAGCCCCCGGCGGCAAGCACCCGACCGGCACCGAGAACCACCTCGTGGCCTTCACCGTCGGCGGGCGACGCACCCGCCACTACCTCGAGCTCATCGGCCCGACGGCCGGCGTGGAAGCGTCCGAGGTCGAGACGTTCGGGATCAGCCGCCGCAGCGGGCCGGGGGTGGCGACGTTCGCGATCCACCCCGCCGACGTCGACGCCGTCCACGCGGAGGCGTCGTCGGCCGGGGTGCGCCTGGGTGACCTGCGGCCCCTGTCGCGCAGGAAGCCCGACGGCGACCTGCTCGAGTGGCGCGTCTCCGGAGGCCCCGGACGCGACCCCGACCCGGCCGTCCCGTTCCTCATCGACTGGGCCGACACCCCGCACCCCGCGCTGGGTGACCTGCCGACGATCGAGCTGGTGTCGGTCACCGTCACCCACCCGGAGCCGGAGGCGCTGCGGGCCACCTATGCGGCGCTCGGCCTCGACGCCGACATCGTCGCCGGGCCGGCCCCCGCGATCAGCTTCACCGTCGTGGCCTCCGACGGCGGCCTCGTCACCGTCGCCTGACTCCCGGCGGGCGCCAAGTAGACTTGTCCCCCGTGCCCAGCCTGACCCGAGCCCAGAACAACGCGATGCAGGAACTGCTCCGCATCGCCCCGGTGATCGACGACCTCGGTCGCCTCTTCGGCGAGGCCGGACACAGTCTCTACCTCGTGGGCGGTTCGGTCCGCGACGCGCTGCTCGGCAGGCTGGGGCACGACCTGGACTTCACCACGTCCGCCCGACCCGACGAGACGCACGCCCTGCTGAAGGCCTTCACTCCGGCCACGTGGGACATCGGCCGGGACTTCGGCACCATCGGCGCCATCAAGCGCGACGGCGACCAGGAGTGGCAGATCGAGGTCACCACGTTCCGCGCCGACGTCTACCGCTCCGAGTCCCGCAAGCCGGAGGTGGCCTTCGGCGACACGATCGAGGGCGACCTGATCCGCCGTGACTTCACGGTCAACGCCATGGCCATCGACATCGCCAGCCGCGCGTTCGTCGACCCGTACGGGGGCCTCGAGGATCTCGCGGACGGTCTCATCCGGACGCCGTCGACGCCGGAGCGGAGCTTCTCCGACGACCCGCTGCGGATGCTGCGCGCCGCCCGCTTCGCCTCGCGGCTCGGGTTCTCCGTGGTGCCGGAGGTCGTCGCGGCCATGACCGACATGGCGGAGCGGATCTCGATCGTCTCCGTCGAGCGGATCCAGGGGGAGCTGACGGGGCTGCTGCTGACCGACTCGCCGCGCGAGGGCCTCGACCTGCTGGTGCGCACCGGACTGGCCGACCAGTTCCTGCCGGAGCTGCCCGCCCTGAAGCTGGAGATCGACGAGCACGCCCACCACAAGGACGTCTACGAGCACTCGCTGACCGTGCTCGATCAGGCCATCGAGCTGGAGAAGGCCCGCGGCCACGAACCCGACATCGTCAACCGGCTCGCCGCGCTGCTGCACGACATCGGCAAGCCAGCGACGCGCCGCTTCGAGGGGCCGAAGGTGACCTTCCATCACCACGACCTGGTCGGCGCGAAGCTGGTCCGCAAGCGGCTCAAGGCGCTGGCGTACCCGGGCGCCGTCGTGAAGTCGGTGGAGAAGCTCGTCGAGCTGCACCTGCGCTTCCACGGCTACTCCGACGGCGAGTGGAGCGATTCCGCGGTGCGCCGCTACGTCCGCGACGCCGGCGATGAGCTGGAACGCCTCCACATGCTGACCAGGGCCGACTGCACCACCCGCAACCGGCAGCGCGCGACCCGGCTGCGGCGGGCCTACGAGGAGCTCGAGTGGCGCATCGACGAGCTCGCCGCCCAGGAGGAGATCAGGTCGCTGCGTCCCCACCTCGACGGGACGCAGATCATGGCGGTCCTCGGCATCGGCGCCGGGCCGGAGGTCGGCGAGGCCTACCGATTCCTGCTGGAGCACCGCACCGAGCACGGCCCCATCCCCGAGGAGGACGCCGAGGCGCTGCTGCGTGACTGGTGGGCGGCCCGGCAGGGGTGATCAGCGGCGGAAGGTGACGCTGGACTCCCCCGCTGACGCGACGCAGTGGAAGAGACGGCTACCGGAGGCGAAGGCCGACTGCGAGGGCGGGATCACCGCGAACCCGACCTCGGCGGCGGACAGCGCCGCGTAGTCCTCGAAGCGTTTCCCCGTGCAGCCCGCCACGACGCTCTCGTCGCCGGCGACATCGTCGCTCGACAGCGACGCGATGTCGTCGGCAAGAGTGCCGATGGCGTAGGCCTCCCAGTGGTGCGGCGAGCTGCAGTCGACGCTGCGGGCGCTGACGACGCCGGCGATGTCGACGATCCCGCCGAAACACACCGGCGTCTCGGGAACGAGGATCTCCACACCGTCGGGTGAGGGCGACGGTGACGGCGACGGCGACGGGTCCGGGCTGGAGATCGGCGGGGTCACGGGCGGCGTGGCCGGCCTGCCCGCGGAGTCCGCGGCGTAGATGCCCGCGCCTCCCAGCAGCCCCCCGGCCAGGACGCTGGCCACGATGACGGGCCAGACGCGCCGCCGCTTCGGCGGGTGTGTGGGGGCGACGAACGCCACGGGTTGCATCGGCGGCTGCGGCAGCGACGCAGGCGGAGCGCTCGGCAGGCTGTCGGGGGTCTGGACCGGGAACCGGACCCGCTGCGCGTCGCTCGGCAGCATCCGTGTCACCTCGTGCCCGGCCAGGACGCCGTGGGGGCGGCCGAGCCGGCCGCGCAGCTCGAGCAGGGCCGCGTACAGCTGGGCTGCGTCAGCGAACCGGGCCTCCGGCTGGGGCGCTGCCGCCCGGCCGATGACGTCGAACAGTGCCTCGGCACCCCGGATGTGCGGGGCTGGCGGCAGGGGCCGGTAGAGGGACGCGATGATCTCGGCGACGCTCTGCGGCGAGCCGTCGTCGTTGTGGCGGGGCGCGACGCCGGTCAGCACCGCGTAGAGGGTCGCCCCCAGCGCCCACACGTCGGCCCGCTTGGACGGGGTCACCTGCTCGAACGCCTCGGGCGCGGCATAGGCGGGGGTGAGGGCCTCGAGGGTCACGGATGCGTCGCCGTGCGCGGGCAGGGCCGCCAGCCCGAAGTCACCCAGCCGCGGGATGCCGTAGGGGTCGATCAGGACGTTGGACGGCTTGATGTCGCGGTGCAGGATCCCCTTCTCGTGTGCGGCGGCCAGCGCCCCGGCCACCGCGATCCCCAACTCGACGACGTCGGCGGCCGGCAGCGGCCCGGTGCGCTTGACCAGCTGGCCGACGGAGCCGTTGTCACACAGCTCCATGACCAGGTAGGGCCGGTTGTCACGGGTGGTTCCGGCGTCGATGAGCGACACCACATGGGGGTGCGAGGAGATCAGCGCCGAGGCTGTCGCCTCCCGCAGGAAGCGGCGGCGGTTCCTGTCGTCGTCGAGGATGCGGCTGTCGATCTTCACCGCGACCAGGCGGTCGAGGGACCGCTGCCGGGCCCGGTACACGGTCGCGAAGCCGCCCTTGCCGATGGCCTCGCCGAGCTCGAACCCGGGCACGAGGTCCGGCGGTCCGTCGCTGGTCGGCTCTGCCACTGGCTCCTCCTTGCGGTCTGCGCCGAAGTGTAGCCAGCGAAGGGTTCCGGACCGGCTTGGTGAACCCCGCCCCCGAAACATATGAGGAGATGCTGCGCCTGTTCGCCAACCTGCGCGGGGCGATGGCGGAGCGGATCCATCGGGACGGCGCGCTGGGCCCCTCCGGATTCCTCCTGCTGTCACGCCTGGCCGAGGCCCCTCGCCGCGGCAGCGAGCTGAGCGGGCTTCTGGGGCTGGACCAGTCGACCGTCTCCCGGCAGGTGAAGGGCCTCTGCGAGGCCGGCCTCGTGGGCCGCGCCGCCGACCCGGAGGACGGCCGTGCCTACCGGATCGCCCTCACCGACAAGGGCCGTGACCTGCTGCGGGACGAGCGCCTGCGCCGCCTGCACGTCGTCGCCGAGGCACTCGAGCCCCTCTCGCCCGCGCAGCGCACCGAGCTCGCGTCGCTGCTCGACACCATCAACGCGACCCTCGAGGACCGCGGCGGACGCATCGGGAGCGACGAGCGTGTCTGACACCTCCACAGAGGACTTCCGCCTCTCCCCCGAGTCGCGTCGGGTCTCCATCGGGCTGATGATCGGCATGTTCGCCGCCTCGGTCAGCCAGACCATCGTCGGCCCCGCCATGCCCCGGATCGTCGCCGAGCTGGGCGGCATGGAGCACTACTCCTGGGTCGCCACCGCGGCGATGCTGATGTCGGCGGTCGTGGTGCCCATCGCAGGCAAGCTGTCCGACCTGTACGGCAGGCGCCCCTTCTTCCTCGCCGTCGCGATGGCGTTGCTCCCGGCGGACCCGCTCCGCACGACCCTCGAGGACGCCCGGCCGGGCTCCGCCGAGGAGCAGCGCGACTAGACTGACGCCATGTCCGTCCTGCGCACCGTCACGCTCAACACGGGCTATGACGACTACTACACGGTCAGCGGCCTCGACTGGGGTGGCGTCGGGAGCATGCACGCGTACCGCTCCGTCTGCTCCGGCAAGGGCATCAGCTGCGCGCGGGCGGCCCGCGCCCTCGGCCTCGACACCGTCGCCTACGGCCTGATCGGCCGCGGCGACGAGCCGGACTTCACCGCCCGGCTGGACGCGGAGGGGCTCGCGCACGCGATGCTCCCGGTCCCCGGACGGGCCCGTCACAACCTGACCCTCATCGACGGCGAGGGCGAACGGGTCGCCGCCCACTTCGTCGCCGCGGGCTACACCCTCGACGAGGAGGACATCGCGCCTCTCGCCGAACGCCTGCTCGGCGACATCGTCCCGGGCGACCTGGTGACCCTGAACGGTTCCCTCCCGGGCGGCCTGCCCGCCTCCACCTGGGCCGACCTCGCACTGGCGGCGCGGGCGCGCGGCGCCGAGGTGATCATCGACGCGCAGAAACTGGCGCTGACCGCCGCCCTCGGCGTCGGCGGACTGCTCGCGTTCAAACCCAACGAGACCGAGGTCCTGGCCATCCCGGCCGTCGCGGACGCCCCCGAGGCGGAGCGGCTCCGCGTCGCCCTGCGCCTCTTCGAGAGGGCGGGCGCGACGCTCCCGCTGGTGTCGCTGGGCGCAGACGGCGTCGCCGTCCTCATCGACGATGAGGCGCTGCACGGCAGCTGCCCCGTCGAGCGGCCCATCCAGTCCGTCATGGCTGGCGACACGTTCGTGGCCGGCCTCGCCTGGGGACGACTCGCGTCGGCCGACCGCCGCGACTGGGTGCGCCATGCCCTCGCCGCCGCCGCTGCCCACGTGGCGGGCAACGAGGGCGCCGACCTGCTGCCCGCGGCCAGAGACAACCTCGCCAGGGTGCGCTTCGAGCCGCTGCCCTGAGCGGCGGCGCCGCCGTCACGACGCGCACGGTCGGCCGTGGGACCGGCGGTCTCATCACCCATCCGACTACCATGTGACCGGTGAAGGTCGGACGGGTGCTGCGCGCGATGCTGACCGCGGCCCTGCTCGCGGCCGTGCTGTTCACCCTCCCCCGGGCCGCCCACGCCGACGACATCGCCGTCGACCTGGACATCACCTCCGTGTCCGCGACACGGCTCGATCTCGGCAACCCAGAACAGGTGATCACCATCACCGGGACCCTGACGAACGTGTCGACGACGCCGTTGCCCGGTGCCCGGGTCCACTTCTGGCGGCTGCCCACCCCCATCTCCAGCCCGGAGCGC
This sequence comes from Tessaracoccus defluvii, assembly GCF_014489575.1. GTDB lineage: Bacteria > Actinomycetota > Actinomycetes > Propionibacteriales > Propionibacteriaceae > Arachnia > Arachnia defluvii. The sequence goes on from NZ_CP060789.1 coordinate 2,824,845, forward strand.
CTCGCTTCGGTCGAGGCCAACCCTCCGCTGGGCGAACGCCTCTACCTCGACCCGACCAACGTGGCCGACCCGCCGGGGCCGCTGCAGCCTGGCGAACGGTTCGCGTTCACCGTCCAGGCCACCGTCGAGCAGCTGACGACCCAGGGAACCCCGCTCGTCGAGACCGATGTCGCCTACCTGATCGGGGCCCAGGTCCGCGCCGGCGCGGAGAGCGGGCGGCTCAGTGTCGCCCTGGCCACGACGCCCGTCGCCGCCACCACCACACCCGTCACCTCCAGCGCCGTCGTCGTCCTCAGCGCCACCCCTTCCCGGCTGTCCGACGGCAGCTTTCCCGACGACTCTCTGACCGCCACGCTGAACGACCGGCTCCGCCGGCTGCTGGCCAGCGCCGAACGCGACGGCATGGAGGCAGCCGTCGACCCGGCACTGTACGAGGCCGCGGTGGCCATGACGGAGGAACACGTCGTGGCCGGCGAGGTGGCACCGCCCAGCGGCATCGCGCTGGGCTTCGTCCAGGCGGTCGACGCCCTGGCCCGGGAGGGACGACTGTGGCGTCTCCCGTACGGCAATCCCGATCTGGCGAGGGCCGACGCATCCGGCAAGCTGGATGACGTCCTGCGCTGGTCCGAGGCCGCGATGCCGATCGGGCTGCTGTCGCTGCCCACGCTCGCCATCGTCGACGACCCGGGGCTCGTCGCGGCGCTCCCGGATGTCGACCGCGTGCTCGTTCCGGGCGGCACCGGCTCCCGTCCCGGGACGGTCGAGGTCCTCGGGGCCACGCCCCCCGGCGATGCCGCCCCCCTGGGCCTGCGGCTCAGCCGACTGATCGTCGACGAACTGCTCGCAGACGAACCGCCCCTCTACCTCATCGAATCCGTCGCCGACGCCGAGGCGGACGAGGATCTGGGCGACGCCAGGGCGCGCGTCGCTCCCGTCGCGGGCCCCACGGCGTCGCTGGTCTGGCCGAAGACCGCCGAGGTCGCGCCGTGGCGGGAGCTCACGGCGGCCCTCGACTCGGCCATCCAGGCGGGTCGGCTCCTGGACGACCTCACCGCTTCGACCACGGGAGACGCGCTGCTGGCGCCGGTGGGCGCTTCCGCCTTCTCCGCCGACTTCAGCTCGGAGCGGGCCGCGGTCGGCTTCGTGGCGGCGGGCACACCCCAGGGCCTCGACCTCAGCAAGGTGACCTTCCGGGCGGCCCCGTCGTTCGTGATGGGGTCGCGCACCAACACGTTCCCTGCGACGGTCAGCAACGGCCTCGACGTGCCGATTACGGTCCAGGTCGACTTCGCCTCCGACAGCCCCCAGCGCATCAACGTTCCCGACCTGCCCGCCGTCACCGTCGAGGCGGGAGCCTCCGTCACGCTCGACGTCGTGCCCTCGGCGAGAGCCAACGGGGTCGCCCGGGTCCTGGCCCAAATCACCACCACCGGGGGCATTCCGGTGGGCGCACCTGCGATCATCGAGATCACAGCCACCGACTTCGGGCGCGTCGGCTGGATGATCATCCTCGTTTCGGGTGCAGTGGTACTCGGGGGAACCGCCCTGCGGATCCGTGCCGTCCGGCACGAGAAGGAGAGGGCGTCAGTGAGGGAAGCCGATGAGCGACGTCAGTAGCACGCGGAAGCTGGTGTCCGCGAGCGCCCTGATGGCCTCGGGGACCATGATCTCGCGGGTGCTGGGCGTCGTCCGCGTCGCGATGCTCGCGTTCATCCTCGGCGTCGGCACGCGCCAGGTCGACATGTTCGAGCTGGCCAACTCGGTGCCGAACTCGATCTACATCCTCTTCGCCGGCGGCGCCCTCAACACGGTTCTCGTCCCGCAGATCGTCCGGGCCATCCGCAACGATCCGGACGGCGGCGAGGCGTACACCAACCGGATCATGACGGCGTTCATGCTGATCATCACGGCCGTCACCGTGGTGGTGACGGCGGGGGCGTCGGTCGTGACGGCGATCTACTCGTCGAGCGCGTGGCGCAGCGAGGAGCTGGAGAGCCAGTACGCGTCCATGGTGGCGCTGGCGTACCTGACGCTGCCGCAGATCTTCTTCTACGGCGCGTTCTTCCTCCTGGGCCAGGTGCTCAACGCCCGCGACAAGTTCGGCCCCATGATGTGGGCTCCCATCGCCAATAACGTCGTCTCCATCCTGGTGCTGGCCCTCTATCTCGTGATCTGGGGCAACCAGCAGGACCACTCGGCAGCGTTCACCACGGGTCAGATCTGGCTGCTCGGAGCCGGCTCGACGCTGGGCATCGTGGTGCAGACGGCGGTGCTGATCCCCTACGTCCGGAAGGTCGGGTTCCGCATCCGGCCCCGCTTCGACCTCCGCGGCACGGGACTCGGCAAGACGTTCCGACTGGCCGCCTGGACCATCGGCTTCGTCGCGGCCAACCAGCTCGCGCTGATCGTCGTGCAGCGCCTCGCCACCTCCGCGACCGCCACCGGGCACGGCGCCGGCCTGTACGCCTACAACCAGGCCCACCTGCTGTGGATCCTCCCCCACTCGCTGATCACCGTCTCCCTCGCCACCGCGATGCTGCCGAACGCGTCGCGCCTGGCCGCCGCGGGAGACACTGCGGGCGTCGTGGCCGAGTTCACCCGCACCGTCCGCCTCGCCCTGATCGTGATCGTGCCCGCGACGGCGGTGTTCATCGCCCTGGCCGGCCCGATCGCCGGCATCCTCTTCGGCCACGGCTCCGCCTCCGGCGACGCCAGCTTCATCGCCTGGGCGCTGATGGGCTTCGCCATCGGCCTGATCCCGTTCACGGTCCAGTTCCTCTGCCTGCGCACCTACTACGCCCTCGAGGACACCCGCACCCCGTTCCTGTTGCAGCTGGTCATCGCGGGCCTCAACACCGTGGGCGCGACGGTCCTGGTCCGGCTCGTCGCGGATCCCACCTGGGTGGCCGCGTGTCTCGCGGTGGCCTACTCGCTGGCCTATCTGATCGGCGTCAACGTCACCTGGCACGCGCTGCAGCGGCGTCTGCCCGGCCTCGACGGCGGCGCCCTGCTGCTGCATCTCCTGCGGCTCCTGCTCGGCTCGGCGGCCGGTGGCGTCGCCGCCTACTTCCTGGCCTCCTGGATCACCGACGGACTCGGCGCGAGCCTGTGGACCAACCTCCTGACGTCCGCGGTCGGCGGCCTCGTGGTGCTCGGTGCCTTCCTGGGCGTCGGCCGGCTGCTGAAGGTCCGCGAGCTGGCCGATCTTCGGCAGTTGCTGCGTGGGCGCCTCGGCCGCCGCGGGCCCAAGGCCGACGGACCGGGCAGGAGCGGGGCCGAACTCGCTGAGGCGAGCCTCGGACAGTCGCTGGGGGACGCGGGTCCGCCCACAGTCGAGCTGCCGATCATCGCCGACCTCCCCGTCATCCGCGGCGACGATCTGGTCGATGGGCCGGTCACCGTCGTGCGGAACCGGCCGCCCATCAGCGAGCACACCTTCGACGCGCCCTCCCCCGTCGTCGCCAAGCCTGCCGTCGACGACGAGACCTCCAGCACGACGGAGGAGCCTTCCGACGCAGAGGCCTCCGACGACGACGTGGCCGACGGCTGGGACGACGACGACACGGCGGCCGTGTGGCCCTCGACCGCCGGTGAGGAGTCGACGGGCGCGATGGCCCTCGACGACATCTTCCGGCCGGAGCCCGCCCACGACGTCGACATCGCCACCGTCGGCGCGTTGCTGAACACCCGCTACGAGCTGCGGGAACTGCTCGCGCGCCGCCACGGGTCGGAGACGTGGCGGGCCCACGACCAGGTCCTCTCCCGCGATGTCGTGGTCCACGTGGTGGCCCCGGGCGACCCCCGGATCTCCCAGCTGCTGCTGGCCGCGCGCAAGGGCGCTGTGGCCACCGACTCGCGGTTCCTGCGGGTCCTCGACGCCGACGAGGTGACGGACCCGGGACAGGGCATCGGCGCGTTCGTCGTCGCAGAGTACGCGCCGGGCCGCACCCTCACCGACCTCCTGCAGGACGGTCCCCTGAGCGCCATCGAGGCGGCCCACATCGTGCGTGAGCTGGCCGACGCGCTCGTCGGCGTCCACAGCCAGGGTCTGTTCCACGAGCAGATCACGCCGGACAGCGTGATCCTGACGACGGCGGGAGCCGTGCGTCTCATCGGGTTCGGGGTCGAGTCGACGCTGGCTGGCGAGGGCGACGGCGGCGGCTGGACCGCGCGTGAACACGCCGACGTCATCGGGCTCGGGAAGCTGCTCTACGCCTGCCTCGTGCGGCACTGGCCCGGCGAGGCCGGCTTCGGCATGCCCGCGGCGCCCATCGTCGCCGGCGAGACCGCACCCGCCCACACCGTGAGCGCGGGCATCTCGCCCGCCCTCGACCGCGTCTGCGCCGCGACGCTCACGACCCGCGGCTCGGTCAGCGAACGCCGGATCTCCACCGCGGCGTCGCTGGTCGGCGCCCTCACGGAGGTGCTGGGGACCGCAGAGGCCTCCGCGGATCTGGAGGAGCGGGTCCGGTCCCAGCTCGGCCCGGCTCCCCGGCCGCCCGCCCGTCTCCCCGAGCCCCCCGTCCTGCCGACCACCCAGCTGCCGACCAGGCCCGCGACGCCGCCGGTCGCCTCGCTGCCGAGCCCGAACCGCGAGCAGCAGCCCCGGCGCGCCCTGTTGCTGCTGTCGATCCTCGCGGCGCTGACGCTCGTGATCTCGTTGATCATCGTCGGCCTGAACAGCGCCCGCGACGCGGCGGCCCCCCAGGGCTCGGAGACGCCGACCACCGGCACCTCGGGCTCCCCCAGCGGCACTGCCGCCCCGGAGCCGCTGCGGATCCTCGCGGTCGACGACTTCGACCCTGAGGCCGACGGCGGCAGCGACGACGAGAACCCGGGACTGGTGGGCAACGTCATCGACGGCGATCCCGACACCTCGTGGGAGACCGTCCGCTACCTCAAGCGGCCCGACATGGGCGGCCAGAAGCCCGGCGTCGGCGTCATCGTCGACCTCGGCGAGGAGCGGCTCGTCACCTCGGCCACGGTCACGCTCAACGGGGCCGGACCGACGGCGGTCGAGCTGCGTGTCCCGCAGGGTGAGCCCTCCTACAAGACGGTGCAGGAGTGGACGATCGTCGGCGCCGACGCCGAGGCCTCCGGCGCGGCGACGATCCCCCTGACGACGCCGACCACCACGCGCTACCTGCTCGTCTACGTCACCAGCCTGCCGCCGGTCGAGGGCGGGTTCCAGGCCTCGATCGCCGAGATCACGCTGGCCTGACGCTCAGCGTCGGTCGGCTCAGTAGCCCAGCGGCTCGTACAGCGGGGTCGCGGTCCGCATCGCGTCCGCGACGGCCAGGTCGGCGGCACGCCCACGGCGCTGCAGGCCGTCGGCCACGCCGTCCCGGTCCAGCGCGGTGCGGTTCTGGGCCAGCTTGAACCGGCCGGTGACGTCGGTGATGGTCAGCTCGAGCCCGATGATGCCGCGCAGCATCGCGGTGAAGTAGTCCGCGGGCAGCTCGGCGGCGCGCCACGGGCCGCGATGGGTGTCGGCGGGGCAGCCGTCTGCGAGGCGGGCCGCATCGTGCAGCTCGGCCAGCTCTGTGACCTCGCGCCGCAGACGGTCCTGGTCCAGATGGGTCCGCAGCACGCCGGCGACCTGCACCTGCTCGTAGTTCCAGGTGCCGACGGCGCGTCCCTCGGCCCGGCCGCGGGCCGCTCCGCCCTCGGCCGCGGGCTGCACGCTCGGATACCAGCGGGGGCTGATGTACGCCTCGGGGCCCTGGAACACGACCCGGCAGGCGACGGGGCCGCGCAGCGCGGTGAACTGCTCATTGTGTCCGGAGGCGTGCGCGATGAGCGTGTCGCCCCGCCAGAGCGTCGGGAGCAGTGTCACGGACGGGACGCCGCCGTCCTCCGGGGTGACCCACAGGCCGGTGCCGACGCGCTCGGCCAGGTCACGGCAGGCGTCCTCGTCGGCCCGCTGGCTGGCCGGGCAGTACACATATGAGGTCGGGGTCTCCACGGGACCCACCCTAGGTCGTGCCGTCGGCGGGCTGGCCTTGGCCGCGGCCTAAGGTGGGGCCCATGACGTACAACGCCTATGGTCAGGTGCCCGCGACGGGCATGTTCTTCGTCACGCAGGCCGGGATGGAGCACGGCCCCTATCCGTCGGCCGCTCTCCAGGGGATGGCCGCGTCGGGGCAGCTGCGGGCCACCGACATGGTGCGCGACGCCTACGGCGGCAACTACTTCCCCGCCGCACAGCTGCCCGGGCTGTTCTCGTCGCGGGACTGGACGATCGCTCTGGTGCTGAGCGTGGTGCTCGGCTACTTCGGCGTCGACCGGTTCTACCTCGGGCAGGTCGGGCTCGGCATCCTGAAGCTGCTGACCGGCGGCGGCCTCGGTGTCTGGTGGCTCGTCGACGTCATCCTGGTGGCGACCCGCAAGCTGCCCGACGCCGAGGGACGCCCGCTGCGCTGATCAGCCCCCGGCCCGAGCACCTTGGCCAGGTCGTAGCTGACCGGCTCCTCCAGCTGCGCGTACGTGCATGAGCGGGGGTCCCGGTCCTCGCGCCAGCGGACGAACTGTGCGGTGTGCCGGAACCGGACGCCCTCCATGTGGTCGTAGCGCACCTCGACGACCCGCTCCGGCCGCAGCGGCACGAACGACAGGTCCTTGGTCGCATTCCAGCGGGAGTGGGCGGCCGCCGTCGGGGTGCGGGGGAACGACTGGTCCCGGTTGTCCGGCCCTGACTCCGCCGGCTCGGCCCACGCCCATGGATGACCCTCGAAGCCGGTCACCAGCGGCTGCAGCTCGACGAAGAGCTCCCGGCGCCGCTCCATCGGGAAGGCGCCGATGACGCCGACGGAGTTCAGCTGCCCGTCGTCGGTGTAGAGGCCGAGCAGCAGCGAACCGACGGCGTCGTCGGTGTCCTTGTAGAGGCGGTAGCCCGCGACGACGACGTCGGCGGTGCGTTCATGCTTCAGCTTGTACATCACCCGCTTGTCCTCGACGTAGGGCTCGTCGAGCGGCTTGGCCATGACGCCGTCGAGGCCGGCACCCTCGAAGGTGGCGAACCAGGCCATGGCCGTGTCCTCGTCGCGCGTCGCCTGCGTCAGATGGATCGGCGGGCGGGCGTCGGCGAGGAGCCGCTCGAGGGCCTCCCGCCGCTCCCTGAAGGGCCGCTCGACGAAGTTGATGTCGCCGTGCGCGAGCAGGTCGAAGGCGACGAAGCTGGCGGGTGTCTGCTGGGCGAGCTTCCTGATCCGTGACGCGGCCGGGTGGATGCGCTGCTGCAGCGCGTCGAAGTCGAGCCGGTCCCCGTTCTCCGGGTCCACGAGGATGATCTCGCCGTCGATGGCCATGTGGTCGGGGAAGTTCTCGATGACGGCGGCGACGAGCTCCGGGAAGTAGCGCGTCATGGGCCTGGTGTTGCGGGACCCGATCTCCACCTGGTCGCCGGAGCGCCAGATGATGGCGCGGAACCCGTCCCACTTGGGCTCGAACAGGTACTCGCCAGCGGGGAGCTTCTTGACCGGCTTGGCCAGCATGGGACCGTAGGGAGGCGCGATGGCCGTGCCCCATTCGGCATCGCGCTCCGCCTTGGGCGCCATGTACTCCTCGTCGGCCCGGTCGGCCTTGCGTCGGCTCGGCGGCACCCGCGGCGGCTCGCCTGGCATCTTGGGATAGTCCGGGGGAAGTTGAGCTCGCCGAGGCCGCGCTCGAGGTCGGCCTCCCACAGCGCGAGCGCTCCGCTGAGGTCGCCGACGTGGTCATCCATGTCCGCCCAGGGGCAGGGGCGCCGCGCCAGCAGGCCGGGGACGGTCCGGACCGTCAGGTCGCGTGGGTCGGCATCGACGAGCTCGTCCCAGCTGAGCGGCGTCGACACGGGCGCCCAGGCCAGGGGCGTGGCGAGTAGGCGCCCGCGATGGTCCGGTCGCGGTTGGCCTGGTTGAAGTCGACGAAGACCCGCTCACCGCGTTCCTCCTTCCACCAGGAGGTCGTCACGAGGTCGGGCAGGCGGCGCTCGAGCTCGCGGGCGATGCCGATGACGCCGTGGCGCACGTCCTGGAACTCGTGCGTGGGGGCGATGCGGGCGTAGACGTGCACGCCGCGGTTGCCGGAGCTCTTCGCGTACGCCGTCAGCCCGTGTTCGGCCATCACGTCGCGCAGCGCCAGGGCGGCGGTGACGGCGTCGCGGAAGTCGCGGCCCGGCTGCGGGTCGAGGTCGATGCGGAACTCGTCCGGGTTGTCCAGGTCGGCGGTGCGCACAGGCCACGGGTGGAACGTGATGGTGCCCATCTGCGCCGCCCAGGCGAGCGCCGCGGGCTCATCGAAGACGAGCTGGTCGTGGCGCCGGCGCGACGGGTACGTGCAGGTGACGGTGCGCAGGTAGCCCGGCGCCCCGCGCGGCGGCCGCTTGGAGAAGAACTCCTCGCCGTCGACGCCCTCGGGGAACCGCTGCAGCGTCATGGGCCGGTCGCCGTTGATGGCCAGGAACGGGTCGGCGACGGCGAGCAGGAAGTCGGCGAGGTCACGCTTGGTGAGGCCGGGCTCCGGCCAGAGCACCTTGTCGGGGCTGCTCAGCTTCACGCGTCGCGGCTCGGGGCCCGCGATCTCCAGGTATTCGTCGGCCATGGGCGAAACACTAGGCGCCCCCGGGGGTCGCGCCGGGCGAATCGTCATCCGCGGGTCCGTTCAGGCGGCCCCGAGGCCGCGGAGCAGCACGCGGACGCGGGTGCGGAGCACCAGCTGCCGGTCACCCCCGCCGTCGGTGCGGCCGACGACGTCGCGCAGGAGCTCGCTGACGAGGGCCGAGAACACCCAACGCGCCACCTCGTCCAGCGTCATGTCGACGTCGCCGTCCAGGTGGGGGGCGAGGATGGTCCCGATCCTGGCGATCATGCGATCGACGATCGCCAGCGACTCGTCGCGTTCCGGCCCGTCCTCGCCGAACAGCACCTCGCGTAGGAAGGGGGCGGCGTTGTCGGGCTGGCTCTCCGCCAGGGAGATCAACGGGCCGAGCAGCAGGAGGATCTCGTCGACGGGGTCGTTGGCCTGCGCGTCGACGCTGAGGTCGACCAGGGGACGGAGATGCTCGTTGATCACCATGAGCAGCAGCTCCGGCTTGGTGCCTGCGTAGCGGAAGAGCGTGCCCTCGGCGACGTCCGCCTCGGCGGCGACCTGGAGCGTCGTGGTCGCCGCGTACCCGCGCTCGGCGAAGAGCCGCGCGGCGGCCCGTGCGATGGCCTCCCTCTTGGCCGCCTTGTTGCGGTCGCGGCGGCTGAGCAGGACCCCGGTGTTCATGCGGCCATCCTAGCAACGATTCGGAGTGTGCTCATTTCGGAGTACACTCCATAATGTGGAAACCCCCCGGCACTCCCGCCCAGCCCCCGACACACCCACCCCCATACTGAAGGCCGACAGCCTCCGGCTCGCGACCGGACAGGGGCTCGTGTTCGACACCCTCTCGGTCGACATCCCGCGCGGCGCCCTCTGCGCCATCACGGGGAAGGCGGGGGCGGGCAAGTCCGCGCTGCTGCTGGCCCTGACCGGTCGCATGCAGGGCGTGACGGGTTCGCTCGTCGTCGACGGACACGACGCCCGGCGGCATCCCCGGCGGGTACGCAGTGCCACCTCGGTGGCCCGGATCGACACGCTGATCGAGCCCGAGGCCTCCCTGTCCCTCGAGGACTGCATCACCGAGCGCACCCTCGCCGATGCCGCGCCAGCGCGGGCCCGGATGGCCAACTATCTGCACACCGCCGGGCTGCTGGGACTCACCGCCCCACTATCCACTCTTTACGGCAGGCTGACGCCGGCCGACCAGGTGCGGGCCGCAGTGGCGCTGGCCACCATCCGGCCCGCCACCCTCGTGGTCGTGGACGACGTCGACAGGGAGACCACCGCCCGCGAGCAGGCCGACCTGTGGACGGCGCTGGGCCGGCTCGCCGACCACGGAGTCACCGTCATCGCGACGACCTCGGAGCTGGCCGCTCTCCCCGGCGACCTCCTGCGCATCGAGATGGAGCCCACCCATGCCCGCTGACCCGACCAACCCGATGGCGCTCGCCCGGTTCGAACTCAAGCGCTTCAAGGGCCCCCTCCCCCGGCTCGCGCTGGCCTTCATCCTGCTCATCCCGCTGCTGTACGGCTGCATCTACCTCGCGGGCAACTGGGATCCCTACGGACGACTCGGCAACGTGCCGGTCGCGGTCGTGAACGAGGACGTGCCCGTCACGGTCAGCGACAGCGAGGTCCACGCGGGGCAGGACTTCGTCGACAGCCTCCACAGGGAGGCACGGTTCGACTTCCGCGACACCGATGCCGCCGACGCGGCGGCCGGTCTGCAGGCGGGCAGGTACTACCTGGTCATCTCGGTCCCGTCCACCTTCAGCGCCGACCTGGTGAGCGGCCGGACCGACAACCCCACGCGGGCCAACATCCTGCTGCGACGCAACGACGCGAACGGCTTCGTCATCGGCACCATCACGAACTCGGCGCAGGACTCCATCGCCAGAGCCATCGACGAATCCGCCGTCCACAGCTACTTCGAGGCCGTCTTCGCGAGCCTGGACACCATCCGCGAGGGCATGCTCGAGGCGACCGACGGCGCCGCCCGCCTCGACGAGGGTCTCGCGACCGCCCACGACGGGAGCACGCAGCTGCGCGACGGGGCCGCCGAGGCTGCCACGGGAGCCGACGCCCTGGCGACCGGAGCCACGACGCTCGCCGACGGGACAGCCGCCGCGGCGGACGGCACCTCCTCGCTCGTCGACGGTCTCGCCACGCTGGATGAGGGCGCCGCCCGCCTCAAGAACGGATCCCGCCAGGTGGCCGACGGGACCGCCCAGCTCGCGGGGACCCTGGATCCGGTGCTGACGGTCGCCGCCGACAAACTGCCGGGTATCCAGAAGGAGGTCACCTCCGCCGCTGACGCCGCCGCCGGGCTCACCGCGCAGGTGGCTCAGGGCAGCGGCTCGATCGCCGGCACGAGCAGGGAGATCGCTGCGGCGCTCGACGACGTCGCTGCAGGGAATCCCGGTCTCGCCGACGACCCGGCTTTCGTGCGTCTCCGCGCGCAGGCCGCGAAACTCGCCACGAGCACAGAGACGGCCGCCGAGCATGCCGATGAGATCTCGGCAGCGGTGGCGCGCGCCGATGCGGCGATCAGGGACGTCGGTGACCTCTCCGCCAGGGCCACCGCCGCCAGGGACAGGATCGACGCGCTCAACTCCGGCGCGCAGCAGGTCGCTGACGGTGCTGCCGACCTCGCCGCCGGCGCCGCGACCGCCCGCGACGGGGCCGAGTCCCTCGACGACGGGCTCGGCCGGCTGTCGACGGGTGCCGACGACCTCGCCGACGGCGCGACGACGCTGGCCACCGGCCTCGACACCCTCGCCGCGGGCAGCGCCACGCTCGACGACGGGATCGGCCAGCTGGCCACGGGGGCGACCGAACTCTCGTCCGCCCTCGCCACCGGCGCCGCGCAACTGCCCGTGCTCACGCAGGAGGAGACCGACGACGCGGTGAGCGTCCTGTCGGCACCTGTCGACGTGACCATGGAGGTCGACAACCCGGCCGGCGTCTACGGCCGCGGCCTCGCTCCCATGTTCTTTTCCATCGCGCTGTGGGTGCTGGGGATCTCAGCCTTCTTCGTCGTGCGCCCGATCACCGGGCGCGTGCTGGCGGCCCGGGGCAGCGATGTGCGCATCGGGGTGACGGCGTGGGCGCCGCTGGGCGCGATCTCCGTCGTGGCCGGGTGGCTGATGTTGGCCGCGGCCTGGATCGGGCTGGGGCTCGACCCGGTCCACCCCTGGCTGATGATCCTGCTGGTGACGGTGGTCGCGCTCGCGTTCTCCGCGGTGGCCCACCTCATGCGGACCTGGCTCGGGTTCGTCGCGACGGCGGCGATGCTGGTCCTGCTCATCCTGCAGCTGACCGCCGCGGGCGGCACCTATCCCCCGAGCTGCTGCCCCCGTTCTTCGCCGCGGTCTCCCACTTCGTGCCGATGACCTACTCGATCGACGCGTTCCGGATAGCCATCTCCGGCGGTCAGATGGGCCGTTTCGCCCGGGACATCGCCCTCCTGGTCGCGCTGTTCGTCTCCAGCATGGGCCTGTTGCTCGTCGTCGTGCACCGGCGGCGCCGGTTCCGCATCACGGACCTGCATCCACCGCTGGGGTGAGCCGAAGGCGGGAGGATTCCAGCCGGGAGAGCGCCTCGCTGCTGACCCGGCCGATCTCGTCCAGCTCGCGCGGGTCGATGGCCGCCCTCCAGCCTGCCGCCACCTCGGCGGGGCTGCGGTCGAGGTTGTGGAGGTTCCCGGCCCGGGCCGTCCCCGCCGACTCCCGCGCCAGCTCCCCACCCATCGCGGCGTTCCAGCCGATGCCCAGCATCTCGGCGGCTGTGCGCCCCGCGGCCGGGCCCCCTCCCGCCAGCTCGTGGTGGGCGACGATGTGGACCCGGTCGCGGACGACGGGGTCACCGGCGATGTCCGCCAGCGCGATCAGGTGGAGTGCAGACCAGAACACCCCCATCTCCTCGGCAGGCCCCACCTCACCGGGCGCGGGGATGGCGGGGATCCCGTCCGCCCCGGGCAGCGCCTCGACGACGGCCCGCAGCTCCTCCAGGTCGGGTGTCCATCCCATCCGCCGGTAGCTCGCGAGCAGGGCACCCGGGTGCCGGTAGACGAGGACGACGACGGCACCCGTGGCGCGCACCACGGCAGGGATGGACAGCAGGGCGAAGGGGTCCTTGATGACGACCCTGGTGCGCGGCAGCGGCGCCGCCCACTGCCGGTGCCCGTAGCGGCTGAAGGTGAACGGGTTCAGACCCCGGTAGGCGAGCCGCAGGGCCCGGACCTGCCGCGGGGTGGGCTCCACGAGGCGGGTCCAGCCGACGAGGGTTCCTCCGAGCCCGTACTGCCGGCCCCTCGGATTCATGGGCTCCCGCCCGGCCAGCGCCAGGCCGGGCCCGAGGGCGAGCAGACGGGCCACCCACGTCGTCCCCGAACGGGGGACGCCGGTGACGAGAATCGGCGCCTCTACGCTGCCCCCCTGGTCCACCAACCCCTCCTCCCTTCGGTGGAAGAACACTAGACCGTCGCCGCGGATCCCGGGCGCGGTCCCGCAACCAGAGGGGGCGCCGACCTGCAGGTCGGCGCCCCTTGTGGGTGTTCGTCAGCTCACTCGACGACGTCCTCGTCGAGCCAGTCGAAGGTCCGGGTCACGGCCTTCTTCCAGTTGCGGAACAGGCGGTCGCGCTCGCCGCTGTCCGCGGGCGTCCAGCGCTTCGCCTCGGCCCAGTTGTCGATGACGTCCTGCTCGCCCTCCCAGTAGCCGACGGCGATGCCGGCGGCGTAGGCGGCGCCCAGTGCCGTGGTCTCGGCGACGACGGGGCGGACCACGTCGACACCCAGCTGATCGGCCTGGAACTGCATGAGCAGCTCGTTGGCGGTCATGCCGCCGTCGACCTTCAGCTCGGCCAGCGTCACACCCGAGTCGGCCTCCATGGCTTCCAGCACCTCACGCGTCTGGTAGGCGGTGGCCTCCAGGACGGCGCGGGCGATGTGGCCACGGTTGACGTAGCGGGTGAGGCCGACGATCGCGCCGCGGGCATCTGCACGCCAGTACGGGGCGAACAGGCCGGAGAACGCGGGCACGAAGTACGCGCCGCCGTTGTCCTCGACGCTGGCCGCGAGTTCCTCGACCTCGGGGGCCGAGTCGAACATCTTGAGGTTGTCACGCAGCCACTGCACCAGCGAGCCGGTGACGGCGATCGAGCCCTCGAGCGCGTAGACGGCGGGCTGGTCGCCGATCTTGTAGCAGACTGTCGTCAGCAGGCCGTTCTCGGACGGGACGACCTCGGTGCCGGTGTTCATCAGCATGAAGTTGCCGGTGCCGTAGGTGTTCTTGGCCATGCCGACCTCGAAGCAGGCCTGGCCGAACGTGGCGGCCTGCTGGTCGCCCAGGATGCCGGCGATCGGCACGTCGGGAAGCATGCCCTGCGCACGGCCGACGCCGTAGACCTCGGCCGAGCTCTTGATCTCGGGGAGCATCGACATCGGGATCGTCATGTCGGCGGCGATCTCGGCGTCCCAGCTGAGGGTCGCGAGGTCCATCAGCATGGTGCGGGAGGCGTTGGTCACGTCGGTGACGTGGATGCCGCCGGTGGTGCCACCGGTCAGGTTCCACATGACCCACGTGTCCATGGTGCCCATGACCAGGTCGCCGGCCTCGGCGCGGGCGCGGGCGCCCTCGACGTTGTCCAGGATCCACTTGACCTTGGGGCCACAGAAGTAGGTGGCCAGGGGCAGGCCGACGCGGGCCTTGTACTTGTCCTGGCCCTCGTCGCCGCCCAGTTCCTCGATGATCTTGCCCGTGCGGGTGTCCTGCCAGACGATCGCGTTGTAGACGGGCTCACCGGTGGTGCGGTCCCACACGACGGTGGTCTCGCGCTGGTTGGTGATGCCGACGGCGGCGATGTCGTGGTGGTTCAGCGAGGCGCTGGCGAGAGCGTCGGCGACGACCGCGCGGACGTTGTCCCACACCTCGATGGGGTTGTGCTCGACCCAGCCGGCGCGGGGGAAGATCTGCTCGTGCTCCTTCTGGCCGACGGAGACGATCGTCCCCTTGTGGTCGAAGATGATGGCGCGCGAGCTCGTCGTGCCCTGGTCGATTGCGAGTACGTACTTGTCAGACATGTAGTGACACTTCCTTGTGTGTGGTGAGGGGGATCAGATCAGGCCGGCAGCAGGACGCCGGACAGAAGACCGGCGATCACGGCGCCGATCAGGGGCCGACGACCGGAACCCAGGAGTAGCTCCAGTCGGAGCCGCCCTTGCCCTTGATCGGCAGGATCGCGTGCACGATGCGCGGGCCGAGGTCACGGGCGGGGTTGATGGCGTAGCCGGTGGGGCCACCGAGGCTGATACCGATGGAGACGATCAGCAGGGCCACGCCGAGGGCGCCGAGCCAGCCGAGACCGCCCGGGGTAGCAGTCTCAGAGTCGCCCCAGTGACCGGCAGCCAGCACGACGAAGACCAGCACGAAGGTGCCGATGGCCTCAGTGACGAGGTTCCAGCCGTAGCTGCGGATGGCGGGCGCGGTCGAGAACACGGCGAGCTTGGAGGCCGGATCCGGCTCCTGATCGAAGTGCTGCTTGTAGGCGAGCCAGCAGAGGACAGCGCCGATGATGGCGCCGATCATCTGGGCGAGGAAGTAGACCATCACCGAGCCGAAGCTGACGGCGATGCCGGCGACGAACTCCTCCTTGCCGGCCGCGACAAGGCCGAGCGTGACGGCGGGGTTCAGGTGACCGCCCGACTTGTACGAGACCAGGACACCCGCGAAGACCGCGAGACCCCAGCCCCAGTTAACGAAGAGGAACCCGGTGCCATTGCCCTTGGTCTTGGCGAGCGCCGTGTTGGCGACCACACCACAGCCCAGGAGAATGAGCATTGCGGTGCCTACGACTTCCGAGAGGAAGATGACTCCCAACGACATAGTGTGAAGCTCCATTCCTGACAACACTGTCAGCTCTCTGCGTCATCGCTGACGCAGTCCATTCCTGTCGATCGACGACGGCCGACCTGGGCCTAGCAAACCGCCTTCTGCACATCCTTGCAAGAGCGATGCACGTTCGTGCAGAACGACCTGCCTCCCACTGCACCTGTCACCGCCTCGGGCTCAGCCAGCCTTGTCACGGGGCGTCCAGTTCGCCTACCGCCCCTCAGCCGGTGATACCCTCCAGCAGCTCCTGCGTCCAGGCGGCCAGTTCGTCGTCGGGCATCCGGACCATGGGCGTCCCCGCGCTCACGATCCGGTTCGACGCGGTGGCGCCTGCACAGAGCCGGTACGGGTCGCCGTACTGGTCGGGCATGTCGTAGCAGTAGATGCCAGGGAGCGGCTGGGTGGTCTCGCCGGGGACGGAGAGCTCCACGTCCTCCTCGAGCGAGGTGATGATCGGGCCCCAGTCGAGCACCAGCAGGATCGTCGAGCCGTCCGGGGAGGTGTAGTCGGGCAGGCCGTCGTCC
This sequence comes from Tessaracoccus defluvii, assembly GCF_014489575.1. Taxonomy (GTDB): domain Bacteria; phylum Actinomycetota; class Actinomycetes; order Propionibacteriales; family Propionibacteriaceae; genus Arachnia; species Arachnia defluvii. Next base: position 2,840,824 of record NZ_CP060789.1, read on the forward strand.
CACCGCATGGTCCAGCCCTTGACCTCGCTGGGGTACTGGTCCTCGGTCAGCCAATCGGCCGGCGCGGTGGATGTGCCCGTGGTGGCGGACGGGGATGGGCTCGGTGTCGGCGTCGGCGTTCCGCCGCCGGTTCCCCGGAGCGCGAACAGCGCGACGAGCCCGCCCACGACGAGCACCGCGACGACCGCGACGATCACCCACGGGAGCGCGGAGGAACGCCTGGGCGCCACGGGCGGCTGGTACGGCGGCGGCATGGTCATCGGCTACTCCTCAGCGGCGCACGCCGCCCGTCTCGTCGGTCTCTGGCAACGGTACATCGTGGGGCACGGAGACCCCGGGCGAATCGGCCGGGGGCACGTTGTTCGGGTCGGTCGGCGGAACGCCCGCCTGGCTGCCCCCGGTGGGCCAGCCGCCCTGCTCCAGCAGAGCGGGCGCCTGCATCGTCGAACGGACGCCGCTGTTGAGCGCGTCGACGGCGCCCTGGATGGGCTGCGCGGTGTCGATGGCGTGGAGGCTGGAGGACAGGGCGCTGAGGATCCCGATTATGCGGGATGCCCGCGTGTAGTAGTACCCGCCGGACAGTGCGTCGCGGGGGACCTGCTCCCTGGCCTGCTTGACGGCGTCCGCGGCGAGCCGGAAGGACGCTTCGTTCAGCGACACCAGGGCCTCGACGGCCTGGGCCATCGCGGTGGCGATCCCGGTGAGCTCCGCGGTGGCGTTGGCCTGGACGACGCTCGCCTGGTGGTACCCGGTGGCCGAGGGCCCCGTCCAGCCGGGCAGGGCGTCGAGGCGGTCGATGGTGGCCCCGGTGGCCTTCACGACGGGGACCCTGCCTAGCCACTGGCCCTGCGTGGCCCGCAGCCGGCCCGGTGCGTCTGCCCGGGCGACGATCCTGTCGACGAGCCGCTCGACCCTGCCGAGTCGCGCTTCGGCGGTGGCGATCAGCGCCTCCCCGTCCGCCTCGAACTGCCTGCGGCGGCTCCCGTAGTCGAACGGGTTCTCCAGCCCCTGCAGGAACTTGGTCCAGAAGTTTGCGGCCTCGGCACGGTCGCGGTCGATGGCCGTCGCGACGGCCTGTCGCAGCCACGTGAGCTCGGTCGAGACGTCAGCGGAGGTGGCGCCCTTCGCCTCGGCTGCGGAGGTTCCCATCGATGCCATGGCGACCGCAACGGCCTTGACGACGGCCTGGGCGACGTTCACGATGCTCATCAGTGGCCCACCTTCGATGCCTCATCGGTGCTGAACTGCTCGGTGGAGCTGTAGTTCTCCGCGGCCGACATCAGCTTGTCGCCGATGGAACGGTATTCGGCCGAGGCCTTGGCGGCCCAGTCGGTCGCCGACGTTCCCAGCGAGGGCACCGAGGCGGCGTTCCTGGCGAAGCCGAGGTCGGTCGGCACCGGGGTCTCGGCGACCTTCACGGCACTGTCGCTCAGCTCGTACCACTGCTTCGCCGCCTCCCGCAGCGCCTCAGGGTCCACCGCATAGGAGGTGCCGCCCGAGCCGCCGGAGCCGGACGAGCCGGCGTCACCCGTGCCGATGCCGCCGCTCCCCATGCTGGGCGGAGTCGGCGCGCCGGGGTCGCCGGCCGTGCCGATGCCGCCCTTGATGCCGCCGTCAGGGATCCACCCGGATGACGGCGGGGGCGACCCCGTCCAGCCGCCGGGGCCGGGATTCGTCCAGCCACCGAGGCCGGTGTCGGTGTCGGATCCTCCGCCGGAGCCGCTGCCTGAGCCTGAGCCGGAGCCGGAGCCGGAGCCCGAACCGGACCCGCTGCCGGAGCCGGAGCCCGAACCGGACCCGCTGCCTGGGTCGGTGCCGGTGCCGGACCCGCCAGGGGTCCAGCCTCCCGCACCCCCACCGGGGCCGCCGGACCAGCCCGGGCCACTGCCCGAACTGGAACCACCGGGGCCGCCGCCGGCGTTGATCATCTCGTCGTAGTCGCTGACGCCGTCCCCGTCGCTGTCGCGGTAGGCCGAGTCGCCGCCCTGGCCGACGTAGTAGTCGGCGATGCCGTCGCCGTCGACGTCCACACCGCCGTCGAGACCGGCGCTGCCCGCGGCCATGGGGCCGCCGAGCCCTCCGCCGAGGGAGCCCGCTCCCGCGGCCCCCGAGCCGAGGCCACCGCCTCCGAGGGAACCGAGACCGCCCGCGCCACCGACACCGGTGGGCATGGCCCCGCCCCGCAGGCCACCCAGCCCGCCGAGGCCTGCGGCCGACGCCGCCCCGGCCGCGTTGCCCGCCAGTCCTTGCGAGAGTCCCGCGGCCTGTGCGCCGGAGGCGCCGCCCCCGCCCATGCCCATCATCGGCGGCATCATGCCGGGGCCACCCGCGCCTGCCTTGCCCTTGCCACCGGCCGCGTTGGGGTTGATCGCACCCTCGCGCAGGTCGGCGCCGTCGAGGAGGTCGTCGCTCTCGGCGCCGATGCCGGCGAACCGGCTCTCGGGGGCGCGTCGCTCCAGTTCCTCCCAGGCCTTGTTCGCGTCTGTCATCGGTCCCTCCGTGGGTTGAGCATGGCGCGGAACGCGGCCATCACGACGGCCCGTTCCTCGCTGAGAGCGTCGAGCTCGGATGGCTCGACGGTGGCGGGTTCGAAGCGTTCATAGGCCTTGTCGGCCGCGGCCTGCACCGCGGCACAGATCTGGCCGACCTGGGCCCCGTCGAGCCAGGCCTGGTCGAAGGCGACGTCGACCGCGTAGCCGTTCGCGTCGAGCGTGACGGTGGCGCCGCGCACCGAACCGGTGACGGCGGGAGCGACGGGCCGGGGCTCCGAGGCTCGCTCCTCGGCGGCGGCGTACCGGGCGTCGAGGTCGGCGATCACCTGCTCGAAGGCGGCCAGGGTGCGGGGGCCGAGCGACGGCAGCTGGTTGAAGACGCGCTGCACGTCGGCGGGCAGGGCATCGGGGTCGGTGGAGTCGACGAAGTCTTCGCCGTCTTCGTCGTCGGGGTCGTCGGGCAGGGCCGGGAGGTGCAGGGTGCTCAGCATCATGGCCTGCCGGAAGTGGGACTCCAGCGTGTCGCGTCCCGTGATCCGGTGGAACCAGACGGGGCTCAGCCGCACCTTGACGATGCGGGTGTCTTCCAGCCAGAGGCGGACGAGACGATCGGCGTCGGAGATGCCGCCGTCGCCGACCTCCTCCGGCTCCTCAGGCGTCGCCTCATCCAGGGCCGGCGCCGGTGCGACCGGCACAGCCTCATCGTCGAAGTCGAAGACCCCCGGCGCCATGCCACCTCCTGAACCGCTCGAGCGGATCCAGTAAACCAGTCGGACGGCTCAGGAGAGGGGGCTTCGACGCTCAGACCGCGCGGACGAAGCGCTCCACGGTGAGCTGGCGGCGGCTGGCGATCGACATGGCCGAGAGGATCGCGGCGATGGCGGCCATCAGCACCGCGACGGTCGCGATGCCGACCTCTCCGCTGCCTCCCGACAGCCAGGTCCGCAGCAGCGTGAAGCCGTTGTGCAGCGGCGACACGGTGGCGATCGGCGCCAGCCAGCCGGCCGCGGACGAGAGTCCGAGCGCCACGGTCAGCACCAGCAGCAGCACCGAGATTCCCCGGCCGATCGAACCCAGCCAGGCGGCCAATGCGTGGTTGACGAGCACGAACGACACTCCGAGCACCGCGAGCAGGCCCATCAGGCCGAGGGTCTTCCCTGCCCCGACGTCGAGGATCACGCCCCCGGCCAGGCCGAGGACGAGCCCCTGCCCCGCGACGATCGGCGCCGGCAGCCCGACGGTGCGGGCCCACAGCGCGGCGCTGCTGGCGCGGGACGTCAGCGCGTCGCGCGGGATGGGGCGCGTGACGACGAAGGAGGCCAGCGCCCCGAGCCAGAGACCCGCGACCAGCAGCAGCGAGACCGCGGGAACCGCGCCCGAGCTGATGACCGACGTGTCCTTCGCGATGGGGCTGGCGACGACCGTCGCGAGGGCCTCCCGCGCATCGGCGGTGTAGCTGGGCACCTGGTCCTTGCCCTTGGCGAGCTCGGTGGCGAAGGTGCCGACGCCGTCGGCGAGCTGCTGGGCGCCGTCGTCCAGCTGGACGAGGCCGTCGGTGAGTGCGGCCGCACCGTCCGCGGCGGAGCCGACACCCTCGGTGTACTGGGTCACCCCGTCGACGAAGGTGGCCGCACCCGTGGTGAGTTCGCCGACGCCCGCGTCGAGTTCGGAGACGCCGTCGGCGAGCTGCCGGGCGCCGTCGGCGAGCTGGTTCACGCCCGCCGGGAGGGCGCCGACCTGCTGGTCGAGGGCCTGGATGCCGGCGAGCAGCTCAGTCGACCCCTGCGCCAGCTTCGGTGCGTTGGTGACCAACGGGGCCGCCTGGGTCTCGAGCTGGGCGGCGCCGTCACGGAGCTGGGTGAGCCCGCCCTTGAGCTCGCCGAGCTGCTGCTCGGTCTGCTGGCCGATCTGGTCGACGGCGGTCTCGACGCCGGCGGCGTACTGCCCGGCGCCCGTGGCGAGGTCCTGCGCGCCGCCGAGCAGCGAGGAGCCACTCGCGTCCGGCCTGGTGAGCATGCCTGCGCCCATGCCTGCCCCGGCCCGGAAACCGCCGTTGACGCCGGCGGCGAAGGTCTGGGTCAGCATGCCGCAGGTGGCCGGGTCGAGCCCCTCGGGGCACTGGAAGCCGGCGACGACCTGGGCGATGGCGCCCTCGGCGTAGGGGTCGAACTGCCCCTGCGAGTAGCCGCCCAGCGTGCCGCTGACCTGCTGGAGGCCGCCCGCGATGCCGTCTGCGCCGGCGGCGAGACCCTTGGCCCCCTGCGTGAGCTGGTCGAGACCGCCGGTGTCGGCTCCGCCCGCATCCAGGCCGGCGATCATCTGGTCGAGGCCCTGCCGGATGGGGGTGACCCCGCCGATCGCAGCCGCGGCGCCGTTGGCGAAGTCGGGGATGCCTCCGAGCAGCTGCCCCGCCCCGTCGGCGAGCTGGCCGACACCGTCGACGAGCTGTGGTGTCTGCGCGGCGAACTGGTCGACGCCGTCGGCGAGCTGATCGGCGCCGTCGGCCAGCTGGCCGGTGCCCGAGCCGAGCTCACGGATGCCGATGACCAGCTGGTCGCCGCCGTCGGCGAGCTTGGGGCCGTTCTGCTTCAGGAGGCCCATGCCGTCGCTCAGCTGCGCGGCGCCCTGGCTGGAGGCCAGCGTGCCCTCCGCCAGCTTCGAGGCGCCGTCGTGCAGCTGCGAGGCGCCGTCGACGATGGTGGTGAACTGCTCACCGACGGTGTTGAAGCCGACGTAGATGTTCTCCAGGTAGGTGCTGGTGAGCGTGTCGTTGATGGTGTCGACGGCGAGCCGCGAGATCTGCTGCGCGACCTGCGCGTCGCTGACGGGCGCGTTGTCGCTGACCTTGACCGAGATCGTGGCCTGCTCGGCGACCGCGGCGTCGTTCGCGGAGAACGAGGTGGCAGCGGCGGAGAACGTCTCGGGGATGGTGACCACCGCGGAGTACTCGCCGGTCCGGAGGCCGGCCGCGGCGCTGGGCGCGTCGGCGAGCGTCCAGTTGATGTTGTCGCCGTCGCGGTCGATCATGGCCGCGGCGAGCTGGCGTCCCATGGGGATGTACTGCCCTCCACGGTGACCGCCTGGTCGAGGTTGACCACGGCGGCGCTGACGGTGTCGTCGTCGCGCTGCGTGAGCCCCAGGAGGGCCCCCACGGCCAGAAGCGGCACCACGGCGAGCGCCACCAGGCTGGTCCAGCGGGCCTTCCCGCTCTTCGTGCTGTCGGGTGTCATGCCCGGCTCCCCTCATGGGTCAGTGCCGGCGCCTCGTAGACGCCGTCGATGGTGAAGTGACTGAGATGGTCGGCGTCCGCGGCGCAGAGCACCACCGCGCCGCCGGCCTCGGCGGTGCGGGCGATGAGTGCATCGACGGCGTCACGGGCGGCCGGGGTGTCGGCCTGCTCGATGCTGTCGACGAACACGACGGAGCCGGTGGGGGCCGCTTCGAGGGCCGCGGCGGCGTCGTCGGTCGTCGCGAGGTCGACGTAGGTGATGCGGCGACGCGCACGTCCGGCTGCCTCCGGGAGCAGCGCCCCCGCGACGCGGCCACGGCCGGAGGTGGTCTCCAGCCGTCCGCTCAGGGCCAACGCGGCGCCGGTCCGTGCCCCGACAGGGCCGACCAGCCCGATCACATTGCCAGGGACCAGGCGCAGGTTGATCGGGCCGACGACCCGCTCCACCGTGAGGTCCTCGGCGAACAGGACGGATCCGTCGCCGGGCCAGGATTTCAGTTCCATCTCCTTGGCGAGCACCTCGCCCTCGACGTCGAAGGTGGGCAGGAGCCGGTCGAGCCACTTCGGCAGCCACCAGGCACGCTCTCCGAGCAGCGTCATGACGGCGGGGACCAGCGTCATCCTGACCAGGAACGCGTCGACCGCCACCCCGATCGCCAACGCGAACGCGATCGCCTTGATCGCCAACATGCCCTCGGGAACGAAGAATGCGAAGACCGAGATCATGATGGCCGCGGCGCCCGCGACGACCGGTCCGGACGCGACGAAGCCGCTGCGGATCGCCTGGACCGGCTCCTTCCCGTGCACGTATTCCTCGCGGATGCGGCTCACGAGGAACACCTCGTAGTCCATCGCGAGGCCGAACAGGATGCCCATCAGCAGGATCGGCAGGAACGAGATCACCGGCACCGGTTTCTCGAGGTTGACGACCTCCTTCAGGAAGCCGTGGTTGAACACGAGTGTGGTGGCGCCGAACGCGGCCCCGACGCTCAGCAGGTAGCCGAGGGTGGCCTTCACCGGCACCCATACGGAGCGGAACACGGCGGCGAGCAGCACCAGCGACAGGCCCACCACGAGGATGCCGAACGGCAGCAACGCTTCCGTCAGCTTGTGGCTGATGTCGATCTGGATGGCGGTGAAGCCGGTGACGTTGGTCTCGACGCCGTACTTCTCCAGCCACGTGTCGCCGCTGTCACGCAGGGCCTCCACGAGGTCGGCGGTGGCCGGGTCGTCTGGCCCGGTGGTGGGCACGATCTGGATCATGCCGGTGTCGACGTTGCGGTTCGGCGTGGCGATCGGCACCTGATCGACGCCGGGGAGCGCCTCGATATCAGCCTTGATGGAGTCGAGCAGGCCGATGGGATCGGTGCTGGAGATGATGTCGACGGTGACGATGAGCGGCCCGTTGACGCCGGGGCCGAAGTGCTCCTCCATCGCGTCGTAGGCGACGCGGGCCGGAGTCCCTGCATGCTGCTGTCCGGGGTTGGGCAGCGCGACCTGCAGCCCGATGGTCGGCACCGTCAGCCCGACGAGGGCCGCGACGACGACGGCGATGGTCGCGATCGGGTGCCGGGTGGTGATACCGACCCACCATCCGAAGGCGGCCTTCCTGTCGCGCCGGGCCGCCTTCTCTGCCTTCGGCTTCCTCGGCTTGGGCGTCATCCTGGCGCCCATCACCCCCATCAGCGCGGGCAGGAAGGTCAGGGCGATGCCGACGGCCAACGCGACGGTGAGCGCGCCGAAGACGCCCATAACCGTCAGGAACGGGATCTGTGCGACGCCCAGCCCCAGGAGGGCGATGAACACCGTCAGGCCGGCGAAGACGACGGCGGAGCCCGAGGTGCCGACGGCACGGCCGGCCGACTCTTCCGGGTCGATGCCGCGGGCGAGCTGGTCACGGTGTCGCGACAGGATGAACAGCGCGTAGTCAATGCCGACGGCGAGGCCGAGCATCACGGATAGGAGCGGGGTGGTCGAGTTGATGTCGAACAGGCCGGTCAGCAGGAACATGATCGCCATCGACACTCCCACGCCGGTGATGGCGGTGATGAGAGGAAGGCCGGCCGCGACGAGGGAGCCGAGCACGAGCCACAGCACGACCAGCGCGACCAGCACGCCGATGACCTCGATGATCGACAGCGCGGGCAGTTCGATGTTGTAGGCCTCGCCGCCCATGCTGACGAGGGCATCGGCGGGGAGCGCCTCGCGCAGGTCGTCGGCCACTGCTGTGATGGGCGCGAGGTCCTCGGCGCTCGGGGAGATCGAGGGCATGTCGAGCGTCAGCTGGACGATGGCGGCCCGGCCGTCGTCGGAGACGAGCCCGTCGACCATCTCATTCCACGGGGACGTGACGGCATCCACCTCGGCAAGGCCCTCGAACTCACTCAGGGCGGCCTCGATCTCCGGGCGGTACTCCTCGACGGCTTCGCCCTCGGCCGCGACCACCACGGCCATGGCGGTCAGGCCGGCCGCCTCGGGGAACGTCATCCGCAGCTGGTCGAGGGCCACCTGCGACGGCGCAGACGGGATGGAGAAGGTGTTCTTGAACGAATCGGACCACAGGACGGCCGACCCGCCGAGCACCGCGAGGATGCCGATCCAGGCCCCGATGACGGTCCACTTCCTCCGGAAACACCAGCGGCCGAGGGCGTACAACCAAGCTGACATGTGGGGGCCTCCCAGGTCGGGGCGGTGACCAGCCCCAGCAAATGGATACAGTGGTGCATCCACGCTACACGATACAGTGATGTATCCAAAGATGAGGATGGGCAATGAGCACACGGGATTCGGGCCGGGACACAGCGCGCCGCAGGGAGACACGGGCGCGCATCGTCGAGGCTGCGATGGACCAGTTCGGCCGCAACGGCATCGACGCCACCTCCGTCGAGCAGTTGTGCGAGGCGGCGGGGTTCTCACGCGGCGCGTTCTACTCGAACTTCGACTCCAAGGACGACGTGTGCGAGGAGGTCGCACGCTACGTGGCGACCGAATGCGTGGAGGCCTGTCACGACATCCTCGGCTCTGCGTCGGTCGGCACCGACATCGTCGAGCTGCTGGGCAGGCTCTTCGGGGTGGCCGCGTTCAGCGAGGAGCGCCACAACGCGATCATCGAGTTGCAGATCCGCGCCCGCCGCGACACCGAGCTGGCCGCGCGCCTGGAGGCCGTCCGGGCCGACCAGTGGCCGCTGATGCTGGAGGCGGCCGAGCGGGGCGCCACGCTGGCCGGGCTGCGGTTCACGGTCGGGGTGGAGGAATCTCTGCGGATCCTCGAGGCGCTGTACTTCTCCCCCATCGGCGAGGGTGCCAACGCGTCCCTCGTGACGGCGGCCGCGGCGGCCCTGCTCACCAGGATCGAACCGTGACGGCCCGCATCGAGCTCCTGCGCACCGCCGGGAACGCCGACCCCGCAGGCCCGCCGGTGCACGAGAACAACGTGTGGCTCGTCGGCGACGACACGCAGGTCGTCGTCATCGACCCCGCCCACGACGCCGAGGCCGTGGCCGCCGCGGTGGCGGGACGGCGCGTCTCCGCGGTGCTGCTGACCCACGGCCACTGGGACCACGTGCGCGCCGCCGTCGACTTCTGTCGCTCCGTGGGGCAGGAACCGCGTCTGCATCCCGCCGATGCCTTCCTGTGGCGGGCCGAGCACGGCGGCACGCCGTTCGTCCCCCTCACCGACGGCGAGACCTTCGAGGTCGCCGGGACGGTGCTCGAGGCGCGGCACACCCCCGGCCACACCCCCGGGTCGACATCGTTCGTCGCCGCCGACCTCGGCGCCGTCTTCAGCGGGGACACCCTGTTCCAGGGTGGCCCGGGCGCGACCCGCTGGGAGTACTCCTCGTTCGACGGGATCATCGCCTCCATCACCGACCGGCTGCTGACGCTGCCTGCCGACACCGCCGTCCACACCGGCCACGGCCCGTCGACCAGCATCGGTCGAGAGGCGGGCGACCTGGCCGCCTGGGTCGCCCGCGGCTGGTAACGCTCAGCTGGAGGGGTCACCCCCTCCACCGCAGCGACACCCTGCCCGTAGGATTGAGGCTCCGCCTCCACCCATCGAAGGGAAACCCATGCTGGTCCTGATCACCGGCGGCGCCGGTTACATCGGCAGCACCGTCGCCTCCGCCTGCGAGGACGCCGGTCACCAGGTCGTCATCCTGGACGACTTCTCCACGGGTCGCCGCGAGTTCATCGGGGACCGCACGCTGTACGAAGGTGACATCGCCGACGCCGCCCTGCTGGATCGCATCTTCTCGGAGCAGAGCATCGACGCCGTCGTCCACTGCGCGGCGAAGATCGTCGTGCCCGAATCGGTGTCCGATCCGCTCGGCTACTACGAGAACAACGTCGCCAAGACCCTCGTGGTACTGGAGGCGATGCAGCGCAACGGCGTGAAGCGCTTCCTGTTCAGCTCGTCGGCGTCGATCTACGCGCCGGACGAGAACTTCCAGGTCACGGAGGCCTCGCCGCTGCAGCCCGGGTCCCCGTACGCGCGCACCAAGTACATGGTCGAGATGGTGCTGGAGGACTTCACCCGCGCCTCGGACGTCAAGGTCGCCTCGCTGCGCTACTTCAACCCCATCGGCACCGACCCCAAGCTCCGCTCGGGTCAGCAGCTGGAGCACCCGACGCACGTGCTGGCGAAGCTGCTCGAGGCCTGGAGCCAGAAGCGCACGTTCACGGTGACGGGCGTCGACTGGCCGACCCGTGACGGCTCCGGCATCCGTGACTTCATCCATGTCTGGGATCTGGCCCGCGCCCATGTCGCCGCGCTCGAGGGCTTCGACAAGGCGACCGCTGACAGCGCGTACGAGGTCTTCAATATCGGCACGGGCAACGGCGTCACCGTCAAGGAGTTGGCCGCGGCGTTCGAGACCATCTCGGGTGATCCGCTGGACCTGCAGTTCGGGGAGCCGCGACCGGGCGACGTGGCCGGCGTGTACACCGTCTCGACGAAGGCGCGCGACGTCCTCGGGTGGGAGGCTCAGCTCACGGAGGAGGACGCCGTCCGCGACGCGATCGCGTGGCTGCCCGTCCGCAAGGAGCTGCTGGGCTACTGACCAGCGTCAGTCGGTGGCCTCCGCCCACAGCTCGCGGCGGCGGGCCACCTGCTGGCGGTCGAGGAGCCCGGTGACGGCGCAGGCGATGGCGGCGACGGCGGTGAACCAGAACAGCTTTCGGAACATGCTGCCCAATCTATGGTGTGCGAGCGGGTTCCGGGCAACAGGAAACACCCCGATCAGACCCGGGTGCACCCCTGGAAGGCGAACCATGTCCCGGGGTCTGACCCCCGCACACCCACCGTCCGCCTAGGCTGACTGATCATGATGGGAATGCGGTGGTCGCGCGACGGGCGCACGTTGCTCCGCGACACCGCGGCGGCCGCCGCCCTGTTCGTCTGCGGGCTCCTTCCCGTCGCCTACGTGCGGTCCGAGGACTTCTTCGCCTGGGCGGCGACGTGGTCGCTCCTGATGTGCATCGGGCTCGCTGTGCGCCGGGTCGCCCCGTTCTGGGCGCTCGCGGTCGTCGCCGCCGCCGGAATCGGCATGGTCGCCACGATGACCGCCCCGGTGCCCGCACTGCTGGCCGTTCCCGTGGTCGCCTACAGCGTCGGCCGCTACCACCGGTCGTCGCTGCTGCCACTCGTCGCGATCCTCACGGCGGTCGGCTCGACGCTGGGCCCGCTCACCTGGACCGGAGACCTGGCGGTCGGCTTCCGCTTCGTCGCCACCACAGTGCTCGGCCTGCTGTGCTTCTCGCTGGTGGCCCTGTCGTATCTGTTCGGACGCCTGCTGCGGGAGCGAGCGCTGACCGAGGCCCTCGACCGCGAGATCGCCACCGAGCGGTTCACCGCCGCTCAGCGGCAGTCGGCTCAGGCCGACGCGCTGGTCACCGGCCGGGCCCGCGCCGAGGTGGCCCAGGAACTGCACGACGTGCTCGCCCACTCGCTGTCGGTGATCGTGGTGCAGGCCGAGGGGGCGAGGGCGCTCACGACGAAGCGCCCCGAGGCCGCCGTCGAGGCGTTGACGGTCATCGCCGACACCGGGCGCCGCTCCATCGGCGAGGTGCGCCGCATCGTCTCACTGCTCCGCGGCGAGGGCGAGGTCCCCGACTTCGGGCCGGCGCCGACGTTGCGGCAGATCCCCGAACTGGTGGCCGGCGCGGGGGATCGGATCACCCTGGAGATCGAGGGCGAGACGCCACTCGTGCCGGATTCCCTCGGGCTGGCCGTGTTCCGCGTCGTCCAGGAGGCCATCACCAACTTCCTGAAGCACGCCGGGTCGACGGCGACGGCGGAGGTCGCCGTCACCTACCTGCCCCACGAGATCTCTGTCCGCGTACGTGACGACGGCATCGGGGTGCTCTCCCAGTCCGACGGACTCGGCTCGGGCGTGCCCGGGATGCGCGAGAGGGTCGTCGCCATGGGCGGCGAGTTCAAGGCGGGCCCGCGGGCCGGCGGCGGCTACGAGGTGAAGGCGCGGCTCCCGATGCCGAGCCAACTGGGCAAGAGCTGGCTGAGAGGAGCCGAGGAATGATCAAGGTGTTGCTGGCGGACGACCAGTCGCTGGTGCGCAGCGGCTTCCGCATGCTGATCGACTCGTCGGACGATATGGAGACGGTCGGCGAGGTCGAGAACGGTCGCGACGCCGTCGCCGCCGTGAAGGCGCGGCCGGTCGACGTCGTCCTGATGGACATCCGGATGCCGATCATGGACGGCACGGAGGCGACCCGGCAGATCATGTCGCTCGGACTCGACACCAAGGTGCTGGTGCTGACCACCTTCGACCTGGACGAGTACGTCTTCGCGGCGCTGCGCAACGGGGCCAGCGGCTTCCTGCTGAAGGACGCGCTGCCGGAGGAGCTGCTCGGCGCGATCCGCGCGGTCGCCGCTGGCGACGCGGTGGTTGCGCCGTCGACGACGAAACGGCTGCTCACACACTTCGCGGGCATGCTGCCGAAGTCGACGCCCGAGGAGGACACCCGCCTCGACGTGCTGACGGAGCGGGAGCGGGAGGTGCTGGTGGAGGTCGCCCGGGGGGCCAACAACTCGGAGATCTCGCAGCGTCTGTACATGGCGGAGGGCACGGTGAAGACCCACATCGGTCGGCTGCTCAGCAAGCTGGGCGCGCGCGACAGGGTGGGGCTGGTGCTGATCGCGCTGGAGGCGGGCCTGGAAACGTGAGGCGGGGTGGCGCCCTCCCTTCGACAAGCTCAGGACCCGGTACGAGCGTCTCGAAGGACTTTCGGTCCCTGAGGAGGTTGCGCCCTTCGACAAGCTCAGGATCCGGCACGAGCGGCGTCTCGAAGGGGGCCCGCCATTCACACAAATACCCCCGAAAAACAGACGACAAACTCTTGAACTCGTAATCGCCCGGATGTACAATTAATTATGAGTTTGTCCGACCACACCAACACCCTGCTCCGCTGGGAGGAAGCGGCGGAGCGTGCGGGTGTGATTGCCGGGCAGTTGGCCCAGTTGAACAACGAACTCATCGCCCTGACCGCAGAGGTTCTCGACACTTTCACGTGGGCCGAGAATGGCATCCAGTCCCCGGAGCATTGGCTCAGTGTGATGTGTGCGACGTCTCCGGCGCGGGCTCGTGACATTGTCGCGATCGCCCGCCGTCGGGGTGAGTTCCCCGTGCTGGAAGAGAAGATGGCCGCCGGGACCGTGAGTCTGGACCAGATGACGGTGGTCGCCCGGAATGTTCCCGCTGAATACAGCGATGCGGTCTCCGTGTTTGTTGAGCATGCCACGGTGGTGCAGCAGTTGCGTCGGGCGTTGCCGAAGTACGGCTTCGAAGAGCCGCCTGACGAGTACGCAACGCCGAGGCCCGGGCCGTCTGGGGATGAGGGGCCTACGTTGCAGATGGGCACGCTGGGGGGCCGGTTCCAGCTGCGTTACGAAGCTGACGCCCTCGAGGGCGCCCTGGTCGAACAAGCCCTCCGCGAAGCGAAGGACGCGCTGTTCACGGCCGGTCACGCCGAGGCCACGTTCGCTGATGCGATCCTGGAGGTCGCGTCCCGCTCACTGTCCGCGGTGGAGTCGGGGTCACGTCGGCAGCATTACAAGGTTCTGGTGCACCTCGAGGCCGATGGCAAGGGCTGGATCAACAAGCAGGGTGCTTTGCCGGCGCATCTGGTGGAGCGGATCACGTGTGACGGCAGCATCCGGCCGGTGTGGTTGAAGAACGCGTCGCCGGTGTCGGTGGGACGCTCGATGCGGATCGTACCCGACCGGACACGGAAGCTGGTCGAGGATCGTGACGGTGGCTGCCGGTATCCCGGCTGCCCGGTGACCCGGTTCCTGGAGAATCATCACAAGCGTCACTGGAGCAAAGGTGGCTCGACGGATATCGATGAGTTGATCTCGTTGTGTACGCATCATCATCGGGAACACCACCGGGGTGAGTTCACCATTGAGGGGAATCCGAACCGGCCTGACGGGTTGGTGTTCAAAGCGAGATATGGCTGGGAGATCGAGCCGCATATTCCGGATCCTGTTCCGCCGCCGCGTCATGCTCCGCCGGATCAGCAACCCGTCCGGGGCTGGACCATGGACTCCACCCTCTACCTGCGCCCCAACAAGACCCCGGCACCCACCGACGAATACTGACCCGCCCTTCGACAGGCTTAGGAGTACCAATCCCGGAGTGCCGACTACCATTGCCCCCGTGATCGAGATCCTCAAGCCCTCCGACCTTCCCCGCGCCCGCGCCGCCGGAGAGCTGGTGAGCCGGATCCTCACCACCATGCGTTCGCGGGCCACCGCCGGAACCAATCTGCTCGACATCGACGAGTGGACCCGCCAGATGATCGTCGAGGCGGGCGCCGTGTCCTGCTACGTCGACTACGCGCCTTCCTTCGGTAACGGCCCCTTCGCGCACTACATCTGCACGTCCGTCAACGACGCCGTGCTGCACGGCCGCCCGTTCGATCACACGCTGCGTGACGGCGACCTGCTCTCCCTCGACCTCGCCGTCAGCCTCGACGGGCTGGTCGCCGACTCGGCCATCAGCTTCGTCGTCGGCGGCCGTCCCGATCCAGTCGCCGCTGCGCTCATCGAGGCCACCGAGACGGCGCTTGCCGCCGGCATCGCCGCGGCCGGGCCCGGCAAGCCGCTCGGCGACATCTCGCACGCCATCGGCTCGGTGCTGACCGGCGCCGGCTACTCGGTGAACACCGACTTCGGCGGCCACGGCGTCGGCTCGACGATGCATCAGGATCCGCACATCCCGAACAACGGCCGCGCCGGACGCGGCTTCCGGCTGCGCCCGGGAATGCTCGTCGCGATCGAGCCCTGGGTGATGGCCGACACCGACGAGCTGGTGACCGCCGACGACGGCTGGACCCTGAAGAGCGCCACCGGCTGCCTCACCTCGCACAGCGAGCACACGATCGCCGTCACCGCCAAGGGTGTCGAGATCCTCACGCTGCCCCGCTGACCGAGACGCATCCTCGCCTCAGCGTGTGGGGGGCGACCCGGCGCCCGTGAGGTCCTCGGTGCCCTTCTCGAACGTCGCCGCACCCAGACGCCGGACACCCCACCGCAGTACCAGCCAGCAGGCCGCGTACGTGACCGCGATCCCGGCGAACACCCCCGCCGAGAGCCCATGGGGCGGCAGCAGGAGGCCCGCCACGACGCCCGCGAGGACGAAGGCGCCGTTGAACCCCATGTCGTAGAAGGTGAAGGCGCGGCCCTTGAAGCGCTCGTCGACGTGCGCCTGCACGATGGTGTCGACGCAGATCTTGAACGACTGCACCCCCAGTCCGATGAGGAAGCTGAGCACATACAGCGGCCACTTCGCCGTAGTGAGCATCGTGACGACCGACACCACCGCGCACGACAGCAGCAGCAGCTGCGCGGTGCGGCCCAGTCCGAGGCGGCGGGTGAGCAGCGGGACCGTCGGCGCCGCCAGGATGAATCCGGCGCCGGTCGCCAGCCCCCATAGCGTCAGGTCGGCCAGTGCAGCGGCCGGCTGGTCCGACGGGTTCCACAGGTGCCGGGCTGCGAGGATGACGGCGACGCTGAGCAGCCCGAACAACAGGCGGGTGATCGCCATGAGCGCCAGCGCCAGGACGGCGACAGGGCGGGTACGCAGGTGGCGACCCGCCTCCGCGAGGCCAGCCGCGACGGCGCGGACGCTGCCCGCCGACGACGCCTCCGGGCGCGACGTGGGGCCCAACGCATCCCTCGCGAAGCCTCGACACACGAGCACCGAGCCGACGAACATGACCGCGGCCAGGCCGAACACGACGGCGTCGGCCTGGTTCGGGGTCAGCACCCCGCCGAGGCCGAGCCGGGCCGCGAACCCGAGGATGGCGCCGATCACGACGCCCAGCGGGCCGATCGTCGGGACGATCGACGACGCCGTCAGGTACTCGTCACTGTCGACGGTGTGCTGCAGGCCCGCCGACAGGCCGGCGAGCATGAACCGGTTGATGCTCATCGCCACGAGCAGCGCGCCGTAGAGGACGATCGCCCAGGCGCCGGTGGTGGCGCCGGTGGCGATGATGACACCGATGACGGCGGCGAGGGTGGCGCGGATGACGTCGGACCAGAGTGCAACGTTCCGCCGCGACCAGCGGTCGAGCAGCGGCGCGACGAACGGCCCGATGATCGTGAACGGCAGCATCGTCAGGGCCAGGACGCCCGCGATGGCCCAGGCCGTGGCCTGGGACTGCGGGGAGAACAGGATGTAGCTGGCCATCCCCACCTGCAGCGTCCCGTCGGCCGCCTGACTCAGAATCCGGAGGGTCAGGAGCCGACGGAAGGGCGCGTGGCGCCACAGCCGCCGCAGGGCGGGGATGATCTGCACGGGGCTGAGACTAGCCGGTGGCCTCGGCGTGGGCCCTGGTCGCCTTCTCGACGGCCCAGGTGGCGCCGGTCTCCTCCATCATCTGGTCGACCTTGGCGTTGTCGAACTGCATGAGCCGGTTCTGCGCAGCCACCATCTTCTGGAAGTTCGCCTCCCGATCCTCCGGGGCCACCTCGTAGTTGTGGTTGAGGTAGGCGTTGGCGAGACGGTCGACGCTCCGCACCGCGGAGAGCAGCTTCCCCTTCGGCGACACCAGCGACAGGATGACGGTGCTCGTGAGCAGAATGACGATGACGGGCAGCGACGTGTAGGCATCGAAGGTGAAGACGTCGACGGGCTCGCCGCCGTTGATGAACGGCAACTGGTTCTTGTGCAGGGCCTCGAGAATGAGCTTGACGCCGATGAAGCCGAGGATGACCGACAGGCCGTACTTGAGGTAGACGAGCCGGTCGAGCAGGCCGTCGATGAGGAAGTACAGCTGACGCAGACCCATCAGGGAGAACGCGGTGGCGGTGAACACGATGTACACGTTCGTGGTGACGGCGTAGATGGCCGGGATCGAGTCGAGCGCGAACAGGATGTCGGTGCCGCCGATGGCCACCATGACGAGCAGCATCGGGGTGAGGACGCGGCGGCCGTTCTCGATGGTGAAGAGCTTGTCGCCGTCGTAGTGGTCCGTGGTGCGCAGGAAGCGCTTGGCGGCCCGGATGATGAAGTTGTTGGCCTCGTCCTCGCCCTCCTTCTCGGGGGCGAGCAGCTTGCCTGCCGTGACGATGAGGATCAGGCCGAACAGGTAGAAGGTCCACGAGAAGTTGTCGATGAGGGCCTTGCCCGCGAAGATGAAGCCGCTCCTGGCGATCAGCGCGAAGACGATGCCGAACAGGAGCACCTTCTGCTGGTCGGCGCGCGGCACCGCGAAGCTCGAGATGATCACGAGGAAGACGAAGAGGTTGTCGACGGACAACGCCTTCTCCAGCAGGTAGCCGCTGAAGTACTCGACGCCCATGTCGGCGCCGCCGAACACGAGCAGGACGACGCCGAACAACAACGCGAGACCCACGTAGAAGATCGACCACCAGGTCGCTTCCTTCAGGGTGGGTTCGTGCGCCTGACGCACGTGGAAGAAGAAGTCGAACGCGAGGAGGCCGAGGATCACCCCAAGGGTGACCAGCCAGACCCACAGCGATACGTCCGCACTCAAAAGGACTGTCACAGGGAGCTCCTGAACTGGGCGAGAAAACTGGTTTCTGCCACCGGTACCCTTCAGGGCCAACGTCGATGACCAAGGTCATTCTATCGGGGGTCCTCAGGTTCGCCTAAAGTCCGAGGCCCGCCCGGGGTTCGCCGGCCGCGGCCTGACCGGGCCTCCCGGTGGCCTGGCGGGCGATGATCCGGAGGCTCCGATGCGCCCCAGCATCGCTACTGCGACGGCCAGGAAGGCGACCACATGAAGACGATCATCCTGAGCGAGAAGGCGGCCGCCGCACTCCTCGGCGTCATGTTCACGCTGGCCGGTGTGCTGACGGCGATCTTCCTGCCCGCCGAGCTCGGCTGGATACGCTGGTCCCGACGTCGAACCCCACCAAGTTCTACCGGATCGACCAGGCTGCGGACACTGCCTCGTCCGCGGGCTGGTCCAAGGCCAGGACGTTCTCCGGCCGCATTTGGCAGGCCTCAGGGCGCGTCACCGTCGGCGCCGACGGTGACGAGACCGTCACCACCTCGTCGAGCCCCGTGGACGCGGCCCTGAAGGTTGCCCTCGCGGAGACGGGCGCACGGACGGCGATGGGGGCGGGCGAACTGATGGGGATCGTCTTCGCCTGCATCGGCGGCGTGGTGGCCGTCGGAGCCGTCGTTTTCGCGCTCGTCGTCGCTCTGTGACGGCCGGGCGCCGCGGCGCTGTCGGTGTCGCCCGGTAGCCTGTCAGGGACAACCGAGGAGGGTTCCATGCGTCGAGGATTCGCCGCCGCACTGGTGACGCTGGCACTGCTGCTCGCGGGCTGTGCCCCCGGGCCGGAGCAGCCCGCGCCCTCCCCCACCGAGGCCACAGACCCACCGGCCGATCTGCCCGCGGCCGACGACGCCGTCACCGCACTCGTCGCCGCGCTCAACGCGCGCGATGTGTCGAAACTGCCGATGGTGCGCAACCCTGCCGACGCGCAGGCCGAGTTCGAGACCGTCTTCGCGGGGATGGACGAGATCTATCCCACCGTCGAGCGGACCGCCATCACGTACGAGGACCCCGACGGTGCGCTGGCCACCCTGACGATGACGTACCAGCTCGGCAAGGACGGGTGGACGTACGACTCGACGGCGCGGCTGCGGCACATTGAAGGCGTCTGGCGGGTCGACTGGTCGCCCCAACTGCTGCACCCGCAGCTGACCAGCGACTCGCGGCTCCGGCACACCACCGAGGAGGCCCGCCGCGGGCCCATCAACGACAACACCGGCCTCGCGCTGGTGGAGCAGCGCTCCCTCTATGAGGTGGGGATCGACAAGGGCGCCGTCATCGAGGCCGACCAGGCGACCGCCGCGGCAGACCTGGCGACGCTGTTGCAGGTCGACGTCGCGGCCTTCCAGAAGAAGGTGGCCGCCAACGGCCCGAAGGCGTTCGTCATCGCCGCCACGCTGCGGCAGGAGGACATTCCATCCACCGTCGTCGACATTCCCGGCAGCCATGTGCGTGAGATCACGGCCGTCGTCGGACCCACCGACTCGTTCGCGGCCCCACTGCTCGGCACCGTCGGACATCCCACGCAGGAGATGATCGACAAGTCCGACGGCGCTCTGACACCCGCCGACATCGTCGGCCTGAGCGGCCTGCAGTCCCGTTACGACGAGCAACTGCGCGGCGTCCCGTCCGTCCGCGTCGACGTCGTCGGCCGCAAGGCGGCAGCGGGTGCCAGCGCCGCCCCCTTCGACGCCTTCCCCGTCTTCCAGCAGGACGCCTCGATCGGCACCGGGATCCAGCTCAGCCTCGACCGTGACCTGCAGGCCAAAGCGGAGGAGGTTCTCAGCACCCAGACCGGGCTGGCGACGCTCGTCGTCGTCGACGTGGCCACCGGCGGCATACTCGCCGCGGCGCAGTCCCCGTCGGGCGGCACCTTCCCCTACGCCACCTACGGCAAGTACGCTCCCGGCTCCACCTTCAAGGCGGTGACGGCGCTGGCGATGCTGCGCGGCGGCGTCACTCCCACCAGCACGGTGAAGTGCCCCTCGTCGCTCAAGGTGGGCTCCCACACGTTCGGCAACTACTCCGGCTACCCGTCGTCGGCGCTGGGCTCGGTGACCCTCACCGACGCGTTCAAGTACTCGTGCAACACTGCCTTCGCCGGATCGTCCGTCAGCGGCGACCAGCTGCATGCGGCCGCCGGCTCACTCGGTGTCGGCACCGACTACGACGCCGGATTCACCTCGTACTTCGGCACCGTGCAGCCGGGCAACGCGATTGACCTGGCCGCCTCGAAGATCGGCCAGGGGCAGGTGACGATGTCGCCGCTGGGGATGGCTGCGGTCGCAGCCTCCGTCGGTTCCGGGAAGACGACGATCCCCTGGCTGGTGAAGGACAAGCAGGCAGCGTCGACAGCCGCTCCGCTGACCGCGGCCGAGGCGACGGCGCTGCAGTCGATGATGACGGCCACCGTCGACTCCGGCACGGGCAAGTCGCTCAAGGGAATCATGACGGGCGCCAAGACGGGCACCGCGGAGTGGGGCAAGGCAGGCGCGCAGCAGACGCACGCCTGGATGATCGCCTACAACTCGACGTATGCGGTCTCGGCGTTCGTGGAGGTCGGAGACTCGGGTGGCACGACGGCGGCGCCGCTGATCGTCTCGCTGTTCAGCTGACGCTGTCCGGCGCCGCGGGATCGCTCCGCTGCTCCGCGACGTACGCTCCGATGCGCCGGACGGCCGACTCGTAGTGCATGTCGAGCGCCTCGTAGTACCCGGCGAGGTCGGAAGCGAGCGCACACTGCGTCATCAGCAGGTGGGACTGCGCAGTGCGCACGATCTCGTCCTGAGGCTGCCGGGCCAGGTCGATCTCGATGTGCTCCATGACATCCCAGAACGCGACCACCAGCTCGCCGGCGAGATCGTTGCCCGCCAGCTCCGCCAGGCGAAGGTGGAAGCGACGGTCCACGACCGAGAGCATCCTGCCCTGCTCGGCCAGGCTGTTCATCTCGGCGCACAGCGCGAGCAACTCGTCGGCGTCGTCCTGGCTGATCCTGTCGCAGATGGTCGGAGCCATACCCCGATCGACGGCAATGCGCACGTCCAGGATGTCGCGCACCGCCTTGCGATCCACCCGGGCCTTGACGAGCGCGGAGAACTGCAGCACATCGGCGAGAGGGCGCAGGCTGAGTCTCCCGACGAAGGTGCCCACGCCGTGCCGGACATCGAGCACGTCGAGGGCCTGCAGCCGTTGGATCGCCTCCCGCAGCCGGTTCCGCGAACAACCAAGCATCTGGCAGAGCACGGGCTCGGTTGGCAGGGGGTCACCGGGGGCGAGCTGGGCCCGAAGAATGTAGGAACGAAGGAGTTCGTCGATCGACACCGCCTTCGGCTGCCGCAGCGATTCCCATTCGGTA
Source organism: Tessaracoccus defluvii (assembly GCF_014489575.1). Lineage (GTDB taxonomy): Bacteria > Actinomycetota > Actinomycetes > Propionibacteriales > Propionibacteriaceae > Arachnia > Arachnia defluvii. The sequence goes on from NZ_CP060789.1 coordinate 2,861,951, forward strand.
TTCATGCTTCCTTCATCCCCCTCTGAGAGGCGCCTGCCAGGTCATCCACCAACCGGCGCTAAGTGACAGGAAACCACATGCTCCCCGGACTCCAGCAATCGCAAACCGGGGACTTCTGTACGACAGATTTCCTGCACGAACGGGCAGCGCGGATGGAATGGGCATCCCGAAGGAGGCGCCGCCGGCGAGGGCACGTCCCCTGTCAACACGATTCTCTCGCGTCGCTCTCCGAGGGTCGGACTCGGGATGGCCGAAAGGAGAGCCTGTGTGTACGGGTGTTGAGGCGAGGCGTACAGCTCTTCCGCCGGCGCCATCTCGATGATCCGTCCCAGATACATGACGGCGACGCGGTCCGCTATGTATTCGACCACGGACATGTTGTGCGAGATGAAGAGGTAGGTGAGCTGCCGCTCCTCCTTGAGCTCCTGGAGCAGATTCAGCACCTGGGCCTGGACGGAGACGTCGAGAGCGGAGACGGCCTCGTCGCACACCACGAGTTCCGGATTCACTGAGAGTGCCCGCGCGATTCCGATGCGTTGCCGCTGGCCACCCGAGAACTCGTTCGGATACCGGTCCATGAAGTCCGCGGGCAGGTTCACCGCGGTGAACAGGTCGGCGAGAATCTCCCGCTGCTCCGCCCTGTTCTTCGTGCGGTAGCGGGAGAGTGGTTCACGCATCTGCTGGAAGATGGTCAGCGCCGGGTTCAGCGAGGAGTACGGGTCCTGGAAAATGATCTGCAGGTTGGACCGGAGCCGGTCGAGTTCGCGCTCCCGGGCCGCGGCAAGATCGGTCGCTTCTCCCGCTCCGTGATACATCACCTCACCGGAGGTCGGCTTCACCAGGCGCAGCAGCGCCTTGCCCATGGTGGTCTTTCCGCAGCCGGATTCACCCACGATCCCGAGGACCTCCCCTCGGCGGATCTCGAGGCTGACGCCGTCGACCGCCTTCACCTGCCCGACCGTGCGCCGGAAGACACCCTTCCGGATGGGGTAGTGGACCTTCAGGTCGCTGACGCTCAACAGGTTCTCAGTCATCGTCGTTGCCTTCGGTGGACGGATACAGCCAGCACGACACGTCGTGGGTGGCCGACAGCTGGGTGACCGGTGGCTGCTGGACGCAACCCGGCATGGCGGAGTCGCAGCGCGGTGCGAACTGGCAGCCGGGCGGCCGGTTGTAGGCATCGGGCGTGGCGCCTCGGATGGGGGACAACTGCTGCCGCCTGCCCCGTCCGAGGATGGGCATGCTCGCCAGCAGCGCCCGCGTGTAGGGATGCCGGGGAGAGGCGAGGACGTCTGCCACCGTGCCGGTCTCGACGACCTTGCCCATGTACATGACCGCGACGTCGTCGGCCATCTCTGTGATCACGCCCATGTCGTGGGTGATCAGCATCGTCGCCATGTCCCGGTCGCGCCGCAGCCGGTCGATCAGTTCGAACACCTGGGCCTGGATGGTGACGTCGAGGGCAGTGGTCGGCTCGTCGGCGATCAGCACCCGCGGTTCGCAGGCCATCGCCATCGCGATCATCGCCCGCTGCCGCATGCCGCCGGAGAACTGGTGGGGAAACTCGTCGACACGGATCTCCGGGGACGGAATGCCCATCTCCGCCAGCAGTTCGATCGCCCGCGTGCGTGCCTGCGCCCGGGTCAGGCTGCGGTGGAGCCGCAGCATCTCCATAATCTGCCAGCCCACCGTGTACACCGGATTCAGCGACACGATCGGGTCCTGGAAGATCATCGCGATCTCACTTCCCCTGATCGCGCGCATCTCGTCCGAGCCGGACGGATACGACGCGATGTTCACCGTCTTCCCGTGGTTTCGATAGAGGATCTCGCCGGACTCGATCCGTGCCAGGTCAGGGAGCAGCCGCATGACGGAGGAGGCAGTGACGGATTTGCCACACCCCGACTCCCCGACAATGCCGAGCACCCTGCCCGGATAGAGCGCAAGCGACACTCCGTCGATGGCCCGATTGACGCGGCCGTCCTGGTAGAAGTACGTCCGCAGATCGCGCACCTCCAGGACAGGTTCGCGGTCGGTCACTGCTGGTTCAGCCATGGCTCACCCCTGTTGGCTCGGGTCGGTCGAATCGCGCAGCCCGTCACCGATGAAGTTCACGGACAGCACGAAGATCGAGATGACGAGCCCGACGGGAAGCCACATCCACCAGGCGTTGTTCAGAATGGTCAGGTCATTGGCGACGTTGAGGATGTTCCCCCAGGTCGGGATCTCCATCGGTACACCGAGGCCCAGGAAGCTCAACGACGACTCCTGCAGGATGAACATCGCCGTCGAGAGGGTGACGTTCACCATGATCGGACCGAGTGCATTGGGCAGGATGTGCTTGGCGCACACGATCACCTTGTTGATGCCGAAGGCCCGCAGCGCGGCGATGTACTCCTCCTCGCGGATCGACAGGGTCTGCGAGCGGGCCATGCGGTACATGGAGCCCCAGCCGGTGCCGATGAAGATGATCATCAGGTTGCCGAGGCTCTGGCCGACGATCGACACGAGCAGGAGCACGAGAACGATCTGGGGGAAGGCCATCACCATCTCCGAGATCCGGAAGACGACCTTGTCGACCCACCCCCCGACGTAGCCCGCGTAGATCCCGAGCGTGACGCCGATCACCGCGGCCCCCAGTGCGGAGCCGAGACCGACGAAGATCGAGACCCGGCCTCCGTAGAGGATGCGGGACAGGACATCGCGGCCGATCTTGTCCGTCCCGAGCCAATGCTCCGCGGACGGCGGCTTCAGGATCGTCGTCAGGTCCATCTGGGCGGGGTTGTACGGGGCGAGCAGCGGGGCTGCGAGGCTGGCCAGGACGATGACGCCGAAGACGATCAGTCCCAGTGTCGACAGCCTGTTGTTCAGCATGCGGCGTAGTTGGCGGTTCGTGACCCAGCGGCGCTTCCTCTCCTGCCCTTCAGCAGCGAGGATGGCGTCCATCTGACGATCGAGGGCGCGGGCCCTTCGGGTCTGTGTTGCCATGCTTCACTCCAACCTGACGCGGGGGTCGATCCACGCCGTCACGAGGTCGACCACCAGGGACGAGATCAGCACCGCACTCACGGAGAGCAGCGTGATCATCATGATGAGCGGATAGTTCTGGCCCCTCACCGCGGTGATGAACTCCAGTCCGATGCCGGGCCACTGGAAGATCTGCTCGATGACGACGGAGCCGCCGATGAGGATCGGCAGTCGGAAGCCGACGAGGACGACCACAGGGGTCAACGCGACCCGGAACCCGTGGATCAGGTTCACGCGCCACTCCGGCATGCCCTTCGAGCGCGCTGTCACGACGAAGGCCTTGTTGCGGGCGTCCAGCATGGCTGCGCGGGAGTACCGCATGACACCCGCCGACATCGCGACACCGAGCGCCATAGCGGGCAGGAACAGATTGTCCAACTGCTGGACCCACGAGGTGTCCCCCGGCTCGATCCTCCCGGCCGCGGGGAACCAGCCGAGTCTGATGGCGAACACCGACACCAGGACGAGACCGAGGAAGAACTCCGGGATGGACAGACCGATCATGCCGAGGACGGTGAGACTGTTGTCGACCGCGGTGCCGCGGCGCAGGGCGGAAACGACACCGAGCACCACGCCGGCGGCGCTGGAGAAGATGAGGGCGGCCACCGAGAGTTGCAGGGTCGCCGGCAGCTTGGCGGCCAGGATGCCACTGATGGGCTGCCCCGACGAGAGCGAGAAACCGAAGTTCCCTGTGAGGACCCCCTGGAGCCAGAGCCAGTAGCGCACCAGGAACGGTTGATCGAGTCCCAGGGCCTGCCGCATCGCGTCGAGCTGCTCCGGTGCCAGGCTGGCTGCCTCGGGCCCGATCATGTAGCTCACCGGATCGCCGGGCATCAGTTCCAGCCCGAGATAGACGAGAAACGTGAGCACCAGGAGCATCGGGATGAGCATGAGGATCTTGCGAATGATGTAGCTGATCATGTTCACCTTCCCGGGCGGACGACGACGCGGTGCCGTCGCCCGCTCGGCTGAGGATTACGGCTTCGGGAACGAGTTCACGAAGAAGAGCCGGGTGTAGAAGACGTCGACGGACTCGGTCTTCATGCCGGGGACCTGGGCGATCGCGAGCACGTCGTCGATCGACTTCGAGTAGGCGTAGTCGACGGTGCCGGCCTGGACGTTCTTGACCAGGTTGGGGTCCGACTCACCCGACGGATACTGGCGCACCTGGTCGATGACGGGACGGCCTTGCCAGTAGCCCTCGAACGCCTCGTAGAGGGCGTAGTCGCCCATCTTGATGTCGACCGCCTTGAACGGGCCCGATCCGATGGGGTTCTGGAAGTACGGGTCCTGCTGGAAGGTGAGCGGGTCGGACGACGCCAGGTGCTTCTGCGGCAGCGGCGGAAGCTGCGAGAACGTCGTCAGCGCCATCGAGTCGAGCTCCGAGAACGTGAAGACGACCTGCTTCCCCGACACGGTGATGTCGCTGATCTTCTCGAGCGTGCCGGCGAAGACGGTGTGCACGGTCGGCACCTTCTTCGCGAACTCGAACGTGAACTTCACGTCCTCGGCCGTGATGGGTTCCCCGTCGTGCCAGGTGATCCCGTCGCGCATCGTGAAGGTGATGGTCAGCCCGTCGTCGGAGATCTCGTAGTTCTCGGCGAGCTGGCCGGCCTTCGGCACCAGGTTCTCGTCGGCGACGATCAGGTGGTCCCACATGATCTTCTGCGAAAGCAACACGCCGGGGTTGAAGAACGGCATGTCGAAGAACTCGACTGGGCCGCCGTTGGTGCGCAGCGTCTTCTTGCCGTCGCTGCCGGCCGGGATGTCCCAGGTGTGGATGGCCCAGTCGTAGTTGTACTGGTCGTTGCCGAACGCGGCGCCCTTGCGGTCGAGCTTGTCCGAGTAGGCGATGAACACCGGCTGGTAGTACAGCGGGATCCCGGGAAGGTTCTTGCTCTCCCAGTTCACGGTCTCGTGGAACGCCTTCGCCTGCACTTCAGGATCGGCCGAGGCGCTGGTCTCCTCGATGAGCGCGGTGTACTCCGGGTTGTCGGGCCAGTAGGAGTTGCCACTGTAGGTCGGCAGGAACCGGTTGTAGTACTCCTGCGGTGCGAGCGCCGCGATCGCGGCGTAGGCCAGGTCCCACTTCACACCGGAGGGGCCGGCGACCGGATCGTCAGGCTTGACCCAGAGCTGCGAGGCGAGGTCGCCTTCGAGCTTGCGCGGCTTGACCTTCATGCCGACCATGTCGAGGTACTGCTGGACCGCGGCCATGAAGTCGACGGTCGCCTGGTCGCCGTAGTAGTAGACGAGATCCAGCTCGCGGCTGGAATCCCAGCCGGCCTCAGCCAGCAACTGCTTGGCCTTCTCCGGGTCGTACGCGTAGGCCTCCAGGCCATTCGTCGGCTTGAAGGGGCCGTCGGGCATGAGGGTGTTGGCGGGCTTGGCGGCGCCTTGGAACAGGGACTCCGTCACCGACTTCATGTCGATGGCGTACGCCATGGCCTGGCGGACCCGCGGGTCGGCGAGCACCTCGCCGCCGGCGGGGATGGCCGTGGCTCCCCCGCTGGTGACGACGGACCCCGGGGTGGAGGCGGTGCCGACGGGTTCGCCGCCGCAGGCAGCGGCCAGGGGTAGGATCAGGGCTCCGCCCAGAACAGTGCGACGCTTCATCAGAACTCCTTTGTCTCGATGTGTGCGGTGGCGGGACGGCCGAGCTGCCCGGCCTCCCAAGTGACGTAGCTGTCTGTCAGCTCGTTGATCTTCGCGACCGCCTCCGTGGAGAGCGGACGCTGCGGGGCGCAGGTGCGCCAGGAGGAGAGGACTCCTCTGCGGGTCATGGCGGCCTTGAATCCGCCGATCGCCTGCGCCGGCCCGACGAGATCGGGGTCGGCGTAGACAATGTCGAAGAACTCCTCGAGCCGGTCCTGCCAGGTGACGGCGGTCGCCCAGTCGCCCCGACGGGCGGCGTCGTAGAGCTGGACATAGCCGGCGGGCGCGACGTTGCCGAGCCCTGGGACCACGCCGTCGACGCCCATGAGCAGGTTCGCGTCGACGACGACCTCCGTCCCGGTGAACACGCGCAGCGGGCTACCGGCGGCCTTGTTGAGGCGGATCAGTCGCCGCATGGCACCCTGGTCGCCCGAGCTGTCCTTGACCGCTGCGATCACGCCGTCGAGCGCGAGGCGGACAAGCATGTCGGAATCGAGCTTGGAGTGCACAGCGACGGGGATGTCGTAGGCGACGACGGGCAGCGGGCTCCGCTCCGCGATCCAGCGGAAGTGCGCCTCGATGTCCGCCGTGCAGGTCTTGGCGTAGAACGGTGCGGTCACAATGGCGTAGCCGGCGCCGATATCCGCGGCGCGTCGTGCGTGGTCGAGGACCCGCGTGGCGGACGTGTCGATGCAGCCGGCGAGCACGGGAAGCCCCTGGCTGGCCTCCACGATGGTGGCGAGCGCCGTGTCGCGCATGGCATCGCTGAGGAAGCCGACCTCCCCTGACGATCCGAGGGCGAAGAGCCCGTGCACCCCGCCGTCGGCGAGTGAGCCGCACAGGCTCCTGAGGTCGTCGGTGTGGACGTCGCCGTTCGCATCGAACGGGGTTACCAGGGGTGGGATCACACCGGTGAGCAGGTCAGTCACGCGTTTGTTCCAATCACTCGGCATTGAGGTTCAGGACAGTCATGGGATGTCCGATGACATGATAATACAGATAGATTCGACCCTGCGATAGGGAGTCGCATCACAGTTTGATAACGACCGGGAGGGCTCGTGCGGTCGCGAGGGGCCACCAGAGTGCGCAGCGCCGGACGGCGGGAGCTACGACGCGTCGCCTGGGAACATAGGGTGGCAGTTGTCGTTCTATCGAGATCACGAATGGGGCCTGTTGAGGATGATGATGAGCCGCATCACACGGGTGCCTGTGGCACTCGGGGAGCTTGCTCCGGAGCAGCCCAAGGGCCAGCAGTTGTACGCGCTGTTGGAGGAACTCCTCGTGAGCCTTCCCGAAGGCAGCGCCATCCCCTCCGAACGCGCGCTTGCCGAGCGCTACGGCGTGGCCCGCATGACAGTGCGGAACCAGATCGAGGAACTGGCACGAGCCGGGCGCGTGACCCGGGTCATCGGTAAGGGCACCTTCGTCGCCAAGCCCCGCGTCCCCATCGCCCCCGGCCTCCCCTCCTTCTCCAACGAGATCGCCGCACTGGGCATGTCCCCCGGCGTCGCACAGGCCGAGGTCACCACGCTCGTTGTCGACGACTCGTCGCCCGACCAGGTGCAGATCTGGAGGGACCACCCGATCATGTGCCTGCGTCGCGTGCGCACCGCAGATGAGATACCCATGTCGATCGAGCAGACATACCTCTCTCTGGACCGCTTTCCAGGCCTGGAGACCGCACCGTTCAAGCAGATATCGATCCGCGACTTCCTGCAAGATGAGTACGGTTGCCACGTCGTGCGGGCAGAGCGTCGGTTCACGGTGGCTCGGCTGGAGGGTGCGGACGCCAGGCAGTTGCGCGTCAGCGATGGAAGCGCAGCCTTCCTGTCGGAAGTAACGACCTTCGACGAAGCAGACAACGTCATCGAGATCGGCACCGCCCTGATCCGCGCCGACCGTTTCGAGATCCGCATGTCGGTCGACACCCGCGACTGAGGCGCCGCTCCCCTCGCCCGCCACCGCCGCATCCAGCAGATCGGGGTGGCTGGCACACACTCGCCAAAGTGGTATAGTCCACCTCATGCCACAGAGTCGCGGTGCAGTTACGAAGCCCTCCCTCAGGGATGGGTCTTCTCGTTCCCGGGCCCGCCTTCGCGGCCTCGTCCCGCCTGCGGTCTGGATCACACCGACCGTTGCCGTCATCCTCGCCGTGATCGCCTTCCCGGCTGGATACTCGATCTGGCTGTCCTTCATGAAGACGAACCAGATCGGCCAGATCAAGGGATTTGTGGGGCTCGACAACTACGCGGCACTCTTCCGGGAGCCGATGTTCGGTCCGGTCGTCGCGAACACCTTGACCTGGCTGGTGGTGGTCGTCTCTTTCACGATGGTGCTGTCTCTCGCCCTCGCGACCTTCATGAACACTCAGCCCCGCGGCGAGCGATTCCTGCGATTCTGTCTCATCGTTCCCTGGGCATCGGCACTGGTGATGACGAGCACGGTGTGGCGGTTCATCCTCGAGGGCCGCTCGGGCATGCTCAATCGGATACTCAACGACCTGGGCATCCTCGTGGGCTACCCGGACTGGTTCAAGGACCCATCCACGGCGTTCATGTCCGTGATGCTGGTGGGGATCGTCACGTCCATCCCCTTCAGCACCTACGTTCTGCTGGGCGGCATGAAGACGGTTCCCACTGACCTGATCGAGGCTGCTGGTATGGACGGCGCCAGCTCATGGCACACCTGGACAAGCGTGGTGCTACCCAGCATCCGGCCCACGATCTTCGTCGCGATGGTTCTCAACCTGCTCCACGTGTTCAACGCGTTCACCATCATCTGGGTCATCACAGGCGCCAGCGCCGGCAACATCGCCGACACGACCGTGACGTGGTTGTACAAGATCGCGTTCACGGTGCAGCTGGACATGGGCAAGGCCGCGGCGTTGGGCGCGCTGAACTTCCTCTTCCTGATCGTGCTGATCGTCGGCTACATGTTCCTGGCCCGCCCATTGGGCAGCGACGGCACTCCCGGCCGGACCTCGCTGCTTGTCCGAGCCCTCCGAGAGTCGCTCAGCGACTGGGCGATCGGCCGCGGCATCGCGCTGCGTCGCCTGCTGGCCCCGCTCGCCCCCGGCTGGCGACGCACGACTGGCTGGCTCCGTGCGCCTCTGGCGACCCTCGTGGCGATCATCATCAGCCTGTTCTTCCTGATGCCCTACATCGTCATGTTCCTTTCCTCTTTGAAGACCACCAAGGAACTCTGGTCGATGCCGGCGACCTACCTGCCGACCGAATGGCGGTGGGAGAACTACATCGAGGTCTGGAACAAGATCGATCTAGCCCAGTACTTCCGTGTCAGCCTCACCGTCGCCGGCCTGACCACCTTGCTGGTCCTGGTCGTCGCCCTCCCAGCCGCCTACATCGTCTCCAGGGCACAGTTCAGGGGTCGGTCGGGCTTCCTCGCGTTGATCCTCATGACACAGATGCTGCCTGGAGTCGCTGTCGTCATCGGCATCTACCGCGAGGCGGTTCTCGTAAACGCGATCGGCGAGTACTGGTTCATCATCCTCGTGAACACAGCGTTCAACCTGGCCTTCGCCGTGTGGCTGCTGTACGCGAACATCGCCGCCGTCCCCATCGAGCTGGATGAGGCAGCCACGATCGACGGGCTCGGACGCCTCGGCATCCTGATCCGCGTGATCACCCCCCTCATCAGCGGGGGTCTCGTCACAGTGATCGTCTACACGTTCATCGGCGTCTGGAACGAGTTCCTCCTGGCCCTGACCGTCTTCAACGACCCCTCGCGGGAACGTGTCGTTCTGACGGTGGGCATCAACAAGTTCGTCGGGGTCTTCGAGACCAATTACCAGTACCTGTTCGCAGCCTCGCTGATGGCCATCGTGCCTGCAGTTGTTCTGTTCTCGCTCATCGAGCGTCGCCTCGTCGGTGGACTCACCGCCGGCGCAGTCAAGTGATCCCATCCGCCCTGAACCCCAGGACCAAGGAGTAACAATGAAGTTCCGTACCGTCCCTCTCGCCCTCGGCGCTCTCTCGCTCGCGCTGGCTGGATGCTCCGCGGAGCCGGGAGGAACTCCTTCCTCCCAGCCCGCTTCCTCTCAGTCCGGCTCCTCCCCCACCGAGGGTGCGAAGTCCCTCTCCATCGTCCTGGCGCAGTATTCGCCCAAAACACAGGACCACTGGAACGAGATCATCGACGAGTTCAAGGTCGATCACCCCGACGTCGAGGTCGACCTTCAGGTGCTGGATTGGGGAGCACTCACACCCACCGTCAACACCCTCATCCAGACGCAGCAGTATCCTGACATCCTCAACTTCGGCAACTGGGCCAGCTACGCCGCTGAAGGCCTCCTCTACCCTGCCGAGGACGTGCTCTCGCAGACGATCATGGACGACTTCCTCCCAGCCTTCGCAGAGAACTCCAAGCTCGAGGGAGTGCAGTACGCGATGCCGATGGTGGCCTCGGTGAACGTCCTGTATTACAACAAGGACATCCTCGATCGCGCTGGGATCACGGCACCACCGGCGACATTCGAAGAGCTCATCCAGCAGTGCTCCAAGATCAAGGAACTCGAGGAGGACATCGTGCCCTTCGCCGTGGCTCTCGGCGCCGTGGGTGGCACGGCTGAGGCCGCCCTGTGGACGTACTCAGGCGGCGGAGACTACTTCAAGGACGGCGAATGGGTCATCGACAGCGACACGAACGTGGAGACGTTCGAGTTCATCAAGCAGCTCACGGCCGACGGCTGCACGCAGCCGAACCCCGGTCAGACGAACACCGGTGACGGCACCTACCCCTGTTCCAGCAGGGCAAGGCCGCCATGGCCTACGGCACTCTCGGTACCGGCGCATTCACCACGCCGGCACGCGAAGCTGGCATCGACTTCGGGACGGCGACCTACCCGACCGCGGGCGGCGCCGCCCCCTGACGCTCGGGATCCAGGACAACCTGCTCGCCTTCAAGAAGGACGGCAACCAGCAGCTGATCGCCGACCTCCTGACCCGCTACTACGAGGCGGAGCACTACGCCAGCGTCGCCAAGACAGAGGGCGCCTTCCCGACCACCAAGTCGGCACTCGATATCACGATCAACGATCCTGAGACCGGGCTCACGCCTGCCGACCTGGACCTGATGGAGCAGTCCCGGTTCTACCCGACGACGCAGCCTGGCTGGACCGGCGTCAACGCCCGGATCAAGTCGGACATCGGCCTCGCGGTGACCGAGGGCAACGACACCAGGCAGGTGCTGGCTGCCATCCAGGAAGCCTCGAAGACCGAATGACCCGCGACGGTGTGCAGGTCCTGAGAATTGTGCATGTCTCGGACCTGCATCTGGAACCGGAAGCAACCGAGCAGTACCCCGGGCTCGCATCCCGACTGGAACGGTCGCGCGCCGCGATCCTTCGCCTCGAGCCGGATTTCGTCGTCGCCACAGGCGACCTGACGAACCGGGGATCCGTCTCGCCTGCCGATTTCACCCTGGCCAAATCATGGCTCGACAGGTTGGACGTCCCGTACCTCACCGTGCCGGGAAACCATGATCTGGGGGCAAACCGCCTCCGTGGCCGGCTCCATCCGATGGAAGCATACGAGGATGTGGAGTTCGCAGAGACCGGCTACGCACAGACTTTCGGGACCGAACCCATCCGCAGCATGGACCTCCATGGACTCCAGATCGTCGGAATCGCTCTCCGCGAGGACGACCCCGACGACGCCTTGGGCCAGCTGCGGCTGTGGCTGCGTGAGGCGATAGGTCCGGTGGTCGTGGTTGGCCACTATCCCGTCGTCGTTCCGAGAGCCTGGTCCAGCGACGAGGCTTTCGCGGCCATGGGCTATGTGGACCGGTCGGCGGTCGCACTCACCCGGGTGATCGACGATAACCCCCAGGTCATCGCCTACCTGTGTGGGCATGTTCACCTCACCTCTCTGCGCAGGATCAATTCCCGCTGCCTTCAGTTCACTGCCGGCGGCCTCGGCCCCGGCGCCTCTTCTTTCCGCGTCTATGACTGGGACGGCGCTACATGGAGGTACTCGACCGTCGACACCGAAGGGCCCAGGATCTTCTGGGAGACAGGCATCGAGGAGGCACGCAAAGACCCGTTGTTCTCATCGGGCACCGACGCCGAGCGCCAGGGCAGCTGGACACCGGACGTCACCCCAACCACAGGAACCAAGGAGCAAGCGTGACCCCCGACTTCTCGACTGCGCCGCGTCCGACTTCGCGTCGATGACCCGGCCGGACCTGCTGGAGGCAATCACTGCCGCAGAGGGACGCACCCTGATCTGCGAGACCTCTGCACTCACCGAGCCACTGATCGCCGGCATCACGAACGCAGAGGTCGCGGCCAGCCTTGCGGCCGACATGATCCTGCTGAACTTCCTCGACGTGGACGATCCGGTGATCAACGGGCTGCCGGGCGATACCCCGATCGCGGACTCTGTCCGGACGCTGAAGCGCCTTGCGGGGCGACCTGTGGGAATCAACCTCGAGCCAATCGACGCCCGATACGAACCGGACCCTGCGGACCCCTATTTCGTTCCGCCGGGACGGCGCGCCACTCAGGCCAATGCCCTGAGAGCCGCGGAGCTCGGGGTCGACCTGATCGTCTTCACCGGGAATCCCGGCGCGGGGGTCAGTAATCACACCATCGCGGATGCCGTCGCCGAGGCGCACGAGGTCGTCGGGGACCGGTTGGTCCTCGCTGCGGGTCGGATGCATGCGGCAGGCGTGTTCGGGCCCCAAGGAGGCCTGCTGACCCTTGCTGAGGTCGACGCCTTCATTGATGCCGGTGCGGATATCGTCCTTCTCCCCGCTCCGGGAACGGTGCCGGGCGTGACTCTCGAACTGGTGCACCCACTCGTTTCCCGCGTCCACTCCCGGGGTGCGCTGGTGATGACCACCATCGGCACCTCACAGGAAGGCTCGGACGAGGCGACCATGCGTCAGTTCGCGCTCACAGCGAAGATGGCCGGCGCCGACCTGCATCACATCGGTGACGCCGGTTACAGCGGGATCGCCACGCCGGAGAACATCTTCGCCTACTCCATCGCGGTGCGCGGACGGCGACACACGATCGCCCGCATGGCCCGTTCAGTTCTCCGCTGAGCCGGCAACGAGTTCGCCGAGACACACAGGGGCCGGGACGACTGATCGTCCCGGCCCCTGTCCGCGTCCACTCCGGCGGCCCGGCTCACTGCTGGTAGGGCGCCCCGCCCTGGTGGCCGGCGGCCGGCGGGTAGCCCGGCACAGACGGGTACCCCGGATAGCCCGAGGCCGGCGGGTAGCCGCCGGGATTCGTGGGCTGCGTAGGCACCCCGGGGCGCCCGATGATCAGGGCCACAGCCGTGCAGATGCCGGAGACGATGTTGGGAACCCCCACGATCATCCCGTACCAGGCGAAGCCGATCGATTGGGAGATCTGGTGCCCGAACAGGCCGAGCAGGACGCCGATCCCGTTGGTCACGGCAGCAACCGCGAGCAGGATCCGGGGCACCCCGCCGCTTCGCACGACGCCGACGATGAACAGCGCGAGCAGCAGGGCCGGGATGATCAGCGACATCCACTGAGGCAGGTTGAGAGACATGGCGACGCTCCTGTCTGGGCGGCGACCTGGTGTCGCCCCCGGAAAGGTATCAAGCCAGTGCGTCAACCTCGGCCGGTTCCTCCGACCCGGCCTCGGCGTCTGCGCCGCCGTCGAGCTGCTTCAGCCCGATCACGCAGCCGACGATCCCAACCAGGAACAGCGCCTTGAGCCACGACATCGCCTCGGCGCCGGTCGCCACCGAGTAGCCGACGGTCAGGACGGTGCCGACGCTCGTCCACACGGCGTAGGCGGTGCCGGTGGGGATGTGCTGCATCGCGAACGACAGCCCCACGACGGAGGCGACGGTGGCCACCAGGAACACCAGCGTCGGAGCGAGATCGGTGAAGCCGTTGCTGGCGGACAGCGCGTTGGCCCAGACTGCCTCGAGGACGGCACTGAGCAGCAGCACGGGCCACGCCAGGCCGCGGGGAATGCTCGTCGCGCCCCTCATGCGAGCGCCTTCAGCCCGACGACGCACGTCACGATCCCCAGCAGGAGCAGCACCTTTACCAGCCCGGCCCGCTCGGCGCCCGTGATCATGGCCCAGAGCACGGTCAGGGAGGCGCCGGTGGCGGTCCAGACGGCGTACGCGGTGCCCGTGGGGAGGGTGTTGAGTGCGAAGCCGAGCCCGAGGAGACTCGCGATCGACGCGACGACGAAGACCAGCGTCGGCACCCGCCGGCGCAGCCCGTCCGAGCGGCCGAGCGCGGTGGCCCAGACGGCCTCCAGCACGCCGGATGCAAGGAGAATGACCCAGTCCATTCGGGAATGTCCCTTTCGTTGACGACGGTTGGCCAGTCTTGTCATCACCGGGTACTGAACCGTCGTCCGGGGCGGGATCGCCGTCCCACAGGGTAGCAAACGCTGGGGCGGGGCCGCCCCGGGGCCGGTGCCCGGTGCTAGCGTCGTGTCATGTCCGATTCCCCCGTGCGCGCCGCGACGCCCCTCGACCGGATCGCCGACGCGTTCGTCGACACGATCGCCACCCTCAGCCCCATGATCGCCACCGACATCGGCGTGGCCGGCGACCCGCGGGCCATCGACGACTTCTCGCCCGACGGCCTGGCCGCAGTGGCCGATGCGACCCGCGAGACCCTGCGCCAGGTGGAGGCCGCCGTCCCCGTCGACGCGATCGACGAGGTCACCCGGGCCGCCATGATCGAGCGTCTCTCGCTCGACCTCGAGCTGTACGACGCCGGCGAGACCCACGCGGAGCTCAACAACCTGGCCTCCCCGCTGCAGTCGATGCGCGCCGTGTTCGACCTGATGCCGACTTCCACCGACGACGACTGGGCCGACATCGCTGCCCGCATGCAGGCCGTGGCAGGCGGCGTCGACGGCTACATCGCCTCCCTGCGGCATGCCGCCGACCGCGCGCACGGCCCCTTCCCGGCCCGCCGTCAGATCGACATCGGTATCGACCAGGCCCGTGACATGGCAGCCCTGGAGGGTTTCTGGGCGCAGCTGGCCTCCGGCGCGAAGGTCCCCTTGACGCTGGCCGCCGACCTGACACGCGGCGCCGACGCGGCCCGCTCCGCCTACGGGCGACTCGCAGAAGCGCTCGCCGACCTGCGCGGCGGAGCCCCCGAGGACGACGCGGTCGGGCGCGAGCGCTACCAGCGCTTCTCCCGCCGCTTCCTGGGTGCGACGGTGGACCTCGACGAGACCTACGAATGGGGCCGCGAGCAGCTGGCCAGCATCCTCGCCGAGCAGGACGACATCGCCCACCAGCTCTACGGCGACGGCACCACCACCGTCGAGGCGATGGCCCGGCTGAACGACGACGTCACCCGGCAACTGCACGGGACCGACGCCCTGCAGCGGTGGATGCAGGAGACCTCCGACGCGGCGATTGCCGCCCTGAACGGCACGCACTTCGACATCGCCGAGCCCCTGCGCACCCTCGAGTGCTGCATCGCCCCGACCCAGGACGGCGGCATCTACTACACCGGGCCCAACGCCGACTTCTCGCGGCCGGGCCGCATGTGGTGGTCGGTTCCGCCGGGCGTCGACGTGTTCTCGACCTGGCAGGAGAAGACGACGGTGTACCACGAGGGTGTCCCGGGGCATCACCTGCAGATCGGGCAGGCCGTCTACCGCGCCACCGATCTGAACAAGTGGCGCAGCCTGCTGTGCTGGGTGTCGGGTCACGGCGAGGGCTGGGCCCTGTACGCGGAGCGGCTGATGGCCGACCTCGGTTTCCAGGACGATCCCGGCGACCGGATGGGCATGCTCGACTCGCAGCGGCTGCGGGCAGCCAGGGTGGTGCTCGACATCGGCGTCCACCTCGGCAAGGAGTTCCCCGGCGGCGGCACCTGGAACGCTGACAACGCGTGGGACTTCCTGCGCGAGAACGTCAGCATGCAGCCCGACTTCCTGCGTTTCGAGCTCGACCGTTACCTCGGCTGGCCCGGGCAGGCGCCGTCGTACAAGGTGGGCCAGCGGCTGTGGGAGCAGGCCCGCGACGAGGCCGCCACACGGAAGGGCGACGCCTTCGATCTGCGCGACTTCCACCGTTCGGCCCTCGACCTCGGCTCCGTCGGGCTCGACGTGCTGCGGGCCGCCCTGCGCAACCTCTGACCCCGGCATGCTGCCGCGCCGCATCCTGCTGACCACCGGCCTCGGCCTGGCCGTCGCCCCTGTCGTCGCCTGTGGGCGTCGCGGCGGGGGCGACGGCGGGTCCAGAGGCGTCGACGGCGGTGGCGGGGGCGGGGGCGGCCAGGCCGCGTGCCGGGTGCCTGACGCGCTGGCGCCCATGTCGGAGGTCGCAGGGGCGCCGCTCAGCTACGCGGAATCCGGCACCCGGCAGTCCTTCGACGCCGATCCGGCCTTCGCCGCGCTGCTGCAGCAGTGGGCAGGCGAATGGGTCGCCGCCGCCGGCCTCGGGGCTCTGATGGAGGTGTCCACCTACGGCGCCTACGTCGACAAGTGCCCCTCCTGGCACTCCGCCGGCAGGGCCTTCGACATCGCCGAACTCGTCCACGAGAACGGCACCGTGTCGTGCCGCTACGACCTCTGGGGCGACGACCCGTCCCGGCTGCGCAGCTACTGGCGCTTGGCGGCCTCCCTCTCGACGCGATTCACCTACACGCTCGGCTACCCCTACAACCTGGCCCACCACAACCACCTGCACGTCGACAACGGCGTCAACGGCTACGAGGCTCCCTCCCACAACGCCGGCTCGGCGGCCCAGACCACCGTGGTGCAGGGGGTGCTGCGTCACGTCTTCGGCGCCGACGTGTCGTTGACCGGCAGCTACGACGACATCACCCGGGAGGCTGTCCGGGCGGTGCAGCGCGACCACGGCATCGTCGACCGGCTTGCGACACCGGCAGGCTGGCGCGCGTTCCTCGACGCAGCCGTCGCCCGCAGCTGAGGATCAGCGCAGCGGCATCCGGCCCGACGTGACGGTGACGCCGTCGCCCCGCAGACCCGCCAACGCAGCGCGCTGCAGGCTGGAGTCCTGCGGCAACGAGTCGAGATCCACCTCACCGCCATCCCTGGTCTCCCGGTGAAAGCCGAAGAACAGTGCGTCGCGGCGCCCGTCCCCGGGTTCTCCGTAGGGTTCGAAGCGGGCGGCGAACCGCGCCACGTTCGAGGTGGCGGGCAGCCGCTCGGACAGCCCGGCATCCAGCAGCCAGGAGGTGCAGGTGAAGCCGGTAATCTCAAAGTCGGAGTAGGCGGGCAGCGCCACCTGCCGGGCCAGCTCCAGCGAGGCGTCGACCAGCTCCGGCGTCAGCGGCCCCGCCTCGGGGATGTGGCAGCCGAGGGAGGAGGTCTCCGGTTCGAGCGTGTACTGGAGCCGTCCGAGCCACAGGAGTGAGCCGCTGTAGTTGGTCGCCACCCAGCCTCCGGCGCCGAGGCCGAATCCGCCGTGCACCAGGCGGTGGATGTGGACCTGCTGGCCGAGGTCGGAGGCCGAGCGCCACGCGGTCTCCTCGTCGACGCCACGTCCGGTCAGCACCGCCACCATCTCGGGGGCGACGCTCACCAGCGCGATCAGCAGGGGGAAGTCGGTGCCGAGCCGGTGCGGTCGCGGCTCCTCCCCGACTGGATTGACGCGCTCTCCGACGCGGCCGAGGTTGCCGCGCAGCAGTCCGGTGAGCCGCTCGATCTCAGCGTGGTCTCCAGGGGTCAACCGGGGCAGGCGCGCGAGCAGGTCGGCGGCGTCGGCGGGACGGAACCCGAGCAGCTCCAGCAATCCGGGCGTGATGGCGTCCATGATCTCCTCCGACGGGCGTCGGTCAGCGGTGCGGCGGGGTCTCGGGGTCCGCGAGCGGGAGCAGCGCCTCGGCCCAGGCACGGGCGGCATCTGCGTCGAGGTGGTCCTGGGCGCGCCGGCGGGTGACCCGTGCGAGCAGCTTGGACGCCCAGCCCACCTCGGCCGGCACGTACCGTCCGGCGAAGGCTGCGCTGGACAGCGCTCCGTGCCGGGCGACGACGGCGTCGTTGTAGGAGAGGGCGAGGTCCTGCTTGGCCGGGTCGGCGGCGTTCAGGCAGGTGTTGTACACGGCCAGCCTGGTGGAGACCAGGTCGGCCGCCTTCGCCTTCAGCCACGCGGTCGCTTCAGGGTAGTAGGCGGAGGCGTTGATGCCGCTGCCGAACACGACGAGGTCGGCGCCGTCGACGCCCGGGTCGGTCCTGACATCGGCGACGCGCACCTCGTGGCCGGCTGAGCGGAGCACCTCCGCGACGGCGTCGGCGATGTCGGCCGCGGCGGAGGTGCGGGTCGCGTAGGCGATCAGAACAGTACCCATGGGGACTCACGATATCCCGGGGGCGGCGTGCCCGGCGGGGCGGGTGCCGTTACCCCGGGAAACGGTGCTGTCAGTCGAAGATGGGCCCGACGGTGCGGGTCCGCTTCAGTTCGAAGAAGCCCGGGTAGGCCGTGACGAGCACGAAGCCGTCGAACAGCTTGCCGGCCTCCTCGCCCTTCGGGGCGGGCGAGATGACAGGACCGAAGAGGCTCATGCCGTTGACGCGCAGCACCGGGGTGCCGACCTCATCGCCGACGGGATCCATGCCCTCGTGGTGCGAGCGGCGCAGGGCCTCGTCGACGGCGTCGGTCTGTGCGATGTCGACGATGTCTGCGTCCGCTCCCACAGCCGCCAGCGCCGCAGCGACGGTGTCGGCAGCGATGGGCTCCTGCCGCAGGTGGAACCGGGTGCCGATCTCCGTGTAGAACTCGCGCAGCCTGTCGGAGCCGTGGCGCTGCTCGACGAGCAGCGAGGCCCTCGCCGGCAGCCACGCCTTGTCCATGTGGGCGCGGTAGCCGGGGTCGAGGTCGCGGCCGTCGTTGAGGACGGACAGGCTCATGACATGGAAGGTGGTCTTCACGTCGCGCACCTGCTCGACCTCGAGCATCCAGCGCGAGGTCATCCAGGCCCAGGGGCAGGTCGGATCGAACCAGAAATCAACATGCGTCGTCATGGCCCCATCTCAGCACATGACGCCGTGCGTCGCGGGTCCGTTCAGGCGACGGCGGCCGCCTCCGCCTCCTCCTCGAGTTCGTCGTACCCCTTCGAGCGACCGATGAGCTTGTCCATGATCGCGGCGATCGCGCCGTCGCCGGTCACGTTCGTCGCGGTGCCGAACGAGTCGATGGCGATGTAGGTCGCGATCATGAGGCCGACCTCGGGCTCGGTGAAGCCGAGCATCGATGCCAGCAGGCCCGCCGCGGTCATGATGGCGCCACCGGGGACGCCGGGGGCGGCGACCATCATGATGCCGAGCATGCAGATAAAGCCGATCATCAGGCCGGGGCTGACGTCCCGCCCGGTGAGCATCATCACGGCGAGAGCGAAGCAGGTGATCTTGATCATCGAGCCAGCGAGGTGGATCGTGGCGCACAGCGGCACGGTGAAGGAGGCGACGGGCTGCGAGACGCCCATCTTGACCGCCTGCCGCAGCGTGACGGGGATGGTAGCGGCGGACGACGAGGTCCCCAGCGCCGTGGCGTAGGCCGGCAGCATCGTGCCGAGCATCCGGATCGGGTTGCGGTGGGAGACGGCGCCGGCGACGCAGAACTGCAGGAACAGCATCACCCAGGTCAGGATGAACACGAACACGACGACACCGAGGAACGTGGTGATGACCGTGGCCACCTGGCCGCCCTGCGTCATGTTCAGGAAGATGCCGAAGATGTAGAGCGGCAGCAGCGGGATGATGATCTTGGCGATCACCCAGTTGACCAGGGAACGGAGCTCACGGAACCCGTTGAGCAGCGACTGTCCCGTGAGGGCCGTGAGCCCGATGCCCACCACGAAGGCCAGCACGACCGCCGTGGTCACGCCGAACAGCGGCGGGATCGCGAGGCTGAAGTAGGGCTCCAGCAGCGCCTCGTCCGGGTTGGTCAGCGACGGCGCCCCGCCGGCCGGCAGGACGCGCGGCAGGACCAGCATCGACGCGCCGTAGCCCATCAGGCCGGCGATCAGCGTGGACCCGTAGGCGATGGCGGCGGTGATGCCGAGCCACTTGCCGGCTCCGCGGCCGAGGTCGGCGATGGCGGGGGCGATCAGGCCGACGATGATTAGCGGGATGGCGAACCCGAGGAACTGGCCGAAGAGGCCGTTGAACGTGATGAAAATGCGGGTCAGGGGATCGGGGAACACGAACCCGCAGAGGACACCCAGCGCGATCGCGATGGCGATCTGCGGGAGCAGTCCGAGAGACAACTTCGGCTTCGGTGGCGATTGCTCATGCATGGGCGAACGCTACAACGACGCCCGCGCAGGATGGCGGCGGGGGCCGATAGACGAAGCACAATGGATGGGTCGGGCCAGGCCCGCCAGCGGAAGGAGCTCCCATGAGACCCGAGACGGCCGACGTCGGAGGCTGGTTCAGAACCGCCAGGGAAGGGGTCACCCTGCCGTACGGCGCCTGGGGGCCCGGCACCGGCGACCACGGACGGATCTCCGACGCCGCCGACCTCGCCGCAGGCCTCGACCTCTTCCGCGGGCGGCCGACGATGGTGCTGACGGGGGCCGGGATGTCCACCGGCTCCGGCCTACCGGACTACCGCGGACCGGACGCCGTCCCCCGCTCCCCCATGACGTTCCAGGAGTTCGTCGGCTCGGACCTGAGCCGGCGCCGCTACTGGGCCCGCAGCACCGTCGGCTGGAGGTTCTTCGGCAGGGCGCGGCCCAACGCAGCACACCTGGCCCTGGCGGAACTCGCCCGGCACACACCGATCACGGGGATCGTCACGCAGAACGTCGACGGCCTGCATCAGCTGGCCGGGTCGGCACCGGTGGTGGATCTGCACGGCAACCTCGCCGACGTCATCTGCCTCGACTGTGGGGCCCGGCTCAGCCGTGCCGACCTGCAGGCGGACCTTCTCCACCTGAATCCCCGATACGCCGAGCAGCTGATCAACCTGGCCGAGGACGCCAGGACGGCGCCCGACGGCGACGCCGAGGTCGACCGGACCGAGGACTTCCGGTACCCCGCCTGCGCCGGGTGCGGAGGGATGTTGAAGCCCGACGTCGTCTTCTTCGGCGAGAACGCCCACCGCAGCACCGTCGCGGCAGCCAACGCGCTGCTCGACGACGCCGACGCGCTGCTGGTCCTCGGCACGAGCCTGACGGTGATGAGCGGGCTGCGTTTCGTGCGGCGCGGCGTGCGGGAGGGCCGCGAGGTAGTCATCCTCAACGACGGCGCCACCCGCGGCGACGACCTGGCGAGCCTGCGGCTGCACGGCAGACTCGAAGAGGTGCTCGGCGCCTGGGCCAGGATCACGGCCGCCCATCCGCCGCGCACGACTGAGCCGCTGCGGGCCGTAGACTCTGCCCGTTCACCTGCGAGAGAGGTACCCCATGGCCGGCGGACTGGCAGCACTCCTTGACGACATCGCCGCGATCGCGCGGGCGGCGGCCGCCTCGGTCGACGACATCGCAGCAGCGGCTGCGAAGGCATCCACGAAGGCCGTCGGCGTCGTCGTCGACGATGCGGCGGTGACCCCGCAGTACGTGTCGGGCTTCACGCCGGACCGGGAACTGCCGGTCGTCTGGAAGATCGCCAAGGGCTCGATCATCAACAAGGTCGTGTTCATCCTCCCGGTGATCATGCTGCTCAGCCAGTTCCTGCCGTGGCTGCTGACGCCGCTGCTCATGTGCGGCGGCCTGTACCTCTGCTTCGAGGGGGCCGAGAAGCTGTGGGAGTCGCTCAGCGGGCACAGCGGCTCCAAGAAGGCCCCCGCCGTGATCCGGGGCTCCGACTATGAGGCCGCCATGGTGAAGGGCGCCATCACCACCGACTTCATCCTGTCGGCCGAGATCATGGTGATCTCGCTGAACGAGATCGCAGCCGAGAATTTCTGGATGCGGCTCGTCACCCTGATCATCGTCGCGTTCGCCATCACCGCGCTCGTCTACGGCGTGGTCGGGTTGATCGTGAAGATGGACGATGTCGGCCTGAAGCTGTCGCAGCGCCCCGCCACCAAGAAGCTGGGCGAGGGCCTCGTCAAGGGAATGCCGATCGTGCTGAAGGTGCTCAGCACCGTCGGCATCGCCGCGATGCTCTGGGTGGGCGGTCACATCCTGCTGGTCGGCATCAACGAGCTCGGCTTCACGCCCATCTACGACTTCGTGCACCACCTGGAGGAGGCGGCAGCGCACGCCGCCGGCGGGTTCGTCGGCTGGCTCGTCAACACGTTCTTCTCCGCGGTCCTCGGCCTGATCGTCGGCGCCGTCGTCGTCGCGGTCGTCCACCTCCTGCCGTTCGGGAAGAAGCACGACGAGCACGCCGACGAGCCGACACAGGCGGACGCCGCCGAGGCGATCAAGGCCGCGCACATCGAGGGGCCCGCCGCCGAGTAGGTCACATGGGGGCGAAGAGCAGCGCGAACACGAAGAAGAGAGCAGCCACGGCCACCGGGATCAGCAGGATGGCGACGAACACGCCGACCCCCGGCCGCTCCTGCGGGACGAAGCCGATGTTGCCCCTGTCGGCGAACTGGTGCATCGGGGCCTTGTAGAAGACGTCGACCACCTGACCGGGCATGGCCACGAAGTCGAGGTCCGCGGAACCGTAGGTGCGCAGCCAGCTCTGGTGCAGGTGGATGCGGTGCTGACCCGGCGGGACGGGGAACTGGAACACTCCGTGCGACGACCCGAGGGTCACGGGATACCCGTCGAGGGTCGCCGTCGGCGCGATCAACGAATTGGACCAGAAGCTGCCCTCGAGATGGAGCCGCAACCAGCCGGCATCTGCGGGCGGGCCAGGCTGCGAGTACGGCTGGGGAATCCCCGGCTGGTAGGGCGCCGGGACCGGGCCGGGGTACGGGGCGGGCAGCTGCCCGGGCTGGCCCGGGTAGCCGAAGTCTGGGTGCTGAGGCTGAGTCACGCCCCGCAGCCTACGGCGCCCGCGGCCCACCCTTTCGCTTGCCGCGAACCCGCCGTGGGCGCGCGCCGGGAGCCGATGTCGCCGGGTTACGATCTCGCCATGTCATATGTCGTCATCATGTCGCGCCAGGCCAATCCCCTTGACGCCCGCATGATGGCCTGTTGCTGTCGCTGATCCCCGACGATCCGCCCTGGCCCCACCGGCCCCGCCCCCGAGGCACACACCACACGTCGACACGTCGAGCCGCCCGGCCGACGCAGCCCGAGAGCACCGTCATGACCCTCAATCCCACTCCCGCGAAGACCCCTCCGCTGCGCGGGTTCGTCCTGTCCGTCAGCCTCACCGAGGAGGAGGCCCGCCGCGCGGGCACCAGCCTCGACAAGATCGCCAAGGCGCTGCGCTACCAGCTCTCCGCGATGCTGCCCGCCGCCTCTACCGAGTTCACCTACCTGGTGCCCCGCCCGGCCCAACGCGGAAGCCGGCCGCGGTTGACGGTGGCGCACCGCCCGCCGTCTGAGGACGGCCTCATCGTCGACCTGCGCCACGAGCAGGCGCGCATCGACGGCGCCGACGTGCGGCGGTCGCCCCGCGAATTCCAGCTCCTGCGCGTGCTGATCGCCTCCGCCCACAGCCCGCTCGACCGCGGAGGCCTGTTCGAGGCGGTGTGGGGCGGGTCGACGACGCCGGGCAACCAGCGCATCATCGACGTCACCATCCGGCGGCTCCGCAGCCGGCTCGGCGGCTACGGAGCGACGATCCGCACGGTCCGCGGCCTCGGCTACCGCTTCGACCCGCTGCCCGGCGTCACCGTGCTGACGGCGCAGGAGGCCGTCGACCGCGCCTCGTAGCCGCGGTCAGCGCCCGTCCCGGTTGGCCCCCGAGGCCGCGGCGAGCAGGTCGAGCGAGCCGTCGCTCAGCCCGCCGCTGACCACGGTGCAGGTCGGGGCCAGCAGGAACCGCCGCTCCCCGAACGCCGCCCGCGCCGCGTCGGTCTGCGCCGCGATCTCATCGTCGTGGTCGCCGTCGAAGATGCGATGGTCCACGCCGCCGGCGACGACGCCCGGCAGATCCGCGAGCCCCGGATTTCCGGCGGCGAACGAGTCCCAGTGCAGGACCTCGACGGGCCAGTTCACGAACCGCTCCGGGTGCGAGTGCGGGCCGCAGGTGTGCAGCACCCGTACCCCGCCGGAGGCGGCATGCAGGACCCGCTGGTCGTAGGGGGTGGAGAACTCGGCGAACCAGCCCTCGTCTGCACTGAGCGCCGGGTTGGCGGTGCCGGTGACGGCGTAGAAGATGCCGTCCGCGCCGGCCTCCCTGAGCCTGCCGACGAAGTCGACGAGGGTGTCGGTGATGGCGCCGAGTGCGGAGTGCAGCACGGCCGGGTCGGCGGCCCACAGCTCGTCGATCCGCAGCGTCGGGGTCGGCCCGAACGCCGGGTGCCCGACGTAGAGCGGCAGCCCGAGCCCCTGCAGCAGGACGCTCAGCGGCGAGAAGACGGTGTAGACGAGCGGCCGGTCAGGCAGCAGCCTGCGCAGCTGCGCCTGCAGCTCGACCTGCTCCGCCAGGACGGGCGAGTCGGGCAGGGCAACGACGCCTGCCAGGTCGTCGACAGTCGTCCATGCGGGGCTGACAAGGCGCGGGACCTCGCCACCGCCGTAGTCGGAGTCGTCATAGACGGCACCCCAGACCTCGCCGTAGTAGATGCCGCGCGGGTTGATCTTGAGCCAGCCGAAGTCATGCTTGAGCACCTGGGCCGCGATGGCGCTGCTGAGGGCCTCGGTGTCGTACTCGAGGCCAGGGAAGTGCTGCCAGGCCGAGGTGGCGAGCGTGCCGTCCGGGGCGTCGCCGGCCAGGGTGGCCTCGAAGCGACGGCGGTGGTCCGAGTCGACGGCCCGCCAGTCGATCCGTGTCGTGGTGGTGGTCACAGGTTCTCCTTGCGTTGCGCGCGGCGCTTGGCCGCCTCTTCCGGTTCCCCCAGCGACAGCATGAGCCGGTTGGCCCAGCTGAAGAACGATCCGCCGTTGATCAGGTCGATGATCGCGAGATCGTCGAGGCCCGCGGCGCGCAGCCGCGCGACGTGCCCCTCGTCGAACGCGATCGGCGTGGCACTGAGTGCTGCGACGGCGGCGACGACCGCACCCAGCCTCTCGTCGCCCAGGTCGGCGGAGACGCCGTCGTCGACGAGCGCGGTGACGGCGCCGGCGATCGTCGGGTCCTCCCGGACGGCGAAGTTGGTGTGGACCGAGGCGCAGAACACGCAGCCGTTGAGCCGCGACGTGGCGGCAGCGGCGAGCTCGCGCTCGGCCCGCGGCAGCCCGTCGGCCGCGTTGTAGAAGATGTCCAGGTCGGTGAGCGTGCGGGCCTTCAGCACCTCGGGATCGCGGGCGAGCAGCCGGAAGTACGGGTTCGCCGCCCGCTCGGGCTCGACGAGGGCATCGATGTGGCGCTCCGTCAGGTCCTCGCGGGCCAGCGGCTCAATCCACGGGACCCAGCCGAGGCCTCCCACGACGAAGCGGTCGGGGCCAAGGCCCTTCTGGACGGGGACGAGTCCGGCGGTCATGCGAGCTCCTCGAGTCGGGCAAGGACGCGCAACCCGGCGGCCGCGCGCAGCTGGAAGGTCAGGAACGCGACGGCCTGGGACAGCGTGACGATGTCGTCGAGGCTCCAGCCGGCGTCGATGAGCCGCGCCAGGTGCTCCTGGCGGGCGTCGCGGGGGTGGAGCACCAGCAGGTGCACGTGTCGCAGCCCCGCGGCCAGGCGGTCACCCAGCGTGGCGGCGGCTCCGGCGGGGAGGACCGCCTCCCCGGTGGGCACCGACTCGGAGGCCAGGCCGGGCTCCCGGTAGCTGCCGGTCGGTCCGGCGGCGCGGGTGGCGTCGCCCGCGTCGCGGACGGCGGCGATCAGGGCGTCGTCCGCGACATCGCCGAGGAGGTCGGCGTAGAACCCGGCCGAGGCGGCGTCGTCGTGCAGCACGGCGACGAACAGCGCGACGGCGAGGCGCTCGTCGAGCCCGAAGGTGCCGGGATCGGCCGGCTCGAACAGCGCCTCGAAGCTCACCTGGGCGTTGGCCCTGGCCTGGGGGCGACGGTCGCGGAGCGCATCGACGGGATCGCCGGGCGCGAGGCCCGCCAGCGTGGAGATGATGTCGGTCATCACGCCCCCCAGCCGAGCGCCGGGGCCACCTCGGTGGCGAGGAGTTCGAGCGAGCGCAGCGTGATCTCGTGGCCCGGCTCGAGGGAGTGGACCTGGAAGGCGACCTCGGTGGCCGACGCGGCGACGGTGTCGCGGCGCAACTGGTCGATCACCTCGTCGGGGGTCCCGAAGACCGAGTCGGTGGCGAGCAGGATCTCCTCGGGGTTCAGACCGGTCAGGTCGCGGCCGCCGAAGCCGCCGGCGAACCGGCGCAGGCTCGGCAGCGCGGCCTCGAGGACGCGGGTGCGGTTCTCCTCGTCGACCACGACGACGGTGCGGGACGCCAGCAGTCGACGCTGGCCGCCGTCGCCGAGGGCAGCCTCGTAGACCTCGACGATCGGGGCCTGGATCTCCACCAGCGACGCGTCCGGGTTGTCGGCGGGGCGGGGCTGCGAGCGCGACAGCATGAGGCCGTCGTTGCGCGCCCCGGCCAGCGCGGCGCCGGCGGCGGAGAACGTCGCCTGCCACAGGCGACGCTCCAGGCCGGGCGCCGCCGGGTACAGCCGGTTCTCGTCGGCGCCGAGGGACCCGCCGTCGAAGGCCGTGAGCAGCGTGGCGAACTTGGCGGCGAACAGGTCGCGCCGGTCCTCCGAACGCAGCCCGAAGGCGGTGAAGCTGGCCGGCGTGCCGCCGGTGCCGATGCCGATCTCGACCCGGCCACCGCTGATCTCGTCGACGACGGCGGCGTCCTCCGCGACGCGGATCGGGTCTTCGAGCGGAAGGGTGATGACGCCGGTGCCGAGCCGGATGGTCGAGGTGGTGGCGGCCGCGGCGCCGAGCAGCACCCACGGCGACGGCAGGCCACCCTCGGCCGCGTGGAAGTGGTGCTGGGCGACCCAGGCGCTGGCGAAACCGAGGCGTTCGGCCGTGGCGATCTGTTCGAGCGCGAAGCGGTAGCGGTCGGCGGGGCTCGCATCCTCGAGCAGGCGGGTGAACAGGCCGATGCGGGGGGTGGTCATGGGTGGTCCTCCTGGGTCAGATGGTCGCGTAGAGGCGGCCGGGGATGGCGTCGAGCAACGCCTGGGTGTAGTCGTGGCGGGGGCGGCGGAAGACGTCCTCGGTGGCGCCGGCCTCCACCTGGACACCCTCCTTCAGCACCGAAACGGTGTCGGAGATCTGCCTGACGACCGCCAGGTCGTGCGAGATGAACACATACGTGAGGCCCCGCTCACGCTGCAGCCGGTCGAGCAGCTCCAGGATCTGCGCCTGGACGGTGACGTCGAGGGCGGAGACGGCCTCGTCGAGGACGACAAGCTGCGGCTCGATCACCAGGGCGCGGGCGATCGCGACCCGCTGCCGCTGCCCGCCGGACAGCTCGCGCGGCAGCCGGGTGGCGTACTGCTCCGGCAGCGCGACGGCGTCGAGGATCTCGCGGACCTTCGCCTTCCGCTCGGCCGCGGAGGCGCCGATGCGGAAGTTGCGCAGGGGCTCCTCGATGATCGAGCCGACGTGCTGCCGGGGGTCGAGCGAGCCGAACGGGTTCTGGTAGACGAGCTGCACCGCGCGGCGCTGCTCGCGGGCCCTGGCCCCACGGACGCTCCGGATCTCCCGGTCGCCGACGCGGACCGACCCGGCCGTCGGGTGGTCGAGGCCGACGAGGATGCGGCCCGTGGTGGTCTTGCCGGAGCCCGACTCGCCCACGATGGCGTGTGTGGTGCCGGGGGCGACGGTGAAGCTCACGTCGTCGACGGCGCGGAACGGCTCTTCCTGGCGGCCGCGGGAGAACTCACGGACGAGGCCCGTCACCTCAACCAGGGGCGCGGTCTCCTCGGGGACGACGACCGTCTCGCGGGTCCGGACGCTGAAGGAGGGCACGTCGGAGATCAGCTGGCGCGTGTAGTCACGTTCGGGGCTCGTGATGACCCGGGCCGTCGGCCCGACCTCCTCCATCCGTCCCTGCCGCATCACGAGGAGACGGTCCGCTCGCTCGCCCGCGACGCCGACGTCGTGCGTGATGAGCAGCACCGACGTGTTGGTGCGCAGCCGCAGCTCGTCGATGAGGTCGAGGATGCGGCGCTGGACGGTGACGTCGAGGGCGCTGGTCGGCTCGTCGGCGATGATCAGCTCGGGCTCGAGCGCGACGGCCGCCGCGATCAGGACGCGCTGGCGCATGCCCCCGGACAGCTCGTGCGGGTACTGGGCGGCGCGCCGCGGCGGGTCGGGGATCCCGACGAGCTCCAGCAGTTCCAGCACCCGCCCCTGCACCGCCTTCGGGGAGGCGCCGTGCAGCAGCAGCGGCTCGGCGATGCTGGCCCCCACCGTCCGCAGCGGGTTGAGCGAGTTGTTCGGGTCCTGCGGGACCAGCGCGATCCGGGTGCCGCGGACCTGCCGCCAGGTGCGGCGGCCGGAGGCGAGCAGGTCGAGGTCGCCCAGCTTCACGGAGCCGCCGACGATGCGCGCGTTGGCGGCCTGCAGCCCGATGATGGTCTGCGCGATGGTCGACTTGCCGGAGCCTGACTCACCGACGACGCCGAGCACTTCGCCGGCGGCGATCTCCAGGGAGACGCCGTCGACGGCGCGGCGGGAGCCCTCGTGGGTGGTGTAGTCGACGGTGAGCCCGTCGACGGTGAGGATGGGGGCGCTCATCGGGTCACCTCTCGGATGGCGTTGCTGAGTCGGTTGGTCGAGAGCACGACGGCGACGACCACCAGACCCGGCAGGGTCGTGAGCCACCAGCCGGTGGCCATGTAGTTGCGGCCCTCGGCGATCAGGAGACCCCACTCGGGCGTGGGCGGCGGGGCGCCGTAGCCGAGGAAGCCGAGGGTGGCGATCTGCAGGATGGCGCTGCCGAACTGCAGGGCGATCAGGGCGATGACCGGGCCCATCGAGTTGGGCAGCACGTGGCGGCCCAGCACCGACCAGAAGGTTCCGCCCGAACCGTACGCGGCCTCGACGAAGTCCGAGGTGCTGACGCTGACGACGCGGGAGCGCGCCAGGCGGGCGAAGGTGGCGATGGAGGTCAGGCCGACGGCGATCGCCGCGTTGGTGGTGCCGAAGCCGAGCAGGATCACCACCGACAGCGACAGCAGCAGGCCGGGGATGGCCAGCAGGACGTCGACGAGACGCATGATGATGTCGTCGACGATGCCGGGGCGGGCTCCGGCGATGACGCCGAGCAGCGTGCCCACCACGAAGCCGATCCCGACCGCGGCGGCACCCGCGCTCAGCGAGTGTCGGGCGCCGTGGACGACGCGGGCGTACAGGTCGCGGCCCGTCGCGTCGGTGCCGAACCAGTGGAGCGCCGACGGCGGCTTCAGTGCTTCCTTCGCCGAGCCGGAGATCGGGTCGAAGCCGGTGAACAGGCCGGGGAACACCGCCCACACGAGCACGATGAGCAGGATCAGGAGGGCCACCAGCGCCCCGGGCCGCAGCAGTTCGCGCTTGATCATGCCGCCTCCCTCCGCAGCCGGGGATCGATGACCGGGTAGAGCAGGTCGACGATCAGGTTGATGGTGACGAAGCCGACGGCGGCGAGCAGCACGACGGCCTGGATGACGGGCAGGTCGCGGTTGGCGACCGCCTGCTCCGTCAGGGTGCCGATGCCGGCGCGGCCGAAGACGGCCTCCGTGACGACGGCGCCCGCCACCAGTTCGCCGAACAGCAGGCCGGCGATGGTGATGGTCGGAAGCAGCGCGTTCTTGGCGACGTTGCGCACCAGCAGCCACCATTCGCTGGCGCCGCGGGAGCGGACGACGTCCACGAACGGGGCCTCCTGCACCTCGTCGAGGCTGCGGATCAGCACCTGGCTGAGCGGGGCCGAGATCGGCACGCTGATCGTGATCGCGGGCAGGATCAGGGCCTCGAGGCCGGTGGCGCCGATGACGCGCACCCACCCCAGCCCGAAGGAGAACACCTGGATCAGCAGGATGCCGACCCAGAAGGCGGGCACGGACACGAACAGCGGCGGCAGGGTGCGGATGAAGCCGCGGAGCCGGCCGAACGGCGGGAACGAGGCCAGGAAGGCGATCACGACGGCGACGACGACCGCCAGCGCGAAGCCGGTGGAGGCCAGCACCAGCGTCTGGGGCAGCGCCGTCACGATGAGGTCGGCGACGCGGGCGCCGGACTGCATCGACGTGCCGAAGTTGCCGGCGATGTAGTTGCCGATGCTGGTCAGGTACTGCACCCAGACCGGCTGGTCGACGCCGTAGACGCGGCGCAGTTCCTCGATCTGCTCGGGGGTGAGCCCGAGTTCGGGGTTCTGGTACCGGGCCAGCACCCCGTCGCCGGGCAGGGCCTGCATGAGGATGAAGGTGGCCGTGAAGGCCAGCAGGATCACCAGCAGCGCCTGGGCGATGCGCTTCAGGACAGCCACGTGCGGTTCACCTCCCTCATGCCTGGCCCCGCCGCGTCGATCACTTGTTCAGCCAGACCGAGTAGAAGCTCGGCCGGGCGACGGACTCCGTGGTGAAGCCCTGGACGTAGGTCTGCAAGCCGTAGACCTGCGGCTCCTCGAACAGCGGCAGCACGTAGAAGTTGGCCGTCAGGTAGTCCTGCACCGCGCCGCTGGCGGCCGCGCGGTCCTCATCCTTCGGGGAGGAGGCGACGGCCTCGAGCAGCCGGTCGAGCTCCGGATCCGTGATCTCGCCGGTGGCCGAGCTGAGGTTCTGCAGCACGTTGCGGTTGGCCGAGTGGTACTGGCTCTTGATGACGTCGTAGTCGGCGCGGGCGACCATCGAGTGGTACACCTGCACCTGGTTGATGTCGTTCGCCGCGGCTGTCTGGGCGGCCTGGTCGCCGGAGATGGTCGAGACCTCGATGCCGACCTGGCGGAGCTGGTCCTGGATGATCGTCACGACGTCGGCGGAGCGGGGCTGCGGCAGGGCGATGTTGAAGGTGAGCGCCAGGCGCTCGCCGTCCTTCTCCCGGATGCCGTCGCTCCCGACGACCCAGCCGGCCTCGTCGAGGAGGCTGGTGGCCTTGGCCTGGTCGTAGACGAGGGCGGCCGACTGGTCCTTGTAGCCGCGGGCACCCTTCGCCAGCGACGACGTGGCCAGCGGGTACGACTCGGTGAACAGGGCCTCGAGGATGGCCTCGCGGTCGATGGCGGAGAAGATGGCCTCACGCACGTGGATGTCGGTCAGCAGCGGGTGCCCGAAGCGCAGAGCAAGCGAGTTGGTGACTCCGTTGGTGGGGCGGCTGACGATCGGCAGCCCCGCTCCCTTGACCACTGCCTCGTCCGGCGCCTCGACCTGGCGGGCGATGTCGGCCTGACCGGCCGTCAGCGAGCCGATGCGGACGCTGTTCTCGCCGGCGACGACGTAGCTGATCTGGTCGAGGTAGGCAGGACCCTGGTGCTCCAGCGACGGCGGCGCCCAGTCGTAGTCGTCGCGGGCCTTGACGACGAGCTGCGTGCCGATGTCCTCCTTCTCGATGACGAACGGGCCGCTGCCGATGATCGTGGCGGCCTGGCCGGGGCCGAAGCCGTCGGCGTCCTTGTCGAGGGTCGCGTCGGACAGTAGGCCCGAGTTGATGGTCGACACGGCCTGCGCGAAGCCGGGGGCCGACGCCTTGAAGTGGAACTTCACGGTGGTGGCGTCGACGACCTCGCCGGACTCGTAGTTGTTGATGGCCTCCGAGACGGACAGCGTCCGGTCCTTGTCGCCCTTGCCGAACAGGTCGAAGTTCTTGACGACGTTCTCCGCCGTCAGCTTCGTGCCGTCGGAGTAGGTGACGTCGTCGCGGATCGTGAACGTGTACTCGGTGGCGTCCTCGTTGACCACGGGCAGCGCCGTGGCGATCCACGGCTCCAGCTCGAGGGTCTCGGGGTTCTGATAGAGGAGGCGGTCGGTGATGTTGTTGACGATGCCGCCGTTGGGATAGAAGCCGGCCGACGGCGGATACAGCGTGTTCCACGTCTGCGGCTCGAGGTAGGTGAGGGCGCCGCCGGGCGCCGGCTCACCGGACGCAGCGGGGGTGGTCGGGTCGGTGCCCGGGGTGGCGGCGCCGCAGGAGGCAAGCAGGGCGGCCGCAACGGATGTGACGAGCAGCGTGGTCAGGCCACGCACCCACTTGGACTGTGTCATGAAGACTCCTGGGACTCAGGTGCCCGGCCCGGGTGGCCGGATGAGAGCAGTCTGAGGAGCCGAAAAACGCCGATCCAAGCCCGCGTGAAATGTTGTGCAACACGCTGCCACACGCTGTAACACGGGAATGAACCGCTCGTCGAAGCGCTTTCACACGGCGTTTGGCGGTGCCGGAACGCCCGGAGATGTCAGGCGGAGACGTCAGGCGGCGAGGCCCGCGGCACGCAGCCCCGACGCGGTCACCGCGCCGAGCACGACCACCAGGATGAACGGGGCCCGCAGCCACAGCGCGACGGCCGCCACCGCGACGGAGGCGACCCTGGCGTCGAGCACCAGCGAGGTCCCCGACGCGAACGTCTGCGTGATCACGAGCGCAGACAGCAACCCGACGGTGATGGCGGAGGCCGTGTCCGCCACGCGGGGTCGCTCCAGCAGGTCGGGCGCGACGAAGTAGCCGATCAGCTTCTGCGTAAGGGCGCCGAACGCGGCGACGAGGATCCAGAACCAGAGGCTCATGCCGTCTCCTCCCCGCCAGGACGGTGGGTGAGGAGCGCGACGAGCGCGGCGGCAGCACCGGCGGCGAGGATCGGGACCCCCGCAGGCGCCAGTGGGACGGCGACGACCGCGACGACGGCGGCCACCACGCCGATCGCCTGCGCCTGCCGCTGCCGGAGCCGCGGCCACAGGAGGCCGACGAACGCGGCCGCGGCGGCGCCGTCGAGTCCCCAGCGGGCGGGGTCGCCGAGCACGTCGCCGAGCAGCGCGCCGCCCAGCGTCGCCAGGTTCCAGAACACGAACACGCCGATCCCGGCGGCCCAGAAGCCGACCCGCCGCGAGGCCGGATCCGGCTGGGCCAGGGAGACGGCCACGGATTCGTCGATCGTCACCTGCGCCGCGGCGACCCTCCTGGCGCCGCGCAGGTGCAGCAGCGGCGCCATCTGCAGGCTGTAGAGGGAGTTGCGGACGCCGAGCAGCAGCGCGGTCGCGGCGGCCGCGGGGCCCGCTCCCCCGCCGCCGATCACGCCGATGAACGCGAACTGGCTGCCGCCGGTGAACATCAGCAGGCTGAGTACGCACGTCTGCCAAAGGGTCAGCCCGCTGGCGACGGAGAGGGCGCCGAAGGAGATGCCATAGGCCCCGGTGGCGAGGCCGACGGAGATCCCCTGGCGGACGGCGGAGCGCACGGCCTCGTCGGTCGGGGGTGTCGACGTCGCGGCCTGAGAGGCTGGGCTGGTCACTGGTCGATCACCCGTTCTTTATACCCGCGGGCCGCAGGAGGGGGCGCACAGGTCCCGGATGGTGAAACGGAAGGGGGCGGTCCTTCGAGACGCTCGCTGGCGCTCGCTCCTCAGGAACCGGAGACTTCCAGACTATGCCCCGCCCACCCCCTTGCCGCAAGGCCCCCAGAGGGTGCACAATCGTCGCTCCCGACCGACAAGCGCCCCCTGGAGCCGCCCTGATGTCCGTCTTCTCCCTCCGCACCACCTCCCCCAAAGCCGCCCCGGCCCTCGTCTCTGCCGACGACGCCCACCTCGGCCGCGTCGCCGAGCGGCTCGCCGTCCGGCGCCACGAGCTGACCACGCAGCTCGACGAGCTACGGCGCTCGGCCGCCGGCCTCGGCCAGTACGCCGTCGAACGCGACATCCAGATCCGGCGGGTTGCGGCGCAGCTGCGGCTGCTGGAGCGCTACGGCGTCGACCTGTGCCTCGGCCGCATGGTGGGCGTCGACGGCGCCGTCACCTACGTCGGGCGTTCCGGGCTGCTGGATGCCGACGGCGCGCAACTCCTGGTCGACTGGCGCACGGAAGCGGCCGCCCCGTTCTTCGCCGCCACGCTCGCCGAGCCGCAGGGCCTGGCCAGCCGCCGCCGCTACCGCTGGGCCGACGGCCGCGTCGTCGACTACTGGGACGAGGCGTTCGCCGACGACGTGCCGGGCGCCGCGCTCGACGACCAGTCGGCCTTCATCGCAGGGCTCGGCGCGAGCCGCTCGCCCAGGATGCGCGACGTGCTGGCCACCATCGCCGCCGACCAGGACGCCGTCATCCGGGCGCACGCCCGGGGGCCGCTCGTCGTCGACGGCGGGCCCGGCACCGGCAAGACCGTGGTGGCGCTGCACCGCGCCGCGTTCCTCATGTACGCCGACGCCCGGGTCGCGCAGGGAAGCGGCGGGGTGCTGTTCGTGGGGCCCGGCCGGCAGTACCTCGACTACGCCGACGACGTGCTGCCCAGCCTGGGTGAGGACAGGGTCGCGATGTGCACGTTGCGCGACCTGGTCGTCGAGGGGGCGTCCGCCGTCGAGGAGCCCAATCCGGGGGTGGCGCGGCTCAAGGCGCGGCTGGACCAGGAGCCGATCGTCGACGCCGCCGTCCGGTTCTACGAGGAGCCGCCCGTCGAGGACACGGAGCTCGACACCCCCTGGGGTGCCCTCACCCTCACCGTCGAGGACTGGACGGAGGCGCTGGCGTCACACGAGCCGGGCGCCCCGCACAACGACGCGCGCGACCAGGTGTGGGACGCGCTGCTGGAGGCGGCCTGCGATCAGGTCGACCCGGAGGAGGTCGACCGCGACGCGCTCCGGGCCTGGCTGGAGGGGGCCGAGGAACTGCGCGACGTGTTCGGGGAGACCTGGCCGGTGCTCGATCCTGCCGAGCTTGTCTCCGACCTGTGGTCCGTCCCGGCGTTCCTGCGGCTCGCCGCCCCGGGGCTGACCCCCGATGAGCGGGCGGCGCTGCGCCGGGACGAGGGAGCCATGTGGACGACGGCCGACCTGCCGCTGCTCGACGCGGCCCGCCGCCGGATCGGCGACCCGGCTGGCCCGGCGCGGCGCCGTCGGGAGCGGGCGGCGCTCGCCGTCGAGGCCGAGGAGCGGGAGCGGGTGGCCGCCGACCTGATCGCCTCCGATTCCACCGAGATGCAGGTGATGAAGATGCTGCGCGGCGACGACCTCGCCGGCGCCCTGCTCGAGCCCCTGGACCGGCCGGACGTCGACCCGCTGGCAGGGCCGTTCGCGCACGTCATCGTCGACGAGGCCCAGGAGCTGACGGATGCCCAGTGGCGGATGCTGCTGGCGCGCTGCCCGTCGCGGAGTCTGACCGTCGTCGGGGACCGGGCGCAGGCCCGGGAGGGGTTCCCGGAGTCGTGGGCCGAGCGGCTCTCCCGGGTGGGCCTGGGTGACGCGCGGGTGGCCCGACTCACCGTCAACTACCGGACCCCGGCCGAGGTGATGGCCGTCGCGGAGGCGGAGATCCGCACGGCCCTGCCCGACGCCAATGTGCCGACCTCCATCCGCGAGACAGGCGGACGCGTGCTGCGCGGCGAGCCGGCCGACCTTCCAGGTCTGCTCGACGGCTGGCTGGCCGCGCACGCCGAGGGCATCGCCTGCGTCATCGGGGCCGACGGCGTCACGCCGCGGGAGCGCGTGAGCGTCCTGACCCCGGTGACGGCGAAGGGGCTGGAGTTCGACCTCGTGGTGCTGGTGCGGCCCGGGCAGTTCGGCGGCGGGATCACGGGGGCGGTCGACAGGTACGTGGCGATGACCAGGGCCACAGGAACGCTGGCCCTGCTCGGGGCGTGGCCGCTGCCGGTCCGATAATCTCGACGTCAGATTCGGGGGAGGTTGAGGTGGACCAGCAGCAGGACGGGGCCGGCCCGGACGAGGGCCGGCCGGTGTCATCGTTGCCCGTGCCCGTCTATCGTGCGACCCCTCGGCCGCCCGTCGTCCCGCGGCCCCACCGCAACGCCGGCGCGGTGGATGCCGTGTTCATTCTCATCGCGCTCGGCTGTGCCGGGTGGCTGGCCGGGCGCTTCCTGATGGCCAGCTTCCAGCTCACATGGACCAGCATCATCCCCGTCCTCGGGTTCTACGGCCTGGTCGCCTACCTGCTGCTGCCCCGCCTGCACCAGGTGTTCACCGAGTTGTACGTGCCCAACTACTTCATCGGCCGCACCCGCACCGCAGACGGGCTGCTCGGCGACCCCGTCAACCTTGCCTTCGACGGCGACGAGGTCGACGTGCACGCCGCGATGCGCGCCGCCGGCTGGTCGATGGCCGACGAGATCACCATCGGCTCGAGCCTGCGGATGATCGCCTCCACGCTCCTTCGTCGCACATACAAGGAGGCTCCCGTCTCCAACCTGATGCTGTTCGGGCGGCGGCAGGACTTCACCTACCAGCAGGAGGTGGGCGGCGACGCGTCGAAGCGGCACCACGTCCGCTTCTGGAAGGTGCCTGACGGCTGGCTGCTGCCGGGCGGCCTGAAGGTGGACTGGCTGGCGGCCGGCACCTACGACCGCTCCGTCGGGCTGTCGCTGTTCACCGCGCAGGTGACCCACAAGATCGATCCCGACATCGACGCCGAGCGCGACTACATCATCGACACCATCCGCTACGCCGAGCCTGACCTCCCCGTCCGGACGATCGACAAGTTCTTCACGGCCTATCACGCCCGCAACGGCGGCGGCGACGCGATCCACACCGACGGTGACCTTCCCATCGTTGACACCTCTGCGTTCGTCGAGGGCGACTCGCGGCCCGATCTGCCGGGCCTGACCGCGGTGGTCGACGTCGGCATCGAGAAGCACCACATCCCTCCGGCGGGACTGCTGTTCGCCGGACTCATCTCGCTTCTGCGGACCGTCCAGACGGTCACGCTCTATCCGACGGTGCTGGCGGCCGTCCGCGGGGCGGGCGCGTCGCACGAGCTGGCCCTCGGCATCGCGTCGCTGGTGGCGCTGGTGCCGATCGCCTATCTGGCGCTGTGGCTGCTGACGCTGGCCCGGCGTCGCTGGGCGCGCACGCTGTTCATGGTGCTGCTGACCGCCGACGCCGTCTTTTCGCTGCTGGAGCCCGTGCCACTGGGCGCGGCCAGGCTGTTGACGCTGGGGACGGCGGCGCTGTCGGTGATGGCGCTGCTGATGGTGAGCGGGACGGCGGCACGCGCGTGGGTCGCCGAGGGCGACGCGAGACGGTAGGTGCCAGAGCCGTTTTCGGAACGGAACTTCTCGGGCAAGTGCAATCTGCGGGTCGGGCAAGGCCTTCACCGCAGGCTGGCGACAGAAGCGGCGGAAGAGCACATGAGCCTCAACCAGTACGTTGTGCGGCGCCTGTCCGAAGCCTCCTGACAGACCTCCTGCCCCGGCAAGCGTAAACAGCCCTCCCGAATCAGCCCGAAACGGCCGTAGACGCTTCTGGCCTCGGCGGTGCTGGCGGTACTGATGGCGAGCACTACGGGGACAGTCGCGTGGGCCGCCGAGCGCGACGCGAGACAGTGGCCGTGAGCAGCAGAAGAAGGGCGCCAGTGGGGATCCAGCGGGCGGTCAAACTTTCGACCCTTGCCGGAACTACGGACGGTAGTACAGACTGTGCCCAGTGGGCCGTGTTTGCTCGACGTCTGCAGCATTACGGGCTACATTATTGATAGGGATGAACAATGTACACCAATCTCCGGAGCTCTCAGGGACTATTGGCTCTGGTTGGGTACCTGATAGGTACTGCTTTCCCGGTGTGGGTCCGAATCATCATGTCATACGCCCCGGACACTCTTGGGTTGATTCTCACAACTCGGGCTCTTCCTTGGGCTATTGGGGCGCTTCTCGTGGCCTCGGCGGTTCCCCTTCTCGCCCGACGACTCCTACCGTGCCTCCTGACTCCTACCGTGCCTCCTCTTGGGTCTCGCCGGAAGCATGCCATTCAGTGTTCGTCTTGCTTTCAGTGGGTACTAGTGGCCTGTCGTTGAGACATGTTTACGTTTCCGGTCTATTCGGTCAAGAATCTGGTCGGGAATTTTGGTCCACATGAATGCTTGTTTGCGTCGGTTCCAACCGTTGATGAAGGTGCGGATCTTGCCTGTGAGGTCGCGGACCGAGGTGAAGGTCCCGCGCCGGATGGCTTGGCGTTCGATGATCCCGAACCAGACCTCGATCAGGTTCAGCCACGATCCGGAGGTCGGGGTGAAGTGCACGGTGATCCGTGGGTTCGCGGCGAGCCAGTCACGGACCTCGGCCTTCTTGTGAGTGGCGTAGTTGTCCATCACCAAATGCAGCTCCTGGGTCGGGTAGGCACGCGCCACATGCTTGAGGAACCCAAGGAACTCCTGATGCCGGCGCCGGTCCTTACACAGGCCGGTAACCTTCCCGGTGGCGACCTCCAACGCCGCGAACAGGGTGGTGGTGCCGTGCCGGACGTAGTCATGGGTGCGCTGCTCCGCATGGCCCGGCGCCATCGGCAGTGTCTTCTGAGTCCGGTTCAACGCCTGGATCTGCGACTTCTCATCCACGCACAACACGATCGCGTTGTCCGGCGGGGCCGAGATACAGGCCCACCACGTCGGTGACCTTGGCCACCAGCTCCGGATCGGTGGAGAACCTGAAGGACTCCGCCTTCCACGGGCGGACCCCGAACTCCTTCCACACCGCCGCGACGGTGGCATGGTCGACCCCCACACGCGGCGCCAGCAGCCGAGACGACCAGTGCGTCACCCCCAGGCTGGCCGGAGGCGGGTCCAGAGTCGCGGCGAGGATCGCAACCCGGTCGACCCGGCGGGGTCGCCCCGGGCGGCGCTCATCAGCCAAACCCTGAAGACCGCGCTCGGCGTAGCGGTCCCGCCACAGGTTCACCGTCGGCCTCGACACCCCCACCGTGTCGGCGATCACCTGGTTCCCGACCCCGTCAGCGGCCAGCAACACGATCCGCGCCCGCTGTGCCGTGGGGGCCATCACCGTCGCCGCCCGGGTCAGGCGCTCCAACTCGCCCCGATCGCCTTCACGTAACACCAGTGCCGGGGCTGTCCTGTTCGCCATGCCCAATTGTCCCACGCAACCGTAAAGTTACATCACCGACACGCCACTAGCGCCCCTGTTCGCCGTCGTCCAGCGGGTCGCCGCCGCTGTCACGACCGCGTACGGTGCCCAGGGATCTTTCACCGCCATCAACACGGTGGTCAGCCAGTCCGTCCCCCACCTGCATGTGCACGTGGTGCCGCGGACGAGGGGTGACGGCCTGCGCGGGTTCTTCTGGCCCCGGACCCGATACACCGAAGGCGAGCAGGCGGCCTACGCCGCCCGGCTGCGCGAGGCCCTCGCGGCCCCTCCGGAGGCGTCGGGCGGGTAGCCTCGCGGGCGTGAGGATCGCCACCTGGAACGTCAACTCCGCCAAGCAGAGGATGCCCCGACTGCTGCCCTGGCTGGAGGAACGCAAGCCGGACGTCGTCTGCCTCCAGGAGACCAAACTCACCGACGCCACCTTCGGTGAGCTCTTGGCGGGCCCCCTCGCGGAGCTGGGCTACGAGGCCGCGCACCACGGGTACGGCGGGTTCAACGGCGTTGCGTTGCTGTCCCGCGTCGGGCTGTCCGCCGTCGAGCGGGACTTTCCCGGCCAGCCCCGGTACGGGGGCGTCACTGAGGCCCGGGCCATCAGCGCCACCTGCGGCGGCGTGCGCATCCACAGCCTGTACGTGCCCAACGGCCGCGAGGTGGGCTCGGACCACTACGCCATCAAACTCGACTGGTTCGACGCCCTGGCGGCCGCGGTTGCCGCGGGACCGCCGGACGTGGCGCTGTGCGGGGACATGAACGTCGCGCCCGCCGACGCCGACGTGTTCGATCCCGCCGCCTACCTCGGCCACACCCACGTGACCGGACCCGAGCGGCAGCGGCTGGAAGCCTTCGGGCTGGTCGACGTCGTGCGGGCCCGCTGGCCGGAGCGCGAACGCGTGTTCTCCTACTGGGACTACCGCGCCGGAATGTTCCACCAGGATCTGGGAATGCGGATCGACCTGGTGCTGGCGTCGCAGCCGGTGGCGGACCGGGTCACGGCCGCCTGGGTGGACCGGGCTGCCCGGAAGGGCAAGCTGCCCAGCGACCACGCGCCGGTCATCGTCGACCTCGATGAGGCCCCCGACGGCGGCATCGGCCCCGTCGTGCCCCCGCCGTCGAACCCGAAACGGGGTGGCCGGACGAGGCTGCCTCAATCGAAGGACTGACGCGACGACGGCGCCGGTTCGGGGCTCATCCCTCCGAGGCTGCGGGCCGGCCGAGGCCGGTCCCGAGCCGCGCGATCCCCCGGTGCACGGCTCCCCGGAGGTTGCCGGCCCCCGACCGGTCGCCCGAGCCGATCAGGCTGGCGCTGACAATCCCGAACAGGGCGCCGACGGCCAACCGGACCGTCTCCACGTCGTCGTCGCCCGCCCCGGGCAGCACGTCGAGGACCCTGTCCCCCACCGCCACCCAGAGCTGCCACTGAGCCTCCCGGACGAAGGGCACCAGCTGGGGATGCCCGACAGCAAGCGCCGCGACCTCGGTCAGCGACCCGAAGGCACCCACCCGGATCTGGTGGTCAACCAGGTCGCTGACCAACGTGAGGGGATCGGCCGCGGTGGGCGGCTGCCACTCGCGCAGCGCCGCCTCCACCCGGTGCACGACCACCGCCGCGACCGCCGCCTCCTTGCACGAGTAGTAGTTGGAGAACGTCCGCCGCGACACCTCCGCCTCGGTCACCACGTCGTCCACCGTCACCTCGCCGAACCCGCGCTCGCGCACCTGGTCGAAGGCGGTGGCGGCGAGCCGCTGCGCCACGGCGGTGCGCTTCGCGTCGCGTAGTCCGGGTGCCATGGGTTCAGTGTCCCACCCCGGCCCCGACGGGCGCCTCCTCGCGTGGGGCGTCCTCCACCACCGCGTCGGCCACCTCTAGACGCGTGCCCTCGACGTCAACCTCGGGGAGGATCCGGTCCAGCCAACCCGGCAGCCACCAGGCGTGGTCCCCGGCCAGGTGCAGCACCGCCGGGATGAGCGCCATACGGATGACGAAGGCGTCGATGAGGATGCCGACGGCGAGCGCGAAGCCGAACTGCCGGATCATGGAATCCTCGCTGAGGACGAAGCCACCGAAGACGGAGACCATGATGATGGCCGCCGCGACGACGACCCGGCTCGCGTGATGGAAGCCGTCCACCACGGCCAGCCGCGCGGTCTCGCCGTGCACGTAGGCCTCGCGGATCGACGTGCCGAGGAACACCTGGTAGTCCATCGCCAGGCCGTAGAGGATGCCGGTGGCCATGATCGGCAGGAAGCTCAGTACCGGACCGGCCCGATCCACCCCCACGAGCCAGGTGAAGCTGGGATTGCCGAAGGCCGTCACGACGAGCCCCATGGTGGCGCCGATGGACAGGAGGAAGCCGGCGGTGGCGGC
This sequence comes from Tessaracoccus defluvii, assembly GCF_014489575.1. Lineage (GTDB taxonomy): Bacteria > Actinomycetota > Actinomycetes > Propionibacteriales > Propionibacteriaceae > Arachnia > Arachnia defluvii. The sequence continues at coordinate 2,902,920 of NZ_CP060789.1, forward strand.
CAGCGGCACCACCACGGACCGGAACACCACGAGCAGCACGATCAGCGACAAAGCGGCCACGAGGGAGAGGTAGACGGGAATGGCCTCTGCGAGCGACTCGGACAGGTCGATGTTGATGGCGGTGAGCCCCGTGACGCCGATCCGCTCAACCCCGTCGAGTTCGGCGGCGCGCACTGCGGTGACCAGATCGGCCGTGCTCTCATCGGTGGGCCCGGCGTCCGGGACGACGGTGTAGAGCACGAGCGAGCGGTCCTCGGAGGTCCCCATCAGCTGGACGTTGGCAGCCGTCTCGTGCGTGGCGAGCTCGGACTGCCAGGCCTCCAGGCGGTCCTGATCCACAGCGGCCGCATCCGACGGCGTCAGCGCGACGATGAGCGGCGCGTTCGCCCCCTCCCCGAGGGCGTGGGTCACCGAGTCGTAGGCGACCCGCTGATCCGAGCCGGGCGCGGCCACCGCCCCCGACGGCATGCCGAGCTGCATCTGCGCGGCCGGCAGCGACAGGGCGCCCAGGCCCAGGACGATGAGCACGATCGTGAGGATCGGGCGCGCGGTGACGGCCTCTACCCAGCGCTTGGCCATCCGGCCGAACCGGGAGTGCTCGTGGCCGCGGTGGGCGCGCACCGGCTGGGTGCGTGCCCGACGCCCGCGCCCGAGCAGTCCCAGCAGGGCCGGTAGCGCGGTCAGCGACAGGGCGATGGCCAGGATGACGGTGACGGCTGCCGTGACCGCCATCGTGGAGACGAACCCCATGCCGAGCGTCAGCAGCCCGAGGAGCGCGATGACGACAGTGAGCCCGGCGAACAGGACGGCGCCTCCGGCGGTGGCGACGGCGCGGGCGGTGACCTCGACGGCGTCGAGCCCCAGCCTGGCCCGCAGGGAGCTGTGCTTGTGGATGATGAAGAGGGCGTAGTCGATCCCCACGGCCAGGCCCAGCATCAGCCCGAGCGCCGGCGTGGAGGTGGTCATCTCGAAGTTCGCGGACAGCGCGTAGGCGCCGCCCACCCCGATGAACACGCCGACCAGGGCGAGCAGGATGGGCAGGCCGGCCAGCGTGAGCGAGCCGAGGGTCAGAAGCAGCACGACGGCGGCGATGGCGAGGCCGATGGCCTCGCTCCCGCCGATGGGTGGCTCCATCGGCTGAAGGGCGCTGCTCGCGGCCACCGCGAGGCCCTTCCCCGCGACCTCTCCGTCGACGGCGGAAAGCAGGTCGTCGAGGCTGCCCTCGGGGAGATCGGAGATCTGCTCGGTGAGCTGGATGGAGGCGATGGCGACGGTGCCGTCGTCCGAGACGACGACCGTCCGACGCTCCCCGTCGGAGGCCACCAGTGAGGTTCCGCCCGGCGACGTGCCGTCCAGGAGTCCGTCCAGGCGGCCAAGGGCCTCGTCAGTGGCGGCCATGGCCGCGTCATCGACGGCCGCGGCAGGGTCGGTCATGCCCGGCTCGGGAGCCGGGAACCCGTCGACGGGGACGCCCATGGCCTGCAGCTCGGCCCGCAGCTGCCCGACCTCGGCGAAGAACGCGCCGGACTCGGCGATGAGCTGCTGGTCAGGGGCGGCGACGAGGGCGCGGGCGGTCGTCGTGACCTCGTTCAGCCGCGCGCCGAGCGCCGCCATTGATTCCTGTTGCGCCGGCGACGCGGCGGGTGCCCCGCTGGGGACTGCCCCTTCGAGGGCGGTGATCAACGACTTGAGCTGGGCACGGACCTCGTCGGCCACCTTGCCCTCGACGGTCGCGCGGACGGTGGTCTCCACCTCGGCGCGCTGCTCCTCCAGCCGGGCATCCCGGTCAAGGACGATGCCGGTGCCGACGGCCGCGTCGAGCGATCGGGAGATCGCGTCGGCGCGGTCAGGGCTGTCCACGCGCCCGCCGTCGTCGGCGGAGAAGACGAGGGTTCCCTGCGTGCCACCCGCCTCGGGGAGCGCCGCGGTGACCTCGTCCAGCACCAGCTGCGCGGGGCGTCGTCGAGGGTGAGGCGCGAGGAGATGGACGGGGTCTGCGTGAGGAGCAGGCCGACCACGGCAGCGATGACGAGCAGCCAGGCCGCGAGGAAAGCCAACGGCCGGGTGGCCGCCGTCCTGCCGAGGCGGTAGAGGAAGGCGGACATGCGGGGCCCTTCGGTCGATGACGGAGACGTCCCCACAGTAGGTGCCTTATTGCCCATTAGGCAAATTTGCCCATTGAGCATTCGGTTGCCGTTCTGCGTGCCCTGAGCCCGCTGACAGCTACACGCGGATCACCTCGAGAGCGCCCAGCTCACCGAGCACGTCGAACCCCGAGTCCTGAGTGACCACCGGCAGTCCGTTGGCCAGCGCCACGGCCGCGATCCACAGATCATTGATCCCCATTGATCGACCGGCCTCGTGCAGCTGCACCCGCAGCGACGCCCACTGCCTGGCCACCGCCCCGTCTACCGCCAGCGGCTCCAGGCCGGCGAGTCTCTCGACGGTGGCCAGCCTGGCCACGCGCGTCCGCGTGTCGGGCGCCGCCAACACGCCCGCCTGAAGCTCGGCGAGCGTCACGACGCAGACGTACGCCTCATCGGGAAGCGCGGCGGTGTCGAGTAGCCGACCCACTTCCCCAGCGATCCACACGCTGGTGTCCAGCAGACCGGCGCTCACCTGATGGGCCCGAGGTCTTCCGTGGAACCCGCGGAGATCCACCCGAGGTCCGCCTCAAGGGTGACGTCTACCCGCTGGGCGTGCACCAGGTCGATCAGGTCGGAGCGCTTCATTGCGACCGGCCTGCGCCTCGTGGGGCTCCGGATCTCGGCAACCGGCTCCCCATTCACCGTCACGGTGACGACGTCCCCAGCAGCGACGCGGTCCAGGACTGAGCGGGTGTGGTTGCGGAGGTCCCGGGAGGCGACGGTCGACATGTGCGTAACTGTAGCACTATCGCCACAGTCGCCCGGATCAGCGCAGCGGGCGCCCCTCCACGGAGGGACGCCCGTGCGTTCCGATGACCTGACCACGCGCCGGTCGCGGGGTCAGAGCCGGGAGCGGAACTCCTCGTGCTGCCGCCTCACGGCCGATGGCACCTTGGTGCCCATGCGGGCGAGGAAGACGTCGGTGTCGTCGGCCTCGGCGCTCAAGGCGGCGGCGTCGATCGCGAAGAGCGCGTCCCAGTCCTCGTCGCTCACGCCCGCAGCCTGGTAGTCGATCGCTGCATGGACAGGCACCAGACCGTACGGCGACTCCATCGCCGAGGTCTTCCCCTCGATGCGCTCGGTGATCCATGCGAGGGCGCGGGAGTTCTCGGAGAACCCGGGCCACAGGAAGCGGCCGTCCTCGCCCCGGCGGAACCAGTTGACCTGGAAGATCTGCGGCGCGTTGCCCGTCTCGCCGAGCCTCTCGCCGACGATGAGCCAGTGCTGCCAGTGGTCCGCCATGTGGGTGCCGGAGAAGGGCAGCATCGCGAACGGGTCGCGGCGCAGCTCGCCGAGGGTTCCCTCGGCGGCGGCCGTGCGCTCCGAGGCGAGCGTCGCACCCATGTAGACGCCGTGCTCCCAGTCCCTGGCCTGCGCCACGAGCGGGACGTTGGTGGCGCGTCGCCCGCCGAAGATGATGGCGTCGATCGGCACGCCTGCCGGGTCATCCCACGTGTCCGCGATCGACGGGCACAAGTGGGCGGCGACGGTGAAGCGCGAGTTGGGATGCGCCGCCGGGGTTTCGGAGTCGGGGGTCCAGTCGCGGCCCTGCCAGTCGGTCAGGTGCGACGGCGCCTCGTCCGTGAGGCCCTCCCACCAGACGTCGCCGTCGTCGGTGAGGGCGACGTTGGTGAAGACGGTGTCGCTCTCGATCGTCGCGATCGCGGTGGGGTTGGTGGAGTGACCGGTGCCGGGAGCCACCCCGAAGAAGCCGGCCTCAGGGTTGATGGCCCGCAATCGGCCGTCGGGGCCCTGCGCCATCCAGGCGATGTCGTCGCCGATGGTCTCGACCGTCCAGCCGGGGATGGAGGGACGCAGCATCGCGAAGTTCGTCTTGCCGCAGGCGCTGGGGAACCCGGCGGCCACATGGAACGTGCGGCCCTCGGGGTTCGTCGCCTTGAGCAGGAGCATGTGGGCGGCCAACCACCCCTCCTCCTCGCCGATCTTCGAGGCGATACGCAGCGCGAACCCCTTCTTGGCGAGGATGGCGTTGCCCCCGTAGGCCGAGCCGAAGGACCAGATCTCGCGGCTCTCCGGGTAGTGAACGATGTACTTGGTCTCGTTGCACGGCCAGACCACGTCCTCCTCGCCGGGCAGCAGAGGCGCGCCGACGGAGTGCACCGCCGGGACCCACTCCGTGCGCGGGCCGATCTGCGCAAGCGCGGCGGCGCCCATCCGGGTCATGATGCCGGTGCTGATCACGACGTAGGGCGAGTCGGTGACCTGGACCCCGAGGCGGGCGAGAGGGCTCCCCACCGGCCCCATGGAGAACGGGACGACGTACATGGTGCGCCCACGCATCGCCCCCGGAACAGGCCGCTCAAGGTCTCGCGCATCTCCGACGGCGGGCCCAGTTGTTGGTGGGGCCGGCGTCATCCTCGCGCTCTGAGCAGATGAAGGTCCGGGACTCCACCCGGGCCACGTCGCTCGGGTTGGAGCGGGCCAGGTAGCTGTTGGGGCGCTTGGCGGGGTTGAGCTTGATGAGGGTGCCTGCCGCCACGGACTCGTCGAGCATCCGCTGGCGCTCCTCGGCGGAGCCGTCGCACCAGAGGATGCGCTCCGGCTGGGTCAGCTCGGCGATCGAATCCACCCACTCGACGATGCGGGAGTCGGCGTTATCGGGTGCGTGGCGGGTGAACGTGGCGGTGGCGGTCATGAGATTCTCCAACCTTGTGGGTGTCGCTTCGGTGCGGGATGAGCTTGTGGCTTCACCATACGGAAGGGGACCCGGGGTTCTACTGGTCAGATTGCTGTGAACTTCGGCAGTTCTTCGCGTATGGTGAACTGCATGGCAGATCTCTCCACGCTGGGGCGGCGCATCCGGCATTTCCGCACCAAGGCCGGCCTGACGCTGGAAGAACTGGGAGAGATCACGGGGACGGCTCCCAGCCAGCTGTCCATGGTGGAGAACGGCCACCGCGAACCCCGCCTGTCGCTGCTGGAGGCCATCGCAGCAGCCCTGAGCGTGACCGCCTCGGATCTGCTGGCCGCCGAGCCCCCGTCGCCGCGGGCCGCGCTTGAGATCGAACTCGAGAAGGCCCAGGCCGCCCCTGCGTACCGGGAGCTCGGCCTGCCCCTCCTGCGCCCTTCGCGGGCGATGTCCGACGCGACGCTGAAGACGATCGTCGGCCTGCACCGCGAACTCGACAGGCGCGCCCGGATGGCCATCTCAACGCCTGAGGAGGCGCGGCGAGCCAACACCCAGCACCGGACGACGATGCGGGAGCGGAACAACCACCTGCCTGAGATCGAGCTGATCGCGGAGCAGGCAACCAAGGCAGTGCGGCACACGTCTGGCGCCCTGACCCACCGCACGGTCGCGGAGATGGCCAAGCGGGTGGGGCTGACCATCGTGCACACCGACGACCTCCCCCACTCGGCGCGTGCCGTCGTGGACCTCGAGCACGGCCGCATCTACATCCCGCCGGCCTCCATCCCCGGCGGACACGGGCTGCGATCGCTGGCGCTGCAGGCCATGGCCAACACCGTGCTCGAGCATGAGGCGCCGGCCGACTACGCCGACTTCCTCCGCCAGCGCCTCGAGGCCAGCTACTTCGCCGCGGCGTGCCTGATGCCCCGCGCCGCCTCCGTCGACTTCCTGGAGCGCGCGAAGCGGGAGCGCAACATCGCGATCGAGGACTTCCGCGACACCTTCGGGGTCACCCACGAGGGCGCGGCGCTGCGGTTCACCAACCTGGCCACCCACTACCTGGGGATCACGCTTCACTACCTGCGGGTCAACGGCGACGGCACCGTCGTGGGTGCCTATGAGAACGACGGTCTTCCGCTGCCCCAGGACGCGACCGGTTCGACGGAGGGCGAGGTGGTCTGCCGCCACTGGAGCGCGCGAAAGGCGTTCGCGCGTGCCACCCGCACCAGCGAGCACTACCAGTACACGGACACGCCTGCCGGCACCTTCTTCGAGTCGACGCAGACCGGGACCGGCGCAACGGCGGAGTTCTCCATCACACTGGGCGTGCCCTATGCCGAGTCGAAGTGGTTCCGGGGGCGCGAATCACAGCAGCGCGAGGTATCGACGTGCCCAGACGCGCGATGCTGCCGCAGGCCGGAGGATGGGCTCTCGGAGCGCTGGAGGGGGCAGGGGTGGGCGTCCCCCAGGGTGCGGACCCACCTGTTCGCTCCCCTGCCGCAGGGGACCTATCCGGGTGTGGACGATCGCGAACTCTACGAGTTCCTGGAGGCGCACGCGCACGACTGAGCCGTCGGCGTGGCCCACCGACGGCACCTCACGTCTGGGCGTTGGCCAGATCCTCCGGGTACACGACGTCGATCTCGTCGATCGTGGTGGCAAAGTCCCTGCGATTGTTGGTGAGGAACCGGTCAGCACCTGACGCGACGGCAGTGGCCAGATGTACCGCGTCCGCCGCCCGTAGTCTGTAGGTGACGGCCAGCGCGACGGCGAGTCGCGCCGTCGCCTCGTCCACCGGGCGAAGCTCCAGCCGACCGAGGAGGCCGGCCAGCGCCTTGACCTCGGCGGAGTCGGGGTCTTCCCTCAGCGGCTTGGTCAGCACCTCTGGCAGGAGCAGGACTGAGCCGATGCCGACGGGCCCCTCACCTTCGACGGCGAACAACGAGGCCACAGGCACCCCAAGAGGGTGACCATCGGCTGCCGCGTAGATGAGCACATCAGCGTCGAAAGCAGTGAGGAGTGTCATCGGCCGGACCGTGCGTCACGGACCGCATCAACGAGCTCCTCCGCCCGCTCGGGCGAGATGACGGGGCGCTGCATCGGCTCGCTGCGGGTCGAGTCCAGGAGGCCCGCGATCCGCTCAGCCTCATCCCATACCTTCGACGCACGGCGCGCTTTGAGCACGTCCGGACGAACCAGGACGGCGACCACCCGGCCGTGCCTGGTGATCGACACCTCCTCGCCGGCCTCGACACGGTCGAGCTGCTCCGGAAGGGTCTGGCGTGCAGTGCTCACGCTGATTCTCGACATGGCGCAATCGTACATGCTTGTACATATCTGTACCTACGGTTTCCGGTCGTGATCCGTCACGCTCCCAGAAGCCCAAGGGGAATCACGGCCACCCCGTCTGGTCTGCGGTAGGCGTACTTACCGGTGGTGACGACCACCAGGTCCGCGACATCGTCGGGCATCTGGTCTCGAAGCCATAGCAGGTGGCGAACGTCGGCATCCCCCACCGTCGCAGACAGCTTGACCTCTATCGCGACGACCTGGCCGTCCAGTCCCTCGACGACAAGATCGATCTCCCTGTCCCCTCGCGATGTGCGCAGGTGCCCGATCCGGGCGCGGTGGACCTGAGCTGCAACCCGGACCGTCAGCGTCACAAGGGACTCGAACAGAGGGCCCGCCATGAACGCGCCGCGCGGGCTCAGCAGGGCGTCGCTTGTCTCCCGACTCTCTACGCTACTGTCTTTCAGCCTTCAACGCTGGCCGGTAACCTTCCCGGTGGCGACCTCCAACGCCGCGAACAGGGTGGTGGTGCCGTGCCGGACGTAGTCATGGGTGCGCTGCTCCGCATGGCCCGGCGCCATCGGCAGTGTCTTCTGAGTCCGGTTCAACGCCTGGATCTGCGACTTCTCATCCACGCACAACACGATCGCGTTGTCCGGCGGGGCCGAGATACAGGCCCACCACGTCGGTGACCTTGGCCACCAGCTCCGGATCGGTGGAGAACCTGAAGGACTCCGCCTTCCACGGGCGGACCCCGAACTCCTTCCACACCGCCGCGACGGTGGCATGGTCGACCCCCACACGCGGCGCCAGCAGCCGAGACGACCAGTGCGTCACCCCCAGGCTGGCCGGAGGCGGGTCCAGAGTCGCGGCGAGGATCGCAACCCGGTCGACCCGGCGGGGTCGCCCCGGGCGGCGCTCATCAGCCAAACCCTGAAGACCGCGCTCGGCGTAGCGGTCCCGCCACAGGTTCACCGTCGGCCTCGACACCCCCACCGTGTCGGCGATCACCTGGTTCCCGACCCCGTCAGCGGCCAGCAACACGATCCGCGCCCGCTGTGCCGTGGAGGCCATCACCGTCGCCGCCCGGGTCAACCGCTCCAACTCGCCCCTATCGCCTTCACGTAACACCAGTGCCGGGGCTGTCCTGTTCGCCATGCCCAATTGTCCCACGCAACCGTAAAGTTACATCACCGACACGCCACTAGCGAGGCGGACCACGCGCGTCGGGCACCCCGCCTCCGGACGCCCATTCCTCCTCGGCTAGGGTCGATACAGGAGGAACCCCCTATGAGCGTCAACTCCACACCACACACGATTCAGGTCGGCCCGCCGTCCCGACCGACCCGACGGCGTGAGCCACACCGCCTGCCCTCCTGGGGGCTCAAGACCGCGATGGCCGTCTCCGGTGCGCTGTGGGCCTTCTTCGTCGCGGTCCATCTCTTCGGCAACCTCAAGATCTTCGCCGGCGCGGAGGCCTTCAACGGCTACTCGGCGTGGCTGCGGGTGGCGTTCTACCCGCTGCTGCCAGAGGAGTCCGTCCTCTGGGCGCTGCGGGTCGCGCTCGTCGTCGGCCTGGTGGTCCACGTCGGGTGTGCCGCGCTGCTGTGGGCCCGCGCCAGACGTGCCCGCGGGCCCCACCGGGCCAGGATCCGCGGCGCCCGCTCCGTCGGCGCCTGGCTGATGCCCGTCACGGGCATCGGCGTCCTCGCCTTCCTGGTCATCCACCTGCTCGACCTGACGCTAGGCACCCAGCCGATCGCCGCGTCGACCTACGTACACGCCGACGCCTACGCGAACCTCGTCGCCAGCTTCCAGCGGCCCTGGTCGGCCACGTTCTACGTCGCGATCATGGTGCTGCTGTCGGTCCACCTCGCCAAGGGGTTCACCACCATGGCGGCAGACCTCGGCGTCATGGGGCGCCGCTGGCGGGCGGCACTGGTCGCCGTCGGCGGTCTGCTGGCGCTCGCCGTCCTGCTCGGCAACGGCGCGATCCCCATCCTCGTCCAGCTCGGAGTGATCGCATGAACTGGCTGCACCGCCGCACCAAGCCCGACGCCGCACCGGCCCCCGAGTCCGCCTGGCGGGCGCCCCGCGCGAAGGTCGACGGCGTCCGCGTGGGCCGGCGTCTCGACGGCGGGGTCCCGGACGGCGACCCGGCCACCGCCTGGGAACGCCGCCGCTCCGCATACCGCCTGGTCAGCCCGCTGAACACGAAGAAGTTCACCGTCGCGGTCGTCGGTACCGGCCTGGCCGGCGCGGGCGTCGCCGCGGCGCTGGGCGAGCTCGGCTACAACGTCCACGCCTTCACGTACCACGACTCCCCCCGGAGGGCGCACTCCGTCGCCGCGCAGGGTGGCATCAACGCCGCCCGCGGCCGCAAGGTCGACGGCGACTCGCTACACCGCTTCGTTGTCGACACCGTCAAGGGTGGCGACTTCCGCGCCCGTGAGGCGGAGGCGTACCGGCTGGCGCAGGAGTCGGTCCGCGTGATCGACCACATGAACGCGATCGGCGCGCCCTTCGCCCGCGAGTACGGCGGCATGCTCGCCACGCGCTCCTTCGGCGGGGTCCAGGTCTCCCGCACCTACTACACGCGAGGCCAGACCGGCCAGCAGTTGCAGATCGCCGGCGCACAGGCGCTGCAGCGGCAGGTGGCCCGCGGCACCGTCTCCCTGCACGAGCGCACCGAGATGCTCGACCTCATCGTCGACGACGGCGAGTGCCGCGGCGTCGTCGTCCGCGACCTCGTCACGGGCCAGGTGTGGGCGCAGCCGGCGCACGCCGTCGTGCTCGCCACGGGCGGCTACGGCTCCATCTACTTCCATTCGACGCTCGCGATGAACTCCAACGCGACCGCCGTCTGGCGGGCGGTGCGGGCCGGGGCCTACCTGTCGCACGCGTCGTTCGTGCAGTTCCATCCGACGGCGCTGCCGATCTCGTCGCACTGGCAGTCGAAGACGATCCTGATGTCCGAATCGCTGCGCAACGACGGCCGGATCTGGGTGCCGAAGCGTGCGGGCGACGACCGTGCGCCCGCCGACATCCCCGAGGACGAGCGCGACTACTACCTGGAGCGGAAGTACCCGTCGTTCGGGAACCTTTCGCCCCGCGATATCTCCTCGCGGGCCGCCAAGGAGCAGATCGACGCCGGTCGCGGCGTGGGGCCTCTGCGTAACTCCGTCTACCTCGACTTCTCCGACGCGCTGCAGGCACACGGCCGCGACGTCATCGCAGCCCGCTACGGCAACCTGTTCGACATGTACCACCACGCCACCGGCGAGGACCCGTACAGCGTGCCGATGCGGATCGCGCCGGGCGCCCACTTCACGATGGGTGGCCTGTGGTCCGACTACGACCAGATGACCTCCATCCCAGGCCTCTTCGTCGGCGGCGAGGCAAGCTGGGCGTACCACGGGGCGAACCGGCTGGGCGCGAACTCGCTGCTGTCGGCCTGCGTCGACGGCTGGTTCACGCTGCCGTTCTCCATCCCGAACTACCTGTCCGGGCGTCTCGGCACCCGGCTGCCCGGGGCCGACGACGCGTGTGTGCGCGACGCCGTCGCCCGGGTGACGGCCCGCACCGACGCGCTGCTGGCAGTCGGAGGCGAGCGTGCGCCGTCGCACTTCCACCGCGAGCTGGGCGAACTCATGTACCGGCACGTCGGGGTTGAACGAACCGCGGACGGGCTCCGCGCCGCGATCGACGGGATCCGGGAGCTGCGGAGCCGGTTCTGGCGCGAGGTCCGCGTCCCCGGCACCGGCGCCGAGCTGAACCAGTCGCTCGAGAAGGCCGGCAGGATCGCCGACTTCCTCGAGCTGGGCGAGCTGATGGCCGTCGACGCGCTCGACCGGCAGGAGAGCGCCGGTGCCCACTTCCGCAGCGAATACCAGGACGCCGGCGAGGCCCGACGAGACGACGAGCGGTGGGCGTTCGCGTCGGCCTGGGAGGTCGACGCCGATGACGCGGCCGGCGGGCTGCGCCTGACCCGGCACGCCGAGCCGCTGACATTCACCGCTGTCCCCCTGGCCACGAGGAGCTACACGTGAAGCTGACCATCGAAGTCTGGCGGCAGGCCCATCGCGACGCCGAGGGCCGCTTCGAGCGGCACGACATCGACGGCGTCGAGCCCCACCTGTCGGTGCTCGAACTCCTCGATGCGCTCAACGAGCAGCTGATCGACTCGGGCAACGACCCGGTCGCGTTCGAGTCGGACTGCCGCGAAGGCATCTGCGGGGCCTGCGGGGTCACCGTCGACGGCGCCGTGCACGGACCGGAGGACAACGTGCCGAGCTGCCACCAGAGGCTCGTCGGCTATCCCGACGGCGCCACCGTCCGGATCGAGCCGCTGCGCTCTGCCACCTTCCCCGTGCTGCGCGACCTGGTCGTCGACCGGGGTGCCTTGGACGATCTCGTCCGCGCAGGAGGGCACGTCGCCGTCAACGCCGGCACCGCCCCGGACGCGGACACCGTCCCGGTCCCGGAGGACGTGGCGGAGGCGTCGCTCGACTTCGCGGCCTGCATCGGCTGCGGCGCCTGCGTCGCCGCCTGCCCCAACGGCGCGGCCCACCTGTTCGCCGGCGCCAAGCTGACACACCTCGCGCTGCTGCCCCTCCCGGCGCTGGAGCGCACGCGCCGGGCGAAGGCGCTGGTCGGGGAGTTGGACGAACTGTTCGGCCCCTGCTCCCTGTACGGCGAATGCGAACAGGCCTGCCCGGCGGGGATCCCGCTGACGGCGATCGCTGCGGTCAACCACGAACGTTTCCTGGCGGGGACCCGGCGCCGACTGTGACCCCTCACCGGTCAGCTGAGGCACCCCACTAGTAAGGTCACGACATGGACAACAGCGTCGTACCGGCCCAGGGTGGCGCCTTCCGCACCGTCCGTCATCCCTGGGGAACGGTCGTCCACCGCACCGATACCGGGAGACCGGTCTCCGTGTATCACTCGAAGTCCACCCCGGCCGCCGACTACCTGGCCCGCGTCGAGCACAGCCCGCTGACCTGGCCACGCAGCTGGGAGGAGGCCGTCTTCGGCGTGGGCGCACCGATCATCGCGACGGCGATCGGCGTCAGCAGCGGGGCCCCCGCCTTCTGGCCGCTTCTTCTCGGCGTCGGCGCCGGGGTCGCAGGCGCGTTCCTCGCCCGGCCGCTCGCTGCGCGCGCGACGACCGCCCGACGCCTGGACGCAGGGAGAGCGGTCGGCGCACTCGTCGCCACCGGCAACGACGAGCTCATCGCCGCGGCCATCGACCCCGTCATCAGCTTCGACGTCGACCCTGCCGGGGCGGTCGACCTGGTCGCTGAGCTGGACGCCGCCTGGCGGGCTGCCGAGGCGAGCTCCGTTCACGAGAAGGCGGGGGTCATCGCCGCGCTCCGCGACACCGCTGCTCACTTCCCGACCACGGACGGGCAGGTCGCCACGATCCGCAGCGAGTTGCGCAGCATGCGTCGCTCACTGGCGAGCTTGGACACCGCGAAGCGTGAACTCGATGCCGCGACGTCGACCGCGGACCTGCTCGACCCGGTCCCACCGCGAGGCATCGACGCCCTGCGGGCAGCGACGCAGGCCATCGAGGAGGATGCGGAGGTGGTGCGCGCCGTCGTCGACGAGCAGACGGCCGCCCGCCCACCGCTGTCCTAGGTGTGACCGGCCTAGGCCAGGAGGTGCGGAATCACCACTCCGCGACCGACCCGTCGGCGTGCCGCCAGATCGGGTTGCGCCACCGGTGCCCCTCCTTCGCCCGCTCGGCGACGTACTCCTCGTCGATCTCAATGCCCAGCCCGGGCCCCAGCGGGATGTCGACGGCGCCGTCGCTGTAGGCGAACACGGACGGGTCGACCAGGTAGTCGAGCAGGTCGTTGTTGGTGTTGTACTGGATGCCGAGGCTCTGCTCCTGGATGGCGGCGTTGTGGCTGACGGCGTCGATCTGTAGGCAGGTGGCCAGGGCGATGGGGCCGAGCGGGCAGTGCAGGGCAATGGCGACGTCGTGGGCCTCCGCCATCGCGGCGATCTTCACCGTCTCCGTGATCCCGCCCGAGTGGCACGGGTCGGGCTGGAGGATGTCGACGACGCCGAGGGCGAGGATGTCGCGGAAGTCCCAGCGGGAGTACTTCCGCTCGCCCAGCGCGATGGGCATGGGGGCGCCGCGCAGCACGTCCAGCGAGGGTCCGAGGTTCTCGGTGAGCACCGGCTCCTCGACGAACATGAGGTCGTAGGGTTCGAGCGCCCGCAGCAGCGGCTTGACCATGGGGCGGTGGACGCGGCCGTGGAAGTCGACGCCGATGCCGACGTTGCCGCCGACGGCCTCCCGGACGGCGGCGACGTTCTCCGCCGCGTGGGCGACCTTGTCACGGGTGTCGATGTAGGCCATCTCCTCCGTGCCGTTCATCTTGACGGCGCGGAAGCCCCGCTCGACGGCGCCGCGGGCGGCATCGGCGGTGTCGGAGGGCCGGTCACCCCCGATCCACGAGTAGACGCCGATCCGGTCACGGACCCGGCCGCCGAGCAGGTCGTGCACCGGCAGGCCCAGCGCCTTGCCCTTGATGTCCCACAGTGCCTGGTCGATCCCGGCGATCGCGCTCATGAGGATGGGGCCGCCGCGGTAGAAGCCGCCCCGGTACATGACCTGCCACAGGTCGTTGATGCGGCGCGGATCCTGCCCGATCAGGTAGTCGGACAGCTCCTCGACGGCGGCGGCGACGGTCGCTGCGCGGCCCTCGACGACGGGTTCGCCCCAGCCGACGACGCCGTCGTCGGTCTCGATCCGCAGGAAGCACCAGCGGGGCGGGACGAGATAGGTGGTGAGTTTGACGATCTTCACTGGAGGCCTCCTGCAGCGGTGACGAGGCCGATGGCGCGGCGACGCACCTGGTCGGCGTCGTCGCCGGGGCGGTAGAGGCCGCCGCCGATCCCGACGCCGGCGGCGCCGGCAGAGCGCCAGGCGTCGAGGTTGTCGACGGCGACGCCGCCGACGGCGAGCACGGCCGCCTCCGGGGGCAGCACGGCCTTCCACGCTTTCAGCCCGGCAGGGCCGATGGTCTCGCCGGGGAAGGCCTTGATGCTGCGGGCGCCGGCCGCCAGGGCGGCGAACGCTTCCGTGGGGGTGGCGACGCCGGGGATCGGTTCGAGCCCGAGCTCGAGCGCCCGGGCGACGACGGTGGGGTTCAGGTTGGGGGAGACGATCAGCGTCCCACCGGCCGCGCCGCACGCGTCGACCTGGGCCACGTCGAGCACCGTGCCGGCGCCGACGCGGCAGTCGTCGGGCAGTACCTCGCGGATCAGGCCGATGGAGGAGAACGGATCGGGCGAGTTGAGCGGCACCTCGACCTCCCGGATCCCCGCCTCCAGGAGGGCTGCGGCGATGGCGGGCGCCTCGGCGGGAGTGATGCCCCGCAGGATGGCGACGAGACGGAAGCCCGGTGGTGGCTGCATGGATCAGTCCTTGGCGTCGAGGGCGCGGCTGGTGGAGAAGAAGTGGTCGCGGAAACCCTCCGCGTCGACGGCACGGGCGACGCGGGCGTTCGGCGACGGCGGATCGGGAGCGCCGAGCAGGTCGGTGATCGCGGCGCCGCGGCCCACGGAGGTGCCGTCGAGCACCGTGACATGGGCCGGAACCCAGTCCACCAGGTCGGGTCGGGTGACGACGGCGACCGCAAGCGGATCGTGCAGGGCACAGGACTCTCCGGCCCCCAGGGCACTGGGATGACGCTCGGCGAGGTGGTCTATCCAGGCGGTGGTGTAGCGGCCGGCGAAGCGCTGGAACCCGCGCCCCTCGGCCGCCATAGCCTCCGCCTCGGCGCGGGTGAGCCGCACCCTGGACGTCACGTCGAGCCCCACGAGCCGGATCGGTGCCCCGGAGCGGAGGACCGCGTTGGCCGCCTCCGGGTCGATGAGGAAGTTGAACTCGCCGGGGCGGCGCAGTTCGTGGGTGTGCCCGAAGTAGACGCCGCCCATGATCACGACCTCCCGGACCTGCGTGGGCAGGTCCGGGTTCAGGCTGATGGCCGCCGCCAGGTTCGTGAGCGGGCCGATCGCGACGATGGTGATCTCGCCCGGGCGTTCTGACACCAGTTCGGCGATCCGCGCTGCCGCGGGCCCAGGATCGGCCTCGTGGCGCCCGAAGGCGGCCCGGATCTGCTCAGGCGCGCCCCGGCGCAGTTCGGGATGGCACAGCGGAGCCGCGGCACCTCGGTGGACGGGGACGTGCCTGCGGTCGAGGAGCTCGAGGAGTTCCTTGGCGAGCAGGACGGCGCTCTCGACGTCGGCGTTGCCGCCCACGCAGGTGACGGCGACCAGGTCGAGCCCCGGGTCGGCGAGGGCCAGAGCGAGCGCGAACCCGTCGTCGATGTCGGAGCCCGGCACCCCCATGGCCAGGTCGGTGTCGAGGATGACGGGGAGTGCCGGGGTCGGCATCGGTCTACCGCCTCACCACGCGTAGGCCTCGGGCGCGGCGCCGCCCGGGCCGGGGAAGATCTCGTCGAGCCGGGCCAGAGCAGCGTCGTCGAGTTCGATCTCGACGGCGTGCAGGGCCGACTCGAGCTGCTCCATGGTGCGGGGTCCGATGATGGGGCCGGTGACGCCGTCCTGGTGGAGGAGCCAGGCCAGCGCGACGTCGCCGGGCTTCTCCCCGAGCTCGTCGCAGAACGCCTCCCACGCCTCGAGCTGGGGACGCCGGGCCTCGATCTTGCTGAGCATGTCGGCCGACGCGCGGCGCCCGGTCTCGAGCTTGCGGAGGACGCCGCCGAGCAGCCCGCCACCGAGCGGCGACCAGGGGATGACGCCGAGGCCGTACTCGCGGGCCGCGGGCAGGACCTCGAGCTCGACGGTGCGCTCCGTCAGGTTGTACAGCGACTGCTCGCTGACAAGGCCCAACGAGCCGCGGGCCATGGCCGTCTCGCTGGCGGCGGCGATGTGCCAGCCGGCGAAGTTCGAGGAGCCGACGTATACGATGTCGCCCGCCTGCACGAGGCGGTCCATCGACTGCCACACCTCGTCCCACGGTGTGGCGCGGTCGATGTGGTGCATCTGGTAGAGGTCGATGACGTCGGTCTGGAGGCGGGCCAGCGAGGCGCGGACCTCGCGTCGCACCGCCAGGGCGGAGAGGCCGCCGTCGTTGGGGCGGTCGGCCGACGTCATCCAGCCGAACACCTTCGTGGCCAGGACGACGTCGTCGCGGCGACCGGTCGTGGCGAACCAGCGGCCGATGATCTCCTCGGTGTAGCCGCGACGCCCGGCGCCGCCGTAGGCGTTGGCCGTGTCGAAGAAGTTGATGCCCGCGTCGAGGGCCCGGCTCATGATGGCGTGCGAGTCAGCCTCCGAGGTTTCGGGGCCGAAGTTCATGGTTCCCAGTACGAGGCGCGAGACCTTCGCGCCGGTCCGGCCGAGGTGGGTGTACTGCATGGCTGCGTCCTTCGTCGTTGGAGGTGGTCAGCCATCACGCTACCGGGTCCGGGCCGCCCTCCGGGGACCGGCCCATGGCTTCTGCCTGCCGGACTGCGCGACGACTACGCCGAACGCGACGAGGGCGCCGCCGACGCCGAGGGCCCACCAGGGGAACCCGGGGATCTCCGGGCGGGAGCCGGCGCGCTCCACGTCGGCGATGGGTGTGGGCGTGACCCGTTCGCCGGTGACAAGGTAACGGTGGGTGTTGATGCCGAGCGGGGTGCAGGTGACGAGCGTGACCAGATCCTCGCCGAAGCGCGGCACGAGGGCCTGCGTCTCCTGGGGTTCGATGGTCTGCGTCTCGATGACCTGATAGGTGAAGACCTCGCCGAACACCTCGATGGTGAACGTCTCACCCAGCTTCACCTTGCCGAGGTCGTCGAACATCTTCGCGGACGGGAGGCCCCGGTGCGCCGTCAGGACGGAGTGCTGCGACTCGCCTCCCACGGGCAGCGATGTGCCCTGCAGGTGGCCGACGCCCTTTTCGAGGACGGCGTCGGTGGTGCCGTGGTAGATGGGAAGGTCGACCTGGATGGAGTCGATGCGGAGCCGGGCCATCATCGAGTTTCCGGCGTCGAGCATGGCGTAGTAGTCAAGGTTGCCCTCGACGGTGCCCTCTCCCGTCGGGACGTTGCTGCCGGGCGCGACCAGGGCCCCGCCGGTGAGAGCTGCGTTGTACTCGCGGGCGCGGGCGATCGCCTCGTCGAGACGGTTGAGCGGCTGCTCATCGACTGCCCTGTCGATGTCGACGATGATCTTGGACTGGTTGTACTGGGCCACCCAGCTTGCGGTGCTGGGGTAGAGCATGACGAGCACACCCACAAGACCGACCAACGCCAGGGCCGCGGTGGCCCAGGGCATGCGCCAGCCGAGGCGTTGGTCGGGGTTCTCCGGCAGGGGGCAAACCGGAGGTTTGTGGGTGCGGTCACGTCATCCTTTGCGCGGGGTGGTGGGGAGGGGCGCTCGTCGCCCCTCCCCCCTCCTCGTGGCGGTTTCCGGTCAGTTGGCCGACTGACGGCGACGCAGGGCGGTGCCGCCCGCGATCGCGCCGAGGACCAGGACGAGGCCGGTGGCGCCGAAGACGGCGGTGCCGACGCCGCCGGTCAGCGGCAGACCGGGGACCGTCTGCTTGGTGTTATCAACGGTCACGGCGAGACTGGCGTTGTCGGCCGTGGTGATGGTCACCGTCTGCGGCGCGGCGTTGGCGACGTAGCCGACCGGGGCGACCGACTCGTAGAGGCAGTAGTTGCGAGTCGGGTTGGCGATCGGGGTGGCGGAGTTGGCGATGAACAGGCCGAGCGGCGACTCGGCCGGAGTGGCACTGTCCCACTTGACGACGCCGTCGGTGCCCGAGGTACCGGTGGCGATCGCCCCGGAGGTGGGCATGTCAGCCGGGCAGAGCCCTTCGACCTGGGCGAACACCTTGAACTCGGCGCCGGCCAGCTTGGCCTTGGAGCTGACGTCCTGCTTCGTAACCGTCAGGTTGCCCCAGTAGGAGTAGGGCTCCGTCTCGGTGGTCTGCGGCTTGTCGTTGAAGCTGACGGTGGCGTCGTTGGTGATCGTGCCGGCGGTGGTGTTGTCCGCAGCGACGCTGGTCACGGTGGTCACCAGCTCCACGGAGAGCTTCTTGCCCTGGTTGGCCTTGAGCTTGGAGAGGCCGGACTCGCTGAGAACCCAGGTCAGCTTGCCGTTGACGTTGGTGAAGGCGTAGTCGGCGGCGACAAGCTGGTCGCCGGTGACGTTCTCGATGACCGGGGCCCCGCTCTTGTAGGTGAGGCGCGGGTCGAGCTGATCGACGATCGACGCCTCGGTGAAGGTCGACCCGACGCCCGAGAGGGTCGGGATCGTCTGCGCAATGGTCCACGTGATGTCGGCATCCACAACCAGATCAACCTGATCGAGTCCGATGGTCTTGGTCGGCTTGTCGGCCGTGGCGTTCTTCGGGTAGACGTTGACGTTGTAGAGCCAGTCCGTGGGAGCCGTCTCGCTGGCCCCCTGCTTGCTCGCGAACGGGATGGTGACGTAGAACGGCAGGGCCCGATCGATGACGTTCGCCGGGGCGTTCGTCTCGGTGACGTAGTAGAGGCCGAGGGCCAGGGCGTCGAAGGTCGCTTCACCCGAGACATCAGTCGTCTTGGAGACAGCCGAGCCAGCGGCGCAGAGCTTGCCCTCCTCGGCCGATGTCGCCGGAGCGCCGGGGTTCGGCCCCACCGCGAGCTGGGCTGCGGTCCAGCCGGCGTTCGTGGTCAGGTCGATGGCGACACAGGCGCCGCCCGTCCACACGCCCACGCGCTGGACGGTGAACTCGACCCCCGGAAGTGCGGTGCCGGGAGCCGGGTCCAGCAGCGTGCCGTTCCCGCGCGTGCCCTCCGTCCCGACGCGCTTGTGGACGATGATCGACCCCTGATCGGGGGCGCCCTCCTGGCCCGGGCCGGGATCCGCGTATGCGACGCCCCCCAGTAATCCTGCCGCCGCCAGAGCGATAGCCCCCACGCCGGCTGCGAGTCGCCGAAGCGATGTGTTCTCGAACATGCCGTTCCTTCTTTCTCTCCTACGGCCGATCGGCCGGTCAGGTTCTTGGTTGTTTCGCCGTCCTATGGGTACGGCGGGTAGACGCGGCCGCGCTGACGCGCCGCGATTGTGTTGTTGAGGTAGGTCAGGAGTTTTGAGCCCGGAACCGTCTGGCTCCGAAACCCGCAACAGCGAGCAGGGCCATCAGTGCCCCGATGATCATGATCTGGTCCCGTCCGAGGCCGCCGGTGAGCGGAAGCACTGGGCCGGTGCGCTGCACGTTCTCGATGCTGCCGAGGTTCCATGCGAGCATGGCGTCGTTCCCACTGGGGCGACCCACTGTGAACTCGACCTCAGTCGCATTCCGCACGTAGCCAGGAGGTGCCGCGGTCTCGATCAGGGAGTACTTACCCCAGGCGAGCTCCTTCACCAGGAACTTCCCTGCGGCCGGATCCTTGTCCGGACCGGTGCACTGCGCGGCATCGGCCGTGACACAGTCGATCACGACCAACTCGGTGCTTGACGGGTCAGGCCCGACGATCTTCCACTCGGAGCCCTGGAGTGGGGTCTGCCCACCCTTGGCCACCTTGGCCCATGCGACGCTGCCGAGCACCGGCTTGGTCGTGTTGGTGACGATGATCAGGGCAGCCTCGCCAGTGAGATCCGTGACTGCCGCGACTCCCCGGAGATGACCGGGTCGCCGTCCCACACGTGCGAGCCGTCACTGACGGGCTCACCGCTGCGGGTCTCGGTAGCAGTGCAGGTGGCGCCAAGCGGGATCTGGTTCTCCGCAGTGGCAGCCCAGGTGGCTCCCGCCTCAAGCGGACCCCAGTTACCGGTCACCGTCTCAGAACCCAACGTGCAGCTCCACCCGCCGGTGAACGTCCGATCCGAGTCGACGAGGCTGCCCTCCGGCACGATCTTGGTGATCTGAATGAGGCCGAAGACCCGCTTGGCGGTGTTGGTCACCGTGATGGTGCCCGTCTGGCCGCTGGTCAGCGTCACCGCCGATGGCTCGATGGTCGCGGTTCCCCACTCCCACGAACTGTTCGGGAGCCCGTCACTCCCAGTGAGTTGCGTCTCGGTGGCGGAGCAGCTTGCTCCGGCCGGGATCTTGTCCGCTGCGGGCAATCCGGCCGCCGGGTTCAGCGTGGCCGCCCCTGCCCCGGTGCTGCTCCACGTGCCAGAGGCGACGGTGGCGTTGTTCAGGGTGCAGGTATAGGCGCCGCTGAACACAGCCGAGGTCCCGGAGCCGGTGGGCACGGTGGTGTCGAAGGCCTTAGTGATGGCGAGAGTCGCCACGGAAGGCTTGTTCACGTAGGTGCACTTCACCTGGTCGCCCGGCACGATCCCTGCGAGGCCCGTGGCATTTGGTCCCGTGAGCGTCGTGCTCACAGTCGTGCCATTGAGGTGTGTCACGGTGCACTGGCCGCTCAGGAACTCGTAGCCCGATCCCATCGTCTCCGCCACGTTGATCGTTGCCACAGCTGTCTTGCCGCTGAACTTGAAGTCCCAGGAGGCGTTGCCGGTGGCATTGGTCTGCTGTGTGGCGGCGCTAGGTGTGCTGGACACCGTGCCGGTGGTTGCGGTGGCCGTGGCTCCAACGGTCCAGCCCTGACGGGCAGTCGGGTTGGCGCCGGCAGAGTCAGTGACATCCTTATGAATGGTCACCTTCGCGATCAGAGGGGAGTTGTAGAACTGGCAGTTGACCACTTGGCCACCCGCCGGGATCCGGATGGTGCCCGACGTGCCATCTCCCTGGGTCTGCTGAACGCCGTCCACGAGGCAGCGGTAACTCGAGACGTAGTTGGCCAGGTTTGCTCCTGAAGTGCCCGCCTCCGAGAAGGTGAGGTCCACGTTCCTGACCGTGGGCAGCGGTCCGATCTGCTGACTCTGAACCCCGGTGCTGCTGCCGCTGGTGGTTGCGGTCCCGATGGTCGTCGTCCCCTGCTTGAGCGTGAGAATGAACTGGTCAGCACTGTTGACGCGTCCGCCCTCGACCACCTTCTGGATGGTGATGGTCGGGGGTGACCCGCAGGAGGCCAGGTCATTGCTTCCCCCTAGCGAGGTCGTCACGTCAGTCCGGCCCGTCCATCCCGGCATGTCGTACTTCTGGACAGTCCCGCTCGAGCTGAGGAAACCCTTACCGTCCGAATCGAAGGCGACCCCATTGACGTCGTCGGTGGTGCCGCTGACCGCGTTGGCGGCCGACGAGGCGATCAGGCCACCGTTGGCAGCGGCCAGGGCGGCTGCTGTGACGCTGTAGATCGTCGTGGTCGATCCGGCGCCGCGCACGACGAACAGGTCGCCGTTCGAGTTGAACGCGATGTCGCCATTGGCTGCGCCATCGCCCGTCGCGCTGATGTAGCCCTTGTAGGTGGAGGTGTTGGTGGTCGGGTCGTACTCCCACAGCCGGAAGACACGGTTGTTGCCAGTGCCGCTGTAGCCGCCGAGGAAGTACTTTGCGGTATCGAGGTTGATGGCACCCGCGACGAAGGTGACAGTCCGGCTGCCTGTGTTCGAGTCCACGTTGTGGTTGGTGTCGGACCATTTGCCGGTGGCCACGTCGTACCTGTAGATGGAGACGTCGCTGTCGCTGTTTCCCGTACCGCCGCGGCTGTAGGCGTAGACAGCGGATCCTCCGGTTCCGATCCCGAGCCCATTGAAGTTCGCGTTGCTCAATCCCGAGGCGCTGCCCAGGTTGGTGACTACCCCACCGGGGGCAACCTGCTTGATCTGTCCGCTGTCGGTGATTCCGTACACATATCCAGCGGTGCACTGCGGCACATAGGTGACCTTCTGGACCTCGAAGGTCCCGAAGCCGTGGGTGCCGCCGTCCGCCGACCAATTGGCACTGTTGTTGTTCCCATCGATCGAGCGCGCGGCGGTGGAGCCGTTGGCCCAGATGTAGCCCGCCGGCGGATTGACGGGGGTTACCCGGTAGTTACTACTGGTGGATAGGCGGTTGCCGTCATTCCTGGCCGTTCCGCGGTGTTCGAGGAGGAATTCGCCGCCTTCCCTGGGCGGTGTCAATTCGTCGAAGCAACATCGGCTGCGAGGAGGGCTTCGAATTTTTCTCTTGGGGTGTAGAAGCCAAGGGATGCTCGGGGGCGGTCGTTGAGTTCATCAGCGATCGCGTCGAGGTAGGCCTGGTTGCTGGTGATGTAGGTCCCCTTGGGTAGGTACTCCCGGATCAGGCCGTTGGTGTTTTCGTTGGTGCCCCGTTCCCATGGCGAGCGGGGATGGGCGAAGTAGACAGGCAGGTTCACAGCAGCGGTCAACCGGGCATGCTCGGCCATCTCTGTGCCCTGGTCCCAGGTCAGCGAGGTTCGTAGTACCTCAGGGAAGGGCCACATCCGCTCGGCCACCGTGTCGGCTACCGCGACGGCTTTCTTCCCTTCGGGAAGGCCGCAGATGACTGTGAAACGGGTGACGCGTTCAACCAGCGTGGCTGCCGCTGATTTGCCGTGGGCACCGATGATCAGGTCTCCCTCCCACGCGCCGGGGATCCTGCGTTCGGGGACGTCAGCGGGCCGGTCATCGATCGAGACCATCGCGACGATCGGCGCTCCGCGCCCTTCCTTTGAGCGTGGTTTACGGCTGGTGCGCTTGGACCTGAGCATCACCGAGTTACGGGCCAGCTCGCCCTTGGGGAGGGCGTAGATGAACCGGTAGATCGCCTCATGGGAGACCTGAGCACCATCAGCGGGTGTGGAGTGGACCATGGTCTCCACAGTGGGGTCAGTGGCCTCCAGACGCAACCGTCCAGCGATCTGGCGTGGTGTTCGGGATCGTTTCAGGTCGCCCAGCACGCGGGCCCGCAGTACCGGGTCGGCATCGATTTTGCGGGTCTGGGGGCGTCGGCGGCGGCGCTGGGCCTCGACGTCGGCTCGGACCACGCGGTAGCCGCAGGTCTTGGTGGCGTTACGACGGACTTCACGGCTGATGACGGACGGGGCCCGGTCAAGGTGGACCGCGATCCGTCGGATACCCCAGCCGGCCTTCAGACCTGTGGAGATCTCGGCCCTGTCGTGGGCGGTCAGTGGTCGTCGTTGCGTCACGCCGGAGAACCTCTCATCAACCTGCAGTGTTGCTTCCACGGTATGACACTGCCCTGTCGCGGTCGAGGGAATTGCTTCCGCAGCTGCCCGTACAGTCGCTGAGCGGGTTGGCGTTGCCTCCCTGGGCCCACGACCACTGGAACCAGGATTGGTTTCGATACGAGAACTGGAAGGTGGCACCGGGCACCAGATTCCCGGCGGTATCCCTGACACTCCAGTGGACATACGGAGCCGTTCCCCCATCCGGCCCAGCAGCCAGCGGCATGATCGCGTCTGTCTTCGAGGTCGGCCTGTCCGCGGGAAGGCTCTCATCCTCCGATGGTTCGACGGACGACTCCGGAGCCGACTCAGTCTCGGAAGCGACGGTTTCAGGGGCAGGCGTTACCTCAGCCTCTGGCTGGGCGTCCTCATTGGACTCCTGCGGGGTCGGCTCGGAACCTACGGTGGCCTCCGGCACGTTCGGGGTCGCCTCATCCGAGGACTCGACCGGTGTAGTCGCCTCCGGCTCAGCAGCCGTGGTCACCGGAGTAGCTGGATCCGGGGTGGGTGCTGCGGAATCCGCCGACGCCAAGCCCCCCATCAGCACGAGCGCGCAACTCAGCGCACCCACCACGGCAGCAGTGGCACGACGATGCATCTGCCTGCCCTGCCCCACCGCACGTGCGGATCGGCGCGGGCGTGCAGGCACGCCAAATAGACCTTTGGACGCCATCTGATCTCCCCCCAGATCGGCTGCCGATGCCCCCGCACCGGTCCCCAGTGGGAGTAGCTAAGCAGCCCCCGCAGGAGCCTGTCAAGCACATACGCCCAAGTCTGGGGCATTTGGACACATTCAGCGCTGAGAATGGGACCAAATCGGCACCGTCAACCGTTCGCTAGGCTCACGACATGAGCACGAAGGGGCGCCCGTGAGCGCCGCCCATCCGTTCCTGCCGCCGCCGGGGCTGCGGAACCAGGCTCGTCGCCTGCGCGGAAGACTCCCGGCCCCTGTCACCGTGTGGACGAGCGCCGTCGACGGGCGCCGTGACGGCTGGACGATCTCGTCGGTCCTAGTGGCCGACGGCGAGCCCGCCGAACTGGTCGCGCTCGTCGACGAGGACTGCGACTGGTGGCCGCTGTTCCGCGGGACGGGGCTGGCCACCGTCAACGTGCTCGGCCCCGGTCAGGGGTGGGTCTCCGACGTCTTCGCCCGGCTGGCGCCGTCGCCCGGCGGGCCCTTCAGGACCGGAACCTGGGCCGATGACCCACATGGCCCCCGGTTGGAGGGCGCTGCGGCCTGGGCAGCGGTCAGGCTGATCGACGCAGAGCCGCCCCACGCGGGCTGGGGCCTGCTGGTGCGTTCAGTGATCGAACGGATCGACTTCGCCGAGGACGTCCCGCCCCTGCGACACCAGGACGGCCACTACCGCTGAGGAGGGTTGACGGCGCTCTGGACGGCCACTTCGGCCTCGTCGATCAGCCGCCGTCCCTCCATCCGGCACGGAGCGCCCGTCGAGCCGACGTGTCGGGCAGCGACTCCGGTGCGGGGGTTGACCTTGGCCGACAGGCACCCGCACACGTGACACCGGTACGGCAGGAAATCACGCGGCTCCAGCGACTCGAGGGCGGACGGGCCTCCCGCCAGGACGTCGCCGCGCAGCACGCGTGTCAGGTCGACGAGGGCGACAGTGTCCACCGGCATCCCTGGCCCACCCACCTCGACCCGGATCGAGCCGTCGACGGAAGTGAATCCCGCCACGGCACCGACCCCCGTGGGACGGAGCTGGGGGAGCATGACGTCGCCGGTCACCCAGTCCCCCACCCGGATCATGGCCCCGTCCCGGCCCGGCAGCCGCTTGAAGTCGCCGATCGTCTGCTGGCCGTGTTCTGCGCGGAGTGTGTCGGTGAGGAACGTGACATTGCGCGGCCCGGAGGCGACGCGCGCATCACGTGCCTTGATCCACTTGGCGCGGCCCTCGACGTCGACGAGCAGCAACTGCCCGTCGTCACTCAGCACCATCGCACGCTTCCCACTGGGGGACAGACGCACCGTTGCGCCCTGGCGGCTTCTATCCATGGCCACACCTCTACCCACGGACCACGTCGTCCGTGCTGTGCACGCTACCAGTCGAACCAGGCCGATCACGCGGCACCTCTGGTTTGGTCGACTTTCGGCCACGGGGCAGGCCCAACGACCTCAGAAAGCAGAAAGGCCGCCCGCGGCTTCCGCTGCGTGCGGCACTCGATCTCCCCTCGGTGGGCCTAACTGGACTTGAACCAGAACCAAGACTCAGCGTCCCGAGACACCAGGAAACGTAGACCGACTTGGCAAGACACGCCCCCACTAGGTGTGATGATGGCGATGGCTGGCGATTCGGAGCCCGCAGCAGAGCAGGCACAACGGGCTACACTGGACCCGAAACCGACCCTATTCCGACCCTGGAAGCGAGCGTGATGGCGGTCCATCGAAAGGCGACCCTGGGTTCAGTCAAACCGAGCGCCAACCGCTGGAAGGCGATGTACGAGCGCCAGAACCAGCGCCACGTCCCAGGCCACACATTCAGTACACCAGAACTCGCGTGGGCCTGGCTCCGCTCCGAGCAGACGTTGATCGACCGCGGAGAGTGGACCCCACCGGCCACCCGACGACAGGAGCAGGAGGCCCAAGCGCAGCGCGAGGCCGAGACGTCGACACCCTTCGGCGCCTACGCCCGCGACTGGATCGCGAACCGGACCACACCCCGCGGGACACCGCTGGCGCCACGCACCGTGTCGGAGTATCACTCCTATCTCGAAGGGCCCCTCGCAGACTTCGCCGGGCGCCAGCTCGCCGACGTCAGCCGTGCCGACGTCAAGGCATGGTGGCAGCGCTTCGCAGACAAACCCCGATACCGACACCACGCCTACGCCTTCGCCAAGTCCGTGTACAAGGCAGCCGTGAAGGACGGCCTGCTCGACGCCAATCCATGGGACATCGACAACGCCGCCCGCGTCGTGCTGCAAACACCGAAGACCGTCAGGGCCACCATGATCAACGACCTGACACCCGAAGACGTCCAAAGAGTCGCCGACGCCACGCAACCCGAGCAGTGGCAAGCGCTCGTGCTCCTACTCGCCTGGACAGGCCTTCGCCCCGGTGAAGCGTTCGGCCTGCAACGACGTGACATCAAGACCAGCTACATCGACGGCATACCCTGTTGGCGGATCCACGTTGCCCGCGCGGTGAGCCGCAGCAGAACTCCCGACGGAATCCGCGTCGACACGATAGGAACGCCCAAGACGCCCGAATCTATCCGCCACGTCTGGTTGCCCCCGCACCTCGTGCCGGCCATGGAGGACCACCTTGACCGCTTCTCCCAGCCGAGGGCCGAAGGGCTCATATTCCCCTCAACCAACGAGGCACTCCCCTTCGCTACGACGCAGCAGGTCGCCGGGACCACCGGCAAGCAGCGCCGCGATCGGACAGGAGGAAAGGTCCGACCCCCGTCAGGATTCAACGGCGCCCGCGAGTCCATAGGGATGCCCGGCCTACGCCTGTACGACCTCCGACACTGGGCCCGCCGCATCCTGCTGAGCGCCGGGATGGGTGAGCTGGCAGTCGAGCAGTACATGGGCCACCGCCTACCCGCGGTCCAGGGCGCTTACGCCGTGCTCGACCCACGCCAGGTCTGGCCCGTGATGCTTCGATGCAGTGACCTGGCAGGCTGGACGCCGAGTGCAGCCGCGCCCGCAGGCAGGGACACCGCCGTATTGCTCAACGAGATGACGGCCGAGCAGTTGGCCGCTGCAGTCAGCGCAATGAGCCCGGACCAACTTGCCGTCCTGGTCCCGACACTGAGCCCCGAGGCGCTGGTCCGTCTCTTGGGCACGCAAGGTCGACCGTAAGATCTAGCGCACTCGACAGCCCAGCGAAAGCGCTCAGCATGAGGCCCCCCTTCACATCACCAGGCCCGTC
Organism: Tessaracoccus defluvii; assembly: GCF_014489575.1. Classification (GTDB taxonomy): domain Bacteria; phylum Actinomycetota; class Actinomycetes; order Propionibacteriales; family Propionibacteriaceae; genus Arachnia; species Arachnia defluvii. The sequence continues at coordinate 2,929,956 of NZ_CP060789.1, forward strand.
CGAATTCCGACCCCATCACCTGCCGCCATCTGTGAGAGTGGCTCTTCACAGAAGTGAGTGGATCAGGGGTCTGAACCCGCCAGCGTCGAGTAGGCATCTGGCGACGTAGTTGACGATGCTGCGGAAGCCTCGGGCTGTGCCGCGGAGGTGTTCGAGCAATCCGTTGATCGCTTCGGTGGGGCCGTTCGAGGTGCCTGGGTGGTCGAAGAACGCGAGGATGTCATCGCGGCGCCGTTTCATGGCTCTTCGCAGATGAGGGTGTAGTCGGCGCTGGCGCGTCGGTCCGGAGGTAGGTGTCGAGGTCTTCCGAAGATGGAGGTTCCTACGCCAGCCGGCAGGCGAGCACGGCGCGATCGGGCTCGAGCAGCTGGCCCGTGACCTCCAGACCGAGGCCGTCCAGACGGGTGAAGGTGGTCAGGTCGGGGCGCGTGAAGGTAGCGTCGGGCACGTCGAGGTCTTTCGGATGGGTCGAGCCGGATGACTGGTGCCGGCGGTGCGGCTGCCAGCGCGCCCCGCGCGACACCGTGACACGGGAGCTGGCGCACGAGCCGTTCGGGTGGCGCCCCACCACGCTGCTGCTCACCGTGCGCCGCTACCGGTGCACCGAGTGCGCGCACGTGTGGCGTCAGGACACCACTGCCGCGGCCGAGCCACGGGCCAAGATCTCCCGCGCCGGGCTGCGCTGGGAGCTGGTCGGCATCGTCGTCCAGCACCTGTCCATGGCCCGCGTCGCCAAAGGGCTCGGCGTCTCCTGGAACACGGCCAACGACGCGGTCCTGGCCGAAGGACAACGCCTGCTTATCGCCGATCCGGCCCGCCTGGATGGCGTCGGCGTGGTCGGGGTCGATGAGCATGCCTGGCGGCACACGAGGAAGGGTGACAAGTACGTCACTGTGGTCATCGACCTCACGCCGGTCCGCGACGGCACCGGCCCCTCTCGACTGCTGGCGATGCTCGACGGCCGCTCGAAGAAGGCGTTCAAGGACTGGCTGGCCGAGCAGGACCAGACCTGGCGCGACGGGATCGAGGTCGTCGCGATGGACGGCTTCGCCGGCTTCAAGACCGCCTCCACCGAGGAACTGCCGCAGGCCGTCTCGGTGATGGACCCCTTCCACGTCGTCCGCCTCGCCGGCGGCGCGCTGAACGAGTGCCGCCGCCGCGTCCAGCAGGAGCTGCACGGCCACCGCGGCCGCAAGGGCGACCCTCTCTACACCGCGCGACGGACCCTGCACACCGGCGCCGACCTGCTCACCGACCGTCAGCACGAGCGCCTCGAATCGCTCTTCGCCGGCGATCGGCACATTCAGGTCGAGTGCACCTGGGGCATCTACCAGCGGCTCATCTCCGCCTACCGGCACCCCGACCGGACCGCTGGCCGCGTCGAGATGAGCTCCGTGATCAACGCCCTCGCCGACGGCGTGCCCAAGGCGTTGGTCGAGCTACGCAAGCTCGGCCGCGCCTCGGGCAAGCGGGCCGAGGACGTCCTGGCCTACTTCGACCGACCGCGCACCAGCAACGGACCCACAGAAGCCGTAAATGGTCGCCTTGAGCATCTGCGTGGCCTGGCCCTCGGCTTCCGCAACCTGACCAACTACATCGCCCGGGCACTCCTCGAGGCCGGCGGATTCAGGCCCCAACTACACCCTGGATTGTGAAGAGCCGGTTTGTCGTGTCGTACGGCGACATCGCGCTGCTCGTCGACACCAGCCCGCGCCGCGTGGGCACCGTCATGGCGACGCGCGGCGGCGAGGTGAGCTGGTGGAGGGTCACGAACCGCAACGGCGAGCTGCCGGCCCATCTCCTGCCGCTGGCCCGCAAGCAGTGGCGGCGGGAGGGCATCGCCCACACCGAGCGGCGATGCGACTTCGAGAGGCACCGGATGGAGCCGGGCTATCTGGCCGCCCTGTTCGGCGATGCCCTGGGCGAGTTCATCTCTTAACTACTCTTAACTACAACTCGTCGCGGGCGTTGGCCAACTCGATGTCGACCACGCCGGGGATCTCCGAGAGCTGGGCCATGACATCGCGCAGCGGCGGGCCCTTACGGAATCGCATCCGCGCCTTGATGAGCCGGCGGCCGTCGGAGGTCTTGGCGCGAGTCTCGACCAGCGTCGTCTCACACCCCATGGCGGTGGCCTCGGCCAGGACGTCCCGGAGCACCCCGCGCCCGTCCTCGTAGGTCAGCTCCATGAGCGTTCGCTCTCCGGCTTGGGGCAAGAGCCTCCCCAGCGGGGCGACCACCAGCACCGCGACGAAGTGCAGCAGCGTCGCGAACACCGCCAGCGGCAGCAGGCCCGCTCCGCACGCCATCCCGATGGCGGCGGCCAACCAGATCGAGGCCGCCGTCGTGAGGCCGCGCACGACGTCGCGGTTGACGAAGATGACGCCCGCGCCGAGGAAGCCGACGCCGGTGACGATCTGGGCGGCGATGCGGGAGGGATCGCGCGTCACCTGGTACTCCGCGAGGTAGATGAACCCCTCGACGGAGATCATCGTGAAGACGGAGCTGCCGAGGCCCACCAGCGCGTGCGTGCGGATGCCGGCCGCCTTGTGGAAGTACTGGCGCTCCCAGCCGATGAGGATGCACAGCACGAACGCCAGGCCGACCAGGCCCAGTTGCGTGGGTACCTGATCCCAATCGAAGAGCATGGTTTCAAGCGTGCGCGTCATGGCCGGGTTCTGCCAGGCTCATCATCAGCTCGCAGGCCATGGAGTTAGACCAGCTGAACCAGGGCCGGGTGAAGCGGGCCGGATCGTCCACGTGGAACCCTTCGTGGGTCCACCCCGTGCCGCCGTCCGTCGCCAGGATGGTCTCCAGGCAGGCATGGGCCTCGTCGGTCCCGCCGGTGAGCCCCTGCACGGCCAGGCCGATGTGCCACACGTAGTGGGGCGGCGTGTGGGGGCTGCCGATGCCCCGCGCCGCAGTGCCCCGGTAGTAGAAGGGGTTCTCGGGGCTGAGCACGCGGCGCCGCGTCTCCAGATAGAGCGGGTCGTCCCCGGCCACGTCGGAGGTCAGCGGCAGCGACAGCAGGGACGGCATGTTCGCGTCGTCCATGAACAGCCGGCCGCCCAGCCCGTCCACCTCGTACAGGTAGTGGCCATCCCGCACGCCGTGCTCGGTCACGCCCGCGGCGATCTCCGCCGCCAGCGCGGCCGCCTCCGCGCCGAGTCGGTCCAGCCCCCAGAGGTCGGCGAACTCCCCGACCTGGCGCAGCGCGCGGACGGCCATCAGCTGGGCGGGGACGTTGTAGCCGAAGGCGCACGCGTCGTCCGACGGCCGGAACCCGCTCCAGGTCATGCCCGTGTAGCCGACGGGGGTCCCCCGGCCGTCCGGGCCGAGCGTGTCGCCGGGCTCAGAATCGCGGACATGCCTGTAGTCCGACAGCTCGAAGTGCCTCTGCTCTCGGCGCCACAGCCCCACGATGGCGCCGCATCCGGCGCGCACCGCGTCGCCCAGGTGCGCCGCGTCGCCCGTCGCGCGCCACAGCCGGTGGGCGAGGTCGACGGCGAAGGCCAGCGAGTCGATCTCATACTTGCGTTCCCAGACCGCAGGGTGGAGGTCGAGGTCCGCCGCGTCGAAGTGGCGGCCGGTGGGGCCGTCGTTGAAGGCGTTCGCGTAGGGATCGACCGCGATGCAGGACCACTGCTTGGCCACGACCCCGCGCAGCACGTCAGCCACCTCAGGCACGTGGGCGAGCCGCAGGAACGGCAGGACCTGGGCGGACGAGTCCCTCAGCCACATGGCGGGGATGTCTCCCGTGATGACGAAGACGCCGTCGGGGCGGGGGGTCATGGTGGTGCCCCAGGTGTCGAGCATCATGACCTCGAACCGTCGGGCGGCGGTGCCGCCGAGGGAACCGGCGACGAGTTGAGTCCAGCGGGACAGCTCGGCGCGCAACTCGGGGCCGATGCGGTTGGTGACGGGGCGCATGGACGTCCTCACTCCTCGGTGACGAAAGGCAGGCGGCACCAGTTGACCTGCATCGCGGTGAGCCGGGACAGGTGGCGGCCGAGGCCGTGAAGCGAGCCGGACTCCGCCGCCTGCCCCGCCCACAGCTGCTGCGCCACGGCGCTGCCTCGTGGCCACATCTGGTACTCCGCGCTGGCCCAGTTGCGCACGTACTCGGTCCAGAGCTGGAACTGCCCCCCGAGGAGGTGCTCCTGGGAGCCCGGTTCGAGGCGCAGTTCGTCGGCCAGCTCTGCGCAGCGCGCCAGCGGCAGGGGGCCGCCGATGCTCAGCGGCTGGCCCTCCTCGTACTGCGAGTAGTCGAGGTAGGTGTACTCGCCGGACGCCGCGATCACGTCGAACCCCTGGGCGGCGGCCTGGGCGATCGCCTCCTTCCGGCGCCAGACCATGACGGTGGTGCCCTCGGGCGCGCCCATCTCCAGCACCTCGTCCCAGGCGACGACGCGACGCCCTGCGGCCAGCACGTGAGCGCAGATCTGCCGCTCGAACCACGCCTGCGCTTCGGCGCCGGTGGTAAGGCCGTGCTGCGCCATCGTGGCCCGCGAGACGGGGTCGGTGAACCAGTGATCCGAGGGGCACTCGTCGCCACCGATGTGGATCGGCGAGCCGGGGAACAACTCCATCGCCGCGTCCAGCACGTCCCTGCAGAACTCGATGACCTCGTCGGAGAGCCGCAGGACGTGCTCCGAAACGCCGAACGCGGTGCGAGGGTGCCTCACGTGGTCACAGGCCCCTAGCTCCGGATACGCGGCCAGCACCGCCTCCGTGTGCCCGGGCAGGTCCACCTCGGGCATCACGGTGATCCCCAGACGGCCCGCCCGCGCCACGAGCCGGCGCAGCTCCTCGGCCGTGTAGTGGCCGCCGTGCGGGCGGCCGTCGTGTTCGGCGACGTCGTCGGTGTCGAGCCCCTCCCACGGCGGCTGATGCCCGAGCAGCGTGCCCGGCCGTACGGCGCCGGTCTCCGTGAGCAACGGGTATTTCGTCACGGGAAGGCGCCAGCCCTGGTCGTCGGTGAGGTGGAGGTGCAGGACGTTGAGCTTGTGGGCGGCCATCACGTCGAGGTGACGCAGCAGTCCGTCCATGGGCAGGAAGTGGCGCGCCACGTCGATGTGGGAGCCTCGCCACGCGAAGGCCGGCTCATCGTAGATCTCGACGGCGGGAGCTACCAGGTCGGCCGGCTCCATGGGGCCGGGCCCGTAGACCTGTACCGGCAACAGCTGGAGCAGCGTCTGGACCGCCCACCCGGCGCCAGCGTCGTCCGCGGAGGAGATCTCGACCCCGTCATCGGTCACGCTCAGGCTGTACGACTCGGGCGCGAGGGAGTCATCGGCGCGGAACGCGACTCCGCTGCCCTCGCCCGCCACGGTGCGCACACCGGCCGCGATCAGGAGGCGCTCGGCCAGGGTCTCCGCTGCCGGGCCGCCGCCCCTCACGGGCAGCGGATTCGGAAGCGAGAACCCGCCTTCGCCCCAGGCGACCGTCGTGGGGGTGGGGAGCAGCCTCATGCGATGACCTCCGGCTTCCAGGAAGAGATGAGCGCGTCCGTCAAGGAGGCGACGTTGAGGTCGCCGAGGTCGGCGGCCTCCGGACCGATGGTCACGACGAACGCTCCCGCCTGCCGAGCAGCCGTGGCGCCCATCGGCGAGTCCTCGAAGACCACGCAGTCGGCGATTCCCACCCCGCACAGGCGGGCGGCCTCCAGGTAGAGGTCCGGGGCGGGCTTCGGGTTGGCCACATCCTCGGTCCCCAGCGCGGCGGTGAACATCGGACCCCAGCCCAGGGAGGCGACCACCTGGCGCACGATCTCCGACGGGGAGTTGGACGCGATGGTGATGGGGAGGTAGGCGCTCAAGCGGGTGATGAGCTCGATCGCTCCGGGAGTCGGGCGGACGCCCTCGGCGAGCGCCCCGGCGAGGCGTTCGACGAGCCTGCGGCTCAGCTCCTCCGCGTCGGTGTCCGGGAAGTCCAGCAGGAACTCGTTGACCACGTCGTCGACGGTGCCTCCGAGGATGCCCTTGCCGGTGGAGTCGCCCCCGGCCTCGTCCCAGAGCTGCCTGGCCGCCTCGAACCAGGCGTCCTCCGAGGCGACGAGGGTGTTGTCCATGTCGAACAGGACGGCAGCCACCCTGCCTGGCAGGTGGGGGGTGAGTGAGTCAGTCATGATCCTCCGCGCGTTGTCACGGCAAGCATAGTCAGAATGCTCATTTCTGACGAGTCCGCGCGAATTTGCTCAACTTGTGGGTCGCGACGGTAGATTCAGCCCCATGTCCGCACATCTCTGCCTCGATGTCCTCACCGTCGGCCTGACGTATCGCGATCTGGTCTTCACCGGGGTCGACGCGCTACCGCAGGCCGGCGAGGAGCGGTACGCGCGGGGCCTCCACGAGATGTGGGGCGGCATCGCGACTATGGCCCGAGTGTGCGCCGCGCTGGGCATGCGCGCCGGCCTGGCGACAGAGGTCGGCGACGACGACGCGAGCCGCCGGCTGCTCGCCGACATGGCCGCCGCTGGAATCGACACCTCTCTGAGCCGCGAGCACCCGGGCTGGCGCCTTCCCGTGACCGTCGCGATGTCGCTGCCAGAAGATCGCGCCATGCTGACCGTCGAGGATCCCCTGGCCACGGAGGTCGCTGGGCACCTGGAGCGGACCGCCTTCACGGCTCGTTCGATCATCGTCGACCTCCGCGACCCGGCCGCGCCGTGGCTCCAGCGCGCCCGCGCCGAGGGGGCGACGGTGTTCGCCTCCCGCGGGTTCGATCCCACGGAGCGGTGGGGCGACGAGGCGCTGAGCGGGCTGGACGCCACCGACGTGTGGATGCTCAACGATCTCGAGGCGCGCGCCTTCACGGGCCTGGACGACCCTCTGGCCGCCGCCCGCGCCCTGTCGCGTCGGGTCCCCCTCGTGGTGGTCACCCGGGGGGCCGACGGCATGGTGGCGGTGGATGCCACAACGGGGGAGGAAGCGGTGGTTCCGGCCTTCCCCGTCGACCCCCTCAGCACGATCGGCGCCGGCGACTCCAGCCTGGCAGCGTTCGCGTATGCCCACGGCCGCACCGACTCGTTGGAGGAACGGGTCACCCTGACCGCGTTCATCGTGAGCGCCGTGCTGACGTCGCCGGGCGGCGCAGCCACCCCGCCGGACCGTGCTCAACTCCTCGAGTTGGCGGGGCAGGGCGGCGATCGGCGGCTCGACCTGGTCCGCGGACTTCTCGCGTGAGGCCGTTCAGCCTCCTCGTCCTCGGCGACACCCAATATCTGTTCGATGGGGATCGAAGCTCCCCCGAGCTGCTGACCGAGACGTACCGCCACGTGGAGGGCCTCGTTCGCGCGGGCGCGGTCTCGCCAGTGCGCCACGTCGTCCACGTCGGCGACGTGGTGGAGCACGGCTGGACGGGCGAGGTGCAGCAGGCCCTGACCGCGCTGGCGGAGGGGCAGCGGGTGCTCGGCGATCCCGGCATGACCATCGCCACCGGCAACCACGATGTGGATCACCATTCCGACGACACGCGCGGCGACACCCCGTTCCTGCGCGCCTTCGGCCCAGGGTGCCGGCTGCTGGACGGCGCCCACGTCGGCGACCTGAGCCACGGACCCGGCGGCTACTCGTCCTGGCGGCGCGTGAACCTGCCGGACGGCCAGCTGGCCGTCCTCGCCCTCGACTGGAGGCCATCGCCGGAGGGCCTCCGCTGGGCCGATTCCATGCTCGCGGCCCACGCGAGCGTGCCCACCATCGTCATCAGCCACGACATCGCCGTGAACGGGGCCTTGACGACGCACGGCGGGGCGGTCGAGGGGCTGCTCGACCCGCACCCCCAGGTCTTCCTGGTCATCGGGGGCACGAATGGCCCAGCACCCGCCTCACCAGGGCGGGGCGCGAGGTGCACGCCGTCAACTACCAGGAGTTGCCGTTCGGCGGCGCCGGCGCGGCGCGGCTCTACGAGTTCCTGCCCGACGAGGGCGTCTGCCAGGTGATCTCCATCTGCCCGTCGCTGCACCGACCCGACGTGCTCCGCTCGGTGGCCGCCCGCCGGCGGCTGAACCTGAGCCGCCCCGAGGATCAGTTCGCCTTCTCCCTCCCGCCTGCGCTGGGAGGGCGTCGCGCGCCGTGGCAGGCCCAGGGCCTCGAGCTGCTCCTGGAGCGCGCGGAGCCCGGCGAGTTCCGTCTCGAGCTCCCGGGGCGCTACGTCCTCGAGGTTGAGGCCACGCTCCCCGCGGTCATGCACCGCGAGTGGCAGGTGCTGTTGAGCCGGCTGGGCCCCGCCCCGGGCTCCCCCGAGCCGCTCGCGGCCGTCAGCCTCTCGTCCGAGAACTTCCTGGGCTGGATGGCCTTCACCGCCGACGGCGAGGCTTGGGCCACCTCGCACGAGCATCCGCCCGGCGACACCGTCACCTTGGTGATCGCCAACGGCGACCGGGGCGGTGTGTGGATCGACGGCGACCCCGTCGGCCGGATCAACCCGGCCATCCGGGCGGGGCTGGTGGACGGGCCCTGGCGCTGGCGGTTGGGCGGGGGCGAGTACGAGGGCGTGCCGGCCGACCCGTTCCGCGGGACGGTGATGCGGCTGCGGGCGTGGGGTTAGCGGGTCACCACTCGAAGGCCAGGTTGCGGGTCGGCCCGAGGCTCTCGACGCCCCGCTGCACCCCGATCGCGGCGTCCTCCCACGACCCGTGGCGCACCCCCACGGCGTCGAGCAGCAGCCACATGACCTGTTCCGCCCGCAGCGTGCCTGCGTCGCGGACGGGCTCCGGCAGCGCTCCCCCGACGCGGTGGGTGATGAGGAAGCTGCGGCGCACCTCCACCTCGTCCTCCCCGTGGCCGCCCTCGGGCTTGTGCCCGTGGTCCGTCGTGACCGCGATCAGCCAGTCCTCCCCCAACTGCTCATGCCGCTCGGACACGGCCTTGACGAGGTGACGGGTCAACTCGTCGGCCTGCCGGATCGCGGCGCGGTACTCCTCCGAGTCCGCCCCGTGGGCGTGCCCGGCGGCGTCGACGCCCTCGAAGTACACCACCGAGGCATCCGGCCCCTCGTGCAGGAGCTTCCAGTTGGCCCACTGGGCCACCTCGGCGTCCGCCGCAGCGATGCCGTGGCGGTGGTCGGGGTAGAACACCTGGTGCTGCCCGGTGCGCTGCTGGTCGAGCCGCTGCTGGAAGATGGGGCCGGGCGCCTTGACGAACGCGTCCCACGTGGCCGCCACCAGGGTGCGGGCCATGGGGTTGGCGTGGAAGGCGCGCGACAGGAGATCGGGGCGGCGCGCCAGATCGTGGCCGACAAACTCGTTCCACCAGACGTTGCACTCCTCATGCGTGGATCCGGTGAGGATGGACGCCCACCCTGGCCCCGAGTCCGTCGGGGGGGTCATCCACATCGGGATCACCCTTCCGGCGGAGCGCTCGTCGCCAGTGGCCAGGCGGGCCAGCGTCGGCGCCAGCGCGCCATACCCCTGAGCCTCCGCCGGCTGGAGGGTCCTGTCGGGGCCACCGACTGAGAACTTCTCGTCCGAGGGGTGGTCTGGGGCGGCGAAGGCCGGGTCGGCCGCCACGTGGCCGGGCAGCGCGAGGTCGACGCGCACGCCGTCGATGCACACCAGCAGGAGCTTCACGACGCCCTCCTCACTCGCAGGGTGAGGATCTGGAAGGGCCTCAGCGTGAGCTCGAGCGTCGAGGCGGTCGCCGGCAGCTTCTGGGTGGGGTCGTCGACGCCCACCTCCAGGAGGTCGACCTCCCGCACCTCCTGAACGTCGCCGTCCAGGTCGAGGCGGATCCGCGAACGGGCGCCGGCCGCTTCGTGGAGCCGGAGAATGAGGTCGCCCGAGCCGTCGAAGGCGGTCTTCACCGCGTCCAGGACCGCGAAGGACTCCCGTCCCACGGGCGTCAGCGCCACCAGCGGGCGGACCTCTGCGGTGCCCGGCAGGACCCTCAGGGGCTGATTCAGGCGGACGCCTGCGGCGTGGGAGGCCGCGACGTCGGTCCCGAGCGTGAGGCTGTAGCGCAGCCTGTGCTGCCCCCGGTCTGCCGCCGGATCCGGGGAGTTCGGGGCGCGCAGGAGGCTGAGCCGGGCGTTGACGCCCGCGGTGGGAGCCGACTCCGACCCGCCGGCCGGGGTCACGTCGTGGCCGTAGCCCGAATCGGTGGTCAGCGTGACGCCGTAGCCGGGCTCGCTGAGGTGGAGCCACCGGTGGCCGCAGGTCTCGAAGCGCGCGTCGTCCCACGAGGTGTTGGCCGCGATGGGTCGCTCCACGTGCCCGAACTGCATCTCGGCGAGCGCGTGCTTGGCGCGGACGTCGAGCGGGAAGCCGACCTTCATGATCCTCTCCCGCTCCTGCCAGTCCACCAGCGCCTCGAAGTCGACGGTGCGCGACCCCGCGTCCAGAGAGACCGACTGCACCACTGAGGACGCGCCGAAGCGGCGGGTGATGTCCACCCTGGCTCGCAACGGATCTTGCAGCACCACCTCGATGCTGTCCACCCCTCTCAGCTCCTCGCCGGAGCGCAGGTACTGGGCCTCCAACTCCCACGCGTCGAAGCAGCTGGGGTGGTCGGGGTGCAGCCGCAGCACGTTGGCGCTGCAGCCGGGCAGGAGGAGGTCGCGGTCTTCGCCCAGATCGACGAGCGACGAGATGGTTCCGTCGGCGTCGATGACCACCCGCACCAGCGCGTTGTCCAGCGTGACCTGGCCGCCGTCGGTGGTGAGCGTGACCGGTGCCCAGGCGGCGCCGTGGTCGCTGGGCCCCGCGGTCGCGCTGCCGAGGGCCGGCACGCGGACCACCTGGAGCCCGCCGTCGATCTCGACGACCTCGGCGCGCTCCACGTCGGACGGGTTCAGCACCGTGGCACCCCCCTCGGCGCTGAGCGCCTCCCAGGCGCTGCCGATCAGGGCCTCCACCTCGGCGAGGATCGCCTTGAACTCGGCGATGGCTTCGCGGTTGACCCAGGCGGTGGAGCTGCCCGGCAGGATGTCGTGGAACTGGAGCACCAGGAGGCGCCGCCACAGGTCCTCGAGTTGTTCGGCCGGGTACGCCGATCCGCCGGCGGCGGCGAGCGTCGCAAGCCACTCGGCCGCCTGGAGGGCGGCTTCGCTGCGCCGGTTGCCCTGCTTGAGGTCGATGAGGGAGGTGAAGATGCCGCGGTGGAACTCGAGGTAGAGCTCGCCGCTCCAGACCTGCGGGTCGTGCTCCGCCCGGGCGGCCCGCTCGAACTCCGCCGGGGTGCCGTGGGTGACGACCGGGGCGCCCTCGAGATCGGCGAACCGGCGCACCCGCTCGACCATCTCCCGCACAGGGCCGCCGCCGCCGTCGCCGTAGCCGTACGGCAACAGGGAGTGCTTGGCCAGGCCCTTCTCCTTGAAGTTCCGCTCTGCGCCCAGCACCTCGTCCGCGCTGACGATCGTGTCGTAGGAGTCGCAGGGAGGAAAGTGCGTCCAGATGCGGGTGCCGTCGGTGCCCTCCCACCAGAACGTGTGGTGGGGCAGCTTGTTGGTGCGGTTCCACGAGAGCTTCTGGGTGAAGAACCACCGCATCCCGGCGAGCCGGGCGATCTGCGGCAGCTGGCCGCTGTAGCCGAAGGAATCGGGCAGCCACAGGCAGTCCGTGGTCACGCCGAACTCGTCCTGCATGAAGCGCAGGCCGGAGGTGAACTGGCGCACGAGCGATTCGCCGCTGGGCATCGTGGCGTCCGGCTCGATCCACATTCCGCCGACGAAGTTCCATTGGCCGCGCTCGATGGCCCGCTTGACCCGCTCGTACACCTCAGGCGAATCCTGCTTGACCCACTGGTGGTGCTGGGGCGCGGAGTTGGCGAACCGGAAATCCGGGTACTCGTCGGCCAGCGCGGCCACGTTGCTGAAGGTGCGCACGATCTTGCGTCGGGTCTCCCGGATGGGCCACAACCACGCGGTGTCGATGTGCGCGTGCCCGACGGCGGTCATCCGCTGCGCAGAACCCGCGGCCCCGCTTTCGAGGAGGGGAAGGAGAAGGGCCCGGGCCGCTTCGGCGCCCGCGACGATCCCTTCGGCGTCGAGCACGTCGGCGGCCACCTCGAGGCCACGGAGCAGGGTGGCGCGCCAGGTCGAGTCCTCGGGGAGTTGCCGCATCAGGCCGTCCAGCACGTCGAGGTCCATGTGCAGGCCCCAGACCTCGTCCTCGCGCCTGACCAGCTCGGCGCCGCCGAAGCGCCACACCGGGCGATCGGAGCGGGTGAGAGTGTCGCCCTCCGGCGTCGACTGGCCGAGCTTCAGCGTCATGTCGGGGTTGGCCGCCGCCTCGACGAAGAGGTCCACCACGCCGTCGGCACTCACCAGCGGACGCTCCGCGGCGAGGGCCCCGAACGTCAGAGGAACGGTGCGGTTCATGGGGTTGACCGCCTTCAACGGCCAACCGTCAGCGGTATAGACCATCCCCTCGGACTGGTTGCCGGCCCAGTCCCCGACGAAGCCGAGGTCGATGCGCAGTTCGATGCGCTCGCCCCTGAACTCCGCGGGGACGGCGCCGGCTAGGCGCAGCCACCAGGTCGACCAGGCGGGGCCCCAGAGGGTGTCGATGGGGAACGGTCGGTACTGCGCCGCCGCCGCGTCGGCGAACGGCACAGGTTCGCCGGGCACCTGCCAGGCGCTGGCCTCCAGCGGAGCGACGACGGTGTAGACCCGAGCGGCGACCCGCTCGCGGAGCTTCTCGATGCGTTCCTCCACGAGTTCGCGATTGTCGTGCATCAGCGGGTCTCCGCGAGGTAGGCGAGGTCGACGGGGAAGCTGGCCACGAGGTCGTCGAGCAACTCCTCGGCCACGTGGAACGAATCCACGAGCGGATGGTGGCTGATCGCCAGCAGGGCGTCCTCGCGGGACTTGTTGAGGGCCGCGTCGATCGTGCGTCGCTCCACGTACTTGGCGTTGACCACCATCCCGCGCCCGTGATCCGGCAGCGCCGCGCCGGGCAGCGGCGTGACGCCCCTGCCGTCGACGTGGCACGGGATCTCCACGACGGCCGAATCGTCGAGGTCGGGAAGGATGCCGCGATTGGCGACGTTGAGGATCAGTTCCGCCGGGATGTCGTTGGCGATGGCGTGCATGATGGCCAAGGCCACCTTGTCGTAGCCGCCCGTTTCGAGATCCGAGTCGTCGCGTTCGAAGTTCCCGGCGGCCTCGCGGTTGGTGGCCATGTAGGTGACCTCGCGCTCGAGGCGGGTGCGCTCCCACCGCTCGTAGGCGCTCAAGGTGTCACCGTCGGGCTTCTCGTAGAAGCCGCGCTGCTGCTCGAGCAGGAAGCGCCCGCGGGTCTTGTCCGAGACCTTGTCGATGGCCAGATCCTCGCGGGAGAAGTAGTAGTAGTGCAGGTACTCGTTGGGCACCGCGCGCAGTGCCTGGATCAGCTCCGCCCCGAAGAGGCGCCCCTCCTCGAAGCTCTCGATGAGGTCCGGGCGCTCCAGGAGCTTCGGGAGGACGTCCTCACCGTCGACGATGAGGCCGGTGAGCCAGCCGAGGTGGTTGAGGCCCGCGTAGCGCAGCTGGATCCGGTCGCTGCCTGCGCCGACGGGGGGCACGTCGGCGGCGATGAGCCCCGCGCGGCGCAGCACGTCGACGATCCTGCGCGCCAGGCCCACCGGCGAGTCGCAGATGCCGACGACCCTCTCGCCCAGGTGGCGCTGCATGACCTCGGTGATCACACCCGCCGGGTTGGTGAAGTTGATGACGTAGGCCTGCGGGGCGTGCTGCTTGATGGCCTCGACGATCTCCAGGACAGCGGGGATCCCCCGCAGCGCGTAGGAGATGCCGCCGGCGCCGACGGTCTCCTGGCCGATGACGTCGTGCGAGAGCGAAATCTGCTCGTCCAGCTGCCGGCCGCGGGTGCCGCCGACGCGGATCGCGGAGAACACGAAGTCGGTGCCCGCCAGAGCCGCAGCAAGGTCCGTGGTGCTGATCAGCGTGGGGGGCGCCTCCGCCGAGGCGGCGAGCTCGTCCAGCACCGCGGTGATGGCGTCGAGCCGGTCAGGGTTCGTGTCGTACAGTCGCAACTCGGTCACCCGCTCCGGCGCTTCGTCGGCGAGAAGTGCCTTGTAGACGAGGGGCACGCGGAAGCCGCCGCCGCCGAGAATGGTGAGTCTCATACTGTCCTGATCTCCGTGTTGTGAGTGACGCACAGCTCCGTGAGGGACTGCGCGAGGGGGTTAGCGTCGGTGATGATGCCGTCCAGTTCGCCGATGTCGAAGGGGGAACTGCCGCCCTTCCCCGGGAACTTCGCGGCATCGGCCACCAGGTAGGTGGTGGTGGCGGCGTCGCGGATCGCCCGCTTGACCAGGCTCTGGGTCTGCGAGGTGTCCCGGAGCCTGCCGTTCTCCGCCACCCCGGAACAGCCGATGAAGGCGAGATCCGCCTGCTGGCGGGCGAGCGCGTCGACGACCTGGACCCCGCCGAAGCACTGGTACTGCTCGAACCATTGCCCCCCGAGCACGACCAGGTTGGCCTTCTTGGTGGTGCGGAGGTGCTCGAAGGTGGGCAGCGACGGGGTCAGCACCGTCACCCCCTGGGCCTCCATCGCCAGCGCCACGTAGAAGGCGGTGGTGCCCACGTCGATGATCACCGTGGCGCCGTCGGGGATGAGTTCCGCGGCGGCCTCACCGATGCGCTGCTTACTGCTTCCGCGCCTGGCCAACGACTCCTGGAAGGGGTCGTCGATCTCGCCCAGAAGGCGGACCCCGCCCCAGGTGCGCTCCACGAGCCCCTTGTCCTCCAGCTCAACGATGTCGCGTCTGACGGTGGCGGGACTGATGCCCAGCCTCTCCGACACCTCCGTGACAGCGACCGGGCCTCGGGCCTGCAGGAGGTGGAGCAGGGCGTCGTGGCGGGCGGTCTTCAGCATCCCCCTAAGCTACCCCAGAATCGTCCGATTTGCTCGTTTTCACGCAACTTGAGCACAATTCTTCACTTTCCGCCCGAAAGTTGCTACATTGAGCCCATCACGACGGTCAAGGTGGACGACAATGAACGTACGCCCTAGTGAGAGAAGCGGATGAGCGATACTGGCCCACCGGCCTACCGGCGGACCCTCACCGAGGAGGCCGCCCCGCGGCGTCCTCTCCGGGGATGTCAGTAGCGAAGATGCGCACTTATGATCAACCTGCCCGATCGTGGCTGGGGCCCCAGCGACAACACCACACGAACTAGGAGAGTTCGACAATGACGATTTCTCGCCGATCACTCATTCATGGCGGAGCCGCCGGGCTCGGATTCCTGGCGTTGGGCAGCCTCGCGGGCTGCTCCACCGCGGCACCCGGCACCGGCGCCACCCCCACCGGCTCAGCGACCTCCGCCGGCGGCGGAACCGCGGAAACCACCAACCTGATCCTGTGGACCTGGCCCGAGGGCTTCGGCCAGAAGGCCCTGGCCGCCGTGGCCACCCAGTTCCCGCAGTACAAGGTCCGCCAGGACGTCATCGGTGGCGACTTCAAGCAGAAGCTCACCACCACCTTCACGGCAGGCTCCGGCCTACCGGACATCAGCGGCGTCAAGGGCGAGGACATCGCCTTCTTCAAGAGCCAGGCGCAGTACTTCACCGATCTGAACACACTCGGCGCCGAGGACATCAAGGGCGACTACCTCGAGTGGAAGTGGGCGCAAGCCACCACCGAGGACGGCAAGCAGCTCGGCGTGCCGATCGACATCGGCCCCACCGCGCTATTCTACCGCTTCGACGTCTTCGAGGAGGCGGGCCTGCCCTCCGACCCCGAGGAGCTCGCAGCGGCGATCCGCACGTGGGACGAGTACTTCGAGCTGGGCAAGGAGCTCATCGCGAAGAAGCCCGGCACCTACCTGATCCGCAACACGGGCGGGATGTTCGACCTCATGTGGAAGCAGTCCGGCAAGGGCTTCATCGACGAGACCGCGACGTTCATCGGCGACCAGGATCACGTCCGCAGCGCGTGGGACACCGCCGTCAAGGGCCTCAACGCCGGCATCGTGTCCAAGCTGCAGTCCAACACCGCCGACACTGCGGCGGCCGTCAACGACGGGCGCCTGCCGGCCGACTTCGGCGCGTCGTGGCACCTGTCCGACCTCATGGTCGACGCTCCCGAGACCGCGGGTAAGTGGCACGTGTGCGAGCATCCTGGCGACGCCACCAACAACGGCGGCTCGTTCCTCACCATCCCCGACGGCGCGGCCAACAAGGAAGCTGCCTTCGAGGTCATCGCGTACCTGCTGAATGCCGAGAACCAGGCCTTCGAGTTCGAAGACAAGGGCAACTTCCCGGCCGTTCCGGCGGCCTTCGACCTGCCTCTGGTCGCGGGCCCCGTCGAGTTCCTCGGCGGTCAGGTGGCGGCTGAGGTCTTCGGCCGGGCTGCTGAGACGGTCCGTCCCCTGTTCGAGGACCCGAACGAGAACACGGTCAACGCCCCGTTCTACGCGGAGATGGACCTCGTCGAGGCCTCGGGCAAGGATCCCAACAAGGCGTTCGAGGACGCTGTCACCGCCGCTAAGCGCCTGGCGCAGCAGGTTGGCCTGACGGTGAAATGAGCGTCACCACGGCTCGGCGGGGAGATGCCCAGGTCTCCCCGCCGGTCGACAACTACCGCACGTTGTCGACCTGGCAGCGGGTCAAGAAGTCCCTGCCTCAGTACGGTGCGGTCTCGCCCTACTTCTTCTTCTTCCTCGTCTTCGGCGCCATGCCCATGCTCTTCACGATGGCGCTCGCCTTCACGAGCTGGTCAGGGCTAGGTGAGATCAAGTTCATCGGCATCGAGAACTTCCGCTACCTCGTCACCGACCCCCTCTTCTACAAGTCGCTCGGCAACACCATCGTCCTGTGGTTCATGGCCACGGTCCCCACCCTCACGTTGGCCACCATCGTCGCGCTGATGCTCAACTCGACCATGCGGTTCTCGACCACCTACCGCGTGATCTACCTGATCCCCAACGTCACCTCCATGGTGGCGATGGGCATCCTCTTCAGCTCGTTGTTCTCCAGCCAGTTCGGCATCGCCAACGCGCTCATCAACCTGTTCGGCTTCGAGAACATCGCGTGGCTGCAGAACGAATGGGGTATCAAGGTCGCCATCTCGGCGCTGACCACCTGGTCGTTCGTCGGGTACAACGCGTTGCTGATCCTCGCGGGGCTTCAGGCGATCGACAAGACGCAGTACGAGTCGGCCGCGCTGGACGGCGCCAACGGGTGGAACACCTTCTTCTACATCACGCTGCCTCAGTTGCGCGCGATCGTGCTGTTCATCACCCTGATGTCGACCATCGGCTCGCTCCAGAGCTTCACCGAGGCGCAGGTGCTGACGTCGTCACTGTCCTCCGGCGCGGCCTCTGCGGGCGGCGTGGGCAACTCGGGCCTGACGATGGTGCTCTACTTCTACTCGGTCGCCTTCCAGGAGAACCGGTACGGATACGGCGCCACCATCGCCTGGGGCGTCTTCGTCGTGGTGATGTTCTTCTCCGCCATCAACTGGCTCGTCACGCGCGAGCGCAAGGAACGGGGCACGCGATGAGCTCGATGAATGCACGGGCGGTACCCGCCGCCCTCGCGGGGGCGGCCATCGAGACCGGCGGCCGCCGTCGGCGACGCGTGCCCAAGCGCGGCGTCGTCCTGCGGCACCTGGCGCTCATCGTGGGCGCGATCTTCTCCCTGTTCCCGTTCTACTGGATGTTCGTGCTGTCGACCCACGAGTCCGCGGTCATCTACCAGTACCCGCCGGTGATGACGCCCGGCGACAAGCTGGCCACGAACTACGGATCGATCCTGGAGCGCATCAACATCTGGGGCGCCATGTCGAACACCCTGGTCGTGGCGCTGAGCGTGACGGTCCTGGTGCTCCTCATCGCCTCGCTGGCGGCGTTCGCGTTCGCCAAGTTCCAGTTCCCGGGCAGGAACATCCTGTTCGCCATCGTGCTGGCGACGTTCCTCCTGCCGTCGCAGCTGGCGACCATCCCCCAGTTCCTCTTCATCAGCAAGCTGGGCTGGGTGGGCGACCTCAAGGCCCTGGTGTTCCCCTCACTCGCGAGTGCTTTCGGGGTGTTCTGGCTGCGTCAGTACACCACCAACGCCCTACCGAATGAGCTGCTCGAGGCGGCGACGCTCGATGGCTGCGGGTTCCTGCGCCAGTACTGGCACGTGGCGTTGCCCACCATGCGGCCCGCGCTGGCCTTCCTCGGCATGTTCACGTTCATCGGATCGTGGAACGACTTCATGTGGCCGCTGATCGTGCTCAACGACCCGTCCAAGCTCACGCTGCAGGTGGCGTTGAGCCAACTCAAGACGGCGCACGGCACCGACTACGGCATGTTGATGTCGTCGTCGCTCATCGCTGTCATCCCGCTGCTGCTCATCTTCGCGCTAGGCGCCAAGCAGTTCATGGCTGGCATCACAGAAGGCGCGGTCAAGGGCTGACGCTCTCTAAGCCGCGGCGGCGTGCTCACCCTGGGCGGTGGGCACGCCGTCGCTTTCTCAGTGTGCCTGGGGGCGGCTGGATCGGCCTTGGTGGTCGTGACTCGCCTAGAACGCGTGGCGCCCTCGATACCGGCGGCACGCATCAACCGGCCTGTCTGGTCTCGGCCGATGTCGATCCCGGCAAGGCGGCCGGCCTTCCATAACTTGCGGACGCCGTAGACGCGGTAGTTGTCATCCCAGAGCCTCACCAGCTGCGGGATGAGGATGGCGTCGCGGAGGGCCCGCGCCGACGGGGCTCGATCCTTCGCTGCGTAGTAGGTGCTCGGAGCCACCTGCAACAGGCTGCAGATGGGCTCGACTCCGAGCGGGCGACCCTCAACCATGTCGTCCTTGTTCGCGTCGATGAACGCGACTACTTCCGGTGTTGGCGGTCGAGCTCCGCCCCGAAGAAACTCGCTGCCCGCTTCAGTATTTCGTTAGCGCGGCGAAGCTCGCGGACCTCCTGCTCCAACTCCCGAACCCGCCGGGCCTCGAGCGTGGACACGCCGGCTACGTGACCATCGTCGATGTCGGCCTGCTTGACCCACGACCGCACTGACTCGACGCCGTATCCGAGCTGCGCCGCGACCCGCTGCACGGTCCCATGTTCGGTCCCCAGCTCGGCCCGCAACGTGCGCACCATCCGGACCGCGGCGGCCTTCTCCTCCGGTGAATACCGACGCGTCGTCGGCTTCCCCGCTGTCTGCTCTTTCGGCATAACCCCATCCTCGTTTCCAAGGTCAGGAGTCTCCAACAAACTCAGTGCGGTTCAGACGAACTGCCGACGTGCCTTGGGCGTCATGTCACACGACTCTACGCTTCCCAATGGAGACGCACGGACGGCCCTAGTTGCGCTGAGCCGCGATACCGACGGGGCTCTCGGAACAGACTGAGATACTCATGTCGACAGTACGTTTGCGCGATGGACGTGTCCGCGATGACCGAGCAGCAGCGCCTCGACCTCTTGAACGCCGACTATGACGGGCTTCGTCGAGCTCAGGGAGGAAAGCCGGTCTGGCTCATCTCTCAGGTCGAAGGTGGACGTCTCTGGGACGCGACCTTGACCGCGTTCGCCCAGGGCAACTGGGTTGCAGCCGTGCTGACCGCCCAGGCGACCTGCGAACGCGGACTCGCTGCGCTGCTCTACAGCTTGTTCATGCAGTCGACTCCTCCAACTGGCTGGGAACGCTGGGGCTTGGGCTCCCTCGTTAGGTTCTGCCGCAAGGAGGAACTCGTCAACGACGCGCTCCTCGATGAGGTGGAGGTGCTGTGCGAGGAGCGGAAGCCCCACAGCCACTGGCGAGGTCCACTCGCGGAAGGCTCGCTCATGAAGGTCGTGAGGGACGCCCTCGATCAAGGCGACAGGGCAGCGCCGGACGCCATCATGGAGCGCCACCTGGCGGCACTCGCCTACCGGTCGACCCTGACCGCCATGCGTGTCCACTTCGGTGACTTGATAGACCCCGACAAGCACCAACGCGACGCCTTCGGGGAACGCCGCTCACAGGCTGCCGCGCCGCAGGTCCACACCTCCGTCATAGAGCGACTAAGACAGGTCCTCGCCCCAGGATTCTCAATATTTGACACGGCGCAGATCCGATCATAATATTAGGTGTCGATCCGGTTCGACAGTAGCGCGCACGAGGAGGTGCAGGATGCCAAATATTGGCGATGTGGCCCGACACTTGGGTGTGAGTCGCTCGACGGTGTCCTACGCTTTGAGCGGCAAGAGGTCGATCTCGTCGGAGATGAAAGCTCGCGTTCAGGCTGCTGTCCGGGAGTTGGAGTTCTATCCGTCGGCCAGTGGTCGCGCGCTGGCCACCGCGCGGACCAACACCCTTGCTCTTCTGGCCCCGATGGCGGAGAACGCAACGCCGGAGGTGGCGCTGCAGTTCGTCAGCGGCGTGGTCCAGTCTGCTCGCTCGTTCGGCTACGACATCCTCCTGGTCACCGGCGAGGAGGCGTTTACCAGTATCGACCGCCTCGATCGGGCGAGGCAGGTGGACGGGTTCGTGATCCTCGACGTGGAGGACTCGGACCCGCGTGTTTTGGCGCTCCAGGAGAACGGGGCTGCCTGTGTCCTGGTGGGCATGCCCGAGGGTGTCACGGATCTTGACCGGGTTGACTTGGACTGGCGGGAGGCCGGTACGAGCCTGCTCGAGGCGCTCGCGGGAGCGGGTCATCGTCACGTGGGTTTGGTCGGGGCCCCGTCTGTCGCGTATGACCTTGGGATGACCTACGCAGCCCGGTTCCGTGACGGGGTCGCTGCAGCCGCGCAACGGATGCAGGTCCGGGTCACCGAGGTCCCGGCGCACAACGACTTCTTCGAGACCATCGCCACGATCCGAGCGCTGTTGGAGACTGAGGCTGGCATCACTGGCCTGGTGATTCAGCATGAGGCCGCGGTGGCGCCCGTGTTCTCTGCCCTCAAGACCGCGGGCTACGAAGTCCCCCGGGACTACTCGGTCGTGGGCATGTCGATTGACAAACTCGGCTTCCAGTTCGCGCCTCCAACCTCGGGGATCGTGAACTCGTCTACGGAGATCACCCGGCAAGCGGTCTCGTTGCTGATCGAACGTCTCGAGGATCCCGCGCTGGAAGCGCGTTCCATCCTGATCAGTCCCGAGTATCGGGATCTGGCCACGGTGGCACCCCCCAGGCCGACGGCCTGACGAAGCAAATACACAAGTGAAGCCGTGTTTTCGGACACGGCTTCGAACCGGTTCGAATAAGGAGATTCATGAAGTTCACCGAGGGCTACTGGGTGAAGAAGCAGGGCTTCACCGTGGAACACCCCCGCCAGGTGCAGGAGGTGGTGCCGTCCGGCGCGGGGTTCGTGGCCTACTCGCCTACCCGTGTGGTGCGCCGGCACGGTGACGAGCTCGACTCGCCGATGGTGACCACCACCGTTGAGGCGGTTGCCGCTGACATTGTGCGGGTGCGCGTCGAGCACTTCCAAGGGGCCGGTGACAGCACGCCACACTTCCCGCTGACCGTTGATCCCGAGGTCGCCCACACTGCACAGGCAGAGGGCAGCACCGGGTCGGTGCGGGCGGGTGATTTGGAGGTCAGCGTTGCCGGTGCCGATCAGTACACGTTGACGTTCCGTGGCGGCGGCCGCACCCTCACCTCGGCCATTCCCCGCAGCACCGGCCTGGTAACTGCCCCCGATGGTCAGGTCTATGTGCACGAGCAGCTGACGCTTGCCGTGGGTGAGAGTGTCTATGGGCTCGGTGAGCGTTTCGGTCCTGTGGTGCGCAACGGTCAAAGTGTCGAGATCTGGAACGACGACGGCGGCACGGCGACTGAGCACGCCTACAAGAACGTTCCCTTCTACTTCACCACAGCCGGATACGGGGTCTTCATCAACCATCCTGAGCATGTCTCGCTCGAGGTGGCGTCGGAGATCAACACGCGTGTGCAGTTCTCCGTTCCGGGCCAGCAGCTGGAGTACTTCGTCATCTACGGGCCTTCCCCCAAGGACATCCTGCGCAAGTACACCGCGCTGACGGGTCGTGCTCCTCAGGTCCCGGCCTGGTCCTACGGGTTGTGGCTGTCGACGTCGTTTACCACCGACTACAGCGAAGCGACCGTCAACGGCTTCGTCGACAAGATGGAGGAGCTCGAGCTCCCGCTGAGCGTCATCCATTTCGACTGCTACTGGATGCGCCCGTCCCACTGGTGCGACTTCACCTGGGATCCGCAGAAGTTCAGTGACCCCGAAGGGATGCTCGCCCGCTACCACGACCGTGGTCTCAAGGTGTGCGTGTGGATCAACCCCTACATCGGACAGCGGTCCCACCTCTTCGCTGAGGGGATGAAGCACGGCTACCTGCTGAAGCGGGCCGACGGAACGGTCAGGCAGTGGGATCACTGGCAATCGGGCATGGCGTGGGTCGACTTCACCAATCCTGCAGCTCGGCAGTGGTGGAAGGACGAACTGAAGAAGCTGATGCGCCAGGGCGTCGACGCGTTCAAGACCGACTTCGGAGAACGCGTCCCCACCGATGTGGTGTGGCATGACGGGTCTGACCCTCAGCGGATGCACAACTACTACTCCTACCTCTACAACCAGGCCGCGTACGAGGCCATCGCGGAGGAACGTGGCCAGGACGAAGCCATCGTGTTCGCCCGCGCAGCCACGGCAGGCGGACAGGCCTTCCCCGTCCACTGGGGCGGCGACTCCGAGCCCACCTTCGTGTCTATGGCCGAAACGCTGCGCGGCGGCCTGTCCCTCGGGATGTCTGGATTCGGGTACTGGAGCCACGACATGGGCGGCTTCGAAGGCACCCCCAACGACGAGGTATTCATCCGGTGGTTCCCGTTCGGGATGCTGTCCTCACACAGCCGTCTCCACGGGTCCCACTCCTACCGTGTGCCCTGGAACTACGGCGAGACGGCCGTCGAGGTGGCCCGCCGATTCATCGCGCTGAAGAACCGTCTCATGCCGTACCTGATGACCCATGCCCAGGACGTCACCGACGCCGGCGTCCCGCTGATGCGCCACACGATCCTGGAGCACCCGGCCGACCTCGGCGCGGTTCATGTGGACACCCAGTACTTCCTGGGACCAGATCTGTTGGTCGCCCCCGTCTTCACCGAGTCCGGGGACGTCGACGTGTACCTCCCCACCGACGGCTGGACCGACATCCTCACCGGCGACCACCTCCCGACCCGCGGCTGGGTACGTCAGGTTCACGACCTGACCACCCTCCCGGTGCTGGTCCCCGACGGCACAGTGCTGCCGATCGGCGCCACGACGGACCGACCCGACTACGACTGGTGCGACGGGCTCAACCTGTACCTCGTTCGGCCGCAGGAAGGCACCCGCACAGTGCGGGTCCGCCACCGATCCGGCGGATTGGCCGAGTTCTGCGTCACCCGCGACGGCGACGAGGTCACCGTGACCGCGACCGGAACACAGCGTCCCTGGCACGCAGTCCTGGTCGGCCACTCCCCCAGCCACCTCGTCGCCGGGACCACCAGCGACGCCCCCACCGCGTCCGAGCTCACCTCGGGCACCGTCCTGTCCCCCCACGACAACACCTTGATCTTCCGTCTCGGATGAGCCGGATCAATCCAGCCCCACGAAAGGACACCTCCATGGGCAACAGCACCACCAAGTGGCGCACATTCGGGATCGCAGCGCTGACGCTGGCATCCCTGACCCTCACCGCCTGCGGCGCCAACCAAGACACCACAGGCACCGCACCCGCATCTGCCACCGCCGCCGGCAGCAGCGAAGAAGTGGTCCTGGAAGTGTGGGACTACCTCGGCCAAGGCGCCAGCCACACCGCCATGGAGAGCGCCGTGGCGGCCTTCGAGGAGGCCAACCCGGGCATCACGGTCAAGCGCACCTCGTTCGCCTACGGCGACCTCGCCAAGGCCATCGTTCAGGGTGGCGTCGGTGGCTCAGTCCCCGACGTGGCCATCGTCGACGTGGTCGACACCCAGAACTTCGCCTCGCTGGGGCTGCTGCAGGACGTCACCGAGCAGGTCGGCGGCCTCGCCAACGACTTCTACGAAGGCCCCTGGTCGAGCACGCAGGTCGGCGGCAAAACCTACGGACTGCCGCTGAACAGCAACAACCTGGCCCTCTACTACAACAAGGACATGTTCGACGGGGCGGGCCTCGAAGCCCCGACGACGTGGGACGAACTGCGTTCCACCGCCAAGGCCCTCAGCTCGGCCGACACCGCCGGAATCGCTATGAGTGGCGTCAAGAACGAGCAGGGCACCTTCCAGTTCCTGCCCTTCCTGTGGCAGACCGGCGGCGATCTGGACAGCTTCGACACCGACGGCGCCACCGCCCTGCAGTTCCTCAAGGACCTGGTCGATGACGGATCGATGTCCAGCTCCGTGGCGAACTACTCCCAGGAGGATGCCCGCACCCAGTTCGTCAACGGCAAGGCAGCCATGATGATCAACGGACCGTGGGAACTGCAGAACCTCAAGGAAGCAGGCATCAACTACGGTGTCGCACCCCTGGCCGCAGGAGAAGAACCCGCCACCGGACTCGGCGGCGAGAACGTGGTGACCTTCGCCCAAGCCGCCCAGCCCGAAGCAGCGGTCCAGTTCCTCGAGTACCTCACCAGCACCGAAGGCGCACAGATCTACTGCGACGAATCAGGTCAGCTCTCCAGCCGCGTCGACCTCGAAGGCAAGCTGGCCCTGTCGTCGGATCCCGACATGCAGGTCTTCGAAGCCCAGATGGCCTCCGCTCACGCCCGCGCCTACGGAGCCAAGTACAACGAGATCTCGGCCGCCGTGCAGGAATCCCTCCAGAAGGTCCTCACCGGAGCAGCTTCCCCCTCAGACGCCGCCTCCGAAGCCGCCCAGACGATCACCCCCCTGCTCCCCTGATCCCATGACCACCCGCCTCGCTCCCGAGGCCACGACGCCAGCCAGGCGCCGCCGCTCCGCTCACGCAACGAGCATGCGGCGCCTGGGCCTGGCCCTGGCCGCCCCCGCACTCATCTACATCGCCGTGTTCCTGGCGTTCCCCCTGCTGTACAACTTCTACCTCAGCGTCACCGACGCCCAGGGAGCCAACCTCATCTCCGGCTCCCTCCAGTTCATCGGCGCCGCGAACTACGGCACAGTCCTGGCCGACCCCGAGTTCTGGCACTCCGGGCTCCTCAGCCTCATCTTCACCGTCGCCTGCCTCGTGCTGCAGTACGTGTTCGGGTTCGCTCTAGCGCTGTTCTTCCGCAAGCCCTTCCCCGGCAACGGACCCATCCGCGCGCTGCTGCTGGTGGGCTGGATCCTGCCCCCGGTCGTGACCGCCACCGTCTTCCGATGGGTCTTCGACACCGACTACGGCGTCCTCAACCACTTCATGACCACTCTCGGCCTCATCGACGAACCCGTCCGCTGGCTTTCCCAAGGCGCCACCGCGATGATCGCTGTCATCATCGCCAACCTGTGGGTCGGCATCCCCTTCAACATGCTGCTGCTGCTCTCCGGACTCCACCTCATCGACGACTCCCTCTACGAAGCGGCCTCCGTCGACGGCGCGTCACGCTGGCGCCAGTTCACCAACATCACCTACCCCCTCATGGCCCCGGTGTCCATCTCCGTACTGCTCCTCGGAGTGATCAACACCTACAAGGTGTTCGACCTGATCTACACCATGACCCGCGGAGGACCCGTCAACTCCACCACCACCCTGCCGATCTACACCTACCTGGAAACCTTCAGCTTCTTCCAGTTCGGCACCGGCGCAGCCGCATCAGCCCTGACGCTGATCCTGCCGCTCGCACTGTCCTACTTCTACGTCAAGAGCCTCAACGAGGAGGAGAGATGACCACGCCTCCAACCACCCCGAGAGCCGCCCGCCCCCCGATGCGCCGCTCCACCGCGAAACGCTCAGCGGCACTCAAGTCCGCCATCGCGTGGCTCATCGCAGCTGCCTACCTGTTCCCGGTCTACTGGATGATCAACACGTCCCTCAAAACCGGCAAGGACATGTTCGCCGTACCCCCCAGATGGTCCCAGAAGATCTCTACCTCGGCTCATACGCCGCGGTCTTCTCCCCCACCTACGGGATCCCGAAAGCGTTCCTCAACAGCACCATCATCGCCACATCCGTCCTCGTCCTGACCCTGCTGATCGCGATCCCCGCCAGCTACGCCGTCGCCCGACTCCGAGGCCGGGTCACCACCTCGATGATGATCATGCTCACCGTCGTGCAGCTGCTGCCAGCCATCGCGATATCCGTCCCCCTCTTCGTCATGTTCCGACAAGCCGGCCTGATCAACTCCTACCTCTCCATGATCCTGGCCGACATCTCCGTCACACTGCCCTTCGCCGTGATCCTGCTCCGCCCCTACTTCAAGATGTTCCCCTACGAAGTCGAAGAAGCAGCCAGAATCGACGGCCTCAGCGCCATCGGAACCATCATCCGCATCGTCATCCCCACCATCCGCCCAGGGATCATCATGATCGGATCCTTCGCGTTCCTCATGGCCTGGGGAGAGTTCACATTCGCCCTCACCCTCACCACAGAACAATCAATCCAACCCCTCACCGTCGCCCTCAACCGCATCATCGGCCAATACGGAACAGCCTGGAACGACCTCATGGCAACAGCCGCCGTCATCGCCGCACCCGTCCTCATCCTCTTCATCGTCCTCCAGCGATACATCGTCGCCGGCCTGGCAAGCGGTGCAACGAAGGGCTGACATCCGCACCACAGACCCAGGGTTGGACCGGGTCGTGACAGCCCGGTTCCGAGCCCCGGACCGGGGGGACCGCATCCGCCACCGAGGTCGCGCGGATGACCGATCCCCCGTGGGCTGGGTGGGTGGCGACAGGATCTCCACCCTCGAGACGTAGATGACATGGACATGCCCCGGGCGCCTCTACCAGTGCACGCGGCTAGAGAGCCCTGAGTGTCATCGTGTCCTCGACCTCGGCGGTTGGGTCGACATCGCCACTGAAGATGCGGAGCCGGCGCGCGATCGCATCGCCGCCGTTGTGGCGGGTATGGGCGGCCCGACCAGGCCACGGTTGGTGCTTCTCGTCGCAGGCGCGGCGTTGGTCGCGGCTGCGGTCGAGGTAGCCGGGCAGGGCGTAGCGGTGCCACTCCTCCGACGGCAGCGGGCCGTTGGCCTCCCCGGCCTGGAACCGCAGGAAGGCGAGAGTACCGAGCTCCCGGACCAGGGGTGGATGTTCAGGCCAACAGGATGGGGTGTGGTCTGCGGAGTACCAGGCGTGTTGGGTGTTGAGCCAGATGACGAAGGCGTCGAGCCATAGCCAGATGTCCCACCTGAGGTCGGGGTCGGCGATCGAGGTGATGTCCCAGGGTCGGGGCAGGATCTCGCCGGTGGTCTTCGGCTTCGGGGTGCGCTCCAGGGCCCCGGCCGGGGCGGGCGGAAAGTGCGTGTCGTCGAGGATCGGGGTGCCGGGCGTGCCGCGAAGGTGGCGGGCGACCTCGACCGGGCCCGCGGCGCCGAGGTGGCAGATCACGATCTGCTCATCCGCGCCGCGGCCGTGGACCCGGACCCAGACCGTCTCGCCGCAGAGCCGGTGAGGGACGGAGTACTGGCCGTGTTCGAAGTTCACCATCGGCGTGTTCTCCGGCACCACCCTCGTGGTCCCGAACGCGACCGTGAACGGCGACCCGGCCACCGGATGCAACCGTGGGCGTTCCTCGGCCAACATCTCGGCCGGGGCCCGGCGGGTCACCCGATGCGGGCGACTGTTGACCAGGTCGCAGAACGCCTCGCAAGCTGCTTCGAGATCAGCGAACGTGTCATAGGCCGGCAGCAGGTTCGCCTCCGTGGGCACCAGGTCGGCCTTCGCGAGCTTCACCGATGATTCGGTGCCGCCCTTGCTCGCCGGGTCAGCCGGAACGCATGTGTGAACCGTCACCGCATAGTGCCGGGCGAAGGCGACCAGCTGCTGGTTCCTCGCCGGGATCCCGGCGATGTGCTCGGAGGTGACGGTCTTCTCGTTGTCGGTCAACACATACGTCGGCACGCCACCGATCCGACGGAACGTGACATCCAAAGCGGCGAACAGGGTCTTGTCCCGCAACGCCAGCACCACCCGGAACCTCGACCACGCGACCCAGGCCACGAACAGCACCGTCTTGACCCCATCCACGACAGGCCCGTCGCCGTAGTCGTACTGCAACCACATCCCCGGCTCGGTCACCCACGGCCGATGGACCCGGCGGTTCCCGACCCGGAACGCGGTCTTCGCGGCCGCGACCGCGCGGCGGGTGGTGCGCTCCGAGCCGGTGTAGCCCAGCCACTCCAGCTTCTGGTGGACCCGGTCGGCGCAGACCTTCCCCTTCAACCGCTCGACCCACTCCTCGACCTTGTCCAGATAGTCGTCGATCAACTGCGGCCGGCGGGCCGTCCCCGACGGCGGGCCACCCAGCTTGTCACGGGCCTCCACATAGCGTTTCACCGTGTGATGCGAACACCCCACCAACTCGGCAGAATCACGCAACGACCCAGTCAGATCGTAAGCATCCAAGATTTCCATGATTTCCTCGGCAGACTTCAAGATGTCCCTTCCCCGGGTGACGAACAGTGCTTCAGCACCACTCATCGCACTCGAGGAAGGGACGCCGACCGCGGACGCGGCCAGGCAACGGATGTCGTGTCGGGCAGATCCCATGACACCATCGGGCAGATTTCATGACCGCCAGCGGGCAACTACATGACCGCCACTGGGCATTTTTCCGTGTCCGCCGACAAACGGCGTCCCTGCCGCGCTGACCGAGGTGATCACACTCGGCCGAACACTGAAGAAACGAGCAGACGACGTGCTGGCCTACGTAGACCGCCCCGGGACCTCGATCGGCCCTACCGAGGCCGTGAACGGCCGCCTCGAACACCTCCGTGGATCAGCACTCGGCTTCCGGAACCTCACCAACTACATCGCCAGATCACTCCTCGAGACCGGCGGATTAAGGCCCCGACTACACCCTGGATTGTGATGAGCCTCTCATCCCTTGGCGCAAGGGGGTCCCGGATGCCCTAGGGGTCAGCGTGGTGAGTGTTGATGGATCCGGTCGCGGAGCTCGACGTCGAACCATCCTCCACCCCGCCCACGAGTCACCCTGGGCCAGGCTGATCGTCGACGCCATCACACGCTTCCAGAACCTGCCGACCCCCCCGCGCTCCCGAGCCCTGCACCTGGCTGGGGAGCGGTTCTGGGGAAGGCTTGCAGCAATCGATGACGCGTCTGGGGATCGGAGCGCGTCGCGACCCGGTCGAGAAGGCGAGGGATCTCTGCGGAACCCCACCGGACCAAGCTCTGGCCCGACAGGGGGTCGATCAGGTCGCCGGCGAGCAGCACTAGCAGGTTCCTGCCCTGGCGGATCCAACTGACGTCGAGTAGCGGATCGGCGACATTGAATTGCGGGCCCATGAGGAGCCGCGCCGCACGACGCAAGTGCGCAATTCCCCGCAGCCTGTGTCTCGTCCCCCCTGTGTGGCTGTTGAACGCTTGGTCGCCGCACAACTCAATCACAACGCAGATGCGCGCCACGTCCTTCGGCGTGTAAGTGCGCCACGAACCTGGACCTACCAGGTCTCGGGAGGCTGCATCTCCCGGTGATAGCTCGAAAACAAGATCCCCCAGCGCTTGGAGCCGTTGGTACGACAGACGCTCCAGCCGCAGAAGTGCCATGACCTCGGCGGCACGCCAGGGTGGCTCCCCAACTTCCACGCCAACTCATCTCGCTAGACACGCCGCAGCTGCAGAAACTGTCGACTACCTATACACTAGTCATCAATCCTGCTTCATGGGAGCACTCTTCTGGCAGACTGAACACCCGGGCTGCCCTGAACCCTCCCCAGGGGCGACCCTCTATCCGATTGGTGTGAGAAATGGCAACTGTGGAGTTGGCACACCGCACGACACACTCGAGGCCGAATCGCTCCGGTCGAGGGGCAATTCGCACTCGTTACACCCCAGCTGACGTCAACGCCGCTATCGGCTTCAGTGCCCACAGCGCGACGGTGGCAAACGCCGCCAGCCAGCGCTTGGAGAAGCGGCGCATCACCAACCACGAACGTGAAGCGCTGGTTGAGATGGCCACATTGCTCGACGACCTGTCGAGCTACATCGCTGAAGGAGATCGGCCCGCGCGCCGAGCGCCCAGCAGCTTCTCCTTCCTGCGACTGAACACACTCACCCCCAGCCTGCTAGCCCAAGCTGATGACTCCAAGAGAAGCATGAGCGGATCCGAAGCTAGCGAGAGCTTGCGCAACCTAGTTCGGGACCTACGAGTGGTGGCCGACTGGCATCGCCCAAATCGGAGCGCTGCCCAGCGCGTTTCGGCCATCTTCTCTCAGTATGCCGAAGAGCTGCTAGCTGGAGTCTCTCAGCCGCCAGAGACGAGGCGGGTTGCTGGCTAACGGTTGCGTTCGGATAGTTCCAACATACTCAGCTTGAGCACATGAGGCCTGCGAATCGAATCCACTCTGAGAGCATTGTTCACAGACTCTCTGCCCTTCAAGACTATCTTGAGTCGGTGCCGGTCGGGAACGGGGTGGAGGCAGAGGCCTTGAGTAAGGCCAAGGGCCAGTTCCTCTCTATTCTAGCTATGGTGGAACGTAGCGCCCGCGATGATCTCCTCCTGCCACAGCTGAACAGATATCTGACTTCGCTTGTGCAAATGGCCGACGAGATTTTCGTCCGTTCGCAGAGTCGAGTGCCCAAACCCTTGATTCGATCCGTTCACCGGGAACTGGATGACTTGGGCATACCCGGCCTTCCTCTCCTCGTGGTCGGTGAACCAAATAACTACTCCACAATTGCGGGAACCCTGTGGTCCACCCTTTACGCGCCTCATCTCAACAAGGGCAGAGCGCCAAAGCGACCGGACGACATCTACATCATCACCCTCCCGCGCCTTGAGGGAGGACACCACCTTTGGATCCCCGTCGCTGTCGGTCATGAGGTTGCCCACATATATGCCAGCCTCAACGGTCTATTTGAGGATACCCTGATGGCTGAGGAATGGCTCCCCACGGATATCGAGTGCGGCATAGAGGTGGGCGATCAACTGCCACAGCAAAAGTTGTGGCTCGAGAGCACTCTCCTCAACTGGGCGAGGGAAGTCTATTGTGATCTATATGCTGTGAGGAGATTCGGACCCGCTGGAGTCGCCGCAATGGCTGACTTCTTGGCTGCCTCTGAGACCTCCTCCAGCGACATCCTCGACCCAGATTATCCACCGGCATGGTTCAGGGTAGAGACCATGATAAACGCGCTTCCGAGTCTAGCTGAACACCCGCAATATGAGACGCTCATAACTATCTGGGATCCGTGGATTCAATCCCAGAAGTTGCGGACAATGCCGCTGGGGGAGCAGCTAATGTCAGCACTCAACGCAAACCTTGAGACCATTCAAGGGCTCGTCGAGTCCGCTCCCACAGCATCGTACGATGTGCTGGCGAATGTGCAATCTGTCGAACAGGTGCGCGACTCTCTCCTGCGGGGATTCCCGCAAGTGGAAATGCCAACGGGAGGCGTGGCGAGTCCAGAGGACGTACTCAATGCTGGATGGCTTGCCACATACTCCCGATCTGATAGCCACCCGCACCCCCGGCAACTCGATGCCCTTGTTGGGAGGTGCCTGGACAATATTGAATTCTTGGCGATATTCGGTGATGGAGCGGCCCGTCAGGACGGCAACCCCCTGACGACACGGCATCATACGGCGTGCAATCCGCGATGACCTTAGGTCAACGCATTGAGGGGTTTCACCCCAATTTAAGCGCGGACGATGCGCTTCTGGTCGCTCCCCTCAGCCACCTGCAGATAAACGGTGCTTCCATGGACATACGCGTTGGCCGGGGATTCATCACCTTCAAGCGCACGATGATGGTTGGATTCGATGTTCGAAGCCTTGTTCAGCGTTCTAGGGAGATGCAGGAATTTGTGGAACGCGATTGGGGGAGGGATTTACGCTGCACCCAGGCGAGCTCGTACTGGCAGCCTCCCATGAGTATGTGCGCATCCCTAGCGACCTAACGGCTCAGGTCGTCGCTCGTTCCTCGTACGGACGCCTTGGCCTTCTGGTTGCGACTGCTGTGCAGGTGCAACCCGGATACACAGGTTGCGTGACGCTTCAGCTCGTCAATCTGGGACAGCTGCCTATAACGCTGACGCCCGGCGAAAGGATCGGACAGTTGGTCTTCACGAAGCTCTCAACGCCGGTTGAGACGGCTCACTTGAAGTATTCTCTCGCAGTATGGCCAGAGTTCTCACGAGTTTCGGAGGACAGTGACATCAAAAGGCTACGACGAGCGCCGACCGCGAGACGTAAGTAGCGGCCCGTCAGCGCACTTCAAGGGACGCCACTGGCTGACCGTTCAGAAGAACGCTCCAAGCATCAAATCGCTCAGTCTCAATATCCCCTGAAGCGTAGCTAGCTCGTCCGCTATCGTCGGTTCGGACTAGGACCGCGAGCACCGTCTCCATCTCGGGCTCCCCGACACCAGCTTGCTTCCCTTGGAGCAATATCTCGTACTCATTCTCTGCACATCGTTCGCACCCGACCGTCAGCCATACTGACGGCCGCCCGCCCCTTCCCTGCTCTCCTGAGTAGCCGAACGCGATAATGGGGTCTTCGCGATGCTGGCTATTCACACCGACAGCAACCGGTAGACAGGCAGCCTGAAGAGCCACTAAGACTGCGGCGAGGCCGAGAAGCCATGCTCGCCCTCTCACTTTCGCGAACCACTCCTCCACGGCAACCAGGTCCCTAATCTGGATTTCTCTGGTCGCGGGAAACAGAAAAGCGAGTGAACAGGTGATCGCCAGGACAGCCAGAACGACGTTGGCCAAGAGCAGGGACTGCGTCCACCTCCCCGCCGCTGGCCAGGTCAGTCCGAAGCCTGAGGCCACGGTCACCAAGAGAGCTGCAGTTGCTACGATGAACTTGCCTGCGGCGGCCCAGTTCTTCAGCGCTTGCTCGGGCGACAGACTGTCGGCCAATGCCAACCACTGCTTCGACCCCTCACTCAGCGCGCTTCCCTTACCCGCAGGATCGTCACCTTGCTCTCGCTCACTCGGGGACCCCTCACTGCTGAGTCGGTCGGTCGAGTCATGGTTGGGAGGAGTAGGATCCACTGCACTCGACGACATGGCCGCCCCCTTTCGGACAACTGACAACTACACGAAACACCTTGGGTGAAGTGCTAGGTCGTTTCTTCCTGAATCGGAAGGCGATAGGTGAGCCGGTGACCGAGAGGGC
Organism: Tessaracoccus defluvii; assembly: GCF_014489575.1. Taxonomy (GTDB): domain Bacteria; phylum Actinomycetota; class Actinomycetes; order Propionibacteriales; family Propionibacteriaceae; genus Arachnia; species Arachnia defluvii. The sequence goes on from NZ_CP060789.1 coordinate 2,963,063, forward strand.
GTCCCGAACGCGCTCGGTCAAGTCGGTGCTGGTGTGCTCTGCGCAAAAAAACCTTGGCGGTGTGATGATGATCACGATCATTTGCTCCATACATTGGTCTCGCCCCAATAAGGTACCGCTGTGCCGTGCGGCCGTGGGCCCATCCGTGAACCAGCCGCCCGGGACTGGCCTCCTCGGAGCTCCCCGTCCGCGTACGCGCTGCGGACCGACACCCTGTCATACGCCTTGAGCCACAGCAGCCGTCCGACGCCGCGGCAGCCGAGGTCCGGCTGTAGTCGATGTCCACGGTCTCGACCGAGGACATGTTCTGCGCCGTGAGTCCAATGCCATCGTCCGCAACGGTGAAGCCGACGATCGGCTTCAGGCGCGCCCGGGGCCGGCGGGGCCGAAGTCCAGTTCCGCTTGGAGTCGCAGTGCACTCTCACGTCGATCCGGCCGGGCTCGCCGTTCGGGACGGGCGTCGATTGCCTGAATGCCGTTGACGATCGCCTCGATAAGCGGCAGGAGCGCGTGGCTCCTGGGCAGGCCCGTGTTCCGGACCCTGCCCGCCAGGAACGACTTCAGCGCCATGATCCACCCCTTCGCAGCCGGTAGAGCGACCCTACCGACGAGCACCGACAACAGCGGTGATCGGAGTCGCTTCCGGCGACCTGCATGCTCAGTCACCACCCTTCAGCTCGAGCGTGAGCCCGAGCGCATGAGCGATCTTGGCGATGGTCGCCGTCGTGACGTCGTTGTTCGCCTCCACCCGAGCGATGGTCGGACGAGAGACCCCGGCCTTCTCGCCGAGCTCCGTCTGGGACCAGCCGCGCTTCTTGCGGGAGTCGCGGATGATTTCGCCGAAGACGGGCTGGCCGGGCTCGCTCATGGTGTCGTGATGTCAGCACCAGCGGGCGCACCCGCATCCCCGTGGTGCTGGGCATGGAGCGCGTCAGCCGCGATGCCCGCGATCTGCTCAAGGAACGCCGGGTCGGTCATGTAGGACTGGATCTCCTGCGATTCATTGACCGTCTTCAGCACTGCCAGCCCGACGGCTCCGCTGAATCCCTCCGATGCTTTGAGCTGGGCGACCGTGTTGTGCTTCACCATTGCCACGGCTTCGTCGTTCGCATCCAGGAAGCCCCAGAAGGTCGTGATGAAGCCCGACACGCTCTTCGGGCTCACGTCGACGCCCTGGGCGCGAATAATCTCGTTGACTTTGTCGATAGCCTCGTCCAGCGGTCCCCGCTTGGGCGTAGCCGCCGCCTTGTGCTCGCCGGCGAAGTCCGGGAGCTTGATGCCCTCGCTGCTGCCCTCGCTGAGCGAGTGATCCTCGTTGATCGCGGAGGGCACAAGCTTCACGCCGGAGAGCTGGACGCCCTAGAGGTAGCTGTCGTCGTACTCGTCTGCGTCGACGTGCAGGTTGCGTGCCAGCAGCGTCGTAAGGATCGCGCGGCGGTGCAGGTCGGGGTCCTGGTAGTCGACGATCTGACTGAGGAACTGCCAGGCGTTGCGATAGCCCAGCACGTCGGCGCGGAAGTACTCAAGCTCCTGCCGCTTGGTCTTCTCCTCGCTGAGGACCGCCTGGCGCAGCCGGCCGCTCCAGCGGTTCTTGATCGGCGACAGCACCTTGGCGATCGACTCTCCCCCGGCTTCTGCAAGGAAGGCATCCGCGACGGCGTCCATCTCATCACGCGAGTAGAGGTCGGCGGTGTCGAGCCGATCGCCGATCGTGTAGAGCGCGTTGGGGTCGACGTCGCCCTCCACGTGCGCATCGGAGTAGTAGAGCTTGAAGTCCTCTTCGATGCTCGCCGGCGAGTTGCGGAAGTCCACGACCATCGGGGCGGTCTTGCCCGGGTAGGTGCGGTTCAGCCGCGACAGCGTCTGGACGGTGGCGACGCCGGAGAGTTCCTTGTCCACGTACATCGCCATCAGCCGCGGCTCGTCGAAGCCAGTCTGGAACTTGTTGGCGACGATGAGCACCCGGTAGGCGTCTTCTTCGCGGAACGCCCGGGCGACGTCGCTACGGCCGTTGAGCGACACCTCCGTGATGGACTCCCCCGTGTCCTCGTCGGTGAGGGACCCGGAGAAGGCGACGAGGGTGCTCATGTCGTCGTAGCCCTTGACTGCGAGGTAGTCGTTCATCTTCTTCGACCAGCTGAGCGCCTCCACGCGGGAGCTCGTGACGACCATGGCCCTCGCCTCGCCGCCGAGCATGTCCATGACGTTGCGCCGAAAGTGCTCGATGACAACCCGGACCTTCTGCGCGATCGCCGTGGGGTGGAGCCGCGCGTAGCGGACGATGGTGGAGACGGCCTCGCCGACGGCCTTGACTCTGGCGATCGTGGCCGCGATCCGGGTCACGCCCTTGGCCAGCAATCCCGAGTCGGTCGGGTAGGACACGTCGGCCTCGACCACCGTGGTGTCCGCGCGGACCTTGTCGGTCTTGACCAGCTTCGCCTCGACCGCTTTGGCCAGCAGAGCCTGGTTCAGTCCCGTCACAGCCACGTCGCCGCAGCGGCTGGTGATCTTCATCAACGTGGTCGGATGCGGTACCCGGGAGCCGAAACTGATCCGGCAGAACCGCTGCCAGGAGATCGAGTCGGCCACCTCACGGCACACGGATTCGAAGCTGAGTTGGTGGCGGAACTTCAAGAGCATCATCCGCAGGTAGGTCTCCAGCGGGATCGACGGCCGCCCCAGCCGCTCATCGAAGAACCAGACGACGGGGTGAAGAACACCGGATCATCCAGCAGAGCGTCCACCCGAGCCAGCTCGACCGGCAACACCAACAACTCCGCCGGCAGCAGGGACTCCCACAACGACGGCTGATCGCCTACAGGGCGTAACACGATGGTCTCGACCCTTCTCCCCGAACGCCGAAACCATCATCTCAACTAGTCAGACCGCAATTCAGGACCGACACCCCTCGGACTTTTTCAGGTCGAAGTAGCTAGCGCCCCCGCTGTGGTTGCTCGGGCGCTACCGAGCCACGACCTCCTGGGCCGACACGTCGACCTCGGACGCGGGGTGCCGGTAGGATTCCAGCGCGATGATCGGCGCAGACTCATCCGGACGGGTCTCCTCGATGGCCCTTCTCGCCACTGCCGCTAGCGCCCTCGCCATAAGCGGAGGTACGGCGTTCCCGATCTGCTTGAGCATCTGCCATTCGCTTGAGTGGAAGACAAAGCCGTCGTGGAACGACTGGAGACGCGCCGCCTCACGCACCGTAATCCAACGTTCATACTTTGGGTGGACCCACTCGGACAGATCGCGGTGCATCTGCGCGAGGATCGTGTACGCGGGCCTGTTGATCGGGAGACGCCGCCACTTCTCCGGACGGAGGCCGTTCCAGACTTCCTTGGGGAGGCTGTCGCCCTTCGCGCCAGGCTTCAGGAGGGCGATGAGAGCCTTGCGGCGGTCCTGAATCTCCTTGGTGTGGTGATTATGTAGGCGTGCATGCTTCTCACGAGACTGCGTCACCTTGGTCTCGCGCGCAAAGCTCGCGCCGTCACGGTCAAGGCGAAGGTCATCGAGCAGGGCACTACGAACCTCGGTCCGCGGGTACGGAAGCGACTCGTAGTGAATCGCGGTCGCCTCGGGCAGATCACCGATGGCGTCCCACACGGTGGGGGTTGGGCGTTCCTCCTCCGCGAGGGCATCCTCAAAGAAGGCACCGACCGCTCCGTCAAGGGTCAGGTCATCTCGAACACCGAAGAAGATCGCCCGCTTGCGCACCTGCGGCACGCCATAGTCAGACGAGACGACGATCCGCACAGCGCAGTTGCTGTACCCGGCTTCGGCAAGCGCATCGAGCACCTGCCGCTTGAACGTACCCTTACCGATCAGCAGCATGTTGGGCACGTTCTCCATTAGGAACGTGGCCGGACGGAGATACTTCAAGACGCGGATGAACTCCATGTAGAGCTTGTTCCGCGGATCGTCGAGCATACGCGGCCCGATCTGGCTGAAGCCCTGGCAGGGCGGACCACCGAACACGAGATCAATCGTGCCCGGCTTGATCTCCGAGAAGCGCTCTGAGTCGTCGGCCCACACTGACGAGTCATCGTTGAGGAAGGTGGCTACATCGCCCTCGTAGAGGGGCGTTTCGGGGAAGTTCGCTCGGTAGGTCTCGGCGGCGAAGCGGTCGATCTCGACTGCCGCCTTCACGTCGAAGTCGGCAGCCCTGACGCCTTCACAGAAGCCACCACAGCCAGAGAACAGTGAGACGGCGGTGGGCTTGGGCGCGGGGGACGCGGTGGGTTCTTCGAGCATGACTGCGACGGTAGCAACGACTACAGACGTTCCAGGTATTGACCGGCGCGTGTCGCCTATGAGATACACCCCCTCGTGGCTCCGCGCCTCACGCCAGTCGTTCGCCTACGGTCATGACGTGACCCCGCATGCGACGCCCGCCAGATTCGGGCTGATCGTGCGTGGTCGCCGTGAGGCTCTCGGACTCACCCAGGCCGAGGTCGCCGAACGTTGCGCTGTCACCCGCACGTACGTCAGTGCGCTGGAGAACGGCCACAAGAACCCAACCCTGGAAACACAGGTCCGAATCGCGACCGCCCTCGGCGTCGAGTTGAGCGCCCTGGTGAAAGAAGCCGAGGAGAAGCGGTAGTGCCTTTCAGATTCAGCAGTGTGGCCACGCAGGCGCTCGATCCCTCGGCGAGACTCATCCAAGATCTGCGTAACTCACCAGTTCGGGGGCGCGACACTCAGTTCCGCCTCGCTCAGCAGAACATCCTCGCTTACACGTATGACGCTGGCATCCCCGGGTGGACGAGTTCCGGCCTGAACTCGATGTCGTTCCGCGAGGTCGTCCTGCAGGCTCTCGGCAATGCCAATGACGAGGGGCGCCTCTGGTATGGCGCGGATTACGTCGTCAAGGCCAACGCCGTGTCAAAGGTGACGGGCGACATTTACGAGATTGTCACCTCGGCAGTGCTCTGGGAGACGGCGGCGGCGTGGAACCGGTACATGCGCGGCGATGCGTGGCGCACGTCCCCCCGATACGCACGCCCTCAAGTGACTCCGTCTCTGAATCGACAGGTGGCCGTTCTCAATCTGCCACGCCGGTACGACTGGGTGAAGCTTCTGACGCCTGAGGCTCAGGAACGGGTCCGCGAGTTCCGGGCGAGCCTCGCCAGCAATGACCTGGCAATGCCGACCTCGACACCCGACATTGCGATCGTGATCCTCCCCGCGTCCGAACAACAGAGCCCTGTCTGGACTGCAGACCTCGGGGATCTTTCGCTCCCGAGTCAGAGGAGGCTCGACGACGCCCACCGCACGCTTGAAGGCAAGATTGAACCCGGCGAACTGATTCTCGCCATCGCCCTGAAGACGAGCCTCAGGTCTGACCGGTTGTACCAACCGCTCTACGAGGCCAACGTGATGGAGTTCCTCCTTGAGCGGTACCTCGGCGCGCCGCGCGTTGAGTTTGAAGTACACACGCTCACCGCCGAGGGAACCGGAGCGGCGATCACCTACTCGGCAGCGGCGCTGTCGTCTGCCGGAGGCGACGACCCGCATCGTGCGATCCGGGAACTCTACGTCCCCGCCAACGCGGGCCAGGTTGTGCAGAGGTTCATCGGCTTCCTCAACGAGCGCACTGCCCTGGTGGCTCCCTAGCCTCGATCGTTCATGGCGGAGTGAGCGACGCGTGCGGTAGATAGGCCGGAGTGCCTTCTGACTACGGGATACTTGGACTTGCGACTGTTCAAGACCCCTGAAGCGGAAGGCACTCCGTAGGTGAAGCGTACTTCGTGGTCCACCGGTATGTCCGTGACCGGCGATGGTGGCGCGGTGATCGCCCACGCCGGCAGCATCGGGCTCACGATGCTGGCCGAGAACACCGGCCTGACCGGAGCCCTGTCGACGGCGATGGCCCGGCGTTCGTTCATCCCCTCGGTGCATGACCGCGGCCAGGTACTGACCGATGTCGCGGTGATGCTCGCCGACGGCGGTGAGGCGATCTCCGACATCAACGTCCTGCGCCACCAATCCCAAGTGCTGGGGCCGGTCGCCTCTGCTCCGACGGTGTGGCGGGCGTTGGACGAGGTCACCGACGCCAGGCGCAGGAAGATCACCACGGCCCGGGCCCGTGTCCGTCGCCACGTGTGGTCACAACTGGCAGCGACGGGCGGTGTCCCGGCCTCGAAGGTCGCCGGCACCGATCTCGGTAGCACGGTGGTGTTGGATGTCGATGCCACGATCGTGGTCACGCATTCGGAGAAGGAGCTCGCTGCCTCGACGTTCAAGCGAACTTTCGGGTATCACCCGATCGGTGTGTGGTGCGACAACACGGGCGAGTTCCTCGCCGCCGCGCTGCGGACCGGCCGGGCAGGGTCGAACACGGCGGTGGATCACATTCAGGTCCTGGGCGAGGCGATCGCCCAGGTCCCGATGCCGTATCGCCACAACCTGTTGATCCGCTGCGACGGGGCCGGCGCCTCGCACCAGTTGCTGGACTGGCTCACTGCGCAAGGCCAAGTCAGAGGCCGCAGCCTGCACTACAGCGTCGGGTTCACGATCGGCGAGAAGATGCGTGCCGCGATCACCGAACTTCCCGCGGGCTTGTGGTCCCCGGCGCTGAAGGCTGATGGTGAGGTCCGAGACGGCGGGGAGGTCGCTGAGGTCACCGGACTGCTGGACTTGACCAGTTGGCCGGCCGGGATGCGGGTGATCCTGCGCCGCGAACGCCCGCATCCGGGGGCGCAGTTGTCGCTGTTCGAAGCCCACGACGGGTGGCGGTATCAAGCGTTCGCCACCAACACCACCAGCGGCACCCTGCAGTTCCTCGAGACCCGGCATCGGGCCCATGCCCGGGTCGAGGACCGGATCCGACACGCCAAAGACTCCGGCCTGGGCCGGTTCCCGTCCCGCGAGTTCAGCATCAACCAAACCTCGCTACTCCTGACCATGATCGCCGCTGACCTGGTGGCCTGGCTCAAGATGCTGGCCCTCGACGGCGACCTCGCCAAGGCTGAGCCGAAAGCGCTGCGCTATCGACTGCTGCACGTCCCGGCCCGACTCGTACACGGTGGCCGCCGGCGTCGATACGGGCATACAAGTCATCCAGAGCCCCGGAGGCCTCCAACGCGGCCACGCCATCGCGCTGCGCACGGCGCCGGTCTTCACGGTCGAGTGTCTAGCACGGTCATCATTCTGCTTTCGCGTCAGGAGCAACCCCTTACACAAACCATCTGACGCCCTCGCCCTGGGCCACCTGGCTGTCGAACAGGGACTCCGCGTCGCCTGGTTCACCCTCGAGGACCTCGGCCTGCTGCTGCGCCGGCACCGCGCCGACGACACCGTGTCGAAAGCCATCGCCCGGATCCTGCGCGCCGACCTAGTCGTCGTCGACGACATCGGCCTGCTGCCCGTCGCCCACGACGCCGCCGAAGTCCTCTACCGCCTGGTCGACGCCGCCTACGAGAAACGCTCCGTCGGGATCAGCTCCAACCTGCACCCCGCCGGCTTCGACGAACTCATGCCCAAAACGCTGGCCACCGCCACCGTCGACCGGCTCCTCCACCACGCCCACGTCTGCCAAACCAGCGGCGACAGCGTCCGACTCACCCAAGCCCTCGCCGGCCAGGGGGTGACCCCCTTGCACTAACCCACGCCACGACCGAGGTGGATGGCCAACAGCCCCCAAGGGCAGATCCCACGGCCACCACCGGGCACTTCTCGTGACCGCCACCGGGCAGGTTTCATGTCCGCCTCCGGGCAGAAACCAGTGGCCCTTGACAGGGGGCCGCGGCCGTCGCGGCCGGGCGCCGTTCGGATGGTCCTCTCCCTGGACACAGACCCAAGTGCTCGCAGCAACAATCCGGAGGCACCCGAGAACCCCGCGCCATACACCTCCACGGGCCACCCGCACCAGTGAGTACCGGCGTCGCCGAACGGACAGCCCCATTCTCATCCCCCGGTGCAGGGATCGCCAGATCCCAAGTGCGATACACCTCTTGCACTGTCGGGCCAGCTGTGGGCGCCTCGGGTTGGGGTTCTTGGGGGGTATGACGGCGTCGTTGCACAAGCTGACGGCCGGGTCTGGCTATGACTACCTGACTCGGCAGGTCGCCGCCATGGATTCCACTGAGAAGGGCCACGCATCGCTGACGTCGTACTACACGGAGAAGGGTGAGGTGCCGGGACGGTGGGTCGGGGCCGGCCTTCTGGCGCTCGAGGTGGAGCCGGGGTCGGCGGTGTCGGTGGAGCAGATGCAGTCCCTGTTCGGGGCAGGGTTCCATCCGGACATGGCCGCTCGTCTGGCTGCCTTGCCGGTCGGCGCGACGCGGGAGCAGGTCCGTGCCGCGGCCCGCCTGGGGGCGCCGTTTCGGGTGCATGCCGCAGTCAGCGCGTTCCAGCAGGAGGTCGCGATGCGGTGCGCGGTGTGGGCGGCCGAGCACGGTCTCGCGGTGGATGAGGAAGTGCCGTTGGATGTCCGCGCGCGGGTCCGCAACGAGGTCGCGACCGAGGGTTTCGCGGCGCGGATGGGGAGGGCGCCGAGCAGCCTGGAGTTGTCCTCGGAGGTCGCTCGCCTGACGCGGAACGCCACGACGGCGTGTGCCGGGTTCGATGTGACGTTCACGCCGGTGAAGTCGGTCTCTGCGCTGTGGGCGGTCGCGCCGCAGCAGGTGGCCGCGCAGATTGAGGAGGCTCATAACGCCGCCGTCGCCGACGCCCTGGCCTACCTGGAGGAGCGGGTCCTGTTCTCGCGCAGGGGTGCGGGTGGGGTGCGGCAGGTCGAGGTGACCGGACTGATCGCCGCCGCGTTCACGCATCGCGATTCGCGGGCTGGGGATCCGAATCTGCACACCCATGTGGCAATCGCCAACAAGGTCCAGACACTCGACGGCGCCTGGTTGGCAATCGACGGCCGGCCCTTGTTCGCGGGGCTGGTAAGCATCTCGGAGGTCTACAACACCCAGCTGGAGGCCCACCTCGCCGCCCGCCTCGGTGTGCGATTCGCGGCGGAGCCGGTGGCCGATCCGTCGAAGCGACCGGTGCGGGAGATCGTCGGAGTCCCAGCCCGGTTGCGGGAAGCGTGGTCCAGCCGCAGGGCGGCGATTGAGGCCCGCCAGTCCGAGCTGGCCGTCGCCTTCCAACACGATCATCGACGGCCGCCGACACCGGCCGAAGCGATCGCCCTGGCGCAACAGGCCACCCTGGAGACCCGGGAAGCGAAGCACGAACCCCGCACACTGACAGAGCAGCGCAGCGCCTGGGCCGCGCAAGCCGCAGCGGTCCTCGGCGCCAACGGAGTGGACCGGATGCTCGCCGACGTACCCGCCGCGGGCCGCGTGACCAGGCCGGCGCCGACGGCAGACTGGATCGACGAGGTGGCCGACGAGATGGTGACCCGGATGGGCCTGTCCCGGGCCACGTGGACGGTGTGGCACCTGCAGGCCGAAGCCTCCCGCAGAGCCAGGGAACGGGCCACCGGCCCTGAGCAGGCAACCCACCTCACCGCCCAACTCCTGGCCGCGGCAACCGACCGATGCATCGCGCTGGAGGCGTGGGTCGACCCGATCAGCGACCCCCAGGTCCTGCGCCGCTCCGACGGCGAATCTGTCTACACCACGGTCGGGAGCCGACGGTTCACCTCCACCGCCGTGATCGAAGCCGAACGGCAGATCACCGACGCAGCGACCCTCCTCAACGGCCGACAAGCCAGCGAAGCCGACGTGTCCCTCGCCCTCCTCGAGGCGACCGCCAACCGCATCAACCTGACCGCCGGCCAGGCTGAACTCGTGCGTCGAATGGCCACCAGCGGACGACGGGTCCAGCTCGCCCTGGCCGCCGCCGGCTCCGGAAAAACCACCGCACTGGCAACTCTCAGGCAGGCGTGGCGGAACAGTTGTGGGACGGTGGTCGGCCTAGCCCCCTCCGCCGTCGCCGCTCGACTCCTGGCTGATCACGTCGGCCACGCCACCACCCTGGCGAAGCTCGCCTGGGACCTCCGCCACCATCCCCGCGCAGCCGAGAGTCTGATCGGCCCTGACACCCTCCTGATCGTTGACGAGGCGGGCATGGCCGACACACCAACGCTGGCCGCGGTGATCGGTTTCGCGATGCAGCGGGGTGCGTCGGTGCGGTTGATCGGGGATGATCAGCAGCTCGCCGCGGTCGGTGCCGGCGGGGTGCTGCGCGACCTCACCCACGCCCACCCAACCGTCCACTTGACCGAGGTGCTGCGGTTCGAAGACCCAGCGGAGGCGGCCGCCTCGTTGGCGCTGCGCGATGGCCGGCCCGAGTCGCTGGGCTTCTACCTCGACCAACAACGGATCCACGCCGGCTCGGACGAAACCATCCTCCGCGACGCCCTCAACGCCTGGCTCAAAGACAAGACAGCCAGCCTGGACTCGGTGATGCTGGCCAGCACCCGCGACCAGGTCGCCCAACTCAACCAGTGGGCCCGCGACCACCGCCTGGCCGCCACCCACGGCGATGCTGAAGGTGCCGTTGCGGTGCTGTCGGACGGGAACCTGGCCTCGGTCGGGGATGTGATCGTCACCCGACTCAACGACCGCCGCCTCGCGATCAGCGCCACCGACTGGGTGAAGAACGGCGACCGCTGGACCGTCACCGAAGTCGACCCGACGGGCGCGATCCACGCCCACCACCTGAACAGCGGGCTCCGGATCACCCTGCCGGCGGCCTACGTGACCGAGAACGTGGAGTTGGGCTATGCGGTGACCGTCCACAGCGCCCAAGGCATCACCGTCGACACCACCCACACTGTCCTGACCGGTACGGAGAGCAGACAGCAACTCTACGTCGCGATGAGCCGCGGCCGCCGCTCGAACCACGCCTACATCCAGGTCGTCGACGGCGGCGGCGAAAACTCCCCCATCCACCCCACCACCCTGCGACCCGTCACCGCCGCAGACGTCCTCGAGCAGGTCCTGGCCCGCGACGGATCCGCCCGTTCCGTCACCACCGAAACCCGCCAAACCGTCGACCCCTACACCCGCCTCGGCCTCGCCGTGGCCCGCTACAGCGACGCGCTGAGCGTCGCCGTCGAACACCTCCACGCCGACGCGGCACACGAGCTGGACCAGCACGCCGACGAGGTCGTGGATCAGCTCACCTCCAGCCCCGCCTGGCCCACCCTCCGCGCACACCTTCTACTGCTCTCCGCCACCGGCGACCATGGACCTTCACCACTTCAACTGCTGCGTGACGCGGTCGACGCGCGGGAACTGTCGACCGCCCACGACCCGGCGGCGGTGCTCACCTGGCGGCTCCCCCACCCCGATCATGAGGGGCCACTCCCCTGGCTCACCGGCATCCCCCGAAGCCTCGCCGACCACGATCAGTGGGGCCCCTACCTCACCGCCCGCCACGACCAGGTCCGCGCCTTCGCCGCCGAAGTCCGAGCCGCCGCCACCGCCATCAGCCAGCCGGTATGGGCTCTACCGGGCCAGACCCTCACAACGTCGACCGTGACTGATGTCGAGGTGTGGCGGGCAGCCTGGCAAGTCGAACCCAGCGACCGCCGCCCCACCGGACCCGCCCAACTCGGCGCCGCCGCGCACCACTGGCAACAGAACCTCACGAACCGGCTCCGACCCGCCCTCCCGGTCGGGGTCTGGACCGATCTCCTCCGCGACATCCGTGCCGATCTCCCCCGTGACCCGTACGCCCCCGTGCTCGCTCACCGCCTCGCCGCCCTCCACAACAGCGACGTCCCCATCACCGAACACCTCGCCGCAGCCGTCGCCGAAGGGCTCCTGCCGGCAGAACAGCCAGCCGCCGCGCTGTGGTGGCGACTCGCCCGCCACCTCACCCCCACCGACAGCCCCACCCTGCCCACCTGGGAAGAATCGCTGGTTGACCAGCTCGGCTACCAGGCCGCGGCCGACCTCGAAGCCAGCCCATGGTGGCCCCACCTCGCCGCCGCGCTCACCGACGCCACCCAGCGCGGCCACCGTCCCGAGGACCTCATAATCCCCGTGCCAGACGTCTCCGGATTCGACGACGCATGCCAGGCGATGCTGTGGCGCACCCACCGCCTCATGACCCCGCCCCCGGACGACCAGGTGGAGCCGCCGCACCCCGATCAGTTGCCCCCCGACGGGATCGAGGACATCGACTGGACTACTCGGACCGCAGACCTCGTCGCAGCTGCCCGGCTGCGGGAGCGCATCGATCCGGACTTCACCGAGATCGAATTGCGCCGGGCCTTCGCAGCCGCCGACCGCTGGACCGAGATCCCCCACACCCCGCAACGCCTCGCCCAAGTCACGGCAGCAGCGGCAGGATTCTTCGAATCACAGCTACCCGACTCGTGGAGCCATCACTACTTCACTCAACGCTTCAGGCAGGATCTCGCCGGCAACCCCCGGTTCCGGATCGGCCACGCCCCAGCAGGCTGGACCTCCATGATCAGCACCCTGCGGAAGCAGGGATTCAGCACCGACGAGCTGATCGCCGCGGGAGTGGCAACCACCACCCGGCAGGGCAACGTGATCGACCGCTTCCGCGACCGGGCCATGCTCCCCATCGTTCACCAGGGCGTGGTGGTCGGCTTCGTCGGCCGACGGCACCCCGACGCCGACGACAGCCAAGGCCCCAAATACCTCAACAGCCCTGCCAGCCCACTGTTCGCCAAACGCGACATCCTTTACGGCCACCACCTCCTCACCCCCGAGGCTGTGCCGGTGATCGTCGAAGGCCCGATCGACGCGATCGCCGTCACCCTCGCAGGCCAAGGCACCTACATCGGCGTCGCGCCGCTGGGAACCGCGCTGACCCTGGAGCAGACCCTGCTGGTGCGGGGCGGACCCACACCGCTGATCGCCACCGACCCGGACAACGCAGGCCACGTCGCAGCCGAGAACGCGTTCTGGCTCCTCGCCCAGCACCGCTTCGACCCACGCCGGCTGATCCTGCCAGCCGGCAGCGACCCGGCTCAACTGCTTGAACAGCACGGCCCCGACGCCCTCCACGACGCCCTGGCCACGGTCACCACCCTTCAGGGAGAACTGATGATCCGTGACCGGGTCACGTTCCTCTCCCCGGCCGAGGCTGGCCTCCAGGTCGCCGAGATCCTCGCCGCCCGCCCACCAGCGACATGGGAGCAGCACCTCACCGACGTGCCGGAGAAGCAGGCTCGGCACCTGGTGGCGCGGACCCATGCCTGGACAGCCACCCCGACTGCCGCCGCCGACCACGCGCGACAGCAGACACGGCAGATGCGTGGCCGCCTCGACCAGACCCCAGCCCAGCGCTGGCAGCGCTGGGCAGACCTCACCGGCATGGCCGGGGCGCGGGAGTGGCCGAAGCTCGCCGCCCGGCTCGACGAACTCCACCACGCCGGGGCTGACACCACAATGCTGGCGAGACGGCTTGCGAAGGCGCCGGCCGCAGTCGCCGCTGCGACCCTGGCGCACCACCGCCCGGGGCGGGCAGTGGAGGTCGACTGGCGTCCCTGGGCCGAGATCGTCAATGCCGGGTTGCTGGCGGATCAGAGGTGGCGGAGTGTCCAGACCGACCTGAGCCGGCTGCAATTCCTCGGCACCGACCTCGCGGCCCTGGCCGCCGCGATGGCTGGTCGCCACCCGGAGACAGTGCTGGTGACGTTGCGGAACGCGCTACGCGTCCACGTCGGCAAGTTCGGCCTCAACAGTGGCGCAGATCAACAATCTTCACCGGCCACTCGAGCCCAGCTCGGAATCGGCGGGCCCGACGAAACGCCGGGGCGCACGCCTCCCCAGCGATGAGCCCCCGACTGTTTGTAATGCCAGTGTTGGTGGATCTCTCGCTTAGCACTTGGCGAAAGACGAGGCCCATGGCCCCGGGGGATCGAAAGATCGAGTCCGTCACGGAGAGATCGCCCATCAGCAGCAGTCTGCTTCGCAGCTCTCCACCCCCACCCGGCCGTTATGTAACGATTCGATAACGGCGTTTGCGTCAAAGCGTTTGACGTTCTTACGGTGATGCAAACGTTTAACTTCAATCGTTTGACGAGAGGTATGTCGATGGTGACACTCAAGGACATCGCGGCCCATGTCGGGGTCTCGATCTCGGCGGTGTCACTCGTCCTCAACGACCGGGGCGAGGGGCGAGTTCGTCCCGACGTGGCCGTCCGGATCCGGACTGTGGCGGATGAGCTCGGGTACGCCCCTAATCTCTTGGCCCGCGGACTCAAAACCAACCAGTCACACATCATCGGGCTGCTGTCGGACCAGGTGGCCTCCGTCCCGTTCGCGGGCCAGATGCTGGGGGGCGCGCAAGTCAGCGCGGCGGAGGAGGATTTCCTTCTCATCGTCGTCGATACCGCCGGCAACCGGGATCTTGACGGGACCGCAGTCAAGACCCTCTTGCAGCGCAATATCGAGGCGCTCATCGTCGCCACCGACTTCCATCGGGAGGTGGATCTTCCGATGACGCCCCGAGCCATGCCTGTGGTAGTCCTCGATGGGCTGCCCAGGGATCGCTCGGCCGTCGCGGACTGGGTGATCCCGGATGAGACGGGCGGGGCGTACGCCGCCACCACCCATCTCATCCTGGCCGGGCATCGACGGATAGCGTTCTGCAACGTCGAGGACGAGCGGTTCGTGGCCCGCACGCTCCGCCGTGCCGGCTACGAGGCCGCTCTGTCCGCCGCCGGGCTCACGCCCGACCCCGCTCTGATAGTCGATGCCTCCGATCCCAGCACGGCGGCCGGTCGCGTCCAGGCCCGCCGCCTCCTCTCTACGCACGACCGGCCCACGGCAGTGTTCTGCTTCTCAGACCAGATCGCCTTCGGCTTCTACCAGGTAGCCCAGGAACTGGGCCTGCGGATTCCCGACGACCTCTCGATCATCGGCTTCGACGACCAGCCGTTCATAGCCGACAGCCTCCTCCCCGGACTCACCACCGTCCGGCTACCCCACCGCGACATGGGCACCTGGGCGGCACGCCAGGCGATCGCCCGCCTTCGCGGGGACGCGCCGTCGGGCCCGGTGAGCACCCAGATGCCATGTCCGCTAGTGGAGCGCGCATCCGTCGCTCCCCCCAACCCCGAAGGAGGTACCCCACGCACCTGATGCCTTCCCACTGAACAACTCCGCCGTCGCTGACGACGGCGACACCGGCTGAGCGCCACACCACTCAGCCCCTCTGTCGGCGCGCCCATCGCGGCGCCCCTCCGCCCATCCCAGAAGCGCCCCCGTGGCGTCGGTCGACCCTGCCCTCAGGGCGACCCCCTTACCCAAGGAGAAATCCCATGAGCACACGCTCCCCCCTCCGCCGGCTCGGCGCCCTCGCAGCGGCCGCGGCCCTCAGCACCGTCGCCCTCAGCGCCTGCGGCCAGGACCAGCCCGCCGACCCCGACGCGCCCCGCACATTCACCATCCTCCAGTACGAGGACCCTAATAGCCCCCAGGCCCAGGGGTGGAAGAAGGCGGTGGAATTGTTCGAGGCCGAGCACCCCAACGTCACCGTCGACTTCCAACAGACGAGCTTCGACGCCATGCGGCAGAACGCGAAGATCACCCTGTCCGGCAACGATGTCCCGGACGTCATCGAGTTCAACAAGGGCAACGCCGATGGCGGCCAGCTCGCCGGTCAGGGCCTCCTCGAGCCGCTCACCGAGCAGGTCGAGGAGCGCGGCTGGGACGAGAAGGTGACCGGCTCCATGGCCGCCTTCGCCCAGTACGACGAGAACGGCATGGCAGGCTCGGGCGACTGGTACGGCATCCCCAACATCGGCGAGTTCGTCATGCTCTACTACAACAAGGAACTGTTCGCCGAGGCTGGCATCACCGAGGTCCCCACCACCCTGGAGGATTTCGAGGCCGCGATGGATCAGCTGATGGCCGCCGGCATCCTGCCGATCTCCAGTTCCGCCAATACCAGTCAGGGCTTCAACCAGATGTGGGTGTGGTACTCGCTGGTCTCCGCGGAGGCGTCGCGGGACCAGATCGACGACTTCATGTTCGTGCGCAACCCCGTCGACTTCAGCGCCGCGCCGTGGGGCACTGGTACGGCCCGCTTCCAGGAGTGGATCGACAAGGGCTACGTCGGCGACCAGCTGGGCGGGCTGTCCTTCGAGCAGGCCATCGTCAATTTCCTCAGCGGCGACGCCGCCATGGTGATGTGGAATGACCCGCAGTTCGCGCGGATCAGCAACGATGCGCAGTTCGACTGGGGCTACTTCACGCTCCCCGGTGCCAACCTGACGATGGGCTCGTCAGGGCATCTGTGGGGCGTCCCGGCCAAGGCCGAGAACAAGGATCTGGCCTACGACTGGATCGACATCACACTCAGCCAGGAGGTCCAGGACACCATCAGCGCTGCCGGCGGCCTCGCGCTGGCAGGCGACACCAGCAAGATCGAGGACGAGGCCTACCGAGGCCTGGCCGAGCGGTTCAACGAGCTGGTCGAGGCCGACACCCTCTCGTTCTACCCCGACTACCCCGTGCCCGGATTCCTGGACTTCATCCAGAACCACATGCAGGCCATGTCGAACGGCAACGAGACGGCCGACGAGTACATCGCCGCCCTGCAGGAGTTCTACGACGAGGGCACCCAGTCCTGAGTGACACCGGTCGGGGCGCCCACGCGGCGCCCCGACCCCACCCGACTTCCCACAGACAGGTCCGTCCCATGCCTCTGACCCGATCCGTCGCCCGGACATTGCGCCGGCGCGAGCGCTCCTACTGGTGGTACCTGGTGCCGATCGGCATCTCGTTCACCGCCATCGTCCTGCTCCCGTTCGCCATGAACATCGGCTTCAGCCTCTTCCAGTGGAAGGGCGGTCTGGCCCCGATGCGTTGGTACGGACTCGGCAACTACGTCGACCTGCTGCAGGACGAGCAGTTCTGGCAGTCCTTCCAGAACTCACTGTTCATGGTCATCGCCATCACGGTCATCCCCACCGCTATCGGCATCCTGCTGGCGGCGATGCTCTTCGACTACCTGGGCCGGACGTTCGGCTCGCGTGTCGCGTCCTTCCTCCGCGCCACCTACTATCTTCCCCAGATTCTCCCCATCGCGGTGGCCGGCTTCATCTGGAGCTGGATCCTTGACCCGGCCAACGGCTCGATCAACACGTTCCTCAAGTTGATCGGGGTGGCGAAGCCCCCGGACTGGCTGGGCGATCCCAACCTGGCGATCTACGGCCTCATGGCCATGCTCGTGTGGCTGCAGCTGGGCTACCCCGTCGTCATCTTCATGGCCGCCCTCTCCCGCGTCAGCCCCGAACTGTACGAGGCGGCCTCCCTCGACGGTGCCGGCTGGTGGCGCCAGTTTGCCGCCATCACGCTGCCGACGATTCGCCCCGAGATGTTCATCGTGGTCCTTACCGCGACGGTGGCCGCGCTCAAGGTGTTCGCGCCGGTGCTCATCCTCACCGGCGGGGGTCCCGAGGGCTCAACCGTTGTGCCCTCCTACTACGCCTACCGCAACTTCTTCGAGCTCTCCCAGGTGGGCTACGGAGCCACCATCGCGACCGTGATGTCGCTTCTCATCTTCGTCATTGCAGCCGTGATGCTCACCTGGCAGCGCCGCAGCGAGCACTCCTGAAAGGACCGATGATGACCACCTCCACCACCACCACTCCGGTTGGCGGCCGCCCCGCTGTCGATTCCGCGCCCCGGCGCCGCCGGCGCCACACCCCGATGCGCTGGGTGGTCCTGGGCGTCGCAGTCCTGGTCTCCGTGATTATGCTCGCGCCGTTCCTGCTCATGGTCCTCAACGCATTCAAGACCAGTGCTGATTACTCGTCCAACGGCCCCATCGCCTGGCCACAGTCGTTCACAGTCGACGCGTTCCTCCACTACCTGGGACTGGTCAACTTCCCCCGTGCACTGTGGAACTCGATCATCATCTCCACCGTGGTGGCCTTCGCCGGCGTCGCGCTGGCGCTGGTCAGCTCATACGGGATCGGCATCGGTCGGGTCAAGGGCAGCGGCCCCATCCTGGCGGTCCTCCTGCTCGCCACCATGCTCCCGCACGAGGCCCTGATCTACCCCCTGTTCTACGGGGCGCAAGCCACGGGCACGTTCAACACCATCTGGTCTGTGATCATCGTGTTCACCGTCCTGCAGGCCGCGTTCGGGACCTACCTGCTCGCCAGCGTCATGGGCACGATCCCCAAGGAACTGCTCGACGCGGCCTCCATGGACGGCGCGACGCGCTGGCAGATCCTCTGGCTCATCATCGTGCCGGTGCTGCGCCCCACACTGTCCGTGCTGTTGGTGTTCTTCTTCATCTGGACCTGGAACGAGTTCTACATCCCCGTGGTCCTCCTCGCCGACCAGTCCTCACAGACCGTGCCCATCGCACTGGCCACCCTGCGCGGCCAACACTCCATCGACATCACCGTGCTCAACGCGGGCTCGCTGCTGTCCCTGCTGCCGACGCTGGTGTTCTTCCTCATCTTCCAGCGCACCCTCAGCCACGGCGTCACCGCCGGGGCCGTCAAGTAACCCCTACTCACCCAGAAGGATCACCAGTGTTCCACTCCATCTCCATCCCGCAGCCCACGCCCGGCGTTCGCAGCCGCACCATCAACGCGGAGAACCCCACCGGTGCCATCGGCGCCGCCGCCCAGGCCGCGTCGAACCTCGGCCCGGGGCGCAAGGGCTCGGCCTACTACCCCCTCCCCACAGGGGAGACCCTCACGCTCGCCCACATCGAGGGTCCGGGCGTGATCCGCCACATCTGGATCACCGTCGCCGAGGCCACCGAGGCCGGGCCGTTCGTGCTTCGCGACCTCGTCCTGCGCGCCTACTGGGACGGCTCCGAACACCCCTCGGTCGAGGTGCCGCTGGGCGACTTCTTCTGCAACGGCTTCGCCACCAGCGCGCTCGTCACCTCCGTACCGATCGTCGTGGCCCCCACTCGCGGCATGAACAGCTACTTCCCGATGCCGTTCCGCCAGTCCGCGCGCCTCACCCTGGAGAGCCAGCACGGCGGCGACCTTCCCCACGTCTTCTATCAGGTGGACTACACCACCGGCGACGACGTCCCTGCCGACGCGGCCTACTTCCACGCACAATGGAGGCGCTCCAACGGCACCACGGCGCTCGGCGAGGACCACGTCATCCTCGACGGCGTGAAAGGGTCGGGCACCTACCTCGGCACCTACGTAGCGGTCGCCTCCCTCCAGCGCTACTGGTGGGGCGAGGGCGAGGTGAAGTTCTTCATCGACGACGACGACCAGTTCCCCACACTCTGCACCACCGGCCTGGAGGACTACGCCGGCGGCGCGTGGGCCTTCCAGGACGAGCTGCGGGCAGACCCGGAGCCCGAGGTGCTCACCTTCAGCGCCCCCTACTTCGGATACCCCTTCTACTCCGCCCAGGACCGAACCAAGGCCTCGCCCTTCGCCACCGCCATGCCCCAGATGCACGGCATGTACCGTTGGCACCTGCCGGACCCCATCTTCTTCACCGAGCGGCTGCGCGTCACAGTCCAGCAGATCGGGGCCTGGGACCACGGCCTGTTCGAGCGCAGCGACGACATCTCCACGACGGCCTACTGGTACCAGACCACACCGCACCAGCCGTTCCCCGGGCTGCCCTCAGCTCAGGACCGTCGACCCCGATGACGAGGCTGTTGGCGCACGCCGGGACTCTCAGATGAACCGTCTGCCTGTTTAGCTAGGCCTTGCCAAGCGTGACGTTGCCGCACACTCAGGCGCCCCGGTCACTAGCATCAACGCTGGCGGTGAGGACAAGGTCGGGGTCTTGCCCACCCATCCATCGGGCCAAGGTCACGGCTCCAGTCCGTGACCTTGGCTCTGAGCTGCTCGCCATCGACTCGAACCCGGTCGTCGTTGGCCGCATCATTTGTGACTTCGGACGCGGCGCGCAGCACGGCCGTGGGGGTCGGGTTGAGCGAAGATCATGCGAAACACGGCCGCGGCCATCTCCATCTGCCCCTTCGGGACCAGAGCGAGGAGGCTGCGGGCAGAGTGGACCCGGCAGTGTTGACTGGCCCAGGTGCCACGCAGCGAGGGCGCAAATGGAGGCCGCGGTGTTCCGCACCATCTTCGCCCACCCACCAGCGACGCCGTCGCAGCCACCTGGGACCAGGTCCGCGACCAGCTCCGCCCGTTACCCCAAGCTCGGACCCCACATGGACCTGGCCAAGGCCGAGGCCCTGGCCTTCACCGGCTTCCCCCGTCTGCACAGGACCAAGATCTGGTCCACCAACCCCTCGAGCGGTTGAACAAAGAGATCAAACGCCGCGCCCGGCTCGTGGGGATATTCCCCAACGAGGCCGCGGTCATGCGACTGATCGGGATGGTCCTGGCCGACACCAAGGATGAATGGATCACCGACGAGCGCCGCTACCTTCCGAAGGATCCATGGCCAAACTCCTCCCGGAACCCGATAGTGAACCCATCACCGGCAGCGAATCGTGAGCACCGAAGACGTCACCTCGAGAGCCCACCACCCCACGGGACGTGATACTTCGAGCGCGCCAGCGGGCCCCTGAATCGTTACCAGGTTGGGGTTGGAGATGGTCCACTAAGAAGCATGCGAGCGGTTTCCTCGTCGGTGACGAGGCTGTTGATGTACCTACTGGCGATGGCTACGCGAATGGCTTCGCGCTTAGTCTTGCCTCCGGCCACCCCGATCACATTAGGGATTTGCTGTAGGCGCGCTCCATCGATCGCGAGGATTCGACCGGCGAACTCGCGCTCGTCTACGACCTGGCCGTCGTCGTTCAGAAGGACGCCCCCGACTTCGGCACGTACCCCCAACCGGTCCAGCTCTGCTTGGTCGTCTCGCGAGAACTGCACGCGGAGCTGTGAGTTGGGAGGGTTCCAGCTGCCGATGGACATAAGGGCGACGGTTATGCGCTCGTGCATGCCGAAGGTGGTGGCGATCCCAGGGAGCCTCTTCAGTTCGTCGGCGGTCTCGGGAGACGGCAGGAGAAGGGGTGCGTAGAGCGGGAAGGCGGTGCCTTTGGTCCAGGACGCGATGCGTCGCACGATCTCGGTGGAGTTCTGGTCAGGCGCCCCGGTCATACCCGTGAGTTGGACGACCGGACATTGAGGAAGCGGTGGCAGGTGGGGGATGACCTCCTGGATGGAGCGCCCCCAGCCGATGCCCAGGATGTCTCGCTCGCCAAGTACCTTTCCGAGGAGTCTGGCCGCTGCAGCACCGAGAGCCGATCGCAGGCTTTCTTCTGCGCCGCTGCTACGCGGAGTGGCGATGACGACGCAGCTGAGCAGCCCAAACTTCTCCTTCAGTGCCGCAGACAAGTCCGCGCCACCGGTCTGGTCCTCATGGATGCGGATCTCAACGATGCCTTGGTCCTGCGCCGCCTGCAGGAGGCGCGCGACCTTGAACCGAGATATGGACAGCGTCTCGGCGATCTGCAACTTTGAGAGCTGATCCAGGTAGTACATCTTAGCAACCGCTATTTTGAGATCATGTTCGGGCCCCTGGTTGCCATCCTCGTCCCCGCCATCGCTCATTTGAGCATGCTAGTGGAAATCTCTGCTCTTATGCAACAGGATTCGGAGACATAGCAGTTGGTTGCTCGTCAAGGGAGATGGGATGGGTTGGTTCGTCATCGGCGTGGACTTCGGAACGGAGTCCGGCCGCGCCGTTGTTGTGGACCTGCGCGATGGGCATGTGATCGGCGACGCGAGCATGGAGTATCCCCACGCGGTCATGGATGAGCGATTCCTCGACGGTTCACGCTTACCAGCTGAATTCGCTCTGCACCACCCCCAGGACTATCTCGATGTGCTGGTGACCGTCGTGCCTGCCGCTATGGCGCGGGCGGGGATTGATGGCGCCGAGGTGGTCGGCTTGGGGATTGACGCGACCTCGTGCACGGTCCTGCCGACTCTGGACGACGGCACTCCGCTTGCCTTCGTGGCTCCGTTCCGGACGAACCCTCACGCCTACGCAAAGGTCTGGAAGCACCACGCGGCCCAGCCACAGGCGCGGCACTTCACCGCGATCTGTGAGGAGCAGGACCCCGAGTTGTTGTCAGAGTACGGCGGGGTCATCTCGTCGGAATGGCTTGTACCCAAGGCCTTGGAGATCTTCGAGAAGGACAGGGCCGTCTTCGACGCAGCCCACCGCATCATCGAGGTTCAAGACTGGCTGGTGTGGCAGCTGACCGGCAATGAGTTGCGCAACTCAGGTGCTGCTGGGTACAAGGCTTGCTATCGGTGGGAACGAGGTTCGTACGCGTCGCCCGAGCTACTTGAAGCCACCGCTAAGGGGTTCTCGGCACTCATGCCGAAGCTCGATGCGGACCTGGCGCATCCCGGCACTCGAGCCGGTTATCTGGCCGAGGAGTGGGCGGAGCGTCTCGGTCTCCATGGCCGTGTAGCGGTCCCGGTGGGGAATATGGATGCCCACGGCGCCGTGGTCGCCGCGGGGCTGACGGGCCCGGGACCGATGTTGCTGGTGATGGGTACGTCGGTGTGCAACATGCTCATGGGTGAGGACAAGGCCCCAGTCCCAGGAATCTCTGGGGCAGTGTTCAGCGGAATGCTGCCAGATCTGTGGGGTTACGAGGCTGGTCAAGCCGGAGTCGGCGACGTTCTGAATTGGTACGTCCGCAACATGGCCCCTCACGCAGTCCATGTCGAGGCTTCAGCTCGTGGGATCAGTCCCCACCAGGTGTTGATCGAGCAGATCATGACCGACGGCTCGGGCGCCGACCGGCCCGACCTCTTGGCCCTCGAGTGGATCAACGGCAATCGCTCGGTCCTTGTCGACGCTGACCTCAGCGGATTGCTGCTGGGCTTGACAATGGGCACCAGAGCTCACGACATCTACCGAACGTTGATTGAGGCGGCCTGCTTCGGCCAACAGATCATCATCGAGACATTCGAGCGTCATGGCATCCCGATCACCGAGATCATCGCCTGCGGGGGCCTCGCCTCGAAGAATCCAGTCCTGATGCAGACGCTGGCAGACGTGACCGCCCGCGAGGTGAAGGTGACCCAGATTGAGAACCTCTCCGCCCTGGGTGCGGCGCTCCACGCCAGTGTCGCGGCCGGCTCTACCGCTGGTGGCTTCGACAGCCTCGCAGAGGCTGCCGAGCTCGGCGGCGGCGTCGCCACCATCTACCATCCACGCCCGGAGGCGAAGCCTCGGATCGACCACCTCATGTCGGTCTACCGGGATCTGCATCAGCACTTCGGAGTGGACCACAGCACCGTGATGCACGGGCTCAAAGCCAAGAACTACCTCTAGCACGACGGGGAAGGCCCCCGACACCAGAAAGGAACTCCCATGAAGATCAACAAGAAGTTCGCCACCGCTGCCGTGACAGCTGGCGTCCTGGCGCTGACCGCCTGCGGCACCGCAGGCGAGGTTCCCGGTGCGACCACTGCCGCCTCAGGCAGCGCCAGCACCGGCGGCGAGAACATTTTCGTCGTCAAGCTCGCCGGCAGCGACTGGTTCAGCCGTATGGACGACCTGGCCCAGGAGTACGCCACTGAGAACGGGCTCACGGTCAAGCAGTTGGCTGGTGACGACGCCAGCGAGGAGAAGCAGATTTCCATCATCTCCGACGTCATTCCGCAGCAGCCCGACTCTATCCTGGTCGTGCCGAACTCACCTGAGTCGGTGGAAGCGGTTCTCAAGCGGGCCATGGACGCCGGCATCACCGTGATCACCCACGAGGCGGCAGGCATCCAGAACACCGACGCATCCATCGAGGCGTTCGAGGACAAGGCGTACGGCGCCCACCAGATGGATCTCCTGGCTGAGTGCATGGGCGGGGAGGGTTCCTACGCGCAGCTCGTCGGCTCCCTGACGGTGAAGTCACACAACCTGTGGGCCGACGGGGCCCTTGAGAAGGCGCAGGCCGAGTACACCGGCATCACCCGACTGGGCGATGCGATCTCCTCTGACGAGAGCCAGGAGACGGCATACCAGCGGGCCAAGGAGGTCCTGGCTACCAACCCCGACGTCAAGGGTTTCCTGGGCGCCGCCTCAACAGATGTCGCTGGCATCGGACGGGCCGTCGAGGAGGCAGGCAAGACAGACGACGTCTGCGTCGTGGGTACCTCGCTGCCGTCGATCAGCGGCAGCCTGCTCGAAACAGGAGCGGTCGACATCATCACCTTCTGGGATCCGGGCCTGGCTGGCCAGGCGATGCTCTCGGCCGCGCAGAAGGTCAGCGCTGGCGAGGAGATCACTGAGGGCACGGACCTTGGGATCCAGGGCTACGAGAGCTTGGTCGAGAGCCAGGAGTTCCCCAAGACGTTCTTCGGTCAGGCATGGATCGACGTCACCAACGACAACCAGGCCGACTACCCCTTCTGATCCACCCCTTCCCAAGGAGACACTCATGAGCACGAAGCCGATGCTGGAGGTGCGCGGCATCTCCAAGCGATACGGCGGAGTCCAGGCTCTCGATGACGTCTCGGTCACCTTTGACGCCGGCCAGGTTCACTGCCTGGCCGGGGTCAACGGCTCCGGTAAATCCACACTGATCAAGATCATCAGCGGGGTCGAGCAGGCCGACTCTGGCAGCATCATGTTGCGGGGCGCCGAGCTGGTCAACAACTCTCCTCGTAACGCTATGCACCACGGCATCCAGGTCATCTATCAGGACATGGCACTGATACCCAACCTGACCGTTGCCGAGAACATTGTGATGCTGCGTCGATCCCTGTCGAACAGTCCACTGGTCACACCCACCGCCGACAAGGAGCATGCCCGGGAAGTTGTGTCTCGCCTCGGCGTGGAGCTCGACCTCGACGCTTTCGTTGAGGACCTGCCGATCGCTGATCGCCAACTGGTGGCAATCGCGCGAGCCCTAGCTCAGGATGCTTCGGTGTTGTTCATGGACGAACCAACCACCGCGCTGACCTGGCGTGAAGTTGACCAGTTGTTCGTCGTCGTCAACCGGTTGCGCAGCGATGGTGTCGCCGTCGTGTTCGTCTCCCACAAGCTCGATGAGGTGCTGTCCATCTCCGATCAGGTGACCGTTCTCCGCAACGGAGTCCTGGTCGCCGAGGGGCCATCCTCATCCTTCAGCCATGACAGTCTCGCCGAGGCCCTCGTCGGCGAAAAGACGGCCACGGACAGGGTGATCATCGAACCCCAGCCGGCCGACACCCCGGTCCTGCGGGTTCAAGAGCTTCGCTCCGAACGACTGTTCAAAGGCATCACATTCGACGTTGCCCCCGGTGAGATCGTCGGTCTGACCGGCCTCCGCGGCTCCGGCCGCTCAGAGATCGCTGAAGCGCTCTTCGGGCTGCTTCCCATCGACGGCGGGATCGTCGAGGTCGATGGTCAACGTGTCCCCCACGGGGACCCGATCAAGGCCATCGAGTCCGGCATCGCTTACGTGCCCGCCGACAGACTCACCCAAGGTGTCTTCCTCGACCAGTCAATCAACGACAACCTGATCTCCGCATCACTTCCAGCTGTGACCTCCAAGATCGGGGTTCTCGGACGCGCACCGGTCAGAGCCCTTGTCTCCCGCGGCCTGTCATCCATGCGGGTCAAGTACGGCAAAGAGTCCGACGCCATCCGCACTCTCTCGGGCGGCAACCAACAAAAGGTCGTCCTCGCCAAATGGGCCGAGACCAAGCCACGCGTCCTCATCCTCAATGGGCCCACGGTCGGCGTGGACATCGGCTCCAAATTCGCGATCCTCGACATCCTGCGCGGATACGCCCGCGAGGGGATGGGCATCGTCATCGTCTCCGACGACTTCCAGGAGGTCGTCAGCGTCTGCAACCGAGTGCTCGTTGTGGACAAAGGCCTCATCACTCACCAGATAAGCGGAGCCGAGATGACTGAGGAGCACGTCCGTGAACTCGTCTCTGAGGAGGCACAGCATGAAGACAACTGACCTGCTCCACCGCCTACGTGGTCGCAACAACGAGGGCGTGCTACTTGCTGTGATCGTCGCACTACTGATCATCATGGCCGTGGCGGCGCCCGGGACTCTCACAGCCAGCTTCGCCGGCGACATCCTGCGCTCCGCGATCGTCAACCTCGCACTCGCTATGGGGCTGCTGATGATCATCATCTCCGGCGGGTTCGACGTGTCGTTCATGGCAATCGCCATCTTCGCCGGCTACGCGACCGTGCAAGTGATGAACACCACAGGACTCGACGGCACCATCTGGCCGTTCCTCGCGGCCGCCGTCATCGGCGGCATCCTCGCCATCCCCAACATCATCCTCGTCGGGGTCTACAAGATCCCCACGCTCATCGCGACCCTCGGGACGCAGACAATCATTCGCGGCGCCCTCCTCGCTTTCGTCGGCTCCTCCTACATCGCGAACATTCCCGAGGGCCTCAATCAACTGGGCCAGACCTCACTGTTCAACCTCGGCACCAGCCCGGTCAGCGTGCTCGTCGTGCCGGTACTCGTGATCGTCATAGCAGTCTCGTTCGTCCTCAACCGCACCTATTACGGCCGATCGGTCTACGCCATCGGCGGGGACCCAGACGCGGCCAGCCGCGCCGGTGTGCCGGTGTTGCGCGTTCAAACATTCCTCTACCTGGTTTCAGGAATCATCGCCGGCATCGCCGGGCTCATCCATGTGACTATCAACCGCACCGCGAACCCATTCGATCTTGTCGGCGGCGAACTCAACGTCATCGCCGCCGTCGTGATCGGCGGTGCGCTCGACACCGGTGGCCGAGGCTCTGTCAAGGGCACCGTCCTCGGCGTCTTCCTCATCGCCCTGATGCAGAACAGCCTCATCCGGCTCGGGGTCCCGAGCTTCTGGCACACATTCGCGGTTGGCACTGTCGTGCTCGTGGGCGTCACCGTTCAGGCTCTCAGCAACCGCCGAGCCCGCCAATCGTCACCGATCCTCGAGGGAGCTGCCTGAGATGAGCACCCGTGATTACCCCACACGCCTCAAGCTGCCCAACACCCACCCAGAGACTCTCCGGCTCCTAGGGCTGGTCATCCTCGTCGGAGCGCTGTTCCTCGCTCTCCGCCCCGGACAGTTTCTCTCCCCCCTAAACATCCAGTCCATCGGATTCGCACTGCCCGAGATCGGCCTCCTCGCGCTCGCCATGACCGTAGCGATGGCCAGCGGAGGCATCGACCTCTCCCTGGTCGCAATAGCGAACCTCAGCGCGATCGGGGTGGCACTCGTCGGGACGATGTCGCTGGGGTCGGTGCCCGGCACTCTCCTGGCCATTGTCGTGGCGCTCGCGGTAGGGACCCTGTGCGGCCTGCTCAACGGAGTCCTGGTCGCCTACGTCAACATCCGGCCGATCCTTGCCACCTTGGCCACAGGACAGCTTTATGCCGGCATCGGCATCGTCATCACGGGCGGCAAGGCCCTCTACAGCATCCCACTGCCCATCCAGAGCCTCGGGATCGTGACCTTCGCCTACATCCCGATCGTCGTGTTCATCTTCGCAGCCGCTGCGCTGCTGATCTGGTTCATCATGACACGCACCGGCTTCGGCCTGCGCGCCGTGCTCTTCGGCTCCAACCCGACAGCCGCCCGCTACTCCGGATTCAAAATTTCACGCGTTCAGCTCCAGACCTACGCCCTAATCGGGGCAGCAGCCGGACTGGCCGGGATCCTCATCTCCGCACGAGCAGCCAGCGCATCATCGAGCTTCGGCGGCAGCTACATCATGCTGGCCATCACCATCGCCGTACTGGGGGGCACCGACCCCACCGGCGGCAAGATCCGCATCGGCGGCGTCATCCTGGCCACCCTGTTGCTGCAGATGGTCAGCAACGGCTTCAACCTTCTCCAGCTGAGCCCCTACCTGTACCAGATCGTTCAGGGCCTGATCCTCGCCATCTTCGTCGTCGCCGCCATGCGACAAAGCAAGCCCGGCGGGCTGACACGGCTACTGCGACGTCCCCCCACCCAACCACTCACCACAGCATCCTAAGGAGCCCGACCCATGACAAAGCCCTCACGCGACGAAGTGTTCGCCGAAGCCCGAGACCTCGTCCGTCGCGAGTCCGCCACGGTCGGCGCGATCGCAGATCTGGTCGGAAACGAGGCATTCACCCGAGTGATCGACCTCCTGCTCGCCACGACGGGCAAGGTCATCACTGCCGGCTCCGGGACCTCCGGAACAGTCGCACGAAGGACCGCCCACCTCCTGTCCGTCTGCGGAACACCCGCGCTCTATCTCAATCCCACCGACGGCCTCCACGGCAGCCTCGGCGCCGTCGCAGCCGGTGACGTCGTCATTGCATTCTCCAAAGGTGGCGGCACCGGAGAACTCACCGAATTCGCCTCCCGGGCCCAACAGCGCGGCGCTAAAGCAATCGCCGTCACCTGCCGTGAAGAGTCAGCACTGGTCGAACTCGCAGACATCACGGTGCTGATCCCGGCAGGCGACTCCGATCCCGGCAACGCCATGGCGATGGGCAGTACCTTCGCCATGAGCTCATGGACCGACGCTCTCTCCATCTCTCTCATGTCGCTGCGCGGCTACACATGGGAAGAGTTCCTGTTCACGCACCCTGGTGGACGCGTTGGTGAGGAAACCGAACAGATCCTGACTGGGTTGACCCACCGGGAGTGATGGAACCCTCTTCAACACGGCGGATTGCTCTAGGCACCGCCTGCGAGATCCAGCGTCAGCGCCCCCTGAGGAGGGACGGCTTCACCTTGGAGACCCTTCCGACGCCTACAGAGCCGAGATGATTGTCTTCTGCACGTCGGGGGTACGGTCTAGGTCCTCACGAACGATCCGACTTCGCTGCCGCGCCCCCGTCGGAGACGAGGTGGCGGGTGTGGGCGGCGCGTCCGGGCCAGGGTTGGTGTTTCTCGTCGCAGGCGCGGCGCTGGTCGGCGCTGCGGTCGAGGTAGCTGGGGAGGGCGTAGCGGTGCCATTCTTCAAGCGGCATGGGGCCGAGTGCTTCGCCGGCCTGATAGCGCAGGGCGGCGAGGGTGCTGAGTTCGCGGATCAGGCCGGGGTGTTCTGGCCAGCACGGTGGCGTGTGATCCGCGGAGTACCAGGCGTGCTGGGAATTGAGCCAGATGACGAATGCGTCGAGCCACTGCCAGGTGTCGCCCCTCAGATCTGGGTCGGCGATCGAAGTGATGTCCCAGAGGCGGGGCAGGATCTCGCCGTTGACCAGGATGGCTTCGGCTGGTCCTCCGCCGCGGGCGACAACGGCCAGATCTATGAGGGCGGCGAGCATGCGCTCGCTCGGCTCCGGGAACGGCTCGAGTGGGGCAACCATGGCTATGTCCTCTAGTCGGTGAGGCCCAGTCGGCGGGCGTAGGAGTGTGCGAGTGCAGTCTTCTCACCCACCGACATTGGCTTCGTGTCTCGGTCGGTGATGTTGAGCAGCCGGCGTGCTTCTCGCTGTTGGGAGAGGAGCTGCTTGCCGGGTTTGCCGTCGATGGCGCGGTGGAGGGTGGCGAGGATGGGCTTGCCGTTCTCGGCGACGACGAGCGCGCTGCGGGCGGGGAGTTCTCGGAGTTGTTCGGGGCGGATGACGGGGGTGTCTTCGCCGTGGGTCGAGATCGAGCCGTGGCTGCCGTGTTGGTGGTTGCGGCGGGTGATGCGTCTGGTGCCGAGGAGGTCGCTGATCTCTCGGTTGAAGCTGGCGTCTTTGGAGCCGCCGAAGATGATCAGGGAGTTGGTGAGGTCCTTGATCGCGCGGGCCTGCTGTTCCCCGAAGATGCGGGTGAGCTGGGCCCAGGTTTGGGAGGCCCAGATGAACGAGATCCCCAACGCCCGCTCGTTTGCCATGCGCGTTGCCAAGGTGGGCAACGGAGCTGTGGAGGGCAATTCGTCGAGGCAGGCCAGCATGGGCGGGCACAGACGGCCGTAGCCGCTCTCGTTGGCGAGTTGGAGGGCGGTGTCGAGGACATGTTCAGCGACGGCAGCCATGAGCGGGGAGGCGGAGACGTAGGGGTCTTCGCGGCCCAGCAGGTAGATGGTGCCACCTCGGCGGATGAGGTCAGCGATGTCGACGGCCGGCCGGCCGTCGCTAGGGACGCAGCGTTCCCGCCGATCCTTCGTAGCGAAGAGGGCCAGTGCTTGGTCGACGGTGGACTTGGTGTTGCCGGCGGTGCGTTCATCGGTGTTGCTGACGGCACCGGCCAGCAGGCCGGACCAGTTCGGTTCCGCCATCGGATGCGCGCGCAGGATGTCGATGGGCCGGGTGGCGGTGCGGGGGCTGGCGGCCCACTGCAGCACGTCGTTGAGGCTGTGCCCGGCGAGTGCTGCGGCGTGGAGGTAGCACTGGATGACTTTCGCGGCTTCGGCGGCGTAGAACCGGGCTGCGGAGTCGGTGCCTTCTCGTCCGCTGCCGAGAGTGCCGGCGCAGAACGCTTTTGCGCGTTTCTCGGCGACGGTGGCGTTCACGCAGCCGTCGACTGGGTCCCAGATCAGCTCCGGCAGGCCCGGGGCGGCGCCGAACGGGTCGAGGACGGCCACGGGTCCGCGGGCTTGACGGGCGGCCAGCGTGAGGAGGAGATCATCTGGTTTGGTGAGCGTGACTAGCGCCGCGCCGGGGGCTTGGAGGAGTGCGGGGGTGAGAATGTCAAGGGTCTTGCCCGAGCCTTGGGGCCCGATGACGCCGGCGGTGCGATCCCACGGCTGCCACAACGCCACCCCGACCGGCACCTTGCTGGTCCCGATCCGCCACCCCACCGCGGTGGGGTCAAACCGTCGTCTCATGGGCGATCGCCGGTGCGGTAGAGGTCAGGACGGATCACGGCCCGATGGGCCCGGAGCCGACCTAACCCGAGGAGTTGCTCGGCCTGCCCGCTGCTGGCCATGCCCTTGAAGCGGCGGCCGGCGGTCACACGCAACGCCAGGATGGTCGCGGCGACCAGGGCGGCGATGAACAGTGAACCCGCGATCACCCAGGCCACCTCCACGACGCCCCTGTCGCCGGCGGTCGCGAGGCCGGCGTGGAGATCGCCGGTGAGGATGCCCCAACTGCTCGTGACCAGCGCGGCGGAGGGGGGCCAGTGCCAGCCAGCCCCAACGGCGGCCAGGGTGAGGCTGCGGCCGGCTTGAACGGCCAGCAGAGCGAAGAGCGAGACGGCGGCCAGAATGCCGACGGCGGGTTCCCATGTCCAGGCATAGCCGTCCTCGTGCTGAGCTTCTGTCATACCCATCACGAACCCCACCCCCGCAGAACTACAGCGTGAGGAGCAGGAAATTGGGCTGGCGACAGCAGCGCGGAAGCCCCCAGCGATGGGGGGTTCGCTGGAGGCTTCCGGCTTGATGGTGCCGATGGGGCCGGCACCTGTCTGGGTGGGTTCAGAGACGCCACCCGGTGACGGCATGAAGGGTATACCACCATCGGATCCTCGTCTCTGCTTGCTGTGGCAAGGGGCGGGGGTCAGGTGTGGATGGTGATGGCGATCCAGCCGTGGGTGCTGTCGGGGTCGTGGATGAGGGTGACGTCGACGGCTGTGCCGTTGTCGAGGCGGTGTCGGGTGGCGATCTGCATCGGATCGGCCTCGATGACATGGACTGGGCCGTGCTGGGTGCCGGCGATGGGGGTGAAGCGGGGATCGTCGAAGCTGGCGATCAGTGCCTCTGCTGCCACACCCTCGAGGCGTTGTCGGCGCTGCTGCTGGTCGGCGGTCAACCACCCGACGACGAACTCCGTAGCCGCCGTGACCGCGGCCGCGATCTGGGCATCCTCGGGCGAGTCGTGAGGATGCGCATCCATCGAGTGCAGGGTGGTGTTGAGTTCGTTGTCGCCGACCCACCCTTCCTCGGGTCCGCTCTCCCCCACTGATGCGTGCGAGGTGACTGGCCGTGGAGCGGTCACGGGCGGGGTGGGGCTATGGCTTTGAGGTCCGCTGCAGGCGGCGAGGAGCGCGGCGAGCACGCTGGCGGTGAGAAGGCGGGCGGCTGGGTGTGGGGTCATGGGGTGAGTCCTCGGGTGCGGAACCAGTGATCAGGGTCGGTCCAGATACCGCCGACGCGGACCTCCAGGTGGAGGTGAGGGCCGGTGACGTTGCCGGTGGCTCCGACCTTGCCGATCACGGTGCCGGCGGTAACGCGTTGTCCGACGGTGACGTGGATGGCGGATTGGTGGGCGTAGTAGATGACGGTGCCATCGTCCGCTTCGAGGGTGGTCAGGTTGCCGTAGGCGCCGACGAAGCTGGTGCGCGCGATGGTGCCGTCGGTGACGGCTTTGATGGGGGTGCCTGTGGGGGCGGCGAAGTCGAGTCCGGTGTGAGCCTTCTTCCATCGGGGTCCGGTGTCGCCGAAGCGGGAGGTGAGGCGGTACTGGTCGACGGGCAGTAGGACCGCACCTGACCCGATGCTGGTGGTGCCGGTGCCTTGGGTGCCGTGGACGGAGATGTGGACGTGGTCGAGGTGCGCGGCCGAGGGGTCGGGGCCGGTGTAGCAAGAGGCGGTCTGGCCGCAGCGTCGCCAGCCTTCGTCGGCCCTAGCGGTGGACCAGAGGTGTTCTCGCCAGATGATGTAGGTGACGCCGAGCGCGGTGGCGTTGGTGCGGGCCCATTCCGCGATCTCCGTGCCCAGCGTGATGCCGGCTGGGGAGAGATAGTTGGGGATCATCACGTCGACGGCGCGACCCGAACCGTGATCGCGGGGGTCGCCGGGCCGGACGCCGAGCAGCGATCGGATCTGCGCCCACTTCGCGTGGATGCAGCGCATCACACGCAGCGCGTCGGCGGTCTGACCCTGCTCCGACTGCATGCCGGTCGGTGCACAGTCCAGGCTCGGATCCATCGGTCCGCAGTTGGCGAGGCCGGCTGGTTGGCCGGCGAAGAGGGCGACGAGGGTTCGGGCGAGGCCTTCGTGCCGTGCGTAGGCGTCGGGGTAGGCCGACACCTGCACTGCCTGGGCAGCCTGGGCGACAGACATGTCTTGCCAGCCGTGGATGTCGATGAGGCCGGGGATGTGCCAGCCGGTCAGGGTCGTGTGGCCAAGGTAGAAGGTGCGGGCTTGATAGGCGTCATCGGCCAAGATTTGGAGGTTCTCTTGCTGGGTGGTGCCGTCGGCGTACCACCCAACGAGGGAGCGTTGCTGGAACAACCCGACGTCACCATCCGCATTGGGGGTGCGGGAGGCGGGGTGGGCGCCGAGGATTGATTCCTGCATGGCGGTGGCGATCCCGACGACCGCGCCAGCTGGGCCGGCGCCGGTGTCGAGGGCCGTGGTGTAGATGAGAGCGGCACGGTTCATCTGTCCCGCATCCAACTCCACGCTGGCGGGGGTGTCGCCGGCCCAGCCTGCGCAGCTGGCGCTGATGGTCTGGCTCTGAACCGGGGATCCGGTGAGGGCGCCGGCGAACACGAGGATCGGCGCCAACGGCACCGTGAGCGCCGCACCGATGACGACTAAGGCCTTCCACATCAGGTCTGCAGTCTCTGGTTGGTGTCGGTCAGGGGCAGTTCGAGGTCGGGGTGGAGGGTCAGTGCGACCTTGTGGAGGCGGGGACCCACGGCGATGAGGGCTCGGCCTTTGCCTCCCATGGCCCAGCCGCTGACAATGTCGCGGGCGACCGGCCCCAATTCGAGAAGCTCTTCTAGGTCGTCGGCGACCTCGGCGTCCTGCCCGAAGAGGACCTTGATGTCACCGAGGTGGAGGAGGTCCTTGGCGATCTGCTGCGCCTGCGACCCGGCATGCCCCGCACCCAGGTAGTCCGAGGGCTTGTGGGCGTTGGCGATCTCAATATCGCCATGCGACCTCGACAGCCGCAGATCGGCGTCGAAGCTGGAGACGGCGCCGGTACCGAGGCGCAGTTGGCGCCAGACTTCGTCGCGGACGTTGATCCGCCGCCGGCCGGAGACTTGGCGCATGGCGGTGCCCCAGGAGTTGAGACACATCAACGCCATCCCGACGGCGTCGTCACCCAACGGCATCAACCTCGACAACGACAGGGATTGGATCGGCGCGTTCCAGTCGATGGTGACGGTGGTGGGGGCGTCGAAGATCCCGGCGAACACGCCGGAGATGAGCTGCGCCACCGCGTCCCGCAACAGGCGGGTGTCGTCGAGGAACGTGTGCCGGTCGGGGTAGCGGAGCTCGGCGATCATGCGGTCGCTGGGTGAGTGGAGTTGCTGCCACACCTGCGGAATCACAATCGGCCGCAACGCCCGGCTGTCCGAATCCGCGTGGGTGAGCTCGTGGAGGACGGCTTTGAGCACCTGTTCCTCCGTCGGCCCGACCGCGACCTTCCTGTCGCCCACACTCTGGGATCCGATCAGCGAGCGCAGGAGGACGAGCCAGCGTCCGAAGATGATCGCCGAACGACGCTCCTGCTCCTCCTTGTCGAGCTGGCCCCAGTTCGTGGCCAGCGGTCCGGGGTCGAGGGGGTTGAGGCGGGTGGGCATGCCGGGGCCTATGGCGAAGGGTTCGACGCCGAAGTGGCGGCACATCAGCTCGTACTCGTCCTTCGGGTCGCCCAGGATCAGGGCCTGGTAGCCGAAGGCGAACATGCGGTTGAGGAACGCTTTGACCCAGGCGGATTTCCCGCGGCCGGGTTTCCCGAACACGAAGATGTTGGGGTTGGTGACGGGGATGGCGTCGTTGAGGACCCAGCCGTGGGGGTCGACGTAGAAGGTGGCTCCGTTGCTCATGTCGGTGCCCATCGGGCCCCGGTCGGCGGCAACGGGCTGGCGGTGAGGAAGGGCCAGAACACGCCGGCCTGGTCGGAGGTCATTCGGTATCGCTTGACCGCGGGTCGTGACGCCACCCACCCCGCCCCCCTGGCTGGCTTGCCGCGCCAGGGCGGGGCTGAGTTGAACTCCCGGACCGGCCGCGCCTCATCGGGCTGGGGTTTGGTGGGGAGTTCGTGGCCGAAGTCCGCGAGGAGTCGGTTGATACTGCGGGCCATTACTGGTGTCCCGTGGTGAGGCTGACCCCGAGGGGGAGGGTGGCGGTGACGAAGGCAAGGTCTTGGGACATGTCGAGGCGCTGCGGGGCCATGCCGCCGCGGCGGATCGCCGCATCCAGCCGGCGGCCGAACTCTGCCACCGGGGCAGTCCCGGGGATGGTGACGGAGCAGAGCGCGTAGGGGTGGCTCATGGTGGCGCCCATCGCGAGCTGCACCTCGACCCGGTCCAGTTTTGCCTGCCGGCGGTGGTCCTTGGCGCCGGTGCGGACCCCGAGCCGGTCCTTCAACCCTTGCCCGAGGCTCTGGCCAAACTCCTGT
Source organism: Tessaracoccus defluvii (assembly GCF_014489575.1). Taxonomy (GTDB): domain Bacteria; phylum Actinomycetota; class Actinomycetes; order Propionibacteriales; family Propionibacteriaceae; genus Arachnia; species Arachnia defluvii. Next base: position 2,998,094 of record NZ_CP060789.1, read on the forward strand.
TGCGCCGCCTTCCGATCCGCGGCCGATTGCTTCTCGATCGGGAAAACTACCGCCACACTACGCCGCTCCACAGACTCGCTGGGTGCAAGGACGTGTCCCCAGCCGCCCATCGTCGCGCCACGCTCGGGCAGCTTCACCGTCGCAGTGACCGTCGCCCACGCATCATGCGCATAATGCCGCACGGCGGTGTACGCCTGGGACGGGCCGGCCAACGCCCACGGCACGGAAGCATTGACCGAAGCATCTGCGTTGGCGTCGTGGGCGGCGGCAACGAGGCCGGCGCGGTCGCCGGGGGCGAACCCCAACCGCACGACCTGCGCCAACTCTGGGGAGGTGAGCCAGGTGACATCGCGGGCGCCCATGGGGCCGGTGACTACTGCTCCGATCTCGGCCGCCAGGGACAGGAGGGTGTTCATCCGGCCATCGGTGGCGCCGCCCATGTGGCGCGCCTCTCTGCTGAGCCTGTTGTCGGGGATAACGAGGGTGATGAACGCTTCGGTGCGGACCCCGGCCTGGGACCAGCGCAGGTGCTCGATCTGCGTCGCCACGGACGTGACGGGGGCATCGGGGGTGAGGTTGGCGCGGAGCCACAGTTCCCGCTCGGTGCAGTCGTCGGGTGTGGTGCGCACCATCAGGTGGATCTCTGAGATCAGCTCGCCTCGGGCGGCGGTGTCCAGCAGTTCGGTGAGGCCGTCGGCGTACCGGTTGCACAGGGCGTCGGTGGCCATCGCGATCCCGTCGTGCTCGATTCGGGCAGTGATCGCCCACGTCCGCGCCGCGCGGTGCTTGATCACCGCGATCCGGCGCTGGGCCAGGCCGACCGGTGGGCCGTCGAACACTTCGACCCCGGTCAGCGCGCCGGGCATGTCCAGCTCGTTCAGGTCACGGAGAGTGCCGGTGGCGGCTTTCGACCGGAAGGTGAGCCAGCCGTTGAGGCCGGCGACGGCGAACGCGGCGGCGGTGGCGAGCCAGCCGACTGCCGGGCGGCCGCCGAGGGGGACGACGGTGAGGAACAGCAGCAGCAGCCACACCGGCACCCACATGAGCCCGGCTAGCCAGCGCTGCGAGCTGATCGCCATCCAGGCGGGGAACGTCGCGACCGACAGGAACAGCAGTTGGGGGACGGTCAGGCCCCAGATCACGCCGGCCTTCGGGGTGGTGAACGCGTCAAAGGTTCGTGCCGCCACTGTGGTCCTCCGCTTCTCTCACAGCCGCATGGGGCGGCGCCGCACGCTGCGGCTGGGTTGGTGTCGCGGCGCCGGGCTGCGCCGGACGAGACTGTGTCGGGGTGCGGCGGATGTCGCCGGCTGGGTCGTACGGATAAGACGGGTCCCCCGCCCCCATCCCGGCAGTGGTGTCGTTGACCAGTCCCGTGGCGCGGGCGCCGACCTGCTGGAACCCGTCGACTAGCTTCTTCGCGCCGAGGATCACCCCCGCTGCCACCACTCCGACCGGCCCTGCCACCGCCCCCGCGCCAGCGGCAGCCCCAGTGGTGGCCGCACCTGCGGCCGCTCCCCCACCAGCAGCAGCACCACCCGCACCTGCTGCGGCCCCGCCAGCGGCTCCACCGGCTGCGCTCGCGCTGGCCCCCGATCCGGCGGGGCTGAGGCTAGAGCTGTGTGCCGCGGCGGCGCGGCTCACGGTGGCCGACTCGCCCGCACCAGCAACTCCACCACCGCCTCCGCCGCTAGTGCTGCGAGTCACGGCGGTGTGGGCGTGGCCGGCGGCCGAGGAGGCGCCGGTGGTGCTGGCCAGGCCGGCGCGGAACGAGGCGCCGCTGGTGGTGCCCGGATCCACGAACGCCAACAACCGGAACAGGGCCACCGGGGAGAGAGCGGCCACGGCGATCATCACCACTGACGGCAGCGCCAAGGCGACGGCCTCCTGGGCGGAGTCCTCCATCCCCAGCGACACGCCGGTGGCGAGCTGGACACCCAACCCCAGCATCAGCGTCATCAACAGTGGGGCGATGGCGGCGGCGTGGAACCAGCGAAACGCCTTCCAAAACCACGACTCAAACGGCTTGAACATAAGCCCGGCCGCGGCGATGGGGCGGTGGCGGCGATCACGATCAGCGACACCGCCCGGCCCAGCATCACCACCAGGTGCGCCAACGCGGCCAGCCACAGCACCAACCCCAGCAGCATGAGCACAGTGGCGGTGGTGCCGGTCATCACGCCTTCGGTGAAGTCCAGACCCGTCGGCTCCCACTCGGCCAGATCCGCTGTGCCCAGCAGTTGGATGCGCAGTGCCGTGTTGAGGCCCTCGACGGCAGTCACCAGCGCGGCGCCGTAGGTGTACCAGAGGGTGCACACCAGCACGAACTTCACCGCACCGAAGATCGCTCCGCCAAGGGAGAGGGCGTCTCGGCGGAGGACGGTGCCGACCAGCTGCACGATCAGCAGCATCAGGGCCAGCGAGAGGCCGAGCCAGAGGGTGACACCGTAGACCGACCACAGTGCCGACGACCCGTCAGGGTTGAGGTTGGGGGTGAGGAACCAATCCCCGAGCTGCAGGATCGCGCGCATCACCCACAACCCAGCGCCCCACACCGCCAGGCAGATCGCCACCCACGCATCCACCACAATCTGACCACCGGCTGCGGCCAGGTCACCGAACATCTCCCCGATCTGCTCCCACATCTCAGGCGTCCCGCCACGAGAGCCAGTCAGCTTTGAGGGCGAGTTCGGTGCCCGGCCACGTCGACGGCCCCGGCACCGGATGCGCTCCCTCCGCGATCACCCACCGGCCATCGATCCAGGTCATCCGTTCGCAGTGCCCGTAGGCCAGGCGGGCCTGGTCGCGGAACGTGTAGGTGATCTCCACCAACACACACACCACATGCCAGTTGTCGCCGTCGGAGCCCTTCACCTGACCGGCCGACGGGATCACGGTCAGCGAGGCCCCCGGCTCCAGACCTGCCGGCATTTTCCCGGCTGTCAGGAAGGATTGGATCAATCCCAACACCGGCCACGACCCCGCTGAGCCCGTCGGGTCCTCGAACCAGGACTGCTGCACCCGCTGCGCATGGGCCAGGTCCATCGGCCCGAGGACTGAGACCAGGATCTCCCCCAACTGCCCCACCGCGCCCTCCGGCGTCTTCGGGTAGCCGGTCGGGATGCCTTCCGCACCGATCTGGCCCACCAGGGGGATGTCGATCGTCGGCAGCTGACCGAGGGCAGGGGTGCCGCCCGCCGCATCCGACCGCGACACCGCCAGCATCGGGGCAGCCGCGATCTCATCGCGCACCGAGACCTCGCCAGCCGGCAGCGAGTCGACGAGCTGATCCGTCGCGCGGGTGGTTGGGTCATCGACGACGGCGAAGTAGACGGCGAACCCCAGGCCGGAGAGCAGTACCAACGCCACCAACGTGACGCTGGCCAGCAGGGTCAGGTGCGCGCGATCGGTTCTGATCATGACTAGCGGGTGACGCAGCCGTCGCCGAGGAATCCCGACAGGATGCCCGGGATCACGAGATAGAGCAGGGCGGCGCCGAGGACGACGAACACCCCGATCAGGCCGCCCTTCGACACGTGCGGCATCGAGAACACCTTGCCCAGGATCACCGCCGCCACCGCGGCCAGGATGCCCGCGGGGAATGCCACCCACACCAATGCCCAGGAGAACCAGCCCAGGAACTCATCCACCAGCACCTGCGCTCCCGCCGGGGCGACCGGGCACACCATCCCGCGCCCCTCCGCGGGCAACATCCCACCCAGCGACACGGATTCGGCAACGAATTGAACGCTCATGACAGTTCCTTCACACGCGACGCGATGACGCCGGCCGCGGACTGCAGCCGACGCGGAAGCGGATCGACGGTGACCCCACCGACCCGAAGACTCGAACACTCCGGCACCAGCACCAGCCGCCCAGCCGCGGCCGAACGCCTGATAGACGGGCCCAGAACGCCACCGACAGGCTTCGGCAGCGAGCGCCCCGGCACCGCTGTGATCACCGGCACCACCTGAACCGACGACTTCAGCTGGTCCAGGCGCGCCTCGAGGCGCCGCACACTCGGCACCGAGCAAGCCGCCACTGCCACCAACACCCCCGGCCGGGTGCCGGCCAGGTCGTCTGGCCACAGTCCCAGGTCCATAACCGTGAGCCCGTCCGCCTCGGACGCGGCGAGCATCACCGCGTCCGAACTGGCGAGCCGTTGCAGCTGCACGCCGCCGCGAGAGCCGATGATCCAGCCCTGCCGAGTGCCGAGTTCGACCGACGACGCGGCCGCCAACCCTGACAGGCCAGGAGCACTGAACTCCACCAGGCGTGACGCACCGAGCGCCTCAGCGACAGCCAACGCCACCACCGTCGCGCCGACGCCACCAGCCACGCCGACCACCGCCACCACCGCGGGGGCAGCGTTGATGTCGCTGCCCTGTCAGCCGGGATGGTCGCCGCCGGCTCGCTGCCGGTGGTGGTGAAGGTGCCCTCCTGGAGGGCCGCGTACGCGGCGCGAAGTTCGGCTAGGGAGAAGCCGGTGACTGTCACTTGCGCTCCAAGGCCGACTTCAGGCGAGCCGGGGGAATCTCCAAAAGGCGCCGACGCGCATCCAGCGCTTGCCGCAGCCGCTGGGACCAGAACACCAGCTGATCACAGGCCTCAGCCTCGCCCTTCGCCACAACAATGAGCTGCTGCGTCTCTTCATCCGGCATGACCGCCACATCCTTCCGACCGTCCTGTCACCCAAGAACCCGCACCCACACCCGCCAGCGCGTCGACACACTCGGGCACCCTGGAACTCGGCGCTTGATGAATCCGTTTGTGTCGTCGGTGGCGGATCAGGCGGCAGCACCGTTGCGGGCCGCGGCCCGGAGCACCGCCAGAGCCTTCCTGGCGCGGTACTGCACCTGGTCCGCGGTATGACCCGGCTCCACCACCTGCAGGCACGCCGCCCGGGCCGTCAGGCCGGCGCTCCCCGCGCGGGGATCCCGTCATCGGTCGCGGTCACCGCCAACGCCACGAGCAGGTCCATGTCCTCACGGCTCAGCCCGGCCTCGCTCAACGCCCACCAGTACACGTCGCTGCTCTTCAAGGCGTCCCGGTCCTGGTCCCGCGCTATCCGCTCCAACACCTCCGGAGTGACCGCAGCCCGCTCACGCCACACCCGCTCGGCCGACTGCCCCCAGCCGAACTCCCGATCCAACGCCCGTCCGACCCGTCGAGCCACTCCCTGCGGTATCCACCCCTTCAACGGGTCGTCCCACGGATACTCAGCCACCTCGGCCCATAGGTACCCGGCCGCCACGTCCTCCACATGGCGCGCGTCCTGCGTGTTGCGGGAACGGGTCGCCACCACTGCCTCACACGCTGGCAGCAGCAGATGCACCAGCACCGCGGTGGCGTCCAGCCGAGAGTCATCGAGCCGAGTCAACCGCCCCAGCGCCAACAGAACCTCCCGATCCTCCCGCCACTCAGCCTCGCCCCGCCACGTCGCCACATCACGGCACGACCCGAACCGCGACAACACCGGCTCACCACTCGTCCACACCCCCCAACGCTCATCCGCGGCATCCAGAAGGGAATCGATGTTCAAGGCGGCGCGCACGCTCATCTCGAGGTCCTTTCACGTAGGTTCACACCGCAGAACCTCGCGCCCTCGCATCCCCCTTTCCCTACCCCCGATGGCCCGGCACGCCCTGAGGAATCTCGTGACCCGCTGCTGACTAGGGCCGACAGACCTACCCCAGTTGCCCTCGACAGAGACACCAGTGCGAGCAATTCTGGAAAGCTATCGATCGATCGGGCCCGATGGCCGCGCCGACCGGTCCGGGTCCGCCACCTTCCCCTCAGCGAAACCGAGGACGATTGGCTCTTGACTCATCTCGACAAGCTCGTCGCCTTGTTCCGACGCCATAGCGTCGAGTGAGTTCTGCAATCTGGCCTGGCAAACCTCCGGAGAACTTTCATCGCGCATGGAACTGGGATGAGAGTCGGGTGCGTCACGATGGGGCCGCCCGGAGAGCCGGCTACGGCATGTTCTGCCGCTGACGGGGTGGCTGCGAGCCACGCGCCCATACAAAGCGGCGTCGAGCCAAGGACTCGATATGCCACATGCCCGCCTCGACGAGTTCCTCGGTAACGACGACAATAGGGATGTCGCGCCAGCCAGCGTCGGCCGCCAGTTCCCAAGGAGGGACGAACGTGTCCACCAGTCTCCCACCACCGCCACCGCCTCCCGGGAGCACGCCACCCCCGCACGGCAGCGTCCCACCGTCCCCGCGGTGGGTCTCTCAGCCAGCCCCACCACCACCGCCGCCATCGCCTCAGCCGATCGGCATCGTTCCCGAACCCCCCAGGTTCGCGGAAGATTCCAACGCCGAGGGCGCCAAAGACTTCGTCGTGACGGTACTGCTGTCGTTCTTCCTTGGCATGTTCGGGGCCGACCGGTTCTACCTGGGGAAGACGCGATCAGGAGTCTGGAAGTTGGTCACATTCGGTGGGTTCGGCTACTGGTGGCTTTTCGACCTCGTCTTGACTCTCATCGGGCGTCAGCGAGACGCGGCAGGGCATCGCTTGCAGGGCTACGGCGCGTACAAATGGACGGTCTGGATCCTCGCCGGCTCAGTATTCGCCGCCTCCGTGATCGCTGGCCTCATAGGGGCCGTGTGGACCATCGCCACGGGCGCGGACACCGAATCGGCCTCCACGTCGATGACGGCGCTCATGTTCCCCCTCGCTGCGGGCATCGCGGTCCTTGCCTTCCGCTACCGGCGCCGCCGATCGGGGCCAAAGCCCGTCCAGGCTCCCGCACACCCGCGAGATCCCCTGCCGCCCAAGATCCGAACGCACGTGGAGAAGCTGTCCGCGCTGCGACAGGCGTACGTGCTGCAGGCTGCAGCCGGAACGGACGCCGCCGCCCCATTCGTGAGCCAGATCGAGTCGCTGATCCAGAACGTGACTGAGCTGTTCCGGCGCCTCGGCAGCAAGGCGGACGCTTCACAGCGCGCCTACGCCGTGACCGAGTACGACGACGTGCTTTCCAAGCTCGCTGGCGCACTCGATAGGGATTACATCCTCGACGTCCTCATGAATCCCAGGTTCTGGGATAACCCCGCGGAACGAGTCGCCAGCGTCCAAGGCGCGCTACGGGCGGTGGACCGACAGCTGGTCGACAACATCCGGCAAGTGAATGCGGATCGGGGTCTAGAGTTCCAGGTCGGTGTCGAGGGGATCCGCGACATGCGTTAGGGGACCCGGCTCAAAGGCGCCGGACTAAGCGCTGCGGTCAGGCGTAGTACTCGGTCCAGCGTTGGCCGTCCCACCACCGTTGCCGTCCCGCTCCGTCGTTGTACCAGCCTGCTGGAGTCGAGGGGAGCGGCTCCGCGAGGGCACCCCGCTGCGCGATTGCGCGCGGCTGCACGGCGTTCGGGGCGAACTCCGCCGCATCGGTCCACGCCTGCCCGTTCCACCATCTCTGGTAGCCCGAGCCGTCGTCGTACCAGCCTGGGGTGGCGGCGCTGACGACTTGGCTGTTCAGGCCGGGGTCGGCTGCGAGTGTCCGGTCGAGTTGGGCGGAGAACTGCTGCGGCGTGAGCTTCTGGAGCTCGGCTTGCCACATGAGCAGTTCGGCGTCTGCATCCTCGATGCGCGCCTGGGATAGGGACCTCCACTGCATCTCGCTGATCGAGCGGGCGATGATCATTGTGCGGACGCGTTCCTGCCACTCCGCTTTGGTCATCGTGATCGACCCTGGCGAGGGGGACACCACGCTGTGCGAGCGCTGCTCCCAGGTGTGGGGCTCGGGGGATCTCGTCACGGTAGTGTGCAAGGGCTGGAAGACCCCCGTCCACATGTGCCCGTCCCACCAGCGCTCGCGTCCGGAGCCATCGTCGTACCAGCCCGCGGGAGCCCCGACTCGGGGGTTTCCTACATGCACGTGCTCTGTCCACGCCTGCCCGTCCCACCAGCGCAGGCGATCCTGTCCGACGTCGTACCATCCCGCGGGTGCGGACACTGGCGGAGTCGCGACCGTAGAGGCTGACGCGTCCATGCTGCCGAGAGGCTCCGCAGGCAGTTCGTGGGCGCGGTCTTGCCGGCGCCTAGAGGCGCCCACAACTGCGACAGCGACCAGCCCGGCGACACCGAGCAGGCCAAGGACGAGCCCGCCGGCATCGACATCCGAACCGGTGGATCCCGTGACGCTAGCGTCGTCGTCGTAGTCCTCATCGTCGTACAACTTTGCGTGCGTGATGAGCTTGTTGTCGGCGTCCCGAACCAGCGCACTCTTGGCGCCGGGGGTGTCTCGGTCGCCCGACAGTTCGCCATCGTCGGGGTATTCGACCCACATCTTCTTGCGCGCCACCGAAACCTCCGCTGCTGGAGACGCGATGCACGTCTGAACTGACATGATCGTGGTTCGATCGTAAGCCCTTGGCTGCGGAATCGCAGCGCAGAAGTGAGCCCCGGATTGTCATGCGCCGGCGGTCCTACTTCCTGATCGCCCTCACACTGGCCGCTCAGTCCAGCAGCTTCGCCGTTCCACACTCCTTTGCGGAGCCCGGCGTGCGACAGAACAGCCGGCGTCACGCCCTTGTCCTCGACCAGCCAATTCGGCGGCCGTACTGTGCTGCGCGACCGACTCGCATCCGTGAACTCACGCAGATCAGCGCAGTGGTCACGCGAGGCATGATCGGGCATCGATCTTCCGACCGCAAGAAGTCTGCGGACGTTCTGCTCCATGGGGGCGTGTCGGCGGCCTCCCTTCGTCGTGAGCCGCGCGAGTAGTTCAAGTAGTGTGCGCCACTCATTGATCAGCGTCCCGCCCTCTATGGGTCCGCGGCCACCGCCGTGACGATCGGCGCGGTTCAGGTAGAACAGGATGTCGGCAAGGCGCTCGGGCGGTGTCCGAAAACCTGGCATAGCCGTCATAACGGTGGGCCCACTCGATCTGCTTGCGCAGCAGCCGCTCGAAGTCACCAACCATGCAACCGACCGCCTACACCACGCCACGAGCTGGGCTCTGATCATGTGGCAATATCGGCTGAGTGTCGAGCCGTCTTGCCGCCGTCGAGTTCTGGGACAGGGAGATCGGTTTGTGGGTGAAGGGTAACCATCGCCTACACCCCGACCTCGAGCGCTGGCGTGCGACCTATTCCGGTCGGGGAGCCGGCACCGTGGACATGACCGTGATGCCCGAGCCGTACATCGGATCGCTGGCCGGCTCGGCCACACCAGCCCTAGTCATGCTTGGACTCAATCCCGGGGCGCCTGCGCCAGCGTTCCAAAGCATGGACGGCATCTACACCCAACGTGTCCGCGAAACGTCTTACAGCAACTGGGCCAGCAGCGGCCCCTACACCGACGCCACGTGGCAACAGGCCCATGGACGCAACCGCTACCACCACAACCGGCTCGCGTTCGCTCGACGACTGCACAACGACGACACGATCCAGAACCACGATCTTCTCTACATCGAGCTCTATCCGTTCCACTCCAAGGCCGTCACCGCCGCGATCACTCCCCCGCCGACCTGCTCACCCGGTTCATCCTCGATCCCATCAGCGAGCTCGAGACTCCATTTGTCTTCGCCTTCGGCAAGCCCTGGCTTCGGGCCGCCTCACGCCTCGGACTCAGCGACGGGAACCAACTGCCAGTCAATTGGGCAACCGCCAGCCGCACAGCCCACATGTTCCCGCTGATCCGCAACCAGCGGCTGGTAGTCATCACCCAGGCCGGCTACGCCGGTCCACCCGGCGCCACCGACACCGAGGCGCTGGCCGCAGCGCTGCACAGCCAGGCCTAAACAGCGGAACCTCACGACCAACGCGCCCCGGCGCGGAGCCACCACACAGCAGAGTGGCGCTGCCCCGTGTGATGCCCAACCCACTCCTTGTGAGCGTCATCGCTCAGAAACGGGTCGAGGGCAACAGACCTTGACTGGCTCAAGCAAGAGGACAGTGCTCGGGCATAACCACTGTTGACGACGCCCGAACTTGATGCCGTAACGACGGGGTGGTCAGAGTCATCACCCCGCACGGCGATTCTTGCTCGGTTCCCGCAGGCGGATGAGTGGTTACCCATGCGTCGCGACAGCAGAATTCTGGGCACTGCTAGCGGTGACGTGCCAGCCCCCGCATGACTCACACTCGTAGGCGCGGACCTCGCATCGTCTCGTAGTGGCGCCGAGCAGGCATGCCCGTGTCCGCGCGTTGGCGGCGGCGTGCAGAAAGCAGATCGCCTCGGCGTGATCTCTGAAGCGCCTCTTCCCGTACCGCGGGCACACTTGGTGAATCCGTCGGGCTGCGCGCCGTCGAGTCTTCGATGTCATCATTCTTCCCCCGTCAAGGACCTGCCCACCTCAGAACGCCCGGAAGCCCCGTACAGCGCTACATGGGTCTGTGCGCTGAGGAACAAGACAACTGGGAGAGCGTTTAGGGACTCGCGGCTACGATTTCCAGTGCATCAAAATCGAAACGTCGGCCCCTACCTGAGCATCGCAACGAACGGCCCGCCCCCCTATGGGGACGGGCCGTTCATCGTCGGTTGTTGATCAGGCGTTGATGGCTGCCTGTGGGTTGTTGAGGAACATGTCCTGCTCCGCTGGGGTGATGCGCTTGATTCCCAGACCCGTGAAGGCCCAGATGGCGGCGAAGATCATGCCTGCCCAGTTGAGAACTGCCCACGGTGCGTAATCGAGAGTCGCGACACCGAGCGTCCCAGCCATGTATGCGCCGGCTGCAGTCCATGGGATGAGCGTCTCGGTGACGGTGACCGAGTCCTCCAGTGTGCGCGAAAGCACCTTGGGGTGCAGGCCACGTTTGATGTAAGCCTCGCGTAGCATCTCACCGGGCATGACGATGGAGACCTGGCCGTTGCAGGTGGTCGCGATGGTCACCAGACAAATGGCGATGGTGGACAGGATGAGACTCGACGTGGACTTGGCCACGTTCATCAGCTTCTCCACGATGAGGTCGAGAGCCCCGGTGCGGGCCACCACGCCGGCGAAAGACAGGGCGCAGAAGGCGATCAGCAACGTACCCATCATCGAGCTCATGCCTCCCCGCTCCAGGAGGCGCGAGACCTCAGCCGGGGCGCCGCTGGCGTCCAGTCCGATCGCCTCGAGCATGCTGAGGTCAAAGCCACTGAGGGTGGCCTGCACCGCGTTGGCGAAGGTTTGACCTTGGAAGATGACGGCGTTGATGAGCGCCACGACCGAGGCCAAGATCATCACGGGCACCGTGGGTTTGCGCATCATCGAGCCCACGAGCACGATCAGCAGCGGCAACAGCAGCAGGACATTCCAGTTGAAGGCCTGGTCGAGGAACCCGTTGATCAGCGAGACGGATTCGAGGTTTCCACCAGCCCCAGCCGCACTCCGCCCAGCCGTGGCGAAGACCACGATGCTCAGCAGATAGGCGGGACCGGTGGTCCAGATCATGTTGCCGATGTGGGTGTAGAGGTTCACCCCGGTCGTCAGTGCGGCCAGGTTCGTGGTGTCGGACAGGGGCGACATCTTGTCGCCGAAATAGGCACCCGCCACGACGGCACCTGCGACCAGCGCAAGGTTGGCGTCGAGGCCGATGGCCACGCCCATGAAGGCGACACCAATGGTGCCGGCCGAACCCCAGGACGTGCCAGTGGCGAGCGACACAATCGAGGTGACCAGGAGGGCCGTCAGTGCCAGCCACTCGGGTGAGATGATCTCCAGCCCGTAGTAGATGATCATCGGGATGGTGCCGCCAATCATCCACGCCCCAATGAGGAAGCCGACGGAGATGAGGATGAGGAAGGCGGGCATGACCTTGGCGAGCTTCTCCGAGATCGCGGCCATGATTTCGTCGAAGGACCAACCCAAATAGATGGCTACAAAGCCAGCCACGAATGTCGCGGCCACGATGAGGGGTTCCGCGGCCAGCCCCAGCCAGATGTAACCAACGGCTAGGAAGACGACCATTGCCGCGATCGGCAGGAGTGCCAACCCAAGGGTTGGCACTCGTCTGGTCTTCGTCGTTCCGGGTTCGGGCGCGGACGGATGGTCGATGAACGGGTCGTTGACCTCAGCGGACATGGCGGAGCTCCTTAGGGGTGGTGTAGCTGGGTAGGGGTTCTGTCAGACGCGGCTGAGGAGACGGTTCATTGCCTCCTCGAACTGGCTATGAGGGCAGGCCAGGTTGAACCGGAGGTAGCCTCCGTACTCAGATCCGAAGTCGGTGCCATAGCTGGGCACCACATGCGCCTCGTCCGTGATGAATCGTTTGAGATCCTCCTCGGACCCGGCTCCCCGCGCATCGACCCAGGCGAGGAAGGTGCCCTGCGGCTCGACCAACCGAACGCCGTCGAACCGGTCGACCGTACGCCTGAGCGTCTCGAGGTTCACGGCCACGATGGCTTCCACCTCGGCCAGCCAGTCGTCGGATTCGCGGTAGGCCGCGCGTGTGGCGGCGTCGGAGAAGAAGGACGGATTGTGGAACCCGGCGGCACGCAGCCCCGTCTCAAGGCACTCACGAAGGACGCCGTCGGGCACGATCACGTGGGTGGTTTCGAGCCCGGGAATGTTGAACGTCTTCGCCGGCGAAGTGAAGGTGAACGTGCGACCCGAGACGCTTGGCGCGACGTCGAGCAGGAAGCGATGCCGTTGACCGGGATGGGTGAAGTCGGCGTGTACGTCGTCCGACATGACGATCACGTCGTGGGCCTCCGCGCGGTCGGCCAGCCAGAGCAAGTCCTCTTCCCCCACACCTTCCCCACAGGGTTGTGAGGGTTGACGAGCAATAGGCCGGCGGCTTGGGCGAGCGCCGCATCCGTGGCGTCGCGATCGAGCTCGTAGCCATGGGGGGTCTGAATCAGGGGCACACGCACGGCCTCTCGTTGGTTGAGGCCGATCGCGTTCTCCAAGGGGCTGTAGGAGGGGGTGAACAAGACGATGCCATCGCCAGGGCGGGTGTGTGCACCCAAGATCAGCGCAACGACCTGCACGATGCGATGCGCCGCCACGATGTGCTCGCGGGGTACCGACCAGCCGTGGCGCCTGCCGAGCCATTCCACCGGGAGATCAACGTGATCGGGGGGGAGATCGGTATAGCCGAAGAGGCCTTCAGCCGCGCGACGAGCGACTGCATCCCGGATCGCAGGGGAACACTCGATGTCCATGTCCGCCACCGAGAGCGCGATATACGGGAGTCTCTCGTCAATGGGAAGCCCATCCCATTTCGACGACTGCGTGCCTCGGCGCGCCATGACCACCCTCTTTGGTTCCTGTTAAAAACAAACTTGCCGCATCGTAACATCACGCCTACTGGGGGTGATGGGGGGGTCGATGTGCCAGGAGCTATACCGCCTCCCTCGGCGGTACTAGCGTGGAAGCCACGGTGCCGCGCGCCAGTGCGGCGATGATCCGGTACCGGCAACAGGCTCGCCGCCGCGTCCTCGAGAGGGATCTTCCGCGGCGGGAACCACAGATCACACTGCGCCGCGTCCCCGGCCTCCCACTCGAGCCGGTCCGCCGGGTCGACGCGCTGCTGCTCCGGACGCAACCTGGCCACGTTCTCCCTGAACCAGGTGATCGACCCCGTTCAACCGACCCGCTCCGCCACGCACCGTCGCCGGCATGTCCGGCGTCGCGGCAAGCAGGGCCTTCACCCTCGGCTCGACTACCACAAACGACGTCTCCGACGGGCGACGCACATACACCGGCGGCGAGGTCGACGCGACCGCCTTCACCACCGTCGTCCGCGAGATCCCCAACCGCCTGGCGATCGCCGCATGCATGGAATTACCACCGGATCTTGACTATTCCCGCGCAGTCCGCAGGGTCGGTCATCGGCCGTCACGGTCGCACCGTGCGAAAACTAGAAGAGGAAACCGGCGCGCGAATCAGCATCGACGCTGCGGGCGCTGTCAAGATCAGCGCAGGGAGCAGAGACTCAGCGATAGTGGCCCAGCAGAGGGTTCAAGATATCGCGGCTCAACGACAGTGTCGATGAGACAGTCCCCTCTGAGAGACAGCTAACCTCGATCTTTCATGGCGGCCCCGATCGGGCGTTGATGGCGCCGGTGGCGTCGAGGTTGTTCTGATTCTTGCAGGTGGGTGTGACAAGACCCCGCGTGACGTCTGCGGTGCGGGTTTCCAGGCCGAGAGCTTCCATATCTAGAGGGACGTGTGCAGGCAGGAGGGTCAGGTCGCGGGTGCCGGGTGAGCGCGTAGTCGTTGGAGACCGTTGATGATCAGCCCACTCCAGGGGGACTGCTTGGTGAGGTGAAGGACGACGCGGCGGGATCTTCTGGTCAGTGTCGCGGGGATGGTGTAGAGGCGGTAGCGCAGCCGTTTCGGTTCCCAGCGTCGGGCTTCATGACCGGCCATGGCCAGCATCCCGCTCCAGGCCTGCAACTCGCTCGCCAGGGCGACGATCTGGCACCAGATCCGATTCTGGTTGAACCCCTGCAACGGGAGGTTGGCCAGGCCGGTGTCTTTCGCGATCCGGATCCGGTCCTCGCAGCGGGCCCGTCGACGATGCCGCAACTCGAGCTGCTGCAGGGTGCCGAGGGTGGTGTTGGTCGCGAAGGCGGTGAGTCGGTAGCCGTCGACGTCATCGAAACGCAGCTGAGCGCCGGGGTGAGGCCGTTCCCGGCGGACGATCACCCGCATCCCGGTAGGCCAACCCGACAGGTTGAGCAGTCCGGTGAAGTCGGCCAGGTCCGCCCCCTCCCGTGCCTGGCCGTCGGCGTTGAGGGCGGGGACCCAGACCCAGTCGGGGACCTGCTGGTAGAGGTCGCCGGCGCCGTCCGCGCGGACCAGGACCCTGCGCCCAGGGCGAGGGTTGCGGTCGGGGAGCTGCGCCAACGCGGCCCTGGCACAGCGATGTGATCGCTGGCCTTGTTGGAGCCGGCGTTCCCGGGCCGGAGGTGGACCACCAGGGCTTCACCGGTGCCCTCGGGGCCGTGGTCGGCGAACGCCATCAACGGGTGGAACCCGAACCCTCGCTTGAACGTCGGCGCCGCGCGCTGCTTCTCCGAATGGGCGGTGATCAGCGACGCGTCGCGATCGATCACCACAGGATCCTCGGCAGTGGCTGCGTGGTTGGGGGCATGCTCACCGGCCAGTTCCCAGGCCCTGGCGCGAGCCTGCTGCCTGGCTCCGGTGATCGCTTTGATGGCCTTGTCCGCATCCTGGGCCAGCGTCGCGATCAGGCGGGACACAGCCGGGTCCGACGCCACCGGGCCGTAGACCCCCGGCTCGGCGCGCAGGGTAGCGAGGTTGCTCAACGCTTCACCGCCGAGCACCAGCGACAGGGCGAGATCACAGATGATCTTGCCCGGGTCGTGGACCGCCAACGGTTTCCGCCACCGGTCCAACGCCTCCGACAGGGCCCGGTCCAGGCCCGTGGCGCGGATGGTTTCGGTCAGCAGGATCCCGCCGGCCTGGCCGACCGCGGTCACCTTGGCGGTATCGACATGAACCCTCGGATACGAGCCGGTACTCTTCACCTCGAAGGTGCTCCTCGCTTGTTGAATGATTGTGCTTCGCAAAACACATCATCCCAAGTCAGGGGCACCTTCGCCATCTCAGGCCGCTACCGCCCACCCACCGGCGTGAAAGCGCGAGGCTAACAAGGCCGGCCGGCGCGCGGGCGCCCCTTTCCGCCAGGATCGTCGTGGGCATCCATCCTGCAGGTGACGAGGGAAGTAGGCAGTCGAAGTCGGCCCATCTGACCCATGGTCAGCGACGTTCCGCTCGCTCCGAGGGGGAGGGCGTCTCTGGCTCAAAGTTCTCTCCCTCGCTTCGTCTCACCCCACTAGGCATCGAAGGAGCACAATCCTCACCGCGCCGGGACGTGGAGGGACTGCCAGCAGTACGCATGAAGGCTGACGCTAGGGACGGCTCTCCCCTTCGCACTGTGCCATCGGCATGTGCGGCCTCCCGCACACGTGTTCATGCAGTCGGGAAAAGACGCCGTCGTCATCCGGTGCGCAACCAGTTCTTGCCGTTGAGGATCTCCGTGGCACGTGCGGTGGGGTCCAGGTCTACGTCGTCACCGAGTGCTTCGGCGAGGATGCGGCGCGCGGAGGTGGTGTGTCCTTCGTGGACCATGATGCCGGCGAGGTCGAGCCTGGCAGTTTCGGAGTCGGGGTCGGCTCTCAGCGCGGTGCTGACGGCTCGTTTGGCGGCTTCGAGGTCTCCGGTGTGGAGGTGGTGGGTGACGAGGATGTGGGCGACATCGGTGATGGCGCACATGAGGTGCTGGTCGGTGCGATCCCCGTCGATGAGCCATGTCCATCCGGCGGGGCGGAGTTGGTCGAAGGGTCGGCCGGTGACGAGTTGGAGTGCGGCTTCGAGGTCCTCGATTCCGTCGCGGCCGGCGGCGACACCGCGGGAGCGGAGGCGACGGAAGAGGTCGGCGTCGACAAGGAGGTCTTCGACGAGGTAGAGGCCCACTCCCCTGGCCCTGGCTTGCGGGGAGTTCTTGGCGTCTGGGATGTGCGGCTGTCGGGTTCGAGGGTTGGTCCCGAGCCACTGGCGTAGGTCGGAAATGACGGTGCGAGCTCGTTCGACGGTGGTACCGAGTGCGTCGGCGACTTGGTCGCCGGTCACGCCGTGCGGGTGCAGCGCCAGGTAGGTGAGAGCTTCGGTGTAGTAGGCCTTCCGTTTCGTGACGGGCCTACCGTGGCAGCGGGCCGCGACAGGCCCGAGGAGGGCGAGTCGCGGGTAGGGGCATCGTGGTGAGAACCAGGCTCGCACGTCGGCGTCGAGGCCGCGGTCACGGTCCTGAAGGGCTGCCGCCGTGTCATCGGTAATGCGAGGAGCGAGAATTGTGAGGTCATCCGCGGTGACCACGGCGGCGTCGATGTAGGCGGCATCTGGTTCTGGCAGGACGGGTTCGACCGTGCCGGGGTTGGTCTGGTCCCGGGGGGTGCGGTGTTCTTCGAGGACGTTGCCGGTGACGTCGACGAGGTCGTCGGCGGGCTCGGGGGTGGTGTCGTGCCCCGTGTCGGTGGCCGCGAGGAGTTCGGCGCAGCCGGCGGCTTCGTCTTCGGTGAGGCCGACGGCGGTGAGTTCGAATGCCGGTGAGGTGAGTCGCCCGTCGGCAGTGAGGGTCCATTCCCCTTGTGTCGGGTGGAAGACGATCATGGCCGTGCCGGTCTGCTGGCGATGGTCGGCGATGATGTTGTGGAGGCCGTCGAGCGTGTCCAGCTGGTCGGTGATCACGACGCCCGCTGTCCAGGTGTCGTCGCCCGCCTGTAGGGCTCTACCCACGGCTGCGGTCACTTCGGCGTCGGTGGCGCGATCGAGGTTGGTCCGGGCGAGGGTGAGGATCTCTTCGGGGTCGGCGTCGAGGCGCGCCGGGCACATACCGATGGCGTGCGCGGCTGGACCGTGGCAGGCGACGCGGATGTCCTCGGACCAGGGGTTGACGGCCAGTTCGGCCGCGACGTAGCGCTCGAAGTCGGCGCTCATCACGGGGTCGCCGGTGATCGTGACCCTGCCGGCCTGGTCGAGGTTGAACAGCACGACGCGGTCGTCCGCGTCTGCGCCGATGGTGACCAGCAGCGGCCACGGGCATGGCCGGTCCGCGATGTGTTCGCCGATTGTGTCGACGGTCACGGTATTGGGCAGCAGCCAGTGGTCGCCGTCGCGGGTCCACGGTGAGCCGAGGTCCGTGGGGCTGTAGAGGTGGAGTGTGCCGTCGCGGGCGACGGCAACCGCGGCAATCTCGGTGTGGGGGTCGAGGCGGCGCAGCACCTGCTCGAGGCGGGTGACGAGGCGGGACGAGAGTCCGGTCGCGAGCCGCGCGGTCTGCTCGATCGGCGCGACGACCGGGCTCGGATTGGCGATCATGCGGCCGGGGCGGCGGGTCCGGTACTGCTCCCGGCGCCGTGCAGCCAGGACGGCGCCGACCCCGACACCGAGGAAGGTGCCGGCACCCAGCAGCCCCGCCACCTCCCACACGAACGGCGGGGCCTCGCTCCAATCAGCGTCCTCCGGTGCCGCGGCCTCTGCCCGCAACGGTGTCGCCGACGTAAGGCTCGGCGCTGCCGTGGAGGTAGGTGCCGTGGCCGACGACCTCTCCGCAGTGATCATCGGGGTCGGTGAGGCGGATCGGGCCGCTTGCGGTTCTGCTGGTGCCGAGGTGGTGTTTGCGTCGTTGGCCTCGGAGGGGAGGAGCGCGGTCGTGGCCGCATCCGCGGAAGGTAGCGTGGCCGGTTCGGCTGTTCGTTCAACGTCGGATGGGAGAGCGAGGGTCCAGCCGACGTCGATCTGGTCCGGGTCTTCAAGGGTGTAGCCGTTGGGCTGTGGAATTCCCTTGTTGGCGTCGTAGAGCTCAGGCCAGCGGTGGGAATCGCCGAGGTGTGCGTCGGCCAGGTCCCACAGGGTGTCGCCCTTGGCCACGGTGATCGAGTCCAGCTCCACGGCCGTGGATGGTGCCGGTGGGGAGGCGGGGTTCGCTCGGGTTGGCTGCATGCTCGAGGCCGCGGCGGCGGCGCTTCCGGGGAGAGGAGCGGCGGGATCGGGTGGTTCGGCGGCGACGGTCTGGGGTGCGGCGATGAACGCGGCTGCGGCGGCAAGCACCAGTCCCCGGGCCAGGCCCTGGGGCAGCGATGCGGCGGGCAGTCTCGGGGCTTTGACGCCGCGCAGCAGGGCGGCGGCTTCGATGACAATCAAGGCGGTGAGCCAGGCCCACAGGAGCCAGGCGGCAGCCCACACGAGGATGAGGAGGAAGCGGCCGCTGTCTGGGGCGAGCAGCATCGAGGCGAGCCTGTCCAGGAGGGCAGGAAGCCTGGCAGGCGGGCGAGTCGGAGCAGGAGCCACGGGGTGCCGAGGGTGATCGCGGCGATGGCGGCGATGGCGGCGAGGCTGCGCAGGATACGGGTCATTGCTCGGTGCCTCCCAGGACCGACTTGACCGTGGCGGTGCCGGTCTCGCTCACGGGAAGTGTGTTGATGCCGATGATGGAGAGGAACTGGCAGGTGTAGCGGCCGGTGGCGGTGACGGTGATCGTGTTCCCGCCGCGGATGCTGGCCGTGCCGTTGTAGGGGGACGCCGCGACGTAGGTGTTCGCGGCGGTGATGGCTGCGTGGACGTCTGGCCGGGCCCTGCCGGTAGCGAGAATGAGGTGTTGCCCACCGGCCCGAGCGGCCTCGTCGGCGACGGCCCGGGCATCCTGCGAGGCTCCCACGTGGCCGGCGAAGTCGACCCCGATCCCGACGATCACCATGAACGCCGTCAGCGCCACTGACACCCACACCGAGACCATGCCCCGCTCCCCAGCATTCAGATGAATGGAGGACCCCGGCGGGGCCGGGGTGCGGCGCGGCGGGTCCTGGTCATCGTCTGCTCCTATAGGTGTCCACCGGTGAGGTCTTGGTGGCGGTCAGGGTGCGGGTCTGCGGAAAGCCGGGGAGCCCCACACCGAAATCGACGGTGCAGGTCACAGTGACCACCACGCTCGCCGGTGAACCCAGCGGCGCCCGCAGTCCGGCAGTGTTGACCGTCACCGACGACGTGCGGCAGGCGGTTCCGGACTCGACAAGCGTCGAGGCGGCCACCGCCCGGGCGGAACTCGTCGCCGTGGCGGTGTCTCGTTCGATCGAGGCGGCGCGGGCGGCCTGCGAGGCCGCGGAGGTCACCGTCATCTGGGCCAGCGCGTGGGTGGCCAGCACGATCAGCAGGCCGACAACGCCGAGGAGGACAGGCAGAATGATCGCCGTCTCGACGGCCACCATCATCCCCCGCTGATCATCGGTCCTCGGCATCGCAGATCAACCCCCGCTCGTGACGTTGACGACCTGGACCTCAGCGATCCGCAGTGTGGCGGTGTCGTCGATCTGCAGGGTGATGGTGCCGCTCTGCCCGATGCCAGACCAGTTCACCACCCAGTATGTGGTGGCGGTGACGGTGTACTCGCCGTCCTTGGCATACCTGTGGCCGCAGTCCGGGGACGGCTCGTTACGCACCCACATCGATTGCCACGGCTTCCCCAGTCCACAGGTGACGGTGGTCCCGTCGCCCATGTCCCACACCACCTTCGAGACCTGGCCGGTGGCGGTCACGGTGTAGCCCGCCTCAGAGACAGATTTGGTGATCGGCCCCCACGTCGACGGTGACGGGTTCGACACCCACATCCACACATTCCAGCCGACGTAGCCTAGATCGCGCGGTGCGCGTTCGGCCTGCTCGGGAAAGGTGCCCATACGAATCGCGGCGAGCTGCATCCGCTCCACCGCCCGCCGCGCGAGCTCGGCCGGATCCGGCGGGGCCGGCAACTGAAGCGCGGCGACCCAGATGTCCCACGTGGTACTCCATCCACCCTCGACACCGTTGCGGCACTCGACGATCGAGCCATCAGTGCGGCCGTTCCAGATGGCGTCAGTCAACGGCGGCTGGGCAGCCTTCACGCGGGCGTAGCACTGCAGATCCGGCCGCCATGCAAGACCCCACTGGAAACACGGCACCTCGGTGCCCATCGCCGTGTAGCAGCCCGACGGCGCCGAACCGCCACCGCCAGCACTCCCCTGCCCGCCACCGCCACCGCCACCGCCCGACGATCCGGGAACTTGGACACTCACAACGACGGCGTCCTCGTTGAGGAACGCTCCACCAGAGCCCTCCGCCCAAGCTGGCACGGTTCCGAGTGAGCAAAGCAGAGCCACGAGGACGACCCGCCGGAGCGGGGACCCCCTCAACATGATTCGACCGCCTCGCTTTGCCCACCGTTGATCCGCCAGCTGTTGCCCACTTCAACGACGTCAAGCGTGAAGTCGACGAAGCGGAGACGATTCGGGTCAAGGACTGACTTCCCAGCCGCATCGACCATGTCGCTGTTGGTGCTGTCGCTGCAGACGTAGACCTCGACCGAACGGACCCCTCCCGCCTCCACTACTGGACCCACTCCCTTGTAGGTGTAGCTGCGCTCGCCAACCTGGACGATGCCCTTGCTGCGGTAGTCGTTGAGGAGCTCCGCCTCGGCGGCGGTGTGCGTCCCAGTCGTGATGTTGGCCACCTGCTGGAAATCGGCGTCGGGGTCGCTTCGCACCGCGTTGAGTGCTCGGAAGTACTCGACCGCGGCGGCTTGAGCGGCCTCCTGCTCGGGAGTCTGGGTGCTGGTGGGTGATGGTGACGGCGACGCGACGGTGGGCGTCGGCGACGCGGTGGGCGACGGGGCGGCGCTGGTGGAGCTGGTCGTTGGGGCGGGGGTTTCGGCGGCGTCGGGTGTGCAGGCACTGAGGAGCATCAGGGTACTGACCGCCAGAAGGGCAGTGGGTGCGAGTCGCTTCTTCATGGTCTCTCCTCAGGATGGTGTGAGTCGTTGAGTGGGTGCGGTGGCTGTCACGTCGATCCTGACGGGAAACCCGGGGATCACGCGCAGCGCCATGCCAGTCACGGTGACAGTGGTCAGTCGCGCGGCCCGGTTGGCGGTGACCTGAACGGTATCGAGGGATCCGTTGTCGGCAGCCGCGGCAGCGGCAGCCTGCCCGTGAGCTGGGGTGGCGTCCAGGGCGGCGGCGGCGCGGACCCCGTCCTGCGCGGCGGCGTGTGCGGTGGCTTGGGCCCAGCTGAGCATGGCCCACTGCATCGCCAGCCACAGCGCGCTGAGGACGAGCGGGAAGAGGATGGTGGACAGGACGCTGGAGCTGAGGCCGCGCTGGTCCTGGTCAGGAGGGGAGGTTGGCCTGCACATATGCGGTGATCGCGGAGATGATCAGCACCGCGATCGCGACGGCGCCGGCGAGCAGGATCGCGTTCTCGGTGGACTGGGACAGGCCTCGCTCATCCCGGCCGCGGGGCTGCTGGACGGTATGGAGGGTGGCGGTGAGGTAGCAGTACAGAGCGAGCATGATGGGGTCCTTTCGGTTCAGATCATTCGGAGGACTGCGGGGACGACGAGGGTGATGGCCAGGACGAGGACGAGGCCGGCGACGGGGACGGCGATGCGTTCGCCGGCGGCGTTGGCGCGTGAGATTTGGGTGTTGAGGGTGGCGTTGCGCATCGCTGCGGCGCGGGCGCGCAGGGAGTCGTATACGCGGGTGCCGTCGGAGCCGCCGAGTCGCATGATGTCGGCGAGGTCCGTCAGGTCGGGCAGGTGTAGGTGGTTGCCCATGTCAGCCAGCGCGTCCCACGGGTTTTGGCCGGTGTAGTTGGTGCGGCGCAGTGTGGTGGCGAGGCGGTGGAACACCCAGGAGTCGCCGGTATCGGCAGC
The DNA here is from genome assembly GCF_014489575.1 of Tessaracoccus defluvii. GTDB lineage: Bacteria > Actinomycetota > Actinomycetes > Propionibacteriales > Propionibacteriaceae > Arachnia > Arachnia defluvii. Next base: position 3,020,233 of record NZ_CP060789.1, read on the forward strand.
CCGGATCAGAGCTTGCGGCACGGTGGCACCGGCCAAGCGCTCTAGGGCCACCATTTCGACGAAAGCGCCTAGGGCGTAGGAGAACTCTTCGCGGGCCTTACGGGCCTGGTCACGCAGTTCATTGTTGGGAAGGAACCACAACAGGATCGCGAATCCCAGGGAGCCGAGGACGGGGATCGCGACGGGAGTCGGCAGGCCCACGAGCATCGTCGCCACAGAGATCACGGGCACCACCAGCAACCCGAGGACGGCGGAGATGATCTTCGAGCCGTAGAACGCGGCCCTGGTCCGCCCTAGCAGCGCCAGGTCCTTCTCGGGCGGTGCACCCCAGACGACGGCCGGCAGGTGCTGCTCGGCCCAGCGACCGAGGCGCACCTCAGCGTCCACCTTCCCCGCAGCATCGACCGGGTCGGCGGGGAGGCTGGTGGGTTGGAGGCGGCCGATGGCGTCCTTGAGATGGACCGGCGCGGGGACCATGCCGACGACGATGAGCACCACGCCGGCGGACAGCATCGCCCCGGACAGCATGGCCAGCTGCAGCCCGGTCATGACGCTGCCTGACGGTCAGCGACGGCGCTGCCCATGAAGCGGGGCAGCGGGGCGGCGGCGCTGATCCGCCGCATCCACAGCAACGCGGCCAGGTAGAGGCCCATGAGCACGGTGAGCAGCACCTGTCCGAGCGGAGTGCGGTAGGGCTCGACGTAGCTGCCCGCGAGGAACAGGCCGCTGAGGAGAACGGCGGAGATGGCGGTGATCATTCGGGCCGCGGTGCGGGCCTTCTGCTGCTCGGTGTGGACCTGGCGACGGGCCCGGACGTCGGCGTCGATCGATTCGGCCAACCCGGCCATCGCGGACGCGACGCCTGGGCCGCGACGCTCCGAGGCCAGGATCAGGGTGGCGACGAACAAGTCGCCGGTCGCATCGTCGAGTTCGTCGGCGAACAGGCGAAGAGCCTTCCCGGTGGCCACGTTCGCACGCACCCGCGCCGCGAGACGTCCGATCTCGGGGGCCAGCGCGGCGGGGGCGGAGCGGGCAGCGTGCAGGATCGCCTGCTCCAGCCCACGGCCCGCGGTCAGCACCCCTCCCAGGCCACGTGCGAAGTCGGCCAGCGCGTTGAGGCGCTCGATGCGATTCTTCGCCCGGCCCGTCCCCATTCGCCACACCATCACCGACACCGCCGGCACCAGCACCAGCGCCACCAGCCACCCGGTGATCACCGCCAGCACTGCACCCACCGCCACACCCAGCAACGCGACGCTGCGGGTCGAGGAGCTGACCCGGCGGCGACGTGTGCGTGGCGGCGTCGGTTCGGCGACGGGGCGGGGGGTCAGGCCATAGATGAGTCCGAGGACCCCAGCGACCATCAACGCCCCCGAGAGAGCAGCAATGAGCATCATGCGAGGGTCCCCTTCTCTGCGTTGAAGCCAGCCAGGTCGAAGCCGTAGCGCTCGAGAGCCCGGAACCTGGGGGGCAGGATCTGCGCGGTGGCGCGGTGGCTGCCCGGTTGGGCGGCGAAGATGGTGGTGGCGGCGTAGCCCTTGGCATCCTCACCGGGTTCGACCGCGATGATCTCCGACACCCACCGTCGCTTGCGCCAAGTCCCGTCGCCCTGGGGGACCGATTCGACCTGCAGCTGCACGATCACGTCGATGTCCTCGGCGATCACGTTCAGTGCGTACTCGCGGGTGATGTTGGCGCCCTCCTGCGTCGCACACGTCACCAGCTTCCTGATCGCGCCCTCCGCTGATCTCGCGTGGGTGGTCGACATCGATCCGGACCCGGACTGCATGCATTTGAACATGGTCACGATCTCCGACCCGCGGACCTCACCGACGATCGTGTAGCTGAGGTTGGCGCGAAGGGAGTCTTCGAGGGCCTCACGCACGGTGTACTCGCCGGCGCGGCGACCATTCAGGCCGATCTCCCCGGAACCGGGGTTGGCCTGCCACTCGTGAACCACCTGATGGTCACCGGTGTCCTTGAGATACAACTCGTACTCGGTCTCGATCGTGCCGATCTGCACATGGGGCGGCAGCTCGTGTGCCAACGCCCTCAGCATCGTCGTCTTGCCTGTGCCTTGATCGCCGGAGACCACCAGCGACATCCGCGCCTGCACCACCGCCGACAAGAACGAGGCCGCCACCTGCGACAACGAGCCCAAAGCGACGAGCTCGTGGAGGCCGGCGTCGACCAGCCGGTTGCGGCGGATGATCACCGTCGGACGTGACGTCACCCACGCCGACGCGAACAGCCGCGCGCGATTGGGCAGCGCCAGGTGCAGCTTCGTGGCCGCTTCGGAGAAGTCCCGCGGCTTCGGCTGATGGGCAGCCATGAACGTCAGATACTCGATCAGCTGCTCATCGCTGGACGCCACCGGGGGTGCCGGGACCAGTTCCCCGTCGCTGTTCTCCACCAACACGTTGTCGAAGCCGGAGATGATCACGTTCTCCACCGCATCGTCATCGAGGTACGGCTGGAGCCGGCCGAGCCGGAACACGGCATCGAACAAGGCCTGCGCGAGCCGGTCCTGGTGGTCGAGGGTCCAGGTCAGCTGGCCCCGCACTGTGGACGCGCGAGACTCCTCCTCCAGCACCGCGGCGATGATCTCCCGCCCCACCGCCTCGCGGTCGCCCGAGTCGGGATCGCGCTCCGACAGTTCAGCGGAGACACGTTCCCGCAGCACATCGACCAGATCCCAGTCGATGTCACCGTCGAGGCGGCGCTGGACCCGCGCCACCGGCTCAGGCCCCGACGCCGACGCGGCGGCGGGGGCTTCACGCCGTGGGGCGTCGCCGGGCACCATGCGGAACCCGCCCCGGGTGCGGCCCGCCGGTGGGGTCGGCTGCGCGAACAGCGCCAACGTACCCGGGTCGAACTCGGCCGCGTCAGACATGAGTCAGCTCCCTCAGCGCCGTCGCGTGGAGCTGCTCGGCTGCCTGCCGTAGCCCACGAGTCAGACCGCGGCCGCGTTTGGGCTCCGGTTTACCGTGGCTGAGAACTTCTGCCTCCTCCGGTGCCCACGGCAGCTCGAACGCCACCGGATGCTTGACAACCGACGCGACCGAGGAGCTGCTGTACGGGCGGCCCGGGCCCACCACCACCAGCCGGACAGGGATCTCGTCGGGGAGGTCCGCCGCCGACGCGGCGGCCACCGACGGCAAATCCGAGCGCAGCACCAGCAGCACCTGATCACAGCCCCGCACCAACGGCGCGGCGAGGTGGGTGTGGCCGAGGCGGCCGAGGTCGATCAGGACATCAACTCCGAGCTGCGACAAGCCGCGAACCTGGACGGCCAGCGCCGGCCACAGGTCTGTCAGGCCGCCGGCCTGCGTCGCACCAGCAGGCCCCGGGATCAGCGAGGCGGTCTCCGACAGGCGAAGCGGCATCTCCCGCACCGCGGTCTCCAGCGCACTCTGGCGGTGAGCTGACCACAACTCCACCAATGTTCCGGGATGGGGCACCGTGCCGCCGAAATAGCCGGCCAGGATCGCCGACCCGCCTACCGGGTCGGCGTCGACCAGCAGCACCTGGTTCGGCCACGCCAACGCCAACCCCAGCGCGGTCGTCGTCACCCCAGGCGCCCCAGCTGCCGACGTCAACGCGAAGACAGCCATCAGTTGTCCCTCGAGTCGAGCACCAGCGCGGCCCTGCCCAACGCTGCCGCCGCCGCTGTCCGCGCAGCATCCGCCTGATCGACCTCCACCGACACCGACACCTGGCCAGACGCCTCATCCCGGGCCGTGGCTACCACGACCCCCGGTATCACCACATTCACGTCACACGCCACGGTCGAGGTCCCCGTCTCGGCTGAGCTCTCCCCCGCCGCGCACGCGTAGGCCGGTTCGGTGAGGATCACCCGCACACGGTCGCCCACAAGCAACTCGATCGCGGGTTCCGCCCCGGGAGGCAACGACATGCCGACGACCGTGCGACCGGCCGAGGGCACCATCTGCTCCACAGCCACGGTCGCGGACACCAACGTGCCTGCAGCCACATCATGTGCCGCCCGTTGGCCGAGCAACGTCGGCAGCTGGTCGGCCTCGAGGTAGGCCAGCTGCTGATCGGGGGCGATCTGCACCGTGGTGAACATCTCGGCCGTCATCAGCTGTCCCCGAACCACCGGAACCCGGGCCGCGACCACCTCCACGGTGGAGCCCAAGGACAAGAACACCAGCGCCCCGCCCCCAGCACCCAGCAGGATCAGCAGGCCCGCCAGTACCGCCAGCAGCGGGCGACGCTGCCGGCGCACCGCAGCGGGCGTGACGATCGGCGGCGCCGGCGCAGCCTGTTCTGCTGCCAGAGTCTGTTGCATGGTCACACTCCCTTGAACCCCGAGCCGCCCCACCCACAGCGGAAACAGCGTCCCTGAAATTCACATCAGCCCCGGGCACCTCCCGCACTAGGCGGGAGCCCCCACTCTGTTCGTCGGCCCGCCACGCACCATCGACGCGACACACAGACCCGACGCCCGACACCGGCCTCGGCGCCGGGCAATCTCACTGTAAATCGCGGGCGGGGTCACCCCCCGGGGGTCATAACGCCGGACCACCGCCGCCCGGCCGCCTCGATGACGAGGCTGGCGGCGGACGGCGCGGCACCTCACGCAGTGACTCACTCAGCAGGAGAGCCATCCCCCGCAGACTCAGCTCCTGTGGGCTCTCGGCGCCGCGTCCCAGCCGCTCCCGCAACAACCCTGTGGCGCGGTCCTCATCACGTTCCAAGACGTGCCGTGACTGGCCGGTCGATGCCGTGAGTTGGGCCCGGCTAGTCCGGGTCGCGGCGATGAGGCGTGCCTGTGCGATGCCGCGCAGTTCCTCGGGCAGCGACTCGATCAAGCGGACGGCCTCCTCATTACCCAGGCGACGCATGACCTGCTCCTCTACTCCGCGGCCGCCGTCGCCGGCCGCGAGCGTGCGCTCCTGATCGACCTGGTGCACCAGCGTGTCGCTGACCACCTCCCGATCTTCGGCTTTCCTTTTGGCCTCGTTGCGGCGAAAGAAGTCCAACTCGGAGTAGGCGAAGGTCGACCAGCGGGCCCTGTCGGGATCCCACAGCGGTGCGATCTCCGTCAGCCGCAGCAGCCCCGCAGCTACGAACTCCTCTCGAGCCTTGGGCGGTACCTTCCTCGACCAGTGGAACACGATCGGCGACCCGGCCTGAACGATCGCCGCCCGCGCCACTCGGCCCCGCTCCGCGAGCTCCTCCAAATCCCCTCGCGACACCGCCCGCGCGATCCTCGACGCTTCTGGGTCGCCACGCAGGGCGGCCTCCGCGAGCACCCCCGCATCACGCTGACCAGCCAGTGTCCTCAAGGCGGCCACATCGCCCAGACTCACCGCGTCCGGATCCGGGACCCTCACGGGCGGCTTGACGACTCCGTCGCCGGCCGAGACCGACACATTCCTCGCGGGATGGGCCGGGAGCACCGGGGCCAGAATGGCCGACTCGCGCGGCCCAGCTGGCCGGGGCCTGAGGGTCACAGCGAGATCCGCGCGCTCCGCCAATGTCACCGCCGATCTCACCAGCGACGATCCGGCCCGCATCGATTGTGGAGTGACTGCGGAGGCCGCCACAAGAGTGCCACCCAGACCACTACGGAGAAGCGCCTGGAGCAAACCGTGTGGATCCGCCTCGCGAGCCGCCATCTGCACTGCCACGATCGCCCGTCCGATGTCGGTAGCGGTCGATGGCCGATGTGGCAACACAGGACGCCATGCATCAAAGGCGCGGTCCCACTGTGCCTGAGAAGCGACCACGGCGTCGCGGGTCCGGTCATGGCCGACGCCGTCGATGACCTCGAACTCGTCGAGGAGCAGGCGACCACGGTGCAGCAGGCTGCGTTGCATGGAGCAGATCGCCAGCGCATCCTCGGGCCGCAATGCGTCTGCCGCGGAGCCCACCGCCATCACGTAGCGCTGTAAAGCCATATCGATGTGGCCGCGCGTGGTGGCCGGCTCCAGCAGAGAGCGCTCCGCCTGGCCGAGCAGACGCCGAACCCATGCTGCATCGACCCCGACGGCGGCCGCCCGCGTGACCTGCACGCCCAGCATGCGAAGTCTGCGACCCTCGTCATCGGTCAACCGACACGGCACGGTGGCGTCGGCCTCGATCGCGTGGATTAACGCGCTCCCGGAGGCGTCCACCGGCCGCGCCAGCAGCGGGACCAGGGCCACAGCCTCACGCAGCCCGGGATCGGCCCCGCCCGCAGCCTGGTCGCAGGCCACCATCGTGCCCGCCCACTCCCCCACGGTGACGCGATCATCGCGCAGACCTGCTGCCGCCAAACGGGCAGCCCGCACGAACCTGGACATCAGGCACCACCCGCGCCGAGATCGACAGCCAGCAGCACGTCGACCAGCGCCCTCGCGCTCGGCGCGAGCGTCCCCGTGTCCCACTCCAGCACCCGCTTGACCGCGGCATCCAGGCAGCCCTCCACCGAGGAGGGCAACTCCACCGGCACCGACGCCGACCCAGCCGCCACGTCGCCGGCCAACACCCACGCCGCGACCACATCCAGCGCAGCCCAGTCACACACCTCCCCCGCGTGGGCCATCAGATCGTTGGCGTGGTCCAGCAACCTGAACACCGCAAAGGCATCATCCGGACGCATCCCGGTCCTCCTCACAGACTCGACTCTCAAGACCCGTGATGGCGACAGGACGTGCACGTTGCACGTTGTCCACAGTTGCGGGGTCTTATCCACACACAAGAACCCCCGCCCAACCGCCGTAACGCAAAAACTGCGTCGACAAATCGGGGATTGCCTCAATCACGTCGGTGGGGAGCTTCCGGGGGGTGGGGTCGACTCGGGGCATTCCGCCACAGGAGGCCGCGCGTGGGGTTCCTTACACATGCAGGAGGGGCATCGCCCCCGTCGCCAGGAAGGAGCACAGCCATGGCTCAGAGCGACCGTCGTGAGGCCCGCGTCAGAGTGAAGGGCCAGCTCATCAAGCGCCACGAGGCTCTCATGGCCCGAGAAGCGAGGATCAGGACTGAGGTGCTGGACGCGGCCGCCGCCCTTCTCACGCGCGACCGAGCCGTGCTGGAGGCAGAAGCTCGACTCGGGAAAGCGATCGAGGCCCTGACCTCGAGTGAAGGAATGCCCATCGACGAGGCAGCAGAGCTGTGCGGGCTCCACATCAGGGAAGCCAAGCGCGTGCTCCGCATGCGGGTGAGTGGCCCCGACCGGCAGGAACCAGCGGAAGAAGTGGCCAACTCATGAGGGGCGCATTGCTTGACGTGGCCGAGCTCATCGGCAGCTACGGCCGATTCGTCTCATATCCCCAGGCGGCCGAGATCACGTCACTGAGCGTCCGATCACTCAAGAGAGAAACCGCCGCCGGCAACCTCCCCTGCTACCGCTTGGGTAGTGCGCGCGTCTACAGACTCAAAGTTGAGGACGTCGCCGCCCTCATCCAGCGAGTGGCTTGAGGTGACCTGCTACGCCTAGCCAGTCGCAGACGGGTCTAGGTTCTCTCACAACGGACCTACCATCCGGCCTCAGTCTCGCTGCCCCGACTCACGCACATCCTCAGGACCATGCGAAGGCGCTCGTCCGCCCGTGGGGCCTCGGCTGGCCTGGACGCCGCCTGAGTCCGTGATCAAGAGCGGCAGGGTCGTCATGCCGCGTGGGGTGACGTCATCAACGCCGCCATCTCCAATTGCCGATGGGCCCGACGGGCGGAGCTTGGGCGTGTGGGTCCGCTCCGTGATGAGATCACGAGGGACGAATTGCGACGGTGGAGACATTTCACGCGCCGACGAGGTGCTCGAGACCGACCCTATTCCGACCCTGGATTCGCTAGCAAATAAGAAAACCCCTAGTCAACTAGGGGTTCATTGGTGGGCCTAACTGGACTTGAACCAGTGACCTCTGCCTTATCAGGGCAGCGCTCTAACCGTCTGAGCTATAGGCCCGTTCACCGGGTATGAACTTTAGCGTACGTTCGTCCGAGTCGGCAAACCCGCTCCCACCAGCACCTTCACGGCATCAGCCGGAAGGTCTCGTCGTTGCGGTAGAGCCGGTCCCAGGCCTGCTCTCCCAGCATCAGGTTCTCCAACTGTTCGACGGTGAGCTGCTCGCTCGCGTCGAACGTGGTCTCATAGGGCCCGGAGGCCTTCGCCTCGACCACCACCGACTCCTCGGTGGGCGGCCCATTGAACGGCTCCTCCGTGGGAGGCGCCGGCACGGGGACCGGAGCGGGCTCAGGCTCAGGCACGGGCTGCGGCTCGGGGACCGGAGCGGCCTCCGGCTCAACCACAGGGAACCCGTCGCCCGTCGTCACAGTGATTCCCCGGCCGAGACCGAGGTCTGCCAGGTGGTTTCGGACTTGTCCTTCCCCTTGCCTGTCGTCGCGCTGCCGGAGACGGCCTTCGGCCAGGTCTGGCCCGCGGCGGCACCGTCGGAGAGCCCCAGGGCGATCTCGTCGGCCGTCGCCCGCCACGATCCCTCGCCGGTGAGGATCCGACCCATCGCCGCCTCAGTGGCCGCCAGGGCCGTGAGGCAGGACGTCGTCGCGCTGTAGTAGGCCGCCGGGGCCGACGACACGTGCCCCTTCAGCCTGACGATGCACTCGTGGAGCAGCGCACCGGCCGCGTCGAACACGTCGCTCTGCATGGCTCCGACAACGATCACCGACTCGGCCGCCGACCGCGCCATCGACTCCAGGTTGCCGAGCGCCTCGATCTGCTTCGGCAGAACCGCCAGATGCGCCTCGGACGCCTCCCCCTTCCAGTCCGGCTGATCGGCGAGGCGGGTGGCGATCTGCTCCATCTCCTGGACCTTGTCGGCCAGGGTCAGCCAGGTACGTCCCATCCCTGCCAGTTTCGCCGGCGAATCGGCGCATCGGGCCATCGCCTGCATGGACCGATCCAGCCCTCGCAGCATGTCGTGCACCTGTCGCTGCAGCGCATCGCCCTGCTGCGCGATGGTGTCGAAGATCGCGGGCACCTGGAACATCGCCGTCGAGGTCGCCCGTGCGGTCACCAACTCCTGCACGTCGATCTGCAGCAACCGATCCACGTACGACGTCAGGGTCAGATAGGCGTTCGACAGTGGCTGGTAGAGGTCGCGGTCGCACAGCTCCAGCAGTCGCTCGAGCAGTTCCTTCTGCAGAGGTTCCATCGTCACTGCACCTTCCCCACCTGCTGCGTCGCTGCCGATTCCTGGTCACGGTAGGACTTCGCACCATGCGCCAGCGCCGCGGAGATCTCCTCGAACTCCTTGGCCGCGCTGGCCGCGAGCTGGGTGAAACCGCTCGTCATGTCGCCATAGGCGTTCGCTGGCTGCGGCATGAGCCCGAAGTCCTCCGGGCCCGCCTGCAGTTCAGAGACGTAGCTGCCCACGTCGGACATCTGGGCCGAGAGATCGGCCCACTCGCGTGCGACCCGTTCCACCTCGACCGGATCGACCTGGATGATGTCGCTACGCGGCGACGGACCTACACCGCCCGCCGGCGGCTGCCCCGGATCGGTCTGCTCGCCACCGGCGGGGTCCGTGGCCGCGGGATCATCCGCAGGCCCCTCGCCCAGCGCATCAGCCGGCCCGTCCGCCAACGCGCCCGCCGCGATGGGCCCCGACCCGAGGCCTCCTCCGCCTCCGCCGATGCCGCCGCCCAGGCCCGCGGCTCCGACTCCGGCTGAGGCGGCACCCGCCTGGGCTGAGGGAAGTGCTCCGGGAACCACCGGGGTGACCATCCGCGCCGCTGCGCCGGTCATGTTGCCCGCCATCCCCTGTGAGAGGCCAGCGGCCTGCGCGCCGGCGGCTCCGCCCCCGGCACCCCCCATGCCCATGCCCATCATCGGGGGCATCATGCCTGGGCCGCCGCTACCGCCCGACTGGTTGCCGGCCTCGCGGGGATTGATGAGCGCCTCATAGACCTCGAGCGCGTCGATCTGGTCGTCACTCTCGGCCTCGATACCGACGAAGCCGGTGCCGTGAGCCCGCTGCTCACCCTGGCTGTACACGTCCATGACACAGTCGCCTTCCCGGGCGCGAAAGGAGGCCCATGCCGGACACTACCCGGCCCGGTGGGTCAGCTCCCGGGAATCGGCGACGACGAAAGTCCTTGCCGGATCAGTCCTCGGCGAGGGTGACCTCGAGCCCGCCCAGGACGGTCGCGGAGAGGTTGTAGAGGAACGCGAACAGCGTGGCGACCGCCGTCAGGATGACGACATCGATGGCGGCCACGACCGTCGCGAATCCCAGCACCCGCGACGAGTTCAGCACATCCTCGACCCGGAACGCGTTGTCCTCGTCCCCGATCAGCGTGTTGATGAGGGAGTTGACCGACTCGAGAGCCCCGAGCCCGCCAGCACCGACCACAGCACGAAGGCGACGACGACCAGCATCACGCCGAACGCGATCGCGAACAGGAAGGACGTCTTCATCACCGACCAGGGGTCGATGCGCGACAACCTGAGCCGCGCCTTGCGGGTGCGCCGATTGCGGACCGACGACGCCCCCGCTGCCGGCTTCGAGGCATCCCCCACGCTGGTCACGGCGGCGCGGTTCGGCGTGCTGGGCGCTTCCGGCGCCGTCGACGCCGGGGGCACGGGCGACGTGGCCGGCGCTCCGGCGACGGGCGTGGTGGCCCAGGCCTTGGCTGTCGACGCGGCACGTTCCGACAGGGTCGGCGTGATCCGCGTCGACTCGTCGACGCTCACCTTCGGCGCCTCCGGAGCGGAGGTCGCCGACGTGGTCGACGGGGCGGACGGGGTGGATTCAGGCTTGCGGTAGGGCGAGAAGTCCAGCCCTGGGGAGCCGTTGGATCCGGGCCAGCGCGGTGAGTTCTCACTCATCGGCGTCCTCCTGCGTGGTCGGCTCGGTCACCTGGTCGGCGCCGTCAGTGGCCTCTACGGTACCGCCTTCCTCCTCGGCGACATCCTCGGAGCCCTCATCGGCCGCTTCGTCCGACTCGGGGTAGAGAGCGATCGCACCGACGGCGTCCGTGCCCCGCACGCCCACGAACTTCACGCCCATGGTGTCGCGACCCTTGACCGGGACGTCAGAGACGGCGGAGCGGGTCACCTGACCGGAAACCTTGATCGCCAGCACCTCGTCGGACTCGCCGACGATGAGGCCTCCGACCAGCTGACCGCGGTCCTCGCTGAGCTTCATGGCCTTGATGCCGAGGCCGCCGCGGCCCTGCTGCCTGTACTCGTCGACGACGGTGCGCTTGGCGAATCCGCCGTCGGTGACGGTGAACACGTACTGGTCGGCGTAGTCGACGTCGGCGCTGAGGACGGCCATGCTGAGCAGCTCGTCGCCGGCGCGGAACTTCATGCCCGTGACGCCGGACGTCGCCCGGCCCATCGGCCGCAGCTGCGAGTCGTCGGCCTGGAACCGGATCGCCTGCCCCTTGCGGGAGATCAGCAGCACGTCGTCCTCGGACGACACCAGCGAGGCGCCGATCAGCTCGTCGTCCTCCTCACGAAAGTTGATGGCGATGACCCCCGCCTGCCGCGGCGAGTCGTAGGCCTTCAGCTCCGTCTTCTTCACCAGACCGTTGCGGGTGGCAAGCAGCAGGTACGGAGCGTCCTCGTAGCTGTTGATCGTCAGCACCTGCGCGATCTTCTCGTCCGGCAGGAAGTTCATGAGCCCAGCGACGTGGCCGCCCTTCGCGTCGCGGCCCGACTCGGGCAGCTGCCACGCCTTCGCCCGGTACACGCGGCCGAAGTTGGTGAAGAACAGGATCCACTGGTGGTTCGTGGTGGTGAAGAGGTGCTGCACCTCGTCGTCGGCCCGGAGCGTCGCCCCGCGCACACCCTTGCCGCCGCGCTTCTGCACCCGGTACTGATCGGCGCGGGTGCGCTTCGCGTAGCCACCGTGGGTGATGGTGACGACGACATCCTCGTTGGGGATGAAGTCCTCCTCGGAGAAGTCGCCGTCCGCCGCGATGAGGCGGGTGCGGCGCTCGTCGCCGTACTTGTCGACGATCTCCTGCAGTTCGGAGGCGATGATGCCGCGCTGCAGCTCATCCGAGGCGAGAATGGCCTTGAGTTCGGCGATGCGGGCCTCACGCTCGGCCAGGCGGTCGACGATCTTCTGGATCTCCATGGAGGCCAGACGACGCAGCTGCTGGTCGAGGATGTTGCGGGCCTGCAGCTCGTCGATGTCGAGCAGCTCCTGCAGAGCGACGCTCGCCTCGTCGGCGGTGCGGCTGGCGCGGATCAGCGCGATGACCTCATCGAGCATGTTGAGGGCCTTGACGAGGCCGCGGTCGAGGTGGGCCTGCCGCTCCTCCTCGTCGAGACGCCACTGGGTCCGGCGCCGGATGACTTCCATCTGGTGCTTGATCCACAGCGAGATGAACTGGTCGAGACGCAGGGTGCGGGGCACCTCGTCGACGATGGCCAGCATGTTGCAGCCGAACGTGTCCTGCAGCGACGTGTGCTTGTACAGGTTGTTCATGACGACGCGGGGCTGCGCGTCGCGCTTCAGCACGATGACGAGACGCTGACCGGTACGCGCCGACGTGTCGTCGCGGATGTCGGCGATGCCACCAAGCTTGCCTGCGTTCACCAGATCGGCGATCCGCTGCGCCAGCGCGTCCGGGTTGCACATGTACGGCAGTTCGGTGACGACGAGCAGCTGGCGGCCCGCGCGTCCTCCTCCATGTCGATGACGGCGCGCATGATGACCGAGCCGCGGCCGGTCCGGTACGCCTCCTCGATGCCGCTGCGGCCGACGATGAGACCGCCGCCGGGGAAGTCGGGGCCCTGGATCCGCTGCATCGCGGCCTCGAGGAGCTCCTCGCGGGTGGCCTCGGGATGCTGGAGCGCCCACTGGACCGCGTCGTTGACCTCACGCAGGTTGTGCGAGGGGATGTTGGTGGCCATGCCGACCGCGATGCCCGTGGAGCCGTTGATCAGCAGGTTCGGGAAGCGGGCCGGCAGGACGATCGGCTCCTCTTCACGGTTGTCGTAGTTGGGCCGGAAATCGACGGTGTTCTGTTCGATCTCGCGGACCATCTCGACCGCGAGCGGGGCCATCTTGCACTCGGTGTACCGCATGGCGGCGGCCTTGTCGTTGCCCTGGCTGCCGAAGTTGCCCTGGCCGGTGACGAGCGGATGCCGCATCGCCCACGGCTGCGCCAGGCGGACGAGGGTGTCGTAGATGGCCGTGTCGCCGTGCGGGTGGTAGAGACCCATCACCTCACCGACGACGCGGGAGCACTTGTTCCAGCCCCGGTCGGGGCGGTAGCCGCCGTCCCACATCGCGTAGAGGACGCGGCGGTGCACCGGCTTGAGCCCGTCGCGCACGTCCGGCAGGGCGCGGCCGACGATGACGCTCATGGCGTAGTCGAGGTAGGAGTTCTGGATCTCGACCTGCAGGTCGATGGGTTCGATGCGGCCCAGCGCAGATGCCTGGAGGCCGTCGTTGTTTTCAGTCATTGTTCAGATACCTTCCGAAACCTCAGATGTCGAGGAAACGCACGTCCTTGGCGTTGCGCTGAATGAACGTGCGGCGCTGCTCGACGTCCTCACCCATCAGGATCGAGAACATCTGGTCCGCCATCGCGGCATCCTCGAGGGTGACCTGCAGCAGGATCCGCTTCTCCGGGTCCATCGTGGTGTCCCACAGATCGTCGGCGTTCATCTCGCCTAGACCCTTGTACCGCTGGATAGGGTTCACGTTGGGCAGCCGCTTCCCCTCGGCGAGCCCCTTGTCGCGGAGCGCGTCGCGCTCCACGTCGGTGTAGGCCAGCTCGTGGGCCGCATTGGACCACCGCAGGCGGAACAGTGGCGGCTGCGCGAGGTAGACGTGGCCGGCGTCGATGAGCGGACGCATGAACCGGAACAGCAGCGTCAGCAGCAGGGTGCGGATGTGGGCGCCGTCGACATCGGCGTCGGCCATCAGCACGAGCTTGTGGTAGCGCAGCTTCGCGAGATCGAAGTCCTCCTGCATGCCGGCGCCGAGGGCGTTGATGATCGCCTCGACCTCCTTGTTGGCGAGGATCTTGTCGATGCGGGCCTTCTCGACGTTGAGGATCTTTCCTCGGATCGGAAGGATCGCCTGCGTGCGCGGGTCACGGCCACCGCGGGCCGAGCCGCCTGCGGAGTCGCCCTCGACGATGAACATTTCGCACTCGGCGGGGTTGGTCGACTGGCAGTCGACCAGCTTGCCGGGCAGGCCGGAGCCGCCGAGCAGGCCCTTGCGGGAGCGGGCCATGTCGCGGGCCTTGCGGGCGGCGATGCGGGCCGCGGCCGCCGACTGCGACTTGCGGACGATCTCCTTGCCCTCAGCCGGGTTCCGCTCGAACCAGTCGCCCAGCCGGTCGTTGAGGACCCGCTGCACGAAGCTCTTCGCCTCGGTGTTGCCGAGCTTGGTCTTCGTCTGCCCCTCGAACTGCGGCTCCGCGACCTTGATCGACACGATGGCGGTCAGACCCTCGCGGATGTCGTCGCCGGAGACGCGGTCCTCGCGCTTCTTCACGAGCCCCCAGGACTCACCCCACCGGTTGACGGTGTTCGTCAGCGCAGCGCGGAAACCCTCCTCGTGCGTGCCACCCTCGTGCGTGTTGATCGTGTTGGCAAACGTGTAGACGCTGCTCGAATAGCTGGAGTTCCACTGCATGGCGATCTCGACGCCCATGCCGAGGTCGGGCGCGTGGGCCTCGACGTCGATGACGGTGGGGTGGATCGTGTCCTTGCCTGAGGACAGGTACTTGACGTAGTCCTTGAGGCCGTCCTCGTACAGGAACTCGTTGTACGGCGTGTCCGTCTCGCCGTCGTCGCCGGTGGCGACCTGGTGCCTGCTGCGCAGGTCGATCAGCGAGAGCTTCAGCCCCTTGTTCAGGAACGCCATCTCCCGGAACCGGGTGGCAAGGGTGTCGTAGTTGTACTCGGTGGTCTCGAAGATGTCCGGCGACGGGTAGAACGTGATGGTCGTGCCGGTCTCCTCCGTGGCCTCGCGGCGCTCGAGCGGGGTGACCGGCTCGCCGAGGTGGAAGGTCTGCTCGAACCGGTATCCGTCACGGGAGACCTCGACGATCAGCTTCTCCGACAGGGCGTTGACGACCGAGGAGCCGACGCCGTGGAGGCCACCGGAGACCTTGTAGCCGCCGTCGCCGAACTTGCCGCCGGCGTGCAGCACCGTCAGCACGAGCGTGACGGTGGGGATCTTCTCGACGGGGTGTTCCTTGACGGGGATGCCGCGGCCGTTGTCGCGGACGCGCACGCCGCCGTCGTCGAGCAACTCGATCTCGATGCTGTCGCAGTAGCCGGCGAGGGCCTCGTCGACGGAGTTGTCGACGATCTCCTGCACCAGGTGGTGGAGGCCACGCTCGCCCGTGGAGCCGATGTACATGCCGGGACGCTTACGGACCGCCTCGAGGCCCTCGAGAACTGAGATCTGGTCTGCGTCATAGGACCCGGAGACAGTGTTGTCCGCCGTGTCCTGCAGTCCCTCAAGCCGTTCCTCGGTGGTGTAGTCCTCGTCTGGTGTGATCTCCGACACGATTCTCCTGTCCACAGAACCGGCGCCGAGCAAGGGC
Organism: Tessaracoccus defluvii; assembly: GCF_014489575.1. GTDB lineage: Bacteria > Actinomycetota > Actinomycetes > Propionibacteriales > Propionibacteriaceae > Arachnia > Arachnia defluvii. Next base: position 3,035,730 of record NZ_CP060789.1, read on the forward strand.
CGGCGCCGTCAACCCCTGCATTCTACCGTGTCACCCAAGATGCTGCCGACTCGGCGAACGGAAATGGCTCTGGGAGCCCGGGAACGGCCGTTCCGCTGCCCTGGCAGGGGTCCGGCCATGGTCCCCTATCCCTCCCCGGGCCGCAGAGCGGCAGAGAGGCCGTTCCGCGACATCCCTCCGCGGTGCCCTACGGTGGGAACGATCGAAGGGAGACGACGTGCCGCTCGAGTGGCTTCTCCTCGGCCTCGCGGCCCTGGTGATCGGTGTCGCCAAAACGAGCTTCGGAGGTCTCGCCTCACTGGCGGTCGCGCTGCTCGCTTTCCTGCTGCCGACCACCAAGGAAGCCACGGCCGCGACGCTGCTTCTCCTGATCACGGGAGACGTCGTCGCCGTCCTGCGGTACCGCTCGTCGACTGACTGGAAGCTCGTGCGCGGCCTGCTGCCGGCCGTCGTGCCTGGACTCCTGCTGGGCGCCTGGTTCCTGTCCGCCGTCGACGACACCATCCTGCGTCGGTCGATCGGTGGGCTGCTGCTGGTGTTCGTCGTGGTCCAACTCATCGACCGGCTGCGGAGGAACCGTCCTACCGACTCTCCTGATGACGGCCCGCCGCATCGTGCGCTGACGATCGGCGCCGGCGTCGCGGCCGGGTTCACGACGATGGCCGCCAACGCGGCCGGGCCCGTGATGGCGCTCTATCTGCAGTGGGCGAAGGTCGACAAGATGCGTTTCCTCGGAACCGGCGCCGTCTACTTCTTCATCATCAACCTGGCGAAGAGCCCGCTGACTGCGGGGCTGGGGCTGTTCACGCCGACGGTGCTGACGACGGCCGCGGCGCTGGTGCCCGTGGTGCTCCTCGGAACCCTGGTGGGGATCGCGATCATCGGAAAGGTGCCGCAGCGGGCCTTCGACATCGCCACGCTCGTCACCTCGGCGATCGCGGCGGCCGCGCTGATCGTCTTCTGAATATCGGCGTGACATCCCCGGTGGAATGAATCATTCGCCTCGCATCGAACGGATCGCTTTCGGATATGCCGAAACCCACGCCGCATTACCGGCGTGGTGCGGAAAGAATCGGTTATACGCGTCTCATTGCGTGTCTGTTGGCGGGATCCTCGTATTGTTCCTGTTTCTTCGAGGAGTCCCGGGGGTGCGCATGGCACCCCCGGGACCCCGGATCAGCGGGGCGGGAGCCATCCCAGGGACCGCAGCTCGCGCTGCGCCACCTGGTCGGCGGTGTGGCGCTCGAGGCTCTGCTCAGCATGGCTCTGACCGGGGGTCACAGCGTGCTCGATGAGCCAGATGGAGACCCCGAGCGCGGCCCGGTCACGCCAGGAGAGGCGCGCCGGCTCGGGAAGGACGATGACAGTGGGTGGCCCGGTGCGGGCGCGGACGAGGTGCGTGGTACTCACGGAAGGACTTTCGACAGGTATTATTTCTGCTGCTGGAACGCGCGACGACGCGCGTCAGGGCACTGGGTGCCAGGGTGCGTGATGCGGTGCGGCGTGAATCGTCAGGCGAAACGCACGCGGGAGGCCGCGAGCTTGCCGGTGGCATTGAGATTCGATCCGGTCTGCAGTGTGATGAGAATCATGTTCGGGCCTCCTTCCTGTCGTTAAGGCGAAAGCAACAATAATCGCAATATCGGGGATCCGTCAAGCGATATGCGGTCATCAATTCCCGGAGGTCGGACTGTCCGTCGGTGAAGCGGTCGGCGAATCCTGGGCCGCGGAGGGCGACAGCAGGCCCGCTGAGGCCGAGACGCTGGGCGACTCCGAGCCCGTAGGCGTCACCGTGGGTTCCGTGGTTGGCGACTCCGAATCGGTGGGCGTCCCACTGGGATCCGGCGTGGGAGACGGAGAGTCCCCGGGCGACTCGGACGTGGAGGGGCTCGGTGACTCCGACGGCGAACCCGTCGGGCTCGGCGACGGCGAACCTGTCGGGCTCGGCGACGGCGAACCTGTCGGGCTCGGCAAGGGCGACTCGGACTCCGACGGGGAAGGGCTGGGCGTCGGGGACACGGAGGCCACCATGTCGTCCAGGTCGACGATCGACGGATCCCCGTTCAGCCAGGGCTCCGGATCGGTGCACCGGCCGTCCACGATGACTTCCAGGTGCAGGTGGCAGCCGGTCGAGTACCCCGTGCTGCCGACGCGACCGATGCCGTCGAGCGTGTCGATCCGCTGGCCCACGCGCACACCGATCGAGGAGAGGTGGTTGTACGTGGTGACGACGCGATGCCCCTGCATCATTCCGTGGTCGACCTTGATCTGGACGCCGTTGCCGCCGGCCCAGCCGGTGAACACAACGACACCAGGCGCCGCTGCGCCGACCGGCGTACCACAGCTGACAGCGGTGTCGAGTCCCGTGTGGAGCTTCCAGACCCGCAGCACCGGATGGAACCGCAACCCGAACGGCGAGGATCTGCGCCCCGAGACGGGGCGTGTCAGGAGCCTGCCGGGTGCGGCAGTCGAGACCTTCGACAGCTGTTCGACGCGGATCGTCGACGGCGCCGTCGGCACGGGCACCACCTCGACGGAGCTGGCCTGGGCCACTTCGGGGATGACGGCGGTGAAGGGGTCGAAGCCGGGGAGCGAGTCGGCGTCGAGGGAGTCGAGACCGGACGAGTTGAAGGGCAGTGCCGTCCTCACGGGGAGGTCGGGCAGAGCGCGGGTGACGCTCAGCTCGTCGTGCGTCGTCACGACCGGCGCGGGCACCGCCTGGAGTGTTTCCTCATCTTCGGGTGTAGCGAGCGAGGCCACCGCCACCATGCCGCACGCGACCGCGGCGGCAAGAACAGCCGTCAGTCCGCGCACCACCATGTTCGACCCCCCAGTCGACCGGGAACCTACCTATGCAAACACGGTTGGCCGCCCAATGGAAGGGCTTGGGCGAATTGCGCGCCCTCACACGGTGGATCCTCGGCTCAGGAGGCCCTGAACCTGATCGTCAGGTCGGCGGAGACGTCGACATCCTCTGGGTCAAGGCGGATCGAGGGCACCGAACCGCCGATCTCCATGAACATGGCCGCCTTCCCCGCTCCGCGGTAGACCTGCCGCCCGTTGTCCTGAACGGAGGCGACTGTCACCGTGGTGAAGCCGCCGGCCTCGGCGATCCAGGTGGCCCTGGTGGTGGCGTCGGCGTGGGCGGCGCGCAACGCCTCCGGCTGCAACCGTCGCATCGTCTCCTCGCGGAGTTCCCAGGAGACGTGGTTCACGTTGACGCCCTCCGCGACCGACAGCCCACCCAGGACGTCGCCGAGGCGCGACAGATCGTCGAACGTCACCGTGCCGCGGACCTCCGCCACGTGCTGCGTCTCCCCCTGCCGTCCGCGATCGTCGTGCAGCACGTTCGTCCACATGCGCAGGTTCGACAGCCTGAGATCGCGGCCGGCTCCGTCGGCGATCGCTGCGGTCAGGGCGTCACGGACCTGGTCGACGATGGCCGCCGTCCTGGCGACGATGTCGGCGCGGTCGGTTCCGGTCAGGGAGACGGTGAGCGAGACGACGGCGCATTCGGCGGGAAGCTTGAGCTCGCTGGCGCCGGTGACAGTGATCTTCATGGCGTCATGCTAGGGCGACGGGGCCGGACCACGCGGCGGCCGGTGGGAATCGTCAGCCGTAGGTGTCGCGCGGGCCGCGGCCCTGCACGGACCGGGGGCCCTTCTTCCAGCTGGGCGCCTGCGGGCCGCGGAAGTCGACGCGCAACACGGTCGCCTCCCCGAGCGAGTCGTTCAGCCGGGCCACGAGCTGCGACGCCGCGTAGCGCATGGCCTGCGCCCACGCCGTCGTGTCGCACTCGACGACGAGCAGACCCTTCTCGTAGTGCACCGGTCGGGAGTGCTCGGCGTTCGCCTCCCCGACGAGGTCCGGCCAGCGCCGCAACACGGTCGACAGGTTGATGCGCTTCTTCCAGCCGCGGTCGCGGACGATCTGGTCGAGGACGTCGCCGACGAGCTGGGGATCGCGTTCGTCGGGATGGGCGCCGGAGCGCTGCTCGTCGAAGACCCGGGGAGTGCGTCGGACGGGCCGGACGGGCTTCGGCTCGGGCAACTGGACGCCGTACTCGGCGGCCTCGACGGCCGCGCGCGCGATCTCGGACGCCAGGTCAAGACCCGTCGGGTCGTGCTCGTCCGCGTCCATGCCGCGAGCCTACCCGCCCACGGTCAGGTCACAGGGCGCTGACGGTGCCCGCGTCGACCCGGAACCGGCGCTCGGCCGGGAAGTCCGGCACGTCTACGCCCACCGCGGCCGTGATCAGCACCTGCTCGACGTCGGCGACGACCTCCGCCAGCCGCTCCCGGCGGGACGTGTCGAGCTCGGCGAACACGTCGTCGAGGACGAGCACCGGCTCGGTCCCGTCTGCCCGGACCAGCGCGTAACCGCCTAGCCTCAGCGCCAGTGCCAGCGACCAGCTCTCCCCGTGCGACGCGTACCCCTTTGCGGGAAGGTCGCCGATGAACAGGTCGATGTCGTCGCGCTGCGGCCCGACCAGCGTGACCCCACGCTGCAGCTCATCGCGGCGGCGCGCGGCCATCGCGTCGAGGAGCCGCACGGCCAGCTCGCCGCGCACATCCGCGGCTTCGGTGACGCCGTCGAGATCGAGGCCGGTCCGGTACCGGGCGTCGACCTGGTTGTTGACCGGCGCGATCGTCTCGTAGGCCCGCTGGGCGTGCGGGAGGACGTCGGCCAGCGTGTCGAGCCGGGCGTGCAGGAGCTCAGCGCCGATCGTCGCGAGCTGCTCATTCCAGACCGCGAGCGTGACCTCCTCGTCGCCCCCGCTCGACATCCTGGAGCGGCCCGACATGGCCTTGAGCAGGGCGTTTCTCTGCTTCAGCACCCGGTCCAGGTCCTGTCTCACCCCGACCATCCGCGGCCAGCGCGTCGTCACGAGGGAATCGAGCCAGCCGCGACGATCCGACGGGTCTCCGCGCACGATGCTCAGATCCATCGGCGAAAACACGACGGTGCGCAGGGCTCCGACCAGGTCGCGGGGCCGCTGCAGCGGCGCCCGGTTGAGCCGGGCGACGTTCGAACGTCCGTTGGCGACCTCGAGCTCGAGCAGGATCAGCCGCGGATCCTCACGGCTCGCCTGCACCCTGGCCCGCAGGATCGCCGACTCGGCGCCGGCGCGGATCAGCGGAGCCGTGGCCGACACGCGGTGCGACGACATCGTCGACAGGTACTCGACCGCCTCGACGAGGTTCGTCTTGCCCTGCCCGTTGGAGCCGACGAAAACGGTGACGCCGGACGTCAGCTCGAGTGACGCGGCGTGGTAGTTCCGGAAGTCGGTCAGGGACAGCTCGGTGACGAACACGTGGGCGTCGTCAGTCCTTCGCGGGGGTCACGGCGTGGCCGCCGAACTGGTTGCGCATCGCGGCGACCATTTTCATGGCGGGGGAATCGTCCTGCCTGGAGACGAACCGCGCGAACAGGCTGGCGGCGATCGTCGGCACGGGGACGGCGAGATCGACGGCGGCGTTGACGGTCCAGCGCCCCTCGCCGGAATCCTCCGCGTAGCCGTCGATGTCCTCGAGGTGGGGATCGGTCTCCAGCGCGCGGACCATCAGGTCGAGCAGCCAGGACCGGATGACGGTGCCCTCCCGCCACGACTCGAACACTTCCGGCACGTTCGTGACGACGTCGGAGGCCTCCAGCAGCTCCCAGCCTTCGGCGTAGGCCTGCATGAGCCCGTACTCGATGCCGTTGTGGACCATCTTGGTGAAGTGGCCGGCGCCGTGGGCGCCCGCGTGGACGAGGCCGAACTCGCCGGCGGGCTTGAGCGCCTGGAAGACAGGTTCCGCGATGGCATAGGCCTCCTGCGGGCCCCCGACCATGAGCGCGTAGCCGTTCTCCAGTCCCCAGACACCGCCGGAGGTGCCGACGTCCAGGAAGTGGATGCCGGCCTCACCGAGGTAGGCGGCGTGCCGGGCGTCGTGGGTCCACTTGGAGTTGCCGCCGTCGATGACCACGTCACCGGGCGCCAAGAGCGGCCGGAGCGTCTCGATCAGCGGGGTGACCGCGTGGATCGGGACCATGAGCCACACGACGCGCGGGCCGTCGCCGAGTCCGGCGACCAGCGCCGCTTCGTCGACGACGTCCGACAGGTCGGGATTGTGGTCGAGGCCGAGCACCTCGATCCCGTTGCGGCGCAACCGCTCGCGCATGTTGCCGCCCATCTTGCCGAGGCCGATGAGTCCGATTCGCATGATCCCTCCCAGGGCCGGGCGCAACGTCAGTTGGGCAGGCGCATCAGCATGATCACGTGCCGGTAGTCGACGAGCGGGTCGCCGTCGACGGTGGCGAGCCCCATGATCAGGCAGGGCTTGCCGGGCAGCGTGAACGAGAAGTGCGCGTACGGGGCGTCGAGCGCGGTGAGCGCGTCGAGCAGGTAGTGCGGGTTGAAGCCGGCGTCTGTGATCGACTGCTCGTCGCCCACGATGTCGACCTGGGCCTCGATCGCCTCGGAGGCCTGCGCCTGGTCGCCGGTGGCGGCCTCGAGGGCGATGTGGTCCTCGTTGATGCGCATCCGGAGCGGGGTGTTGCGCTCCGCGACGAGCGAGACTCGCTTGACGGCGGCCAGCAGGTCGGCGGTGTTGACGCGGACGGAGACGGTCGCGTTGACGTCCATCAGGTGGCGGACCTTCGGGAACGCCTGGCTCAGCAGACGGGTGGTCGCCTCACGAGATCCCTTCGCCCCCTCACCGATGAAGCCGGCGACGCCTTCGCCCTCGGCCTCGGTGGTCGACAGCGAGATAGTGACGTCGTCACCCGAGGTCATGGACTTCGCTGTGTCAGCCAGCACCTTGCCGGGGACGAGCACGTTGCCCTCGACGCCCGGGGCAGAGGGGTTCCAGGTCAGTTCCTTGAGCGCCATCCGGTAGCGGTCGGTGGCCAGTAGCGACAGGGATTCGCCGTTGATCTCGATCTTGACGCCCGTGAACACCGTCAGAAGCTCGTCACGGCCGGCGGCGACGAACACCTGACCGACGGCCTTTTCGAAGGTGCTGGCGTCGACGGTCCCGGTCTGGGTCGGCATGTCCGGCAGCGAGGGGTACTCGTCGACGGGAAGCGTCTGCAGGGTGAACCGGGCCTGGCCGCAGGTCAGTTCGACCTTCGAGTGGTCGGCGACCATGTCGACCGGCTTGTTCGGAAGCGACCGCGCGATGTCGGAGAGCAGCCGGCCGGAAACGAGGACCGTGCCCTCGTCGGACACGCTCGCCGGGAGCGTCACCTTCGCGGAAGTCGTGGTGTCGAAGCTGGAGAGGGTCAGGCCGTCGCCGTCCGCCTCCAGGAGCATGCCAGCCAGGATCGGTGCGGTGGGGCGGTTCGGGAGGCTACGCGCCACCCACGCCACTGCATCGGCCAGGGCATCGCGCTCTACTCGGATCTTCACGAAGCTCTCCCTTGATTTTCGGCGGTCACAGGCTCGTCGCCTGCATCATAGCCGGGGCCGTGGCGACGCGCTCCCCCCGTGGTGATCGTCATAGGTCTGCTGCTCGTTCTGTGCCCGGTGGTGTGCCGGAGCGGCGACCTGTCCACACCTCTGACTTTGAAGAGCTTTGGATTCTTGTTATTTACGTAGTACTCATAGGGGCTGTGGATCCTGTGGGTAATCCTCATAATGCCTAGCCAAGTGGGTTTCGATCCTGTGGATCTCCTGTGCACGGGACGGAAACTACAATCTTGTGGTTTGTGGACGACGGAGGGGCGAAAAGTTGTCCACAGTTCCATCCCCAGCTTGTCAGGTCCGTTATGCCCGGCCGGTGCACAGGCCTCGGTCACCTCTCGCGCCACGTGAACCCGCCACGTCCTGTGCACGAATCTCCGTGGAGCCGCGGCTGTGTGCATATCGCCACAGTGGCGGCCTGAGCCAGCCGAATGCACGCCAGAGCCAGATTCATGCACGCGGCGACGGTGTTGGCGGCGAGACGGCCGGTGCGCTGCCTGCAGCCGACGAGTCCCACGGGCTCCCCGAGCGCGACGAGCCCCAGGACGTGGCGTGCAGGGCGCCGGGACTGCCTGAGACGTCAGGACTGCTTGATCTGGTTCGTCAGCTCAGTGACCTGCGTGTACAGCGACCGGTCGACGCCGATCTTCTCGCCGATCTTCCTGACGGCGTGCAGCACCGTCGAGTGGTCACGGCCACCGAACTGGGCGCCGATCTTCGGCAGCGACAGCTCCGTCAGCTCGCGGCACAGGTACATGGCGACCTGGCGGGCCGACGCGATGTTCGCGACCCGGCTCGGGCCGGTGAGGTCCTCGAGCGAGATCCCGAAATAGCGGGCGGACGCGGTCATGATCGTCTGCGCATCGACGGGGGCCGCGTCCTCGGGCATGAGGTCGTGCAGGACCTCCTCCGCGAGCGCGAGTGTCATCTCCTGCTGGTTCAGGCTTGCGAGAGCGGCGACGCGGGTCAGCGCCCCCTCCAACTCGCGGATGTTCGTCGGGATGCGGGAGGCGATCAGCTCCAGCACCTGCGTGCCGGCGGTGAGCCGCTGCGATGCGACCTTCTTCCGGAGGATCGCGATGCGCGTCTCGAGGTCCGGCGGCTGGATGTCGGTCATCAGTCCCCACTCGAAGCGCGACCGGAGCCGCGGCTCGAGCGCCTCCAGCAGCTTGGGGGGACGGTCGGAGGTCATCACGATCTGCTTCTGCGCGTTGTGCAGCGTGTTGAACGTGTGGAAGAACTCCTCCTGCGTCTGGATCTTCGACTCCAGGAACTGGATGTCGTCGACCAGCAGGACGTCGACGTCGCGGTACGAGCTGCGGAACTCCGCGGTGCGGTTCGAGGAGATGGCGTTGATGAAGTCGTTCGTGAGCTCCTCGGTGGAGACGTACTTCACCCGGAGCTGCTCGTAGTAGCTGCTCACGTAGTGGCCGATCGCGTGCAGCAGGTGCGTCTTGCCGAGGCCGGACGGACCGTAGATCATCAGCGGGTTGTACGACTTGCCGGGGGTCTCGGCGACGGCGGCCGCGGCGGCATGCGCAAATCTGTTGGAAGAACCCGCGACGAAGGATTCGAATGTGTAGCGTGGGTTGAGGCGCAGCTCTTGGGGCTTCGAGCGAGGAAGCATCGGCTGCGGCGGCAGGTCCTCCGGCGGTGCGGGGGCCACGATGTCTTCGACGACGAGGTCGGGCATGATCATCACCGCGAGATGGGTGGGTTGTCCACAGATGTCGCTGAGCTGTGTCTCCAGCCCCTGACGCAGCCTGGTCTCGATGCGCTCACGCGTCGTCTCGTCGATGACGCCGAGCATCAGCGTGCTTCCATGCATGTCCACAGGTCGCGTTCGCCGTAGCCAGGCGCGGTTTTGGATGTCCGAGGTGGCGATCACCTGCTGCCACAGACCCTGGAGGTCCGGGATCGACGGTTCGCTCACCACACCCGCTTCCTGACGGCCACCTCGTGATCCGCCTCATTGCTCATCCACAAGACTGTCCACAACAGGGTATAACCATACGAGCGGGTACACATACCCGCCCCAGGTTGTGGATAACCGTGTTGGGCTCCGTCGAAACTAGTGCTCTTGTGGGAAGACCGCAAGAAGAAAACCGCGACACGCCGGGGAACCTACTGGACTACATCGGTGTTATTTGCTTAGGTCCCCGCCGGGTTTGGATATCCGGGCCGTCCGCACGTATCGTTGACCAGTCGCCACTGAGGCGAACACTTCCCCCTGCCCAGCCGGGCAGTTGTCAACATTCGAACTTTGAGGGAGTAATCCCATGAGCAAGCGCACTTTCCAGCCGAGCAACCGTCGCCGCAGCCGTACCCACGGCTTCCGCGCCCGGATGCGCACCCGCGCCGGTCGTTCCATCCTGAGCGCCCGTCGCCGCAAGGGTCGCGTCGAGCTGTCGGCCTGAGCCTTCGGCACCCCGTGCTCCCCAGGCCTCATCGCCTTAAGCGGCCGAGCGAGTTCTCTGCCGCCGTTCGGCGAGGGTCACGGGCCGCGACCCCTTCGGTCGTGGTGCACGTCCGGCCGATCGACGAACAGGATCCACCCGCTACCCGGGTGGGTTTTGTCGTCTCCAAGAAGGTCGGCAACGCCGTCACACGCAACCGCGTGAAGCGGCGACTTCGTCATATCGTCAGGGGCTACATGCCGACTGTGGGAACCGACGTCGTCGTGCGGGCTCTGCCCGACGCCGCACGGTGCCCCGAGCGCCTCGAGGACGACCTGCGGGACGCCTGGCGTCGCGCACACCGGAAGGCCGGCTCATGCTGAAGCAGCCGCTGATCTGGTTCGTGAAGGGCTGGCGGCGGTTCATCTCCCCCATGTACGGGGATGTGTGCAAGTACCACCCCACGTGCTCCGCCTACGGGCTACGGGCGCTGGAGGTTCACGGTGCCGTCAAGGGGGTCGGCCTGATCATCGGCCGCCTCGCGCGGTGCCACCCGTGGTCGATGGGCGGAGTCGACTACGTGCCGGGAGCCCGGAGGCGGAGGCCTGGAACTCGCAACGATCGCAGGATGAGCGGGACGAACAGTCCCGGGGCAAGGTTGAGGTGGCTTAAGTGCTCGACATTCTTCTCGAGACGGCTGGATTCTGGGACGGCATCTACGGGGTGCTCTCCGCCATGATGCAGCCGCTGTACTGGGCCGTCTCCGGAATCCTCGTGTTCTTCCACTGGGCGTTCACGCCCCTGCTGGGCCCTGACTCCGGCTGGACCTGGGCCCTGTCGATCATCATGCTGACGGTGGTCATCAGGACCCTGCTGATCCCGCTCTTCGTCAAGCAGATCAACTCCGCCCGCAGCATGCAGCTCCTGCAGCCGCGGATGGCCGAGCTCCAGAAGAAGTTCGGGCACGACCGCGAGCGGCTCGGCCAGGAGACGATGCGCCTCTACCAGGAGGAGGGCGTCAACCCCATGGCCTCCTGCCTGCCGATGCTTCTCCAGATGCCGATCTTCATCTCCCTGTTCCGTGTGCTGGAGGGCGTCTCGTCCGGCAACGTGCGCGGCCAGTGGCTGAAGGACCGGCCCGAGCTCGTGGCCTCCCTGCAGGACGCGACCATCTTCAACGCCGGGCTCGCTGACCGCGTGTTCCCGATCGAGCAGTTCGGCGCCACGCAGGTCGTCGGCATCATCCTCGTGATCGCGATGGTCGGCGTCTTCTTCATCACCCAGCTCCAGCTGATGCGCAAGAACATGCCGCCGGAGTCGCAGACCGGCCAGGCCGCGCAGATGCAGAAGATGATGCTGTACTTCTTCCCGGTGGTGTATGCGGCGTCGTCCGTTGTCATCCCGATCGGTGTGCTCGTGTACTGGCTGACCTCGAACACCTGGACCATGGCCCAGCAGGCCATCCTCATCCGCAACAACCCGGCTCCGAACACCCCGGCGTACATCGACTGGGAGGAGCGGATGCTGGCCAAGGGCAAGGACCCGCAGGCCATCATCAACGCCCGCGCCGAGAAGCGTCGCCGCACCAAGAAGAACCCAGCCGCCACGAGCCGCACCGTCGCCGGTGCGGAGACGGCGACCGTCACGGTCGAAGGCGAGGAGACGCCGGAGGTGAAGCCGACGGTGACGCGCCAGCAGGTGACGCGTCAGGTCGTCCGGACGACCGAGGACGGGAAGCGCGTCGTCGCGCGACAGCAGCCGAAGGCCCAGAGCCGCTCCGAGCGGCGCACCAAGTAGCTTGAACCCGGCCCTGTGGGCCCTATGAGAGGACAGTGGCATGTCTAGCCATGAAACCGATGCGGAACTCCTGGCCGAGGGCGATCTGGTCGCCGACTATCTCGAGGAGCTCCTCGACATCGCAGATCTTGATGGGGACATCGAGAACTCGATCAAGGACGGCCGGGCGTTCATCGCCATCGACACCGAGTCCGAGCGGCTCGTCGGGAAGGAAGGCGAGGTCCTCGACGCGCTGCAGGAGCTGTCGCGGCTCGTCGTCATGACCGAGACGGGGCACCGTTCCCGCCTGATGGTCGACGTCGCTGGCTACCGCGACCGGCGCCGTGCCGAGCTCCTGGTCATGGCCAAGGATGCGATCGCAGCCGTTCAGGAGAGCGGGGAGCCGGTCCGGCTGGCGCCGCTGAACGCCTACGAGCGGAAGATCGTCCACGACGAGGTCGCCGCTGCTGGTCTGGTCTCCGAGTCGGAGGGTGAGCCGCCGGCGCGTCGCGTCGTCGTGCGTAAGCAGTGACCGGCGACATCACCGGCGAGGACGTGGCGCGCGAAGGGCTCGCCGCGTCGCTCGACAGGCAAAGCTATGAAGCGCTAAGTCAATATGTCGATATATTGGCTGGTCGGGGTCTCGAGTGGGGTCTCCTGGGACCCCGCGAGGGCGACCGCCTGTGGCAGCGCCACATTGGCAACTCACTGGCGCTCGGTGATGTGCTCGGCCGGGGCATGGAGATCGCCGACGTCGGCAGCGGGGCCGGCCTTCCCGGCCTCCCCCTGGCGATCGCGAGGCCTGACCTGAAGGTCACCCTCATCGAGCCGCTCCTGCGACGCTTCAACTTCTTGACCCTGGCTGTGGAGGAACTGGGCCTGGGCGACCGGGTCGAGGTGCTGCGGGCCCGCGCGGAGGAGACGAAGCGGACGTTTGACGTCGTCGTCTGTCGCGCGGTCGCGCCGCTGGATCGTCTGGTGAAGTGGACCTCTCCCCTGTTCCCGGACGGTGCGCTCGTTGCGCTCAAGGGATCGACGGCGGAGGAAGAGGTTCGGCAGGCCTCTAAGTTCCTGTCGAAGCAGAGGCTGACAACAGAGATTCTGGAGCTCTCCGGAGGCCCTGGAGTGGAGCCCACGCGGGCGATCCGCGTCACGAGGTTCTGACCCGAGCGCCGGTTGCGCCACGGTGCGGCTGGTGACCGAGAGACGTTCACCGCGGCGTCGCGGTCGCCGCTCCGGTAGCTCTTGATCGGGCCGGCTTCGGAGGCCGTGCACGGTCAATGGCCTGTGCGCTGGGGGTTCGCACGGGTGGCCGTGGCGGTGCCAAACGGCGTGCTCGATGGGTTCGGGTCGAGGGCTGAGGGGCCCGTTGTGGGCGCCCTAGGAGGACGAGGACGTCTACCCAGCGCGCCAAGCAGCCGGGGGCGCTCCACTGGGCCGGTGTGCCCTGCAGCGGGTGATCATCGACCCGATGGCGTCAGTGGTGGCAGCTGTGCCCGTCGCGGGTGGCGTCTGATGGGTGGAGACGAAGTACGGGCACGGCCAGCTGCCTTCCGGAGCGGAGCGTTGAGCGGTGGTGCAGCCTCTGCAGAGATGAATGATCCCGGTCCGGTCGCGTAGAGACCCAGGGAGACCGGCGTCGACGCTGTGTCGCAGGGCTGAACGTGCCACCGGGGAGGTCCTGGACCAGAGACGGAGGCTGAGCCGCGACGAGTTCCTCGGTCACACGCGTAGGTGGGAGACACGACCGTCGGCGAAGCCGGCGATGTCGGAGAGTTGGGATCACGCGAGTGTGTGAGAGAGACATGTGGATGGCGGCGGCAGGACACTACAGTCGGGGTGCGGCCGGGCCCTGTCTGCGCGGTGCCGGTAGTGAGATGCAGGTTCCTGGCAGGATTGGATGACGGTCCTGTGGGGTGGAAGAACGCGGTGGGCCGGCGCCGATGTGTTTCACGTGGAACGTGAGAGACAGATAGACCTAACAATAAAAAGCTTAGCCGTTATATCGACATACCGATAGGTGTCCGTAAGGAGCCAACGGGTCTCTCCGATGCTGTGGAGCGGGTGCGACTGCCCTGAGCATCCTCGAGGGTGCTCGGCGGTGGAAATCGCTACGAGTGGCCGGAACGCTCGGCTCGGGACTCGGTTCCTGAGGAGTGAGCGGCAGTGAGCGTCTCGAAGGACGACAGTTCAGGCCCTTCGACAGGCTCAGGGACCGGATTCCTCCAGTTCTTGAGGTACGAGAGGCAGTGAGCGTCTCGAAGGACGACAGTTCAGGCCCTTCGACAGGCTCAGGGACCAGATTCCTCCAGTTCTTGAGGTGCGAGCGGCAGTGAGCGTCTCGAAGGACGACAAGCTTAGGCCCTTCGACAGGCTCAGGGAACAAGGTTGCTCCGCTCCCTGAGGAGCGAGCGCCAGCGAGCGTCCCGAAGGGCGGTGGAGACCAGGTAGTCGTCAGATGTGAGCGTCCGCATTTCCTCCGTCCCCTCCAAAGGCGATGCCCGGAAACGGCAGAGACCGCCCGTTCCACGTGAAACGTCTGGGACTTCGAGAAGAGTGTTCCGGCTTCTGGGGCGCGTCGACCGACCGCCAAGAAGGTACAGTGAATCAGGCTCTGGCTCGCTCGGCTCCTGAGCAGCGAGCGGCAGCAAGCGTCTCGAAGGACGACAGGCTCAGGGATCGGTTCCTGAGGAGCGAGCGCGAGCGAGCGTCTCGAAGGACGACAAGCTTAGGCCCTTCGACAAGCTGAGGGACCAGGTGATGCCGACGCTGGTTCCTGAGGAGCGAGCGGCTGCGAGCGTCTCGACGGACAACATCGCCATTCCGCATCTCAGCTATGAACCTGTCGTGACTCTTGGGTAGAGTCGGCACGGATCACAGGAGGTCGTTCATGGCGTTGTTCTTTCGGAGACGAAAGCCGCACACCAGCCCGGAGGAGCCCTGGAAGGACCACGCGTCCGTTTCACGTGAAACGGGGCCTCGTCGCGCCGCAGTAGGCGACCACGACCCCGACGTCGACGAATATGGCGACGAACTCGCCCCACCCGCCCACGTCATCAAGCAGTTGCCGCGACCCACCGAGCCTCGCATCATCGTCGTCGCCAACCAGAAGGGCGGCGTCGGCAAGACCACCACCACGGTCAACCTCGCAACCGCTCTCGCCCTCGGCGGGCTCAACGTTCTCGTCGTCGACAACGACCCCCAGGGCAACGCCTCCACCGCCCTTGGCATCGAGCATTCCCCGGGCACCAAGGGGACCTACGAGGTCCTCATGGACGGCGTCGGCATCATCGAGCACGCACAGCCTTCCCCGCACTCCCCGAATCTTCACGTTCTCCCGGCCGCCATCGACCTTTCGTCAGCCGAACTCGAGCTCGTCAACGAGCGTGGACGCGAACATCGGATGCGTGACGCGATCAACCAGTACATCGAGGAATCCGGCGTTGACTACGTGTTCTTCGACTGTCCTCCATCGCTGGGCCTCCTCACGCTGAACGCGCTTGTCGCTTCCACCGAAATCCTCGTCCCCATCCAGACCGAGTACTACGCCCTCGAGGGACTCACACAGCTCCTCCGCACCATCGACCGCGTCAAGGGCAATCTCAACGACGACCTCGTGCTGAGCACCATCCTGCTCACCATGTACGACGGCCGCACCAATCTCTCCCGCGAGGTCGCGGACGAAGTGCGCAAACACTTCTCCGCCCAGACCCTCCCCGTGGAGATCCCACGCTCAGTCAAGATCGCTGAAGCCCCCAGCTTCGGCGAGACCGTGATGACCTACCAGGCACGCTCCGTGGGAGCCGTGGCCTACCAGGAGGCGGCCGAGGAGATCGCCCGCCGCGGAGCGCAGGAGGAGAGCTGACATGGCCGCAACTCGACAGACAGGACTCGGGCGGGGCCTCGGGGACCTCTTCGCGAAGACCGACGGTGAAAGCGAGGAGGCGCTGAAGGACGGATCCACCTTCGCGGAGATCCCGCTCACTCAGATCAGCCCCAACCCGCAGCAGCCACGCACCATCTTCGACGAGGAGGACCTCAGCGAGCTGGCCGCATCCGTCGGCGAGTTCGGCGTCCTCCAGCCCATCGTGGTCCGCAAGGCGGGCCGCTCCCGGTTCGAGATCGTGATGGGCGAGCGCCGCTGGCGGGCCTCGAAGCTCGCCGGTCGCGAGACCATCCCAGCGATCGTCCGGGGCACCGACGACACCGACCTGCTGCGTGACGCGCTGCTGGAGAACCTCCATCGCGCTGACCTCAACGCCATCGAAGAGGCACACGCCTATGCCCAGCTCCTGGCCGATTTCGGCTGCACCAAGGAGGAGCTCTCCCAGCGCATTCACCGTAGTCGGCCGCAGATCTCCAACACGCTGCGGCTCCTGAACCTCCCCACCAGGGTCCAGTCGAAGGTCGCCGCGGGCGTCATCTCGGCCGGCCATGCGCGGGCACTTCTGGGCCTCACTGACCCTGAACTCCAGGAACACCTGGCCGAGAGGATCGTCGCAGAGGGCCTGTCCGTCCGTTCCACGGAGGAGATCGTCGCGATGGGGCGGGGGACCGGTGCGTCAGGTCGCACCCGCACCCCCCGTGGGCCGCGGCAGCTCAGTGAGCGGGAACACGACCTGGGCAGTCGACTGAGCGACCACTTCGACACCAGGGTGAAGGTCAATATCGGCCGCAACAAGGGCAAGATCACGATCGAGTTCGCAAGCGGCGACGACCTGGACCGCATCGTGGCGATCCTCGACGGTACGACGATCTAGCGATAAGTACATTCGGAGATAAAGCAGTAAGTCGACAAAACGATGAATCGAGGAGACGACGTGGAGCCAGAGTCTGTTGAAGGGCGCACCGCCGAGGAACAAACCATCATCGAGCCGGAGGACGTCAAGGGGATTCGGTCCGCTCTCGTCCGCTACCGGGTGATGGCGTACGTCGTCGGAGTCCTGCTCGTCGTCCTCGTCCTCGTCGGCATGCCCTTGAAGTACATCTGGGGTGATGGCCGCGTCGTCGTCTGGACGGGCATCCCCCACGGCTGGCTGTACATGGTCCTGCTCATCACTGCGTACGACCTCGGGCGCAGGGTCGGCTGGTCGCTCAAGTGGTTCATCGCCATCATGGCCGCGGGAACCATCCCGTTCCTCTCCTTCGTGGCCGAACACTTCGCCACGAAGGACGTCCGCCGCCGGCTGGCGGAGGTTCCCGAGTCTCAGGCCTGAGCGACGCTCTCGTCGCCCACAGGCGCCTCAGAGGCATCGACGGCGTCGGCGGCCCTCGTCCTGCGCGCCTCGGCCCGCGCCGCGTCGACGGCGAAGCCGCGGGCCGAGTACACCCCGAACGCGATGGCCCCGACGGCGAACACCCACCACTGGAGCGCGTAGCCACGGTGCGTGGGAGAGCCTCCCACTTCCGGGAGGAGCAGCGAGGCCTCTCCGAGCCCCTGCTCTGCTGAGGCGGCGGCGTCCAGGGTGACGTAGCCGCCCACGAGGGGTGCGGGCCACTCCTGCGCCAGCTCCTGCAGCCGGACGGTGCCCAGGTCGGCCCCTGTGGCCGGCGCGTCGGTGGCTGTCAGGTCGGACGAGAGAAAGATCCCCATGACGTCCTGCTGGCCCGACGGCGGCGCCGCGGGCCCGGCATCCTCCTCCACGGTGCCGCGGACGACCGTCACGTACCGCCCGTCGTCCATGCGCAGCAACGTCGCCACCCGAAGCGGAGGCGCCTGGCCCACCAGAACCTGGTAGTTGGCGTCGTAGGTGCCACTGAGGGTCACGCGGCGGCCGTAGATGTCCGCGATCTGTCCATCGTCTGCGATCTGCTCCGCCAGTGACTCGGGCGGGAGTGCCGCCCGCTCCGCCGAGACGTCACGCGTCGACTCCTCATAGGAGCCCATCTGCCAGACGCCCAGACCGACCATGACCCCCGCGACCAGGCACCCGGCCCCGACGGCGAGCGTCTGTTTGGTGCGCAGCTTCATGTCAGTTCCGCACCAGGTCGATGAGCCCCGCGAACACGTTGCCGAGGGTGCGATCCGCGGCCTCGATGGCGAGCGGGGCGAGGGACGTCTCCGTCATCCCCGGGGCGACGTTCGCCTCCAGGAACACCGGTTCCCCGTCGCGGACGATGATGTCGATGCGGGAGAGGTGTCGTAGCCCGAGCGCGCGATGGGCCGCGACGGCCAGTGCCCCGGCGGCGTCGAGCGACGCCTCCGACAGGTTGGGGGGAGTCACGAAGCGGGTGGCGCCGGCGGTGTAGCGCGACTCGTAGTCGTAGACACCCGACACGGGGATGATCTCGACGGCGGGGAGCGCGTACGGGCCCTCGCCCTCGTCCAGCACCGTGACGGCGATCTCCGTGCCCTCGATGTACGACTCGACTACGGCAGTGGGCCCGTAGGCATAGGCGGCGACGAGCGACGCGGGCAGGTCGGACGCGTCGGCGACCTTAGCGACGCCCAGCGCCGAGCCGCTCCGCGAGGGCTTGACCATCAGCGGGTAGCCCAGCTGGGCTCCGATGCCGTCCATCAGCGCCCCAGCGCCCAGCTCGCGGAAGATGTCGTGTGGCAGCGCGATCTGGTCGGGCGTCCTGATCCCGGCGGCGCGGACCACGGCGGTGGCGATCGACTTGTCGAACGTGAGCCGTGACGCGGCCCCGGACGGGCCGATGAACGGGATGCCCAGGACACCGAGCACCTCCCGCAGCGCGCCGTCCTCTCCCAGGCCGCCGTGCAGCATCGGTACGACGACGGGGTCGGGCGTCCCCTTCAGGAGCGCCACCAGGTCGGCGTTGACGTCGGTCTCCACGACCTCGCGGCCCACGTCGCGTAGCGCCTGGGCCACTCGTCTTCCGGATCGCAGCGAGACGTCGCGCTCGTGGCTCAGACCGCCTGCGATGACGATGACCGTCATTGTCCTCAACTCCTCGTCACGTGAGCTCCGGACCGGGACCGGCCGGGCGTCGGGTGCCGGGCAACGGATGGCCCGTGCGCACCCCGAAGGTGTTCATCACTTCGAGCTCGTGGCGGACGACGTCCGCGAACCGCTCGACGCCGACCCGGATCCGATCCGGCGGCGGGAAACAGTAGGAGAGGCGCACGTTGCGGGCGCCCTGCCCATCGGCGTAGAACGCGCCACCGGGGACGTACGCGACGCGGGCGTCGACCGCTCTGGGCAGCATCGCCTGCGTGTCGAGCCCTTCAGGCAGCGTCACCCAGACGAAGAAGCCGCCCGCGGGGTGCGTCCAGCTGGTGCCCGACGGCATCTCGGAGGCCAGCGCGTCGAGCAGCGTGTCGCGACGCTCGCGGTACATGTCCTTGAAGACGGTGATCTGGTGCTGCCAGTCGTGGTGGGTGAGGTAGTTCGCGATGGCGAACTGGCTGAACACCGGGGGCACAGGGTGGCCGACTCCTGAGCAAGCACCAGCTTCTCGCGCACCGCGTGCGGGGCCAGCACCCAGCCGACACGGAAGCCGGGGGCGAACGTCTTGGAGAAGGAGCCGAGGTAGATGACGTTCTCATCGAAGGATCGGATGGCGGGCACCGGCTCCGCGTCGAGCGCCAGGAGCCCGTACGGGTTGTCCTCGACGACGATGACGCCGGCGTCCGCGCAGGTCGCGGCCACCTCCACCCGGCGCTCCAGCGGCTGCGTCACGCCCGCCGGGTTGGAGAAGTTCGGGATCGTATACAGGAACTTGACGCGCTTCCCGTCGGCCTTCAGCCGGGCGATCGTCTCGCGGAGCGCCTGCGGGTCGATGCCGTTCTCGTCGCTGACCACGTGCACCACCTCGACCTCGTAGCTGAGGAAGGTTCCCAGCGCCCCCACGTACGACGGTGACTCGGCCAGCACCACGTCGCCCGGATCGCAGAAGATGCGCGTGACGAGATCGAGCCCCTGCTGGGAGCCGGCGGTGATGGCGATGTCGTCGGGGTGGGCCGAGATCCCCTCGAGGGCCATGACCTCGACGATCCGTTCCCGGATGACGGGCTCGCCCTGGCCGGAGCCGTACTGCATGACCTGCATGCCGTGCTGGGCGACCATCTCAGCGAACGAGTCGCCGATCGCCGGCAGCGGGAGGTCCTTGATGTTGGGCATGCCCCCGGCCAGCGACACGATCTCCGGCCTGTTGGCCACTGCGAACAACGCCCGTACTGCCGAGACGCGCATGCCGTTGGTGCGCTGCGAGTAGCTGTCGACGAACTGGTCGAGCCGGGTGTCGTGGCGGTGTTGGTCGGTCACGGGAGTCTGCCTAGTAGTTGGTGGTTCCGCCACCCTAGCTGGTGGCACTAGGGGGTGACGGCGCTCTCAAACTCGTCCAGCATGGCGAGCAGGGACGGCTGCGTCAGGGTGCCCTGGATGGAGATGAGGATGAGGACGGTGTCCTTGACGACACGGCCGCAGCCGGGCAGGGACGAGTCGACCGACGTGCCGCAGAGGGTCTTGTCTCCCTCCTCCGTCGGTTCCTGGGCCTCGGCGGCGATGCCGGCGTCGTCGAGGCGTCCGGTCAGGTCGGACTCGGGCCACGTCATGATGAACAGGACCTCGTTGGCGCCGTCCTTGTAGGCCGCGTGCACGATCCGCTGCGCCGTCGGGTCAGGAACCTGGCTGGATTCGGTCTCGCCGCGGACGAAGGCGCCGACCTGGATCGGCGGATCGAGGATGAGCTTGGGCGTGGGAGTGGGTGATGCCGAACCGCGCGGCGCGAAGCCGCCGCCGAAGAGGACACCGAGGAGCATCGCGGCGATCAGCAGCACGCCGAGCGCGGCGATCCCGCCGACCTTGACGGCCGGAGGGAGGGGCGGCTGCCCGGAGGCCTGGTGCAGGCCCCCGCTCGCCTTCCACTGGCCCCGCTGCGGGGGAGTGGACACGCTGCTGGGATCCATCATCAGACCAGTTCGTCGATCGCCTTCTTCAGCGCATTCTTCGTCTTGCCGCCGGACAGCGACTTGGTCACCCGACCGCCCTGGAAGAACTGCAACGTCGGCAGCGAGAGAACGCCCTGTTCGGCCGCGAGGCCGGGGTTCGCGTTGGTGTCGACCTTCACGAACTTCACGTTCGGGTACTCCCGGCTGAGTTCGTCGATGATCGGCGCAATCTGCTTGCACGGCGAGCACCAGTCGGCCCAGTAGTCGACGACGACCAGTCGGTCGGCCATCAGCACCTCATCGACGAAGGTCTTGTCGGTCACGTCGGTCACTGCCACGATGTCGTTCTCCTGTTTCGGCGGTCTGGCGGCCAAGTTTACTGCGCGGCGTCCGCTGCGCCCACGAGCTCGCCGCGGTCCGCGACGGCCTGGAGGTAGCGTTCGGCGTCGAGGGCGGCGGAGCAGCCGGAGCCGGCGGCCGTGATGGCCTGACGGTAGGTGTGGTCCACGAGGTCGCCGCACGCGAACACGCCCGGCAGGTTGGTGGCGGTCGAACGGCCGTCGACAAGGACGTATCCCTCGTCGTCGAGCCCGATCTGCCCCTTCACGAGCTCGGAGCGCGGGTCGTGGCCGATGGCGATGAACAGCCCGTTCACGTCGACGTCCCTGGTCTCACCGGACAGGGTGTCGCGGAGCGTGACGGAGGAGACGGTCGGGTCGCCGTTGATGGCGACGACCTCGGAGTTCCAGGCGAAGGAGATCTTCGGATCGCGCTCGGCCCGCTCGATCATGATCTTCGAGGCGCGGAACTCGTCGCGACGGTGGATGATGACGACGCTGCTGCCGAAGCGGCTCAGGAAGGTGGCCTCCTCCATCGCGGAGTCGCCGCCGCCGACGACGGCGATCGGCTTGTCGCGGAAGAAGGCGCCGTCGCAGGTGGCACACCAGGAGACGCCGCGGCCGGAGAGACGGTCCTCGTCGGCCAGCCCGAGGCGGCGGTAGCCGGAACCCATGGCGAGGATGACGGACTTGGCGCGGTACTCGACGTCGTCGGAGTCCTTGACGATCTTCACGTCGCCGGTGAGGTCGACGGCGGTGACGTCGTCGGTGATGAGCGTCGCGCCGAACCGCTCGGCCTGGGCCCGCATCTTCGACATCAGGTCGGGGCCGTCAACGCCCTCGGGGAAGCCGGGGAAGTTCTCGACCTCGGTGGTGTTCATCAGGGCGCCGCCGGAGTCGAGCGCGCCCTCGAAGATCACCGGCTTCAGGTTCGCCCTGGCGGCGTAGATGGCGGCGGTGTAGCCGGCCGGGCCGGAGCCGATGATGATGACTTCGTGGATCGTGGACATTGCTTCCTCTCGCGTGGCCGGACCCATCCTAGGCGCTCGATCCAGGAGCAGCGGCTTCCCCGACGGCGAACGGGTCTTGATTCCGGCGGGCGGGCGGCGTGCAATGGCCCCATGGATCGGCAGCCAGGACGTGCCCCCGTCAGCGACATCGTCGTGGACGACTCCGCCTGCGAGTCCGACGACCTCGCCTTCTGCGGCGGCGTCCAGGTGACGGTGCCCGGCGCGTCCGCGTGGGGCGATCTCGTGGACCGCGCCGTCGACGAGGGGTGGGTCGGGATCGAAGCGCTGGGCGGCGTCCGTGGAACCGTCGCCGACGCCGTCCGGGACAACGCCCGCGCGCATGGTCAGGCCGTGGCCGACACCCTCGCGTCGGTCCGCACGTGGGACCGGCAGTCAGACGCGCAGCGGACCTTCGCCGTCGCCGACTGTCGCGTGGACGGCGACGCCCCGCTGCGCACGCGGCTGCCCGACGGCAGGGAGCGCTTCGACATCCTGGACGCCACATTCCTCTTCCGCCAGGGCGACCTGACGGCCCCCATCCACGACGAGGGGCTGGCCGAACGACTCGGCATCGGGCCCGGCGGCCGGGCGACGTTGGTCGCCCTCCGCGACGCGGCTCAGTTCTTCCAGGAGGACCGGTAGGCGAACGCCGCGTCGACGGCCTCCATCGGAACCTCCTCGAGCGTGGCCCAGCGCCACTTCGGGGAGTTGTCCTTGTCGTCCAGCAACGCACGCACGCCCTCGACGAAGTCGCCGTTGGGGATGACGGTCTCGGCAAGGCGCAGGTCCTGGTCCAGGACCTCGCCCAGATTCAGCCGCTGCGCCCGGATGAGGGCCCGCAGCGTCACGTGGACGGCGAACGGGGAACGGGCGCGGAGCTCGGCGCCCGCGGCGCGGGCACGCTCGTCGGGATGCGACTCGAGCGCGCGGACGATCTCGACCGCGTCGTCGGAGGCGTAACACTCCTCTATCCACGTCTGCGAGGGGTCGAACAGCGGGGCCTCGAGGACGCCGTCGCCGGACTCATCAGCCAGGTTCAGGAGCAGCGCGTCGCCGCCGTTGAAGCGGGCAGACGTCAGCGCGATGTGGCGGCCGACGGCGCCGGCGCGCGAGAGCTGATGCATGATGCCGACGTCGGGGATGATGCCGATCTTCGTCTCCGGCATGGCCATGACGGTGTCCGAGTAGACGATGCGTCGGTCGGCGTGTGCGCCGAGGCCGAGGCCGCCGCCCATCGTGATCCCCCGCATGTGGGTCGTGATCGGCTTGGGGTAGTTCGCGATCATCATGTCGAGCGCGTACTCGGTCTCCAGGAAGTGGAGCCAGGGGCCGCCGGAGCGGACGACGGACGCCAGGGTGCGCACATCGGCACCGGCGCAGAAGCCGCGATCGCCGGCGGCGACGATCTCCACCGCCGTCACGTCGTCGTCCTTCACCCACGCGGACAGGCTGGTGTACATCGCCAGCATCATCGGCTCGTCGAGGGCGTTGATCACCTGCGGCCTGTTGAGGGTGATGCGGGCGATGCCGTCGGTCACGTCAGTCAGGATGAGTTCGGACATGCGCGCAACAATAGTGTGTGCCGTCCCCTCCCCCTAGAAGCGGGGCGGGCTGGTGAGATCAATTGAGTCGGAGCCCGGGTTTCATGAGTGTCAGCACCGCCCGCGCGGTCTCCTGGTCGATGACAAGGTCGGTTGCTACGCCGGCCCTCAGCGCGCCGAGGATCGGCACAGCCTTCGACAGCCCGGTGACGGCGCAGATCCGCTTCGGGATCCGCTGCAGCTCCGCCGGAGTCATGCCCGTCGCCCGACGGTTGATCTCGAGGTCGCGGTACGAGCCGTCGGCGCGCAGCATCACGGTGTTGACGTCGCCGACGACCCCCTGGTCCCGCAACCCCTGCAGGTCGGACTCGTTCAGATAGTTGGATGCGTAGACGTGTGACTGGAGCTCAGAGTGGAGGCCGCCGACGCCGAACAGCGCGATGCGGCAGTTCGCGCGGACGGCGAGGATGTGGCGGGTGCTCTGCTCGCGCCACATGGCGTCGCGGGTGTCGGGGTCGTCGAAGAAGGCGGGCAGCGCCAGTTGTTGTTCCTGTCCGCGGAAGGCGACGGCGAACCTGTGCAGGATGCTGCCGACGTAGGGCAGTCCCGTCGTCTGGTGGTTGGCGCCGCCGTTGAGCCCGATGACCGTGACCCCGCTGAGATCGCGGGGGCGGACGTGGGTGGCGATGGCCGACGTGGTGGTCCCCCACGCCACGCCGAGGGTGTCGCCGTCCTGGATCAGGTCGGCGAGGAGGTCGGCGGCCATGCGGGCCACCTGGTCGAGGCGGAAGATGCTGCTCGCCCCCGGCCGCACCTGGACGATGTGGGCCTGCACGCCGAAGTACTTGTCGAACAGCTCGGCCATGCGTCCGAGCGGCCGCTCTGGGTCGACGATGGTGACCCGGACGAGGCCCCGGTCCCGTGCCTCCTTGAGCAGGCGCGAGATCGTCGAGCGTGACACGCCGAGCTGGTGCGCGATGGCATCCATCGTCTCGGACTGCACGTAGTACATGCGTGCGACGGTCAGCAGCGTCTCACTGGTCTTGTCGGTCATCATCCCCCCAGATTCTCGCCGATCCTACGGGGCCGCGGGCCCCGGCGATGCTTCTCACGCGTCGGCTGCACCGCAACCGGACGAGGGGGAGGGGCGGCGGCTGTCGACGATGCGACGCAACTGCTGCTCGAACGTGTCCCAGCCGTCCCCCAGCCGCTCGTGCCACTCGTCGTCCACCTCGGCCGCGATCCGGCGGACGAGCGCCTGGGCGCGTCGACCCTGGTCGGTGAGGGTCACCTTCTTGGCGCGTGCGTCGGCGGGGTCGGGGCCGGTGGTGATGTAGCCGGTGCGCTCCAGCTGGGCGATCTGTAGCGACAGTGCCTGCTTGCTGACACCGCTCGCCAGCGCCAGTTGACTGGCGCGGCAGTCGGTGGCGCTGACCCAGCGCAGGACGTTGCGGCTCAGCGCAGCCGTGAGATCGGCGAACTCGCTCGTCACCAGCTGCTCGTTGAACCGCGCCTCCAGCGTGTCGTGGGCCTGGCCGAGCAGGGCGAGCAGGGAGAGAGGGGGCGCTGGGTGTTCCGTGGATGCCTGCTCTGCCATGAGGGCCATGCTACCTATTGGTCAATAAGTTGACCATCCCCGTTTGGCGTGTCACGATTGTCAACGTGTTGACTGAATCTCGTCCCGTTGTCGGAGTCCTCGTCGGAAGCACCCGTGAGGGTTCCTTCACCCGACGCCTGGTGGACCTGGTCGCCGCGGCCGCCTGCCCGGAGCTCGTCGTGATCGACGGACTCGAGCGTCTGCCGTACTTCAGCGAGGAGCTGGAGGTGGACGTGCCCGAGGTGGTCGTCGCGTTCCGCGAGGCCGTCGCCGCCGTCGACGCGCTGCTGATCGCCTCCCCCGAGTACAACGACGGCATGCCCGGGATGCTGAAGAACGCGATCGACTGGCTGTCGCGGCCACGGCCGGGCGCGGTGCTCACCGCCAAGCCCGTCGCCGCTCTCGGCGCGAGCCCGAGCCCGGGCGGTGCCAGGGGCGCCGTCCGCGATCTGAAGGCCGTGCTGAGCAGCGCCGGGGCCCAGGTGATCGGCGAGGGCATCTTCGTCCCGTCGGTGCACGAGGTGCTCGCCGAGGGTGTGCCGCACGAACTCTCGGTGCGGCTGCAGGCGCAGGTCGACGCGCTCGTCGCCGACGGTGAGGCGGCGGCCGCCTGATCAGGCGGCCGAGCCTGCCCACAGGGTGAGGCCGGAGGGAGCAGCGCGGGCAGTGCGTCGACGACGATGCCCCGCAGCTCCTCGATCCGGGACGGTGTCATCCGTTCCGCCAGAGACGTGATCGACAGGGCCGCCACCGGTGCCGCCCCCTGCATGATCGCGAACCCGATGCACGCAACCCCCGGCTCGTTCTCCTCGAACTCCTCCGAGAAGCCGCGACGGTGGGCGGCCGCGACCGCGGCCGTGAGCCGATCCCGCGTGACCTCGCGCCCGGCTGGCAGGAACCGCAGGTACTGCGCCACCTGCTCCGGCGTGGACTCCCGCGCGGCGAGCAGCGCCCGGCCGAGCGCGCTCGATGCCGCCGGAACCCGCTGCCCGACCGCCGACCACACGCGGATCGCGCGCGCCGCCGACTCCACCTTGTCCAGATAGACGATCTCGTTGCCGTCCCAGGCGCCCAGATGGACGAGTTCCTGGGCGCGCAGCGACACCTCGACCAGCGCGGGCCGCAGCGACGCCGTCAGATTCTGGTGCGAATAGAAGAGGTCGACCAGTGCAGGCAGGGTCGGCCCGAGCCGGTAGCTCCCGGAGGGCGACTGACTCGCGAAGCCGCGTAGCCGCAGCGTGCTCAGTGCGCGGTACGCCGTCGCCTTGCTGATCCCGGTGGCGCTGCTGAGCTCGGTGAGCTGCGCGCCCTCGGGGCCGTACCGGGCGAGTTCCTCCAGCAGCATCAGTGCGCGGTCGATGGCCTCGATCCTCGGGGACTCGTCCGCCGTGCCTGTCGCGCTCATGCCGCCCAGTCTCCCATTCCGCGTCCCTGTTGCCGGACCCCCATTGTGTCCCCCCGTCAGCGTATGGCATCATTTCAATGAAAGAAACAGTACAGTTCAGCTAGTGAAACGGAAGGCTGGCATGGATACTCTTGAGCGGCTCACCTCGGCCCGCATCATCCCCGTCGTCGTTGTCGACGACGTCGCGCACGCGGTTCCCCTCGCCAGGGCGCTGGTCGCAGGCGGAATTCCGGTGGCCGAGGTCACGTTCCGCACGGCCGCCGCGCCCGACGTCATCCGTGCGATGGCGCAGGAGGTCCCCGAGATCCTCGTCGGTGCGGGCACCGTCCTGAACGCCGGCCAGGTCGACCAGGCCGCCGACGCCGGCGCCCAGTTCATCGTCTCCCCCGGCTTCCTCCCGTCCGTCGTCGAGCGGGCCAAGGAACGCGGGCTCATCGTCGTCCCCGGTGCCGTCACGCCGTCCGAGATCATGGCCGCCCTCGAGGCAGGCCTCTCCATCGTGAAGTTCTTCCCGGCCAACGTCTACGGCGGCGTCGACGCGATCGCCGCCCTCGGCGCACCGTTCGGTGGCGTGAAGTTCGTCCCCACCGGCGGCGTGTCCAGCGCCAACCTCGGCGAGTACCTGGCCCTGCCCAACGTCATCGCCGTCGGCGGCACCTGGATGGTCAAGCCCGCCCTGATCCGCGCCGGCGACTTCGTCGCCGTCGAGAACCTCTCCCGCGAGGCCGTCGCCTCCATCGCCAACTGACAACCCATCCGACGAAGGAGTCCTTCCATGAGCAATCTCGTTGATCTCCGTCCCGCCGAGGAGTGCCGTTACGACGTCGTCTCGCTCGGCGAGATCATGCTGCGTCTCGATCCTGGCGAGATGCGCATCCGCACCGCCCGCTCGTTCGCGGCCTGGGAGGGGGGCGGCGAGTACAACGTGGCCCGCGGCCTGTCGCGCGTCTTCGGGCTGCGCGCCGCCACGATCACCGCGCTCGTCGACGACGAGGTCGGGCACCTGGTCGAGTCGCTCATCGCAGCCGGCGGCGTCGACACGTCGCTGATCCGCTGGGTGGCCAGCGACGGCATCGGCCGCTCCGTCCGCAACGGCCTGAACTTCACCGAGCGCGGCTACGGCCTCCGCAAGGCCAAGGGCGTCTCCGACCGAGGCAACACCGCGATCTCGCAGCTGCGCCCCGAGGACATCGACTTCGACCACATCTTCGGCACGCTCGGCGTGCGCTGGCTGCACACCGGCGGCATCTACGCGGCGCTGTCGGAGCAGGCCGCCGAGACCGCGCTGGCCGCCGTCAAGGCTGCCAAGAAGTACGGCACCGTCATCTCCTACGACCTCAACTACCGGCCCAGCCTCTGGAAGACCAACGGTGGCCAGACCAAGGCGCAGGAGGTCAACCGCGAACTGGCCCGCTACGTCGACGTCATGCTGGGCAACGAGGAGGACTTCTCCGCCGGGCTCGGATTCGAGATCGAGGGGCTCGACGAGAACTTCTCCGAGCTGCCCATCGACGCGTTCCGCACGATGATCAACGAGGTCGCCAAGGAGTTCACCAACTTCAAGGTGATCGCCACCACGCTGCGCGCCGTCAAGACTGCGTCGCTGAACGACTGGTCGGCGCTCGCCTGGTCGCCGAAGGACGGCGTGCTGCAGGCGGCCGATCGCAAGGATGTAGAGATCCTCGACCGCGTCGGTGGGGGCGACTCGTTCGCCTCCGGCATGGCCTACGGCCTCATCACCGGCCAGCCCCTGCAGACCTGTGTCGAGTACGGCGCCGCGCACGGTGCGCTCGCCATGACCACGCCCGGCGACACGTCGATGGTCACCTGCAAGGATGTCGTCGACCTGGCCGGCGGCGGCAGCGCCCGGGTCGATCGCTGACCGAGGAGACCCCTGTGAACGAGGACCGTGACTGGTACCACGTGCTGAGCGAGGGCGACGACGTCGCCGTCGTCACCCTGGAGGGCCGGGAGATCCCGGTCGGCCACAAGGTCGCGCTGCGCGACATCGCCGTGGGGGCGCCGGTGCGCAAGTACCGGCACGTCATCGGCTACGCCACGGCGGACATCGCCGCAGGCGAGTACGTCCACACGCACAACCTCGTCTTCGGCGAGCATGAGGCGCCGGCGGAGGCGGATCACACGGTCGCCCCCGCCGCGCCGCCCGCCGTCGAGCGCACCACCTTCCGCGGGTACCGCCGCAGCGACGGGCGCGTCGCCACCCGCAACGTCATCGCCATCGTGTCGACGGTGAACTGCTCGGCCACCGTCTGCCAGCAGATCGTCGCCGCCGTCGAGCGGGCGGGGATCCTGGACGGGTTCGCGAACGTCGACGCCGTCGTCCCCGTGACCCATGGGACCGGCTGCGGCATCGCGGAGGGGCCGAACCTCGAACGACTACGGCGGACGCTTGCCGGCTACGCCGGACACGTCAACGTGGGCGGCCTCATCACGGTGGCGCTCGGCTGCGAGGTCAACCAGATGACCGAGTTCATGGAGATGGTTCCCCGCCGCGACGACCTGCCCGTCGTCGAACTCACCATGCAGACCCTCGGCGGCACGAAGGCGACCGTCGCCGCCGGCGTCGAGGCTGTGCGGGAGCTGGCCGCGGCCATCGACGCGGTCGAGCGCGTCGAGGTCGGCCTCGAACACCTCGTACTCGGGCTCAACTGCGGCGGCTCCGACGGCTGGTCGGGCATCACCGCGAACCCGGTCCTCGGCATCGCCTCCGACGTGATCGTCTCCCACGGCGGCCGCTCGGTGCTCGCCGAGACCCCCGAGATCTACGGCGCCGAAGACCTGCTGCTCGAGCGCGCCACCGCGCCCGACGTGGCCGATCACCTGCGGCAGATCATTGCCCGCTGGGAGGACGACGTCGCCCGGACCGGCGACTCGCTCGACAACAACCCCTCACCAGGCAACAAGGCCGGCGGCATCACGACCATCCTGGAGAAGTCGCTCGGCGCGGTCGCCAAGGGCGGGCATGCGCCGATGGCGGCCGTCTACGACTACGCCGAGCCGATCGACACGCCAGGCTTCGGCTTCATGGACACCCCGGGCTACGACCCGGTCTCAGTGACCGGGCTGATCGCGGGCGGCGCCAACGTCGTCTGCTTCACGACCGGACGGGGCTCGGCGCTCGGCTACGGCATCGTGCCGGTACTGAAGGTGTCGACGAACACGGCCCTGTTCGAGCGGATGCCCGACGACATGGACCTGAACGCGGGCGACGTCGTCACCGAGGGTGTGTCGCTGCAGGCGAAGGGCCTGGAGATCTACGGACGGCTGCTGGACGTCGCGTCCGGCGAGCGCACGAAGAGCGAGGACCTGGGGTACGGATCGCAGGAGTTCGTGCCGTGGCTCCAGGGGCCGGTCTTCTGAGGGCCGGTGACAGGGATTAGTACCCCCGCGACGAGTCCGCCAGTTCCTTGTCCTCGCTCAGCGACGACACGAACTCGTCCGTCGACATCGGCTTCGAGAACATCGGGTAGTCGTACTGGATCGCGTTGGCGTGCTCCTCAGGCGAGGTCGCGCCGACGGCGTCCGTGATCGTCAGCACCTCGAAGCCCTTCTCGTACGCGCTGCGCATCGTCGACTCGACGCAGCAGTTCGTCAGGAAACCCG
Organism: Tessaracoccus defluvii; assembly: GCF_014489575.1. Taxonomy (GTDB): domain Bacteria; phylum Actinomycetota; class Actinomycetes; order Propionibacteriales; family Propionibacteriaceae; genus Arachnia; species Arachnia defluvii. The sequence goes on from NZ_CP060789.1 coordinate 3,065,718, forward strand.
CCAGCGCCACCGTCTCGATGCCCTTGGAGCGCAGCACGAAGTCCAGGTTGGTCGACCCGAACGCGTCCAGCCCGCGCTTGCCCTCGATGATGATGTCGCCCTCGACGGGTGTCAGCTGCTCGCAGATCTCGGCGCCCCAGCTGCCGCGGACGAAGCTGGTGGAGTCGACGACGCCCTTGAGGATGCCGTACGGGTGGCGGGTGATCTCGTCGTAGCCGGGGGCGAACGTGATCGGGACGTGGAGGACGACGCCTCCGGCCTCGCGGATGGCAGCGGCCGCCTCGACGGCGTTGTTGAGGGTGTCGGTGGACTCCATCACGGTCTTGACGGCGTCGTGGAGGGTGCCGCCGGGGGTGGTGAAGTCGTTCTGGAATTCGATCAGGACGAGCGCAGTGGTTGCCGGGTTCATGATGCTCCTTTGCACGTGGATCCGACTGTCAATGTAGCGACGGGGGACCGTGCCCGGAGCCGTTTCGCTGCAACACTCAACAGGCTCCCCATGACCCCCATGCACGAACGTGCAAGACGGTTGCGCGAAACGTGCAGAGAGACAAGGGTGGTACCACGAGCAAAGGAGCCTCACATGACCGTCCTCACCCCCGAACAGCGCGCAAACTCACTGGCCACAATGGCCACCGAGACGTTTGACGTGCTCGTGATCGGTGGCGGCGTCACCGGCGCGGGGATTGCGCTGGACGCAGCCGCACGTGGCCTGTCGACCGCGGTGATCGAAGGACAGGACTGGGCCTCCGGCACGTCGTCTCGATCTTCGCGACTCGTGCACGGTGGCCTGCGATACCTGTACAACCTCGACTTCAAGCTGGTCGCCGAGGCGCTCACCGAGCGCGGCCGCCTGCTGTCGTCCATCGCGCCTCACCTTGTCGAGGCGCAGCCCTTCCTGTGGCCGTTGAAGATGCCGGTCATCGAGCGGGCGTACTCCGCCGTCGGCGTCGGCCTCTACGACATCCTGGCGAGGATCGGATCCGGCGGTAAGAAGACCGTCCCGATCCAGAAGCACCTGTCGAAGGCCGGGGCGCTGGCCCGGTTCCCCGAGATCAAGCCCGACGCCCTCATCGGTGCCATCGAGTTCTACGACGCCCGCGTCGACGATGCGCGTCTCGTCATCACGTTGATCCGCACCGCGCAGAAGTACGGGGCTGAGGCCGCGAGCCGGGTGCGCGTGACGGAGGTCCTCAAGGACGACCGCGGCCACGCCTCCGGCGTGAAGGCCGTCGACCTCGAGACCGGTGAGTCGCTGACCATCAAGGCCAAGCGGATCATCAACGCCACCGGCGTGTGGACCGAGGAGACGCAGGACATGGCCGGCGGCACCGGCGGCCTCAAGGTGCTGGCGAGCAAGGGCATCCACATCGTCATTCCGCGTGAGCGGCTCAAGGCGCAGACGGGCCTGTTCCTCCGCACTGAGAAGTCCGTGCTGTTCATCATCCCGTGGCAGCACTACTGGGTCATCGGCACCACCGATACCGCGTGGCACGAGCAGCTCGAGCACCCGGTCCCGACGTCGGCTGACATCGACTATGTCCTCGCCCACGCCAACGAGGTGCTGGGTGACAAGTTGACCCGCGACGACATCATCGGCACCTATGCCGGCCTGCGGCCGCTGCTGCAGCCGAAGGTGCTTGACGAGTCGAAGTCGACGAAGGTCTCCCGCGAGCACACCGTCTCCGAGGTCATCCCCGGCATGGTCGCGATCGCAGGCGGCAAGCTGACGACGTACCGCGTGATGGCGGAGGACGCCGTCGACTTCGCACTCGGCGACGCGGCCAAGAGCCGCCCGTCGGTCACGGCCCACCTGCCGCTGCTGGGTGCCGAGGGATTCGAAGGGGTCCGCAACCAGGCCGAGCGTCTCGGAGCCAAGTACGGCTTCGATGCTGATCGAATGACGCATCTGCTGTCGCGCTACGGGTCGGAGGTCGGAGACCTGCTGGCCACGATCGACGAGGACCCGAGCCTCGGCAAGCCGCTCGCCGCCGCACCGCAGTTCCTGCGGGCCGAGGTGCACCGGGCCGCCGCCGTCGAGGGCGCCCTCCACCTGGAGGACATCTTCATCGCCCGGGTCCGCCTCAACTCGGAGGCCCGCGACCGCGGCGGCGCCGCCGTCGACGAGGTGGCTGAGATCGCCGCCGCAGCCCTCGGCTGGGACGCGGCGAAGGTTGAAGAGGAGAAGGCAAACTACCGGGCGCGCATCGCAGCTGAGCTCGCGGCCGAGGATCAGTCGACGGACGCCGCCGCGTCGGCCGCACGTATGGAGGCTCACGACATCGTCGGCTGATCCAGGAGAAGCGGCCGCCGTCCTCTTCGGAGGGCGGCGGTCGTTTCCCGTCCGCAGGTAAACGTTTCAAAGAACGGGCCGGTTTCTCGGCGCGTCGCCTTGCCCGCACCCCTCGGGCGAGGTAAGGCCTTGTGAACGCGACGATCAGTATGCCGCCAGTTGGGTGAGAAGAATCAACTTTCGGCCCGTCTAGTTCGCGCAAGGCGGTCCGATGTGGCTAAGCTTCTAACGAAGGAACTCATGACGAGCGCCTTTACTCGGGCCCGACGGGGCCCACCGAAAGACCGCCGATCCGATCGGCGTTAGGCGAGTTCTCCCCTCGCCTGGGCTCCGGGCCCGCCGCTCCACATCCCCCCAAAGTGGACGGCGGCCGGAGCCCACTTCGCGTTCCCGGGCACGACAGCGGCGTGGCCCCGATGTGAGCGGGAGGGCCCGGGTGCCCTATACTCCTACCGTCTCGGGGCATTAACTCAATTGGTAGAGTGCCACCTTTGCAAGGTGGAAGTTAGGGGTTCGAGTCCCCTATGCTCCACCCAAAGTGTCTTGCGGGAACACGCGACATCGGTAGATGTTGGGTGTTCCCGTTTGGTCTTCTTGCCGTCCGTGGCGGTGTTCGCCACGTTGACGATGGTGGCGAACGGTTCGGCGAGGTGTGGGCGTAGTTGCTCGTCGTCGGTGATCTCCAGCCGTGTGTAGAACGCTTGGTTCGCGAGTCTGCGGCTCCCATCGTCGGAGTGCGCGTAGGCGTGGTGCGCGTCGGTGAGGAGTCGCAGGGAGTCGTGGAGGAACGCCCGCGCCCCGGCGTGGTGCTCGTCGTGCTCGCTGAGGCGGCGCTCGATGTCGGCGAGGCCTGAGCGGATGCGGTCTTGGTGTCGCTTCAGCGTGGGCAGGTTGAGTATTTGACCGTGTGAGCGCCGTTGGTTCTCGCGTTAGGGCGCCACTGGATATTGCCTCTGGGCGCCGGGGTGTGGTGCCGGTGAGCGCCACCGGTGGTCCGGGTGGCGCTCACCGGCTGTGGGTTAGGTGGTGGCGGTGTGTTCGCGCATGTTGGTGCCGCCGGTTTCGATCCAGATGGTGTTGTGGACGATGCGGTCCATGATCGCGTCGGCGTGGACGCCGGAGCCGAGGCGCTGGTGCCAGTCCTTCTTCGCGTACTGGGTGCAGAACACGGTGGAGACGGCGTCGTAGCGGCGTTCGAGGAGTTCCAGGAGCATGCTGCGGGTGCTGTCGTCGGGTGGGTCGAGGAGCCATTCGTCGATCACGAGCAGCGTGAACGCGGCGTACTTGCGCAGGAACTTCTCCTTCCCGGCGGGCCGATCCTTAGCTGAGGCCCAGGCTTCCTCGAGGTCGGGCATGCGTATGTAGTGCGCCCGGTATCGGTGCTGGCAGGCCTGTTTCGCCAGCGCGGAGCCGAGATACGACTTCCCGGATCCGGTGAAGCCTTGGAACACGACGTTCTGCTGCCTGGTGATGAAGGCGCAGGTGCCGAGTTGGGCGATCACCCCGCGGTCCAGGCCACGTTGTTCGACCAGGTCGAGGCGGCGGAAGTCGGCGTTCGGGTAACGCAGCCCGGCCCGGCGGATCAGGCCTTCGACCTTGCCGTGGGTGAAGGTGGCGTGGGCGTCGTCGACGGCGAGTTTGATGCGTTCTTCGAACACCATCCCGAGGGTGAGGGTGTCGTCCTGGGTTTCCAGGGCGTCGACCAGGCAGGTGGCGCCGATCTCGCGGAGCTTGCGTTTGGTCTCGGTATCGATCCGGGTCATCGTGCGCCTCCGTAGTAGTCGGCGCCACGCACGTACCCGACCGGCCCACCGTCGCCGTTCTCTGGTCGAGTCTGGGGTCTCTGCCTGCCGGTGTGGTCCTGGTTGGTTTCCAGGATCGGTCTCAGATGGGCGTAGCGGGGTGAGCGGACCCGGGAGGCCAGCGCGGTCTGGCAGGCGGCTTCGAGGCGTTCGGTCGAGTAGCGGCGGGTCAGGCGCAGGACCGCGAGCGCGGCATCGAGGCCCTGCTCATCGACGGGGACGGACTCGAAGATCCGGTTGACCACTGTGAGCGTGTTCTCCCCGACGCGGCCGGCCCACTGGCGGACCCTGGCCGCGTCCCATTGCCGGTAGCGGGGCCCGTCAGGCAGGTCGGCGTCGTGGGTGCGGTACTGGTTGAACACTCCTGGGGGTGCGAGCAGGTGGCTGGTCAGCCGCGTGTGACCGGTGAACACCTCGAGCGTCGTGTCGGTGACCCGCAGATCGACACTGCGACCGATGCGGGTGTAGGGGACGGAGTAGAAGTTCTTCTCCCACACCACATGCCCATTCTTCTGGACTCGACGCCCGTAGACCCAGCGGCTGATCTCGAACCCGACCGCGGGCAGCGGCCGCAGCAGCGGTTTCTCCTCCGCTTCGAACACGCTCAGGCGTGATCCCGCCCTCTTCTGGAAGGGTTCACGGTTGTAGGCCTCCACCCGCTGGTAGACCGCCGCGCGCAGCTCGGCCAGGGTCGCGAAGCGGCGGTCCCGGAGCCCGGCGATCACCCACGTCGCGACATGCGCGACCGTGTTCTCGACGCTGGCCTTGTCCTTCGGCTTCCGGACCCTGCCGGGCAGCACCGCCGCCGAGTAGTGCGCCGCCAACTCCCGATAGGCATCGTTGAGGACCACCTCACCCTCGGCCGGGTGCTTGATCACCCCGGTCTTCAGGTTGTCCGGAACGATCCGCGGGACCGAGCCGCCGAACCAGTCGAACATCGCCACATGCGCCCGCAGCCACGTGTCCTGCCGCATATCCAGCGCAGGCTCGACGAACGCGTACCGGGAGAACGGCAACGTGGCCACGAACAAGTAGACCCGCCGCTGCTGCCCGGTCACCGGATCAGTCAACTGCATCGTCGGCCCGGACCAGTCGACCTCGATGCTCTGCCCGGCCTTGTGACCGATCCGCGACGCCGCCCCGCTGACCAGGACATGCTGCTGATAGTTCTTGCAGAACCGGTCATAGCCCATCGCCGTCGACCCCTCCGCCCGGCACCTGTCGACGTACTCGCCATGGAGCAGCTTCAACGTCACCCCAACCCGGGCGAGCTCCCGATGCACCGACGCCCAGTCCGGCTGCGCATGCACGCTCTCATGCTCCCCACGACCCGGGAACAGTCGGGCATACACCGCGGCCTCGTCCAGGTCGGCCACATCATCCCAGCCCACACCCTCCCGGTCTGCGGCCTCGATCACCGCCGTCACGCTATGACGCGACATCCCCTGCGCGGCGATCTGCCGGCCCGAGAACCCCTCCTCACGCAGCCGAAGCACCAGCTTCGCTTTGATCTTGCGTACCATCCCAATCACTCCTTCTGCCGCGTGATAGGCCACACGGCAGAAGGAGCCTACGAACCCCCACACCCGGCCCTCACCGACACGATCAGGTGGCGCTCAACCCCACGAACCCCCGTCCAAGCAGATGGCGCTCAACCGCAATACCGCTGGCGCTCAGAAGACCGAATACTCAGGCAGGTCGATGGCGTCGGCGAAGTGTGCGGCGAGGAGCTTGTCGCTCTCTGCTTCGAGCCTGGCGCGGTGGGTGGTGAGGTCGGTGAACTCCTGATCTCGCCCCGCGCTTTGCTCGTCGAATGCGGCATCAACTTCGGCGGCGAGGTGCAGGTAGTCGGCTTCGCTGATGGTGATGTCCCTGTATGAGTCTTCGACCAGGCGTTCGGCGACTTGGACGGGCACGGCGCGGCGGGTGCAGTTCGTCTTCTTCGCTGCGCGGCCGGAGCAGATGAAGTATGAGTAGGTGGTGCCGCGCGGGTTCGTCGCGAAGTCCAGCAGCATCCGCGACCCGCACGACCCGCAGTGCAGCAGCCCTTTCAGGTGGTGCGCGTGCGTGACGTGCCGCGTCATCTTGGCGTTGCGCGCCTTGAGCAGCGATTGCACCTGATCGAATAGTGCGGGCTCGATCAGCGGATCGTGTGCTCCGGGATGCAGTGCTCCCTTGTACCGGATCACCCCGGCATAGTACGGGTTCGTCAGCAGCTTGTAGAGCGTGTTCTTCCCCAGCGGCTTCGACGGGCGCTTCGGCGATGGCACGGTTGTCAGGCCGCGTGCGGTGAGGTCACGCAGTAGACCGGTGACCGACGTCTCGCCCTTGGCGTAGGCCTCGAACGCCCACCGAATCAGCGGGGCTCGCTCGGGATCGACCTCGACCGTGCGAATCTCCCGGCCCGCCTCGTCGGTACGGCGCACATTGAGATACCCGACCGGCGCGCGCATCGGCGTGCCGCCCTGTGCGAGCTTCTGCGTCAACCCTTTGGTGACTTCGGTGGCGAGGTTGCGGCTGTAGAACTCCGCTATGGACGACATGATGCCGTGCACGAGCATCCCCGACGGCGTTTGGTCGATGGACTCGGTCGCCGACACGAGCGTCACCCCTGCCGCAAGGAGGGCTTCGTGAATCTTCACGTCGTCTGCGCGGTTACGTGCGAGCCGGTCGAGCTTGTGGACGATGCAGAAAGTCACCCTCGTTGCGGTGATAAACGCGAGCATGTCCTTGAGTCCGTCACGATCCGCCGACCGCGCGGACTCCCCGGCGTCGACGAACTCGCGCACGACCTTCGCGCCCAGTTCGGCGGCCTTCCTCGCGTTGGCCTCGCGCTGCGCAAGGATGGAGAAGCCTTCGTCGGTGCCGCCACGTTCGGCCTGCTCCCGCGTCGAGACGCGCAGGTAGGACACCGCGAGCAGTACCGGGGCCTCCGCCTCGACGGCGGTGGCTGCGGTGATGGTGGTGCTCATGGTGGCCTCCTTCGCCTCGAAAGGGTGGTCAACGGGTTGAAGAGCTACTTGGCGACGGTGGGGGAAAATGTCCACGACCGTGATGCCCTGCGGAGCGGCTGTTTTCGTGGGCTGACGGTCCCGGGAATTTTCCCGGAACCGTCCAGGCGACCCGATGATGCAGGTCCGATGCCGTCGGGCAGGACCAGACCGTAAGGGTCGGGGTCGCCGTTGATCCAGGCGTGGTGCCGTGCCTCTGCGATCCCGAGCACCCACGTGACGAGCCTGGCTTGGTCAGGCTCGTCACGCCGGGTCACACGCAGCCGCAGGTTCCTCGCATCAGAGTTCATGTCAGGTAGGTGCGCAGCACTTCCCAAAACGCGAGCACCCTGACGAATTACTGCCCGCTGAACCGCCCTGCCATGAGGGGACACGCCTCTTGCAAGTCGAGGACAAAGGTCCCGAATCAACTCAGAGTTGACCTGCGCGACAGTGCAGGGGTGTGAGTGCTCTTCCAGTCGGCGCCCATGCCTGGGCGGTGACGTGGAGCCACCCCAGTGTGGTAACTTCAGATTGTCATTGTCTAATCAGAGTTTACCGATCGGGGTGGAGTGTCGAGCGAGGTTCCCGGGTCCGCGCGTCTGGTTCTGGCGTCGGGGGTGGTCCATCTCGATGAGCAGGCGGCGGTGTTCGGGGCGATGTTGTCGGGATGGGAACGGCAGCAACGGTCTCGGTTGCTGGCGGACGCGACGATCGAGCCTCGGGTGGCGTTACTGCGCCGGTTCACCGAGTTCGCCGGATCGTTCCCGTGGCAGTGGAGTGCCGGGGACGTGGAGGATTTCACGTTGTCGCTGATGAGTGGCGCGGCGAGGCTGGCACCGTCAACGATCCGCGGCTATCACCTGACGTTGCGGATGTTCTGCGACTACCTGCTCGACGGCCGCTATGGGTGGGTGAGCGAGTGTGAGCAGCGGTTCGGGGTGATCCCTTCGCAGGTCTGCCACGACTTCAACACCGTTGCGCATCTCAACGACTACGAGGGGCGGCCGGGGCGACGACCGTTCACCTACGACGAGTTGCAGCACCTGTTCGACTTCCTCGACACCCGGGTTGAGCGGGTGCAACGGTCGGGCCGCAAGGGTGCGTGGGCTGCGTTGCGGGACGCTCAGATGGTCAAGACCTGCTACGCCTACGGGTTGCGGCGTCGGGAGTTGTGCTTACTCGACATCGCGGACCTGCGTCCGAACCCGCACATGCGTCAGTGGGGAACCTTCGGGGCGGTGCATGTCCGCTACGGCAAGGCGGTCCGCGGCAGTACGCCTCGGCGTCGAACGGTGCTCACGGTCCCGGAGTTCGACTGGGTGGTCGATGGTCTGCGGCAATGGGTCGAGCAGGCCCGGCCGCTGCTGCGGCCTGATGACCGGGATGCTCTGTGGTTGACGGAGCGGCGGCAGCGGGTCTCGGTGAAGTCGATGGATAACCGCTTCGCCTGGCTGCGTGAACAGGCCGACCTGGACGCTGACCTGACCCTGCATTGCCTGCGGCACTCGTATGTGACGCACCTGATCGAGTTCGGTTACCCGGAGCGGTTCGTCACCGAGCAGGTTGGTCACTCCTACGCCTCGACCACGGCGATCTACACGAACGTGTCCAACGACTTCAAGACCAAGACCTTGAAAGCGGCTCTGGCCCGCGTCTACGACAACACCCAGGAGGAACGATGACGAAGAAGCTGTCGATGCTGTGGCATCTGCGTCAACTGATGGCGGCGAAGGGCATGTTCCAGACCACTGATCTGGTCGAGCCGCTGCACGAGCGCGGGATCGAGTTGTCGCGGCAGATGGTGCACCGGATCGTCACGAAGCCACCGCAGCGGATCAACACCGACCTACTGGCTGCGCTCTGCGACATCCTGGACTGCACCCCATCCGATCTCCTGGAACTGCACGTCGAGGAGCACCGCCAGCCACAAGCGGTCAATGACGGCGGGCCAGGGATCGGCGATCTGCGCCCGATCCGCGCGAAGATCAGGCGCCCCGACGGCGTTTCGGAGTGACCCGGGCATCCGCGAGCCGCGAGTGCGTGCGCTGCGGCATCTGGGCGACGACGGTGATGCTGCCGACGGGGCCGATCTGCTACCTCTGCCGTCGTGACATCGCCTACCACCCAGCTGTCTGCCCGGAGTGCTTCGAGCTGCGTCCGGTCGCCTACCCATCGGTGAGCAGCGACAACGTGCTGGTCTGCGCCGGATGCGCGGGCGCGGAATCGATCTTCGCCTGCACCGGATGCGGGCGTGAGGACCATCCCTACGCTCGTGATCGTTGCGCCCGCTGCGTCCTGGCCGAGCGCCTCACCAGCCTGCTCACCGACCCGACCACCGGCGCCGTCCATGAGCGGCTGCAGCCCCTCTTCGACGAGTTGGTCGCCGCCCGCCGTCCGCAAAGCGTGATCACCTGGCTACAGAAACCGCCCGCGACCGGCGTCAGACTGCTCGACCTCTTGGCCCGCGGTGAGTTGCCCATCAGCCACGACACATTCCGCGGCCTGCCCGCTGACCGCTCCCACAACTACCTGCGCGACCTCCTCGCCTCGACTGGGGTGCTGCCGCCGTATCACCCGCCGATCGAGCAGATCGAACGCTGGCTCGACACCACACTCGAACCCCTGCACGGCGAGGACAAAGGGCTCGTCGGCCGCTACGCCCGCTGGCACCTCCTGCGACGCCTACGCGGCGCCGCCGACCGCGGGGAGCTGACCAAATCAGCGATCTACAGCGCCCGCGGGAACATCAACGGCGCGGTCCGGCTCGGCCAGTGGGTCGCCCGACACGACACCACAATCGCCAGCCTGTCCCAGTCGCAGCTGGAGTCCTACCTCGCCGACTATCCCGGCGCACGCAACAGCCAGCAGAGCTTCGTCGCCTGGCTCGGTCGCGCGCGAGTGAACACCGCCATCACGATCCCGTGGCGGGGAACCACCATGCCCGAAGTCACGGTCTCCGACGCCGACCGTTGGGACCAGATCAAGACCCTGCTCCACGACGACACGATCGCCCTCCACGCCCGCATCGGTGGCCTGTTCACGCTCCTATTCGCTCAACCCCTCGAAACAGTCGTCGCGATGCGCACCGACCAGATCACCCTCACCGACGACGACACAGTGCTCGTCACCTTCGATACCGTCGCCATCGAAATGCCGCCCGGACTGGACGACCTCCTCCGCCGCCACCTCGACCGCCCCGGCAGCCCGTCCATCGCCAGCACCGACCACGGATGGCTGTTCCCCGGCAGACACCCCGGACGCCACCTCGTCAGAGAAACCTTCCGCGGACACCTCGCCCGCCTCGGCATCCAACCCGGACGCGCCCGCCACGCCGCCATGTTCGCCCTCGCCGGACAGGTTCCCGCGCCCGTCCTCGCCGAACTCATCGGCATCGCCGACAAGACCGCCACCAAATGGGCCGCCCTCGCCACCCGCGACTGGTCCGAGTACGTCACCCAACGAGACACCTACAAGAACGGCTGAACCATGTCCATCGAAGACCGACTCACAGACGCAGACCTCCTCTGGAAGCACGGACGACGCGAAGGAGCGCTCCTCAGCGTCCTCGTCGCCGTCGCCGCCACCGCTCGCAAGGCGTTCCCTGAGATCACCGGTGACCGGGCAAGCTTCGAAGCCTTCATGAAGACCACGCACGGCTGGACGATCGGCGTCGAATACCGAGGCAAGCCAGTCGATCTCGACCACCTGTTCTACAAGTGGCTGCGCTGCGAACTCATCCACACCGGCACACTCCCGGTCGACCTCCGCATCGAAGACCAACTCGGCGACCCGAACGCCAACTCCGTCCGGGCCGGCGGAGCACCCGACTACACCGTGCTACTCGGCCCAGGCTGGTACCACTTCCTCGTCAACGCCGTCCGCAACGCGCCCGCCAACGCCGACATCACCTGGAGCACCGCAGCGCCGAGCTCTCCCCAGTAGCCCGGAACTCGCCCAACTCGAATACGAGCCCTGCACCGGTACGTACTACTCCGTATGGAATTGTCTTGGTGCCAGACTACGCCTCTTCGCGCTCCGGGAACAGGTAGAACGCGATCTTCGGCAACCGGACCAGGCCGCGCCCGAGCGCCGCCGTGAACAGCTCCTCAGCGAGGTGCTCGAACTCGGGAGCGAGGAACCTTGCGGCCGCGTCAGCCACCTCGGGGTCTTCGTGAGGGTCGTCGGCGCGGAGCATCACCACGATCGCCGCGCGGATGTCGTCGCACCAGTCCTGTGTCGCCTGCGCAAGTGGTTTGATCGCCCCCGCGACCCCGTCAGCCATGAGCCGGATCAACGCCTGACCCTCGCGACGGTCGAACAGACGGTCGAGTGCGGCGACGATGTGCTCACGCACCGCCTCGACCTCGGCACCGACGGGCGCGGGTGTGCCGTCGAGGAACGCGAGGGTGCTTGCGCGCATGTGGCTGATCGCATCCAGCGCCAGACCTTCCTTCCCCTTGCCGGGGAAGTGGTGGTACATGCTGCCCTGCCCGATACCGGAGCGCTGCTGGATCATCACCGGGCTCGTCGCCTCGAACCCACGCTCCGACAGCAACTTGCATGTCGCGGCCACGAGCCTCTGCTTCGAGTCATACGCCGGACGCCCAGGACCCCGCCGCTCCACCACCCTCACCACACTCCTTGCCGCCGAGCGGCGCCTCTGGCTGCGCCGTCAATTCCATACAGAGTAGTATGGACCTTGATCTGCAAGACGCGTGATCGTTCGAGGGGCGGGGAATGGGTAGTGATCATCTGCGATGCCGCGTGCCTGTGCGAGGACACTCAGTCGTCCTCTTCTCTCTCGGTCTCTGGGAAAGCTGGCGTCGTGACCGATAGACTGATGCAGGTCACAATGTCACTACTGGCCGGGCTCCGCTTCGGCGGCGGAGGATTTCGGTGGGGATCGGTCTCGCAGACCTTGCAGGGTTGCTCAACATGGGGCCGCCCATGTATGCGTGGTTCCAGCAGACCGAGGCCGTCGTTGGATTCGCCCCGCAAAAGCCGAACGCGATGCGCCCGATCATCCTGCGTCACTGGGCCCCGTCTGGCCCCCTGGCATACGTATTCGCGCGCACGTCAAGTCTTGAGCGCGTTGAGGTACGCAACCCTGCGCATGATCACCGTGAGGAGTGGCCAAAGTGCTGGCTGCACGACGACGGCAACATCGTCGCCTCACGCCCGCTCCCTGTCCTCAAGGATGCGCTCGACCCAACCCATCGGCTGTGCAGTGAGGACGACCAGGCAACCATCGACGCAGTGAGGGCAGCGCGGTGGCAGACGAAGTAGTAACCGGCGGCCCGCTTGCAGACATCGACGAGGAGTTCGACCTCGGTGAGGTGGGGGTCGGCGATCTGCAAGCACTCATCGACGAGTATGCCCGGCAGGGCCTCGGTCGTCTCTGGCTCGACGAGGTCGGGAAGGCGGCTCGGCACCTCGCGCGCCGCTACAGCCCGTGGGCATACGCACGTGCATCGACGTGGGATGACGATGCGATCAACGATCTGGTCCAGGATGTCGTCGAGCGCATGATCACCAAGGGCCAGGCCGAGTACATCTGCGACACGGCGAACGACTTCGGTCACGCGCGAGCACTGATCTATCGCCAAGTGCGGATGACTCTGATCGACCGACGACAGCGCACTGCGGTTGACAACCTGTACGCCCGGGCTGTCGATCGGCTTGGCGAGTCGCCGTTCGAGCAGGTGAGGACGAAGCCCCGATCCTGGCGACTCACCGGATCAACTGAAGAGGCGACGCCCCCCACCACCCGACTTACTTCCTCGCTTGCGGCGCTCCCGCGTCTGCCGGGCAACGGAACCGAGCGAGCCAGTGCGATCTGGACGACGGCGACCCTGGGTGATGCGCTCGCCCTCGTGTGCAAGGTGGTCGGCGAGGTCGAGGAGTCCGATCTCAAGAGAATTTTCGACGAAGCTTTGACAGCCTTCGCAACAGCGGAGGTTGTCTCTGATGACGCCGGTGCTCGAGACCGCTCCGCCGAACTCGACCCGGGCGAGCTGACTTTGGCGAACGATCTGGCGGAGCGGATCGTCGCGGCGCTCACCAAGGAGGAAGCAACCATGCTGGCTGGTAAGTGGATCGGCGACTCGGACGGTGACATCGCGCGCCGCGTCGGAGTCAGCCGTCCTACTGCTGCCAAGTACAAGGACTCCGCGTTCGAGAAGGTTCGTGCTGAACTCTCAGACCAGACCGAAGCGCTCATCGACGAAGCATTCGGGCGGCTTCAGTCGCTCGTCATCTGTAAGGCAGAAGGAGGTGCCGCATGACCGAGATTGGAGTTGGCGGTATCTACCGTACGGTCGCGATGGACCGGAACACACCCTCCGCGCTCGTCCTCGTGACTGATGTTGACTCGTCTACGCAATCCGTCACGGTCACACTCCTCAGCCCAGATATAGAGTTCGGAAGCAACACCGACCTTGTCCTGACAGGCAACGAGATCGGCCGCGCCTACGACCTGCTCGCTGAATCGGACATTTTCGGCTACGCCTGGTTCGTCCAGCTGGATCGACGCGTCGGACGCGTGGACACGGACGTACTCCAAGCACTCAATGCTCTCCGCGACGAGGAAGCGGTTGACCGACCACTCGCGGGCCCACCTGTAGTCGAGCGGACGGACCCGCGGTGGAGCTTCAAGGTTCACGAACTGAAGCGGCTCCAGACTCTCACAGCGGACTGCACGCGCGACCTCATCGATGGCGATCGAGTCCCGGAAGTCGATGCGAACGCGCTGCGGGTGCCGGCGACCGAGGCGGAGAAGGAAGCCTTCGAGGAGTTTGTCGTCGGGGCTGTTGAGGAAGCCAAGCGGGGAGCAGCTCGGATTCCTGGATGGCTTGTCGAGATCGCTATCGACGAGGGGCTCCGAGATGCGTACCGCGCTGCCGGGCTGTTCAACGCGCTTCGCCTTCTGATGAAGTACGCGGACACGGCTTGCGTTCCCAACGCGGTGCCAACCGGGACGACGCTCGGCGCGTATGCGGAGCTTCAGGTCGAATACGCCGCGTCGGCTGGCTACTCAAACATTTGGCTCCTCGGCCGCTCGACTGACATTCGCGGCCCGATAGAGGCGCGCCCGGCGCGCACGCGCACCGGTCGCCTCATCCAGGTCACCCACGTCTCCGCCATCGCGCACGTCACCCAGTACCGAGAGGTCTACGCATGAGCAATCCCATCTTCGAGCGCCGGGTACCGTTCGCGACGCGACGTGGAATCAGCCTTCGGCGGTGGCGGCTCCAGAACTTCAAGTCCGTGCGGGACGCCGAGGTTGAACTCCGACCACTCACCGTGGTTGTCGGTGCGAACAGCGCCGGCAAGAGCACGCTTCTCCAGAGCATTCGGGCAGCAAGCCAGGCAACGAGCACGGCGGGATATCTCTATCCCCTCAACGGACGCGGGGTTCGGCTCGGTACGGTTACCGAAGTCAGATACCGTGGTCCGAGCAGCGACGACGAACCGCTCATAATCGGAGCGGACTTCGAGATTCGGGCACCTCGCGGGATGTATCGCGATGGCAGGGCTGTTGGCTCTGCGCAAACGGCTCCGGTGCTTGCGACCCTGTCATGGGAGGTCAAGCTTGGTGAGTCGTCGCAGCAGAAGGGCATCGCGAAAATCGAACGCCTCAACGTCGACTTGAAGCCTGCGGATCACGACGCACTCCCGCGGCAAGCGCCTCGTCTTGACCGGGCATGGGTGCTCGCCATAGCTGACGACGACGCCGAGGATCTGGTGCCGCTGGACGAAGACGACGATGCGCGCTCAATCCCGCACTACTTCTCTGGCCAGTTCGCTGGGGCAAATGGCAACCTGCTTGAGGTCGCGGACATCCTCGTCGAAGGCGGGTTTCCGCTGGATGCCTCGGTGATGCGTTCCCGTGCTGAAGTCCTCTTCGAGACCTGGCGCGACATGCTGCTGCGCCGCTCGATCCACGAGCGTGACGAAGTTGAGCATGACCTGCTCACGGTGGTGAACGCGATTGACGAGGTGAGCCGGGTACTTCTGGAGGTGCACGCCGCCGTCGCGGAATCCAAGAGCGAATACGCCGATGCTGTTCGATTCGAGTTAAGTTCGAAGTCACCCGAGACGCGCACAAGGTTCGACCTCAACATCGCATCGTCGGAGAGCTTCGGCGATGAAGTAGTCAAGGAACTGACGAAGGGTGGTGTGCAGGGCGAGGTCCCGTTCCCTCATCGTCTGGACGATCTCGGCAGGGCGTCGAATCTCGCGTCCTCGTACCTCAGAAGCGGAATTCGGTACCTCGGTCCGCTCCGTGAGGAACCGCGTGCTGCCTACCCCGACTCGCCCGAAGGCGACGACAGTTATGTCGGCGCCAAGGGCGAGTTCACCGCATCTGTGCTGCAACGCCACGGTGACCGAAAGGTCAGCGTTCCGACCCCAGACGATGAGGGAGCGATCAAGACCCCCCGCCGCCCGATTCAGCTCATGACGGCCGTGAGCCGCTGGGCGAAGTATCTCGACATCGGCGAGAGCTTCTCAGTCTCCGACCAGGGGCGCTTCGGCATCCAGATGCAGGTGAGGCAAGCGGATGTCGAGGGAGACCTAGACCTCACCAGCGTCGGCACTGGCGTCAGCCAGTTGCTGCCCGTGATCGTGATGTGCGTTCAGGCCCCGGCAGGCTCGCTTCTGCTCATCGAGCAGCCCGAACTTCACTTGAACCCGAAGGTGCAGCAGCGACTGGCCGACTTCCTGTTGGCGATGGCGCAGAGCGGTCGGCACCTGATCGTCGAGACGCACAGCGAGTACCTCATCTCGCGGCTCCGGAGGCGAGTCGCGGAGGATGAGAAGGACAGCCTCCAGGACACGATCGGCATCTACTTTGCTAAGCGCGTGAACGGGGCGACCACCTACGATCTGGTGCAGCAGAACGAGTTCGGTGGCATCGAGGAGTGGCCGGAGAACTTCTTCGACCAAGCCACCGAGGAGGAGCACGCGATCCTCTCCGCGGCGGTCAAGAAGCGCCGTGCGAAGGCCGCAAGGGTCGAGTAGCTACCCCCTTTACATCGACCCAGCCAAGCCGGATTGGTCTTGACGTCGGGCCGAGAGGCAATGACAACCAGCAAGAAGGGAGGCGCCGTATGGCACGAATTGCACGCAAGATCGAGACGAAGACTCTGGAGCAGAAGCTCTGGGATGCCGCCGACGCCCTGCGCGGAAACCAGGAGCCAAGCGAGTACAAGCACGTCGTGCTCGGCTTGGTTTTCCTCAAGTACATCTCCGACCGGTTCGAGGGCCGCCGCAAGGAGATTGAAGCGGAACTCCTCGCCGACGGCCTGAAGCCCGAGCAGATCGAGCGCCTCGTTGAGGACCGAGACGAGTACACCAGCAACTCCGTCTTTTGGGTGCCCGCCGCAGCGCGGTGGAGCGTCATCCAGAAGAGCGCGAAGCAGCCTGAGGTCGGCGAGTCGATCGACAACGCGATGGACCTCATCGAGCGGGAGAACCCGAAGCTGCGCGGAGTACTGCCCCGCAACTACGGCCGCGAGGACCTCGACAAAGGTCGACTCGGTCAACTCGTCGACATCATCGGCTCGATCGGCTTCACCCAGAGCGATGACCACGGTTCCGACGACGTGCTCGGCCGCGTGTACGAGTACTTCCTCGGTCAGTTCGCGGGCAAGGAGACCGGCAAGGACGCTGGCGCGTTCTACACCCCGCGCTCCGTCGTCAAGACGCTCGTCGAGATGCTGGAGCCCTACCACGGTCGCGTCTTCGATCCGGCGTGCGGATCGGGCGGCATGTTTGTACAGTCCGCCGAATTCGTGAATGCCCACGGCGGCAAGCGCAACGACATCTCCGTCTACGGCCAGGAGTTCACTGCGACCACCTGGAAGCTCGCGAAGATGAACCTTGCTCTGCGCGGCATCGACGCCGACCTCGGCGACAGGTCAGCGGACTCCTTCACCCAGGACCTCCATCCGGACCTACGCGCCGACTACGTCATCGCGAACCCACCGTTCAACGTCTCCGATTGGTGGAACGCGAAGCTCGCCGACGATCCCCGATGGAAGTACGGCACGCCTCCCGAGGGCAATGCGAACTTCGCTTGGGTGCAGCACTTCATTTTTCACCTCAGCCCTCGTGGCACTGCAGGCTTCGTGCTGGCGAATGGCTCGCTCAGCTCCAGAACTAATGGCGAAGGTGAAATACGCCGCAAGCTTGTCGAGGCTGATCTCGTCGACTGCATCGTCGCGATGCCCGACAAGCTGTTCTTCAACACCGGCATTCCGGTCAGCCTCTGGTTTGTCAGCCGCGATCGTGGCGGCAACGCCCAGCACCGGGCACGCAAGGGTGAGGTGCTGTTCATCGACGCACGCAAGCTCGGCAGCATGGTCAACCGCCGACTCCGCGAGCTATCCGACGACGACATCCGGCGGATCACCGGTGCGTACCACTCCTGGCGGAACCACGACGGTGGCTATGGAGACGTCGCCGGCTTCACAAAGGCATCATCGTTCGAGGAGATCCAAGAGCACAGTTTTGTCCTTACTCCGGGTCGCTACGTCGGCACGGAAGAGGCCGAAATTGATGACGAACCAATCGACGAGAGGATCGAGCGTCTGACAACTGAGCTGATCGCGGAGTTCGACCGTGGACGCCAACTTGAAGGCCTTATCCGGCAACGACTGGAGGCGCTAGCGCCGTGACGCAGACTTCGGCGCCGATGCGTACCCTTGTTCGTCATGCGGTTGGCGGTGGCTGGGGCCACGCCGAACCCGGGGACGACACTGCGCAGGTAGCGATCATCCGCGGAGCGGACTTCCCCGCAGTGGCTGTTGGTGACACATCGAGGGTTCCTCGAAGGTGGGAAGCTTCAAAGAAGCTCCCCTCCCGGACCCTGTGTCCGGGCGACATCATTCTGGAGATCTCCGGCGGCTCGTCTGACAGGCCCACCGGCCGCACCGTCTTCGTAAGTGAGCGCCTGCTGAACAGCTTCGAGTGCCCGGTCATCCCCGCAAGCTTCTGCAGGCTCGTTCGGGTTGACTCGACCCAGGCTGACCCCTACTACGTCTACTGGTGGTTGCAGGGAATGTATGCCGATGGTCGAACCTGGGGGTACCAGAATCGATCAACGGGTATCGCGAACTTCCAGTTTGAGTACTTTCTCGACGCGGAGACGGTCACTCTGCCGCCCATCGAGGAGCAGCGTGCGATCGCAGCCACTCTTGGTACGCTCGATGACAAGATCGAGGCGAATCACCGCCAGCGTAGACTCCTGCGAAGCCTGGGGGCGGCGCTATTTACCAAGGCGCTTATTTGCGGTGGAGTTCAACGCCCGCTCAAGGCCGTAACTACGAGCATTGCTCGTGGGATCGCACCCAAGTATGCCGACGATGACGCTAACGCCCCACTCGTCCTGAACCAGAAGTGTATCCGCGGCGGATGGGTGTCTCTAGTGCCAGCGCGACGAACGCAAGGCAGGACTGTGGCCCCTGCGAAGATCGCATCGGGTGGTGACATCCTAGTGAACTCGACTGGAGTCGGCACGCTCGGGCGAGTTGCCCGATGGCACGAAGGCTCAATTCTTGTTGACAGCCACGTCTCAGTGATCAAGCCTGACCCCGCAGAAGTTGGCCCCGTAACGCTCGGATACGCACTGCTCGCGCTCCAGCCCGAACTCGAGGCCTTGGGCGAGGGCAGCACCGGACAGACTGAACTCAACCCGACTCGGCTCGGAGAATTCGGAGTTCTCCTTCCGCGCGACACAAAGTTGAATGGCCTTGAGGATGTGCTGGTTGCCCTAGAACGCCGTGCCAGTCTTGTTGCTGACGAGAATGATCGATTGGCAGCAGTGCGCAACACGCTGCTTCCAGCACTTGTACTGGGTCGGGTTCGCGTACCCGTTGAGGAGGCGGTGTGAGCACTATCGACAGCTTCTGGGCGATCCAGGAACTCGAAGCCTTCGTTCACGCCTCGGGTACGGATGGGATGTATCAACGGGAGCCCGACGAGGTCGTCGCCGAGCGTGCGCACGTCGTCGAGCAGATTCTCGACAGGTCACTCCCGGGGTGGCGGGATCGGGCTGACCAGCGGTCACAGAAGCTCCGTAAGTACGAGCCATGGGGCCATCTACGCGATGCTGCGAGCCGGGGTATTGCAGCGCTCAAGCGGCAGGACGAACTGCGGGAGAAGCTGGGCGATGATGCGCCGTTGATCTCGGCGGCTCGGCTGCACCCGTGGGTCTGGGGCGGCGCTCGCTCTCTATGGCAGTCGGGCCACTATAGGTCGGCTGTCGAGGATGCCGCGAAGAAGGTCAATGCAGAAACGCAGAACAAGGTCGGTCGACGCAATGTGAGCGAGACGAAGCTCTTTCAGGAGTCGTTTAGCGACAAGGCAGCCGAGCCTGGCAAGGCTCGGCTGCGTCGGATGAAGGACGACGGCAGCGACACATACAAGTCGGTACAACGTGGTGCGATGGCGCTGGCTGAGGGCATCTACTCCGGCATCCGCAACCCGTTCAATCACGAAGACCCGAAGGAGATCGACGAGCAGACCGCGCTGGAGCATCTCGCGGCGCTCAGCGTGCTCGCCCGTTGGGTCGATGATGCGCAGGTCGAGAAGGAAGCATGAGCAAACTCAATGAGTCCGTCGTCGAGCAGGCCGCACTGGAGTGGCTTGCCGACCTCGGCTACCAGGCCCTCCACGGACCGGACATCTCGCCCGGCGGTGACGGCGCGCAACTACGTGATTCGTTCACCGACGTGGTACTGATCGATCGACTGCTCCCTATCGTGCGCGCGCTCAATGCCGGTGTCGACAGCACGGTCATCGACCAGGCGATCAAGCGCCTGCTGCGCCCGGAGTCACAGAACCCGGTCGATGAAAACTACCGTATTCACCAGTTCCTCATCGGGGGTGTTCCCGTCGAGCACCGCGGTACGGACGGCCAGGTTCGCACGATCCGGGTGAAGCTCATCGACTTCGAAACCCCGGTAATGAACGACTGGCTCGCGGTCAGCCAGTTCACCGTGACGAAGGACGGCAAGAACCGCCGCCCCGACGTGGTCGTGTTCGTCAATGGGATGCCGCTGGCGCTGTTCGAACTGAAGAATCCTGCCGACGAGAACGCCGACATGAAGGGGGCCTGGAACCAGGTCCAGACCTACCGCCACGACATCGCGCCGATCTTCGACTTCAACGCCGTCACCGTGATCTCCGACGGTGTGCCTAGCGCCGCCATGAGTTCGTTCACCGGTGCTTTCGAACACTATGCCCCGTGGAAGACGATCGACGGCCGGGATGTCATCACCGACCGTCCCTCCCTTGAGGTGCTCATCCGGGGTGTGTTCGATCCAGGTCGATTCCTCGACATCCTTCGCAACTTCGTCGTCTTCAGCGACGAGACCGTCACCGACAAGACCACGGGCCAGCCGATGCGCTCGCTCGTTAAGCGCGTCGCGAAGTACCACCAATATTGGGCGGTGAACACTGCTGTTGAGTCGACCGTGAAGGCAGCGAGCCCCGAGGGCGACAAGCGCGGCGGCGTCGTGTGGCACACCCAGGGCTCGGGCAAGAGCTTCGAGATGGTGTTCTACGCGGCGAAGATCATGCGCGACCCGCGCATGGAGAACCCGACGCTGGTCTTCATCACCGACCGGAACGACCTCGACGATCAGCTCTTCGGCGAGACCTTCGCGCCCGCGACTATCCTCCCCGAGCGGCCGGTCCAGGCGGAGAATCGCGCCCACCTGCGCGAGCTACTGAAGGTCGCATCCGGCGGCATCATCTTCACCACGTTGCAGAAGTTCGCCCCCGAGGAGCAGGGCGACACGAACCCGGTCCTGACTGACCGGCGGAACGTGATCGTTGTGGCCGATGAGGCTCACCGCTCCCAGTACGGCTTCAGCGAAACCCTCGACTCCGAAGGGCGGCTCAAGGCCGGCCTCGCGAAGCACATGCGCGACGCACTCCCCGGCGCGACCTGCCTCGGCTTCACCGGCACCCCGATCGAGACGACCGACAAGTCGACGCGCGCCGTGTTCGGCGACTACATCGACATCTACGACCTCACCCGGGCCGTCGAGGATGGGGCCACCGTCAAGATCTTCTACGAGCCCAAGCTCGTGAAGGTCGGGCTCAGCGAGAAGATCGAGGCGGAACTTGATGACCTCGCCGACGAGATCACCGAACAGGTCGAAGAGACTGCGGCCTCGGCCGCGAAGTCGCGCTGGGCGCGACTCGAAGCGATCGTCGGGGCGGAGGAGCGCCTCGAATTGGTCGCCAGCGAGATCGTCGAGCACTGGGAGAAGCGCCGCGAGTCGATGATCGGCAAGGGCATGATCGTTGCCATGAGCCGTCGCATCGCCGTCGAGCTCTACGAAAAGATCGTTGCCCTGCGGCCAGACTGGCACAGTGACGATCACAAGACCGGCAAGATCAAGGTGATCATGACGGGGTCTGCGGCCGACCCGCAGGAGTATCAGCCGCACCTGTACGACAAGGCCACCCGCAAGGAGATCCAGCTCCGCGCCAAGAACCCCGAGGACGAACTGGAACTCGTCATCGTGCGCGACATGTGGCTCACCGGCTTCGACGCTCCGGCCATGCACACGATGTACGTCGACAAGACGATGCAGGGTGCGGGCCTCATGCAGGCGATCGCCCGAGTCAACCGCACCTTTCGTGACAAGCCGGGCGGGCTCATCGTCGACCTCATCGGCGTGTACGCCAGCCTCCAGGAGGCACTCAAGGTCTACTCCCCGTCCGACCGCGATCAGGCGGGCGTGCCGATCGACGAGATGGTCGCCGTCATGCTGGAAAAGCACGACATCGTCACGTCCCTCCTGCACGGCGTCACCTTCGACTCCTCTCCCGACCTCGCAGCTGCCGACCGCCTGGCGCAGTACGCCAAGGTGCTCGACTTTGTCATGGCCGACCCCGATCGTACGAAACGCTACAACGACCAGGTGCTCGCGCTGGCCAAGACCTTCGCGCTGTGCGGCGCGAGCGACGAGGCCGCCGCCATTCGCAACGACGTGAGACTCTTCGTCGACGTGCGGGCGGCCATTCTCAAGGTGCTCGACCCCGGTTCGGGACGCAGCGGCTCAGGGGCGGTTGACGTCGACACCGCAATCGGGCAGCTCGTCAACGAGGCAGTCTCAGGCGATCAGGTGATCGACATCTACAAGCTCGCTGGCGTCGAGACGCCAGAGCTGTCGATCCTGTCCGACGAGTTCCTTGACGGACTCGCCGACAAGGACAAGCCGAACCTCCAGATCGGCCTCCTGAGGCGCTTGCTCGACGACCGAATCCGCACGATCAAGCGCAGCAATGTCGTGCAGACCCGCAAGTTCTCCGAAATGCTCGACGAGGCGATCAACCGGTACAACAACCGGTCGCTCACGTCGGCCGAGATCATCGCCGAGCTGGTCACGCTCGCCAAGCAAATGCGCGCCGATATGCAGCGGCACGCCGCCCTCGGCCTCCGCGAGGACGAGATCGCCTTCTACGACGCCGTCGCGCAGAATGGGTCAGCCGTCACGGAACTCGGCGACGAGACGCTGAAGGTGATCGCGCGCGCGCTGATGCGTACGATCCGAGACAACTGGACGATCGACTGGGACGTTAAGGAAAGCGTGCGCGCCAAGATGCGTTCGGCCGTCCGCCGCATACTCGTCCGCTACGACTACCCGCCCGACGCGGAACTTGAGGCGATTGAGCTGGTCATTGAGCAGGCTGAAATCTTCGCCGCCGACGAGGAGGAATTCCCTTACTGAGGCTTTACATCCTCCTGGTCAGGGCAGATTGATCTATGTGACACAGGAAGGAGGTAGTCAATGGACGAGATTAAGTGCCCGCACTGCGGGACGGTGTTCACCATCGATGAGGCGCAGTACGCCAACATCGCTGCGCAGGTACGCACAAAGGAGTTCGATCATGAACTCCACTCTCGGCTCGCGGAGGCCGAGAAGGCCAAGCAGACAGAGATCGCGCTGGCTGAGGCAAGGGTCGCCCAGCAGGCACAGCAGGCTGCCGCTCAGAAGGACGCCGAGATCCAGCGGCTGAAGAACGAGATCGAGGGCGCGGAGAACGCCCAGTCCCTCGCAATCGCAGAGGCCGCTAAGGAGACACAACAGGCGCTCGGCGAGAAGGAAGCGCAGATCGAACGGCTCAAGGCTGAGATCGAAAGCGCAGGTACCGCGCAGCAGCTCGCGGTCACGAAGGCTTCCGAGGCGGCGCATCGGACGGCGGCCGAGAAGGACGCCGAGATTATGCGGCTACGCGCCGAGATCGAGAAGGCGGGCACCAGTCAGGAGCTCGCGGTCACGAAGGCGGTCTCCGTACTGCAGCAGACGCTCACCGAGGCCGAGAGCAAGCTCGCGCTCCAGGTGGCCGAGCAGCAGGTGAAGGAGTCGTCACTCAAGGAGTCGCACTCGAAGGAGATCGCGCTCCTCCAGGAGCAGGTCGAGCAGTACCGCGACTTCAAGGCCAAGCAGTCGGTGAAGCTCCTCGGCGAGTCACTCGAACAACACTGCGCGACCGAGTTCAACCGCGTCCGCGCGATGGCCTTCCCGAACGCCAGGTTTGGCAAGGACAACGACGCGTCCAGCGGAACCAAGGGCGACTACATCTTCCGTGACTTCAGCGCCGATGGCGTCGAGTACATCTCGATCATGTTCGACATGAAGAATGAGGCCGACACCACAGCCACCAAGAAGAAGAACGTCGACTTCCTAGCGAAGCTCGACAAGGACCGCCGTGAGAAGGGCTGCGAGTACGCCGTGCTCGTGTCCATGCTCGAAGAGGACTCCGAGCTGTACACCGGCATTACGGACGTCTCCCACGAGTACCCGAAGATGTTCGTCGTCCGGCCGCAGTTCTTCCTCGCCATCATCGCGCTGCTCCGCGGAGCCGCGCAGGAGACCATCCAGGTGAAGGCCGAGCTGGAACAGATCAAGAAGCAGAACGTCGACATCACGAACTTCGAGGCCGACCTCGAAGACTTCAAGTCGGCGTTCGGCCGCAACTACGACCTCGCGAAGCGCAAGTTCGACACCGCCATCGAAGACATCGACAAGGCCATCGAGCGCCTCCAGAGGGTCAAGGAGGGACTCCTCGGCTCCGGGAACAACCTCCGCCTCGCCAACGATAAGGCCACGGTCCTCACCGTCAAGAAGCTCACACTTGGAAACGAGACGATGGCGCAGAAGTTCGCCGAACTTGATCCGTCGCAGGAGCCTGAGGCAGCTTAGTAATCATCTTCGGGTGCCCCTCTCTCCGCCCTCGGTCGAGGGGCACCCGAATGTCAGTACCTCCAGGGAGAATTGCCGCATGCAGCACGTCAAGTACGATCTGGGCCAAGTCAAACGCGGGTCGACCGTCGTCGTGACACTCGATAAGCAGGCCAATGTCCAACTCATGGACAGCAGCAACTATTCGAACTACACGCGCGGACGCCAGTACCGCTACGTCGGGGGCCTCATGCGAAAGTCTCCCGCCAGCATCCCAGTGCCCCGCGACGGTCATTGGTACGTGGCCATCGATCTCGGCGGCGGCTCTGGCCGAGTCCGCAGTGGCGTGAATGTTCAGCCCCCGCCTCGCGGGAACCTTCCGACATATCGAGAGCCGGGTACCCAACCGCTCCGTGACGTGCTTGATGTACGCGTGCCACAACGCCCAGCCGACCCGGATGTGCTCGACGGCCGCACCTGGGATGTGTTCATCTCGCATGCGAGCGAGGACAAGCCGGCCGTCGCCATCCCGCTTGCTGAGGCGCTTCAGGCACGCGGCGTGACCGCGTGGCTCGACAAAGCCGAGCTGCGGATCGGTGAGAGTCTTCGACGGCGCATCGATCAGGGCCTAGCGGCGAGCCGCTTCGCCGTTGTGGTACTCAGCCCCTCATATTTTGCGAAAGGCTGGCCCCAATACGAGCTTGACGGCATTGTCTCACTGAGCATCGCGGGTAAGCAGAACTTGCTGCCCATCTGGCACGAGGTCAGCTACTCCGACGTGATGGCCGAGAGCCCAAGCTTGGCTGACAAACTCGCGCGTTCGACCACCGACACAGGCATCGAGGCGATTGCAGATGAGATCGCTGAACTGGTTCTCGCTTCTCGATAGGGGCTCTGCACCTCTGGGTTGCGTCAGCGCGTCTTCGCCCAGACCGTGCCACGGTGGACGCCGAACTGCTTCGCCAGCGCGTTGACGCTGAGGCCGTTGGCGCGGGCTGTTCGCATAGCGTCCACTTCCTCGTCAGTGAGCCGTGTTCGAGTGCGTCTCCTTGGCTCTGCGGCGGCCTCGACCAGAGGGTCACCGGGCTCGCCAGCAGGCTCGGCCACGTCGTCGGACCCGTGATTCCAGGCGGAGATCAGCCGCTCGACCCGCTGCCGCCTGTTCCCGTAGTGGTCGACGGAGTCCACAGCTGAACTCCCTAGTCAAACGCCTTTGACTAGGGAGTTTGTATGTTTCATCTCGGACCCGAGTGTCCTCAGAGGGACAGAACAGCGCTTTTCCATCGCACGCTCATCGAACGCGCCAGCGCCAGTCTGGTGGGGTTCCTACTCGCATGAGACGGTTTGGATACATCCGACGCCTGCCGAGCAAGCGTTCTCAGGCGAGCTTCACACATCCGAACGATCCGGGCAGGAGGGTGGTCGCTCCGACGACCTTCACTCACAAGAGCGATGCGGACCACTGGCTGGGAGTCCAGGAGCGCGCCATTGAGCGAGGAGAGTGGCTTGCGCCCGAGGAACTCGAGGCCCGACGGCCGAAGGTGCGCACGCTTCAGGATGCCTATGACCGGTTCCTGAGTCAGCGTCCGAGGCCGCTGGCTCTCTCCACCCTAAGTAGAGCCCCATAGAGTGGTGTAGCCCCTTGGTGGCCATGCCGGATGACGATGGCGCGGTCACCGCGGGATCCTTCGAGTTCACCTACCAAAGCTCTCTCGAAATGGAATCAACCACGATGACCGCTCCCCATATTGTCGACCCCGCCCGCGTGTTGGGCAACCTGCTGACCGAAGCATCCCCAGACATGATGCGCCAGCTGCTGCAGACCATGATCAACGCCCTCCTCTGCGCTGATGCCGACGCCGTCTGCGGCGCCGAATGGGGACAAGCCACCGCCGCTCGGCTCGCGCAGCGCAACGGCTACCGCCACCGACCCCTCGACACCCGCGTCGGCACCATCGATGTGGCCGTCCCCAAACTTCGCTCCGGCACCTACTTCCCGGAGTGGCTCCTCGAACGCCGCAAACGAGCCGAAGCCGCGCTGATCACGGTGATCGCTGACTGCTACCTCGCCGGCGTCTCCACCCGCCGGATGGACAAACTCGTCAAAACGTTGGGCATCGATGGCCTGTCGAAATCCCAGGTGTCCCGAATGGCCGCAGACCTCGATGAACACGTCGCGCAGTTCCGCCACCGACCCCTCGACGAGGCCGGCCCGTTCACGTTCGTCGCTGCCGACGCGTTGACGATGAAGGTCCGCGAAGGCGGCCGGGTGATCAACGCCGTCGTCCTCATCGCGACCGGCGTCAACGGCGACGGACACCGCGAAGTCCTCGGCCTGCAGGTCGCCACCTCTGAGACCCGATCCGCGTGGAACACGTTCTTCGCTGACCTGGTCGCCCGCGGCCTGGCCGGCGTCCGACTGGTCACCTCCGACGCCCACGCCGGCCTAGTGGAAGCGATCGCGGCGAACCTGCCCGGCGCGGCCTGGCAGCGCTGCCGCACCCACTACGCAGCCAACCTCATGGCCGTCACACCCAAGACCATGTGGCCGGCGGTCAAAGCGATGCTCCACTCCGTCTATGACCAACCCGACGCCACATCCGTCGAAGCCCAGTTCGAACGGCTCCTCGACTACACCGCAGACAAGCTGCCCGACGTCGCCGAGCACCTCGAACAAGCCCGGGCCGACGTGCTCGCGTTCACCGGATTCCCGAAGGACGTATGGACCCAGATCTGGTCGAACAACCCTGCCGAACGGCTGAACCGAGAAATCCGCCGCCGCACCGACTCCGTCGGGATCTTCCCCAACCGGGAAGCCATCATCCGCCTCGTCGGCGCCGTCCTGGCCGAGCAAACCGACGAATGGGCCGAAGGCCGCCGCTACCTCGGCCTCGACATCCTCCACCGTTGCCGCCTCACCACCATCACCAACACCGAACAGGAGACCACCGAACCCCTCGCCCTGCCCGCCTAAACGAAGGAACCGCTACACCACTCCACTGGACTTGACCCCCGGTTCATCGGCTTCAACCTGCCGACGCGCTCCAACACGCCCGATCATGCGAGCGCCGAGCGTCTCGCGGAACGATTCGCCACCCTCGGGGTCAACGTCATCCGACTGCATGCCGCCGATGCGCCGCAGGGAGCGGAGCCGGGCAGCTGGAGCAGCACGCTCGACAGCCCGCTACTGGACTACGGCAGCGGGACCACCCGTCGCTTCCACCCCGACGGGCTCGACCGCTTCGACTACTTCGTCGCCCAGCTGAAGCAGCGGGGCATTTACCTCCACGTTGACCTGATCGTGGCCCGGGCGTTCCGGCCCGGTGACGGACTCGACTACCCCGGGGACCTGCCCGGCTCCCTCAAGTGCTTCACCATGATCAACGAGCGTCTCATCGCACTCCAGGAGGAGTACGCCCGGGAACTGCTCTGCCACGTGAACCCGTACACCGGCCTCGCGCTCATCGATGATCCCGCGGTCATGACGGTCCAGATCAACAACGAGGACTCCGTGATCAAGGGCACCGCCGAGCTGGCCGACGATCCTGCTGTCCGGCCGTACCGCGACGAGCTGCGGCGCCGGTTCAACGACTTTCTTCTCGAGCGGTACGGCTCCCGGGAGGGTCTCCGGGAGGCCTGGACTTTCGAGGGCGTCTGCGCCCTCGGCGTCGACGAGGACCCCGTCGCCGGCACCGTGAGCGTCGTGGAGGGGGGATTCTTCCAGCCAGTCAACGAGCCCATGGGCCCGTGGGACGGCGAGGTCAGCCCCGCGCGGTACGCCGACTGGATGGCGTTCGGCATCGAGGCCAACCGGTCGTTCTACCGCCGCATGAAGGACTTCCTTGTCGGTATCGGTGTCCGGGTTCCGATCGCGACGAGCAACCTGGTCGCCGGAGCCGCCGATGTCTTCGGCCACAGCGATGCCGACATCATGGAGAACAACGCCTATTTCAATCACCCGCTGTTGCCGTACGTCGACAACACCTACGTCGTCGGTGGCCTGGCCGATTACGTGGCCACCAACCCGCTGACGATGCAGAAGGACGCTGGCCCACTGCGCACCACTCTGCTGAGCCTCGGCTCGACGGCGGTCATCGCCGGGAAGCCCTTCGCCCTGAGCGAGTGGAACGAGTACGGCGCGGCACCGTTCCACGCCACCGCGGCAGTCCACACCACCGCCTACGCCTGTCTGAACAACTGGGACGCGCTGATCCTCTACTGCCACCACACCTCCGAGGACGCAGACGACCAGCCCGACGACGAGATCCTCAACCTGTTCGACGCCTACAACGACGTCGCCCTCATCAGCCAGTGGGGCTTCATGGCCGCCCTCTTCCTGAAGGGCCTCGTCGCGCCCGCGCCCCAGCGCGCTGACCTGGTCTACACGGCCGCCGACCTCCTCACCCTGCCCACTCGCCACGCGATGCCTCACACCTTCCTGCCCTACGTGCTTGAGATGCGCTCCGTGTTCCTGACGGAGGGCGACTCCTACGACAGGGACGCCGACGTCGCCGTCACCGCCGGGTTCATGGCGGGTGCGGACCTCGGAACAGCGCCCCACCGCGTGCGCTACGCCTGGTCCCCCTACGCGGATCCGCACCGTCGTGAGTTGGCGGCGGTCGCTCCGGAATCCGGGGGGCGGACGCTCGACTTCGCGGACATCTCGGAGGTGGCGGGCGGCGGGGACTATCGCGGCTTCGCGGCGGCGGTCACCAAGGCGCTGACGACGTGGAATGTGATCCCAGCGGGTACGGGGTTCGTGGAGGAACGCCTCGTCTCCTCGACCGGCGAGCTGGACTTCGATCCCGACAACGCCCGGTTCAGCATCGACACTCCGTCGTGCGCCTACTTCAGCGGTGCGCCCACGCCGGAGGTCCGGCTCGGGCAGCGCATACGCGTAGAGTCGGCCAACGAACGCATGTCGCTGGCCCTGCTCCCCCTGGACGCGGCCCGCATCAACGACGCCACAGAACTGCTGTTGACGGCGGTCGGCAAGACCGGCATGGATGAGACGACCTACACACCCGTGGACGTGTACCCCGGTTTCGAGTTCACCGCCGTCAAGCTCGCCGGCAAGGTTGCCGCCGACACCCTGGCGGGGGTGATCCACGTCTCGGCGCACAGCGCCGAGCTGGTCGCCCTCGACCCGCACGGCGATCTGGTGTGCACTATCCCGGGTGTGCCGACGGCGTCCGGGACGCGGTTCGATCTGGCCGGCGACATCCCAGCCGTGAACTATCACCTGACCCTGGGCTGAGCGCCCGAGCCGCGTTCGGCGAATACCGGCCGTCGACACGTGACAGCACGGTACTCATCATCGATTCCGCGACGCTCCCAATGTTGGGAGTGAGAGAAGGGCACCAACGATGGCGCGCAGTAGGAAGCAGTACCCACTGGACTTCAGGACGCGATTCGGCGTCGCCACCATGGGCATCTCGCACAGCATCGGCACGGCGATGGTCACCAGCGCCCTGATGCTCTTTCTGACCGATTATGCGGGCCTGTACACCGGTGTGGCGGGAGCCGCCGCCGCGGCGGCGGCCACCATGCTCGTGGTGGGCCGCGTCTGGGACGCCGTGAACGACCCGCTCCTCGGCTACCTCATGGACCGGACGCCGCGCACACGCTGGGGCCGCTTCAAGCCCTACATTGCGGTGGCCATCCCCACCTCGGCGCTGATGCTCATTGCGCTGTTCCACCTGCCCCTCGCCATGGACGATGCCCTCAAACTCGTCCTGGTGTACGTGCTGTACCTGCTCTTCGATACGGCCTTCACCCTCATGCCGTTCAACCCGTTGATGCAGACGATGTCGCCGGATCCCCGCGTACGGTCGAAGCTGCTGGGTCCGCCCCGGATCATCGGGTTGGTGGCTGCCGCGTTCATGGTGGGCCTCATCCCCGCCGCCTACGCTCTGGGCCCCGCTCCGGGGGAGACCAACTTCGGCCTGGCCGTCACCCTGTTCCTCGTGCCGGCCGCGGCGATCTCCCTCATCGGGATCCTGATGGTCAAGGAGGGGGACGCGAACGTGGGCGAGGAGACCGTCCGGCTCAGCGACCTCGCCGTGATGATCCGCACGAACAAGCCCTTCTGGATCTCCCAGCTGGCGGCGATCTTCCAGGGGTTCACTTGGACGATGCTCTTCGCGGGCGCGAACTACTACATCAAGTACGCGCTCGGAGTCGAGGCGTTCCCCACGACCTCCGCCATCCTGGGTCTGGTCATGATCGTCGGCAACATCCTGGGCGTGCCGGCCTCTCAGCTGCTCTTTCGTTGGTTCACGCCCGCGCAGGCGTTCATCTGGGTGTGCGTGTTCACGGCCCTCCCGTTCGCGTTGCTCTTCTTCATCAACCTCGGCGGACCGATCACGGACCAGTGGATCCTCTTCCCCCTGCTCTTCCTGGTGACGCTCGCTCTCGGCATGGCGTTCATACCCGGCACCGTCGTCGGCATGCAGACCGCGGACTACAACAAGTTCCGGATGGCCAAGAGCATGCAGGGCACGCTCGGGGCGCTGGCCGGGTTCATCCAGAAGATGCAGGCCGCCCTGTCGGCCGCCGCCATGGGTGCGATCCTCGTCTCCGTCGGCTACGACGCGGAGGCGTTCGAGACCGCAGAGGTCATCCCCGCAGAGCTTTTCAGCGGCCTGGGGCTGGTCCTGTTCGGCGTCCCCGCCATCATGGCGCTGATCGGCGCCGGGATCATGTACTTCTACCCGCTGCGCCAGAAGGACGACCAGGCGGCCATGTACGCGGAGATCGAGGAGATGAAGAAGGCCCTCGGCGCCGCCGGGACACCCGGGATGGCGGGAGTCGCACCGCTCCTCTCCGGCGCCGCCGACGGCGAGGAGGAGGTCAAGTGACCACGCGCGGCCGAATCTCCGGACCAGTCGGCTGGAGGGGCGGCCGTCCCGGCTCAGGTCGGATTCGCGCCACTGTCGCTGCCGGCCGTCACGGCGGGAGGCTGCGACGGGGCCCGCGCGGCTGAGACCAGGCCCCAGAACGCGTCCACGGCGGCGACCACGTCCAGATCGTCGCGGTACCGCCGCTGCAACAGGAGCCCGTCCATCACTGCGGTGCCGAGGGTGGCGATCATCTCGTCGCTGATGCCCGCGTCGCTGCCGGGCGTAGCGTCCCGCTGCGGGCGCGTCGTCACCTGGGCCTGGCGGTAGTGCTCCACGAAGTGGGCGTGGGCGGGATGATCCGGGGTGATGGCCTCCGCGGAGAGCGCGATGTAGAGCGAGGTCAGGCCAGGATGCTCCTCGGCATGCCGCGCCACCTCCCGAGAGCGGCTACGCACGTCCGAGGCGGGGGCCGACGACAGGTGCTCGGCCACGGACGCATCGCGCAACTCGAGGACCTCAACGAGGAGTTCTTCCTTGGCGGAGAAGTGGTGCAGGACTCCGGCCTGGGACAGCCCGACCCGCTTGGCCAGCTCACGCACCGAGGCGTGGCGGTATCCGTCGGCGGCGAAGAGATCGGCGGCCATGGCCACGATCTCGCGACGACGCTCCCGTCCCTTCTGGAGCCGGTTGGGGTCCTTACTCGTCTCGGGCATTGCCCCACGGTATCGTCTGGCGTGGCGGAGGTGAGGATGACCGAAGGCGAGAAGTCCGCCGCGACACTGACCGACGTCGCGAAGGCGGCCGGGGTTTCACCGGCGACCGTTTCGCGGGTGCTGAGCCAGCGAGGCG
The DNA here is from genome assembly GCF_014489575.1 of Tessaracoccus defluvii. Classification (GTDB taxonomy): domain Bacteria; phylum Actinomycetota; class Actinomycetes; order Propionibacteriales; family Propionibacteriaceae; genus Arachnia; species Arachnia defluvii. Next base: position 3,097,701 of record NZ_CP060789.1, read on the forward strand.
ACTTCCGGCCGGACACGCGCGCCCGGGTGCTGGCTGCGGCGAAAGCCCTCGGGTACGACCGCTCCTGGACGCCGCGAGGACGCCGGTCACCTGAAGCCACCACCATCGACCTAGTCATGGGGCAGGTGTCGCACTGGTGGAGCGACCGCGTCGTTCGGGGCGCCTGGCATGGCGCCGCGAAGATGGGGCTGGACCTCACGCTGACGACGGAGCGTCTCGATGATGACGACGACGATTGGCCAAGCCGCGTCCTGCGGCGTGGGACGGTGGGCATCGTCATCGGGCTCGCGCATCCGTCGCCGCCCCAGCTGGCCAATCTTCGGGCGGCACGTGTCCCCGTCGTGCTCCTCGACCCTATGACGGCCTCGAATGACAATGTGTGCAGCGTCGGCACGACCGATCGGGAGGGGGGTTATGCCGCCGGCCAGCACCTGGTGGACCTCGGCGTCACGGACTTCATCAGCGTGCAGGCCAGGCCCGCCTACCGCTTCGTCCGGCAACGTGAGGCGGGGTTCCGCGCCGCCGTCGAGGCCGGCGGGCCGGGTTTCCAGCTCCGAACCGTGCAGACGCGGTGGGACGGAGACGGGCCGATCCCTGAGCTGACGGCCCTGATGGTGGACCGAACGGGCCGCCTCGGCATCTTCGCCTCCAACGACAACATCGCGCTGCGATGCTACGAGTCGGCCTACCACGCCAAGCGCAGGGTGGGCGTCGACGTCCTCGTCGTCGGCTTCGACGACGAGGCCCGCGCGGCGCGCGCCGCCCCGTCGCTCACCACGCTGCACCAGCCGGTGGAGCAGATGACGGCGAAGGCTGTGGAACTGATCTTCACAGGCTCGGCCGAGCAGCTGTGGCTCGCTCCTGAGCGCCACGAGCTGCCCGCCCACCTCGTCGTCCGCGAGTCCACGGCCGGGCCGGATGGCTCCGGCTAGGAGGTGACCGGGTGGCCTCGTCGTCGCGCGGAGCGGAGGTGTGGGGTTCGTCAACCGAGGCTGCCGGCGTGCAGTGCGGCGTAGCGGCCTCCACGCCCGACCAGCTCCTCATGGTCTCCGGCCTCGACGATCCGGCCGGACTCCAGGACCAGGATGCGGTCAGCCTGACGGACGGTGGAGAGTCGGTGCGCGACCACCAGCGTCGTCCGCCCACGCATCAGCCGCGCGAGCGCATCCCGCACCGACGCCTCCGACTCAGCATCCAGTGCGCTCGTGGCCTCGTCGAGCAGCAGGATGCGCGGGTCGCGGATGAGCGCGCGGGCGATCGCCAGCCGTTGACGCTGACCTCCCGATAGTCGCGCGCCGTGCTGGCCCACACGCGTGTCCCACCCCTCGGGCAGCTCCCGAACGAAGTCGAGGGCGTTGGCAGCCTCCAGCGCCGCAGTCACCTCGCGGTCACGAGCCGCGGGAAGTCCGTAGGCGACGTTCTCTCGGACGGTGCCCTCGAACAGGACCGACTCCTGCGGAACAACCGAGATGTGTTGACGAACCGTTCGCAGATCGAGAGAGCCCATGTCGACGCCGTCGAGAAGGATCCGGCCCGACGTTGGCCGGACGAAGCCGAGAACCAGGTTCAGCAGCGTGGACTTGCCCGATCCGGACGACCCGACCAAGGCGATGGTCTCGCCTGCGGCGATGTCCAGATCGATGCCGTGGAGGGCGTCGCCGTCGGCGTCGGCGTAGCGGTAGGTGACACCCCGCAGCGTGAGCCGGCCACTGACGGAGGGGACGCTCTGCCTGCCTTCGTTGAGTTCCAGATCCGGCTCCTGCATCACCTCCGCGATCGACCGCACCGACTCCATGCCCGGGCGGTCACCGGGATGAGCATGAGCAGTTGGGTCAGCCCCTGAGTGAGGAGAGTGAAGTACGTCGACAGCAGGACGACCTCACCTGGCGTGATGGCGAGCACACCCGTCAAGGAGAAGGCTGCAGCGAGGACGAGGCACGCCACTCCCAGCAGCTGCATCGTGATCCACGAGATCGTGGACACGTGGGCATTGAGCATGTCGAGTCGAAGGCCCGCTGTGCGCACCCCGTCTGCGCGACTGGCCACTCGAGTGACCGCGGTCTCCTCGAGCCCGTGAGCGCGCGTCAGGGGAATCATCACTGCCATCTCGCCGACACGGCTGGCAAGGCCCTCCATCTCACGCCGGAACTCCGCGTTCGGCGCCACCGTCCGCCGCCGGAGGGCCGCGCGCAGGCCGATCGCGACCGGAACGGTGAGAGCGTAGACGGGAAGAAATGCTGGCACGGCAAGGGCGGTCATTCCAATGGCGCCGGCCAGAACGATCACCGACGACAGCGCCGGCGGCGTGACCTGCTGAAGCATGAGTTCGATATTCTCGACGTCCCGCACGACCTTCGTCTGGACGACGGAGGAGCTCACCCTGCCGTAGTACCCGATCGAGAGAGTCTGGAGGCGGGCCGCAAGGCTGTTGCGCAGCACTGCTCCCGTGTCTCGGACGACCGTCATGAAGCTGCGTGTGTAGAATAGCGTGTTCGGGTAGTTCTGCAGCAGCAGAGCCGCGGCTACGGCGAACCAGATGAGGACGCCCCGCAGGTCGCCGGAGTTCACCACGATGTCGATGATCGCCGCCGTGACAACAGGCAGATACCAGACCGGGATCTCTTTGAGGGCGAACGCGAGAACGGCGAGGGTGAGCCGCCCTGGTCGCCGCCGCAGCAGGCGGAGAAGTGAGCGCACAGGCCGCGCGCCGCTGATGTCCACGTGACCTCTGTCGTACGGTGGCCGGGCCCTCATGGTGCCGTGCGAACTCCCGTCCCTAAGCCGGTGCCGATGGGGTAGAGGCACGCGGCTGGCTGAAGGCCGGCGTCGGAATCCACGGCACGCACGGCGTCCATGGACACCGGGATGGCGACCGGCAGCCGCCCGATCGGCGGCACGGTCCCCGTCAGGGCATCGATGAGCGAGCCGTCCGAGACGCCGAACGTCACCGTCAACGCAGTGGCGATGTCGGAGAGCGGGGTCAGCACGGCGGCTCGGTCCAGCGCCACGTCGACGATGAGCGGAGCGGCCGCTGCGATCGTCCTCAGCCGATGGATCAGCCCGGGCCTGAACTCCAGGGACCCCTGGTGGAAGAAGGACTCCAGGAACAGGTCGTCGCGAGGATCGAAGGGGGCGCCGATCCGGACGATCGCGACATCGGCCTCCTCCGGGGTGGCCACCACCGGTCCGGGCAGGCCCGGCGTGGCGGGGTCGACGCCCTCCAGGTAGACGCGGGCACCCGGGGCCAGCGGCAGCGCCTGGCGCCCGCGGACCTCGTGGTTCTCGAGCACCACCACCGATCGGGACTGGGCCACCCGTCCCGCCTCGCGGTGTGCGTCACAGCCCGGCACGGTGGCCGCGGCCTCCTCGCCGACGTAGGGGTTGTCGAACAGGCCGAGCCGGAACTTGACGAGGAGGATACGGCGCACCGACTCGTCGAGGCGCGACTCCGGCACCAGGCCTCCTGTCACCAAGCCCAGGAGCGTCTCCACGCACTCCTCACCGCCCACCTGGTCGACGCCGGCGCTCAGCAGCTTGAGGAGGCGTTCGCTCGGTTGCAGCCCCTCCACCCCCCAAGCCCTCGCAGGAAGGACCTGGTCTCCCACGTGGTTGTCGTTGATGAGTTCCCAGTCCGTCAGAATCACACCGTCGAAGCCCATGGCCTGCCGCAGGAGGCCTTGCAGCAGCTGTCGATTGAAGCCGATCCCCACCTCCTCGACGGGGTGGCCGTCCAGCACCAGGCCCACGGGGATGCCGTAGCCGGGCATGATGCCGGCCGTGCCATGCGCGATGGCCGTCCGGAAGGGCTCAAGGTGCTCCTCGAAGCGACCCGCAGGGTAGACGAGCTGCTTGCCGTAGGGGAAGTGCGCTTCCTCGCCGTCCTTCTGGGGCCCGCCGCCGGGGAAGTGCTTCGTGGTGCAGGCGACGCTGCCGGCGCCGGGGACGGGGCCCTGGAGGCCCGTCAGATAGGCGGCGGTGTGTGCCGCCGAGCGGCCCGCCTCGGCGCCGAACGTCTGGAGCTGTCGGCACCAGCGGGGGTCCGTCGCGAGGTCCACCTGGGGATGCAGGGCCGCGCGGATCCCCACGGCCACATACTCCTGCCGGACGATGTCGGCGAACGCCTCCGTAGTCGCCGGATCGTCGATCGCGGCCAACCCGAGGCTGTCGGGCCATTGGGAGAAGGGGCCGCCGGAGAATCCCACCCCCACGTTCTCCGCGAACGCGTGCCGGGGATCACTGGAAATGGTGATCGGGATGCCGTGAGGGGTCTGCTCCGCGAGCCGTTGGAGACGGTTGACCCACCTTGCCGCCGTCGCCCCGTCGGTGATCCCGTGGACGTTGAAGTGGTTCATCAGCTTGCTCAGGACGACGTGGGAGGTGGGCGACTTGCTGATGTTCCCGGGCCGCTCGAGCAGGTCGCCGTCCTGGTCCATCTCGATGACGGTGTGGAACATCAGGCCCACCTTCTCGGCGAGCGACAGCCGCCCGACGAGGTCCTCGACGCGTTCTTCCGGGGTCAGCCGCGGGTCCTCGTAGGGGTCCATGACACCGTTGCGGTTGAGGTCGCGGTAGAGAGTGCCGTCGTCGGAGACCGCGATCACTGGGGCCATGTCCGTGCGCCTTTCGGGGGAGATATCAGGAGGCCGATGTGGGGGATGTGTCTAGGTCACGCGTACGGTGCCTTCACGGCGCCGCACGGTGGTGGGGTTGAGGTCGGCAGGTGGGCGAAGGCGAAGGGCCTCGCGGCTGCTGGTGGGGTGGGTGGCCGTCCCGAGGCGGAACTCAGGGCGGCCACCCACATGGCCGACGGCGTGTGCGTCAGGCCCGCTTGACCTTGACGGTCGTCGACTTGGACTCGGTTGTGCCCTGGGAGTTGACGAGTTCTCCCCGGTACACGTAGGTGCCGTTGGACTTGGCCGTGAACGGCACCTCGATCACCTGGGGGGAGCCCAGGGTCGCGTCCAGCGCCTGAGCGTAGACAAGGACGTCGTTCTCGTAGAGGCGGAAGTAGCTGCCGGGGGTCCCCTTCTTCAGTTCCATGGACACCGTGTAGTTGCCGTCCAACGGCCGCTTGGAGTCGTTGGTGCTCGACAGCTTGGCCACCGACGGCGCGGTCGCGTCGTGGGTGAAGCTGAGCAGGGCGTCCCGGTAAGCGAGGTAGGCGGCCTTTGGCTCGTACTCTTCGGTGAACATGAGGGGCTTCGCGCCCGGCAGCCACGTCCAGAGGTACTTGTCGGTGAACCCCCAGGTGCTGATCTCGGTGACACCTGCGGCGAGGGCCTCGGCCACCACGTCGCCGTAGATCTTTGCCTGAGCATCGGCGTCGTAGGTGTGGACGTCGAGTTCCGCGATGGAGACCTCGAGCCCGAGATCGTGGTAGGAGTTGACGATCTCCGTGATCACGCCCGGCTGGGGGCCGACGTAGGTCTCGTGCATCTGCAGCGCCACCCCGTGGATGGGCACCCCGTCGGCCACCAGCCCGGAGACGAGCTCGTAGAGCGCCTGACGCTTCTCGGGCAGGAACTCCACCATGTTCTCGTTGATGAACAGCTTGGCATCGGGATCCGCCTCATGGGCGATCCGGAAGGCCTCGGCGATGTAGTCCGGGCCCAGCACCTTGTAGAAGTCGTTCTCGTTGAGGGTGGACCCCTGGGTCTCGAACATCTCGGTCACGACGTCCCACCGGTCCATCGTCTCCGAATACCGGCCCATCACCGTGGTGAAGTGCTCGACCATGGCGTCGCGGAACTCGTCAGGATCGGTGATGTCGAGGAGATACTGAGGATTGCAGCACCCGGAGATCAGGCCGTGCCCCTTCACCTGCATGTCGTTGTCCTGGGCGAACTGGACGAGGCGGTCGAGGCCGTCGAAGTTGTACACGTCCTTCTCGGGGTGCACGAACGTCCACTTGAGTTCATTCTGGGGCGACAGGCTTTCGAACTCGGCGGCTAGCACCTGGGCGAACTGGGGGTCGTCGAGGTAATCGGGGTTGACCGCCCCGGACCCGATGAGGATTCCGGCTGGTTCGGCGATCTCCCGGAGGGTTGGTTCGTCGCCGGAGGCCGAGGGCGCGATCAGGGCTGTCAGGCCAAGGGCGGTGGCAACCGCGGTTGCCAGGATGCGTCGATAGCGCATGGGGGGTCCTTCTCTTCTCTGAGTGGATCTCCGCTCGCGTCAATGCGAAGCGGGTGTGTGGATGCGTGTTTCTGGTGCCGCGCGTCGAACGTGTCAACTCCTCTCTCCAAGGCCGGGAGCGGCAACCCGGGTCTGGGTCACGGGTGTTCGCGGAGGTGAGGGATGGTCCGCGTGGCGCAGAGCTCTGCGAGCCAGTGCGCGCTGAGCTTGGGCAGCCGCTCCTGCGTCTCGTAGTCGACGCGGACCACCCCGAAGCGCGGGCCATAGCCCAGCGCCCACTCGAAGTTGTCCAGCAGCGACCACACGAAGTAGCCTTGGACGTTCGCGCCCTGCTCGATGGCCCGGTGGGTCGCCGTGGCGTGCCCGATGAGGTAGCTGGTGCGGTGGTGGTCGAGCACCGCCGGCCGCCCGTCGATCTGCGTCACCTGGTCGTGGAATGCGGCGCCATTCTCCATCACCATGATGGGTAGCTCGGGGTACTCCTCGGTGAGGGCCAGCAGGAGGTTCGTCAAGCCCTGCGGCTCGATGCCCCATCCCATGCCCGTGCGCTCCAGGCTCTCGGGCTGGACGGTCTCGACGTACTCCGAACTGGGGAAGTCCGTGCCGCCGAGGCTCAGGTTCTCCGGGTCGAGGTCGGCCGCGCCGCGCACGTGCATCACCTCGTAGTAGTTGACTCCCAGCAGGTCGAGCGGCTGGTGACAAGTCTCGAGGTCGCCGGGCTGGACGAAGCTCCAGTCGGTCACATGGCGCGTGTAGTCGAAGAGCTCCGCGGGATACGCCCCCGCAGCATGGGTCCGGTGAAGGCCCGGTTGGCGATGGCGTCAACCCGTCGGGCGGCCTCCTCATGGCCGGGCTCCGCCTCGATCCGGAAGATGTTGAGCACCACGGAGACCCGTGCATCGGGTCGTGTGATGGTACGGCGAAGAGCCGCGACCCCCAGGCCGTGGGCCAGGTTGAGATGGTGCACCGCGCGGAGCGCCGCCTCGTGCGACCGCACTCCGGGCGCGAAGGCTCCGCTGCCGTACCCCGAGTAGGAGTTGTTCCACGGCTCGTTGTGCGTGGCCCAGATGGCGACGCGGTCGCCCAGTGCCGCGCCCATCACCTCGGCGTACCTCTCGAACGCGTACGACGTCTGGCGCCCTCGCCAGCCGCCGTGCCGGTCCTCGAGCGACTGGGGCAGATCCCAGTGGTTGAGCGTCACCACCGGCTCGACGCCGCGGGCGAGCAGCCCGTCGACCAGCCTGGAGTAGAAGTCGAGCCCCTCCTGGTTGATGTCGCCGTCGCCCAGCGGCATCACCCGTGGCCACGAGATGGAGAACCGGTACGCGTCAAGGTTGAGCGAGGCGATGAGATCGAGATCGGCCTCGAGGTGGTGGTAGTGGTCCGCGGCCACGTCGCCCGTCGCGCCGTCGGCCGTCTTCCCCGGGGTATGGCTGAAGGTGTCCCAGATGGATGCCCCGCGTCCTCCCTCATGTGCGGCGCCCTCGATCTGGTAGGCGGCAGTGGCCGCGCCGAGGAGGAAGGGCTCGCGAAACGTCAGAGACCCACTCGTGATCTGGTCGTGGTACATGAGGTCCTCCCGGTGCCGTTTCGCCGGAACCTATCAGGTGATTGGTAGCGGATCCAGAGGGTCGGGTGCTATCCGCCGATCCTTGCGCAAATTGTTTTGCGAGGCCTCAGATGCCGCCTTACCTTGATCTCCGGAGCACTCACAGACGAGGCTTCCAGACTTTCAGGGAGGTCAACATGGACCGTTTTATCAGCATCGGCCGGCGAGGAGTTCTCGCCGCCGCCGCAGTCACAACCGCCGTCTCGTTGCTCGCCGGATGCAGCCCCGCGTCGGACGTTGATTCCGCGGCCCCCACGTCGGGCCCGGCGTCCATCGGACCTGCCACTGGCACCATCACCGTCATGGCGGGCGCCCAGGACCTGACCGAGGAGATGATCGCCGAGTTCAAGAAGGACAACCCCGACGTCGAGATCGAGATCATCCTGACGGACCCGACCAGGCTCAACACCATGATCGCGTCGGGCAACCCACCGGACATCGCTACCGGCCCGGCGACGGGTAGCGCCAACTGGAACGCGCGTGGACTGGCCACCGATCTGACGCCCTACCTCGAGCAGAGCACCGTATTGCGTGAGGACGACCTGCAGCCGGTCAACGACGGCTTCCGCTGGGACGGCACGAAGAGCGGCTCCGGCCCGCTGTACGGCATCGTCAAGGACTGGAGCCAGGATGCGAGCCTCTGGTACAACACCCGGCTGTTCGACGAGGCCGGCGTGCCCCACCTCAGCGACACCGAGGCGATCTCCTACGACGAGCTCCTGGAGATCGCCAAGCAGCTGACGGTCAAGGACGGCGACACCACGCAGGTCCATGGCCTGGGCCTCGAGTGGGCGTGGTCCCTCTACGCGCCGATGTCGGCCATGGTCATGCAGCAGGGCGGCAGCCTCTTCAACGACGATCTCACCGAGATCGATTTCACTACCCCCGAAGCACGCCGCGCCTTCCAGTGGTACGTCGACTTCGCGGAGGCGGGAGTCGGTCCCACCTCGCTCGATCCTCTCGCTGACGGCTCGGACTTCTCCACCTTCGCGGCCGAGCGGATGGCCATCACGCAGGACGGCTACTGGTTCGGCGGCAATTTCGCCGCCGAGGGCTCCCTCCAGACCGTCAAGATGGCGCCGGCGCCCACCATGGGCGATACGCGGGTCAACCCCACCTATGGCGGACAGGGCTGGTGGATCCCCGCCAAGGCCGACAACAAGGACGGCGCGTGGCGGCTCATGGAGTACTTCATGGCCGGTCCGCCCGCCGTGGCGCGTGCCTCCAGCGGATGGGGGATGCCGTCTCTGAAGTCCCTGATGGACAAGCTGCCTCAGGAGCTGGACTTCCAGAAGCAGGCGTTCGCCGTCGCCCAGAACGAGATCCAGTTCGCGAAGCCGCTGCCCGACTCCCCGTACATCACGATCGATGCCATCAACGCGGCGATCGACAAGGCGCTGCAGAGCGCGATCAAGGGGACCAGTCCGTCGACGAGGCGACCGCCGCCCTGACCGAAGAGGTCAACGCGCTGCTGGCTCAGGGCCAAGAGCTGATCGGCTAGGACTGACCCATGAAGAAGAAGTGGTCCCGATATCCCGCCCGTACCTTCTACGCTTTCACGGCACCTTGGACCGTCGGTTTCCTCCTGCTCACCGCGGTGCCGTTGATCTACGGCTTCGCCGTGAGCCTGACCAACTTCGACGGGGTGTCGCCGCGCTGGAAGTTCGTGGGATTGCGGAACTACTTCGAGCTGCTGACCGACGGTGACCTGTGGGTCTCGCTGTTCAGGACCCTGGGCTTCGCGGCCATCGTGGTCCCGCTCAGCGTGGCCGGCGCGCTCGGCCTGGCGGTCATGCTCAACCGGCGGCTGAGGGCGGTGGGAGTGTGGCGAACCATCTTCTTCCTGCCCTCGGTCGTTCCGGTAGTCGCCCTGGCCATCATGTGGAAGCTCGTCCTCAACAAGGACTCCGGCATCCTCAACGCCCTCCTCGGCTCCGTCGGCATCGAGAAGATCTCCTGGCTGACGGACCCGATGGCGTTCTACGCACTGGTGATCATGACGCTGTGGGGCCTCGGGGGCGGCATGGTGATTCTGCTGGCAGCCCTCCAGGGGGTGCCGGTGGAGCTCGAGGAGGCGGCCACCGTCGATGGTGCCAGCAAGTGGAGCGTGTTCTGGCACGTGACGGTGCCCATGATCTCCCCGATCCTGTTCTTCCAGGTCATCACCGGGGTCATCGGCGCCCTCCAGATCCTCGTCCAGCCCCTTCTGCTCACCCCCGCCGGCGGCATCACGGGCGCCTCCTCGGTGCCCGAGAGCAACCGGCTCTACATGATCCGCGTCTACGAGGAGTTCTTCACCAAGAACCGGTTCGGGTACGGCTCAGCGATGCTGTGGGTGTACTTCGTGGTCATCCTCGCCCTCACGCTGGTGCTGCTGCGGTCGTCGCGGTCCGCGGTCTATTACGAAGTCGACATGGATGGAGAAGGACGATGACCGCCCTCAGCACCCGCGCGGTTCAGCCACCCGACACCGTCACGCCTCGCAGGAAGCGCGACAGGCAGGTGGGGATCTACGTCCTGGCCGTCATCCTCGCGGCGATCTTCCTCGGCCCGTTCCTGTGGCTGGTCCTGGCCGCGTTCAAGACCCCCGCGGAGTGGGCGGCCCTCCCGATGCAGATCCTTCCGGAGCAGATCAATTGGGACAACTTCGTCTCCGCCGTCACCCAGGCCGACTTCCTCAAGTACCTGAGAAACTCCCTGTTCCTGGCCACCATCTTCGCCACCCTCACGACGCTCTCGAGCGCCACCGTGGGCTTCGGCTTCGCCCGCCTCCGCGCGCCCGGCAAGAAAGCGATGTTCGTGGTGCTGCTGGCGACGATGATGCTCCCGCAGATCCTGACCCTGCTCCCGACCTACATCCTGTTCTCCCAGCTGGGCCTGATCAACACCTATTGGCCGTGGGTGCTGTGGGGCCTCGCCTCGTCGGCCTACTTCGTGTTCCTCTTCCGCCAGTTCTTCTCCTCGATCCCGCGCGAGCTGGAGGACGCGGCCATCATCGACGGCTGCGGCTGGGGGCGCATGTTCTTCACCATCTTCCTGCCCCTGTCCAAGCCCATGCTGATCACCGTGTTCCTGCTCTCCTTCATGGGCAGCTGGGGCGACTACATCGGGCCGGCGCTGTTCCTGGATCAGCAGAAGACCACACTGGCAGTCGCCGTCACCGCGTCCTACGTCGATCCCGCGGGCAACGCCCTCCCGACCGTTCAAGCCGCCGCCAGCGTGCTGTACATCATCCCGGTGCTGGTCATCTTCTTCGTCTTCCAGCGCTACTTCGTGCGGTCCTCCATCGGTTCCGGGCTCAAGGGCTGACGGCCCCACCTCCACTCTTCCCGTTACAGGAGAATCTCCATGCCATCGTCCCATCGGTGCAGCTCTACAGCGTCCGCCACGCCATGGATGCCGACCTGACAGGAACCATCGCGCGCGTCGCCGAACTCGGCTACACCAAGGTGGAGCCCTACGAATTCGTGGATCGCGCACACGAGTACTCGCAGGCGCTGCCCGCGGCAGCGGTCAGCGCCCCGTCGGCGCACGCCTCCGTCATCGATGTCGCCGATCCCCAGCGGGTCTTCGACGCTGCCGCTCTGCTCGGCATCGGCACCGTCATCGACCCCTTCATCCCCAGCGAACGGTGGCGCACGGCCGACGACGCCCACCGCCTCGCCGACCAGGCCAACGCCCTCGCGGCACGAGCCGCCGAGCACGGGCTCCAGTTCGGGTATCACAACCATCAATGGGAGTTCGCCAACCAGTTCCAGGGCAGGTCGGTCTATTCCTACTTCGCCGAGCGGATCTCCGACCATGTGGTCCTCGAGGTGGACACATTCTGGTCCACCGTCGGGGGAGCAGACACGCCCGCGCTGCTGCGCTCACTGGGCTCCCGGGTCCAGTTCCTCCACGTAAAGGATGGGAAGATCGGCGGCGACATCGCCACCGTGCTGCCGAGCAGCGAGAGTGCGCTCGTGGTGCCCGAAGCGCTCGCGCACGCCTTCAAGGAGCAGGTGCCGGCCGGCCATGGGCAGGTCGGAGTGGCCGCCATCCTCGCCGCCGCCCTCACGCGACCCGCGTGGTGGAGTTCGACGACTACGCAGGGGACATCTTCGAGGGTCTCGCCGCGTCGTTGGCCTGGCTGAAGGATAACGACCGATGAGCGGTGCCGGACCCGTCGGTGTTGGAGTGGTCGGTGCCGGGGTGATCTGCGACACGTACCTGGAGAACATGACGAGCTTCCCCGATCTGCGGGTGCTGTTCGTCGCGGATATCGATCCGGAGCGGGCGCGGGCCAAGGCCGAGGCGTACGGCGTGCCGGCCCACGGAGGTTACGCGGACCTGCTCGCCAGGGACGACATCGAGATCGTGGTCAACCTCACCACGCCGGATGTCCACATCGACCTGGACCTCATGGCGATCGTGGCCGGGAAGAGCATCTGGAGTGAGAAGCCGCTGGCGCTCGACGGCGCCACCGCCGCGCAGCTCCTGGCCGCCGCGGATGCGGCGGGCGTGCGCGTGGCGTGCGCCCCGGATACCGTACTGGGCGCGGGCATCCAGACCGCGCTGCGGGCGATCGCTCGGGGCGACATCGGTGAGCCGCTCACCGCCGTGACCGTATTCCAAGGGCCCGGGCCCGAGAGCTGGCACCCGAACCCTGACTTCCTCTACGCCCGCGGCGCCGGCCCGCTGCTCGACATGGGCCCGTACTACGTGACCACGCTGGTGCACGCCTTCGGCCCGATCGCTCGTGTGACCGCCATGGCGTCCAAGTCCCACGGCGAACGCGTCGTCGGCAGTGGACCGCGTCAGGGTGAGCGGTTCCCCGTCGAGGTGCCCACGCACCACTCGGCGCTGATCGGGTTCTCGGGCGGGCAGTCCGCGCAGTCTACGTTCAGCTTCCAGAACGCCCTGCCGCGCGCGGGCGTCGTCGAGATCAGCGGGACCGAGGGCACGCTGGTGCTCCCGGATCCCAACGCGTTCGTCGGCGACTCGGCACTGTGGCGCTTCGACGCATCCACGCCCCAGGTTCTGCCGGCTGTGGGTAACCACCATGGGCGTGGCTCGGGCGTGGTCGACCTCGCCAGGGCCCTCCGCGGCGGGGCGCCCGAGACCGCCGGCGGCGCCCTTGCCTCCCATGTGCTCGACGCGCTGCTCGCGATCGGGGAGGCGGCGGAGACGGGTCACCCGGTGGAGATCACCTCACGGGTGCCGCGGCCGGAGCCGCTCCCAGAGAGCTGGGATCCCGCACTGCGCACGCTCTGAGCGCGCCCCCACTTCCTCCCGCTCTATCCGAAGGACCTTCCGCATGACCGACATCCGCCACCTCATCAGCCGCCTTGACGTGGACGAGAAGATCGCCCAGATCCACGGCCTGCAGCCGCAGGAGCTGCTCCCCCGGGCGCCCACCGCGACGACGCGAACCCCCTCCGGGCGCCGCGACGCCTCGATGTGGACTTCGGCCGGCTCGCCTCGCTCCGGCCCCATGGGCTGGGACACCTGTCGTTGGGCCAGCAGATGAACTGGGACCTGGAGGGTCTGCGCACGGACATCGCCGCCGTCCAAGAGGCGTCGCGAGACTTGGCACCCTTCGGCATCGGCGTGCTGGTGCACGCCGAGGGGGTGAGTGGCTTCGTCCATCCTCAGGGCTACCAGTTCACGACGCCCTGGGGTCAGGCGGCGACGTGGGACCCGTCTATGTCGCGGCGAGTCGGGGAGCTGGCCGCGCGGCAGGCCCGCTCCGTTGGCATCCACCTCTTCCTCTCCCCGGTGCTTGATCTCGCCCGCGACATCCGATGGGGACGGGTACACGAGACGTACGGCGAGGACGCGGAGCTCGCCACCCGCATGGGCATCGGATTCGTGCGGGGCGTCCAGGGCGACGACGGCGACAGCGGGATCCTCGCCACGGGCAAGCACTTCCTCGCCTACAGCATCTCGTCGGGAGGGTTGAACCAGGCCGTCACGCAGCTCGGCAGGCGCGAGCTGGTCGACGTGCACGCCGAACCCTTCCGCCGGCTGATCGCTGAGGCCGGGCTGGCCGTGGTGATGAACTCGTACAACGAGATCGACGGGGTGCCCGCCGTCGCCAACCGTTGGCTGTTCACGGATCTCCTGCGCGGTCAGCTCGGCTTCGACGGGCTGGTGGTCAGTGATTACGGGGCGGTCGCCATGCTCCACAGCGTCTACCGGGTGGCCGCGACACCCGCGCACGCGGCAGGGATCGCGATTCACGCGGGCCTCGACGTCGAGCTCCCCTCCGCGGACATGAGCGGCGGCCTGCGCCCGCTCATCGAGGACGGCACCTTCCGTGAGGAGGACCTCGACCGCGCGGTGACCAACGTCCTGCGGCTCAAGGCGCGGCTGGGCCTCATCCCGGACATCCGTCCCTCGCGGCCCATCCCGGCGGTTCCGCCTATCGAGCGCCACATACCCGAGGACGCCGCCCGGGACGTGGCGGCGGCCGCTGTCACGCTCCTCGCCAACGACGGAGTGCTCCCGCTCACGGCCGGGGCGGTGAAGACTGCGATTGTCGGCCCCGGTGCCGACGAGCTCCGCCTGCACTTCGGGGCCTACAGCACGCTGTCCGAGGCCGAGATCGCCACGACGATCCACCTCATCAACACCGGCCGTCTCCCCGGCATGACCACGACGCCTGACGTCTTCCCGGACCTGTTCCAGACCAGGTTCCCGGGCGTGGAGCCACTCTTCGAGGAGATGGCCCGAGAACTCCATCCCGGCTCGCTGACCCTTGTGGAGGCGCTCCTCGAGCACGAGCCGACGGCGGAGTACCACGCGTTCGGCAACCTTGAGCACGCCGAGCCTCTTGATCTGGCCGCCATGAGGGAGGCGCTGCGCGACGTGGACGTGGTCATCGCCGTTGTCGGCGAACGGACCGGGTGGTCGGGCAACAACACGGCGGGGGAGGGGCGCACGGCCGCCGACCCCAGCCTTCCCGGCAACCAGAACGAGTTGATCGAGGCGCTCCGGGGGCTCGGCAAGCGTGTGGTGACGGTTGTGGTGTCCGGCAGGCCGCTCCTGCTCCTGCCCGTGCACGAGGCGTCGAACGCGGTCGTCCTGGCGCCGCTCCTCGGCCCTGTAGCCGCGCCGGTCATCGCCGACTGCCTCTACGGCGTCACCGAGCCGGGTGGCCGCACCCCCTCGACGTTCCCACGGCAGCTGGGCCAACTCCCGATGTACTACAGCCATCCCGTCGGCAGCGGCTACGAACACCCCACCCTGCCGCGACACGGATACATCGACCTCGACGACAGCAGCCCGCTCTACCCCTTCGGCCATGGCCTGACCTACTCCAGCTTTGATGTGACTCTGACCGAGACCGGGGTCTGGGGCGATGCCGTCCACGCTTCTGGCTCGGTGCGGAACACGGGCGAGCGGGCCGGGACGGCGGTGGTCCAGCTGTACGCGCGCGACGAGGAGGCCTCGATAGTCCGGCCGGTCAAGCAGCTCGTGGAGTTCACCCGGGTGACCCTTGAGC
Organism: Tessaracoccus defluvii; assembly: GCF_014489575.1. Lineage (GTDB taxonomy): Bacteria > Actinomycetota > Actinomycetes > Propionibacteriales > Propionibacteriaceae > Arachnia > Arachnia defluvii. The sequence goes on from NZ_CP060789.1 coordinate 3,112,931, forward strand.
CCGGGGAGTCGCGCGAGGTGTCCTTCACCGTTCCGTTGGCCCGCCTGGCCTACACCGGTCTGGATGACCGACGCGTGCTGGAGCCCGGCGAGATCTCCGTCCTGCTGGGCCTCTCCAGCGCCGACATTCGGTCCCACGCGACGGTCACGGTGCCGGGGTGGGCGGCTGCTCCAACCTGTATCCAACCCGCACCGCTCGCAGGTCGCGCCGGCGATGTCGGCTCGGCCGGACAGCTGCTGGTTTCACCTCTTCCACGCTAGGACTTCTGATGGAAGCTCGACCCCATCGACTCATCGTCAACACAGACGCCAAGAACGAGGCCGACGACCAGTTCGCCATCGTGCAAGCGCTGCTGTCACCGACGCTTGACGTGTGCGGGATCATCCCTGCTCATTTCGGCAGTAGTCGGACACAGACGAGCATGCTCGAGTCGCGGGCAGAGGTCGACGAGATCCTGCGTCTGCTGGATCTGCTGGGCAGTGTTCGCGTGGCTAACGGCGCTCCTCACGCGCTTCCCGACGAGGCCACGCCTGTGCCCTCCGAGGGATCTCGCTTCATCGTCGAGCAGGCTTCCGCAGCCGAGGACCGCTTGTTCATCGCGTTCCTGGGTCCGCTCACCGACATGGCTTCTGCCTTGCTCGAAGAGCCCTCACTCGGTGGCCGCGACATCGTCGTGGTGTGGATCGGTGGTCCCCCTTATGGCGGGATCGAAGCGGCCTATGCTCCGGAGTTCAATCTTTCCAACGATATCGCGGCCGCCAACGTCGTCATGGCGTCGGGTGTCGAGGTGTGGCAGATTCCGATGAACGTCTACTGCATGGTGGGCGTCGGTCACGACGAGCTCCGGCAGCGCGTGGCGCCTTACGGTGAACTCGGCTCCTATCTCACGCGGCAGCTGATCGAGCTGAACGAGTCGTTTTCTACGCCGATGGAGTATCGAACGCTGGGGGACAACCCTGCGATCGGGGCGGTGATGAATCAGAGCGGGGGGACGTGGCGCCTCCGGCCGGCTCCTCGGTTCACGCTGGATGGGGAGATGGCGCCTGGTCCGGACCCCGATCGTCTGATCCGTGTGTACGAGTCGTTTGACGCCCGCTGGCTGGTGGAGGATCTCTTCGCCAAGATTCGTCGACACGCCGAACACCCTTTGGAGGACTGATGGTCTGGCAGGCACGAATGATCTCTGCGGGCGCGGACTTCGCCGGCGCGCCGCTGCTGCGCCGCGAGTTCAGCCTTGACGAGAGGGCCGGTCGAGTCTCGCGGGCGCGGCTGACCCTGACGGCGCTGGGTGTGGTGGAGGCCTGGATTAACGGCCGGCCAGTGTCCGGGGACCTGCTTGTTCCGGGCTGGACGTCGTATGAGTGGCGCCTCCGCTATGCCGACTACGACGTCACCGAGCTCGTGGACGGGCCGTCGCTGGTGCTCGGGCTCTCGCTGGGCAAGGGGTGGCATGGAGGGCGCATGGGCTGGGCGCCGGAGGGGTCCTGGTACGGCGACGACATCGCGGTCCTCGCCCAACTCGAGGTCACCTACGACGACGGTACGCAGGAACTTCTCATCACCGATGAGAGCTGGCGCTCTGGGCCGAGCGCGATTCTCGCCAACGACCTCTACGACGGACAGACCATCGATGCCCGGCTCCGAGACGAGCGGTGGAAGCATCCCGGATTCGACGACGCGTCGTGGCTCGGGGTCCGTGCGCTCGATTTCGAGACCGAGAAGCTGGTGCCTTACATCGGTCCGCACGTGCGCCGGTGGGCAACCCTCTCGCCCCAGTCCATCACGCGGTCACCGTCTGGCAAGACGCTCGTCGACTTCGGCCAGAACCTGGTGGGCTGGGTGAAGTTCACAGCTACCGGTGCACCCGGAACCGAGATCACCATCCGGCACGCCGAGGTCCTGGAGAACGGAGAACTAGGGACCGAACCACTGCGCTCTGCGGAGGCCACCGACCGCTACATCCTCAGCGGCGGTCGCGACGAGTTCGAGCCCACCTTCACCTTCCACGGGTTCCGGTATGCGGAGGTCAGCGGGTGGCCGGGCGAGCTGCGCACCGAAGATCTCGTGGCGGTCGCCGTCGGCTCGGAATTGAAGCGCACCGGACACCTCACCACGTCCAACCCGCTCCTCAACCGGCTCCACGAGAACGTCGTCTGGGGTCTGCGGGGCAACTTCCTCGCGGTCCCGACGGATTGTCCGCAACGCGACGAGCGGCTCGGCTGGACCGGTGACATCTCGGTGTTCGCCCCGGCGGCGGCGTTCCTGTTTGACGTCAAGGATTTCCTCAGCGACTGGCTGATCGATCTGGCCCTGGAACAGAAGCACCGAGACGGTATCGCCGGCTGGGTCGTGCCGGACGTTATGAAGTACCTTCCCGCGGACTCAGTGTTCGGGGTGAGTGACTCCACCGCCATATGGGGAGATGCCGCCGTGTGGGTCCCATGGACGCTATACCAGGCCTACGGGGATGTCGCCGTGCTGCGGCGTCAGTACGAATCAATGTGCTCCCACGTGCGGCGTGTGGAACGGCTGCTGTCGCCCAACGGCGTGTGGGACGGTAACTTCCAGTTCGGAGACTGGCTGGATCCGGATGCGCCGCCGGACCAGCCCGCCCGCGCCAAGGCGGACCCCGCAGTGGTGGCCACAGCGTGTGCCTACCGCTCTGCCACCATCGTGGCCCAGACCGCCGCACTCCTCGGCAGAGACTCCGACCACGCCGAGTTCGGCGGGCTCGCTGCTCGCCTGAAGCGGGCCTTCGGCGACGTCTACGTGCACGACGGGGTGGTCACAAGCGATTGCTCCACCGTGTACGCGCTGGCCATCGTCTTCGGCCTCCTGTCCCCGAGGACGAGGTCTCGGCGGGCGGAAGGCTCGCGGAACTCGCGCGCGCGGCCGACTTCCGGGTGACCACGGGGTTCGCCGGGACCCCATTCATCACGGAAGCGCTATCCAGGACCGGCCATCTCGATGTCGCCTACCGTCTCCTCCTGGAGACGGGCTGCCCGTCGTGGCTCTACCCCGTGACGATGGGGGCGACGACGATCTGGGAACGATGGGACTCCCTGCTGCCCGACGGGAGGATCAATCCCAGCGGGATGACCAGCTTCAACCACTACGCGCTCGGGGCGGTGGCCGACTGGATGCACAGGGTCATCGGCGGCGTCTCTCCGCTGGCGCCGGGCTACTCTCGGGTGCTCGTGGCGCCGCAGCCGGGAGGGGAGCTGACGGAGGCCCACACCGCTCTCGACACCCCCCACGGCCGGGTGGAGGTCCGCTGGACGGTCGCGGGAACCACGTTGAGGGTGGCGGCCGAACTGCCTGCGGGTGTCGACGGCGTCCTGCGTCTCCCCGGCCGGCCGGATCGGGAGCTCGGCCCGGGCCTCACGATTGAAACCTGTGCTTTCCTAGACGGGTGAGCACAGACGCCCCCAGAAGTTCCGCAGCCACGCTGAGCGACGTCGCGAAGGTGGCGGGGGTCTCGCCCGGGACCGTGTCGCGGGTGCTGAGCCAGCGCGGTGATTTCCGTCCTGACACCCGCGCCCGGGTACTGGCAGCTGCGGAGGCGCTGGGCTATGACCGCTCGTGGACCCGTCGGGGTCGTCGCGCGCCGGAGGCGACCACCGTCGACCTGATCGTCGGCCAGGTGTCCCACGCCTGGAGCGACCGCGCGGTGCGGGGAGCCTGGCACGGAGCCGTGAGCATGGGTCTGGACCTTACTCTCACCACTGAGCGGTTGGAGGACGACAACGACGACTGGCCCAGCCGGGTCGTCCGGCGAGGCACCGCCGGCATCATCATCGGCCTGGCGCACCCCTCACCGTCGCAGCTGGCCACACTGCGGGCGGCGCACGTGCCCGTCGTCCTCCTCGAACCCATCACCGGCTCTTGGGCCGACGTCTGCAGCGTGGGCACGACAAACTTTGAGGGCGGCTACGCCGCCGGGGCGCACCTGGCAGAAACCGGAATCGTCGACTTCGTCAGCGTCCAGGCCAGGCCGGCGTACAAATTCGTTCGCGGGCGGGAGTCGGGCTTCCAAGCCGCGGTCGAGGCCAGCGGTCCCGACAGCAGGCTACGCACCGTGCGCACCGGTTGGGACGGGGCCGGCCCGGTCCCCGAGCTCGCCAAGGTCATGGCCGACCGCAGGGGCAGGCTGGGCGTCTTCGCCTCGAACGACGCCATCGCGCTGCGGTGCTACGAGTCCGCCTTCCACGCCGGGTTGAGGGTGGGCGTCGACGTCCTCGTCGTGGGTTTCGACGACGAGGTGCGCGCGGCACGCGCCACCCCGCCGCTCACCACGCTGCACCAGCCCATCGAGCAGATGACGGCGAAGGCCGTTGAGATCATCTGCGGCGGGGCGGCCGAGGAACTGTGGCTCAATCCTGAACGCCACGAACTCCCCGCGAACCTCGTGATCCGCGAATCCACCGCCGGACCCGGCTCGGGCTAGCCGATCCGGGCCTACCCGTCCTCCGTTGGCAGGCTCAGACCCGCTCCGACCGGGTAGAGGCACGCCTCGGGCGGGAGCCCCGCGTCGGATTCCACCGCGCGCACCGCGTCCATCGACGCCGGAAGGCCGATCGGCAACCGCCCGATGGGGGGCATCGTCCCAGTGAGAGCGTCCAGGAGCCCGGCGTCTGAGACGCCGAAGGTCACCGTCAGCGCGGAGGCTATGGGCGCCAGCGGTGTGAGCACGGCGGCTCGGTCCAGGGCTACGTCCACGACGAGCGGGACCGTCCGGGCCAGCGAGGCGAGTCGGTGCACCAGGCCGGGCCTGAACTCCAGGGAGCCCTGGTGGAAGAAGGACTCCAGGAACAGGTCGTCGCGCGGATCGAAGGGGCGCCGAGCCGACGATCGCGACATCGGCCTCCTCCGGGGTGGCCACCACGGGCCCCGGCAGCCCGGGGGTGGCGGGATCGATGCCCTCCAGATAGACGCGCAGCCCTGGGGCCAGCGGCAGCGCGGGACGGCCGAGGACCTCGCGGTTCTCCAGCACCACCACCGAGCGTGACTGCGCCGTCCGGCCCGCCTCCCGGTGGGCGGGGCGCCCTGCAACCGCGGCGGCGGCCTCCACGTCGACGTACGGGTTGTCGAACAGGCCCAGCTGGAACTTCACCAGCAGGATCCGGCGCGCGGACTCGTCGATGCGGGACTCGGGCACCAGCCCGTCCTCCACCAGGCTCAGGATCACCTCCACGCACTCCTCACCGCCCACTTGGTCCGCACCCGCGTCGAGGAGCTTCAGCATGCGTTCGCGAGGATCCAGCCCCTCGACTCCCCAGGCCCTGGCAGGGAGGACCTGCGTCCCCACCACGTTGTCGTTGACCAACTCCCAGTCCGTGAGGATCACGCCGTCGAATCCCAGCCGCTCGCGCAGCAGCCCTTGGAGCAGTTGGCGATTGAAGCCGATGCCGACCTGCTCGACGGGCTCCCCGTCGAGGACGAGCCCTGTAGGAATGCCGTAGCCGGGCATGATGCCCGCGGTCCCGTACTCAACGGCAGCACGGAAGGGAGCGAGGTGCTCTTCAAACCTGCCGGCCGGATAGACCAGCTGCTTGCCATAGGGGAAGTGAGCCTCCTCGCCGTCCTTCTGCGGACCTCCGCCGGGGAAGTGCTTGGTGGTGCACGCGACGGTCTCGGGCGCGGGCAAGGGGCCCTGCAGGCCACGGAGGTAGGCGACGGTGTGCGCCGCGGAACGCTCGGGATCCGCCCCGAACGTCTGAAGCTGGCGGCACCAGCGGGGTTCCGTGGCCAGATCAACCTGGGGGTGCAGGGCGGCACGGATCCCCACGGCCACGTACTCCTGCCGCACCACCGAAGCGAAGATCTCGGTGGTAGCTGGGTCGTCGATCGCGGCGAGGCCCAGGCTGTCGGGCCATTGGGAGAACGGGCCGCCGGAGAAACCGACGCCGACGTTCTCCGCGAAGGCGTGACGCGGATCGCTGGAGATGGTGACGGGGATCCCGTGCGGTGTGTCCTCGGCCAGATGCTGGAGGGCATTATTCCAGCGGGCGGCCGCCTTCCCGTCGGGCACGTCGTGGACGTTGAAGTGGTTCATCAGCTTGTCCCCCACCACCTGGGAGGTGGGGGACTTGCTGATGTTGCCCGGCCGTTCCAGGAGGGCGCCACCCTCGCCCATCTCGATGACGGTGTGGAACATGAGCCCCACCTTCTCGGCCAGCGACAGCCGCCCGACGAGGTCTTCGGGGCGCTCCTCCGGGGTCAGCTGGGGGTCCTCGTAGGGGTCCATAACACCGTTGCGGTTGAGATCGCGGTAAGTCGGGTTCTCTGAGCTGGTCATGACTGCCCCTTCATGGGTGTCGCTGTGGCGATGCGGTGGGGATGCTCGACATGGTGAATGGCAGAGGAGTCTGTGCCGGCGAGTGACCGGCACAGACTCCTCAGTGAGGACGATGCGGGTCAGGACACCCGGGCGACCGTGACGCTGGTCTTCCTGGTTCCGTGGGAGTTGACGAGGTCACCGCGGTACTTGTAGGTGCCGGCCGCCTTGTCGGTGACGGGCACCTCGATGATCTGGGGCGACCCGAGCCTGGCGTCGAGGGCTTGGACGTGGACGAGGACATCATTCTCGTACAGGTGGAAGTAGGTGCCGGGCGTGATCATCAATACCGATGCCAAGAACGAAGCTGACGATCAATTCGCAATTGTGCACGCACTGCTCTCACCCTCGCTGCAGGTGGAGGGGATCATTCCGGCACACTTCGGAGACCGCCGTTCGGCGCACAGCCTGGAGGAGAGCCGTGAGGAGGTCGATCTGGTTCTGCGACTACTTGGCATGTCCGAGAGGATTGTGGTGGCTAATGGGGCTGCGACGGCCCTGCCGGACGAAGATACCCCCATGGACTCGCCCGGCGCGCGCCTGATCATCCACGCAGCGCGCAGACCGGGGCGGTTGTTCCTCATCTTCCTCGGACCTCTTACGGACATGGCGAGTGCTCTGCTGCTGGATCCTGCGCTGCGACACAACCGGGACCTCACGGTGGTATGGATCGGGGGCAGCCCGTATGACGGCGTTCATGGAGACGAGCCCGCAGGGGAGTTCAACCTGTCCAACGATGTCGCCGCAGCGAACGTCGTGATGCGGTCGGGGGTCGCGGTGTGGCAGATCCCCTGGTCGGTCTACACGATGGTCTCGGTTGGATACGCTGAGCTGGATGCGCGCGTGGCGCCCTTCGGAAAGCTGGGCGAGTACCTGGTTCGGCAGCTCAAGGACTTCAATGCGTCCTTCGCCGATGTTGAGGAGATGGAGTACCGCTCGCTCGGAGACTCACCCGCCGTTGGAGTGGTGCTCAACCCGCGCGGTGCGGTGTGGCGTCTCCACCCAGTGAGGATCTTCGATGAACACGCACGATTGTCCGGAGTGGTGGTACCCGGCCGAACCGTGCAGGTCGCTGACTCAGTCGACGTCCGGTGGCTCCTGGAAGACATGTTCGCCAAGATCCAACGTTTCGCCTCCCTTGGTGCTGAGGCCTGAACCGTCGAGATCAGCCGCCTTCTTTGGTTCGGCTGTCCGCTAAGCGGTTACCTCGTAGCACAGTCGTAGCACGGGGACGTCTGACCAAGGCTAGACTCCTAGTCAGCGGCGTTTCGGCAGGGGTTCGAGTCCCCTATGCTCCACAACAAGCCCACCCCAACCAGCCGTGAGTGCCCGCGCCCGACTGACAAGATCAGCCGGGTGCAGCGCTTTAGGCCGTGCAGGGGGTCGTGCCGCTCGGCGTCTCCACCGCCGTCGAGTGTTCCTCGAGGACCAGCCCGTCCATGAACCCGCACACGAACGGCAGGTCGAGGTCGCTCGCGTCCAGTTCCGCGTCGAACTTCGTGATCAGCGTGTCGCCGTCCCAGCGTCCCTGGCCGCCGAATGCTCCCAGTTGCGACTCGAGCAGCATGACCGCGCCCGCCTTGTTGTAGCCGTCGTCATCGCCGCCGCCGGGATCGGCCTTAGTCTCGGTGGGGGCCGCAGGGGTGCTCTTCTCCGGCGGGGTCGACGGCGTCGCCTCGCCAGCGCAGGCGCTGAGGAGGAGCAGCAAGGTGCCGGAGGCGAGTGCGGCGAGTATGCGCATGATGGTGATGTCCTCTTGTCGTCGGCTTGTCCGCTGAGCGGCGGGCCACGTCCGAGGGCTCATGGAGCACCCGAACGCAGACCATCAACGCTAGTGACGGGACCTTCAGCATCCTTAACGCGCGCGTTAAGGTTTGCTAGGGTGACGCGATGTCAGCGTCGATGCGGTTCTCTCTCCACTTTTCCGGTTCAGAGGTCTTCCAGCAGTCCCGGGCTGCGCGCACGCTGCTGGACGAGCTGGACGCCGACGACCATGCGGAGCGGGCCAGGCTGCTGGCGATCCTCACGGCCGCGAGCGTGTTCTTCGACCCCCAGGCAGCGGCGTCGGCAGCTGCGGATGCCGCTGCCGCCGCTGAGCGGGCCGGGGACGGCGTGTCGCGTGCGTGGGCGTTGATCGCGTCCAGCGTGTCCGACCTGTCGTGCGCCACCACCGAGCAACGGCTGGAGATGACGCGCGAGGTCATCCAGATCTCGATGGATACCGGCGAGGCGGCGTTCCTGCCGATGAGCTTCTTCCTACACCTGGCCGCCCTCGCGGAACTGGGGAGGATGTCGGAACTCGACCTGGCGCTCAGCCCGGTCGGCCCAATCCTCGGTCACTTCCCGGAACTGAAGGACGGTCGACACGTCACGTGGTTCCGGTGTTTCCAGGCGATGCTCAGGGGCGACGTGCGTGACGCCGAACAGCTCGCGCAGCAGGGACTCGCCGTCTCGCAGGCCGACGACCCAGACGCCCAGGCCGTCTACGTCGGACAGCTGGCCATCATCCGCTGGATGCAGGGGCGGGTGGTGGAACTCGAGCCCCTGTTCCTGCAGGTCCGCCAGGCCGCGCCGCACGAGCCCGTGTGGGCGGTGTGCCTGGCCTGGATGTGGCTGAAGCAGGGGCGCACCAGCGCGGCCCGGTCGCTCGTCGCGGCGCTGCCGCCCGTCGCGGAACTGCCCATCGACCGCAACTGGCTCTCCACACTCTGCATCCTGACCGAGGTCGCCCATCAGCTTCACCAGACGGAACTGGCGCGGGACCTCTACGCCGCGCTGGTCCCCTATCAGGATCGCCTGATGACCGTCGGGCTCGGGATCGCGTTCTGGGGGACCGTGGCCAGGCCGCTGGCGCTGGCCGCGAGGACGATGGGCGACACCGGCCTCGCGATCTCCCACTATCGCCACGGCATCGAGGTGGCGAGCCGCTGCGGCGCCCATCCGTGGTTGGCCGAATTGCAGTGGGAACTGGCCAGACTGCTCGGCGACCAGGCAGACGAGGCCGCGCACGACGAGGCAGTCGCGCTCGCCGTCGAATCGCTCGCCACCGCGCAGGCCCTGCACCTGCACACGACCGAGGAGATGGCCTCGCGCACCCTCGCCGCACTGCGCAGCGCTTCGGCGCTCCGGCAACGATCATCCTCGGTGGGGACGGAGCTGGACGTCGCCCGCGCCAGGATCCAGGTATTCAGCGGATTCGTCGTCACCTCCGTCGACGGATCCGAAGGGCGATGGCAGTCGCGCAAGGCCAGGCAGATGCTCAAGATCCTCATCGCCCGACGGGGCACCGCGATGAGCAGGGGCACGTTGATGGACATGCTCTGGCCCGACGTGCCGCCTCACCAGTTGACCAACCGGTTCTCGGTCGCGGCCGCGGCGGTGAGACGCGCGCTCGACCCGTCGTCGGTCCTGGAACGCGACGCGTTCCTCGGGTACCGCGACGGGCTCATCCAGCTGCGCATCGACGCCCTGGACATCGACGCCGAGCAGTTCCTCACCACCGCGGAGAGTGCCCTCGCCGAACCTGCCACCGCCACCGAACGCATCGAGCGGCTCAGCGCCGCGTTGTCGCTCTACACGGGCGAGCCGTTGCAGGAGGAGCAGAGCGAGCTCTGGGCAGCGGACTTCCGTCGCGAGATCCACGAGGTCTTCTTCTCCGCGGCCCACACCCTGGCCGAACTGTTCGCCGCGGAGGGTGACCACCTCTCCCGCCTCGAGACCTATCGGCGTGTGCTCGCGCTCGACGAGTTCGACCAGCGGGCCCACGAGGGTGTGATCAGCTCATTGACGGAGCTGGGCGCCCACGGCCGCGCGGACGCCGCCCGCGAGGAGTACGTCCGCACCGTCGGTTCCCTCGGCGTTCCGCTGGGAGAGGCCCTGGTGCGGCGCCGGGACTGACGGTGTCGCCGTCGGGTCATTCCCGCGTGATGTCCGCGATCCGGGTGAACTCGGTCGCCGAAGGGAACCCGTCGGCCTGGATCGTCAGGGTGTCCCCGCCGCAGGTGTAGCGGGCGGTGGCGTCCGGCTGCTCAGGTGCGCCCACGGGCACCTCGGCGGTGTGTCCGAAGATGCTGACATTCGCCGTGGAGCTGTCGTTCGCCGGGAGCGAGACGGTGGCGAGATCGCCGATCTGCATCTCGGCCTCCGCGTACAGCCGCTGGTACTCGCTGATGTACACGTGATCCGCGTCGGCCGAGTACTGCGCGACGTCCGCGGAGGTCTGCGTGTGCCGTACCGTTTCGGCGCCTGATCCCATGGCCATCGTGAACCCGTCCTGCCAGCCACCGTATTCTCCGGCCGTTCCGAATCGGATGAAGGTGTCTCCGGTGAGGGTGATGCCTGCACTCCCCAGCATCTCGGTGGGAAAGTCCGGGTCGTCCAGAAGCAGGGCCGAGAGCGTGGCCTCGAAGCTGTCGTTGCGCATCTCCCACGAGCCGACAAGGCAGTCTGGGCCCGCTGCGGCGGGCGGTGCCGTGGTGGAACGCACGGCTGTTTCGACGGCTGCCGGCGACTCGACGGCGGGTGACGGCTCGACGGTAGGCGTCGACCCCGCGGCCGGCGGGTCCTGCCCGGGATCTCCGGCCCCCGGAGCAGCTGTGTCCGGCGAGCAACCCGCCAGGGCGGCCGCCATACCGACGACGGTGAATGCTGCTGCGACCAGTCGCACTGTTGGTGACGTCAACCGCACGCGCTCTCTCCTCATGCCAGGGGTGATCCCGGGAGCCTAGGCGACGGGGTCGTCGCTTCTCTTACATGTGGCTTTAAGGGAACTGACACGGAGGCTCCCTAGCGTGAACGAGCGGTAGACGCTCGTCTTGAGGAGGGGAAGTTGAACGACAACGTGTGGAAGCAGACAGCCTCGTCGGTCCCGGCAAGCGTGGGCGGGTGGTCCCGCCTGCTCGGAGTGTCGCTGCGGCCCTGGTCAGGAAGGTCGCCGCTGGGCCTCATCGTCCGCGGGGTCATCCGGGTCGCGTTGTGCATCTTCTTCGCGGTCGTCGCGTTGAGGGTCGTCGGCTCGGACGAGCTCGCCGCCGTGACGGGTGACAGCGGCAGAGTGCGGCTGCTGGCCGGTGTGATCATCATCGCCCTCGCGGTGGGCGGTGTTCTCGGGGTGCTCAGCGTGGTGGTCGGCGTGCTCGACATGATGGTCCGGCGGACGGTGACCGGAACGGTCGTGAGCCTGAGCGATCGGAGGTTCCTCGATTTCCTCCCGCACATCGCGCAGCGGATGATCTTCGAGCGCAACCCCAACCAGATGGACAAGCGCCGCGTGCGGACCGAGGTCGTCCTCGACACCGACAACGGACACCAGCAGTGGACGGTGCGGAAGACGGCCCCGCTCCGGGAGCTGCGGCCGGGAACCGCGGTGACGCTGACCGTCACACCGCTCGCCGGGTATGTGGCCCAGGTGGCCCCCGCGCACAATCCCTCCGGCACGTTCTGAGCCTCGAAAGGACCCGATGTCTGATCCGAACACCACGTCTGGCGGCGCCAGACGCATGTCACCTCTGCGCGCGGCGCTGTTCGGCGGAGCCGTTCTTCCGCTCCTTTTGACGGCGTGCGCCGCGGATCCGGGGGCGCAGGAGGTGCCCCCATCGCAGCAGGCCACCCCGACCCCGGTGTCCTCCACGGACAAAGACACCCAGATGTCCGAGCCGCCTGCCGACGACGAAACCCAGGCCCCGCCGGCCGGTGGGGCAGCCGGCGCCGCCACGTTCACCGTCGGGGACCGGGTCTTCACCGTCGAGCTGACCCTCTGCGGCATGTACGGAGACGGGGACGACGCTGAGGTCGTCCTGGCGGGCCCGGCGAGCGAGAACGGCGGAGACGCCACGGGGTTCCTCGAGGGGGACCTCCTGCCCGCGGGCTCTGAGCTCAATGCGGAGTTCCGCATCGACATCGGCGCGGACGGCCCACAGCAGTCCACCGATGAGTTCCTGGCGCTCGGGCTGGCGAGCGGCAGCCCGGTCACCTTCTCCGAGGAGGGCGGTGGCTACGTGGTCCGCTCCGGCGCGTGGAACGAGAACGGCGAGGACCTGGGCGAAGGGTCGCTGGCGTTCTCCTGCGCCTGACCGTGCGGCTCAGCCGGCCAGGAGCCGGCGCAGTACCCTCCGGTATCCGCAGCGCAGGATCCGCGCGGCCAGAGACTGCAACCGGGCAGGGAGCCAGGGCAGTTTCGTCGACTGTTCCCAGCGGACCACGGCGCCACCGTCCGTGGGTGTCACCGTGATGTCGATGTCGCCCGCGATGGCCCGGCCGAGCTTGTGGATGGTGGCCGCGGCGGGTGCGAAGGTCAGGCTCTCGATGCGCATCGGGTCGTCGAAACCGAGTGGGCCCAGCGCAGTGCGCGCCACGAACAGCGTCCCGGGGGTCAGTTCGTCGGCGGACAGGGCCGGGCTGACGTGGGTCAACGGGATGATCCTGTCGTGTGCTCGCAGGTCCAGCAGGCGACGAAGTGTCTCGTCAGGGGGCAGATCGGTTCGCAGTTCGACGACGAAACCTGCGAGCCCGGTCATGGATGCATGCTACGGGGAGCACGCCGGCCGATCCGACGGTTCCGCGGGTGGGGCTCCCGGGGCTCAGTTCGTGACGATCTCGAGGCCGGTGGCGTCGGCTGCCGCGTTCACGCCACCGGCGTCGCGTACCTCCTCGAACCCGAGGCCCTCCATGATCTTCACGGCCTGTGCGGACCGGTTGCCCGAGCGGCAGTAGACGACGTAGTCGCCGGCCGGGTCCAGCGTCGCGATCTGCTCGGCGAAGACGCCGGAGTTCACGTCGATGTTGACGGCGCCGTCCAGATGTCCGGAGCCGTACTCCTCGGGGGTGCGGACGTCGATGACGATCGTGTCGGCCCTGATTTCCATCTGTTCCTGGGCGCCGCAGGCGGACAGAACGATGGCCGACAGCCCGAGGAGCACGGCGAGAAGGGCACGGATGCGGGACATGGTTTCACCTTCGACGAGAAGAACAATATACCCCCTAGGGTATATGAAATTCGTTGCCATCGGGCATGTAGCGATGGTGTCGCCCGTCCACGGTCGGGCAAGAGTGTGTCCCGAGCCAGTCCCCACGTGCATGTGGCCCCAGCTCGGGTTCGAGCTGGGGCCACATGGCAGGGAGCAGAGGTCAGCCTTCCTCGGACTCTCCCTTGATGACGTCCGAGTCGCCGGAGCTGATCTCACGGCCCCGGCCGGAGTGCTGCACCGAGATCTTGCGCGGCTTGGACTCTTCCGCCACCGGGATGATGAGTGTCAGAACACCGTCGGTGTAATCGGCGGAGATGGCGTTGGTGTCGATGCCTCGACCCAACGCCAGCTGGCGGGCCACGGTGCCGGCGCTGCGCTCACGTACAAGCCACTTCACGTCGTCGCCGCTGTGGCCATTGACCCGCTCGGCGCGGACGGTGAGCGTCCTGTCGTCGATGTCGATGTCGATGGACGAGGGGTCGACGCCGGGAAGATCGAACGCTGCGACGAAGTGGTCACCCGTGCGGTAAAGGTCCATCGCCAGGCCGGGCTGGGAGGGACGGGCCACCTCGCTGAACAGGCGCTCCATGTCTCGGAACGGGTCGAAATTGCGTGCCATGCTGGGCTCCTCTCTAGAGAGTTGACTGTATGTGACTCAAGTTTAGGGAGCGGCTCGCAAATGTCAAGAAAGTTGAGCCTGATCGACTCAACTCTTGAACCGGGGCTATCGGGGAGGCCGCCGAACGGGCTCGGGCGCCCAGGGAGCAGCGCAGAACCCACCGATAGTGCGTGTGCGTGCAGGACCCGGGGCGCCGTCAGTCGAGCTGGCGTCCCCCTGCTCGGCGCCGGCGACGGTCTGAACCTTCGACGAGACCAACGGGATGCCTCAGGGCAAGCGCAGTCGGGTGTCATGCCCCCGTGCTCCGGCCGGGCGGCGATACAGGTGTGTCGACGCGGTGCTACTCGCGGCCCTCCTCGAGCGGGATGAGCATGGTGCGGAACTCGGTCGTGGAGGTGTGCAGCTCCCAGATCCGCTCTGCCACGCCGTCCACGCCGCCGTCGATCGACAGCTTCGGGATCGAGCCCGGGATGACGAGCTGGAACACGCGAACGCCCTCGTCGGACAGGGCTTCGTGGAGCATCTCGCCGTAGGCGCTCTCGGCGGGGAAGGCCACCGACGTCCCCGAGAATCCGGCCCGGGCCTTCACCGAGGTGCCGCCGTTGATCAGGATGATCGTTCCTTCACCGGCCTCCCGCATGGCGGGAAGGACGGTTCGCGCCGCCGTGATCAAGCCCAGCGCCGAGAAGCTCAGCGCATCCAGTGCAAGCTCGGGAGTGAGGTCGAGCACCGGCTCGAGGTACGCGCGGGCGGGCAGTGGGCTGTACTGCAGTGCAGTGATCGGGCCGAGGTCCTTGGCCGCTGCTGTCAGGGCGGCCTCGAGGGCCGCGCCGTCGCGGACATCGGCCGAGTAGCCGCGCGCCGTCACCCCCTCGGATTCGAGTCTTTCGGCCAGGGCGTCGAGTTTCGCCTGATCGCGCGAGATCAGCGCGATCGAGAATCCTTCCCGTCCGAACCGGCGCGCGACCGCGGCGCCCAAGCCGCGGCCAGCTCCCACGATTGCCAACGTTGCCACTGTGGTCTCCTTTGACTCAGAGGTGTGCCTTGTCCCGAGCCTAGCCGGAGACATAACGGTGCCGTCGGGCGGGGTGGACGGGGCGTGATCCTGTCCGGCTCAACCCATCGGTGAGCTGAGGATTGTCTCGTTCAACACCACGAGGAGAACGAAGATCAGCAGCGTGACGAGGGTGTGGATCGACAGCACCGTGGCCGCGAAGTGGTTGTTCGCCTCGTTCTTGGAGAAGACCGGAATCACGAACGGGGCCGGGAGCGAGAACATGAGCAGGATCGCCAGGAGCAGCTGGGGATCGTAGGGCACGATCGCGAATACGACCACGCTCACCAGGCCCGCCAGCGGCGCCATGACCGCCAGCCGCAGCAGCACGACGCGGATCGCCGGCCCGACGGACGCCTGTGTCGACACGCTTTCGTAGCCGATCGCGAACAGGATCAGCACCGCAGTGGGACCGGCGATGAAGGCAGCCGTGTCGCGGATCAACGGGCCCGCGAGCGTCGTGTCGAGGGCGGACGACGCCCCAGTGATGCTGAGGAGTAGCCCCGCCAGGATGGCCACCATGACCGGCTGGCGCAGCGTGCGGATCAGCGTCGCCTTCGCGCCCACCCTGGCCCCACCCTCGGCGAGGAGGACGGTGACGAAGACTCCGAAGACGAAGAGCTCATGCCCGATGTCCAGGACCGCGAGATTCGAGGCGTGCGCGCTGCCCACCAGCAGGGTGTAGAGCGGAAACCCGAGCATGCCCATCTCATAGCCGGAGAACAGGTACGGGTACAGCTCCCGGTTCATGCCCGAGGAGTGGCGCCGGATCCAGAAGGCGACCCCGAACGTCGCTAGGCAGACCACGAAGATGACCACCGAGATGGCCCCGGTGCTCGCCGACAATCGCAGCGAGTAGAACGCCCCGAAGATCACGAAGGGCAGGGTGAAGTTCGCTACGAGCGCCTTGATTGCCGCGACGCCGTCGGGGCCGATCACCTGTCTCCGGGCCGCGACCGCGCCGAGCAGCAGGCAGACGAAGATGGGCAGCACCTTCGCGAGCACCCCGAGAGCAACCTCCATGGTCACCTCACACCTCCGCCTGCAGTGTATTGAGGGTCCCCGACGGCGCCATCGCGGGCCCCGACAACCTCCCGCGGGTGTCTGGTTTGCCCGCCATGGCAGGCAGAGGCGTGCTGTCGGGGAGGATGTGAGATGACACCGCGACGAAGGAGTTCCGCGTGACCGATCCGCTTCTCAGGTCCCCGCTGCCCATCGTCGCCGCGCCCATGGCTGGAGGGCCCACGACCGTGCTGCTGGCGCGTGCTGTCGCGTCCGCTGGGGCATTCCCTTTTCTCGCCGGGGGATACAAGACCCGCGAGGCGCTCGCGGCGGAGATCGACGCACTGCGGGGGCATGTGTCGGAGTTCGGCGTGAACCTGTTCGTCCCCTCGGACGATCCCGTCGATGCGTCCGCCTTCGCCGCCTACGCGGAGGAGCTCGCGGAGGAGGCCGCCGTCTACGGGCTCGAACTCGAGGCTACGCCCGTGACAGACGACGACGATTGGGACGCGAAGCTCGCGCTTCTCCTGGAGACCCCCGTGGCGGTCGTCTCTTTCACGTTCGGCCTGCCTGACCCAGCCGACGTCGTCCGGCTGCAGCGGGTCGGCACCCAGGTGCACGCAACGGTCACGACACCGGACGAGGCCAGCCGGGCGCGACAGGCCGGGGTCGACGGACTCATCGTGCAGGGACCGTCGGCGGGTGGGCACAGCGCCACGTTCGACCCGACCCGACCCATCGAGCCGTGGGAGACAGCGGAACTCGTGCGCGCGGTCCTCGACGTGGTGGACCTGCCGGTGATCGCCGCCGGTGGTGTGGACGGGCCGGACGCCGTCTGGGCGCTGCTCCGGGCAGGGGCGCGGGCAGTGGCGGTGGGCACGCTGCTGCTGCGCACCGACGAGGCCGGGACCTCACCGACGCACCGGATGGCACTGGGAGATCCCCGGTTCACTGAGACGGTGTTGACCCGGGCGTTCACCGGCCGTCCGGCCCGGGCGCTGCGCAACGGCTTCGTGGATCGACACGTCGGAAGCGCTCCCAACGCCTACCCGGCGGTGCATCACCTCACCAGGGCGCTGCGGCAGGCCGCGGCGAAGGCCGGTGACGCCGACCGCCTCCACCTCTGGGCCGGCACCGGATGGCGACAAGCCACAGAGGGACCGGCCGCCGCCGTCATCGGTCACCTCGCCGAGGGCGTCTCGGCGTAGCGGGGGGCAGCGATAGCGATGCGGTCGGGTGCCCCATCAACCGAAGTGCGCGGCGATGTCGAGCTCCATTCCAACGCGGAGCTGACCGGCCCCCGTGAAACCCCGGGGCGGGCTGCCCGGTAGGGTATCGACACCGCCGACCATCCGGGCTCGGCAAGGAGTGTCAACCGCACGGAAGCGGGCAGATCCACGGGCCCGTGACGCCGAGAGGAAGATCCTCCCTTGAGTCGATTTCAGCGTCGTGGCCACTATCGGCGCAGCCCCAATGGCGGGTATCACTACGTTCGGCCTCACGCCGTTGACCGGGGATCGTCCTATCAACATCCCTCCCCCGACCGGCGATACTCCCCCAGCCCAACTCACCACTCACCGCCGCAGCCTGTCCAGCCGATCTTCGTGGGTCACCCCGTTGCCTCGACTGCCGAACGCAACCTGCCCCGTCTGTGGTGCCAGCGTCTTCTTCTGGAGGAACCGGGCCGGCTCGAAGGTCTGGTTCGACGCGCTCGGAGCCCCATGGCCAAAGCACCCGTGCCTCGATCTCCCGGCGTTCGCCACGAGGCAACGCCGCATTGACGTCGCCTGGGCACGCCTCCGGGCGGAAGGACCGTTACCCCCGGCTCGAGAAGTCAGGTACGACGCGGGCAGCCGAATGGAGGGCGGCGGCTGCTTCCTGATCGTCGGCGTGACCATTCTCGTCGTGTGGATGCTCATCTGGTGGCTGAGCGCTCTCGCCGACAAGTCCAGTGTTCTCGGGCTCGTGGGCCCAGCGGCCGCAACGATGGCCTTGGTCTTCCTCGCCACCGTGACCCGTCGCCTTACGAAGCGGCATGCCCTGCGCCGAGAAGCCGAGCGCGCATTCGCTCTTACTCGCAGATTCGGCGACTTAGACCGACGCTAGCGAAACTCATCGTTCTCTATCCTGGTAATCTGGAGCGCATGACAGAGACGTCAGCCACCGACCCTCGCGTCGTTCCACTCGAGGCCTTCGGCAGCGCCGACCTCGCCGTCGTCGGCGGGAAAGCCGCCAATCTCGGCGAACTCCTGCGCGCCGGGCTCCCGGTGCCGCCCGGCTTCGTCGTCACCACCGACGCCTACGCCGCCGCGGCGGAGCGGAGCGGGCTGGCAGAACTCCTGGCCGACCCTGCGGTCCGACCCGCCGACCTGCGGGCAGCGATCGAGGCAGTCGACGTCCCCTCCGATCTGCGCGACGCCATCGCCGCCGCCTACGCCGGGTTGGGATCCGGTGTTCCGGTGGCGGTCCGATCGAGTGCGACGGCCGAGGACCTGCCCGGTGCGGCCTTCGCCGGCCAGCAGGACACATACCTCAACGTGATCGGGCCCGACGCCGTCGTCGACGCCGTGCGACGGTGCTGGGCCTCGCTGTGGACCGACCGTGCCGTGTCCTACCGGAGCGACCGCTCCGTCGACCAGGCCGAGGTGCGCATCGCCGTCGTCGTCCAGGCCATGGTGGCCTCCGAGACGGCAGGCGTGATGTTCACCGCCGACCCAGTCAGCGGCACGCGCGACCGCGTCGTCGTCGATGCCGGTGCCGGGCTCGGCGAGGCCGTCGTCTCCGGGCTCGTCACCCCGGACCACTACGCCCTCGACCGCGACGGCAGACTGCTGGACTGGACGCCCGGTCGCGGGGAGGTCGTCGTCCTTGCGGAGGCAGGGGGCGGAGTGCGACACGAGGCCGGCGACGCCGCCCGTGCAGCCACCAGCGGTGAGCCGCTGCTCGACCGCGCCGCCCTCGCCGCCCTGGCCCGCCTCGCCGGCACCATCGCCGACCACTTCGGGCGCCCGCAGGACATCGAGTGGGCCATCGCGGCCGGCCGCGTGTGGATCCTTCAGGCTAGGCCGATGACGGCACTGCCGCCCGAGACCCCGCCGCTGAACCGCATCCAGCGCCTCCAGGCGTCCATCCTCACCGAATACCTGCCGGTGCGGCCCTATCCGATGGACGTCACCACCACCGTCGAGCACGGGCCCGCGGCGATGATGGCCCAGATCGGCCGCCACTACGGCATTCGCGGAATGTTCGAGGACATCGTGCGTGAGGAGGACGGCGTCGCCGTCCAGATCCTGCCCTCGCAGCCCCGACCGTCGCTCAAGACGCTGGCGAGCATCGGGCAGCTCATCCGCAGGATCCGGACCCTGCGACCGGCGACCTGGTCGGAGGATCCCCGGCAGACGATGTTCCTCGCGGAGGTCGCCGCACTCGAGGCGCTGGACCTTTCGACGCTGTCGTGGCGGGAGTTGATCGCGGTGCCGACCCGCGCGCTCGCAGCCCAGGACTACTGCCGCGATCTCCGTGTCGACTACCTGCCCGGCGCGGCGGCGGCCCTGGTCAAGGTGGTGCTGCCGGTGACCATCCTCGGGCGCCGCTCGCTGATTCCCGACCTGCTCGGCGGCGTCCGCACCCGCACCCAGGAAGCCAACGATGCGCTGGCCAGGCTGGCCGACGAGGTGCGGGCCGACCCTGACCTCCGGGTCGCCCTGACCGGCCCCGACCTGGACGGCGCCCTCGCCGCGCTGCGCATCGATAGCCGGTTCGGGGGGTTCGTCGGCCGTGTCGACGACTTCCTCGCCGAGTTCGGGCGCCGCGAGACGACCTCACCCCTGCTGGTCAGCGCCCCCACGCTCGCCGAGTCGCCCGGAATCGTGCTCGGGGTGGTGCTCGCGGCCGTCGAGCAGCCGCCACGCGACGGGGAGGCCGTCTCCCGATCGGCCGAGGCCCTCAGCCGGCTGCTCGCCCACCCCCGGCTCCGCCGCAGCCCCCGCAGGCAGGCCTTGATGCGCCGACGCGTGCAGAGGGCCCGGGAGGCCGTGGCGCTCCGCGAGGACACGCACTTCTACTTCACGGCCGCGGTCCCGACGCTGCGCGGCGCGATCCTCGAGATCGGTCGCCGCCTGCACGACGCCGGGCTGCTGACGGCGCCGTCGGACGTCTTCCATCTCCGCTGGGAGGAGGTGGCCGCCATCGGCGATCCGACGGCGATCCGCCCCGCGAATGCGGACAGCCTGCGTGACCGCATCCGACGCCGGACGGCACGGCGGGCCGAGCTCGGGGGCGTCCCGATGATCGACACCCGACGAGTCTTCCCTGCGGCCGGCGGCGGCGACGCCGTCGTGACCGGGACGCCGGCCTGCTCCGGCACCGTGACGGCGGTCGCCCGGATCGTCGGTTCCACCGACGATTTCTCCCGCCTCGGCGACGGCGAGATCCTGGTGTGCCCCTACACGAACCCGGCGTGGACGCCGCTCTTCCAGCGCGCGGCTGCCGTCGTCGTCGACAGCGGATCGATCGCGTCGCACGCGGCCATCGTCGCCCGCGAGTACGGCATCCCCGCCGTCATGGGCACGGGCTCCGGCACCACGGCCATCGTCGACGGCGAGACCGTCACGGTCGACGGCACCTGCGGATGCGTCACCCGGGCGGCGCGATGACTGCCCCGGACCACCGGACAGCCCCCCGCCGCAGGGGAGAAGCCCTTGTCAACGCGATTCTGGCCGCCACCGTCGAGGAACTCGAGGAGCGGGGCTACGGGGGCCTGACGATGGACGGCGTCGCCCGACGCGCCGGGGCCAGCAAGGCCTCCCTGTATCGCCGCTGGGAAACCCGTTCCGCACTGGTGATGGACGCCGTCTACCGGCTGGCCCCGCACCCGGGGGACATTCCCGACGCCGGCGCCCTCCGCAACGATCTCCTCGCCGTCCTCCGGCACAGCGCGGCGACACTTCAGGGGCCTGCGGGGGCGCCACTGCGCGGAATGCTCTCCGAGGCGCTTCCCGAACCGGGACGGGTCGGTGAGCTCCGCGCCCGCTCCCAGGGCAGGAACCGAGAGCTCATGGCGGAGGTGCTGCGTCGCGCCGTCGACCGGGGCGAGATCTCGCCCGGTGCGGTGACCGACCTTCGGCTCGAGGTCGGCGTCGCCCTCCTCCGCAACCATTACCTGTTCCGCGACGACCCGCTCGACGACGCCGTCATCGTCCAGGTGGTCGACGACGTGCTGCTGCCGCTGTTCGCCGCGGCGCCCGGCTGATTCGAGCCCAGTTCAGACGAAGTCGACCGGCGGCTGGGAAGGCCGTTCCGTCTGGGGTAGCGTTTTCCCAGACCCACCATCACCTGTCCGCGACGGAGCGACCGACCGTGCATCCCTACCTCTGCGACGACGGCGGGCACCTGCTGGCCAGCCAGGGCACCGCGACCGCCATCGCCGTGGCCCCCACCGAGTCCACCGCCGTCCTCAGCGCGGCAGATGCGCTCGCCGCGGATCTGCGCGCAGTCTGCGGAGCCGAGCCGACGCTGCAGCAGACGGTCTCCGGGGCCCGGATCGTTGTCGGCACGCTCGGCTTCTCTCCGCTGGTCGATGACGCCGTCGCCTCCGGGGCGCTCGCCGTCGACCTCCTCCGGGACGAGGCGGGGGATTTCCGTTGGGAGGCCTTCCTGATCCAGGCCGTGGGGGAGGCCCTCTACGTCGTCGGGACGGACCGGCGCGGCACGGTCTTCGGGATCTACGACCTGTGCGAGGCCATGGGCGTCTCGCCCTGGTACTGGTTCGGGGACGTCCCGGTGCGCACCCGCCCCGAGGTGCGGTTCCGCGCGGAAACCCGGCACGCCGACTGGCCAGGGGTCGCCTACCGCGGCATCTTCATCAACGACGAGGAGGAGCTCGAACGCTGGGCGCAGGAGCACACCGGCGACGACACCATCGGACCTGAGACGTACGCGCGGCTGTTCGAACTGGTGCTCCGCCTGAAGGGCAACTACGTCTGGCCCGCCATGCACGTCAACGCCTTCAACCTCGATCCGGCGAACGGGCGCCTGGCAGACGACCTCGGCGTCGTCATCGGCTCCAGCCACTGCGACATGCTCCTGCGCAGCAACGAGCACGAGTTCGAGGGCTGGGCGGCCTACGACTACTCCCTTCCCGGCCGCAACCGCGACGAGCTCATCGAGTACTGGCGTGGGAGTGTCCGGCAGAACGGCGGCTACGAGGTGTCGTGGACCGTCGGCATGCGCGGCATCCACGACACCGGCTTCTCCACCGCCGCGATCGACGGGGACGACTCGCTCACCGAGGTCGGTCGGCACCGGGCGAGGGTCGACCTGCTCGGCCGCGTCATCGCCGACCAGCGACGCCTCCTTGTCGACGAGCTCGGCGACCGCGGCCGCGACTGCCTGCAGCTGTTCATCCCCTACAAGGAGGTCCTTCCCCTCTATGACGGCGGGCTCGAGCTTCCCGATGACGTCACCGTCGTGTGGGCCAACGACAACTTCGGATACGTCCGGCGCTACCCGACGGGCGCCGAGCTGGACCGGCCCGGCGGCCACGGGCTCTACTACCACTCCTCCTACTGGTCGGTGCCGCCGCGCAGCTACCTCGCGACGTCGTCGACACCGCTGGCGTTGATGCGTGCCGAACTGACGAAGGCCTGGGACCACGGCATCCGCCGGCTGTGGGTCGACAACGTCGGCGGGCTGAAGCCGCTCGAGTTGGAGACCGAGTTCTTCCTGCGCTGCGCCTGGCAGGCGGGCAAGGAGACGACGACCTCCGACGTCGCGGGCTTCGTCACCACCTGGTTCGACGCGAACTTCTCCGGCGGGCGGGGAGCGGAGGTCGGCGAGCTGTATGCCCGGTACTACCGGCTGAACAACCAGCGCAAGATCGAGCACCTCGACGGCGACGCCTTCAGTCTGACGTCGGACGGAGACGAGGCGGCCCGCCGGGTGCGAGACCTGGCCGACATCGCTGCGCGGATTGCTTCGATCGCCGTCGAACTTCCGATCGGGGAGCGCGACGCGTTCCTCCAGCTCATCGGCATCAAGGTGCACCTGGCGTACCTCGTCGCGGCGCAGTTCGCGTACGCGGACCGATCGCGGCTCGCGCTCGCGCAGGGCCGGCCCGCGGCGGCCGACGCGTACACCGTCAGGTCGAAGGAGTACGACGCGTGCAAGCGGGCGCTGCTGCACTCCTACAACGAGATCCTGTCGGATGGGCGGTGGTCGCGGATGCTGGAGCCCGAGAGCTCGCCGCCGCCGGCGATGGCGCTCGCTCCGGCGGCGACGCCGGCGCTGACGATCGGCGAACCGGGGCTGGGAGTCGCGGTCCGGGGCCGCGAGCAGCCGGGCGTCGGTGACGGACTGGTCTTCTGGCCGGATGGGCGCGACACGTTATGGATCGATGTGTTCAGCACCGGCGCCGCGGGGGTGCCGTTCGAGGTGTCGGCGGAGCCGTGGCTGAAGGTGTCGCCGTCGTCGGGGGTGCTGGATCCGGACGTGCGGCTGCAGGTCTCGGTCCCTGAGCTTGTCGAAGGGCCAGCCCCCGTACGGCCCTTCGAGACGCTCGCTGGCGCTCGCTCCTCAGGGACCGTCGTCATCACGGCCGCCGGTCAGACCGTCGCCGTGCCCGTCAGTATCGTCGCCACCGCCCCCGTCCCCAGCGACTTCAGCGGTTCCATCGAGGCCGACGGCCACATCAGCATCGATCCCTCCCGCCCCGACGGCGGCTCCGGATGGCGCGTCGTGCCCTGGCTCGGGCGCGACCACAACGACGCCGTCGCCGCGACCGCCGACGCGGGAGCCCTCCTCGAGTACCGCCTGTTCCTCCACACGCCCGGCGCCCACACCCTCGAACTCCACCGCCTGCCGACCCTGAACTCGACCGGGCGCATCCGCGTCGGGATCAGCGTCGACGGCGGCGAGACGATCGTCGTCGAGTCGCCGACCACCGACGAGTACCGCGGTGACTGGGAGGAAGCCGTCCTCGACAACGTGGAGCGCCTCAGCGTGCAGCTTCCCCACCTCGGCGGCGGTGGGCACGTCCTGCGACTGCACGCCGTCGACGAGCACGTCACGCTCAGCAAGCTGATCGTCCACACCGCGCCCGTCGCGCCCAGCAACCTCGGGCCCTCGTTCAGCCGCCACACCGACCGGCCCTTCGAACCGACCCCGGATCCCGATCCTGGTCTGCCCGACGCTCTCCGGGCGTCGCTGCTGGGGCTCTACCGCGTCGACCCGGCCGCAGTGCCCCCGCGTCCGACCCTGTACGTGGGCGGCGCCGCGAAGGTCGATCCCGACCAGGCCCTGGGCCGTCGCTACCTCCGGGTCGAGCAGACCAGGCTGCCCGAGCCCCCGACCTATGTGCGGCCCGACGGCACCAAGGACGTCGTCGCCGCCCTCGGTACCGGCGCTTTCCTGCAGGTCGACGGTTGCCTCGCAATCGAGACGGAGTGCGCCCTGGCCGACGACGAGTACGCCCACCGGAGCCCTGGCGACGGCCTCGTCTGGACCCACACCGATGCCGACACGGCCGCCGGCTGGGGGCTCGCGGTGCGCGTCGACGCTCCCGGCCGCAGCTGGGACGACCCGTCGTCGGCGCCGGCGATGCACTACGTCGTCGATGTGGAAGAGGGCGGCGAGCACGAGGTCTGGTTGCTGATCAAGCAGAACGGATATGCCGATGACGACAGCGTCTGGCTGGCGGTCGACGGCGCCGTCCAGCCCGTCTCGGAGCAGCACTTCGGCGGCGACCTCTTCGGTTGGGACACGACCCAGCTCTGGCACTGGGTGGCGCTGTCGCGCGTGGCCCTGAGCCCCGGGCGCCGTCAGCTGTCGCTGATCGCCCGGCGGGCGGGGCTGCGGGTCGACCGCCTGTTCCTCACGCGCCACGACGAACTGCCGCCCGACGATGGCAACTGGGGTGCCAGCCCGCGGGAGGGACGACCGGTCGACCTGAGGCACACTACGAGCGACGCGCCCGCCGTCGAGGGCCGTTGCGCCGAGGAGGATGAACACCGATGAAGATGGGTTTCCGCTGGTACGGAGCCGCCGACGACCCGATCCCGCTCGCGCACATCCGGCAGATTCCCGGCGTATCGCACGTCGTCGGGGCCTTGTTCGACCTGCCGGTCGGCGAGGTCTGGCCCGTGGAGAGGATCCGCGCCCTCGTCGACGAGGTAGAGGCGGCGGGGATGCGACTCGAGGTCATCGAGAGCGTCAACATCCACGACGACATCAAGATCGGCCTGCCCGGCCGTGACCGCTGGATCGCCAACTACATCGAGACGATCCGGAACCTGGCCACCTGCGGCATCAAGGTCATCTGCTACAACTTCATGCCGATCTTCGACTGGGTCCGCACCGAGATGCGCCACGAACTGGCCGACGGCTCGTTCGCCCTCGCGTTCGACCAGTCGCTTGTCGAGGGCACGGCCGCCGATCTGCTGGAGCGGGTGCAGAGCCAGGCCGGAACGACGATGCTGCCCGGCTGGGAGCCGGAGCGGCTCGCCGACATCGAGGCACTGTTCGCGGCCTACGCCGACGTCGACGAAGCGCGTCTGGCGGCCAACTTCGAGTACTTCATCAAGGCGATCATGCCGGTGTGTAAGGAGGTGGACGTCCGCATGGCCGTCCACCCGGACGATCCGCCGTGGCCGATCTTCGGGCTGCCCCGCATCGTGAAGAACGCCGCCGACCTGCGCAGGATCGAGGCCTTCCACGACTCCCCGTACAACGGCTTCACGCTGTGCACCGGCTCGCTGGGCGAGAACCCCGACAACGACGTCCCGGCGATCATCCGCGAGTTCGTCGGCCGCGGCAAGGCGCCGTTCGTGCACGCCCGCAACATCAGGCACACGGCGCCGGGACGGTTCCACGAGTCGGCGCACCTGTCGAGCGAGGGATCGCTGGACATGTTCGAGATCATGCGGGCCCTGCACGAGTCCGGGTTCGACGGGTATGTGCGGCCTGACCACGGGCGCGACATCTGGGGCGAGCGCGGCCGTCCCGGCTACGGGCTCTACGACCGGGGGCTGGGTATCGCGTACCTGACGGGGCTCTGGGAGGCGATCGGCAAGTCCTCGTAAAGTGTCCGGGCTACGGGTGCAGGGCCGCGATCGCGTCGGCGATCGCCACCATGTCCTGCATGAAGTCGGACGTTCCGCAGGCCACGCGGCCACCGGAGGAGACGACAGGGTCGAGCATGTCGCTGGTTGTCATCGCGAAGCTCATACCTGAGCCGTCCACGACGATCAGCGCCTCGAGACCGTTCGCGTCCAGGATCGTCTCGGCCGTGTAGTAGGTGCCGGTCATGCCGTCGGGCAGCGGCTGTGCCGTCCAGTCCCCGACGCGGCCGGGGGCGTCGTCGAGTCCGAAGTCGGTGACAGGGGACCCGGGGGTTCCGCTGGTCTCCGGGGTCGTCTGGGGGCTGGGCGGGGAAGCGGTGGGTGTGTGGGAGATCACCTGGGGTGTGGCGAGGAGCCGGGGGAGGAGGAACGCCCCGGCACCGACGAGTGCCACCACCAGGAACGCGGCCAGCACGATCCATCCGGTGTTGTTGCGACGGGGAGGCGGTGGGGGTGGGTATCCCTGCCATCCCTGGGGCGGCTGCTGCCATTGCTGGTTCGTCATGCCGGTCCCTTCGTGCGTCGAGGCAAGCCTACGAGGGGAGGGGGTCGGAGCTACTACGCGCAGGGGCGATGGCCTCCGAACCGTCTACTCTCGACCGGTGTCCAAGCGCCCAGCCCAGACCCAAGACAATGCCGCCCAACCTCGCACGCCCATCGACCGCGGGCACACCTACCCGACCCCGCTGTGGCTCGACCTCATCCGCTGGCTCTGCCACGGCCTGCTCTTCAGCGCCCTCGCCAACGCCGCCACCCTGCTCATCAGCGTCGTCGTGGGTATCGCCCTCATCGAGACGGAGGCGTTCGACCTGCCGTGGCGGGTGCGTGACGGTATCGATGAGTTCTTTCGGGCATTCCTCGGGGTTTCCGCGCTCGGCGGCGGGTTCGGTCTCGCCATCGTCTACGCCGTGGTCCGCGACATCCACGCCGCGCTGCTGCGCTGGCACCTCGGCCGGTTCACCGAGGAGAAGGCCAACCGTGCCCTCGTGCCGGTCGGCTGGCAGCGGGACTCCTACGTCACGAAGGAGGGCGACGGGTCCCTGCTCGGCCTGTTCCCAGGCCTGACGATCCTGGGATTCACGATCCTCGTCCTGGGGCCGATCGTGGGGATCACCGCCATCGTCGGGGCCTTTGACGGCGAGTCGTACGCTGGCCCGTCGGCGATAGCGGCCGTCGTGCTCATCATCGTCCCGCTCGTGGGGGCGGCCCTCCTGCGTAAGGTGCCTGAGTCGCGTGCTGCAAAGTTCTGGGGAACCGATAAGGCGGGCACCTTCGTGCCGGCCAACAAGAAGGGCGTCGCGTCGCCGGCCGTCGCGCGGCTCGCCGTCCTGAGCATCAAGGTCGACCGGATCACCACAGCCCTGGCTGTCACGGCGGTGAGCACCTTCGGCCTGACGATGGTGGCCACCATGATCGTGCAGCCCTGCCGCTACTGCGACCGGCGCGACCTCAACCGACTCGGCGAGAGCGTCGTCGCGTTCGTGGCCGGTTCGGCGGGCGTGATCCTCGCCGTGACGCTGATCCCGTGTGTCGTGATGCTGTTCGTCCACGCAATCCTGCGCTACCGGCTGCGCACGACGCTCCTCGCCGAAGCCGCGGACGACAACGCCACCGTGCCGCCATGGGCCCTGCTCCACCATGTGCTGCTGCAGCAGGCCCCGTTGTTCTCCTTCTTTCTGCTCTTCCACATGCTCGGAAGCGTGATCGTCGAGATCGCCTGGACCGGGCTCATCCTCGAGGATCCGATCCTGGTCGTCGAGGAGGAGACGTGGTTCCTGGTCCTGCGGATCGGCATCGCACTGCTCGCCTGCGGTGCGTTCGCCTGGTGGTACGGCCGGGGCAACGCGGCCCGCCAGAAGGAGGAGCTGATGGAGCGCTGGGCCGGGACGCGCCCCCAGCGCTAGGCGCCGATCCGGGCGGTGAAGCTGTGACGCCCGCTCGCCACCGTGGACTCCGAACCGTCCGGCAACACCACGGTGCAGGCGGTCGACACCGGCACCTCGACGTCGAGCGAGAAGATCCCGTCCCCGTCGATCCGCCACGACGACGACGCCCGCCCGTACGGCGTCTCCACCACACCCTCCGCCGACGTCAGACCGCCGCCGACAAGGGGCGCGACCCGGAAGGTCCGGTAGCCGCCCGACGTCGGCTCGATGCCTGCGACGCGTGTGTACAACCACTCCCCGACGGCGCCGGCCGCGTAGTGGTTGAAGGAGACCATGCCGCCCGAGTCATCCTTCCCGGAACCCAGGTCGTCGGTGTTGACGGTGCCGTCGGGCCGCAGTGCGTCCCAGCGCTCCCAGATGGTGGTGCCTCCGGCCTCGATCATGTACAGCCAGGACGGTGGGCCGGTCTGCAGCAGCAGATCGAACGCGGCGTCGACGTGACCGTTGTCGGAGAGCGCGAACAGGATGTGGGGGTGCCGGGGAAGCCGGTGCGGAGGTGCCCGCCAGCCTCGTCGATCAGCCGGAGCAGGTTGGCTGCCATGGTCGTCGTCTCCCGGCCTGTCGTCATGTCGAACCGCAGCGGCAGCACGTAGGCCGTCTGGAACTCCTTCGCCAGCGTGCCGGCGCCGTCGGTGAAGACGTTGCGGAACGCCGAGACGATCCGGCCGCGCAACGCCCGGTAGCGGGCCGCCTCCTCGGGTTCGCCGAGCAGGTCGGCGATGTCGGCGACGATCCGGCACGAGTTGGCGAAGTAGGCCGTGCCGATCCAGCGACCCTTCGCGATCCACTCACGGGCCGAGCCGTCGGGGGAGGTCCAGTCGCCGAAGTGGAAGGGGAACCGCCAGATCAGTCGCCGGTCTCCCAGCGACGCCAAGCGTGACCACCACGCCGCCGCGTCGAGGAACCGCTTCATCGTCGGGTACGTGCGCCGCAGCAGGCCGAGGTCGCCGCGCGCGAGGTACTCAGCCCACGGCGCGAGCACGCACACGTCACCCCACACGGAGGTGGCCATGACAGGGAACGGGTTGCCCGAGCGCGGCACCACCATCGGGATCCCGCCACCCTTGCCCTGCTCCGCGCCGACGTCCCGCAGCCACTTCCCGACGAAGCGGCCCATGTCGAAGTTGTAGCTGGCCGTGGGGGCAAAGACGGCGTAGTCGCCCGTCCAACCCTCGCGCTCGTCCCGCTGCGGGCAGTCGGTGGGGATGTCGACGAAGTTGGAGCGGCCGCCCCACTCGATGGCGGACTGCAGCCGGTTCAGCCGCTCATCGGAGCAGGTGAAAGTGCCGGTCCGTCGGAGCTCGCTGTGCAGGACGAGACCCGTCAGTTCGAGCGCATCGGGTTCTATGCCCGTGACGCCGACGTACCGGAAGCCCATGTACGTCTGCCGCGGCGAGTAGGTCTGGTCGCCGTCGACGCAGGTGTAGGTGGCGGTCGCCTTCGCGGTGCGGAGCGACTTCACGAACAGTTCGCCGCCGACGAGGACCTCTGCGTGCCGGAACACCACGGTCTGACCGCTCCGGCCGCGGAGCCGGGCGTGCACGACGCCGGCGAAGTTCTGGCCGAAGTCGTAGATCAGCTCGCCGGTGGGAGTCACGCTGTGTGGGACCGGCGTCAGCCGCTGCTGCACCCGCGCCGGTGGGCCGTACTGGGCCAGGATCCGCGGCACGTGGCGTGGAGTCGTGACATCCGCAGGGCGCCAGGTCATCTCGTCAGCCGTGATCCGTGCGTCGACGGTCTCGCCGTCGTACCACTCGGCCATCTGCACCGGTCCGTCGAGCGAGACCTCCCAGCCGGGCCCGGTGGCGACGACGTCGCGGCCGCCGTCGACGTATTCGACATGCACCTCAAGCAGCAGTGCCTGACGGTCGGCGTAGAGCTTGTTCTTGCGGTTATACGTGTAGGAACCGACGGCCCAGCCGCCGGCGACCGTTGCCACCAGCACGTTGTCGTCGATGAGCCGGTCCGTCACGTCGTAGGTCTGGTACTGCAGCTGGTGGTGGTACGACGTGAAGCCCGGCGCGAAGTAGTCGTCGCCGACCTTGGCGCCGTTGAGCTCCAGCTCGTAGACGCCCAGCGCCGTGGCCTCGATCCAGGCGCGGGCGATCGGACGGCCCGCCGTGAAGCGGGTGCGGAACACCATCGGCACCGGTGACTGCTTCGTCGGGGTCTCGTAGGAGGCGTCGGTGATCCACAGGGCCGCCCAGGGTGCGCCGAGGCGACCGGTCCGGAAGCTGGTCTCCGCGGTGGCGGTGGTGCCGCTGGTGCCGGTGGCCTCGACGACGACCGTGTAGTCGGTGTGCGGTGCGAGGGTGCCGTCGTAGCGGATGCCGACCTGGTCGGTGGTGTCGTGAGTCCAGTCGCCGACGCGGATCCGCGCAGCAGCGAGAGCCTCGCCCTCGATGTCTGAGGCGAGGGAGAAGGCGAACGTCGGTGGCTCGTCGGTGATGCAGCCGTCCTCGAGACCGTCGACGGTGAGCCGGGTGATCCTCATCGGGAGACCTTCCTTGCGCGGGTGAGTAGACGGCTGACGCCGCGGACAGGGTGGCCTGCGGCGAGATCGGAGAGGCCGGCGGCGACGCGATGCGGGAGCACCCCGCCGGACGACATGACCATCACCCGCAACGACATCGACGGCATCATCCGCCAGACGAAGTGGGCGGACTTCACCCGGGCGTCCCGTTCGGGGCCCTCGGGGAGGGCGAGCGCCGTGTCCAGGTCTCGACGGACGCGTCCGACCACCGCGCGGTACATGATTCCGCCGAGGAGCGTCGCGCGGGAGTCGACCAGACGGGTCTGCATCGCCAGGTGACGGGTGGACGGCGCCGCAGGGATCGGTGCGCCGACGAGCGCGGCGAACTCGGCGGGGACGCTCTGGGGCGGTGTCGCGTAGGCGCGGTCGACGGACGCCGGGTAGGGGGAGCGCGACTCGACGCCGTCCGTCACGGTGAGCGGTGCGGCGAGACGGATGTCGGTGGCTGAGGCGGCGACCTGGACTTCGTAGTCTCCGTTCTCCACCACCCAGCCGTGTCGAGCGACGTCCCAGTACGCCAGGTCCGTGAGCGGGAACGTCAATTCGACCCGCTCCGCGGCCCCCGCGGCGACGGCGACCTTCGTGAAGGCCCGCAGCTCCTTGTCAGCCTTGAATACGGCGCCGGCGTTGTTGCGCACGTAGAGCTGCACGACTTCGGCACCGTCGCGTGGACCGGTGTTGGCGATCGTGACCGTCACATGGACCCGGCCTTCGCGGACCTCAACCGCCAGGTCGCGGTAAGCGAAGGTCGTGTAGGACAGGCCGTGGCCGAAGGGCCAGGCCAGATCCGTTCCGGCCATGTCATGGAAACGGTAGCCGACGTAGATCGACTCGTAGTAACGGGCCACGGCCGACCGGTTCCAGTCGGCGGCGCAGCCCGCGTCGTCGGCGGTGCGGGGCCAGCTCTCGGTGAGCCGACCCGAAGGGTTCGCCTCCCCGAACAGCAGGCGGGCGGCGGCCTCGCCTCCGTTCTGGCCCGGCAGTGACAGCAGCAGCACCGCCGCCGCTTCGTCGGCCCGGGGGATGGAGACGGGTGCGCCCGCCGACACGACCAGCACCAATCTGGCGCCACCGTCGAGCAGGCGCCCGAGCAGCCTGCGCTGCCCGGCGGCCAGCGACAGGTCCGGCCGGTCGAATCCCTCGCTCTCCTCCAGATCACCGAGGCCACAGAAGAACAGAACCGTGCCCGCCCCGGCTGCCGCGGCGACCGCCTCGGCTTCGAGCGTGTCGTCCGGCTCCGCGTTCAGAGACCGGTAGCCAGGCGCGAACCGGTACTCGACGCCGCGGCGGTCGAAGGCCTGCCGTGGCGTGATGATCTCCGGCGGCCGGATGAGCGAGGAGCCCGCCCCCTGGAAACGCATCTTCTCGAAATGCTCGCCGATCACGACGAGACCTGCGGCACCAGAGGAGAGCGGCAGGACGCCGTCGTTGTTCAGCAGCACCGCGCCCTCGACGGCGACCCGCTCTGCGAGGGCGGCGTGCGCGGCCAGGTCGACGTCGCCACCTTGCCCGGCGGTGCAGCGGTCGGCGAGGGTGAGGACGCGGGCCACAGCGCGGTCGAGCAGTGTGTGCGGGAGCCGTCCGTCGCGCACAGCGGCGACGATCTCAGCCCGGTTGTGCTCGACGCCGCCCGGCATGTCGAGTTCACAGCCGGCGGCGATCCCGGCGACGCGGTCGTTCGTGGCTCCCCAGTCGGTCACGACGACACCGTCGAACCCCCATTCGTCGCGCAGGATCCCTGTCAGCAGGTCGCCGTGCTCCGAGCAGAACGTGCCGTTGAGCCGGTTATAGGCGCACATGACGCTGGCAGGCTCAGCCTCGGTCACGACGCGCTCGAAGGCGCGCAGGTAGATCTCCCGTAGCGCGCGCTCGTCGACGATGCTGTCG
Source organism: Tessaracoccus defluvii (assembly GCF_014489575.1). Taxonomy (GTDB): domain Bacteria; phylum Actinomycetota; class Actinomycetes; order Propionibacteriales; family Propionibacteriaceae; genus Arachnia; species Arachnia defluvii. The sequence continues at coordinate 3,145,389 of NZ_CP060789.1, forward strand.
CCGACGAACCGGAAGTCCTCGTTTGAGTTGGCGGCGAAGTGCTTGACGCAGGCCGCCACGCCCTCGCTCTGGACACCGGCGACGAAAGCGGCCCCGAACACCCCGCTGACAAGGGGATCCTCCGAGTAGTACTCGAAGTTGCGGCCACACAGGGGGCTGCGCACGATGTTGACGCCCGGCGCGAGCAGCACGTCGACCCCCAGGGCCGCGGCCTCCCGGCCGATGGCGGCGCCCACTTCCCGTGCCAGGTCCGGGTTCCAGGTCTTCGCCAGGGTGCCGGAGGTGGGAAACGCCGTCGACGGCTCGGCCTCGGCGAGGCCGAATGCACCGGCGTCGCGCTTGACCCTGCGGACGCCGTGTGGGCCGTCGGTCAGCGTCAGGCGCCGCACACCGAGGCGGGGCACCGCGTTGGTGTGCCAGGAATCGACCCCCTCGAGCAGCAGCGCCTTCTCCTCCAGGGTCAGCGGCGCCAGAGACATCAACGGACCCCGCGGATCAGCAGCGTGACGGCGCCCGTGCCGAGGGCGATGACGGCGCCGGCCAGGAACAGCGCGGTGTAGTTCCCTCCGGTCGGGTCGTTCAACGCCAGCAGACCTGCGCCGAGCATGGGGGCGATCGCGCCCGACAGGGTCGCGGCGAGGTTGTAGGTGGCCATCCAGCGTCCGGCCTTGTCCCGCTCGGGAACCAGGTCGCTGGCCATCGCGACATCGGTCGAGCCGAACATCCCCGCGGCGCCGAGCACGAACATGACGGCGGCGAAGAACAGGCCGAAGCCGTCGGTAAACGCCATCAGGGTGAGCCCCACGGCCGTCAGCACCGACGACGTGACGACGAACAGCTTCCTGCGACGCATCCGGTCCGACAGGATGCCGGACGTGACGGCGAACCCCATCGTCACGAGGATGCCGATGCCGCCCACCAGGGCCAGGCGCTGGCCCGCCTCCTCGGCGGTGAACCCGAGCCGGTCGGCCAGGAAGTAGAGCTGGTAGGTAGTGAGGAAGGCCAGCGACGTCTGCATGAGGAGCTTGCCCAGCCAGACCAGCGAGAAGTCGCGGTGCTTGCGGGGGTCGAAGACGAGCATGCGGAAGGTCTCTCCCACCGACACCTTCTCGACCGGCGCCGTCGAATCCGGGAAGACGAGCGAGTAGACCAGCGCGAACACGGCCAGGACCGCGATGGGTAGGACGAACAGCAGGATCAGGCTGCCGGTCAGCAGGCCTCCGATCGTGTAGCCGAGCACGCCTGCCAGCTGCGTGGCCACGCCGACGATGGCCCCGACGGTGCCGCGCTGGGCCTCCGGAACTCGCTCGGCGACCACCGGCGTGATCGCGGCGCCCACGCCGCCCCCGCCGGCGCACACGACCATCCAGCCGAGCAACAACACCGGGACCGATGCGGCCGAGGCGACGATCAGGGAGCCCGCGAGCACCACGAGGATGCCGCCCAGCAGCCAGGGCCTGCGCCGTCCCCACCGGGAGCGCGTCTGATCGCTGAGGACCCCCGCGAGCGGACCGGTGAGGATCGAGACGATCGCGCCCACGGTCGCGACCATGCCGAGCACCGACGCCTTCGAGTCCGGGGCCAGCAACTGCACCTTGTACGGGAGGCTGAAGAGGGCCGGCATCATCACCGTCAGATAGAGGCCGAAGTTCATGAGACCGAACAGGGTGAGGAAAAGTCCCCCGACCTTCTGAGGAGCGGCCGCCTCTGGGGCGTCGCCGTCTACGGCGATGGTGGGTTCGTCGGTGGGTGACATGGGGACTCCGTCGTCTCGCAGTATTCGCACTAGCGCGTGCTACCTCCGGATGTTAGCCCGGCTCACTAGCACGCGCAAGCATATGGGATAGCGGGTGTCTGTCAGGTGGTCTCGCGCACGACGAGCTGCGCCTGCGCCGTTGGGCGGACCTCCGGGATCGGGAGGCCCTCGGCCGCCGTCAGGGCCATCTCGGCGAAGTAGCGGCCCAAGCCCGCGATGTCGATGCGGACGGTGCTGAGCGCTGGGACGAGGAGCCCGGCGATCGGGGTGTCGTCATGGCCGACGATGGCCAGCGCGCCCGGCACGTCGATCCCGGCTCGCAGCGCGGCGCCGAGAAGGCGGGCGGCGACGTCGTCGTTATAGGCGACGATCCCGTCCGCTCCTGCCGCGAACACCTCTGCCAGACGCTCGGTGTCGGTGTCGGTGTCCACGTCGACCGTGGCGACCAACTCGACGCCGTGGGTGCGGTCGATCTCAGCGCGGGCGGCCCGCAGCCGTACCGCGCGCAGTTCGGCGAGACGCGGGTCCGCGGGGCCGCATAGGCCAGCCGGGTCCGGCCGCGTTCGGCGAGGTGTCGGACCTGCACGACGGGGCCGTCGCTGAGTTCGTCGAACGCGAAGCCGTCCTCGCGGGAGGTGTCCGGGACGATGTGCTCGACGCCGGCGGAGCGGAAGGCGGCGATCTGTTCGCGCGTGAACGGCGTCAGCCCCATGACGACGTCCGGGTTGAGGGTCTCCCACAGCGGCTGCGCCCTGCCGCCGGCGTGTGGGGAGACGGTGACCAGCGAGTAGCCGGCCTCGTCGAGGGCGTGGGCTGCCTCGTCCAGATTGGTGCGGAGGTTGTGGTCGAGGGGCCAATCGGGCAGGACGAGCAGGACGATCCGCGTGCGACCGCTGGCCAGGGCGCGGGCCGCTGAGTTGGCGCGGTAGCCGAGCCGGGCGGCCTCAGCGATGACGCGCTCGCGGGTGGCGTCGGAGATCTTCTGGCCGGGGGTGTCGTTGAGCACGAAGCCGACGGTGGCGCGCGAGAGCCCGAGCGAGCGAGCGACGTCGGCAGCGGTCACCCGCTTCGGCGGTGTGGTGGTCATGGGGTCTCCCGGAACTGTCACGCGCTAGTCGCCCCAACCTAGCACCGGCGGGGTCGTGGCCTCCCGTCGTGGATGTGCGTGCTGCGCTGGAAGAATAGGGCTGTCCCGGGGCGCCGTCCCGAGCGGAGCGAACGGAGAACCCCATGGGCCAGATCGTCGGCGGATACGCCGCCTTCGGAGGACTGATCGACGCCCGGCCCGTGGTCGAGGCACTCGCGGCGTCGCCGCTGGTCGACGGGCTGGAGACCCCGTTCCGCGGCGGAGTCATCGAGGTCCCTGCCGGCGCTCCCGACACGTGGCGCTACGTCGTCACCCTGATTCCCGAGACGATGCAGCGGGTCGGCACCGACCCGACCTTCGGCCTCGCCTCGCCCGACGCCGCCGGTCGCGCCGGCGCCCTCGACTACCTGCGGACGGTGCACGCGGCGGTCCGGTCCGCGGAGGTCGACGTCCTCGCCGTCGAGCTGCACAGCGCACCGACCCGCACCGCGGACGCCGCCGCGTTCGCCGATTCGCTGGCCGAGCTCGCGGGCTGGGGTTGGGGGAGACGCAGGTCGTCGTCGAGCACTGCGACGCGTGGTCCGACGCGCACGCCGTCGAGAAGGGATTCCTCACGCTGGCCGAGGAGCTGGACGCAGCCGCCGGGGCCGGGCTCGGCGTGTCGATCAACTGGGCGCGCTCCGTCATCGAGACCCGTGACGCCGACACCGGCCTGGCTCACGTCCGTGAGGCCGCGGGCCGCGGGCTGCTGCGGGGGCTGATGTTCTCGTCGGTGTCGCCGGTCGTCAACGAGGTCAGCGCCGGGTGGATCGACGCGCACCTCGCGCCCAGCGGCCACTCGGCCGGCCCCGAGGGGTCGCTGTTGACGCCGGAGATCATGGCCGACTGCCTCGCGGCTGCCGATGACGTGTGGCGGGGCTTCAAGATCTCGCTGCCCTCCCGCCTCGGAGCGGAGGCCAGGGCGGAGGCGCTGCTGGAGATGCTGGCGATGGTGGACGCCGCGACCAGCTGAGGGGCACGGGAGCCCGCTACAGGAGGCCTGTCTCCCGGGCGACGTGGATGGCCCGCGACCTGCTGTCCACGTCCAGCTTGGTGAAGATGTGTGACACGTGGCTCTTCACCGTCGCCTCCGTCACGAACAGGACCCGGGCGATCTCCTTGTTGCCCGCCCCCGTCGCGATCAGCCGCAGCACCTCCAGCTCGCGGGCCGTCAGGCGCGGCAGCGGGCTGCGCATCCCCTTGAGGACGCGGGTGGTCAGCTCCGGCGTGAGGACCATGTCACCGGTCGCCGCGCGCCGGATGCCGTCGATGATCGCCTCCGGGGAGACGTCCTTCAGGACGTAGCCGGCGGCCCCGGCCCCGATGGCGCCGAGGATCTCGGCGTCGCGGTCGAATGTCGTGAGGATCAGCACGGCCGGCGCCGGCGTCAGCGCCCGGAGTGCGGCGGTGGTCTCGATGCCGTCGATGCCCGCCCCGAGGCGGAGGTCGCACAGCACCACGTCGGGGCGCAGGTGCCCGGCCAGGACGATGGCCTCCTCGCCGGTGGACGCCTCGCCGACGACGCTCAGGTCGTCGGCTTCGAGGACGGCGCGCAGGCCGCTGCGCACGACGGGATGGTCGTCGACGAGCAGGACGGTGATGGTCATGGCGTCTCCTGTGCTGCTCGGCGGGTGGGGGCGGGTGCGATGGGAAGGTGAGCCGACAGGGCTGTCCCCTCGCCGGGCGCGCTCTCGATGTCGAGGCCGCCGCCGAGTTCGCGCAGGCGGGTGCGCATGAACCGCAGCCCGTAGCCGGACGTGGTGGAGCGGCCCTGGTCGCCGCTCTCCCAGGCGGCGACGTCGAAGCCGACGCCGTCGTCGATGAGGTCGAGCCGGACGGTGGCGTCGTCGTCGATCAGGCTCAGCACGACGCGGGTGGCCTGTGCGTGGAGGCGCACGTTGGCCAGCGCAGACTGGGCGGTGCGCAGCAGCGCGACCTCGACCGCGGTGGGCAGCCGTGGCAGGGATTCGTCGACGTGGAGCTCGGTCGCCAGGCCGGAATCCTCGGCGGCTCGGTCGAGCACTCTCCGCAGGGCGGCGGCCAGCGCCGCGGCCTCCAGCTCTGCCGGCGCGAGGGCGGCGATGATTCTGCGCACGTCGGTGAGGCTGTCGCCGGCGAGCGATTCCACCCGGGTCAAGGTGTCGGTCGCCTCCGGGTCCTGGCTGCGGGCCGCGCCCGCGTGGGCCAGCAGCCGGATCGACGACAGTCCCTGCGCGACGGTGTCGTGGATGTCGCGGGAGATGCGGGTGCGTTCGGCGACCGCCCCGGAGTGCCGCTGGGCCAGCAGGAGTTCGTCCTGCAGTGCCGACATCTCCTGCTGCGCCAACCGGAGCGAGGCGACGAGGCGTTCACGCTCCGCCGCGTCGTGGAGGAGCTGCAGGTAACCCCGCGAGATGGCGAACGCGAACACGCCCCCGATGGCCGGGCCGAACACGTTGGCGTAGCTCGTGCCACCGTGCTGCAGGATCGGGGCGACGATCACCACCGCCAGCACGAGGGCCGAGAACGTCAGCCCCCACACCGTCGGCAGCAGGTGACCGGCCAGCAGCCACAGCAGGAAGGCCACCCAGACGAACTCCGAGGAGACGGCGACGGCGGCGATCCAGATCACCGCGAAACCAATCAGCCACCAGACCGCCGCGCGGCGGGACGGCGTGCGCGCCGGGAGAATCGCGCCGGCCGTGTGCCAGGCCAGGATCGCCAGCCCCGCCGCGATCGCGGCCGGGGCGGGGGTGCCGACCCCGACAGCCCGGATGACTCCGATCGTGGTGAGGAGCGCGGCGATGACGTGCTGGCCGACCTCCATCGCCCGGGCCGTCCGGGCGGCCGAAGCCGAGCCCGCGAGCTCAGGCTGCGACAGCGGGGTGTTCACCGCGTTCATGGGCCAACTCTTCCTGCGCCGCCTTCGGCTTTCCCGGCCACCAGATGCGGTCGCCGACCAGCGTGAAGATCGCGGGGACGATGACGGTGCGCACCACGAGCGTATCGACGATCACGCCGACGCCGACGATGAGCCCGAGTTGTCCGAGCGTGACCAGCGGCAGCACGCCGAGGGCCGCGAACACGGCAGCCAGCACGATGCCGGCGCTGGTGATGACGCTGCCCGTGTGGGCGACCGCCTCGACCATGCCGGCCCGTGTGCCCCGGACGGCGGCCTCGGAGCGCGCCCGGTGGACGAGGAAGATCGTGTAGTCGATGCCGAGCGCGACGAGGAACAGGAACGACAGCAGCGGAACCTGCAGGTCGAGGGCCTGCTGATCGAAGAGCACGCGGCTGAGCCAGGCGCCTGCGCCGATGGCCCCGAGCGCGCTGGCCAGGTTCACCAGGAGCAGCAGCACGGGGGCCACGATCGAGCGCAGCAGCAGCACGAGGACGACGAACGCGACCAGCAGCACCAGCGGGGCCACGACCAGCAGGTCGCGCTCATTGCCGTCGCGGGCGTCGAGGTCGGTGGCGACCGCGCCGCCCACCAGGGCGTCCGCATCCGGCACCGCGTGGACGACGTCACGCAGCTGCGTGATCTGGGCAAGGCTCTCTTCCGAGCTCGGCGCGTACTCGCTGGTGACCATGATCTTCGTCAGCGAGCCGTCGTCGGTCGTGCCGATCGGGTGGGCGCGGACGACGCCGTCGAGATCCTTGACGGCGGTGACGACGGCCTCGGCCTCCTCGGCGTTCGCGATGACGTAGACGGGCTGCGCCTCACCGGGCGGGAAATGCTCGGACAGCACCACGAGGCCGGCGGCCGACTCGGACTGCACGCGGAACTTCTCGATCTGGTCGAGCCCGACCGACATGCCGAACAGTCCGGCGGACATGACGGCGAGTAGCGCCAGGCCGGCGAGCAGGCTCGGGCAGGCTGGCGCACCACAGTGGAGGCGATCCGACGCCAGACGCCGCCCTGCCGCGCGGTTTCACCCGGACGCGGGACGAACGGCCAGAACACCTTCCGGCCGCACACGGCCAGAAGCGGGGGCAGCAGGAAGAGGACGGCGGCCAGGGCGATCAGCAGGCCGATGGCGGACGAAACACCGAGGCCGTTGGTGCCGGGGATGACGGCGAGCACGAGGGTCAGGAGGGCGAGCACCACGGTGACGTTGGACGCCAGGATCGCGGGGACCGTCGCCCGCCACGCCGTCGCCAGCGCGGCGCGGTGGTCGTCGGTGGTCTGGAGTTCCTCGCGGTAGCGGGAGATGAGGAGCAGCGCGTAGTTCGTGCCTGCGCCGAAGACCAGCACGCTGATGATGCCGGCATCGAACTGCAGATCCCACTGGGCGCCGGCGGCGGCCGTGAGGCGGCCCGCGAGCCCGTCGGCGAGGCCGACGGCGGTGAGCGGGATCAGCCAAAGGACGGGGGAACGGTAGGTGACGATCAGCAGGACGGCGACGATGAGGATGGTGACGAGCAGCAGCGTGAAGTCGGCGCCCTCGAAGGAGGCCGCCACGTCGGCGCCGAACGCCGGGCCGCCGGTGACGTGCAGGGCGATGCCGTCCGGGGTGTTGTCGGCCAGGGCCGCCCGCATCGCCTTGATCACCTGCGCGGTGTCGGAGTTCGTCTCGCCCACGGTGATGGGCGCGACCAGGAGGGCCGCCTGCCCGTCGTCGCTGACCATCGGCCCCGTCGAATCCGCGTCGGACAAGCCGTCGAGCACGGGCAGCAGGCCCTTGAGCTCGTCGAGGTCCGCATCGCTGAACGCGGCGCCGTCCTCGCGGGAGGCGACGACGAGCACCGACTGTTCCTCGGCGTTCGGGAACTTCTGCATCAGCTCGCTGACACGGCTGGATTCGGAGCCGGCCGGGGCCTGGTCGTTCAGGGCCGGCGCCTTCGCGGAGCCGAACACCCCGAAGAGGACGACCATGATGGTCAGGACGAGCCCGAGGGAGATCCAGGCACCTCTGCGGGAGGTGAGCCGTTCGGGGAGTGGGGTGCGGAGCCGATTTTCTGCCATGACATCACCTCACCAGTCGGGGCGGGGGCGGGGCATCGCGGAGGAAGGTGAACCTGGCGTCATCCTTTTGGATGAGGGCAGGCTGATCCGCCGTCCGGAAGCTGGTCCCGGCGAGCGCCCAATCCAAGGCTACTAAGCACTCAGCCTTGGACAAGGCCCGGACGGCGATCGCTCAGGCCTGCGCCGGCTCCTGCTCCGGCCGCGTGGGGTGAACACCGACGAGAGCACCAACACAGCTCCCACAAGGCCCGTCAGCACCAGCGCCGGGGTCGCCGCGTTCCACCAGCCCGCGTCCTGGAACAGCAGGGCGCGCGATCCTTCGGCCAGGAAGCGGAGCGGGTTCCAGGGGTAGACGAGGTCCTGCCAGAAGGCGGGCAGGAACTCGAACGGCATGTTCGCTGTGCCGAGCCCCAGCAGGAGGATGCCCACCGGAACGACCATGCCACCCATGCCCAGCCAGTTGACCGAGCCGATCACCACCGTCATGAGTGCAAAGGCGGCGATGGCGAGGAAGGTCACGGCGCCGGCGACGTGGAAGGTGAGGTCAGGGGCGAAGAGGGTCAGCACCCAGGTGGCGGTGGCCCCCGTGACGATCGCCGCGCAGACGGCGATGCCGAGCTGCAGCAGGGCGCGCCGGACCCGGTGCGCGGGCTGGCTGGCTGCGGTGGTGACGGCACCGTCGAGCGGGAGCGCGCCCCTGACGGTGATGCCGCCCGCGTAGGCGACGATGTAGACGAGGATCATGAACACCATCGGCAGGATCGTGGCCGTCAGCCCGATGGCTTCGGGGATCTCGTGATAGGCCTCGGTCACGATCTCGACGGGCAGCCCGGCGGGGGCTAGCCCGCCCAGCGACGCCGACAGCTGCGCCGTCACCATGGGGTGCTTGCCCTCGTTGACGATCAGCGTCAGTGGGGCGGCCGCGCCCGCTCCCTGCTGGGCCATGACCTGCGACTCACTGAAGTCGGCCGGCACGACCAGCGCCGCGTAGACGTCGTTGTCCGCGAGCGCCTCATCCAGAGCGGCCTGCGAGTCGAGCTGTTGCCACGCGACCAGACCGTCCATGTCGTTCGTGCTGACCGCTTCGGCGACCTGCTTGCCCGCCTCGACGGTGACCTGTGGCGTCGTGAAGCCCTGGTCGAGGTTGACGACGGCGAGGGGGAGGTCGCGCGGTTCCATCGCGGCCATAGGTGCCACCAGGAGCGCGCCGGCGGCCAGCGCGCCGACGATCACGAGGATGGGGCGAAGCCAGGCGGGTACTGCGGCGCCTGTCGGGGGTGGGGCATGCGAACTCCTTAAGATACGGTGCGTGTCTACGTTGTGGTACTGTAGGCTCCGCTGGGAAGAAACGCAACGTATCTAACGTGGAGGTGTTGACAGCATGACGACCGAGTCGACGGGGCGCCTGGTGCGCCGTTACGGGGCGGAGCTCGACGACGCGATCAGGGAGGCCGTCCGCGCGGAGCTGGAGGAACGCGGCTACGCCGACGTGACCTTCGAAGGGGTCGCGAGACGGGCCAGGACCTCGAAGCCGGTGCTGTATCGACGCTACGACTCGCGTGCCCTCATGGTTCTCGACGCCTGGCTCGCGCAGGTGCCGTCCGATCCCTCCGCTCCCGGCACCGGGAGCCTCCGCGGAGACCTCCGGGCTCTCGGCGGGATCGCCCTACAGCGGTTCGAGCGGATCGGCGTCGCGACGCTGCGCGGACTGCTCGCCGAGGTGAGCCCCGAACAGCTCCCGAGGTTGTCGGCTGCGACCACGTCGTGGGCGCACCAGGCTCTGGACGCGATCTTCGCGGCCGCCCGGAAGCGGGGTGAGCTGGGTCAGCAGGACCTGGCGCCGGACGTCGCCAGGCTGCCCATCGTGATCCTGCGCAACGAGCTCATCTTCGGAACCCATCCCTCAGGCATCACCCAGGAGCGTCTGGACGAGCTCATCGACGTGATCTGCCTGCCGCTGCTGACCGGCTCTCCCGCACGCAGCTGAGGAGCCGTCCCACGGGCGGCGCCGTCATCCACATCGTCACCAATTGGAGGTACATATGAAGATCGTCGTCATGGGAGCCAACGGCAACGTCGGGTCGCACGTCGTGGGCTAGGCGCTGGAGGCCGGGCACTCGGTGGTCGCCTACGTGCGACGGCCTGAGGCGGTCCAGTCGGCCGCTGGGCTGACCGTCGCGAAGGGGATGCGGCCGACATTCTCGCGCTGGCGGCCGCCGCGCGTGGGGCCGACGCCCTCGTCGTCTCCATCACGGGGTCCATGCGCGAAGATTCGTTCATGCGACGCTCACTCCCGCCGATCCTGGAGGCTGCGGAGCGGGCCGGTGTCGGGCGGGTGGTCCTGGTGTCGGTGTTCGGCGCGGGCCCCAGCCTGAAAAAGGCCTCGTGGTTCGCGAAGTTGGTCTACCGCTCCATGCTGGGCCGGTTCCTTGCTGACAAGGACGCGGGCGACCGGCTGCTCACGGAGTCGGGGCTCGACTACACGATCGTCTACCCCGTCAACCTCAAGAGCGCGCCCAGGCAGGCCTCGACGGGTGTCAAGCTGCTCGACGATGTGGGCCGGGTCCCCGGGCTGCCGACGCTGCCCTTCGCGAACGCGGGCGAGGCGATCGCGCGGATCGCGGCTGATCCTTCATTCGCGGGCAAGCGCGTCGTGGTGACGACGGCGACGGGGTGGACCCCGGCGACCTGAGGGCGCTGAGGACTGCTGCCTATCCGGCGCCTGGGCAGGCCTCGCGCCGGGGACGACCTGGGTGACCCCTTGCCCAAAGTTGACGAACGCCTGCGCCGAGGCTGTCCCGGCGTGAGAATTGGCTCCTCGCGATTGAGGGGGTGGCGGCAGTGACGGCGGTGACCATTAGTTATTTGCTCGCGGAGACCATCATCAGGTTGGAGGCCCGGTCCGTCTCCGTGACCGATCCGTTCCGCGGTGGAGGGACGACTACACGGGTCGAGGATCTGAGGATCGAACGGGCCACGGTCGCCGATGCGAACGACCGTGTCACCGTCGAACTGTTCCGGGGCGACCGGGAAGTAACCGCAAGCCTCACTCCTGACGGTCGGCTGGCGTCGCTCGAGTACAACTCGGCGGCAGTCGGGAACCGGGTGGTGACTGGTGTTGCGAAGCTCATCGCCTTCGTCGGCTCGTTGGCATTGTCCGCGGCGGGAGGCACGTCCATCATCTCATCGCTGCACGAACGGCGAGTGGGACGGGTACCCGCCGGCCAGGAGGACACCCGGGAGACGGCCGAAGAAGCCTGGAAGCGAGAGCACCTGCCCGAGGATGAACTGCACGCCAGCTACCTCGCCCTGCACGCAGACGCGTCGAAGCAACTCGCAGAGCTACGCCGTGGGATGGTGGAGTCGACGGACCTGGCGGACCTTCGCGTGCTCAGGACCCGCGCTGCGACCGTCGAGCAGGTCGTCAAGCAGGCGGCAGATGAGATCTCCCGACTGGTCCAGTTCAAAGGCGTGTGGCGTGAGTCGAAGCGGACCTGTGTCACAACGGAGCTACGGACCCTCGTACGCTTCGCCGACATCCCACGGCGGCAGGCCGCAGACCTCACCCCGCCAGACACGACCAGCCTGTCGGGTCGAGCCGAAGAGCTGTGGCGCGACTACGGCATCCTCCTCGAGGTTCGCTCCTCGCGATGGCAGACGGCGACCCCGACGCTGCGCGATGCGAAGGCGTCGGACCCCGGTTCCAACGCCAAGGGGACCCTCGTCGTCTGGCGCGTCCCGCGCGAAGTCGAACTCTGGACATGGAAGCGTGGGGACTCGGGTGGCGGGCCAGAACTCCTCAGCCGCGAGGTGATCTGGGTCTGCGACGAGGATTCCCCGCGCAGTCAGCTGCGACTCACCACCGCCATCTTCGGCAACCACGGGGGACGTCTGGAGTTCAACGACGACGGCCAGCCCGGGGTGCTCACCCAGTCGCATGAGTCAGCCGCCGGGGCTTTCGTCGACGCCCTGGGCGGAGCCTCCGAGGCGGCCGTCGGAGCCGTGGGGAAGGCCAAGGAGGCCGTCGAGGCGCTCAACGCGCTCAGGGACAGTGGCGCAGAACGTGCCAGGGCGGCTGCGGCCCGTGACCTCGAGATCGCTAAGAACCGGGTCGAACTGGCAGGGGTGAATGCCACCGCGGACGACTACGCGGAGTTGCAGAGGTTGAAGCAGGCGGTGGAGCTGCAGACGGCCCGCGGCGAGCTCGAGCCCGCCTCTCCTGATCCGTTGGCCGGGATGAAGCGCGAGTTGGAGCGGCTCAAGATGGAGAACGCCATCACCGCCGAGAGACGGGCTGCTCAGGACCCGGGCTCGCCTGAGCAGCCTGGACAGGTCGTGAAGCTGGAACTCGACCTGCGGCTTGCCAACGCTGATGTGGTCAAGTCCAGTGGAGTGGTGTAGCGGTTCCTTCGTCTAGGCGGTGAGGGGCGAGGGGTTCGGCGGCCGTCCAGACGCCTTGGTCTGGCGGCGTACGTACTCATCCTCAGAGGGGCGACCCGGTAGCTACGGCCAGTCAGGGTCCCGAGGGTAGCTCGCGTCGATCGCGTCGTTGACGCGACTCCACCTGCATGGCGTTCCTGAGAACCCCCCACACGCCGATCCCTGTGGCTCGGCGTTGAACTGAGCTTACGTTTGTGGTCGATCTTGGCAAGGATTTTCGTCTGGAGTCTTGGTCCAAATAAACGGGTGTTCCAGCCGTTGATGAATCCGCGGATCTTGCCGATCAGCTCGCGGACTGAGTCGAAGGTGCCACGTCGGATGGATTGGCGTTCGATGATGCCGAACCACACTTCGACCAGGTTCAACCATAATCCCGAGGTCGGGGTGAAATGGACCCGGACACGCGGGTTGGCGGGGAGCCAGTCACGGATCTCGACTCGCGGGGTGCGGGTTCAGTGCCTGGATCTGGGACTTCTCATCGACGCACAACACGACCGCGTTCTCCGGCGGGGCCAGGTACAGCCCAAAGACATCGATGACCTCCTCGATCTGGGCGGCCAGCGTCGCTCGCTGCTGCCTGGTGGTGCGCAGCGATACGGCCAGGTTGGGGCAGGACCTGCTCGGCGGCTGGCCGTGTCCCTATCAGCGGTCAGCTGGCGCTACCAGGCCCGGTGACAACACCCCCCGGATCATCAACGACAGGGGCAGTAAGTCATGCCGGGCCCGGCGACCGTAACCCCAATCTAGGGGCCTCGACCAAGGTAACGGGGTGGTTGCGAGCCGATCGGCTCGCAACCACCCCCGCACGGGTGATCTCAGGCGTTTGCGGTGCGCCAGGCCTCCAGGAAGCGGAGGAACCCAGTGGCGCCCGGGTCCTGCAGGCCGATGCTGCGCTCCTGCAACCACGACGCGCGGCCGCGCCGGGACTGCAGTCCCGTCGAGCTCTCGACGCCGGCTGCGGCAGCGGCGATGGCTGCCTCGAGGGGGTTGTCGTCGGCACTGGTGAACGCGTCCGCGGCGGGGACCATCGCGTCGAGGATCGTCTTGTCGCCGACCTGGGACTTTCCTCGAGCCCCGATGGAGTCCGCGGCAGCCTTGACGAAGGGGCCGACGTGCTCCATGCCAACGCTCTCGACGTCACGGAGGGTCTTGGACCCGGCGAGCAGGCCACCGGCCACGAGCGCGGCCATGGTGGAGGGGTTGGCGTTGGCGAATGCCTTCGCACAGGCAAGCACCACCTCGCTGGGGGTTGCCGTCTCGGGCAGCTCGGCCAGCGCCTTGTCGACGGCTGCCGAGCCGGACGATGCCGTGATGCCCAGGTCGCCGTCACCGATGGCCTGATCGAGGTCGCCCAACTCGTCGGCGCACTTCACGAACTCGTGGAGACAAGCGCGGATGGCCTGGCTGAGGTTTGCGCCGCTGTTCGACATCTCAGGCCTCCTGGAAGAACGGGGAGCGGGCGGGGGCGTTGAGCAGTGCAAGGCGCTCGTCGTTCAGCTTCAGCAGCGAGATCGATGCGCCGGCCATCTCGAGGCTCGTCGCGTACTCACCGATGTACCGCTTGCTGATCGTGATCCCCTTCGCCGAGAGCATCTGGTGGACCTTCCGGTAGAGGACGTAGAGCTCCTCGAGGGGGGTGGCACCAAGGCCGTTCACCAGCACGGCGACGTCGTCACCCTCGGTGAGGCTGAGGTCGGTGGCCAGCGGCTCAAGGATGTGCTCGACGATGGCGTCAGCAGACTCGAGCTCGCCGCGGTGAATGCCCGGTTCGCCATGGATGCCGATGCCGATCTCCATCTCGTTCTCGGCCAGCTCGAAGCTCGGCTTGCCCGTGGTGGGGAGGATGGTGGGCGTCAGGCCGACGCCCATCGTTGCGGTGTTCTCGATGATGTCCTCGGCGACGGCGGCAACCTGCTCCAGGTCGTCGCCCCGCTCTGCGGCTGCACCGGCGGCCTTGAAGGCGAACAGGATCCCGGCGACCCCGCGGCGGTCGGTGGCCCGTTCACGAGGCTGGCTGGCGACGTCGTCTCGACCGAGGACGGTCCTGGTCTCGATGTCGTCCAGCTCGGCGAGGTCTGCGGCGAGGTCGAAGTTGAACACGTCGCCCCCGTAGTTCCCGTAGAGGTACAGCACGCCGGCGCCACCGCTGACGGCCCTGGTCGCCTCGTGGATCTGCGCGGAAGACGGGGAGGAGAAGACGTTGCCGATGGCGACGCCGTCGCACAGGCCCGCGCCGACGTATCCCTTGAACAGCGGGAGGTGGCCGGAGCCGCCACCGGTGACGATGCCCACCTTGCCGCTGACGGGCGCATCCGCGCGCACCAGGATGCGCTTGTCCTCGCCGGGCGTCTTCACGAGTTCCGGATGGGCCAGCAGGATGCCCTCGACGAACTCGTCGACGAAATCCGCCGGATCGTTGATGATCTTCTTCATTTCTTTCTCCAATGTGAGGGTCTAGTTGCTGGCTGCGACGGCGCGTGTGGCCGGTTTGGCTCTGAGGCCGCGCCAGTTGATGGCATCGATGACCATGACGGCGACCAGGATCACGCCCTGCGCGATCGCGTACTGGTAGGAGGACAGGCGCAGCGCCGTGAAGCCGCTGGAGACGACCTGCAGCGTGATGGTGGCCAGCACCACACCTGCCACGGACGCGAACCCGCCGTTGGGGTTGGTTCCGCCAAGGACGGCGATGACGATGACGAGAAGGACGTAGGACGCCCCATAGTCAGCGGAGGCCGTCGGGTTCCTCGCCAGGAAGAGGAACCCGGCGAGGCCGCCGAGTGCACCACCGACGGCGTAGCTACCGATGAGAACCGCCTTGCTCCGGATTCCGGAGAATCGTGCGGCGACCGGGTTGGCTCCCTGCAACTCGATCTTGCGGCCGAGAGTCGTGGAGTTGACCAGGAAAGCGATCACGACTGCGGCCACGAGGAACACGAGGAACAGCAGCGGGACGGGTCCGACGGCCATCTTCCCGAAGGTGGTGAAGGTGGCAGGCGCGCCGTAGAGGGTGCTGCCACCTGTCCAGACGATCGCGATGCCGTTGAGCACCTGCATCGTTCCGAGGGTCGCGAGGATGGGTGTGATTCCGACGATGCCGATCAGGACGCCGTTGAGCAACCCACACCCGACGCCGACCAGGATGCCGACCACGAGAACCGGGATGGCCATGGCCTCGTTGAAGCCCTCGGCGCGCCCGACCAGCGCCGTGAACATCGTGGACATCGTGATGGCGGACAGGTTGGCGATTGACACGAGGGACAGGTCGATCCCGCCGGTGAGCATGGCCAGCATCATGGCGATGGCGATCACCCCGATCTCGGGGGAGGCCACCATGATGTTCTGCAGGTTCAGCGGCCCCAGGAAGACCTTCGGGTTGAGGAACGCGAAGACCGAGAAGGCGACGACGAGGACGAGGACCATCCGCAGCACGCTCCGGTTGCCCTGTGCCCTTTCGATGAATCCACGGACGACCGAGTCGACGCGCTTGTTGGCATCTGTGAGGTTCGTCATTCTCAGGCCTCCTTTCCTTGGGTGGCAGTGGCGAGTTCGACAGCGTCCTCCACTGAGTGGACCCGCTGCGCCTTCTTGCGGGCCGAGATGGCCTGAATCCCGACGCCTACGATCAGCAGGATGCCCACCGCGGCGCGGAGCCAGGCACTGGGGACACCCACCAGCAACAGGCTGTTGTTGATCACCTGAATTAGGAGGACACCGAGGACGGTGCCGCCGACCGAACCCCGCCCACCGAAGATGGACGCACCGCCGAGGACGACCGCCGCGATGATGTCGAGTTCGCCGCCGACGAGATCCTGCGGGTTGGCAGCCCGGCTCATGGTGATGTGGGCAACACCAGCCATGGAGGCGATGACGCCGACCAGGACGTAGGTGAGGATCTGGGTGCGCACGACGCGGAAGCCGGCCCGGTGGGCGCCGACGTAGTCGTCGCCGATGGCGTAGAGGGACCGTCCGAACATCGTCCACTTGAGTACCGCCCACACGACCACCGTGGCGATGACCGCCAGCACGACGAGCGAATGGAGGTTGGCCCTTCCGGTGGACGTCGTGAGTTCGATGATGTTGACGGTGGAGAGCGCGGCCATGCTCGGTGGCAGGTCGGGGAAGTACTTGGCCCCGACGTAGGTGAGCATGAGGCCGAAGAACACCCCCTGCGTGCCCAGCGTGACGATGAGGGTTGGCAGCCGGAAGCGGGCGATGACGACACCGTTGACAAGGCCGAGGGTGGCTCCGATGGCGGCCGCGATGGCAAAGACGGCCACGATCGGAAGGTCGGTGCCGGTCTTGAGCAGGATCGTCACGGTCGTGTAGGCGGACGCGATGGCGACCACCGGGAACGACACGTCGATTCCGCCCGAGACGATGACCAGCAGGACGGCCAGCGCCAGGATCATGGGCACCGTCGCGCTCCGCAGGATGGCGAAGGCGGTGTTGGCCGTGAAGAACACCGGGTTCAGCAGCGACATCGCGATGACGATGGCGAGCAGGACGAGGAACAGCGTCCCCTCGTTGTTGCGTCCCTGCAGCTTGCGCAGGGTCTGTCCGAAGTTCATGTCAGGCCGCCATGCTCTCTTGGATGCGTTCAACCGAGACGTCGTCGCCCCGGAGTTCCGTGGTGATCCGACCCTTGGTGACGACGAGGACCCGGTGGCAGCAGGCCACCAGTTCCGGCTCGTCGTCCGAGATGACGATGATGGCCATCCCCTCGGAGGCCTGTTCGCGCAGCAGTTCGAGGATCTGCTCCTTCGAGCCCACGTCGACGCCCACCGTCGGGCCGTTGAGGATGAGGACCTTCGGCTTGGTGGCAAGCCACTTCGCGAGGACGACGCGCTGAGCGTTGCCGCCGGACAGAGTCCTCACCGCGGCCTTGGCGTTCGGCGCCTTGATGCGCAGCTCCGTGAAGAGCCGGTGGATGGTGGCCTTCACCTTCCGGAAATCGAGCGTGTGCCACCGGGTGCGGTGCTGGTCGAGGGAGCCGGCTGTGATGTTGTCGGCGATGGACTTCTCGAGGAAGAGTCCCTGCGTGAGTCGGTCTTCGGGCACGTAGCCGATGCCCGCGGACACCGACCCGTTGATGCTGGAGAGCTCCACCCGCTCGCCGTCGACGAGGACTTCGCCTCGATCGGGGGGGAGCAGCCCGAACAGGGACTCGGCGATCTCCGTGCGCCCTGAGCCGAGCAGCCCGGTGACGCCGATGATCTCGCCCCGTCGGACGTCGAAGTTGACGTCCCAGAATGCCCCGTTGAGCGTGAGGTCCTTGACCTCCATGCACAGGGGGGACGACTCCGGAAGGTCGGAGACGATGCGGACGTCTTCGATGTCACGGCCGGTCATGTGGCGGGCGATGCTCCGCGTGTCGAATTCGGAGACGGGGCCGGTCTTGACCACCTTGCCGGATCGCATGATCGTCACCTGCTGGGAGATCTGGAGGATCTCGGTCAGCTTGTGGGAGACGAATACCAGCGCCACCCCGCGGTCCCGCAGTTGATCGACGATCTGGAACAGCCGCTTCACTTCCGTGTGCGTCAGGGCCGTCGTCGGCTCATCCATGAAGATGACGCGGGCGTCGCTGACGAGCGCGCGGCAGATGGCGGTGAGCTGCTTGTTCGCGACGGACAGCTCGCCCACTTCGGCGTCCAGGTCGAGGTCGAGCTGGAGTTCGTCGACGATCGCCTTGGCCGTGGCCCTGGCGGCTCCCGACGTGTAGAACTTCTTCTGCACGGCAATGGCCGATGTCAGCACGATGTTCTCCGCCACTGTGAGGCTGGGGAACAGGGAGAAGTCCTGGTAGATGACCTGAATGCCGCTCTCGATCGCCGACGTGGTGTTCATGTGGCGGTGGCTGGCGCCTTCGATGACGATCTCGCCCGAGTCCGGTGTCTCGGCGCCCGAGATGACCTTGATGAGGGTCGACTTCCCGCAGCCGTTCTCGCCTGCGAGGCAGTGGACCTCTCCCGGGTACAGGTCGAGGGACACGTCGTCGAGTGCCTGAACGCCTCCGAATCGCTTTGAGATTCCTCGCACGCTCAGGATTGGCTGCTTATCCCCGCCCGCTGCCTGGGCCGATGTCACGGGTTCCTGCTCCACGGATCCTCCTCGTTCATCGCAGTTGGGGGTGCGCATGAGCGCACCCCCAATGCGACGTGTTGGTCAGAAGTCGAACTGCGCTGCTGCTTCGGCGTCGGCAGCCACCTGGGCGGCGCCGACGAAGACGTTGTCGTAGCCCTCCATGGGCTGCAGGTCGTTGTAGCCCTCGATGCCGAGGTCGGTGCCGGCCTCGATGGTGCCTCCCTCGGCGAGGATCTTGGCGATCTGGAGCTGAGCCTCGCCGGCGAGGGCCGGATCCCAGAAGAAAATCTTGTCGATCGAACCGTCAGCCAGGTACTGGTTGGCAACAGAAGGAATGGACGTGCCCATCACGCACACCTGCTCCTCCAGGCCGGCCTCCTGGACGGCGCGGGCGATGCCGGGGACGTCGTTGCCGGCGGAGCCCTGGAAGGCCTTGATGTTGGGGTACTTGGCCAGGATCTCCTTGGCTCGCTGGTAGGCGGTCTCCTGGTCGTCCGTGCTCTCGATGGGGGTCTCGACCCGCTTCATGTCGGGGAAGTTCGCCTGCTGGTACGCGTAGGCGGCGTCCACCCACTCCATGTGCGTCTTCGCGGTCAGACCGCCGACGAACTGGACGTACTCGCCGGTGCCACCGGTGCATTCGCCGAGGTTGGCCATGATGTCGGAGCCGTAGGAGGCGTTGTCGAAGGCCTCGATGTCGATGTCGACGTTCTTGATGCCGGTGGCCTCATGGGAGACGACGATGATGCCCTGCTCCCGTGCCTGGGCCAGCACGCTCTCAACGGCCTCGGGGGAGTTGGGGACAACAGTGATCGCGGTGGGCTTCTGCGCCACCAGGTCCTGGATGATGGCCACCTGCTTCTCGGGGCTGACGTCGTCCGCGCCCTCCTGGCGTGCATCGATGCCAGTGCGCTTGGCAAACGCCTCGACGCCCTGCTCCATCCTCTGGAACCAGGGGATGGTGGTGGCCTTGACGACCGTGATCATGGTCATGTCGGCCGGGGCGGCCGAGCCGCCCGTGGCCCCGGTGGTGGCCGGGCTGGTTGGATCGCCTCCACCAATGGTGGTGCAGGCGCTGAATGCAAGCGTGAGGCCTGCAGCCATGGCAACGCCCTTGACGAACTGCGTGCGGATCATCCATCGACTCCTTCGTTGACGACTCACCCGGTCAGGTCGGCAGCTCTGCCGAGTCGCCTGTGCCGGTTCACGAGCGAACCTAGACCTCATTCGCAAAGAAAGTCAAGCGGTTCAAGCAGATAACGAACAGATTACGAACATCGTTATGTTTGTTCTCGGACATCAGAAGGGCGTCTGCGTGCCCTGTCGCTGGCCCGGAGATGGAGCGTGACGCGGGTTTGAGTAGTGGCTGGGGCCCGGCGTCATGTTCGGAAGGTTCGGTTCGACTTTCGACCCTGGGACGGCTCCCAAGGCTGCCATCGGGGCCTCCCCATTCTGTGTCCACCACTTCATGTTCGTCTGTGCGCATTGATTGTTCGAAGCCCGATGCTTCCGATAGGCTGAAGGCCTACAAGGAGGTAGCCATGTCCAGGAAGGCACAGATCGTCGACATCCTCACGAGCGAGGGGTTTCAGACGGTCCGGTACCTTGCCAAACGCTTCGAGGTGACCGAGGCCACCATCCGACGTGACCTCATCCAGCTTGAGGGCATGGATCTCGTGCGCCGGACCCACGGCGGAGCGACGAGCGTGAAGCAGTCCGAGACGCCGCCCCAGTTCCGCGAGGTGCTCCATCGTGCCGAGAAGGCGGCCATCGGGAAGGCGATGGCCGAACGGGTGCTGGATGGGCAGACGATCCTGCTCGACAGCGGTACCACCACCCTCGAGGTTGCGCGCCATCTCGATCACGAGCGGGTGACGGTGGTGACCGGGGACCTCCGAGTGGGGATGGAGATCGCCAAGAAGCGGTCGCTACATCTCGTGTTCATCGGAGGCGAGTTGCTCCCGAACTCGTACACGATGTGGGGGCCCACCACCGTGCAGGAGATCTCGAACCTCCGTGTCGATGTGGCCATCTTCGGTGCCGACACGGTCACAGAGCAGGGCCTGCAGCACTCCACCAGCTACGAGGTCGAGCAGAAGAGGCGGATGCGCTCCATCGCACGCGAGGCGTTCTTCGTCGCCGACAGCTCCAAGTTCGGCCGCGAGGGCCTCTTCCAGGTGTTCGACCTGAGTGAGTTCACGGCAGGGATCTCTGACGCGACGCTCGATCCGCTGAGGGCCTCGCAGTTCCCCATCCCGATCATTCGAGCCAACGTGTCGCAGGGTCTCTGAGGCTCCAGTCGACCGGGTGATCCGTCCATTGAAACGATTTGATATAGGCTCCCTCGCGGCCGTCTGATCGAAGGGGATCCCCACATGCCGCAGGTTCGCAGCGCCTCGCCCAGCCAGCCCGCGGCGCCACGCGCGCTGAAGGCCGACGGTCTGACCGAACCGATCGGCAGCACCTCACGGGCCCCTCGCCTGACCTGGCGTCACGACGGCCGGCAGGCCTCGGCCTTCCTGGTGCGCGCCCACGACGAGGCGGGCGCCGAACTGTTCGCCGTCGAGATCGACGGACGGTCGCACGCCTTGGCCTGGCCGGCGGCCCCGCTGGCCGATCTCCAGCGCGTCTCCTGGAGCGTGACGGCGCTCGCCGACTCTGAGGAACTCGGCCGCGCCGACTCGTGGCTCGAGACCGCCTTCGACGGGGCGTGGCCCGCGGCGGCCGTCACCCACCCGCGTGGCTGGAACCCGGAGCCGACCCCGGGCCCCTGCCCGAGCTGCGTACCAGCTTCCACCTCGACGCTCCCGTGCGCTCGGCCCGGCTGTACCTGACCGGCGAGGGTGTCGTCGTCCCGCTCATCAACGGCGCCGAGGCCATCGCCGGACAACTCGAGCCCGGCTACGGAGTGCCCGGCCGCTACGCGCTCGCCTCCGCCTGGGACGTGACAACGCTCCTTGTCCCGGGGCGGAACGGCGTCGAGCTCCGGCTCGGGGCTGGCACGGTCCACGCCGTCCGCGGCCCGGACCGGTACGCCAAGTTCGAGCACAGCGGCCACCCCGTGTGGGCCGCCGCGCTGATCCGCGTCCAGCTGGTCGACGGCAGGGTGATCGAGATCCCGACGGACGCGACCTGGGAGGCGCGGCAGGGTCCGATCGCCGTCTCGTCCTGGTTTGGCGGCGAGCGCGTGGCGCCCGGCGAGACCGGCCCCTGGGGTCCGTGCGCCGTCATCACCGCCCTCCCCGACGTGTGGTGGCGGGCCACCCCTCCCATCGTGGTGACCGAGACCTTGGCGCCGGTCGGGATCGAGGTCTCCGGCCCGGCGGACCTCCTCATCGACTTCGGCCTGAACTCGGCCGGCCGACCGAGGCTAACGCTGCGCGACGCCGTCCCGGGCGAGCCGGTAACGCTCCGGCCAGGCGAGCTCGTCCGGGACGGGCGGGTCGACCAGGCCAACACGGGCTCCCCGATCTTCGATCGCGTCGTCCCGGAGACCGCAGCGCTGGACTGGCGTCCCGTCACCGTCTACCACGGCGCACGCTACGTCGAGGCGACCGGCCTGACGGCCGAAGATGCCGCAGCGACCCGGTTCGAGGTGATGCGGGCCGGCAACGAGCAGGTCGGACGCTTCTCGTCCAGCCACCCGGTCCTCGGCCCCCTCCACACCATGATCGACCGGGCCATCGCCTCGAACATGTACGCGGTGTTCACCGACTGCCCGCACCGCGAGAAGCTGGGCTGGCTCGAGCAGCTGCACTACTGCTTCACGGCCCTCACAAGGACCTACGACGTTCAGGCCCACATGACCGAGATGGTCAGGCACATGGTGGCCGCGCAACAGGAGGATGGCCTCGTCCCCAACATCGCGCCCGAGCTGGTCGTGTTCAACGACTACGCCATCGACGGCGACCAGGAGGCCTTCCGCAGCGACGTGAACTGGGGCAGGGCCGTCATCGAGGTCCCGCTGCGGCTGTACCGCCACTACGGCGATCCGCGAGTGGTCGAGGAGGCCTTCCCCGGGATGGTCCGGTACCTAGACTACGTCAGGGACCGCGCGGTCGACGGGATCATCGACTTCGGCCTCGGCGACTGGATCGCGCTGGCATCCACCCCGCGCGCCATGGCGACCACCCATGGTTGGGCGCTGGCGCTCGAGAGCGCGAGTGCCTGCGCCGAGATCGTCGGCGAGCAGGTGCTGGCTGCGCGTTACCGGGAGGAGGCCCACGCCGTCTGGACGGCGTTCGGCGAGACCTTCCGCGCGGCCGACGGCACCTGGGGGTCGGGCAGCCAGGGCAGTCTCGCCCTCGCCTGGTCCAACCCGCTGCTCGCAGACGAGGAGCGGGCCTGCGTGTACCGAGGCCTGCTCGACGCCATCCGCGACGCGGGCGACGCGTTCACCGTCGGCGAGAACGCGCTGCCCTTCCTACTTGAGGCGCTCTCGACGAACGGCGACGACGACCTGCTCCTGCGGATTCTCGAGCGTCCGGACGTCCCCGGCTACGGGCTGCAGGTCGCCTCCGGATCGACGGCACTGACCGAGTCGTGGGAGGGGAGCGAGGGGACGGACGGGGTCATCTCCCAGAACCACTTCATGCTCGGCGCCATCGAGGACTGGCTCATGGAGCGGGTCGGTGGACTGCGTCAGGCCCCCGGATCGGTCGGCTGGGCCTCCGTCGAGGTCGCCCCGGTCGCGCCGGCCGGTGTCGACGACGCGGAGACGGTCTTCGACTCGCCGGTCGGCAGGTTCCGGGTCGCCTGGCGACGCACGGATAGGGGTGTCGAGCTCGAGGTGGAGGCGCCTCCGGGCGTCGACGTCGCGGTGAAGGCGCCGGCCGACTGGGTGCTCCACCCGATCGCGTCGGCGGGTGGACGCTGGCTACCTCGTCCCCCCGAAGGGCATCAGCGTCGGCACCCAGTTTCTGCGCTCCGGCATCAAGTACGACGACCTGACGGAGGCGGAGAAGGACCAGTGGGACACGCTCGACTGGGGGGAGGGTGGCCCACCCAGCGAAGTCGGCGCCGAGGAGATCAACCGATTCCTGTTCAACGAGGACACCGTAGGCAAGGTGCTGGAGACCTTGATGGTGCAGGGATACAAGGTGGCCGGGGAGATCGCCTGGGCAAGACGATCATCTTCGCCAAGTCCCAGAAGCATGCGGAGTTCATCGAGAAGCGCTTCAACCTCGCCTACCCTGAGTTCGCTGGCCAGTTCGCCCGCGTGATCACCCACGGCACGCCGTACGCCCAGTCGATGATCGATGACTTCTCGATCATGGAGAAGGCGCCGCACATCGCGATCAGCGTCGACATGCTCGACACCGGCATCGATGTCCCCGAGGTCGTGAACCTCGTGTTCTTCAAGATGGTGCGCTCGAAGTCGAAGTTCTGGCAGATGATCGGCCGTGGCACCCGACTGCGCCCCGATCTGTTCGGCCCCGGCGAAGACAAGCAGGACTTCCTTGTCTTCGACTTCTGCGGCAACCTCGAGTACTTCAGCCAGGACCTCCCCGGGTCCCAGGGGCAGACGCAGAAGTCACTGACCCAGCGGATCTTTGAGGCTCGGCTCGGGCTCGTCACTGCGATTGGCGACGCGGAACCCGATCTGCGCGCGTCCACCGTCAAGACGCTCCACGCGGTGATCGCCGGGATGAACCTCGACAACTTCGTCGTCCGCCCACACCGCAGAACCGTCGAGACATACGGGGCTGCAAGCGCGTGGAACCGCATCTCGCCGGAGGACTCGGAGGCGCTGCTCACCCTCGCTGGGCTGCCGTCGTCGGTCCGCGACGACGACGAGGATGCCAAGCGCTTCGACCTGCTCATTCTGCGTCGCCAGCTGGCGCAACTGGATGGGGATGTGGTGTTGGCCGAGCGCCTGCGTGAGGCCGTCCAGCACATCGCCGCGATGCTGCTCGGCAAGACCACGATCCCGAGCGTCGCCGAGCAGGCTCTGCTGCTGGAGTCCGTGGCGGGCGACGAGTGGTGGATCGACGTGACGCTGCCGATGCTGGAGCTCGTCCGGCTCCGCATCCGCGGCCTCGCGCGGTTCATCGAGAAGACGGCCCGCAATCCGATCTACACCGACTTCGAGGACACGATCGGCGAGGGCTTGGAGGTGGTTCTGCCCCGCGTCACGCCCGGCACAAACTTCGAACGCTTCCGGGCCAAGGCCGAGGCGTACCTTCGTGAGCACCTGGACAACCTTGCTCTCCAGCGACTCCGGCGGAACAAGCAGCTCACGGGGAACGACTTGACCGTACTGGAGCAGATGCTGGTGGCGTCCGGAGGTCATCAGGGCGACATTGTCTGGGCGAATGAGCGAACAGGCGGCCTCGGCATATTCGTCCGCGGCCTCGTTGGGCTCGATCGTGCTGCCGCGATGGATGCGTTTGCCCACTACCTCAACGGGGCGGTGTTCTCGGTCGAGCAGGTGCGCTTCGTCAACCTCATCGTCGAAGAACTCACCAAGAACGGCGTCATGGAGCCGAAGCGGCTCTTCGAGTCGCCGTACACCGACCACGCTCCCACCGGCCCTGACCACTTCTTCCCAGAGGCAGACGTGGACGCGATCGTCGAGACGCTGAACGGCATCAAGCGCACGGCCCTGCCTGAGGACGTCGCGTGAACACAGGCCTGTGGATTGAGATCGGAACTCTCCTTGTCGCCACCGTCGGTGTCGTGGGCGGACTGCTGGCCCTGCGACAAGCCAACCGACAGCGGCGGCTCGACCTCGGGGGTCTCTACCTTCAGCGCTACTGGGAGATCGACGACGATCTCTTGCGCCTCCCCAAGGGCAGCCCGAGCACACGCGGGCGCGGCATCGGTATCTGCGTCTGTGCGAGGACGAGTTTGAGGCGGCTCGGCGGGGGTGGCTCGAGCCTGATCAGTGGAACGTCTGGCATGCCTGGTTGGCTGAGGATGCGGCCCGCGCTCAGGTTGATGTGGACCTCATCGCCTGCAAGGCGCCAGTCGACAGATTCCTGCTCCTGCGCGAGTGTTCCTCCGTCTCGGCCCAGCATTCGTGGAAGGAGTGCCCGGCGCGCGTCCGGGTGGGCTGAGCGAGGCTGGAGCCCGCCCAGCGGGCATGGTAGGGATGGTCTCGACCTCTGAGCAGAGAGGAGACGCCGTGACTTCTCCCTTCCACCGTCCTCCCAGTGTGCCGTTCGAACTCGGCCGCACGCGTCGCGTGACATGGCGGCTGCATCCTGCGCTGAGCGACGTGCTGACCACGTTGGATGGAACCTCGTTCGGAAAGGCATGCACGGACCGTGCCGCCGAGATCTCGACGGCCGGTGTCTTCGCAGATCCGGTCGACCAGTCTGGGGCGCTGACGGCGCATCGGTGGGTGCTCGAACGTGCGGACGGGGAAGGGCTACCGCTCACGGCCGCCGGGTACCTCAAGCCCGCGGACGTCAAGGCACTCGCGGCACTGATGCCGGTGATGAGCGACTGGATCTTCCCCGTGTCGCGGGAGGTTGACGCGCATCCGGTGCTGGACTTCCGCGAGCACCTCAAGCTCGTCGGGCTGCTCCGCAAGTACAAGGGCACCCTGCGGCTCACGAAGGCAGGTCGCGCGGTGCTCGTCGATACACCTGAACTGTGGCGGTACCTCGCCAATGCACTCATCCCCCCGGAGCACGGCTTCGCGGCTGACGCGTCTGGCGTCATCCTCCTCGACGCGGCCACCGCCGAAGGCGAGATCGACATCGATGCGATCGCTCGGACAGTGACCGCGCTCGGATGGTCCCATCGTGACGGCAGCCCGGTCTCACGAAGCGAGATCCATGGTGTGTGGAACGGCCTCTGGAACGTGATCGGCAACATCGGTGAGAGGGCAGATGGCCATCGTTCGGAGCGAAAGGTCAGTGCCGCAGCTCGCATGCTCATCCACAACGCCTTGTTCGAGGAGGTTGGCGCGACAGGGCAAGCCCGCGCCCCTCGCTAAGCTCGCCACGCAGGCGTCCCATCGCCCGCACCCGAACACTGGAGACCCTGTGACCGTCCACTCCGTCGCCGTCAGCACCCCCGCCCCGCCCGTTCCTCTTCTGCGGGCTCTCGGCGACGACCGCGTCAGCGTCAACTCCCGCTTCGTCGCCGTCGACGGCGAGCCGGTCTTCCCCGTCTCCGGCGAGATCCACTACTCCCGCATCCCCCGCGAACTGTGGGACGACGTCCTCCGCGGCGCCCGCGCCGGCGGCCTCACCCACGTCGCCACCTACGCCTTCTGGAACCATCACGAGGACGCCGACGGCACCCTCTCCTTCGACGGCGACCTCGACGTCCGCCACTTCCTCGAACTCGCCGCCGGCCACGGCCTCGGCCTGCTCCTGCGGCTCGGCCCCTACGTCCACTCCGAGGCCCGCCACGGAGGACTGCCTGTCCGGATCGCCGACGCCGACTGGAAGGTCCGCACCAACGATCCGGGCTACCTCGTCGAGGTCGAGAAGTGGTACGCCGCCCTGTTCGAGCAGGTCCGGGGCCTCGAACTGTTCGGCGTGCAGGTCGACAACGAGCTCTACGACGGGCCCGACCACCTCGCCGAGCTCCGCCGGATCGCGGAGCGTGTCGGCTTCACCGCGCCGCTGTGGACCGCCACCGCCTGGGGCGCCGCCCAGCTGCCCGACGACGTGTTCCCCCTCTACGGCGGCTACACCGACTCCTTCTGGATCGAGGCCACCGACCTGCGTGACGACCGCAGCCTCAGCAACTTCTACATCAGCCACGTCCGCGACGACGCTGGCATCGGCGCCGACCACCGGATGCAGGGCCTGCCCCTGCCCGACGAGCTCGACGTGACCCCCGCCGACGACCACCCCTTCGCCACCTGTGAACTCGGCGGCGGCATGCTGGCCGCTTACCACCGTCGCCCCGTCGTGACCGGGCGCGACATCGAGGCCCTTGGCCTGGCCAAGCTCGCCTCCGGCAGCATCTGGCAGGGCTACTACATGTACGCCGATGGCCGGAACCCGCGCCGCGGCCTACAGGAATGCCACGCCGTCGGCGAACCGAACGACTTCATGGAGATCGGCTACGACTTCGGCGCCTCCCTCACCCTCGACGGCGTCCCGCGTGAAACCTGGTTCCGGCTGCGCCGTCAGCACCTGTTCCTCGAGCGGTGGGGGAGCGGACTCGCCGCCATGCCCGCGGTCATCCCCGCCGACACGCCGGCCCAGCCCGACGTCACCTCCCTGCGCTGGAGCGTCCGCTCCGACGGCGAACGCGGCTTCCTGTTCGTGGTCAACCACCAGCCGACCGACGTCCTGTCCGCCCACGGGGACGCCGTCTTCCGGGTCGAACTGCCCGGCCGCACCGTCGAGTTCCCCGCGATCGACATCCCGTCCGGGGCCGCGTTCGTGCTGCCCTTCGGGCTGGCGGTCGGCGGCGTCACCCTCGACTGGGCGACGGCGCAGCCCATCACCGAAGTGGAGTGGGAGGGACTGCCCCTGCTCGTGCTGGCGGAGATCGGCTCCGTGCCGGCCCGCTTCGCCACCGACGCAGACGTCGTCGAGATCGAGCAGCCGGGCCACGGCCGCTGGTTCCGCCTGGAATCGGCCGGCCAGGCGCGCGCCCACATCCTCGTCGTGTCGGAGGAGGAAAGCCTCCGGCTCGGGGTCCTGGACGGCCGCCTCGTGTTCTCCGACGGCATCCCGACCGACGGCCCCGCACCCGTGACGGCGACCGCCGAGGTCGGGTGGGAAGCCCGGGCGGAGGCCGGAACACCGCCCGCGTCGGTGGTGGCCCCGAACGGCCGCGCCTCGATCCCGCTGGACTGGTCGTCGGCCGCGCGGTTCCGGCTGGCCGACCTTTCCCTGACGGGGACGCTGGTCCTCGACTGGGAGGGCGACATCGCCCGGGCCTGGGACGGTGACCGTCTCGTCAGCGACGCCATCTACAACGGCCGCCAGTGGCGCATCACTGCCCCCGAGCGGGCCGGCGCGGCCGAACTGACGGTCGAGATCCTGCCCCTGGCGCCCGACGCCCCGGTGCTGGTGTGTGCGGGCCGCCCGAACGGGACCGGGATCGTCGCGGCGAGCCTGGAGTCGGCGCTCCGACCCCTGACCTGACGGTAGGAGTGGTCAGCCCTGAGGAGCTAGGGGAGGAAGCCCGGTGAGACCGCGCCAGACTGCCGCGGCTTCCTCTACCCTGGGGCCGTCGAGCGAGATGAGCGTCCCGCCTGGCGGACGGGGCTCGCGGCCTGAGTTGGTCAGGGGGCCGATGATGAAGCGCGGCCGGTACCCGAGATGGGGCAGGCCGGCGCCGTCGTCGTCGGTCAGCGGCTGCGCCCGGACAACTCGCTCAATGTCCTGAGTGGTATCGGCGACCTCGGTGCCGTCCGAGGTGAGTGGTTCCAGATGACAACTCAGTATCTCGTTATCGCAACATCCCTCGTGGCCCGGTGCCGTTTCGTCCGGGCTGGCAGAGTTGTCGTCACGAAACGAAGGAGCCCTCCCATGTCGACACTCCGGACGCTGGCACTACTGGCAGGTGCGCTGCTCGCGACATCCTGCGCCTCCGCGGTCCCCGCCACTCCGCCCACGGGCGGCACCCCCGTCGGGGTCACCTGGGCCCTCGAAGACCTGGGCGGGCAGAAGCCTGTCGACGGCTCTCCCGTCACGCTCACCTTCGCCGACGGCGGCGCCGTGACCGGCTCCGGCGGCTGCAACCGCCTCGCGGGCACCTACGAGATCGACGGCGCCCGGCTCACGTTCGGCGAGGCGATGTCGTCCACCGCGATGGCCTGCTCCGACGACGTGATGGCCGTCGAAACCGCCCTCCTCGACGCCCTCGTCCAGACCCGCGGCTTCGCCGTCGACGACGAGACCCTGACGCTCACCTCCGACGACGGCTCGACGCTCGCCACCTTCGCCGCCCAGGCGCAGGGCCTGGCCGGCACCTCGTGGGTTCTGACCGGCTACAACAACGGAGCCCAGGCGGTCGTGAGCCCGATCCTCGGCGTCGAGGTCACGCTCGCGTTCGGCGACGACGGCAGCCTCTCCGGGTTCGGCGGCTGCAACAGGCTGTTCGGCGACTACACCTCCGCCGACGGTGAGATCTCGTTCGGCCTCGTCGGATCGACCCGCATGGCCTGCGCCTCCCCCGAGGGCGTCATGGAGCAGGAGGCCGCCTTCATCGCCGCCCTCAGCACTGCCGCGACCTACACGATCGAGGGCGACAAGCTCGCGATGCGGACCGCCGACGACGCCATGGCCGTCAACTTCGTCCGCGGCTGATCGGGGCGCATGGGCCAACCCATGGTGGAGCTCCGCGTTGATCGTGACAGCGTCGCGATGGGCGACGACGTCGAGTCCCATGCCCGGATCCGGCACGTCGCGGGCTCGCCGGTCAACGTCGTCTTCCGCTACTTCGTCCAGATCGATCCGGCTTGGCTCTTCGACCGCCTCGCCGCGGGGGAGCGCGCCGACCGGATCTGCCGGTTCACCCACCGCGGCGTGGCCTGGCGCAGAGTCGCTGGCCTCCACAAATGCGAGCTCGGCCAGGTCGACGGAGATACCTTCCCAAGAGCATTGAGGACGTCCACGCCCCCTATCTGCGGGCCGCGCCCGACCGGAGTCTGTCCGTGGCGACGGCTAACGACTCCTGCAGACCCGTGAACGCGCCTGCGACGGGTGTCTCGCGCCCTATTGCGACGGCCGCCTCCTCCAGCGTCTCGTCGACAAGGTCGGCTGCGGCCCGTAGCCCCCAGCCGCCGAGTTCCGCGGCCAGGTCCTCGCGGGTGAGCTCGGCGGGCCGGTAACGCCCATTCACCGCGAGCGCCATCCTGCCGTCGATGGTGAGGTGAGCCTGCGGTACGAAGTCGTACGCAGGGGCGAGGCGGACGCCGTCGTCGAGATGTAGCAACCCGAGGTTCTTCGCATGCATGTCGGTGTTCCCGATCGCAACCGCGAGGGTCACCATCCTTCCAAGCCTCTCCAGGTCACGCCGCGTCGCGTGACGGTAGAGGGCATCAGCGATGCGGCGGAGGCTGACAACGCCACCCATCTCCTGGTACTTCTCGTTGCCGGAGGCGCCGAGCACCTGATTGAAGTCCTCCTGGTGGAGTCGGCGGCCGTCCTCCCGATCGAACCGTTCGACCACGAGCGCCGGGAGTCCGGCGAAGTCGTGGATCGACGTCGCGAACTCAGCTAGGCCGAGGGAGGAAGCGATTCGGGAGCCGTATTCCTCGTCGTAGATGACCGATGCGTTCGCGCCGGGGAGCTGCGGCTTGAGAAGGTGTGTCGTCGGATACCCGCCCAGAGACTGCGCCCAGCCGGTGGGCGTGGCGACGAGAACGATCTTGGGCTGCACGCCACCGAGGGAGGACCTGCCCAGCACCGTGTCGTTGGCCAAGGGTGAGCGAATGGGATCCTCCAACAGCGTCCGCACCTCCTGGTCGGTGACGGCCCTGAGTGAGGGGATGAGGGGCTCCGTGGGGTCGTCGAGGTCCCAGATCTGGAGAGCGCCCGCGACGTCGCGGCCGTAGCGTGCCAGGAACGACGGCGTGTCTCCGCGTCGGAGCCCCGCAAGGGTCAGCAGGTGCTCATACTGGTCACCCTCCGGAAGGAGCTCAGCGAACCAGTTTCTGCGGCGCCCGGCATGGTCGCGCCGAGGGGATGGCGCCAGCGGAATGGAGACCGACAACGCCGGGCTGTTGACCCCGAAACGGTCGATGGCTCCGGGGAAAGGGACGAAGTCGAACGTGCGGGCATCCCCCTCGAGAGTGCCCAGCCGGGTCTCACCCAGCTCAATCGCGAGGCGCATCGACGTCGTCCTCCCAGGTGGCCGAGAATTCGATCCCCGTGACGCTCGCCAGTTCGAGGAGGCGGCGCACCAGGATCGTCGTCTGCCCGCTCTCGATCGCGCTGATCGTGCTCTGTGTCGAGTCGATCTCCTGCGCCAGTTCGACCTGCGACAAGCCCCTGGCCAGTCGGGCCTGTTGGATCGCCAACCCGAAGTCGGCGGGTGCCCTCAACCGTGCCACGCGCTTCACCACGTCCCCTCCCATCGTGAAATAACGATACGTCATCGGTATCTAGATTTCCAGATGTCAACCCAATATCCCGTTATCGCGATATTCCTCGGAGTCGGATGTCTCGACCGCGATGGCCTGCTCCGACGACGGCTCGCCGACGACACCATCGCCGTCAACTTCCACCGCGTCTGAGCGGGGGAGGGCGGCTCACGGGTGACGCTCCCGCACCCGTAGCCATTAGGCTGTCTCCGATGTCCACCACGCGCGCAGAGGCCGCCTACCGGCGTTCAGCCGCGGCCTTCCGGAATCCGATGCTCGGCCTCCTCCACGGCCGCTACGCCCCCTTCGTCGTCGCCGTCCTCTCGGTCGTCTTCACCGCCGACCGCGCGACGGTGGCCGTCTCCGACGCCCACGCCGAGATCGCAGAGGTCATCGACCAGCTCCGCGGCGCAGGCTACGACCACGACGAGCGCCGCATCCCGTCCGGCACCGCCCGCGAGATCTGCCGCTACTGGGTCAAGGTCGGCTGGCTGGTGCCGCAGATCGAGGACGACGTCGAGGTCTACCGCCTGTCCGCCCAGGCCGTCGGCGCCCTCGAGGTGGCCGGTCGCGCCGGCGGGGGCCGCACCCGCGTCTCGCAGTCCCGCGTCCGCACGCTGCTCGAGTCCGTCGACCGGCTGAGCGTCGACGCCGACGACGACCGTGACGCCCGCATCGCCCGCCTCCGCGCCGACCGCGACCAGCTCGACGCCGAGATCGTCCGCCTCGAGGGCGGCGGCGACGTCGAACCCCTCGACGAGGAGCAGCTGCTGGAGGAGGCGGAGAACATCCTCCACCTGGCCCGCGAGCTGCCCGCCGACTTCTCCCGCGTCGCCGAGTCCATCAACGCCATGCAGCGCGACGTCGTCACGGCACTGCGCCAGGACGTCCGCCCCACCGGCGAGGTGCTCCGCGAGTACCTTCAACGCGGCCAGCACATCATGCAGGCCACCCCGGAGGGCCGCGCCTTCGCCGGCGCGTTGCGGCTCATCGGCGAGCCCGAACACATCGACCACCTGGCCGACCAGCTGCACACCCTCATGGCCAAGCCGTTCGCCCGCCTGCTCGCCGTCGAGCAGCGCGCCGACCTGCGGGCCATCAGCCGCCGCGTCGAGCTGGGCGTCGAGGAGGTCCTGACGGCGCAGCGACGCGCGTCGCACGTCATCACCGCGCAGGTCCGTACCCATGACCCGATCCGCGACCGGCAGGTCGACGACCTCCTCCGCGACGTCATGGCCGGCCTCCAGACCTGGATGCAGACCTCACGCCCCGGCGACCGCATCGACCCGCTGCGCAGCTTCCCCGTCGCCGACGTCGGCCACCTGCGCCAGTCGCTCAGCGACATCCGCCCACCCGGCGCGCCGGACAAGCTCACCGAGGTCGACGGCGACGCCGTCGACTTCCTCGACGCCGACGAGCGCTCCTGGGGCGGCCCCCACTACGTCGAACTCGAGCGCTACGTCGCCGGCCTCGGCGACACGTTCGACCTCGGCGCCGCCTTCGAGGACGGCCCGGCCGCCAACCGTCGCCCCGTCGACCTCCTCGGCCTGCTCGAGATCGCCCACCGCAACGGCATGACCGAGGGCGACGACGTCACCATCGTCGAGGCGCTGCGCCCGGACGGCACCCGCCGCCGGTTCGCGTTCGGCTCCGTCACCGCCCGCACCACGAAGGAGCAGTCCGTTGACTGACGAGACCACCGGCTTCATCGCGCCCGTCGCCATGGAGAACGACCTGGGCGAGCTCTTCGCTGGAGATAGGGGCGTCCTCGACCACGACATCCGCCGCGTGCTCGTCCGCCTCCTGCAGCGCCGCTTCCTGCTGAAGGAACGCAGCCGCGACGACTGGAAGGTGCTGCTCGACAACCAGCAGGTCATCGAGTCGCGCCTCAACGACCTCTTCGTCCGCCTTGAGATCGACCACGAGCGCGGCGTCGCCTACAAGTCGCAGGTCCGCCCCGACGAGCTCGAGGTGCCGATCCTGCTGCGCGACGACGCCTACACCCGCGCGGAGACCCTTGTGCTGGTTCACCTCCGCACGATCTTCCAGCGCGAGAGCACGGCCGGCGAGCAGTCGGCCCGCGTCGACATCGAGGAGATCGAGCAGACGGTGCTCACCTACTTCGCCGACTCCGACGGCGACGTCGCCCGTCGTCAGAAGGCCATCCGCGGCGCGCTGGCGCGACTGCGCAACGAGGGCATCGTCGAGGAGGAGTCGGAGGGCCGCTACCGGATCAGCCCGATCGTCGAGATCGTGCTCAGCTCCGAGCGGCTGCGCGAACTCGCGGCCTGGCTGCGCGACAACGCCGGCGGCCGGACCCGCGCCGAGGCCGACACCGTCGAGACCGTCGACGATGATGACGACACCGACGACGTGGCCGCCGAGCTGGGGGAGGTCGACGAGTCCGAGTTCGACGCAGGCCGCCCCGAACCCGACGACGACGCCACAGCCGACGACCTCGACGGCGCCGACGACCCCGAGCAGGACGACGACGGACCTCACGCGCCCGATCCCGACACCCAGCCCGCCCTCGACGAGGAAGGAGTCACGCCGTGACCATGCTCGACACCCTCTTCGGGCTCATCCCCGCCGCCTCCCGCATGCAGCAGTGGGTGGCCGAGGACCTCCAGCTCGTCAACTGGGGCGGCTACGACGGCTACCACCGCGTCCGCTTCGCCCCGACCGCGACGCTGCTCTGCGGCGGCTCCGGCTCCGGCAAGTCGACGCTGATGGACGCCTACATCGCGCTGATGATGCCCCACACCACCCCGTTCAACGGCGCCTCGAACGGCGCCGTCACGGGCCGCCCCCGCGGCCAGGAGCAGCGCAACATCGTCTCCTACGGCCGCGGCAAGCTCGACGAGTCCCGCACCGACGAGGGCGCCACCCGCATGCGCGTCCTCCGCGGCGACGGCGCTGACACGTGGACCGCCGTCGCCATGACCTGGGCCGACCAGGACGGCGCCCGTTTCACCGCCGTCCGCGCCTGGTACATCCCTGCCGCCGCCCGCATCCACGACGACACCGTCCGCGTCCGCGCCACCTTCGACGGCGACTTCGACCTCCGCAGCCTCGAGGCCGCCGCGGGCCGCCGTCTCATCGACTCCGCCGTCCGCGCCGTCGGGCTCGAGACGGTGAGCACCGACCGCGAGTTCTCCGCCCGCCTCCACACCGCGCTGGGCATCGGCGCCGCCGGCTCCGGCGCGAAGGCCATGAACCTGCTGTCGCGCATCCAGGCCGGCCAGCAGATCACCACCGTCGACGACCTCTACAAGAAGATGGTGCTCGAGGAGCCCGAGACGCTCGCCACCGCCGATGCCGTCGTCGCCCACTTCGACGGCCTCGACGGCACGCGCGCCCGGATGCTGACGGCGCGCCAGCAGGTCCGCGCCCTCGAACCGATCCGTGGGCTGCGCGGCCGGATCGAGGCCGCCGCCGAACGGATGCGCCTCATCGACGCCGTCGGCCACTTCGCCGACCCGACATCGCTCGCCGCCCTGTGGCAGGCGCAGCGTCGCCAGAGCCTGCTGCACGACGTCGAGACCGAGCTCCGGGCCCGCAAGCTGGGCGCCGACCAGGCGGTCCGCGAGAAGCAGGAGCTGGCCAAGGCCGCCGAGGCGGAGCGCGACGGCATGTCCGAGGTGCTGCGCACCTCCGGGGGCGACCAGCTGGAGACGGCGCAGCGTGAGCTTCGCGGCGTCGAGCGTCGTTCGACGGAGGTCGAACGACAGCGGGAGCGGCTCGATGCCGCCCTGGCCACCATCGGCGTCGAGGTCCGCACCGGCAGGCAGTTCAACGCCCTCGCCGAGAAGGCCCGCCTCGTGCTGGTCGAGGGCGAGGGGAAGGCGGGGGCCCGCGACGGCTACGCCGAGGCCCGCGCCGCACGCACCGCCGCCGAGCGGGAGGTCGCCGAGCTGGAGGCCGAGCGTCGCCAGGCCGAGCGTCGCAGCGACAACATCCCGGCCGCCCTGCACGAGTCGCGCGAACTGCTGGCCCGCGCGGCAGGGCTCGGCGTCGAGGACCTGCCGTTCGTCGGCGAGCTGATCGAGCTGCGCACCGAGTTCGAGCCGTGGCGCGAGGCGTTCAACCTGGCACTCGGCGGGTTCGCCACCACGCTGCTGATCGACTCCGACCGGCTGCCGCTGTTCCGGACCGCCATCAACACCGTCCGCACCCCGGTGCGGCTGCGCTATGAGGGCGTCGCCGTCGGGCAGCCGACCGCGCCGCCGCGCGACGACCGCACGCTTCCCGGACGGCTGGACTACCGCACCTCCCCGTTCACGGGCTGGCTGCAGGACCGGCTTGTCGACCGGTTCAACTTCGTCTGCGTCGCGTCGCCCGAGGACCTGCGCCGCCACTCGACGGCGCTCACGATGAGCGGGCAGATGTCGCAGGGCAACCGCGGCGCCCACGGCGGACACGGCCGCGCCAACGTCCTCGGCTTCTCGAACCAGCGCCGCCTGCAGGAGCTCGCCGCCGCCATCGACGAGGCGCGCTGGCGCCTCGGTGACGCGATCGACGCGCAGGACGCCGCCGCCAACTCCCTCGACGCGCTCGACGCCCGCGACGCTGCCTACCGTGTGGTCGCGGACCTGTCGTGGGACCAGGTCGACGTCGAGGCGCTGGCCGCGGAGCGCACCCGCTGGCTCGGCGTCATCGACGAGGTGACCACCGGGAACCCGACGATCGCCCGCATCCAGCAGCAGATCGCCCGGGCCCAGGACAAGGTCATGACGCTGCGCGAAGACATCGGCCGCGCCAAGCACGAGCGTGACAGGATCGCCGACAAGTGGGGCGAGGTCGTCGAGGCCGTCGACGGCGCCGACGAGACCCTGGAGGCAGCCGGCGACGCGGGCATCGAGCTGACTGCCGAGCAGGCCGCCTACCTCGACCGCCAGTTCGAGGTGCCGGAGGCGGGAAGCGCCGCGTCGCCGTCCGACGAGCTGCGCCGCTTCGACGCAGCCCTCGAGAACGCGTCGCAGCGGCTGTCGGCCGACCAGCGGAGCGCGCAGGAGACCCTCGCCGAGCAGCGGGAGACGCTGCGCCGGACGCTGGCGACGTTCCTCGACCGCTGGCCCAACCCGAACCTGCTCGCCGACCCGGACTCGTCGGTCGGCGACTTCGAGCGGATGCTCGACGACCTCGAGGCCAGCGGCCTGCACGAGCTGGAGGAGGAGTGGCGCGACTCGCTGCTCAACCTCTCGGGCAACGACCTGACGAACCTGGACTCGGCGCTCAGCCGCTCGCTCCGGGAGATCCGGGAGCGCATCGAGCCCATCAACCTGATCATGCAGGACCTGCCGTTCTACGACGACGACCACCGGCTCCAGATCGCCACCCGCGAGAACCAGTCGGTCGTCAGGCAGCGGTTCCGCCGCGAACTGCGCGACGTCCGGGCCCTCATCGAGGCGGCCGACGGCGACGAGCAGCGCGAGCTGGCGTACGCGCGGATGTCGAAGCTGATCGACCGGATCCGCCGCAGCGCGCCGGACTTCGCCGACCTCATCGACGTGCGCAACCACGTCCGGGTCAGCGCGGAGCGGGTCGACGCCGTCACGAAGGAGCACGTGGCGCTGTACGACCACATCGGCGAGAAGTCCGGCGGCGAGTCGCAGGAGCTGATCGCGTTCATCGTCGGCGCCGCCCTGCGCTACCAGCTGGGTGACGCGGGTTCGGAGCGTCCACGCTACGCGCCCGTGTTCCTCGACGAGGCCCTCATCAAGGCCGACGCGCACTTCACGGCGCGGGCGATCGGGGCCTGGCGGGGGCTGGGCTTCCAGCTGGTGATCGGGGCGCCGAATGACAAGTACAGCGCGATCGAGCCGCACGTCGACGTCGAGTACGACATTCTGAAGGACACGCAGGGTCGGTCGTGGGCGAGGCCGAAGGTGGGGCTGTAGCAGCCGGCGGGAACCGGTAGCGGGTCTACTGCTCCGGTTGCCGGGCAATGAACCCGGCCATGCCCGGCACGGTGAAGGCGATCACTCCGTGGTCCGGGGCATAGACCAACCCCTTGTGGATGAGGTTCGCGCGGGTTGGTCCCTGGCTATTCACCGTCTTGCCGAGCCGCGTGGCCACCATGCCTGATCCGATCCCCTCGTCGCCCTCTGGGCACATCGCGCGCAGGTAGCGGCGTTCCGCAGCGGTGGTCCTGTCCCATCGGGCCTGGAAGAAGCCGACATCGAGCTGATGCTGGCCCGTGCGACCCCGGTCCGGGCATCCGTGAGGTGGATGACCGTCCCGGACGCCTCATTCCACGACGCCTGACCGAACTGCTGAATGAAGTAGGGGTACCGACCCGAGGCCTCGACGACGTGCGCAAGGGCGTCGTCGTCCCAGGAGACCTGCTCAGCCTGGGCGGGTAGCCGCAGCGCCTCTTCGGCGCTGACCTGGTCGAGTCGCTCCACATGCGTGAACTGGAATCGTTCGGTGTAGGACTTGGCCTCGGCGAATGTCTGGGGAAGGCTCGGCAAACCTGCGGCCGCGAAAAGAACGGGCCAGTTATCCTGAGCAGCTGCCTGCGCAACGACCGCTAGCGTCGTGAGTTCGTTCTCGTGGAGATCCTGTGCCTCGTCGATCAGAATGGCCAGTCCCACGCCGTCATCTTCGGCCGCCTGGGCGACATCTCTGATGATCTTCTTGAGATCAGTGTCGAGGATGCCGCTGTCGGCGCCGCCACCGGGCACGCTGGACAGGTCCACTCCGAAGTTCCAGGTGCCGGTGATGTCGTAGGACGCCTTGAATGACAGCGCGGTCTTGAGGGCCTTCAAGAACCGAGCACCGGGGTTGGGGCGGTTGAGGTCGCTCAGAGGGGCGTACAGTCCTTCCCCCAACATCTCTCGCAGCGAGCGATTCGACCCAGCCTCGATCTGCACGGTAATCCACTTGCGGGCCTCGGCATTGTGGCGCAGTTGGGTGAGGAGCACCGTCTTCCCGACACCGCGGAGTCCGTAGAGGACCATGGGTTGATCGGTGATGCCTCGTTCGGCCCGTCGGAGCGCCACGTCCCACGCGTGAATGGCCGAGTCGCGGCCTACGAGCGCTGAGGGCTTCCTGCCTGCACCGGGCATGTACGGGTTTGTCACCGGGTCCATGAGGAGCCTCTCGTATAGCGGATTCTGTCAGAGTATAGGAAAATCCTAACCATAGCTATACCTAGCTATACATCGATATGTGATGCCATCGCAGTGCCCATCTTTGGGCCTCTGACCCGGCCGAGACCGGGGGCCCTCAGGGGCCGTCCGGCAGCTCGCAGGACGACGTTCCTCCAGGCAGCCGGTGCCGATTCCGCGCCACCAGCGTGTACGCGCCCTGCGCCAGCCACCGCACCCCCGGCGCCGCCATCACCCTGCCGACCAGCGGCCACGGCGCCCGCGACGCGCGGAGGATTCTGGCGATTGCGTCGCTGCCGATGTAAACGTCCTTGTCAGCGATAACATGCAGTCGTTCGGCGCACTTGTCCACAGACAGATTGTGGATAGTCAGATCTGCCTTCTGGAGCGCCACCGCGTCGACATTCGCCAGGAACCAGCGTCCCCGCATCCAGCCCGCCGACGCCGTGCAGAAACCGCAGTCTGCGTCGAACAGCACCAGCGGCTGCGCTCCCGCCGACTTGCTCACAGGGTTGTCCACATGTGCTCCCCGGCCCCGGAGATCGGTAAAAGCCCTTGTCCCGGCCGATCCGCAGGCGGTAGAGCGGCCGCGGCGGGCCGCCCGTCACCGGACCTGTGGACAGCCACGGAACTATTTCTCCGCAGCGGTGGACGGACCCTCGGAGCCGTCTGCCGACGCCTCCGGATCGAGCGAATCCGCCGTGTCCGCCGCGGGAACCGGCTCGTCCGCGGCGGTCTCGACGGCGTCGTCCGCGGCCTCCTCGGAGGCCTCCTCCTCCGACTTGTCCCCCGGGTTGTCCACAACCGTCTCCACATCGCTGATCGCCTTCGTCCGGCTCCAGCTCCACAGGGCGATGCCGACCAGGAACATCGGCAGCGACAGCCACTGGCCCATGCTCAGCCCGAGGCCGAGCAGGCCCAGGTAGGAGTCGGGCTCGCGCCAGAACTCGGCGATGAACCGGAAGAATCCGTAGCCGGCGAGGAACAGGCCCGCGACCTGGCCGCGATAGCGCGGCTTGCGGGCGTAGAGCCACAGCAGCACGAACAGCAGCACCCCCTCCAACAGCATCTGGTAGAGCTGCGACGGGTGCCGCGCCACGTCGCCGCCGGTCGGGAACACCATCGCCCACGGCAGCCCCGCGGGCGCCTCGCGGCCCCACAGTTCACCGTTGATGAAGTTGCCGAAGCGGCCGGCCGCCAGCCCGATCGGGGCGGCGGGCACGAGGAAGTCGGCCACCTGCAGGAACGGCCGCCCCTTCCGCCACGCGTACCAAGCCAGGCCGAGGGCGACGCCGATCGCGCCGCCATGGAAGCTCATGCCGCCGTCCCACACCTTGAAGATGTCCAGCGGGTGCGAGAGGTAGTAGGCCGGCTGGTAGAAGAGGCAGTAGCCGAGCCTGCCGCCGATGAGGACGCCGGCGATGGCGCCCAGCAGCAGGTCCTCGATGTCCTCGGCCTTCCAGGGGCTCGGGGTGCTGATCGAGCGGAACGGCTCGTGGCGGAGTCGACGGCGCATCAGCACGTAGGCCATCGCGAACGCGATCAGGTACATGATCGCGTACCAGTGGATCTTGAGGCCGAACAGGTTGATGGCCACCGGATCAATGTCCGGGAAGGGCAGTTCCAGGGTCGTCACGGGCCAAGCTTGCCATGCGGCGCCGCATCCGGGCCCCCTCGCGTGACGCCCGGGCAGTCAGACGGCGGTCAGGGAGCCGCCGTAGGCTGTGCCCGTGAGTCTCCATGCACCCCAGGTCCGTCATTTCGCCTCCGACAACTACTCCGGCATCCACCCGGAGGTCCTCGCCGGCATCGCCGCGGCCAACGGCGGGCACCAGGTCTCCTACGGCGACGACGTCTACAGCGAGGCGCTGACGGCGCGCTTCGTCGAACTGCTCGGCGACGGCGTTGAGGTCTACCCCGTCTTCAACGGCACCGGAGCCAACGTCGTGAGCCTCCAAGCGATGCTTCCCCGCTGGGGGGCCGTCGTCGCCGCCGAGACGGCGCACATCAACGTCGACGAGGGCGGCGCCCCCGAGAAGATGGCCGGGATCAAGATCCTGACCGTCCCGACCCCGGACGGGAAGCTGACGCCCGAGCTGATCGACCGTCAGGCCTGGGGCTGGGGCAACGAGCACCGCGCCCAGCCGCTGGTCGTCTCCATCACCCAGTCGACCGAGCTCGGCACCCTGTACACCGTCGACGAACTGGCCGCGATCTGCGACCACGCCCACTCGCTCGGCATGACCGTCCACGTCGACGGCTCCCGCATCGCCAACGCGGCCGCCGCGCTGGGCGTCGGGCTGCGCGCACTCACCCGCGACGTCGGCGTCGACGTCCTTAGCTTCGGCGGCACCAAGAACGGCGCCATGGGGGCAGAGGCCGTCGTCGTCCTGAACCCCGCGGCCGCCCCCGGTGGGAAGTTCCTGCGGAAGAACTCGATGCAGCTGGCCTCCAAGATGCGCTTCGTCTCCGCGCAGCTGCTCGCCCTGCTGGCCGACGACCTGTGGCTGCGCAACGCCCGCCACTCCAACGCGATGGCGACGCTGCTGCGCGCCTCGCTCGAGGAGCGGCTCGCCGGCGCCGACGGCGTCGAGTTCACGCAGCCGACGCAGGCCAACGGCGTCTTCGTCGTCCTCCCCGACGGCGTCGCCGACGCCGTGCGCGAGACGTTCCGCTTCTACGACTGGGACGCGGCCCGCCGCGAGGTGCGCTGGATGTGCAGCTTCGACACCACTGAGGCCGACGTTGCGGCGTTCGTCGCGGAGGTGGCCCGCTGCGTCGAGACGGGCAGCCGGGCCTGACCTCCTGGACGGCTCCCGGCGGTCACTCCTGGCGCTGGAACGACATCGTCGCGGCGTGGAGGCCGCTCTCCGACGGCCAGCGGCTCGTGATGGCCTTCAGCCGGGTGTAGAACTTCACGCCCTCGGGGCCGTGGATGTGGAGGTCGCCGAGCAGCGAGTCCTTCCAGCCGCCGAACGAGTAGTACGCCACCGGCGTCGGGATCGGCACGTTCACGCCGACCATCCCCGCCTCGACGTCGAGAGTGAAGCGCCGCGCGGTCCCGCCGTCGTTGGTGAAGATGGCCGAGCCGTTGCCGAACGCGGAGCCGTTGACGATCCCGATCGCCTCGTCGTAGGAGTCGGCGTGCACGATGCTCAGCACCGGGCCGAAGATCTCCTCGTAGTAGGCGGGGGCGTCGAGCGGGACGTCGTCGAGGATCGTCGGGCCCACCCAGAAGCCGTCCTCGTAGCCGTCGACGGCGAGGGCGCGGCCGTCGAGCACCACGGTGGCGCCGCGCCTCTCGGCATCGTCGATCAGCCCGACGATGCGCTCCTGCGCGGCCCGGGAGATGACGGGGCCCATGCTGACGCCGTCGTCGAGCCCGTAGCCGACCCTGATCTTCTCGCCGAACGCCTTGACCATCTCCGCCAGCTTCGGGCCGATGCCGCCGACGGCAACGACGACCGGCAGCGCCATGCAGCGCTCGCCGGCGGCGCCGAACGCGGCGGCCGCGATGTGCTGGGCGGCGAAGTCGAGGTCGGAGTCGGGCATCACGATGGCGTGGTTGTTGGCCCCGCCGAGCGCCTGGACGCGCTTGCCGTGCCGCGTGCCGAGCTCCTTGACGATGCGCGCCACCGGCGTCGACCCGACGAACGAGACAGCGTCGATGCCCGGATGCTCCAGGAGGCCGGTGACGACGTCGCGGTCGCCGGCGACTACGTTGAACACGCCGTCGGGCAGGCCCGCCTCCTGGTAGAGCCTGGCGA
Organism: Tessaracoccus defluvii; assembly: GCF_014489575.1. GTDB lineage: Bacteria > Actinomycetota > Actinomycetes > Propionibacteriales > Propionibacteriaceae > Arachnia > Arachnia defluvii. The sequence continues at coordinate 3,187,631 of NZ_CP060789.1, forward strand.
TGAGCAGCGACGCGGTCGGTGTCGGCGTGGCGGGCTTCAGGATGAACGCGTTGCCGGTGGCGATCGCGATCGGGTGCATCCACATCGGCACCATGACGGGGAAGTTGAACGGGCAGATGCCCGCGACCACGCCGACAGGCTGCGACACCGTGTGGATGTCGACGCCCGACGAGATGTCGAAGGAGTAGTCGCCCTTGAGTGCGGCGCTGATGCCGCAGGCGAAGTCGAGGGTCTCCCGGCCGCGCTGGATCTCGCCGATGGCGTCGCCGTAGTCCTTGCCGTGCTCGTTGACGATGGCCCTGGCCAGCTCGTCCTGGTGGGAGAGGACGAGCTCCCGCATCCGGAACATGATGGCGGTGCGCTTCGCGAGCGAGGTGCCGGCCCACTCCTTCTGGGCCGCGACGGCGATGGCGACGGCGTGGTCGATGTCGGCCTGGCTCGCCGCGAGGAGCTGGGCCTCGACCCTGCCGGTGGCGGGGTTCTCCACCGGGATGGTGCCGGTCGGCTGGCCCTCGTACGGGGCCCCGCCGATCCAGTGGGTGATGGTCTGCGTCATGATCTGTGCCTCTCTGCCGTGCTGATCGTCGGGTGGGTGGTCAGGCGAGCGCGGCCAAGGCCTCGAAGCTCGCCCGCGCGTTCGCGATCGGGCCGCCGCCTGCCGGGGGCTCGCCGTCGAGCATGATGTCCTGCTCCAGCACCCAGTACCCGTCGAAGCCCGCTTCGTTCAGTAGAGAGACGACGGCCGGGAAGTCGATGTCGCCCTGCCCGATCGGGGTGAACATCCCGGCCTTGATCCCCTCGCTCCAGGTGAGCTCTCCGGGGAGCAGCTTCGCGGCCATGTCGCTGCGGACGTCCTTGGCGTGGACGATGTCGACCCGGTCGGCGTACCGGCGCACGAGGTCGACGACGTCGGCGCCGCCCGCCGTCAGGTGACCGGTGTCGAGGCAGAGCCCCACGGTCGAGTTGTCGAGGACCCGCTCCACCTCGTCGACGTTCTGCACCATGGTTCCCCAGTGCGGGTGGATGCAGGCCGTGACGCCCCTGGCCGCGCACGCCTCGCGGATGCGGGTGAGGTTGGTGAACAGCGTCGCCCACCCCTCCTCCGTCAGCTCGGGACGGTCGTCGTAGCCGTCGCGGCCCGAGTCGGCGGCCAGGACGAGGAACTCGCCGCCCGCCACCTCGAACGCCGTGAGTTCCGCCTCGACCTGGGGGATCGGGTCGAAGCCGGGATCGTGCATGACGGCGAGGAAGAAGGAGCCGACCGGCTGGAGGCCGAACCTGCCGACGACGGCGGCGCGCTCCTCAGCGTCGGTGGGGAGCCAGCCCTGCGGGCCGAACTCGGTGGCCGTCAGGCCGATCTCCCGCATCTCCGTCAGGACCCGCTCGGGTGCCATCTGGTAGCCCCAGTCGGGAACTTCGCACACGCCCCAGCTGATGGGTGCCCCGGCGATCTTCATGCTGTCTCCTAGTGATGTGTGCTTGTGGGCGGCGCGCCCGGTGTCGTCAGAGGTAGTGGCGCTGGCCGACGCGGTCGCGCTGGTAGTCGGAGAAGGCCTGCCGGGTCGATTCGAGGCGCGACACCTGGGAGACGGGGACGTCCCACCAGCTCGACCCGGGAGGGTTGGGGCCCATCAGGTCGGTCTCGATGTGGATCATGACGGGCACGTCGAGGGCCTTCGCCTCGGCGTAGGCGGCCCGGAACTCGGCGATGCCCGACACGCGCAGCACCGTCAGCCCCCACGATTCGGCGTTGGCCGCGATGTCGACCGGCAGCACCTCGCCGCGGGCGCCCCGGTACCGTGTGCCGAAGCGCTGCGATCCGCGCGACTCGGACAGCGAGCCGATCGACGCGAAACCGTAGTTCTGCAGCAGCACGAAGATCACCTTGACGCCCTCCTGGACGATGGTGGCGAGCTCCATGGGCAGCATCTGGTAGGTGCCGTCGCCCACGATGGCGACCACCTCCGCGTCGGGCAGCGCCAGCTTCACGCCCAGCGCGGCCGGGATCTCGTAGCCCATGCAGGAGAAGGCGTACTCGACGTGGTACTGCCGGGGATTGCGGGCGCGCCACAGGGCCTGCAGGTCGCCTGGCATCGAGCCGGCCGCGTTGATGAGGACGTCGTAGTCGCCGAGCATGTCGTTGAGGGCGCCGAACACCTCGGTCTGCGCAGGCAGCGGCTGGTTGTCGACGTGGTAGCAGGCGTCGGTTGCCCTGGCCCATTCCTCGCGGAGGCGGGCGATCTCCCCGGAGTAGGCCGGGTCGACGCGGTGCCCGTCGAGTGCCGCGGCCAGCGCGACCAGCGCCTCGCGGGCGTCGGCAACGACCATCTCCGCCGAGTGCTTGGCGGCGTCGAAGGCGCCCACGTTGATGTTGATGAACCGCACGTCCGGGTTCTTGAACTGGGTGTGCGACGCCGTGGTGAAGTCGGAGTAGCGGGTGCCGATGCCGATGACCAGGTCGGCCGCGTCCGCCAGGGCGTTGGCAGAGGCCGCCCCGGTGGAGCCGACGCCGCCGACCGCGCACCCGTGGTCGAAGTTGATGGCACCCTTGCCCGCCTGGGTGTCGGCCACGGGGATGCCGGTCGCGGACGCGAACGCCCGCAGCTCCTCGGAGGCCAGCGAGTAGACGGTGCCGCCGCCGGAGATCACCAGCGGTCGCTTCGCGGCGCGGATCATCGCGGCGGCCCGCTCGATGGCGACCAGCTCCGGGGCCGGACGGCGGATGCGCCAGGTCCGCGGCGCGAAGAACTCCACCGGGAAGTCGAACGCCTCGGCCTGCACGTCCTGCGGCAGCGCGATGGTCACGGCACCGGTGTCGGCGGGGTCCGTCAGCACCCGGAGCCCCGCGAGCAGGGAGGGGATCAGCTGCTCGGGCCGGGTGATGCGGTCGAAGAACACTGACACGGGGCGGAAGCAGTCGGTGGCCGCCGTCAGGAGTGAGCGCGGGTCCTCGATCTGCTGCAGCACCGGGTCGGGGTTGCGGGTGGCGAACTGGTCGGACGGGAACAGCAGCACGGGCAGCCGGTTGCTGGTGGCGACGGCGGCGCCGGTGACCATGTTCAGGGCGCCGGGCCCGATCGACGACGTGCACATCCACGTCTGGCGCCGGTTGGTCGCCTTTGCGAAGGCCGCGGCAGCGTTCACCATGCCCTGCTCGTTGCGGGGCATGATGTACGGCATCTCCCCGCCGTCGGGGCGGGATCGAGCTCGTTCTGCAGCAGCGCCTGCCCGATCCCCGCCACGTTGCCGTGGCCGAAGATGCCCATCGCGCCCACGATCAGGCGGCTGGCGGCGCCGTCACTCTCCACGTACTGGTTGACGAGGAAGCGGACGATCGCCTGCCCGACGGTGAGTCGCACGGTCTCGCTCATGGGTCACTCCTGGGGGTTGAGAGGGGTCATGGGGAGCCGCGGGTCGACGTCGGCGTCTCTCCAGGTGTCGCGGATCCACGTGTAGTGGGGGTCGTCGGTCATCAGCCAGGTGGAGTCCTCTGCCGGGCCGGCCATCACGTTGAGGTAGTAGAGGTCGTGGCCGGGCGCCGCCACCGACGGGCCGTGGTAGCCGAACGGCATCACGACGACGTCGCCGGAGTGGACCTCCGTGCACACGTCGATGTCGCCGGCCGGCGAGGGGTAGATGCGCTGCAGGGCCATGCCCCCTGTGCCGCCGCGGCCGGGGCGCACCTCGTAGTAGTAGATCTCCTCGAGGACCCGCTCGACGTCAGTGTGTTCGTCGTGCTTGTGCGGCGGATAGCTGGACCAGTTGCCGCCGGGCGTCAGCACCTCGCACACCAGCAGGTGCGAGGTCTCGACGGCGTTGCCGAGGGCGTAGTTGTTCACCTGCCGGGAGCAGTTGCCGGTGCCGCGCAGGCCCGTGACGACGTCGGACGCCGGGCAATACCGGACGGGAAGGTCCCGGGTGGCCTTCGCGCCCGGCAACGCGAACCGGCCGCCCCTGGCGCTGGAGATGACCGCGGTGGTGCGGCGGGGCACGTAGAGGTAGTCGGTGATCGCCGTCCACACCTCGGGCCGGCCCTCGACGACGTGGGCGACGCCGTCGATCTCGACGGTGCAGCCGCCCGCGAGCGGGAGGACGAGGATCTCTTCCTCCCCGGTGGTAACGGTCTCTGTGCCGCCAGCGGGGAGGCTGAGCACCCGGATGGAGCTCCACTCCCACCCGGCCCGCGCAGCGTCGACGTCCGTCTCGAACCGGCCGTGCGCCGTCGAGCCGGCGCGGATGACGTAGGTGTCGTTGTCGCTCACGGGAGCTCCGATCCGATGGTGGGGGACGCCGGCGCGGCGGGTGTCGAGCGGGACCACACCTCCAGCCCTGCGGTGGCCTCGGGGTGCGCGGCGAGCAGGGCCTCGACCTCGGGGGCCGTCGGCATGATGGACGCGCACTCGATGTGCATGGTGGCCAGGGCGCCCGCGGCGGAGGCGAACTCGATGATGCGGTGCGGCGACCAACCCTGCAGCAGTCCGTGGCAGACGGCGCCGCCGAACGCGTCGCCGGCCCCGAGGCCGTTGACGACCTCGACCGGGATCGGGGGCATGAACGCCCGCTCGCCAGCGGTCTTGACCAGCGTCCCCAGCGGCCCCTGCTTCACGATGGCCATCGAGACGCCCATCGCGAGCAGCGCGTCGGCGGCGCGCTCCGGGTCGGCCTCGCCGGTGGCGATCCGGCACTCCTCGCGGTTGCCGATGGCCACGTCGATGTGGGGGAGCACGTCGGCCATGGCGCGGCGCGGCAGCGCCTCGTCGCCCCAGAACCGTTCGCGGTAGTCGAGGTCGAGCACCTTCGTGGAGTTGACGGCGGCAGCCACCACCGCGTGGTGGGCCGAGCGGGACGGCTCGAGCGCGAGCCCGGTGCCGGTCAGCCAGACGATGCCGTAGCGGTCGAGGTCGACGGGCAGGTCACCGGGGCCGATCTCGAGATCGGGGGTGGTGGGCTGCCGGTAGAAGTACAGCGGGAAATGGTCCGGCGGAAAGATCTCGCAGAACGTCACGGGGGTGTTGAAGCGGTCGTTGACCACCACCTGCGAGGCGTCGACGCCGAACCGCTCCAGCTCGGCGACCACGAACCGTCCGAACGGGTCGTCCCCCACACCGGTGAGGGCGGTGACCCGGTGGCCGTAGCGGGCCGTCGCCACCGCCACGTTGGTGGCTGAGCCGCCGAGGAACTTCCCGAACGTGGCGACGTCCTCGAGCTTGACGCCCACCTGCAACGGGTAGACGTCGACGCTGCAGCGACCGATGACCAGTACTTCGGGTGCTCGCGAGTCATCCACCATTGGCGACCTCCTACGTCGTCGACAGTCTGCCAGCGTGCACACGCCTGGTCAACTCTTTGTGCTGACATAACAGCGGCGGAGTGTGGTTGTATGATCCCTCGAGTCAGCGATCGTGGGGGAGCGTCGCCACGGCAGGCCCCCGAGGAGGCACATCATGGAGGAGACCTACGCTCCGGCGATCACGATCGATCGCACGTCCTCGACGCCCCTGTACGTGCAGATCGCCGGGCCCATCGAGGCCGCGATCCTCTCCGGCGAACTCCCCGCGGGCGCGATGATCGAGGACGAGGTGTCGATGGCCCAGCGCCTCGACGTCGCGCGCCCGACCGCCCGGCGCGCCCTCCAGGAACTGGCGAGCAAGGGGCTCCTGAGCCGCCGGCGTGGCGTCGGAACGAGGGTGACCCCGCCGCACGTGCACCGCCCCATGAAGCTGTCCTCCCTCAACGAGGACCTTGCGGAGGCCGGTTTCGTGCCCTCGACCAAGGTGCTGTCGTACGAAGTCCGCCCGCCTTCGGCGGACGAGGCCGAATTGCTGGGGCTCACGTCGGAGGACGGGCTGCTGCGCGTCAGCCGGCTCCGGTACGCCGACGACCACCCCCTGGCGCTGCTGACGAACCTCATCCCGATGGACATCGCGCCGACGTGGCGCGAGTTGGGCGAGTCGGGGCTCTACACCTGCCTCCACAACCGCGGCATCGACATCGCCTCGGCCACGCAGGAGATCGGCGCGCGCGGCGCGACGGCGGACGAGGCCGCCACGCTCGGCGAACAGCCCGGCGCGCCGCTGCTCACGATGCACCGGGTGGGGCGGACCGCGGAGGGGAGGCCCGTCGAGATCGGGCACCACATCTACCGGCCGTCGCTGTACTCGTTCCGGTTCTCGCTGTTCACATCCTGACCTCGCTGCCACGTAGAGGATATGTAAGCACAATTGCTTGACGGTCGCCGGACAATGCGGTTGACTTGAGGTGACGCCGGGCAGGGACGCCGTGGCGACATGCGACAGGAGTCGAGGATGACCGACATTGAGTACACGCCCGGCCCGCTGCTGACGGCGGCGCAGACCACCAGGACGGCGCTGTGGAACGATTCGGCCGATCTCGACGAGCTGCGGCAGTCCATCTCCTTCGGCGGAGTGGGGGCCACCTGTAACCCGGTCATCGCCTACACCGTCATCAGGAACCACATGGACGTGTGGGTGCCGCGCATCCTGGCGATCGCGGAGGCCCACCCCACCTGGGGCGAGTCGGAGATCGGCTGGCAGGCCGTCAAGGACCTCTCGGTCGAGGCCGCCGTCCTCCTCGAGGGGATCTTCGCCGAACACGAGGGCCGCAACGGCAGGCTCTCCATGCAGACGGATCCCCGCTTCCACCGCGACGCGAAGGCGCTGGCCGACCAGGCCGTCGAGTTCCACGGGCTCGCGGAGAACATCGTCGTGAAGATCCCCGCCACCCGCGTGGGGATCGCGGCCATCGAGGAGGCCACCTTCCGGGGCGTCAGCGTCAACGTGACCGTCTCCTTCTCCGTCGCGCAGGCCGTCCGCGCCGCCGAGGCGATCGAGCGGGGCCTCGACCGCCGCGCCGCCGAGGGGCACGACATCTCCCGGATGGGCCCGGTGGTCACGGTCATGGTGGGCCGGCTCGACGACTGGCTGAAGGCCGTCGTCGCCCGCGACGGCGTCTTCATCGACCCGTCCGCCCTCGAGTGGGCGGGGATCGCCTGCGCGAAGAAGGCCCACGGCATCTTCCAGGAGCGCGGCTTCCGGTCCCGCGTGCTGGCGGCCGCGTTCCGCAACGTGCTGCAGTGGTCCGAGCTGGTCGGCGGCGACCTGGTGGTCTCCCCGCCGTTCCAGTGGCAGCAGATCATCAACTCCTCCGACTACGAGGTCGTCGAGAGGATCGACGTGCCGGTGCGCGCCGAGTACCTCGCCGAGCTCGCCCGGCTCGAGGACTTCCGCCGCGCCTACGACGTCGACGGCCTGACCGTCGAAGAGTTCGAGACGTTCGGGCCCACGGCCAGGACGCTGCGCCAGTTCCTGGCCGCCGACGCCGACCTCGACGCGCTGGTGCGCGACATCATCGTCCCCGCCCCCTGACACTTCCAGGAGACCCCACATGCTTCGAGTAGCAGTCATCGGCGCAGGCCGCATCGGCAAGGTGCACGCCGCCGCTGTCGCCGCGCATCCCCAGGCCCGGCTCGTCGCCGTGTGTGATCCGATCGGCACGGGTGCCGCGGACCTCGCGGCCATCTACGAGGCGAAGGCCTACGCGGAAGCGGCCGACCTGTTCGCCGACTCCGACGTCGACGCCGTCATCATCGGCTCCCCGACGCCGCTGCACGCGCAGCAGGTGCTCGCCGCGGCCCGCGCGGGCAAGGCGGTGCTGGTGGAGAAGCCGGTGGCCGGGGACGTCGACGAGGCCCGCGCGCTGGAGGCCGAACTCGCGACTTTCGAGCACCCGCCCGTCATGGTGGGTTTCCAGCGTCGCTACGACCCGTCGATCCGCCGCGCGAAGGCGTTGGCCGACGCGGGCGAGTTGGGCACGATCGAGCAGGTGACGATCGTGGCGCGTGACCCCGGCCCGCCTCCGGCCGAGTATGTCGCGGCCTCCGGCGGCCTGTTCAAGGACATGACGATCCACGACTTCGACGAGGCACGCTTCTTCATCGGCGACATCGTCGAGGTGAGTGCCTTCGGGCAGAACGTGTTGCCCGAACTTGCGGAGACGGGTGACTTCGACGCGGCGATGGTGCTGCTGCGGGGAGCCGGCGGGGCGGTCGCGACCATCACGAACAACCGGCGCTGCGTCACCGGCTACGACCAGCGGCTCGAGGTGCACGGCTCGCTCGGCTCCGCCGTCATGGACAACTGGCGTGAGACCACCCTGTCAGTGAACACCAGGGACGCCTCCGGCGTGCGGCAGCCGTACCTGGATTTCTTCCTGGAGCGGTACGCCGCCGCCTACAGCAACGAGCTGAGCGCCTTCATCGACGCGATCAACAGCGGCACTGAGGTGTCGCCGACGGTCGCCGACGGCGTGGCCGCGCTGCTGGTCGCCCAGGCCGCCGAGGAGTCGGCCCGTACGGGAAGGACGGTCCGTCTTGACATCGGGGGCACCCCTGACTACGGAGGATAGATGAGGATCGACATCAAACGGATCTACGACGAGCCGTCGCCTGAGGACGGCTACCGCGTGCTGGTCGACCGCCTCTGGCCCAGGGGCCTCAGCAAGGAGGCGGCGGCACTGGACCGCTGGGCCAAGGAGGTCGCGCCCTCGCCCGAGCTGCGCAAGGCCTGGCATGCGGCGTCGGACGCCGAATGGGGCATGTTCGCGGCTCGTTACCGGGCTGAACTCGCCGGCCAGACGGCCGAGGCTCTGGCGGCCCTGGCTGAGGACCTGCAGGCGCACGATGTCGTCACGCTGCTGTACTCGCTGCACGATCCGGAGCACAACCATGCGGTCGTGCTGGCGGAGGTCCTGCGGGAACACACCTGAGCGTCAGCCCTCCGTGTCGCCGACGTCAGTGACCGCGCCGGTGGCGAGCGCGACCGCCAACGCGTGCTTGCACGGCCCCCTGCTGGTGCCGTGACGCAGATACCAGGCGCACGTGCAGCGCCAGCCGTCGCGGTGCCGCACGAGGTACTGCTGCCCCGGCGCCCGCGTGCTGCGGACCAGCCACGCGTCGGGCTCGGGGTGCCCCTCGACAGCGTCGGCGGCCACGAGGCCGCGGGCCGCGACGAGGCGGGGATTACTGCGGTCCACCCGATCGGGGTCGTCCGGCAGCTCGCGGTGGAAGAAGGCGCTGTCGGTGAGGTCCCAGCCCACCCGGCCGGCCGCGGCCAGCACCGGCAGCGCGGCGCGCACGTCGTCCACTCGGATCCCCGCGCCCGCGGCCAGAGCGGCGACGTCGAGGGCCGACTCGAAGCCCAGCTGCATCGCGACCGCCTCGGCATGCTCGACGACGCCAGGGACGACCAGCGCCGCCCGCAGCGCGCCCTGCGCCGAGTGCGTCCGCCACAGCTCGTCGGTCAGGCCCAGCGTCAGCCGCGCGCCGAGGAGGTGCAGGACGACGGCGGTCGGGCCCTGATCGGCCTGGGTCGCGTGGACGCTGAGCCCGGTCGCGTGCGTCAGCATGCGTTTGAGGGCGCTGAGCCGGTGCAGCCCGGCGACGTTGACCGCGCCCGGCGTGCGACGGGCGCCCAGCCGCACCGTCCCGCGGGAGGCGCTCAGCCAGGACGCCCTGGCGGATCCGGTGGCGGCCGGGAGCGCCGCCAGGAAGGCCCGGGCCCCGGCTGCGGGGACGGTGAACGCCTCCTCCAGGTCGAGTTGCAGTTCGGCGGCGTTCCCCAGCGCCGTCACCCAGCGGTGCGGCATCTCGACGGCGCGGCCGGCGGGCTGCGGGCGGTCGTCGTCGGTCCCGAGTGCGAGGGGAAGCAGGTCGGAGCGGCCGAGGGTGCTGAGTGCGGTCCGGATGCCGGTACCGAGGTCGACGTTGGTCGTGCCGTACGCGACGGTCCCCCCGCCCAGCCCCTCGCGCAACACGTCGAGCCGCGCGTAGACGCCGTGGCAGGCGGAGAAGCACTCGAAGCGGAGCCGATCACCGCTCGCCGTCACCACCGGGTCGGACGGCGGGGTGGCGGCGTACTGGAAGTACCGGGTGCTGGTGATGTCGGCGAGCGTCACCAGTGCCCTGGCCAACACCTGGGGGTGGGCGACCGTGCCGCGGAAGAAGGCGGGGCGGTCGTCGACGCCGTCGGGAGTGAGCGCCGGCGCGAGCGCGAGCCGCAGCCCGTCGTCGTCGAGGCCCGAGGCCCCACGAAGTACCGCTCACTCACACGATGGAGGCTAGCAGCGGGGGTGGCCACCCTTCCGGGTTCCGGGCCAGGTCTGCGCGTTCTAGCCGGAGATCCCGTCCGCGTCCCAGGTGCGGGGGGCGATGTCGGGACGGTTGGCCCAGGGCTCGCTCATGAGCGGGGACGAGATGAGGAGGTCGGCGCTGGCGGCGTTGCACGCCATGGGGATGTTCCAGACGGCGCCGATGCGCAGGAGGGCCTTGACGTCGGGGTCGTGTGGCTGCGCCTCGAGCGGGTCCCAGAAGAAGATGAGGGTGTCGATGCGGCCCTCGGCGATCATGGCGCCGATCTGCTGGTCGCCGCCGACGGGGCCGGACAGCAGCCGCGTGACGGGCAGCCCCAGCTCGTAGGCGAGCATGGTGCCGGTGGTGCCGGTGGCGAACAGCTTGTGGCCGGCGAGCGTGCCGCGATTGAACGCGGCCCAGTCGAGCAGTTCCTTCTTCTTGTTGTCGTGTGCGACCAACGCGACGTTGTGCTGGAAACTCATGGCTCTCCTCGGACGGTGACACGCCGGGCGGGCGCACCGCCCGGCCCCGCGCCCCAGCCTAGGGGCCCGGCGCCCCGAAACGAGTTACTGGGCGCGCTCGCCGCGGGCGGCCTTCCCAGGGGACGCTCAGCGGTCGATCAACGGCTCGATCCACGACGCAGGGTCGTTCGTCACCCGCGCCAGCGCCGACAGCCCCGCCCCCATCGCCGCCCGCAGCGGCGCCTCCGCCACCGTCGTGATCTCGATCGTCGAGTGATCCGACCACAGCACCCGGTCGTGGATCTCGTCGGCAAGCCGCGCCGCGAGCCACGGCTCCAGTTGGCCGAGGTGACCGCCGAGCTTGACCGCCGTCACGTCGATCAGGTTGAGTGCCCCGCCGACGGCGATGCCGAGCGCGACGATCACCTCGTCGAGGACGGTCGCCGCCGTCTGGTCGCCGGCCTCGAGGGCCGCCAGGTAGGCCTCCATGTCGGGCTGGCCCGCCCGGTGGAGGAGGGCCCGCTGTCCGACGACCGTCTCCAGGCAGCCGGTGGCGCCGCAGCCGCAGCGGACGCCGTGCGGGTCGACGCACACGTGGCCCAGTTCGCTGGCCCACCCATGCGGGCCCGTCAGCAGCTGCCCGGCCAGGGAGATCGCGCTGCCGATGCCGACCTCGCCCGTGATGTAGAGGAAGGACTCGCCGGGCTGCTCCCGCAGGACGGTGAGGGCGGAGCAGTCGATGTCGTTGGCGATGCGCAGGGGGAGCGGGCCGTCGTCGGTGGTCAGGTCCCAGTCGGCGACGGGCTGGAGCCCGTCCCAGCCCAGGTTCGGGGCGCGCAGCACGGTGGTGCCGTCGCGGTCGACCAGGCCGGGCAGCGCCAGGACGGCCCCGACGATGCGGGCGTCCGTGGGCGCTGCGGCGAGCGCCTCGCCCGCGATCCCGGCGAGCTGACGCATGGCCTCCGCGGTGCCGATGTCGCGGACCTCCACCGTGCGCTGCACGCTGGCGATCAGGTTCCCGGCGAGGTCGACGACGGTGGCGACGAGCCGCTCGACGTTGATCTCCAGGCCGAGGCTCACGACGGTGCCCGCACGGATGGCGAGCGGGACGGCGGGGCGGCCGCGCGCGCCGGAGACGGCCGTGCCCTCCGCCACGAGGCGTCCGAGCACCAGGTCGTCGACGAGGCGTGACACCGTCGAGCGGGTCATGCCGAGTTGGGCGGCGATGTCGGCCCGGGACACGGCTCCCGCGCCCCGCTGGATCGCGCCCAGCACCAGCTGAAGGTTGGTGGACCGCACCGACGCTTGCGTCAGGCCCGTCTCGCCTCGGGTGGCCATCGTCATCTCCTGTGATCTGCGCGGGGCATCGTCGTTGATGGTGTTGACAATACCGGTGACCAGGTTAGTATTGGGTTACAACAAAACGCGGACGAAGTCGTCCGCCGGCAACAGATCCAGGAGTGATCAATGCGCAAGCCAACCCCCGAGGACAAGTTCTCCTTCGGCCTGTGGACCGTGGGCTGGACCGGTACCGATCCCTTCGGCGTGAGCACCCGCCCGGCGCTCGATCCGTGGGAGTACGCGGACAAGCTCGCCGAGCTGGGTGCCTGGGGCATCACGTTCCACGACAACGACGTCTACCCCTTCGACGCCCCCGCCGACGTCGCCAAGGCCCGCGTCGCGCAGCTGCGTGACGCCGCCGCCAAGTCCGGCCTCGTCATCGAGATGGTCACCACCAACACGTTCTCGCACCCGGTGTTCAAGGACGGTGGCCTGACCTCCAACGACCGCTCGGTCCGCCGCTTCGGCCTGAAGAAGGTCCTCAACGCCGTCGACATCGCCGCCGAGTCGGGCGCCTCCACCTTCGTCATGTGGGGTGGCCGCGAGGGCGCCGAGTACGACACGTCCAAGGACCTGTACGCCGCGTTCGCGCGCTACAAGGAGGGCCTGGACACCGTCGCCGGCTACATCAAGCAGCAGGGCTACGACCTCAAGATCGGCCTGGAGCCCAAGCCCAACGAGCCCCGCGGCGACATCTTCCTGCCGACGATCGGCCACGCGCTGGGCCTGATCGCCGACCTCGACCACGGCGACATCGTCGGCCTCAACCCCGAGGTCGGCCACGAGCAGATGGCCAACCTGAACTACACGCACGGCATCGCGCAGGCGCTGTTCACCGGCAAGCTGTTCCACATCGACCTCAACGGCCAGAAGGGCCTGAAGTACGACCAGGACCTGGTGTTCGGCCACGGCGACCTGCTGAGCGCCTTCTTCACCGTCGACCTGCTCGTCAACGGCTTCCCGGCCTCGCCGGACGCCCCCCGCTACGACGGCCCGGTCCACTTCGACTACAAGCCGTCGCGCACCGAGGGCATGCAGGGCATCTGGGATTCGGCGAAGGCCAACATGGAGACCTACCTGCTGCTCGCCGACAAGGCCCGCGCCTTCCGCGCGGACCCGGCTGTCGCGGCGCTGATGGAGGAGAACCTCATCGCGCAGCTGGCGGTCCCGACGCTGGCCGAGGGCGAGTCGGTCGCGGACTTCCTCGCGACGGAGGAGGAGTTCGACGCCGACGCCGCGGGTGCCCGTGAGTACCGCTTCGTCGAGCTGTACCAGGCGGCGCTGCGCCACCTGATCAGCTGAGTTCCACACCGCTACGACGCGACGCCTCCCCGGGCAGCCGGGGAGGCGTCGTCGCGTTTGTCAGTGCTCGAGGTCGTCGTAGGCCTCCGCCAGAGCGAGCGGGTCGGCCCGGTGCCGGCGGATCAGGCATCTGTCGTCGCGCCAGCCGATGCCCTCCAGCTCCCAACGCTTCCGGGCGAGGTCCAGCAGGTGGGGCGGTAGTCCGCCCTGCGCGTTCGTCACCCGCCACCCCGACACCTCGCCGCCCCGCTGCGCCATGATCGTGCCGACGCGACGGGCGCTCGTGCCCACCAGCGCCGCGATGTCTCCGTAGGTGACGACCCGCCCCTCGGGGACCAGGTCGACGGCGGCGAGCACCAGGTCGACGGTGACGTCGGCAGGGCGGGCCGGTGCCTGGTGCGTGGGTGCCTTCACGTGCGCAACCTACCCAGGCATCAGGCCAGCGCGGCCGCGATCAGGTCGCGGCCGTGCCCGGCCAGCTCCGTGCGTCTGCCACCGTCGACCAGGTCGCCGGCGCCGTCCACGAAGCCCGCCTCGCCGGCCGCGACGAGCGCCTGATGCGCGGCGACGATCGCCGTGCCCTCCTGGAACGCGGCCGCGGCCGCCTCCGGGATCGGCCCGTCGACGCAGGTCAGCGCCAGGGGCAGCCGGTTCGGCGTGTTGTGCTCGCTGCCGGCCATCACGATCAGCCCGGCGTCGAGGAAGGCCGCGACGTACTCCTCGACGCAGGTCCGCGTGTTGCGCACCGTGATCAGCTCCGCGGCGTGGAAGCCGGCATCGCGGATCCGCCGGGCCAGGTCGACGGCGGGCGCCTCGTAGTCGCAGATGGGGGTGGCGCCGTCGCCGACTGCGCAGTAGGTGGGGATGCCGCCGAGCGCCAGCACGTGGGCGACGCCGTCGGCGAACGGCACGGGGGAGTCCGCCACGAACGCGGGCCGACCGTGCTTGAGGAGCGCGGCGCGCAGGGCGTTCTGCAGGTCGCCGGCGTCGGGGATGTCGGTGCTTGCGCCGATGAGTCGGCCCAGGACGGTGACGCGGTCCCCGGGGGCGAGGCCCAGCAGCAGGTCGGCGAAGGCCCTGGCGATGTGCCGCTCCTGCAGCGAGACCCACGCGGCGGGCACGTCGCTGCGCCCGGCGAGGGCGGCCGCGATCATGGCGGCCGTCACGTCGTTCGGGAGGCCGGCGTCGGCGACGAGCCTGCTCATCAGCGCCACCTGTTCCTCGGCGCGCCGGTCGTTGGCAGCCCGGATGCCCTGCCCGATGGGCGAGGCGCCCGCCGCGGCCAGGGCGACGCTCAGCCCGCGGCCCTGCAGGTAGTAGCGGCCCGGATTCTGCGGATCGTTGACGGTCCAGCCCCGCGCCTCGAGGTCGGCGTCGACGGTGATGACCTCCGTGCCGGCCAGGGGATACAGACCCGCGGCCCTGGTGCGCTCGACGAACCGCGGCAGCACCTGGAGGTCGAAGAAGTTCGAGGTGCCGATGACCTCGAGCCCCTCGGTGCGGGCCTGGGCGAGCAGGCTGTCGAGGGTGTCGTCGGACGACGCATTGGGTGGGACGTGGACGTGGGTGTTGGCGCTGAACGGGCCCCTGGTCATGCGACTGCTCCTTCGCAGCGACGGTGGTCGCTCCCGACCCTAGCCGAGCAGGCCGGGCAGCACGTCGTCGAGTTGGCCCCGGATCACCTCGTCGGCCTCGTCGTCGAATGCCGTCCGGCTGGCGTTGACGATGACGCCCCGCGCCCCGTGCTCCATCGCCAGCGGGAACAGCCCGGCGACAGGGTAGACGCCGAGCGTGGTGCCGACGGCGACGATCGCGTCACAGTCCTCGGCCGCGGTGACGGCGGCCTGCATCACGTCGGGGTCGAGCACCTCCTCGAACAGGATGACGGTGGCCCGGGTGATCCCGCCGCAGGTGGGGCAGCGCGGGTCCTCCTCGCCAGCCGCGACGCGCGTCAACATTTCCTCCATCGGGCCGCTGGCGCCGCAGCGTTCGCAGCGCCAGGTGCGCATCGATCCGTGGATCTCGATGACGCTGGCCGGGTCGGAGCCTGCGAGCTGGTGCAGCCCGTCCGTGTTCTGCGTCACGATGGCCCGCACCCGGCCCTGGCGGCCGAGTTCGGCGATGGCCCGGTGCGCCTTCGTCGGCTGGGCGGCCCAGGCGGCCGGGTTGGCGCGCCGCCGCCAGGCGGACTTCCGGACGTCCTCGTCGTTCAGGTACCAGGACAGGGTCGAGACGAGCTCGGCGTACGGGTCGCGGGTCCAGAGTCCCTCCGGGCCGCGGAAGTCGGGGATTCCGGCGGCGGTGGAGAGCCCGGCCCCGCTCAGGATCAGGATCCGGGAGGCTTCTGCGAGCGAGGAGATGGCCATGGAGGACAGCCTAACCTCACCCCGATACGGGGATTTCGGGCCGTGGTGTTAGCGTAATTCGCATGTCGCTCGTGGAGACCTTCGCCGCCCGGCGCTGCGTGACCGCCCAGGCGCTCTCGGAAGCGCCCACCCGGACGCTCGATGAGCTCGCCGTCGGGGAGGCCGCTGCGGTCATGGCGTTCGACGCCGACGACGTGGTCGCCCGCCGCCTGTTCGATCTCGGCTTCGCGCCCGGCGAGAGCGTCGTCCGGCTGCGCCGCGCCCCGCTGGGCGACCCGCTCATGTTCCGCGTCGGCGGCGTCGAGATCGTGCTGCGTCGCGCAGAGGCCCGACGGATCCTGGTAGCGGCGTGAGCCACCAGCACCACGGCGGCCCTGGCCCCGCCACCAGCGTCGTCGACGCGCCCCGCGTGGCGCTGGTCGGCAGCCCCAACGCGGGCAAGACCACCCTGTTCAACAGCCTCACGGGGCTGCGCGCCAAGACCGGCAACTACCCGGGCGTCACCGTCGCCCGCTACGAGGGCGTCCTCGACACGCCGGCTGGCCCGTTCGTCGTCGAGGATCTGCCCGGCACCTACTCGCTCGACCCGATCAGCCCCGACGAGGAGGTCGTCGCGCACGCTCTGGAACAGGCGCACGAACTGGCGGGCCTGCTCGTGGTCGTCGACGCGACCAACCTGCGCCGGGGCCTGGGGCTCATCGCCCAGGTGCAGCAGGCCGGGCTGCCCACCGCCGTCGTGCTGACGTTCGTCGACGAGCTGACCCGCCGCGGCGGCCGCGTGAATCCCGAGGCGCTGTCTCGGGCGCTGGGCGTCACCGTCATCCCGGTCGTCGCCGGCGACAGGCGCGGTGTCGACGCGCTGCGCGACCGACTGACCCGTCTCGATGCCTGGCCCGCCCCGCCGGTGCCGCCGCCGACCGACCCCGCCGACGTCACCGCCTGGGCGACGTCCGTCCTGGCCTCGGCCCAGTTCGCGGCCCCCGACCCTGACTCCCGCACCGGTCGCCTCGACGCCGTCCTCCTCCACCCCGTGTGGGGGACCCTCATCTTCTTCGTGACGATGTTCGCGTTCTTCCAGACGATCTTCCTCGTCGCCGCCCCCATGCAGGGCTGGATCGAGACGGCGTTCGCCTTGCTGGGTGACCTCGCCCGCGACACGATCCCCATCCGCTGGCTGTCGGCCTTCGTCGCCGACGCTCTGCTCGGCGGCGTCGGCGGCGTGCTCGTGTTCCTCCCGCAGATCGCCCTGTTGTTCGTGTTGGTGTCTCTGCTCGAGGGCACCGGCTACCTGTCACGGGCCGCCTACCTGATGGACCGGATCATGGCCACCGCGGGCCTCGAGGGGCGGGCGTTCGTCGCCCTGCTCAGCTCGGTGGCCTGCGCCATCCCCGGCATCATGGCCACCCGCACGCTGCCATCGGCCCGCGACCGGCTCGCCACCATGATGGCCGCCCCGCTCATGACGTGCTCCGCCCGGCTGCCCGTCTACGTGCTGCTGATCGGGATGCTCGTCCCGCCTGAGGCGGGCTGGGGCCCGATCCGGTTCCAGGGCCTCATCCTGTTCGGCCTCTACCTGCTCGGCGCGGCCTCAGCGATGGCGGCCGCATGGTTCTTCAAGCGCGTCGTCGGCCGCAACTCCGGCGTGCCGCTGCCGTTCTACATGGAGATGCCCAGCTACCGGCTGCCGCGCGCGAAGACCGTGCTGATCTCCGTCTGGGACGCCTGCCGCGCCTTCCTGAAGAAGGTCACCTCCATCATCCTCATCACGACGGTGGTGCTGTGGGGGCTGCTGAACCTGCCCGTGCAGGGCGCCGACGCGCTCGAGGCGGCCGGCGTCGACCCGACCGACGAGGTCGCAGTCGCCACCTACACGATCGACAACTCGGCCGCGGCCTGGGTGGGGCGCGCGGTGTCGCCGGTCTTCGAGCCTCTCGGCTTCGACTGGCGCGTCAACGTCGGGGTCATCTCCTCCCTGGCGGCCCGCGAGGTGTTCGTGGCGACGATGGGGCAGGTCGCCGCGGCCTCCGACCCCGAGGATCCCGCGGCGGCGCTCGCCTCCATGACCTACGAGGACGGCCCCCGACAGGGTGAGCTGGTCTTCACCCCGCCGACCGTCGCGGCGCTGCTCGTGTTCTTCGTCTACGCCCTGCAGTGCATGTCGACGCTCGGCGTCATGCGCCGCGAGACCGGCACCTGGCGCTGGCCGGCCATCGCGTTCGGCTACCTCGGCGTCGTCGCCTGGGGCATGGCCTGGCTGGCCCACACCCTCGTAGGAGTCCTCACATGAAACGCGCGATCCATCCTGAGTCGGTCCCCGGTGAGCCGCGGGCCATCCGCTGGGTAACCGAGACCGGCCTCGGCGCCGGTCGCGTGCTGGCCGCGCCCGGCACCGTCGGCCCGCTGCTGGAGTACGGGGTGCTGACCCGGATCCTGGTCGAGCCGCAGGGCGTGTGGACGTGGCTGGCCGACGGCAAGACGTGGACCGATCACGGGCCCCGCATCCGCGACGCCATCTCCGCCGCGCTCGCCCTGGACGGCTGGGAGGTCTCCGACGGCGACGCCGACCTTCTGCGGCTCGTCGCCCGCGAGGTCCTCGACGGCGAGCTGTCGGCCTACATCGCGTCCCACGGCGGCCACATCGCCGTCTCCGAGGCGGATGTCGACACGCTCACCCTCGACTTCACGGGCGCCTGCGAGGACTGCCCCGCGGCTGCCAGCACCCTGAACGACCGGATCGAGACGGCAGTGCGGGCCCGCTACCCGCGGCTGAGCGGCATCCGACGCACGGGCGCCGAGCCCCGCCATCGCGGCTTCCTCGGCATCCCGTTCCCGCGCCGCTGACGACCCCGCCGGTCAGTCCTCGATGTGGCGCGGCTCGGTCAGCACCTTGGCCGGCCCCACCGTCAGGGCCGCGATGCCGGTGGTGATCGGCACGCTCAGGATCAGGCCGATCGCCGAGGCCAGCGTCCGCACCCCCTCGCCGGCGAACATCTCGACGCCGAACAGGTCGAGCGGCTCCCTGGTCGTGAAGTAGAGCAGCAGGAGCACCGCCAGCGCGCCGCCGGCGTAGGCGAAGACGATCGTGTAGATGGTCGACGCGATGTGGTCGCGCCCGATCCGCATCCCCGCCCGGAAAACCTCGAGCCGCGACCACTGGGGCGCGGCCGCCCGCAGCTCCCAGACGGCAGAGGCCTGCGTGATCGTCACGTCGTTCAGCACGCCGAGGCCGCCGATGATGATGCCCACCATCAAGAGGTCCTGGAAGTCGATCGCGGGCGCCAGGGTGCCGAGGTCGTACTCGTTCTCGTCGGCGAAGCCTGAGAGCCGGGCCGCGGCGACGGCGATCGCCCCGAGCGCCGTCGTGACGGCGAGCCCCAGCATGGTGCCCGCCAGGGCGGCCGACGTCCGCAGGGAGATGCCGTGGGCGACGTACAAGACGATGTACATGATCACCGTCGAGCCGGCGAGCGCCACCGCCATCCCCGGCTTGCCGACGATGATCGCGGGCAGCATGAACCCGACCAGCACCCAGGCCGCGATCCCCAGCCCGACGAGGGCCATCAGGCCGCGCAGGCGGGCGACGGCGAGGACGGCGGCGACGAAGAGCAGCGTGAGGATCAGCAGCACGGGCAGCCGGTTCACGCCGCTGAAGGAGTAGTAGGGGCCCTCGTCGGTGGGGATCCTGGCGACCTCGATCGAGTCGCCGGCGCGGAGCCCGTTGTGGGCCGTCGGCCCGGACAGCTCGATGGTCCGCGTTGAGTCGGCGTCGTCGCCGGTGGTGATGGTGATGGCCAGCGTGAGGCAGCGGGGCGACCCCTCGAAGTCCTCAGCGCAGCCCTCGGTCACCGCGTCGATCGTCGCGTCCTCGTAGGTGACGCCCGGCGCGTCGACCACCCGGTTCAGCGCCTGGTCCAGCTCGGCGCCGCTCGGCCACAGCCAGATCAGGCCGGCGACGGCGAAGGCTGCGACGACGGCCAGGAAGCCGATGAGGATGGTTCTGGCGCGCTGGCCGACCTCCACGACGCCGTGGTTGCCGTGCCCATGCCCGTGACCCATGCCGGCAAACCTACCGGCCTCCGGGCCCGGTCTAGGGTGGAGGGCGCCATGTCCACGACCCCCAGCCCCCGCCCCCGTCGACGCCCCGACCCGCGCTGCCCGCTCCGTCCGGGCGAGCCCTGCACCCTGTGCCAGGCCAGCGTCACCGGTCCGCAGGACTGCGGGCTCGTCTACCTGATCATGGACGACCCTGAGGCGCGCGAGGCGTTCGCCGAGTCGAAGCGACGCTCTAGCTAGACTCGTCGCATGGATGACGCCCCCGCCTGTTACCGCCACCCGGATCGACAGACGCGCATCGCCTGCCAACGGTGCGAACGGCCCATCTGTCCCGACTGCATGGTGCCCGGATCTGTCGGTTTCCAGTGCCCCGAGTGCGTCGCCCGCGGCGCCAGGGAGACACGCCAGTTCCAGCTTCCCTACGGCGGCGAGCGGACCAACGACCCGAAGCGCACCACGTTCGTGCTCATCGCCATCAACGTCCTCGTCTGGGTTGCGCTCCTCGCGACGGGCGGGAGTACCAGCCCCCTGCTCAGCTATCTCGCGCTGATCCCCGAGGGCTACTGCGTGCTGCCGGGCGGCGAGTACATCCATCCCGACCCCGCCTACTGCGCCAGCGCCGGGGTGCCGTGGGCGGGCATCACGTCCATGCCGTGGCAGGCGATCACCTCAGGCTTCACCCACGTGCAGGCCTTCCACATCGCGTCGAACATGTTCGTGCTGTACATGCTCGGCCCGATCATCGAGCAGATCCTCGGCCGCGCCCGGTTCCTGGCGATCTACTTCGTCGCGCTGCTCGGCGGCTCCGCCCTCGCAGTGCTCTTCTCCGACTTCGGCGACTCGCACATCGGCGCGTCGGGCGCGATCTACGGCCTGCTCGGCGCGACCGCGCTCATCGCGTTCAAGCACAAGGGCGACTTCCGACGGATGATGACGTGGATCGGCGTCGGCCTCGTCCTCTCCTTCGTCAACATCTCCATCTCGTGGCAGGGCCACCTCGGCGGCCTGCTGTTCGGGCTGGCCGCGACCGCGGCCATCATCTACCTGCCGCGGGCGAAGCGGAACCTGCAGTGGCCGCTGCTCGGCTCGCTGGGGGTGCTCGCCGTCGTCCTCATGGTCGTCGGGGTTCTCCTCTGAGCTCGTGGTGCAGGGCCGACTCGAGCGTGGGGAAGTGGAAGGCGAACCCTGACTCGACGAGCCGGTCGGCGCTGACCCGCTGATCGGTGTCGATGAGTTCTTCGTAGCCCTCCTCGCCGAGCAGCAGCTTCGGGCCGAATGACGGCGTCGGCAGCCACGCGGGACGGCGGGCGACCCGGCCGACGGTGCGGGCGAACTCCTGCTGCGTGGCTGGAGCCGGGGCGACGGCGTTGACGGGCCCGGACAGGGTCGGGGTGGTCAGGGCGTGGACGTAGGCGCGCACCAGATCCTCCAGCGCGATCCAGCTCAGCCAGGCGTCGGCGTGCGTGAGGCGGCCGCCGAGACCGAGGCGGAACAGCGGCAGCTGCGCGGCCAGCGCCCCGCCGCGGCGGCTCAGCACGATCCCAGTGCGGAGGAACACGACCCTCGCCCCACCCTCGACGGCGGGCGCCGCGGCCCGCTCCCAGTGGTCGACGACATCGGCCAGGAACCCGTCCCCCGGGGGCAGATCCTCGGTGAGCCACGAGTCCCCGCGGCGCGGGCCGTAGTAGCCGATGGCGGAGGCCTGCACCAGGGTCGGCACCCCGGCGCCCAGGAGCGCGGGAACGAGCGTCCCGGTCGACTCGAGGCGTGAGCGCAGGACCTCTGCCTTGTGGTCTGCGGTGAAACGGCCGTCGATCGACTCGCCAGCCAGGTGGACGACGGCGTCGGCGCCGGCGAGCGCTTCGCCGGGGATCATGCCCGCGGCGGGATCCCACTGGAACTCGTCGGGCCCCCGGCCGGGACGGCGGACCAGCCTGCGGACGGTGTGCCCCGCGGCGCGCAGGCGTTCCACGAGCCTGGCGCCGATCAGTCCGGTGGAGCCCGTGACGGCCACCGTGAGCGCGCTGGTTTCGTTGTCGGTCATACGGCTCCTTTGGTCGTCCCGTCATTCTACGAAGCGTGGGGCCGCCGCGGGCGAGTCGGCAACGACCCGGGTTCTCCCCGGAGGGTCGACTCAGGGTGGGATCCGGCCCCGGACCGAGGTTGGCTGAGTGTCTCCTCCGCTACATTTGGGCCATGAATTGGGCACAGCCAGGACAGGGGACGCCGTCCGGTCACGGCCCGGGCGGAGATGGCTGGTCGAATCCGACCGCACGCTTCGACGCGGCAGCTGCCGGCGACGGTTTCGGGCCCGGCCCCGGGCTCGAGCTGGTGACCCCGAACCGGCCGCCCGTCATATGGCTGGGGATCGCGCTGCTGCTGGTCGTCGTCGCTGTGATCGTCGGGCTCGTCGGCGGCACCGCCACCACGGGCCTGATCGGCTGGCTCCTGGCCGGCCCGGCCGCCATCTCGACGATCGCCGTCTTCTCCGTCGCCGACGCCCGCCGCCGCGAGTCCGGCTGGTACACGCCGTCCGACCTCGCCGACTGGGGCAGGCGCATCATCATCGTCGCGGCGCTGGTCGCCGTCACGCTCTGCGCCTGGTTCATCGCGAACGACGTGGCCCGGGGACAGTGGCGATGAGGGGCCCCCGCGCGGCTCTCGGGGCGGTCCTGCTCGGTGCCCTGACGGCGCTCGCTGGCGTCGTCACCCCCACCACGGCGCTGGCCGACGATCCCGAACTGACCCCGGTTGAGCGGTTCTCCAGCTGCGTCGCCGGCGGCGGCCAGGGCAACCTGCTGCTGATGTTCGACACGTCCGGCTCCCTGGCCGACACCGACCCCGACGCAGGCCGCGTCACTGCGGCGACCGCCACGATGACCCGGCTGGCCGCCAAGCTCGCCGAGGTGCCCGACTCCACCGTCGATGTCGCCGTCTCCGGCTTCAGCACCGGCTTTGCCACGTCGCTGGGTTGGACGGCGTTGTCGACGCAGAGCGCGCCCACCATCAACGCGGCCATCGAGGCGTACGCTGACCGCGACCGCGACGTCGACACCGACTATTGGTCGGCCATGGACGGCGCCCGTCGTGCCTTCTCCGAGCGGATCGCCACGCAGGAGAACCCCTGCAACCTGCTGATGTGGTTCTCCGACGGCGAGTTCAACCTCAACGTCCGTGACAACGACTCCAAGCTGCAGCGCTGGGGTGGCCTCAAGCCGTGGGCGCCCGACAACAAGCTGGGCAACCGCGCGCAGGTGACCCAGGCACTCGAGGCCGGCCGCAGCGACCTGTGTCGACCCGGCGGCCTGGCCGACCAGCTGCGTTCGCTCGACGTCGCGACCATCGGGCTGGGGCTCGCCGTCGACCTGGAGCCATCGGCGTTCGACCTGATGCAGGGCATCACCACCGGCAGCGCCGGTTGCGGGCAGATCACCCAGCCGACGCCCGGCGAGTTCATCATGGCCTCGGACGTCGACGACCTGATCTTCGCCTTCATCACCGCCCTCGACCCGGTGACCGAACCGACGACGACGCAGCCGTGCGTCGACACGGAATGCGCCGAGGGCACCCGCACCTTCGTGCTCGACGGCTCCATCGGGGCCGTCAACGCCACCGCGAAGACGCCGCTCGACGGCACCCGGATCCTCCTCAGGACCCGCACCGGCGACAGCATCGAGCTCACACAGGGCACCGGAGAACAGAACCTGGGAGGCTCGACGCTGGCCTGGGAGTGGCTCACGCCCCAGGTGCTCACCTTCGACCTGACCCGCGTCGATGCCGACGACTGGGCCGGCCCGTGGGGCATCGTCTTCATCGCCTCCGAGGCCACCGACGAGCTCGCCAAGTCGACGATCACGCTGAAGGGCGATATCGCCCCGACGCTGGTCGACCGGGCCGTCCGGCTGCAGATCGGCGCCGAGCCGGTCGCGTTGCAGCTCGGCACCGTCGACCGCAACGGCGCCCGCATCGACCCGGAGACGCTGTCGGAGGAGACGGTCCTGTCCGCGCGCCTGATCGCCGGCGAGGAGACCATGACGCTGGCGGACGACCTGACCAAGGGCGACATCGAGGTCCCCATCCCCGTCGACGTGGACGACCTGCAGCCCGGCATCGCCGAGCTCGTGCTCACCCTTGACGTCACGACGCAGGCCTGGACCGAGAACGGGGTCACCACGCCCGGCACGCGCCTCGAGCCGCGCCACGCATCGTTCCCGATCGTCATCGCGCCCCCCGTCGACTTCCCCAGCATCCCGGCCCGGATCAGTTTCGGCTCCACCGAGAAGCCTGACCCCGTCACCGTCCTGCTGCCCATCACGGGCGAGGGTTGCGCCTGGCTCTCCGGCGACACCACCTTCACCGGCTACCCCGACGGCCTCGACAACGCCCAGCTCACCTCCCCGGCCGCCGGGCGTGACTCCTGCGCGAAGGGCAACCTCGAGCTCACCCTCGACCCCGGCGGTCTCGGCAACGGCTCGCTGGTCGGCACCACGAAGGTGATGCTCGCCGCCGCCGACTCGTCGGCCGAGCCCATCGCCGTCGACCTGGCCTTCGACCTCAGCCAGTCTCGGCCCGCGTCGCAGCCCGTGCTGTGGGGGACGCTGATCCTCGTCACGCTGCTCGGGGTCGCGATCCCCGTCGGCATCCTCTACCTCGTGAAGTACCTGACGGCGACCATCCCGGGCACCGCGGTGCTCGCCGGCACCGTCAGCGGCCCCGTCGACGACGCCCACGCCTTCACCGACGCCGGCGTCCCGCTCGACGTGACGCGCCTGCAGATGGCCCACCTCACCGACCGTCGCCAGGTGACGGTCGCGGGCCGCACCCTCCACGCGAAGATGGGGGCGGCGCTGACCGAGCCCGGCTACGTCGTCGTCGCCACCCCCGGCCCCTCCGCTGGCGGACGCGGCACGCTCCAGTCGGTGCGCGGTGACGCCCGCCTGCCGCTGGCCGTGCAGGGCAACTGGATGGTCGCGCTCGACCCGCAGCGCCCCGGCAGCGGCCCCGTCGAGATCACCGTCTTCACGGCCCCCGGCGCACCCGGCTTCGCCGACCTGCTCGACGACGTGCGCGCCAACATCCGCGTCGCCGTCGCCCGGCTGCGCGAGGGGCTGCCCCCGACGCCGGCCCGGCGGCACCCGCCGCCGATCCCTGGGCGAACCCGCCCGGCGGTTCCCGACCCACCACCGGACCCAGTTCGTGGTGACGACAGCAGCCCCGCGACGGGGATCCATGGAGGAGAAGACAAGTGCGTAGATTCCTGATCGTCGGCTGTGGTGGCTCCGGTGGCCGGACGGTGCGGCTCCTCATGGACCAGCTCCGCGCGGACCTCCGCGCCAGGGGGATCTCGCGGCTGCCCGACGCCTGGCAGTTCGTGCACATCGACGTGCCGGTCGATCCCGACCGTGGTCCTGCCCCGCTCGGCTCGATCCGCGACCTGGGCGGCCAGTACGTCTCGTTCTCCTCGCCGACCAACACCTACCTGGCGACGGCGAACGCCGTCGAGGCGCAGCTGGCCAGCAAGGGCGGCAACTTCGCGCCGCTGATGGGCTGGGCGCCCCGCGACCGGGAGACCGCCAACGGGATCCCTGTCAACAACGGTGCCGGCCAGTACCGCGCCGTCGGCCGCATGCTGACGCTGCCGCGGCTCACGAACCTGCACGAGACCCTGGTCGCGGCGCAGGCCCGTGCCGTCGCCCCCGACGCGTGGGGCGAGGTCCCGCTGAACGAGCAGACGAGCAACGTCATCATCCCGATCGTCATCGGCTCCATGGCCGGCGGCTCCGGCGCCTCGATGTTCCTCGACGTGTGCCGCGTGCTCGGCACCCTGCCGGGCGTCAAGCCGCAGAACATCGGCTGCTTCCTGTTCACGGCCGACGTGTTCGCCGAGCTCCCCGCCGGGGTGCGGGCCAACGTCGAGGGCAACGCCATGGGCGCCATGCCCGAGATCCTCGGCGCCATCACCCGCCTGTCGGAGGCCTTCGACAAGGAGACCTATCAGCGGCTCGGCCTGCCGTTCACCCCGGGCAACCCGCCCTTCGGCCGTGTCTTCCCGATCGGACGGCGCATCGGCGGCGACGGCGCCTACTTCGGTGACGGCTCGGCCGACGGCGTGTACCGCGGCATCGGGCGGGCGCTGGCCGGCACGATGCTGTCGGAGGCGGCCACTGGCCAGTACGTCGATTTCATGCTCGGCAACCCGCAGCCGCTGGACTCGATGACGCAGAAGTTCGGGTGGCGTGCCGACCGGCGTGCCCTGCCCTTCGGCTCGCTCGGCTTCGCGTCGCTGTCGCTCGGCCGCGACCGGTATCTCGACTACGCGGCGCAGCGGCTCTCGCGCAGCGCCTCCGATCACCTGATCGAGGGCCACCTCAACCCCGCCAACCAGCTGCCCGGCAACGACCAGCTGCGGATGCTCATGGACAACCAGTGGGCCACGTCGCTGAACTCGATGGGGCTCCCGGTGCCCGGCTACCAGGTGCCGGACTGGTTCCAGTCCGTGGCGTTCCCGCGCGCCCACTGGGAGGCCTCGGCGCGGGAGGCGTCGTCGCCCGCGGTCGCCATGATCGGCAATTCCGGTCAGGCGCCGGCGGCGCAGTGGGTCAGCACCGTCGCCTCCTCGGTCGGTGCGATGCGCGACCAGGTGCGCTACCAGCTGCAGCGCTCCGCGTACGCATGGGCCGAGCAGTGGGCCTGGCAGCTGGAGGAGTGGGCCAAGGCCGAGTTCCTCCGCGTGGTCGCCGAGTTCGGCCTGCCCTACGGCCGTGAGCTCATGAGCCGCGTCCGGGGCCACCTCGACCAGGTCATCATGCAGCTCGCGGAGGCGGGCGCCAGCGCCGACGGCGCCGATCCCGTCGCGCTCGACCCCGCCGTCGGCCAGCAGGCCCAGGCGCTCGGCAAGAAGACCGTCGACATGACGCATCCGCTCGGCCAGATGACCGTCCGCTCGCTGCAGGCCTCGATGGAGAACCTGCTGCGCCGCGAGGCCGCCCGCGTGGCCGCCGGCGTGCTCCGTGGCTTCGCCGCCGACGTCCTCGGCGGCCTCGAGAAGGCGGCCAACGACGCGCTGCGCACCCTCGAGGTGGAGCGGGCCAAGGACTCCAGCGGTGCGGGACTCGCCCAGCTCGGCTCGGCCGTCTACGCCGACTGGCCGGACGAAACCGACCGGGTGCCGCTGCGGTTCAACCACGCCGAGAACGAGATCCTCCTGACGACGGCCGATGACTTCCCGGCGCAGTTCCGCAGCGACGTTGTCGCCTCCGCCAACGACGGCTCCAACTACCTGCAGGGACTCGGCAAGCTACGTGCTGAGACGATTGCCGGCCGCTGGGAGACCACCGGCTCGAAGGTTGCCCAGGACGTGCTGCAGCAGGCCAGCCACTGGCGTGCCAGCGTGCTGCCGAACCGGGCCGGCGACGGTGCGCCGACCCCCGAATCGAAGCCGGTGTACACGCTGGCGATGGATTCCTTCGGGATCCTGGACCGCTCCACCGCCCGGCTGGCCGCCGTCGGCGACGTGTTCGCCACGTTCGCCGGGGCCTCCATCTCGGACTACCTCGACGACCCCGCCGTGACGGCCATCGACCGGCAGCAGCGGCACGAGGGATTCGCCCGGAAGCTGGTGGAGACCATGGAGAAGGCCCGCCCCGTCGTCGGCATCGACGTGCCGATGGCCAAGCGTCTGCACAACGCCGAGATCCGCTACGTCTACTCCTTCTCGGAGATCCCGCTGGAGTCGGCGCACCCCGTCTCGCAGCAGGTGGGGCAGATGCTCCGCGCCCAGCCTGAGCTCGACACCACCTCTGTCGACAACTTCACGCGGGCCCTCGCCGGCGCGCTGTCGACGGCGGGCAAGGTCAACGTGTTCGGCTCGTACCAGAAGGTCTCGCCGATGTGTTACACGTCGCTGCTGGAGCCGATCCAGGCCCGCTGGGCCATGTCGCCGGTCAGCGCGCAGCGCGACCTGTGGCAGTGGAAGCGGACCCGCCCGCTGTACGCGGCGCTGGCCATGTCGCAGGAGGAGGCCGAGGCGATCGTCGCAGGCTGGTACCTGGGGCGCCTGATCGGGCTCGTCCGGCAGGACAACTACGGCACCGCCGAGGTGATGGGCGCCCGCGGCTGGCTCGGATTCGGAGAGCTGCTGAGCTCGGAGGAGACGGCGGTGCGGACCCCGCACGACGTGCTCGCCGGCATCCTCATGAGCCACGCCTGGGCGTTCGTCCGCTGCGTCGGCGATGCCGACCTGGCCCCGCTCGCCCCCTACGAGGCGCTGCGGATGCTCATCGACGGCGCCGACAGCAACGAGCAGTCCCGCCCCGACGACTCCCTCAACGGCACCCAGCTGCTGCGGGCCGCGTTCTACGACCGGCCCATGGTGATCAACGGCGTGACGCTGACGGGTGACGGCCTGTCCCCGGTGCTCTCGCGCGTCGAGGGCACCACGCCTGCCGACGTGGTCAGGGCCCGCGTGGAGGCGACCCTGGAGTGGATCGACAACCTCAAGGCGATGCTCGCCGGCGAGTGGGGCGCGACCGACACGTCGGGCCGCTCCGACGACGCCGCCGTCCGGGCGCTGCAGCTGAAGCTGGACGCCGACTCGATGCGGCGCCTGTCGCTGTTCGCGGAGCTGGCCCCGATCGCGCTGCCGGCCCTCGAACGGCTGAAGGTGCTGGTGCGGGCCGCCGGCGTCGACGATCAGGGGGCCAGGAATGACGTCTGGGTCTGACATCGTCGTCCTCGCGGCGCGGCGACCGGTGGCCGTCGCGCTGCAGGCCGTGCTGCACGACTGGATGGTGCAGGGTCTCGTGACGCCCGTCGCGGTCGTGGACCTCGACTCGCTCGTCGCGGGCCAGCAGGCGGTCCCCGCCACGGTGCTGGCCGACGGCCTCGCCACCACCACCGCGCTGCAGCAGCGGTTCGCCGCCAGCCGGGTCGCCCGCGTGCGGCTCGCCGTCGTCAACGTCGTCGACGAGCCCGACTCGGTCGTCGACGCGGCGCAGGCAGGGCAGGTGCTCGGCGTCGTGCGGCAGTCGGTGCCGGACGTGCCGGTGCTGCAGGCCTGCATCAACGCCGGCAGCCCCGGCGCCCAGTGGGCGGCGCGGACGCTGACCGTCTACGGCTGGCACAACCTCGCCGTCTCCCCGGAGGAGTCGCTGGCCCCGGCCCGCGGCGCCGCCGAGCTGGCCCAGTCGTCGTCCGACCCGCGCTGGCTGCTGCACCTCGTCGGCACCCTCTGCTCCCTGACCGCGCTGTGGCCGGGGCAGGAGAGGTCACCGCTCGACGACGTCGCCGCGCCGAGCGGCGGGCTCGTCGTCCCCGTCCGCGCGTTCTCCCGCTCCCTGTCGTCCGGTTCGGTGCAGGACGCCCTCGCGGCCCGCCTCGTGTCGGTCCGCGACCGCTACCCGACGCCGCGGGTCGACAGCGCGTACGCCGTCAGCGCCGACGACGAGGCCAGCACCGCCGTCGGCATGGCGCAGCAGCTGCTGAGCGTCCACATGGATGTCATGCCGCGGGTCCGCCATGCGACGCCGCAGGAGCCGGCCAAGCGCATCGGCGCCTGGGAGGCGATCCGCGGGTTCCTCACCTTCGCGGGCCAGTCGCTGGTCAGCGCGCCCGGCCGAGCCATCGAGGCGCTCAACAGGTCGGTGTCGCAGGCCACCGCCAGCGCCGTCCAGAACGCCGTCTTCGGGGGCGCCGACTCCGGTTTCGCCGTCGTCGTCCGCGGCGTCCGCGCCGACGGTTCGTCGGCCACCTGGGCGGAGTACGAGCAGTCCCTGGACTCCGTGATCCGACGCGTGGCGCCGAACAGCGGCGAGCTGGCCCCTGTGCAGCAGAAGCCCAAGCTGTGGGACGACTTCGTCGCGGGCGGACTGACGCTGCTCGACGCAGGCAACCGGTCGACCGACATGCCGCCGCGCACCCTCGGCTCGCAGCGCGCCGTCGTCAGCAGCACCGACCGCGTCGCCGTCGACCCTGCCGACACGTTCGTGCTGCCGCCCAACGTCGCCGCCTTCCTCCCCAACTGGGAGATCCAGGCCGGCGACGACATCGCCGTCGGCAGGCTCTTCGAGCGGCTCGAGCACCTGGGCCAGTCGCAGCCGCATCTGGCGCAGGTGGCCGGCGCCGAGGCGAACCGGCTGCGCGAGTGGGCCAACCGGGTCCGCGACTCCTACGCGGGCCACCTCGGTCGGACGCTCGGCGACGCGCACCGCGGCACGATCCTTGAGGTGCAGCAGTTGACGGCCGCCGTTGAACGGCTGAGCGCCCAGCCCGCGCTTCCCGCCGGCATGGGCGAGGAGCAGGACTCCCTGGCCAGCCAGGTGCGGGTGATGACGGCGGTGTCGGCCTCGCTGATCGCGATCGTCATCGCGCTGACCGCGCTGTCGGTCGTCACGTGGCCGTGGCTGATCCTGGCGATCCTCGCGGTCGTCGGCGGCTGGGCCGGGACCGGCGCCTGGCTGCACGTGCGCTCGTCGGCCCGCACTTACGCGATCCTCCACCAGGCCAGGGCGGCGACGACCCAGCTCGAGGACGCCGTGCGGCACCGCGTCGAGGCCCTCGAGGACCTGCGTCGGATCAGCCGCGCCTACCGGCAGTATCTCGACTGGGCCAGGGTGCTCGGCGCCTTCATCCACGCCCCGCTCGGCACCCCGACGGCGTCGGCGGAGCGGTCGCTCCACGTCGGCCAGGGCCTGCCCCTGAACCTCGCCATCGGCGTCGCCGTCCCCGACAAGGAGTCGGTCGACGACGTGGCGCAGCGGTGGCGCGGCGAACTGTTCCGCGTCGGCTGGTTGTCGGAGGCGTGGGGCGAGTTCCGCTCCGACCTGCCCGCCGCGCTGGGCCCGCTGCGGCATGCCCTGCAGACCGATCCGTCCCTCCTGTCCAGCGATCCCTCGCACGACGGCGAGCCGGTCCTGACCACCTGGAGCAGGGCACTAGCGGCCGCTGCCCCGACGCGGCCCGTCTCCGAGGCGACCGCCGCCCGCATCGTCGACCTGACAAGGGCCGACGCTGAGGCCCGTGACCGGCTGCTCGGCCGGGTGCTGGTCCGCGACACGCAGGGCGCGCCCCGCGAACTGTCGCGAACCCAGTTCATCGAGGGGCTCGAACGCACCGGCGTGCAGGGGAGCTTCCAGGGCGGCATGTTCGACCCGGCCGGCGCAGTGGTCGACATCCGTGACGTCCGCGACACGCGTTCCCGTGAGGACGCGACCGGCCTCGACGTCGCGCTCGTCGTCGCCCAGTTCGGCGGCGCCTACGACGCGTCGCTGCTCGCCGGCGGTCGCCGCGCGGCGGATCAGCCGCAGACCCTCCAGTCCTCGACCGATTCGTTCATCTAGGGGGCCGCCATGGAACTGACATCTGAGCTCTTCATCGCGCTGCTGATCTTCTTCCTCGTCGCGGCGGTGCCGTCGGCGGCCTCGGGGGCCGCGCTGGCCCGCCGGGCGGATCGGCCCGCCTGGCACGGCATGCTCGCCGGCTTCTTCCTGCCGTGGATCGGGCTGCTGTTCTTCGCCGGTAACCAGCCTCCCGGCCGTCGGTACCAGACGGGGCCAGCGCAGTACGCGATGGTCATGCTGTTCGTCGCCGCCGCCATGACGATGATCTCCACCTTCCTGACGTGGGCGGAGCTCACCGGCGACGTTTTCGACGGCGGTGAACTGTTCGTGGCGCCGTCGGAGGTGCTGCCCTGGGCGATCGTCGTGTGGCTGCTGGCCCTCGGCCTGCTGGTGGGGGCCCTGGGATTCCTGTTCCGCTGGGGTTTCGCCGGCTACCTGGCCTGCGCCATCATCGTGGCGGGGATCGGCGGCTTCCTGCTGTCGGTGTTCGTCCTCGACGGGCCCACCCGCCTGCTTGCCCTCGCCCGGCTGGCCGACGTCGACGTCGACGAGGTGACGTTCGCCATGGGTGACGGGGCGTGGGTTGCGCTGGTCGCGCTCGTGGCCGCGTATGTCGCTGTGATCGTCGCCCCGTTCGGTCTGAAGATCCGGCGCGTCGAACCCGTCGCGCCCATCGCGCCGGTCGCGCCGCAGCAGCCGGCCGCGTGGGCGGTCCAGCAGCAGCGCCCAGTCGGCCCCGTCGGCCCCGGCGGACCGGGAGCGACCTGGTGAGCAACGGAGCGGAGCGGGCACGCCGCCTCATGGCCGCGGCGGAGCGACTCGGAACCGCGGCCCCGGCGCCGCGGGATCTGGACATGTGGGCCTACCTCGATGTGCGGAGGCGTGACATCGCCGAACACATCCTGTGGGAGAACCGGTCGGCGCTGCTGGCCGCCTTCGATGCTCTCCTTCCCGCGCTGGGCGGGGAGGAGGAGCAGACCGTGGGGACGCAGGACGTCGCCGCGCCGCAGCCGTCGGCGCCCCCGCCCCCGGCGGGTCCCCGCCAGCGCTACAACGCGCTGGTCGAGTGGCGCGGGCTGCACTCCGAGGCGGAGGTGACCGCGCTGAGCGACCAGGACCTGGCCAGGCTCGCCTCCACCGACGCCGTCACCAGGGACGAGGTCGTGGCCGCGGCGCCGCGGCTGACCGCGCAGGCGGTCGTGCACCGGCACGCCACCGAACTCAGCCGCGTGCTCGGCGGCGGACAGGAATCCGACCCGCCTCCGGCACCGCTCGAGGAGGCCGCGCCTGCCGCGCCTGCCGCGCCCGCCGCCGTCGAGCGGCTGCCCGAGCCGGAGTCCACCGAGCTGTACCCGCCGTTCCCGCCGGAGAGCGTGACCCGTTTCGCGCCGTACCAGTGGGGGACGACGCCGGCGGTCGCGCGGGGGCACGTGCTCGCCGACCTCGACGGCGACGCCGTCACGATGTCGTGGAGCCCGCTGCCCGGCGAGGGCGTGACCCTCTACCGCGTGGTCGAGTCGTCCTCGACCTGGCCCAGCGGCGCCCCCGAGGTGGGCGGAGGGCAGTTGCTCGTCACCCGGGCCACGGCCGGCACGCTCGCGCTGCGCAGTTCGCAGGCCGTCAGCTACCTCGCCGTCTGGGCGAACCAGGGCAACACGGCGCTGGAGGCCGCACACGCGCAGCCGCAGCTGATCGGGGTCAGCGAGATCGTCTGGCCGCCGCGGATCGCGTCCGCCCAGGTGGGCTCCGACCGCACCGTCGCCGCCCTCCTGACGGCGCCGTCCGGCAGCCGCGTCGAGGTGCAGCGGTTCCTCAAGGGGGAGCCGGTCAGGTATGACACCACGCGGGAGATCGACCGGGCACACGTCAACACGCAGGGCTTCCGTGACCTGACCCCGCCGATGGGCGAGGACCTCGTCTACGCGGCGTTCTGCGTGGCGGAGCTGTCCGACGGGTCGTCGCGGGTCTCCGTGCCCGCCACCGTCGAGGCCCTCGTCGTACCCGAGGTGCAGCAGGTGCAGGTGCAGGTCCGGCCCTCCGACACCACGCCCGGCGCCTACGACATTTCGTGGCTGCGGCCACCACACGGCCGCGTCGTCCTGTTCGCGACGCCCGAGCGGCCCCCCGTGGGGCTGGAGGACGAACCGCGGACGGCGGAGATCATCGAGGGGCAGGGCCTGACGGCCGAGTACCAGGTGAACTATCCGCCGAGCGACCTCGGCGGTGTCATGATGATCAGCGGATTCGCCGTCGACCCGAGCTGGGTGCGGGCGCATTTCGTCGCCGTGCACTGGGTGTCGGACGACGCGCTGTGGGTGGGGCCGACCGTCTCGATGGTCACGCCCCACGCCCCCGGGTACGCGCAGATCGTCGAGCGTGTCGACGCGCAGGTGATCACGTTCGCCTGGCCGGAGGGCGTCACGGTCGTGCAGGCCCACCAGGGGCCCCGCGGAATGTCGGTCGACCCCGCGACCTCCGAGCCGATCGCCCAGCTGACGCGCGACGAGTACGTCCGCACCGGCGGCATGCGGATCACCCGCACGCTCCCCCCGAACGGCTGCGCCATCGACCTGTTCGGCGTCGTCTACCTCGACGGCCGCCCGATCTTCTCGGACCCCGCCCCGCTGGACTACCCGGGCATCACACGGCTGCGCTACCGGGTCACGCCGTACGGCCATGACGGCGCCCCGGCCGCCCCCGACGCGTACCCGGCCGGCTACCGGATCCACGCCGAGGTCGACGACGAGCTGCACGGCACGCCGCTGGCCGTCGTCGGGAACCTGACGCGGCTCCCACTCCATCCCCAGGACGGCAGGATGCTCGCGCAGCAGGTCGTGTCGCTGCCGTCGGGGCAGCAGACCTATGTCATGGACGTTCCCGCCGGCCAGACGCCCGCGTACA
This sequence comes from Tessaracoccus defluvii, assembly GCF_014489575.1. Taxonomy (GTDB): domain Bacteria; phylum Actinomycetota; class Actinomycetes; order Propionibacteriales; family Propionibacteriaceae; genus Arachnia; species Arachnia defluvii. The sequence continues at coordinate 3,221,538 of NZ_CP060789.1, forward strand.
TCCGGTTGTTCGTGAACAGGCCGGCCGCCGAGTGCGGCACGGTCGCCGTGCTCGACCCTCCCGTCCACACGCTGTGGGTGACGGTCTGATGCAGCAGCTCCTCTTCGGCTCGGCCGACCAGATCCCCGGCCGTCCCACCGGCGGCTGGGGCGTGCTCCACGAGTCGCCCGACCTCGCGCCCGACACGGCCGGACGGCTCGTGCGGCTCGCCACCGTCGAGATGGCACCCACGGTGCCGCAGTTCCCCTCCCAGCAGGATCTCGCGGGCCGTCCGGTCCGGTTCCGGCTGGACTTCGTCCGCGGCGAGTACGCCGTCTGCCGCAGCGTGGAGGCCGGCACCGACCACACCGGCCGACCGGGCAACGTGGTGTCGCACTGCGCCCGGATCGCCCCCGTCGACGGCGTCCGTCCCGTCGACTGGTTCTTCTCGCCCGGGTGGCTCGCCCCGTTCGGGCCGCGGGCGATCGCCGACGCCGTCCTCCCCGCCGAGCTGGCGCACGCCGGCGGTTGGGACGCCACGGCTGCCTGGCTCCGGGAGCACGATTCGACGCGGATGTCGCGGCTGCGGTGGATCGCCGACGTGGGGCTGGAGCTGCTGCTGCAGGGGCAGCGCCTCGTGCTGAAGGCGCCGACGGCTGCCGAGGCCGCGCGGTGGGCCTCCGTCCTGACCTGGCTGCTCGACGCGCAGGTCGCCTCCCTGGTGAAGCTGCGGATCGGCGAGGACGCGCGGAGTATCGGCGAGCAGATCGGGCTGGCCCCGGTGATCGTCGGGCTCACCGGCGACGCGGATCCCGCGGCGCTGCGCGGGGTGCCGGTGCTGGACACCACCTGGGAACTCGACGCCCTGGCCGCCGAGCGCGTGGGGGCCTGGACGCTGCCCTCCGGGCAGAGCTTCCCGGCCCGGCCCGCGACGGCGATCGCCTCCGACCTGGCCTACGCGCTGGCCGACGTGGCCCGCGCCGTCTTCGACAAGCGTGACGAGCTGGTGAACCGGTTCCGCGCCGCCGACGGTGACCTCCAGGCGCTGCACGAGGGACTCTTCCTGCAGGTGGCCTGGCTCTCGACGCCCGGTGCGCAGGACATCGCCCGGGAGGACCCGATCCGGCAGCTGCTCGCCGCGTTCGACGACGAGGTGGGAGCCTGGCCGGAGCTCGTGGCGCTCGCGGCCGAGGTCGGGGAGCAGCCGCTCCCGCCGGCCCCGGCGGACCCCTACGGCGAGCCCGACCCCGCGGAGCCGCCCGCGGTGGACCCCGTCCGTGAAGCGGTGCTCGCCGCCGTGCTGCTGACCAGGGCGGGCGTCGAGGTGGAGGAACTCCTCGCGTCCGGCACCCTGCTGGCCAACCTCGAGGGCCACAGCGACCAGCATCAGGCCGCGCTGCGGGCCATCGCCCGCGTGCTGCCACCCCCCTCTGAAGGAGTGATCCACTGATGGCCGGAATCGTCCAGCTCGCCGCAGGCGGCAGCGCCCAGGCCCCGGCCGGAGCCGTCTCGATTCGGCTGACCACCACCGCGCAGGTCCAGCTCGTGCTGATCGGCGAGGACGGCCGCGTCGTCGAGCCGCAGTACCGGGCCTCCGCCGTCGAGGCCGTGTTCGTGCCGACCGTCCCGGTGCTCGTGACGGCGCGGACCACCAGCGGGCAGCCCTTCGCGTCCGGTGCCCGGGTGGGGGTGTCGCTCCGCGGCCTCCAGGGCGCAGGCGGCGAGATCGTCAGGCCCCCGGCCGAGGTCGGCGGCCATCAGAGCGTCTCGCTGGTCCGGATCGACGCCTCCGGGCTGATCTCGGATGCCCTCGTCGGGGCGCAGCGCAGCGACGGTGAGGGCCTGTGGGCCCGGCCCTGGATGAAGCCCGGCTCCTACGCCTACCGCGTCAACCACCAGACGGCTGCCGCGGCGAGCTCCACGTGGGCAGCGGTGATCGACGGGTCGGCATCGATGCTTGTCAGCGACCGGCGGGAGGCGTTGGGACATTTCCTGGAGACGCTGATCGGGATCGCGTCGACCGCGTTCGGGGAGGCGCCGGCCGCGCTGCTGGCCGCCACCGAGCCGGCCCGCGACGCCGTCGCCGCGCTGGAGGCCGACGAGATCGACTGGGTGACGACACTCGGCGAGCAACCCGCCCCGTGGGCGCGGGTCACCCACGCCGTCGACGCCGCCGGGCGGACGGCGGAGCGGGTGGCCGTCGTGCTCGACGGCGTGCCGGTGGACTACCGGGAGCTGACCGCGTGGGCCCGCGCGGCGGCGCAGGGGCTGCTGGTCGTCGTCGTCGGCAGGTCCCGGCACGGGATCGGACCCGCGGACCGGCCGGCCCAGTTCTGGGACGAGGAACTGGCGGCCCTCGATGAGCTGGCCGCCCTCGACAACGTGACGCTGGTGTCGACGGCGGAACTCGCCGGCGTGGACGCGGTCTCCCTCGCGGATGCACTGTTCCCGGTGGAAGGTGGGGCGCTGTGAACATCTGCCCGTCCTGCGCCTCGACGGTGGCCTCGTCGGGCCGCTGCCCCGGCTGCGGCTTCGACATCCCCGTCGAGTGGCTGACGTCGCTGCAACTGTCGATCGCCGTCACCGGGGCCCGCACCGCGGGCAAGTCGGTGCTGATCGGCGTGATGATGGACCAGTTCGAGTACTTCCTCGGCGAGCGCCATCAGAGCTTCCTGACGCCGCTGGGGTCGACGAAGGAACGGTTCGACCAGAAGTACCGGACCCCGCTGTACGAGCAGCGGAACCTGCTGCGGCCGACGCCGCCCGCGCAGCAGGAGGCCCTCGAGCCTCTGCTCTGGGCGTTCGAGTACGGCGGTCAGCAGGTCTGCCTGTCGATCATGGACGCCGCGGGCGAGGACTTCGAGTCGCTCGCCGCCACCGACACGCGGTTCCGGTACCTGGGTTTCGCCGACCTGATCGTCGCGCTGATCGACCCGCTGAAGGTGCCCGGCGTCAGCGCCGTGTTGGAGGGCGTCGTCACGGTGCCGCGCGGCTCGGGCCATGACATCGACGTGCTGCGGGCGGTGCTCGCGGCCAGGAACGCGCACCGGCAGCAGGGCGGCCCGGACCAGGTGCTCGGGATCGTCCTCAGCAAGTTCGATGTGCTGCAGCGGATGCGGAACCTGTCGGCGTCACCGTGGCAGTCGATCATGAACCGGCCCGGCTCCACGCTGCAGCGGGATCCCTCCATGGTGAGCGCGTTCGACAACAGGGAGGACGCGGAACTGCTCCAGCACGAGCTGACTGGGCTCCTCGAACAGCTCGGCGCGCAGCTGGTGCTGTCTGCCGCGCAGGAGGCGCAGATCCCTTACCGTCTGTTCGCGACCTCCGCGCTCGGGGCGGAGCCGAATGCGTCGACCATCGGTCGGGGCGGGATCATCCCGTTCCGGGTGCTCGACGTGCTGCAGGCGGCACTGTCACGGAAGATCGGGGGCCGGTGATGGCGCAGCGTCTACTCCAGGGGGCTGCCGTCCCGATGGTCACCGCTGACGGCGTGCGCGTGCGTCGCCTCCTCCTGGGGGCGAACTGGGCGAGCAGCAGCGTCGACGTCGACATGTGCGCGCTGCTGCTGCGCCAGGACGGCGGCGGGTTCCGCGCCGTCGACGAGAACGGCTTCCTGTTCCGGAGGCGGCGCACGACACCGGAGCGCTCCGCGTTCCTCACGTTCCAGCCGCCCGGCCACTCCGAGGGGCCGGACCGCGCCCAGATCATCCTGGACTTCGATGCCCTGAGCCCGGAGGTGACGCGGATCGTCGTCGCGATGTCCGCGCTGCGGCGCGAGGGGACGCTGGCGGAGATGGGGTCGCTGCAGACCAGGGCGATGGACCTGGCCACCGGCGAGACGATGTACGTCTACAAACACCAGTCGATGGCGTCGCTCGCGGTGCAGTGCCTGCAGTTGTGGACCCTCAAGCGGGAGGGCACGACGTGGGAGGGCCGGTTGGTGGCGACGGAATACCCGGGTGGTCCGCCGGCGCTGGTGCGTGACTTCGGGGCCCGCGCTACCTGATCAGGCGGAGGAACTGCTCGACGTCGGCGGCCATGTCGATCGTCGGGTCCAGCATCCACGCCGACTGCAGGCCGTCGGCCAGTGCGTGACCCGCCCGCATGATCCAGTCCGGGTCCAGATCGGCGCGGATCTCCCCCGACTCCTGCGCAGCGACGATGGTGTCGCGCGCCTTCGCCTGCAGGGTGGCCGTGCGGGTGCGGAAGAAATCGTGGGCCGGGTGTTCGGGATCTCCCGCCTCGGCGGCCAGCCTCGCGTACAGGTGCACCAGTCCGGGGACCGCCGCGTTGTGCCTGATCACTTCGAGGAACGCCTCGAAGAACTCGGCTTCGGCATGTTCCCGGAGGTCCCTCTCATCGCGGGCCTCGAGAATGGCGACGAAGAGCTCCTGTTGGGCATGCCGCAGGCGCAGCACCTGTTCCACAGCGTCTATGCGATGTCCGGGGCCCTGGCCGACGTGACCGCGGAGCGCTCCGAGGTGTTCGGCCGCACCCTGGCGGCGGCCGCAGGTGTCGAGCCGACGCTCGAGGGATTCTCGAGCGTGCCGGAGGGAAGGCTGCTCGACCTGCAGAAGGCGGACGCGGCCAAGGCGCTGCGCTGGGTGCCGCGGGGCCTGCTGCTCGGGAAGCTCGGCGTGCCGAAGGACCGGCACAAGGCGTACCTCGCGGCCAACGCCGACGTCGTCGCGCACGGCAAGGCGCGCCTCGCCGGTCGGGTGCTCACCGACCGCATGTTCCGCACCGCGGTGCTGCGGGTGGCGGCCGACCGGGGTGACGCCCCGACCTGGCTGTACCGGTTCGCCTGGGAGTCCGGGAAGTTCGGGTTCGCCGAGCACTGCCTCGACGTTCCGTTCTTCTTCGACTGCCTCGACGGGCCCGTCATGGAGCCGCTGGCCGGTCCGAACCCGCCGCAGGCGCTGGCCGACGAAGTGCACGCCGCCGCCGTCGCATTCATCACCGGGGGAGACCCCGGCTGGCCGCGTCACGACGACCGCGGCATCGTGCGGGTCTTCGCCCGACCGAGCTCGGATATGCCGGACGGCTACGCCTCCGTCCGGGCCCTGTTGTGAGCGCCGTCCGTGTTTCCTCTCAACCAGACAGACAGTGACGTCAACCCCAGCAGGAATGGAGCTCCCATGACCGACCCCGCAGCCCTCACCACCGCCGAGCAGGCCGCGCTCACGAGCGGCGCCGACTTCTGGACGACCAAGGCCATCGAGGACGTCGCCGTCATCCTCGGCCCCGGCATCAACCTGAAGCGGTCGCCGCTGCTCGTACAACAAGATCAACGGCGTATACGCCTCGCAGGATCCGTGGCTGCTGACCGAGGTGCTGCGCGACGACTGGGGCTTCGAGGGCCTTGTCGTCTCCGACTGGGGCGCCGTGGAGGACCGGGTGGCGGCGCTGATCGCCGGACTCGACCTGCAGATGCCGGGCGGGAGCCCGGATCCTGACGCCGAACTCGTCGCCGCCGTCGAGTCTGGAGCCCTCGCCCCGGCCGTCCTGGAGCGTGCTGCCGGCCGCGTCGTCGACCTGGTCGCGAAGGCGCAGGCGCGCCCCGCCGTCCCGGGACCGCTCGACGTCGAGTCGCACCATGCCCTCGCCCGGGAGGCGGCGGGCCGGTCGATCGTGCTGCTGACGAACGACGCCGTCGAGGAGGGGGCGGCGCCGCTGCTGCCGCTGGCCGCGGACGCGTCGATCGCCGTCATCGGCGAGTTCGCCCGCACGCCCCGGTTCCAGGGCAGCTGGAGCTGCTGGACGCGGTGCTGGCCGTCAACCCGCGTGTCGTCGTCGTGCTGTCGCACGGGGCCGTCGTGGCGTTGCCGTTCGCGGACCGGGTGCCGGCGATCGTCGAGGCCTGGCTGCTGACCGGCGCCGTCAACCCGTCGGGTCGGCTCGCCGAGACGATCCCGCTGCGGTTGCAGGACACCCCCGCCTACGGATCGTTCCCGGGCGCCCACGGGCACGTCCGCTACGGGGAGGGGCTCCTCGTCGGGTACCGCTGGTACGACCAGCGGGAGATGGCGGTCGCCTACCCGTTCGGCCACGGCCTGTCGTGGGACATCCGTGTCGACCGGTGGGTCGTCGAGCCCGGCGCCTACCGAGTCGAGGTGGCCGCGTCGAGCCGCGACATCCGCGGGGCCGTGTCCGTCGAGCTGGCCGGGGACGAGGTGCGGGTCCCGCTGTCGGCGTCGTCGTCGATCGGGGAGATCCTCGCCCACCCGGTGGCGGGGCCGATCGTGCGCGCGGCCGTCGGGGTCGTGGACGAGTCGATGATGAAGATGATGGCTTCGTTCCCGATCGGGCGACTGGCCATGTTCCCGGGCATGGGGGTGAGCAAGGAGCAGGTGGAGCAGCTGATCGCGCTTGACAAGGGGTGATTTGCTCCCGGTGGTCAATTGCGGGTTGCCCGGGGTGACCCATTCGAACCGCAATAGGATGGGCGGCATGACTGGGCAACTGCTGCTGGTGGGCAACGACAAGGGCGGCACGATCGCCGCGTTCTGGCTGGATGGGGACCGGCTGCGCCCCGGCGCTGTCTCCGAGGTCGGCGTCGGCTGCAGCACCTTCGCGATCGACGCCGACCACGACCTCGTCTACGTCGCGACCCGCGAGCCGTCCCCGGCGATCGTCACGCACCGTCTCGACCGCGCCTCCGGCGCGCTCACCGAGGTCGGCCGCCGTCGCATCGACAACCCGCTCGCCTACCTGGCGCTGGCTGGTGACGTCCTGCTCGGCGCCTCGTACCACGGCGGGTGGGGCGCCTCCTGGAAGGTGGCCGACGGCGTCGTCGGGCCCGACGTGAGCCGCTTCTCCTACCGCAACCTGCACGCCGCCGTCCCCGATCACGCGGGGGGCAACGCGTACTTCCCGTCGCTGGGCGACGACCTGATCGCGCAGTTCTCCATCGCCCTGGACGGCGAGCTGGTCGAGCTGTCGGAGCCCGTCGTCAAGGAGACCGAGGGCTGCGGGCCGCGGCACCTGGTCGTGTCGGCGGACGGCCGCAACGCGTACCTGCTCACCGAGTTCACGGGGGCCGCCATCCGCTTCGAACGCAGCGAAGGCGGCCGCCTGACCAAGGCCGAGTCGGTGCTCGCGCACGACACCACGGCCGACCTGGGGATGAGCAGCTACGGCCTCGACCCCCGCGAGAACCACCTGATCTGGGGCGCCGACCTTGCGCTCGCGCAGGGGGAGCGGTGGTTGCTGTGCAGCGAGCGGACCGAGTCGACGGTCGCGGCCGTCGAGCTCGACGCCGACGGCCGCCTCACCGACCGGGTGGTGCTGTCGAAGGTCGAGTCGCAGCCCCGCGGCCTGACGGTGTCACCGGACGGCGAGCGCGTCGTCGTGGTGGGGGAGCGTTCGGGCCATGCGTCGCTGTTCCGCCTGGCCGACGGCGCACTCGAGCCGCTGGACCGGGTGGAGACGGGGCTGGGGCCGAACTGGGTCCGCTTCGTCTGAGCCGGCTCGTCGCCCGCCGGGCCTACGACAGGCGGGGCAGATCCGAGACCGCGGGACCCTCCAGCAACGTGCCGTCAGCGGCGAAGCGGGATCCGTGTAACGGGCAGTCCCATGATCGCTCAGCGTCGTTCCACCGCAGGACCCCACCCAGGTGAGTGCAGACGCCTGACACCCGGCACGTAGCCCCGTCCACCGTCGAGACAGCCTCGGGGCGACCCTTCTCCCCACGTCCGACGAGGCCTGCGCCCTCGGCGGGTGCCTCGCCGGGCACCGCGCGGAGTTCGGCCTCCACCCAGTTCTTCGTCATCTCCATGCCGACCTCCGCGTTTGCCTTAACCGTGTCGACGGCTCCGGCAAGCCCGCTCCTCCGGTGCCCCAGAGTGTCGGCCCACCGGGTCTGGCCCTCGAGAATCTGCGAGGAGAGGTTGAGCGCGGCCGCCACGGCGTTGGTCATGCCCCACTTGTTGTAGCCGGTGGCGACATCGATGCGGCCACCGCCGCGCGGCAGCGGGCCCACGAACGGCACCCGATCGACGGACCGGTAGTCCTGGGCCGACCAGGCGTGCGTGTGTTCGGCGCCGGAGAAGTGGCGCTCCGTCCAAGCGATCAGGTCTGCGAGCGCCTGCGACGTCCCATCGGATCGGCCCACCACGCGGTCGAGGATCGGGGTGCCGGTCGCGAGGATGAGCCGTTCGGCGGTCATCCGTCCCCGGGTGGTCGTGATGGTGACCGGGGACTTGGAGGAGGCGTCGGTGACTCGCGCCTCCTCGATGAGGATCCCGCCGTGGGCGGTGAACTCGGACAGCAGCGCTTCCAGCGCCTCCAGCGGATGGATCTGGGCCTGGCCCGGCAGCCGGAGAGCGCCCGCGATGGGGAAGGGCAGCTCGCTCTCGGCGGTCCAGGCAGCCTCGTCGAGGCCGGCAGCGCGGCAGGCGTCCAGCTCGCCCTGGAGTTGGCGGGCGGCTGGTTCGGTCTCGGCGTAGGTCCAGGCATCGCGCGTCTGGTGCGCGACCCCGCGTTCCTGCAGGAGGGAGACCTTCGCGGTGGTGTGTCCGGTGGTGACGGCGCCGACGCGGCGCGCCTCCAGGACGGCGACCTTCTGGCCTGAACGTGCCAGGAGCACGGCCGTGGTTAGACCAGTCAAGCCCGCACCGGCCACAACAGTGTCAACGTGTGCGCCTTCGACGAAGTCGTCGTTCGGTGTCGTCGTGAGGGGATGAGTGGCGAACCAGATGGATTCCATGTCCCATCCTGTACCCATACGGACCGCGCGGGACTCGTTATGCGGGATGAGGCCGCTGCCTATCCACTCGATGCCGTAGCGGTCCACGCACAGCCGAACGTGGCACCCCAGTTATGTGGCTCCAGCGCTTCGTCTGAGCCGACGGCCACCAGTTTGCGCGACCCGAACGAGGTGACGTCGTAGCGGTAGCCGAGCGGGCTCGTCCACACGAGCTGCCCCGGGGTGGGCTGTGCCAGCACCCAGAACCCGGCGGTCTTGGCGCGGTGGACGCGTCGGGCCAGCGGTGCCAGGTTGCCGATGCGGGTCTGCGCCCGCCGTCCCGGCTGGTAGGCGACGGTGTGATCGAGATCGAGCCCCTCCGACGACCGGTCGGAGAACGGGAACGGCTCGTGGGGGAAAGCCAGCAGGGCGGCCCGGCGCATCACTGCGGTCGGCACGTAGCCGTCTGCCGGGGCGAACTGCGGGAGGTCGATCACGGGCTGGACCCGGACCTTCAGCCCGGGGATCTCGCTGATCAGCTCGCGCAGCAGGGCCTGGGTGATGACCCCGGCGCGCTCCACCCGGGCCACGCCGGTGCCCGCGCCGACCGCGTCGCTGTGGATGTGGACGGCGACCTGGAGCGTGGGGCGGTGTCGGGCGGGTGAGGGCAGAGCTCTCCCGTCGGACCCGCACGTGGGTAGGCCGGGAGGCGGAGCTGTGGCGGAGTCTGTGACGCGATCGGGGTGGCCTCCGGCGAACGGCGACACAAGTTCGGGCAGCGGGTGCTGCGGCAGCGCTCCGGGCGCAGTGAGGCCGACGAGTCCCACCGGGCGATCCTCGACCTGTCGCCGCTCTTCGACCTCCAGCGCAGGCTGGGCGGACGCCTCCAGCAGCGCGACGGCGTAGTACGGGTCGGTGAGGACGCCCATCGCCTTGGCTCGACGCTGCGCGTGGGTGAGGCCCGGGAACGCCGGCTCGATCAGGTCAGCGAAGAGGGAGAGCCGGTCGTCGACTAGCCGCGCGTCGATCACGTCCAGCTTCCCGGTGATGTTCATGGCTCCCTCGAAGGCGCCCCATGTCCAGACGCCCCGGTCCTCGCGTGCCTTGCGTTCCTTCTCGGCGGCCAGTTCGGTGTCGGCCTCGACGATCAGACGGTCGAGCGCGTTGAAGGCCGCCGTCCACCCCCTGCCCTTCTGCTGCGCCAGCCACGCGGCGGTGACGGCGTCGCTGATGACGGGGTGGAGGTCGCAGCAGCGGGAGGCGGCCTTCAGGGCGCGGGCGGCGTCGATCTCGAGGCGCTGCACCGCCTCGTACAGGCGTGGGTGGCGGTAGCGGAGGTTCAGCGCGTCGGCGAGGCGCCCGGCGGCCGCGGTGGAGGTGCAGCCGAGGAGCCCGGCAATCTCGAGGCTCAGGAACTCGGAGACGGTCGGCGTGCCGACGCCGCCCGGGCGGATGCGGCGCTCGACCAGGGCTTCGGTGAGTTCGTCCTCGTCCAGCCGGTAGGAGGCAGCCAGCTCGACCAGCGCTTCGATGACCTCGGCCTCGCCCCGACGGCGCAGCTGATCGCCGGCGAGCAGCCGGTCCCCGGCTGCCCTCCCACGTCCAACTGCGATGTCATCCATACCCCCACTATCCGCCGCGGGTCTGACACTTTCCCACGCCCAGGAAGATCTGTGGATAGCTGTTTCACACAGCTGTTCATGACGCCGGGAAGACGTTGACCATCCACTCGATGCCGTAGCGATCCATGCACAGCCCGAACGTGGCGCCCCAGCTCTGGGGCTCCAGCGGCATGCCGACGTTGCCGCCGTCGGCGAGCTTGGTGAACCAGCCGGCGAGCTGCGCCTCGTCGGTTCCGCCGAGGCAGATGTAGTTGCGGGTGCCGCCCCAGGTGGCCTCCGCGCCGGGCATCGCATCCGACGCCATGAGCGTGAAATCAGGGGTGACAAGGGCCGCGTGCATGACGCCGTCGGCGGGCATGTCGGTGATGCCGTAGGTCTCGAATGTGTCGACGGTGAGGTCGCCGCCGAAGATCGAGTGATAGAACTCCATCGCCTCGCGGGTGTTGCCGGCGAAGTTGAGGTACGGGTTCATGGTGACGGGCATGGTGTCCTCCGGTTGCTGAGAGGGTCAGCGTAGGCACGGGGCGGGTGGGGTGGAGGTGCGTTGGGCATATCCACGGCACGTCCACAAGTTATCCACATGCTTGTGCACACATGGGGATAATTACACGGTTGTCGTTACGAGCCCCGCGCGGGCATTGCTTCCGGACGACCCCGAACCACTGCGACTCCTCGGGCGAGCAGCCGGAAGGTGCCGCTCCAATCCTCGGGGCCCCGCCTGGGCAGGGGGTGACTCCCGATACCCTCGGAGCCAGAGGCGGACTTCACGTCCGCCTCAGTGTTCGTAGAAGGGAGTGGCATGGCCACGGTAGGCGACATCATGGCGACGTTTGATGCTGCAGGCTCGCAGTCAGGCCGCGGCACCAAGTTCGAAGATCTGATGGTCGACTACTTCCGCCTGGATCCGACGCTGGCGGCCCGCTACACCAAGGTTTCGCGCTGGGGTGACTGGCAGCATCGCGGCACGTCGCCGGACGTCGGCATCGATCTGGTGGCCCAGGACCGAGAGACCGGTGACTGGACGGCCATCCAGTGCAAGTTCTACGCCCCGCACCATTACCTGGCCAAGGAGGACATCGATTCGTTCTTCACCGCGTCGGGAAAGAAGTGGGACGGTGTTGCCTTCGCGAACCGCATCATCATCTCGACCACGGACAAGTGGTCCAGCCATGCGGAGTCCGCGCTCGAGAACCAGACCATCCCGGTGCAGCGGATCGGTCTGGCCGACATCGCCGAGTCGCCCATCGACTGGGCCTTCGCCGACGCGAAGAATCCACTGGAGGTGAACCTCTCCCGGGCAGCGAAGTTCACGACCCGGCCCCATCAGGACAAGGCGATCGCCGCCATCCGCGACGGCTTCGCCCAGGGCGCGCGGGGACAGTGGATCTCGGCGTGTGGCACGGGCAAGACCTTCACCTCGCTGAAGCTGGCCGAGCAGATGGCGGTGGCGGCAGGCGGCTCACTGCGCGTGCTCTTCCTCGCCCCGTCGATCCAACTCGTCGCCCAGACGCTGCGTGAGTGGACCGCACAGAGCCAAGCGGATCTGCGTGCATTCGTCGTCTGCTCCGACACCAAGGCATCCAGGGCCGCCGAGGACATCTCGCCCCACGACATTCCACTGCCTGCCACCACGGATCCGGCGGAGCTGAAGGACCGACTGGCAACAGCCAAGCGGGCCCAGGGGCTCTCTGTGGTGTTCTCCACCTACCAGTCGATCGACGTCGTCGCCCAGGCGCAGAAGCTCGGCGCGCCGGAGTTCGATCTCATCCTGTGTGACGAGGCCCACCGCACCACAGGGGTGACCCTCGCTGGCGAAGACGAGTCGGCGTTCGTCCGCGTCCACGACAACGCGTTCCTCAAGGGAGCAAAGCGCCTCTACATGACCGCGACACCGCGCCTGTTCGGCGATGCGGTGGTGGCGAAGGCGGAGGATCACTCGGCGATGCTGACGTCCATGGATGATCTGGCCACGTTCGGACCCGTCTTCCACCGCCTCGGCTTCGGTGAGGCCGTCGAGCAGGAACTGCTGACCGACTACAAGGTGATGGTTCTCGTCGTCTCCGAGGACCAGATGGCCGCCCCCGTCCAATCGATGATGGCCGACGACAACCTCGAGATCCCCCTGGATGATGCGGCAAAGATCCTGGGCTGCTGGAACACGCTGGCCAAGCGCACCCACGCGGGAGACCTGAGCCCCGCCTTCCCACCCGGCGCGGCTCCAATGCAGCGTGCGGTCGCGTTCCTGGAGAACATCAAGAGCTCCAAGCGTGTGGCTGAGGCGTTCGAGTTGGTCGTCGAAGCAACCGGCGGCGCGGACGCGACGGCGCACCTCAACTGCGAGGCGCATCACGTCGACGGCACCATGAACGCGCTGGTCCGCGCCGAGGAACTCGCCTGGCTGAAGGCTCCGGTCCCGGAGCGGCACTGCCGCATCCTGACTAACGCCCGCTGCCTGTCCGAGGGCGTCGACGTTCCCGGGCTCGACGCGGTGATGTTCCTCTCACCCCGGAACTCTGCCGTCGACGTTGTCCAGTCTGTGGGTCGAGTGATGCGCAAGGCCCCCGGGAAGGAGTACGGCTACATCATCCTTCCCGTGGCGGTCCCAGTGGGCGTCGACCCCGCCGACGCGCTGCGTGACAACAAACGCTTCAAGGTCGTCTGGGACGTCCTCAACGCGCTGCGCGCCCACGACGACCGCTTCGAGGCAGTCATCCAGTCCATCAACCTCAACGCCGGCAGTGACCCCTCGGGCCGGTTCATCATCGACACCCCCGAGCTCGGCGACGGCAACGCCCCTGGCACCGATTCGAAGGCCGTGCAGCTGCCGCTGTTCCAGTTGGAGCAGTGGCGCGACGCGATCTACTCCCGCATCGTCGACCGGGTCGGCACCCGCGAGTACTGGGACAGGTGGGCCGCCGACGTCGCCACCATGTCGGGCGCCCAGATCGCCCGCATCAATGCGATCCTCGCCAACTCCAGTTCCGAGGTCACCGACGCGTTCGACGCGTTCCTCCACGGGCTGCGCGCCAACCTCAACGACTCCATCACCCGCGACGACGCCATCTCCATGCTGTCGCAGCATCTGATCACCGCACCTGTCTTCGACGCCCTGTTCGGCGGGTCCGGGTTCGCAGCCTCCAACCCTGTCTCCATCGGCATGCAGGCCATGCTCGACGTCCTCGAGGGCCAAGGTCTCGAGAGCGAGACCGAGCACCTCGTCCGGTTCTACGATTCGGTCCGGACAAGGGCAGCCCAGGTCACCGACGCGGCCGGCAGGCAGACCGTCATCCACGACCTGTACGAGAAGTTCTTCAAGAACGCCTTCCCGAAGCAGGCCGAAGCACTCGGCATCGTCTACACGCCCGTCGAGGTCGTCGACTTCATGCTGCGTGCCGTCGACGAGCTGAGCCGCCGCCACTTCGGCCAAGGACTCACCGATGAGGGCGTCACGATCCTCGACCCGTTCACCGGCACCGGCACCTTCATCGTCCGACTCCTCGAATCCGGCCTCATCCGCCCCGAGGATCTGGCCCGGAAATACGCCACCGAGATGCTGTGCAACGAGATCATGCTGCTGGCCTACTACATCGCCTGCGTCAACATCGAAGCCACCTACGAGTCCGTCACCGGCACCAGCCACTACGTCCCGTTCCCCGGCGCAACGCTGACCGACACCTTCCAGATCAGCGAGCACGGCGACCGATCAGACACCAGCCTGCTACCCGCCAACAACGAACGCATCACCAAACAGCTCGCCACCGACATCACCGTCATCATCGGTAACCCGCCATACTCCGTCGGGCAGGCCAGCGCCAACGACAACAACGCCAACCTGGGCTATCCCACCCTCGACAGCCGAATCCGACACACCTACGCCGAGCGTTCCCCCGCAACCAACAAGAACAGCCTCTACGACTCCTACATCCGTGCCCACCGCTGGGCCACCGACCGCCTCGGCCAACGCGGCATCATGGCCTTCGTCTCCAACGGCGGCTGGATCGACGGGAACACGGCCGAGGGCATGCGCCTCACCCTGCAAGAAGAGTTCAGCCACCTCTGGATCTTCAACCTCCGCGGCAACCAACAAGGTGACTGGAAGCGAAATGGAGGCAAGATCTTCGGAGAAGGAAGCCAAGTCACTGTCGCGATCACGCTGGGCGTCAAGGACCCCGCCCACATCGGCCCCGCCACCATCCACTACCGAGACATCGGCGACTACCTCGACCGCACCACCAAACTCGACATCCTCACCACCGCCACCCTCCACGACGACGCCTGGAACGAACTGCAACCCAACAACCACGGCGACTGGCTGAACCAGCGCGACGATACTTTCAGCGAGTTCACCCCGATCAGCGAGATCTTCCGAAGCTCTTCCGCAGGGGTGCAAACCAACCGCGATGCCTGGTGCTACAACTTCGACACAGCCGCCGTCGAGAGCAACATGCGCCGCATGATCGACACCTACAACTCCCAAGCATCCAAGCGACTCACCTCGGAAGCCGACCTGCTAGACGACCCACGCCAGATCAAGTGGTCAAGCAGCCTCAAGCCACGGGCACTGCGAGGCGAGCAGCATTCCTTCACGGGAGTGACGCGTCGAGCTCTCTACCGACCCTTCACCATGCAGGCGCTCTACTTCGATGACGTGTTCAACCATCGTCCGGGCAAGAACCGCCAGTACTTCCCCACCCAAGGAACCCCCAACGCCGGCTTCTATACGCTAGCACCGGGCTCACCGAAGCAGTTCGGCGTTATCGCGACAGATCTACTCCCAGACCTCGCGATGTACGGATCGAACAGTGGTCAGTTCTTCCCCCGCTGGACCTATGAACCAGCGGCGAAGCGAGCGGAAAGCGATGGGCTGTTCGATCTTGACGAAGGCGATGTTTTCGACGGCTGGCGCCGCATCGACAATGTCACTGACAACGCCCTGCGGCAGTACCGCGAAGCCTTCGGACCCAAGGTCACCAAGGACGACATCTTCCACTACGTCTACGGCATCCTCCACTCTCCGCAGTACCGGGAACGCTTCGAAGCCGACCTGAAGAAGATGCTGCCCCGCATCCCGCTGGCCGCCACCTCCGACGACTTCCTCGCCTTCGCGGCAGCCGGCCAACAACTCATGGACTTGCACATCAACTACGAGACGGTCGAGCCCTACCCACTCGAGGAACTGGTGACACCGGCCGCAGGCCTAGACGAGTACGCACTGTTCGCCGTCACCGACAAGAAGATGAAGTACGCGCCGAATACCGACAAGTCCACCCTCATATACAACCCGCACGTCACACTACGCGGCATCCCCGACGAGGCCCACGCCTACCAGCTCGGCTCCCGCTCAGCCCTGGGATGGATCATCGACCGTTACTACATCAAGACCGACAAGGAATCCGGCATCGTCAACGACCCAAACGCCTGGTCGCGGGGACAGGGCGATCCGCGGTGCATCGTCGACCTGATCAAGCGCGTGGTGCGGGTCTCCGTCGAGACGGTGCGAATCGTCGACGCACTGCCTGGGCTTACTTGGGGTAATACCCTGGATACTGACAAGGTGTCATCGGTGATCAGAAGAGAGGTGTGAGTAAATGGGACACACGGACTACACCCAGTCGTTCGATAGCGTTGCTGTCCAGCGCAACGTGATGGCATTTGTCGGTAACGGGTTCGACATCCAGGCTCTCCATGACTACGGGGCCAGGGTCGATACCCGCTACGAGCACTTCTATGACTTCCTCGCAAGACGTCACTTCGACCCGAGCAACATCATCATGCAAGAGATGAGGGAGCTCAAGGACGCCGGCGCGGCAGACTGGAGCGATGTTGAGGGAGCTGTTTCCCGCCTACTCAATGGGCCCAAGGTGGCGAGGGCAGAGGAGCTCATCGAGGCTCTAAGGCAGCTTCAAGGCCAGTTCTCTGAGTTCCTCGACGCGGTGGTGCCCAGTTCCATCCTCACCGAACTGGGGGCAGACTCCGCGCGGCACAAGTGGGCGATGGAGTCGCTCCTGATGTTCCTGTACGACCTCTCTCCGGAACAGTACCGCGTGAGCGCGTTTCCAACGGGAGAGAATTTGGAACTCTACAACTTCCTTTTCGTCAATTTCAACTACACGCCACTCCTTGACGACTTCATTCACCTCGACCAGATTCAATTCGATCGCCTATCCAGGCGCACTGTGGACCGTAACTGTGACTTCCATAACAACCCGCGAGGAGTTGAGCCGCACGAGATCAAGCCCAAGGATCTGTCGTCGTCGTATCTTATGGCGGATGTCATCCATCCCCACGGGCAGCAGAGCGTCCCTCGTTCACTGTTGTTCGGTATCGATGAACCAGTCGACCGGAGGGGCAACCAGGATCCACGCTTGCGCCTCGCAAAACCCTTCTGGGCGCAGAACCGCGCCCGCTACGCTCACCTGTTCGAGGACACGGCTCTATTCATCATCTTTGGCTGCTCCCTCGGGGGTGTGGATCGATGGTGGTGGGATGCCATTGCGGCTTCGCTTGGGCAGCAACGTGACAGGCATAAGGTCGCGAGGGAGGAATGTCGCGCCCTAAGCCATGAATCTTGCACATACACACCCGAACTGATTATCTACTGGTATAACGGAGGGTCAACCCCGCTGACTGAGGAAGAGGTTCGGGCGAAGTTCTTCGAAGGAGCTGGTTGCCTGGATGACTCAAAGGCCCTCATCCACGTGATCTTGTACGATGACAGAACCGAACGGGTTTGGCTGCGCACCACTGCTCAGCGACCCACGGCGCTGGCACCGGTGTCGTAGTCGTGCAATGGGCGGAATAACAGGAGGAGCCGATGTTGGAACTAGCCGCATTCGCCGTTGCGACGGTCAGTGTCGCCTTGAGTCTTCTCTTTGGGGTCCACAGCATGCGCACCTCGGAGAGATCGGCCGTTGCCTCTCAGCGCTCCGCTCAGATTGCTCAAGACCAACTGGAAGCAACGCTGGAGGCACAACGAGCGGCACAACAGCCGTACGTGTGGGCGGATCTAAGGATGCGAGATGACGCTGGGATGCTCGCACTGGTCGTTGGCAACAGCGGACCAACGGTCGCCACGAATGTC
Organism: Tessaracoccus defluvii; assembly: GCF_014489575.1. Lineage (GTDB taxonomy): Bacteria > Actinomycetota > Actinomycetes > Propionibacteriales > Propionibacteriaceae > Arachnia > Arachnia defluvii. Next base: position 3,238,909 of record NZ_CP060789.1, read on the forward strand.
GTGGTGAAGTTTGAACCGCCTCTGACCTCGCTACTGGTTGCAGCTGATGAGAGGGCAAGCCGGATGGTTGCAAGGACCGCAGCCCGTTGTGCGGAAGGTCTTGGTTCCCTTGCCCCAGGCCGAACTATGCAGTGGAGCCTTGATGTCCTGTACAAGTTTTTCCCTGAGAATGGTGAGGTCCCAGTCCCAACGCTGACACTCAGGATTCAAGCGATGGGGCCAGGAGGGGTCGAAATTCCGTCTCTTGAGTACCGGATCAACTTGGAGGATCTGAAGTACCAAGACGCTCGGCCGCAAGGATTCGCAGTCGTGGAGCGTCCCCTCAGGAAGATTGCCGAAGCCATGGCGAAGCGGGCGCATAGCTAGCTGTACACGTCTTGGATGCACTGGGCGACCGATCCGATGGCGGCGATTACGGGCTCATCACATTTGAGGGTGTAGAGGCGGGGTGATCACGGCGGCGCGTCGGTCCGCGGATGAGGGTCGAGGCCTCCCGAAGATGGAAGTTCTCACACTCACCATCCGGAAGACCTCGACGTGCCTCACGCTACCTTCACGCGCCCCAACCTGACCACGTTCACCCGCCTCGACGAGCTCGGCCTGGAGGTCGTCGGCCAACAGATCGAGCCGAAGCGGGCCGTGTTGGCCTGCCGGGTCGTTGAGCCGGACCAGTGGTGCCGGCGGTGCGGCTGCGAGGGAACGCCACGTGGCACCGTGGTGCGTCGTCTGGCGCACGAGCCGTTCGGCTGGCGACCCACCATCTTGCTCGTCACCGTGCGTCGCTACCGCTGCGGCGAGTGCGGGCATGTGTGGCGTCAGGACATGAGCAGAGCCGCCGAGCCGCGGGCGAAGTTGTCCCGACGGGCGGTGCGGTGGGCGTTGGAAGGACTCGTGGTCGCGCATCTGACCGTAGCCCGGATCGCCGAAGGGCTGGCAGTGTCGTGGAACACCGCCAACGACGCCGTCCTGGCCGAGGGCAAGCGGGTCCTGATCAACGATCCGCGGCGTTTCGACGGCGTCCATGTGCTCGGCGTCGACGAGCACGTGGTGCGCCACGAGGCGCTGTTGTATCGGATGGAGGTGGGAGACCTGCATTGGTTGGCCGTCGTAGCGGCCAGGTAAAGCTGACGGCAGCCTGTCCTGGGGGAACGCCTGGGGTGGGTGGGAGCAGCCGTGACAAAGTCAGGACGGTCCAGTACTACCGGATGGGCCGTGTCTGGTGAGCAAGACGGGAAGGTGTACGAGAGGAACCGGTGTCGTAAAGCCTCTTGATCGTCGCCCAGCTCTAACCCGGTGGATCGGGGCTGGTTAGCGGTGCGTAACCGCTTGTCGGGGCCGTCGTTGACGGTCGTGGCGGGTGGGGAACTGTCGGAACGGTGGTATGTGTCGGGTCCGGCAGGTCGTGGTGAAGGTCTACGGCGTAGCCACGACGATGCCGCAGGGGTAAAGCCGGACACCTCGCCTGTCGACCGAACAACAGCGAACGTGGGAACCATCCGCATCGCGCTCCCCATGTCTGGGGATAGGTGCGTTGCCAGCCGAAGGGTGCGGGTGGGGCGGAGCCGTCGTAGTACTCCGAGGCCGGGAAAGCCGGTCACATGGGGAAGGGCGGCAGTGAGAGAAAGCAGAGGAAGGTGAATGTAATGTCCGAAGACGCGCCGGTGAATGTCGGCGCCGCCGGGTGGCCCAGCGATGCTCGGTCCTATCTGGGGGTACGGAGGATGCAGACCAAGCTGCATGGTTGGGCGGTCACCGATCGTGGTCGCCGGTTCGATGACCTGTGGAACCTTGTGTGTGATCCGGCGTTCTTGACGATGGCGTGGGAACGCGTCGCCGGGAACAAGGGGTCCAAGACTCCCGGGGTGGACCGTGTCACCGTGGCACGGATCAGTTCCGGGGTCGGGGTGGAGGAGTTCCTGCGTGACCTTCGGGCCCAGTTGAGGGCTGGAGAGTTCAGGCCGGTGCCGGTGCGGCAGGTGATGATCCCCAAGGCCAGCGGAAAGCTGCGCAAGTTGGGCATCCCGACCGTGACCGACCGGGTGGTGCAGGCTGCTTTGAAGCTGGTGCTGGAACCCATTTTCGAGGCCGACTTCAAGTCGTGCTCTTATGGGTTCAGACCTAACCGGCGCGCGCAGGACGCGGTCGCCGAGATCCACCACTTCGCGAGCAAATCGTATGAGTGGGTGTTGGAGGCCGACATTGAGGCGTGTTTCGACATGATCGACCACACCGCCTTGATGGACCGGCTCCGGTGCAGGATCGGTGACAAGCGGGTGCTCGCGCTGGTCAAGGCGTTCCTGAAAGCAGGCGTGCTCACCATGGTGGGCACGACCGAGGGGACGATCACCGGCACCCCACAGGGCGGGATCTTGTCCCCGCTGCTGGCCAACATCGCCCTATCAGTCCTCGATGACGAGTTCGCTCGCCGCTGGGACCATGAGATGGGCACGGCCGGTAAGCGGGCCTGGCGCCGTGACCACGGCAAAGCGTCTTTTCGGCTGATCCGTTACGCCGATGACTTCGTCATCGTCGTGAAGGGTCAGCAGGAACACGCCGAGCAGTTGCGTCACGAGGTGGCAGACGTGCTGGCCCCGATGGGGTTGCGTCTGTCTCCGGAGAAGACCCGCGTGGTCCACATCGACCACGGGTTCGACTTCCTCGGTTTCCACATCCGACGGATGCGGAGACGAGGCAGCAACAAGTGGTACGTCTACACCCTGCCCGCGAAGAAGGCGATCGCCTCGATCAGACAGCGGGTGAAGACCATGACCTACAGGAACACCCTGCACCAGGACCCGGGATACCTCATGGACTATCTCGGGCGGGTGCTGCGGGGATGGGCGAACTACTTCCGGTATGCGGTGGCCAAAGCGACCTTCGCCGCGATCGACTCCTACACGTGGGAGCGGATCACGGCATGGCTACGCAAGAAGCACCGCCGACTCGGATGGCCGGAACTCCGCCGCAGGTACTGCCTGCCCGGAACCTGGCGCCTCGCTCACAACGGGAAGAGGTTCACCGGCGCCGCCAGCGTCCCGGTGACCAGGTACCGCTATCGCGGCTACCAGATCCCTACCCCCTGGGACCGGCCAGCTGTCACCACCAGCTGAACCAGCCCTCTCTCATGGAGAGCCGGATGCGGTGAGAATCGCACGTCCGGTTCGGCGGGCGGCCTGGGGAAACGGACCGGGAGCAATCCCGACACCGCGCCCCAGGCCGACCCAACTGGCGGCACACCCGTCACGGCGACAAGTACGTCACCGTGATCATCGACCTCACCCCGATCAGGGATGACACCGGCCCGGCACGCCTGCTGGACATGGTCGAGGGCCGCTCCAAGAGCACGTTCAAGACGTGGCTAGCTGCCCGACCCGAAGCGTGGCGGGCCGGCGTGGAGGTCGTGGCCATGGATGGGTTCGCCGGCTTCAAGACCGCCACCACCGAAGAGTTGCCCGACGCCACCACCGTCATGGACCCGTTCCACGTCGTGAGGCTCGCCGGTGACGCCCTCGACCAGTGCCGGCGCCGGATCCAGCAAGAACTCCACGGCCACCGCGGCCGCGCTCAGGACCCCCTGTACCGGGCACGGCGCACCCTCCACACCGGAGCCGACCTCCTCACCCCCGACAACAAGCCCGCCTCGAACACCTCCGCGGTTCCGCCCTGGGGTTCCGGAACCTCACCCACTACATCGCCAGATCACTGCTCGAGACCGGCGGATTCAGACCCCAACTACACCCTGCATTGTGATGAGCCCGATTACGGGCTCGTCCCACTCTCGATTGCGACGAGCCGGCATGGCCCGTTGGTACGCCGATGCCGGCGGATTCGGACTCCTCAGCCTCTCTCCTTTATACAAAGAGCCGCTAGCTAGCCTCGCGCTTTCACGCCGGTGGGTGGACGGTAGCGGGTTGAGATAGCGAAAGTGCCCCTGACTTGGGATGATGTGACTTGCCTAGAGACCACGTCAACCAAGATGAGGAGCACCTTCGAGGTGAAGAGTACCGGCTCGTATCCCAGGGTTCATGTCGATACCGCGAAGGTGACCGCGGTCGGGCAGGCTGGCGGGATCCTGCTGACCGAAACCATCCGCGCGGCCGGCCTGGACCGGGCCCTGTCGGAGGCGCTGTCCCGGTGGCGGAAACCGTTGGCGGTCCACGACCCAGGCAAGATCATCTGTGATCTGGCGGTGTCGCTGGTGCTCGGCGGTGAAGCGTTGAGTGACCTCGCCACCCTGCGCGCTGAACCAGGGGTCTACGGCCCGGTGGCGTCGGATCCGACTGTGTCGCGGCTGATCGCGGCCCTGGCCGAGGATGCGGACAAGGCCATCAAGGCGATCGCGGGAGCTAGGCAGCAGGCCCGCGCCAGGGTCTGGGCGTTGGCCGGTGAGCATGCCCCCGACCACGAGTCGACTGCCGAGGATCCGCTGATCATCGACTTGGACGCGTCGTTGATCACCGCGCACTCGGAGATGCAGCGCGCGGCTGCGACGTTGAAGACGAGGCTTCGGGTTCCACCCGTTGCTGGCGTTCGCCGACCACGGACCTGAGGGCACCGGCGAAGCCCTGGTGGTCCACCTACGCCCCGGGAACGCCGGTTCGAACACCGCCGCCGATCACATCACCGTCACCAAACAAGCTCTCGCGCAGCTCCCCTGGAAGAATCCCCGGCCGGGCCGCAGGGTCCTGGTCCGCGCGGACGGGGCCGGCGGCACGAAGGAGTTCACCCGGTGGCTCGCGACTCATCGGATGGCGTATTCGGTGGGATTCACTCTCCCGCTCGACACCAGCACCCTCTACCAGCAGATCCCCGACTGGGTCTGGGTCCCCGCCCTCAACGCCGACCGCCAGGCGCGGGAAGGGGCGGATCTGGCCGACTTCACCGGACTGCTCACCCTCGACGGTTGGCCTCCCGGGATGCGGGTCATCGTCCGCCGGGAACGGCCCCACCCCGGCGCTCAACTCCGCTTCGATGACGTCGACGGCTACCGACTCACCGCCTTCGCCACCAACACCACCACCGGCACCCTGCAAGACCTGGAGTTGCGGCACCGTCGCCGCGCCCGCTGCGAAGACCGGATCCGGATCGCGAAAGACACCGGACTAGTAAACCTGCCCCTCCACGGCTTCGACCAGAACCGGATCTGGTGCCAGATCGTGGCGCTGGCCTCCGAGTTGCAGGCCTGGAGCGGGATGCTCGCGTTGGCCGGTCACGAAGCCCGCCGTTGGGAACCGAAACGGTTGCGCTACCGCCTCTACAGCATCCCCGCGACCTTGGCCCGCCGCGCTCGCCGGGTCGTGCCACATCTGGCTGAACAGTCCCGCTGGGCCGAGTTGATCCTCGACGGCATCGGCCGGCTCCGCGACCTCCCAGCACCAGCTACCTGACCCAGGCGCCCACCCCGTCCACCTCAACGAAAGAACCCTCGGCCGGGAAGCCCGCCCCGCAGACGTCATGCGGGGTCCTGTCGCACCCACCTGCAAGAATCAGAACAACCTCGGCGCCACCGGCGCCGACCAGCCCCGATCAGACCCCTCATGAAAGATCGAGGCTAGATCTGGGTGGAGTGAACGGGCATGCAGAAGCCGGCTGTATGCTTACGATGCATGAGGCGACGTTTCGGCCGGGGAGTGCGAGGTATTGAAGCTCGGCTAGCAGCGTGGCAGCCGATTTCACCTGAGAAAGCGATCGCACGACTAAGATCAGACCTACGACACCATTCTTTTAGCCGGACCGGATCGCACGAGATAATGAGTGGTAGCTATCTAGTTCGTTGCGCTACCAGTCTAGCCGTTTCGTTCCGGCTTGATTCCCTTCTGTTATACTCCCATCGGAGTGTCGCAACGCTCAATCCACTGAAATTCGAACGAATGTCTACGGGTTTCAAAGTCACTCGACCTATGCTGAGCGAAGCGCTACAAGAGGGCTTTCCCTCCGGATCTCCCGGTGCGTGGAGGTCTGAATTCCGCTGGGGTCACCATGCAGGACCGCCGCATCTCGTGATCGCGATCACACGCCATGCTGATTTTTCGCCACTCGAAACTGCACTTCTTGACCTCTGGGCAGGCGAAGTGGCGCTTGAAATTCAGGCTAAACTGAACCGACGCTATACCACTCAGATTCGATCTGCTCTCTCGCGTCCTGCCCCGAGAAATGGCCAGCCAGGAACTGTCTTCGCGAATCTGACCAGTCTTCTAACACGTGCGTTCGGGGTTCGTTTCGGGGCGTATTTTTCCTCATGCGGATCTACGGCTCGGCTAGAGTATCTTACTGCTCGGAGGCGGCCCTACAACCAGGCACACTGGGTCACCGATGCGGGCTTTATTGAGTTGCTCACCTCTTTCGTAAAAATGCTGCAAGCGGGTGCGCCATTCTTTTGGCGGCAGCCTTCATCGGTTTTTGATAAAAGTACCCTTGATCACCTAGATGTTCATTCAGTGGATATCCGCGCCTTGTTGGTGATTCCTATAAATTCCGGGACGATCCACCTAGGATTCTGGTGCCTGTTCTTCATAAATGAGCCGGAGGTGCCAGAGGAAGTATTCGATGATCTGGTTTTTAGCGATCTAGCTATTCGCCAGGCGAGTTGGCTAATGCAAAGGAGGTTTAGGGCGATGCTTGTTGAGCCGATCTATGCAAGTCGGGAAACGCGCGTGACTGTAGGGAGGTGTGCAGTCCTTATGCCGTTCATGATGCCGTGGTCAGATCGCATCTGGAGTAGGTGTATTCGTCCCTATGTGGAGTTGCTAGGATTCGATGCTATGCGTGCAGATGATCTATATGGCCGCGATGTCATGGAAGACATTTGGAGCATGATTCTGTCGGCAGAGGTCGTGGTCGCAGACATCACTGGTAGGAATGCAAACGTCTTTTATGAACTTGGACTTGCTCATGCAATCGGGAAGCCAGTGATTCTCTTGACGCAGCAGACGGCAGATATTCCATTTGATCTAAATCGCTATCGACATGTCATCTATGAAGATAACGCGGATGGTTACGAAACGCTCCAAAAAGGGTTGTCTGGCGCTTTAGGAGAAGTTTTGAGAGCAAGGAATCCCAAGGACTCATAGTTGGGCTCTGTGTGGTTCAAGGTGATCTCGTCCGCCTGACCTGGATGTCTCGTGACAGTTGCGACAGCACCACGCTGAATGATCGCCTACCGGCAACCTGGTCCGTGGGGTTGCGGCTTTTCGCACACGAGCGGGTTCATGCGATGCGCTTATCCGGCTCTTCGTACCTGAGCGTGGGGTGAGCGTGGATCCGACGGCGGGCGTGTCGGCGGGGTGATGGGCGTCGAGGCCCTCAAGAATCGGGGTTACCACACCACCTGATCTTCAAGGACCTCGACGATGCCCGATTCTACTTCCTGCTGCCGTGCCGGCGGCGGCTACTGTCAGCGTTGCGACCTTCTGCTGGGCCTGCCCGGGCTCCACGTGGTCGGCGTCCAGCGCGACGACGCGGGGCTTCGGGTTGAGGTCGAATCCGTCCGGCCGGAGGTGATGGGCTGCCCCGCCTGCGGCGTGATCGCGCATGCGCATGGCCGGCAGAGGGTCGAGCTGATCGACGCGCCGTGCTTCACGGCGCCGGTGAAGCTGTGGTGGCGGAAACGACGCTGGCTGTGTCCCGAGCCGATGTGTCCGGTGAACTCGTTCATGGAGCAAGACCCCGATGTGGCGACCCAGGGCGCTGCTCACCAGTCGCGCGACGTCGTGGGCGATCGGGCAGATGCGGCGGGAGAACGCCTCGGTCCAGGGGATGGCCCGGCAGCTCGGCTGCGCCTGGAGGACGCTGTGGCGAGCGGTCAAGCCGATCCTTGAAGCCGCCGCCGACGACGAGGCCCGCTTCGCTGGCGTCACCTCGCTGGGCGTCGACGAACATATCTGGCATCACGTCTCCACCAAGCCCGTCGACCAGGGCGGCCGCGGCCCGAAGGAGTTCACCGGCATGGTCGATCTCACCCGCGACAAGGACGGACACGTCCGGGCCCGGCTGCTGGATCTGGTCCCGGGCCGATCCGGTGAGGCCTACAAGACCTGGCTGCGTGACCGCGGCGACAGGTTCCGCAAAGGCATCGAGATCGCCACCCTGGACCCATTCCACGGCTACAAGAACGCCATCGACGACCAACTCGAAGACGCCGTCGCCGTCCTCGACGCGTTCCACATAGTCAAGCTCGGGACCGCTGCTGTCGATGAGGTCCGCCGCCGGGTCCAGCAGGACATCCACGGCCACCGCGGCCGCAGAGACGATCCGCTGTATCGGATTCGGAACCTGCTGCGCGCCGGGCAGGAACACCTCACCGACCGGCAGAAGACACGCCTGGAGACCGCGTTCACCGCCGACGACCGCCACGTCGAAGTCGAGGTCGCCTGGCGCTGCGCCCAACAGCTGCGCTCGGTCTATCACCAGTCCTGTCATGCCGACGGGCGCAGGGTCGCGGAGAAGATCCTGGCCACGTTCCCGTCGTGTCTGATCCCGGAGATCGCCCGCCTCGGCCGGACGCTGAACCAGTGGCGCGACGCGTTCCTGGGCTACTTCACCACCGGCGGCGCGAACAACGGCGGAACCGAATCCATCAACGGGTTGATCGAACTCGCCCGCCGCGTCGCCAGAGGGTTCCGCGACCCAGACAACTACCGCCTCAGAATGCTCCTCATCGGCGGCGGTCTACGACTATGACCCCACGCTCAGGTACGAAGAGCCGCTTATCCAGGCTCCCAAACTCTCTACTTGCGTCGCTGCTAGACAGTTCATTCCCTAGCCCAGGAAGCTCATTGATAGTAATCGAGAACGCACGTCCAGTGGTGCTGTTTGTGGACTGGCTAGTAGAAAGGCTGCTGCAGAGTGAGTAGTAATACGACAGAAGGCGGAACCGGGATGAATGATCGTTCCTTGGTGCCGGTCGATGCATCGCTGGATGTGAGCGAGGCTGTCTTCGCGCAAGCGGCGCGTGCGCCGTCGACGCTACGTGGCTACCGCTCGGATTGGCGGGAGTTCACCACTTGGTGCGATCTCCATGGGTTTTCCGCTCTGCCGGCTGATGACGTGGCGATCAGCCGCTACATCTCTGAGCTTGCGGTGGCTGGCGCGAAAGTCGGAACGATCAGCCGCCGGCTGTCATCGATCAAGTTCGCACACAAGGTCCGCAACCAGGCGGATCCGACACAGACGGCCCGGGTACTGACCGTGTGGGAAGGGGTCCGCTGAAGGTTTGGTTGACCTCCGGGTTTGCCTCGTGCTTTCATGACGGTGACTGTAGCGGACTGAGATAGCGAAAGTGCCCCTGACTTGGGATGATGTGACTTGTCTAGAGAAACATCGACCAACAAGAAGGAGCACCTTCGAGGTGAAGAGTACCGGCTCGTATCCCAGGGTTCATGTCGATACCGCGAAGGTGACCGCGGTCGGCCAGGCTGGCGGGATCCTGCTGACCGAAACCATCCGCGCGGCCGGCCTGGACCGGGCCCTGTCGGAGGCGCTGTCGCGGTGGCGGAAACCGTTGGCGGTCCACGACCCAGGCAAGATCATCTGCGATCTGGCGATGTCGCTGGTGCTCGGCGGTGAAGCGTTGAGCGACCTCGCTACCCTCCGTGCTGAACCAGGGGTCTACGGCCCGGTGGCCTCCGACCCGACCGTGTCCCGCCTGATCGCCGCCCTGGCCGAGGACGCAAACAAGGCCATCAAGGCGATCGCCGGAGCCAGGCAGCAGGCCCGCGCCAGGGTCTGGGCCCTGGCCGGTGAGCATGCCCCCGACCACGAGTCGACTGCCGAGGATCCGGTGGTGATCGATCTCGACGCGTCGCTGATCACCGCCCACTCGGAGAAGCAACGCGCGGCTGCGACGTTCAAACGAGGCTTCGGGTTCCACCCGCTGATGGCGTTCGCCGACCACGGACCTGAGGGCACCGGCGAAGCCCTGGAGGTCCACCTACGCCCGGGAACGCCGGCTCGAACACCGCCACCGATCACATCACCGTCACCAAGGCCGCTCTCGCGCAGCTCCCCGACCGGAACCCGCGGCCCGGACGCCGCGTGCTGATCCGCGCGGACGGGGCCGGCGGCACGAAGGAGTTCACCAAATGGCTGACCGGGCGCAGGGTGGCGTACTCGGTCGGGTTCACCCTCCCCATGGACACCCCCGACCTCTACCACCTGGTCCCTGAGTGGGTTTGGGTGCCGGCCCTCAACAGCGATGGCGAGGCTCGCGAGGGGGCCGATCTTGCTGACTTCACCGGACTGCTGGATCTCGACGGCTGGCCTGCCGGGATGCGGGTGATCGTCCGCAGAGAACGGCCCCACCCCGGCGCTCAGCTGCGGTTCGACGACGTCGACGGCTACCGACTCACCGCCTTCGCCACCAACACCACCCTCGGCACCCTCCAGCAGCTGGAGCTCAGGCATCGTCGCCGCGCCCGCTGCGAAGACCGGATCCGGATCGCGAAAGACACAGGCCTGGCCAACCTCCCGTTGCACGGGTTCAACCAGAATCGGATCTGGTGCCAGATCGTCGCGCTGGCCTCCGAGTTGCAGGCCTGGAGCGTGATGCTGGCCCTGGCCGGTCACCAAGCCCGCCGCTGGGAACCGAAACGGCTCCGCTACCGGCTCTACACCATCCCCGCGACCCTCGCCAGAAGAGCCCGCCGCACCGTCGTCCACTTCAGCGACCGATCCCGCTGGGCCGAGCTGATCATCGACAGCATCACCCGACTCCGAAACCTCCCGGCACCCGCCACCTGACCCCCAGACCTCCACACGACCCACCGAATCTGGCAGCTCCCGGCCTGGAAACCCGCACCGCAGACGTCACGCGGGGTCTTGTCGCACCCACCTGCAAGAATCAGAACAACCTCGACGCCACCGGCGCCGACCAGCCCCACACAGGGCCGTCATGAAATATCGAGGCTAGTGGCTCTCAACGGCTTCTGGGGGCCGTCCTGGGATGATGTTAAGGGATGCTAGTCCGCCTTGGTTCAAGCAGTCGAGTGCAAGGTAGTAAACGTCTCGTCTGTATGCATCGGAAGAGGTCGCCGGGGATGTGGTCGTCTCCACGGGCATAAAATGGCCTATGGGTGTCCCTCGATGGATTCGCTTGAACGGGCCGACCGTCACGATGTGCAGCCGGTCTGCTCCGGTCCATTCGATGCCGACGCGAACGTCACACTCCATAGTCCCGAGGGCCTCCGCCGTAGCACGGAGAAGCCCTGCGAAGTCGGCGATGCATAACTCTATGACGTCCGCGGGGATCTCTGACCCGGCCAGTATGCAGTCGCGACCCGTGGGGTGGCCGCCTACTGCAGCTGCGATCGTCGTCGAGCCGTTGCGGTGTATGGCGCCCCAAGCCTCGTCAAATGATGACTCCCCTCGCCCTATCAGAATGTCTGAAGCGATCCAGCGCCGCAGACCAGGCCGAGGGTTGTGTAGATCCATGGCGCGAAAGGGGCGAGGTTCGTCAGAGGGAGAGAGCTCGTTAGCGTACTGCTCAGCTTCGTGGAAGATGCTGATTGCCTCGTTCCTCGAAAGTTGCCGGCCGACAACAGGGAGGCGCGGGCGTGCCACGGCGATGAGCCATGCCCGCGAATTCGTGTCTCGTCCCCGTGCCGCTTCCTCGTAGAGCTGGGACAGAGCTTCCTCGGAGCCGCGCCGCTCGTTGAACCTGGCACGGTACATTTCCTCGATCTGGCGTTCCTGCATCCACACGGTGTCGGCATCGTTTCGAACAGGGGCACCGAAGAAATGGTTCTTGAAGATCAGATGCGGGCCGTCAACGCTAGCCGGGACTTCCACGACCAGGGCCGGGTACCCAGCCCCTTGGAGGCGATGGATCTTCAGTCCAAAGATCGGCGGCGTGATGGCCGTGATAGCAGCGCTTCTGAGGGCTCTTTCGTATGCTTCACCGTGATCCCCAGGATCGCTCCTGCCAGTGGCCGCTCGATCGCTCTCTTCAACGCCAAAGATGATGGCTCCGCCGCCGCTGTTGGCCATCGCGGCCACATCCTTGGGAAAATCTGACTGAGTCAACTCCTTCGCGGGTGGCAGCTTGCCTTTCCAGTCCAGGTCATCGGTTTCCCGTGCGCCCGCCTGAATCGCCGCGTCCAGCAGCTCATCAGTCCAGGGTCCCGGGCTCCGGCCGAGGGCGCGATGCAGTGGAGTGAAGGGCATGGCTTCACTCTAGGTCCTTTCAGCGCTGGGCAGTTCCGCGGACCCTGCACGAGGGGTCAAACGGTTGGGTGTCTGAAGAGGTAGAGCAGGCCATGGCTCGGGAGCTCTGGACCGGACGGTCGCCGGCCCGCCTGCGTCGTCCTTGGGATACTGGGGCCCTCCAGATCGTCCAGCGAGCCAGCGAGGCAGCTATGACCCAGGTTTTCACCATCGAACCCCGAACGGGTCAGGCGTTCGACGTCGCCAAGGGGCGGCGCGTCACCGTCACCGACCCCGAGGGCGGTCAGGTGGCCGACTTCTATGCCGAACGGCTGGGGCACCCGGCCGAGTTCATCTCGCCCGGGGTGACGATCGACTGCAACGAGTCGCTGCGCCTCCGGGTCGGCGACGTGATCTACTCCACCCACTACCGGCCCCTGCTCAAGGTGCTCGCGGACGACGTCGGCGAGCACGACCTCCTGCATCCCTGCTGCCGCCCCGAGATGTACGAGTTCTTCTACGCCAACGGCGACGGGCACCCGAGTTGCCTCGACAACATCAACTCCCTGCTGGCCCAGCCCCAGGCCGCCATCACTCCGGTGAATCTGTTCATGTTCACCGAGATCGGAATCGACGGCGCCATCAAGGTCAAGGCTCCGGTGTCCCGTCCGGGCGACTCGATCGTCCTCGAGGCGTTGGAGGATCTTCGCCTGGTGGTGGCCGCGTGCAGCGTCTCGGAGAGCGACTGCAATAGTGGCCGCTGCACCCCCATCCAGCTGACGATCGAGGAGCTGCCGGCGTGATGGAGATCCGTGCCTGCGACGCCGGTGACCTGGAGGTCCTGAACCGGGAATGGCCGAGCAACGACGTCTGGGAGGGGCACATGCGGCGTCAGCTCACCGGCGAGGCGACGTTCCTTGTCGCCTGGGACGGCGATGAGCCGGTCGGGGTCGGGATGCTGCAGTGGAAAGGGTGCGCTGGCGAGAAGGCGCACGCGGCGCTTCCAGGTGCGGTCGAGGTCAACCACCTGCAGGTGCGGGAGTCACGTCGCGGGCAGGGCATCGGGACGGCCCTGGTCGCCGCGTTCGAGGAGTTGGCCCGCGGGCGGGGGATCACACAGATGGTCCTGGCCGTCGACGCGGACAACCCGGCGGCCCGGGCCCTCTACCTGCGCCTCGGTTACGAGGCCACCGGCGTGGTCGACACGTACACGTACTCCTACCGCGACGACGACGGCGTCGAGCGGCAGGCCACCGAGGCGTCGGAGGCGCTGGTCAAGGAACTGTGAGCGATCCGGGGACCACGTACAGGACCTTCGCCCAGCCGTCGAAGTAGCCCCACGGCCGCAGCGCCCGGTCCCCGCGCCCAGCCCTCCCGGCCGCCCACCGGATCAGCTCCGGCCACCGTTCCTCGACCTCGGGGAGCTCGTCGGCGTACTCGAGCCAGAGTCCGTAGCGCTCGGCGCGGGCGATCGCAGCCCCGTTAGCGAAGCCGCCTGCCCGGGAGCGCAGGAGCAGGTAGACGTGCCGATGGCCGAGGATCTCCTGCACGGCCGCGTCCTCAGAGCTGCAGCAGGAGCGCGTTCGCCGTCAGCCCCGCCGCCGTCCCACACAGCAGCACCCGGCTCCCCGGCCCCACCTTGCCCTCGTCCCACGCCCGCGCCAGCGCGAACGGCACCGAGGCCGACACCATGTTCCCGAAGTCCCGCAAGTAGTTGGCGTAACGGCCCTCCGGGACGCCGATCCTGCGCATGATCAGCGGCAGCGCCCGGCTCGCCTGGTGCGGGATGACGTAGTCGATCTCCTCCACCGACGTCCCCGCCTTCGCGAAGAACCGCTCGAAGAACCCCGGCAGCACCCGCGAGGCGGAGAAGAGCACGGCGCGGCCGTTCATGTCGAAGCGGTAGTCCCCGTCGGTCTCCGGCGTGAAGTCGCGGCCCGGCAGCCAGCTCCCGCCGCCTCGCAGTTCCGTCTCGTGCGCGAACCTCGGCCACGTCTGCTGCAGCGACGCCACCACGCCCACGCCCGCATCCTCATTAGACGGCGACGACACGACCATCGCGACCGCCGCATCCGAGAACAGCTCGAAGCTCTCCCGCTGCTCCGGGTTCAGGAACTGCGCCCCGACGTCGCCCGCCACGATCAGGATCCGCCGGTACTCGCCGTCGCGCAGGTACCGCGACGCCACGTCCAGCGCCGTGATGAAGCTCGTGCAGGTGGAGTTGACGTCGAGCGCCGCGCACTGGGCCTCCGGCGCGATCTGCTCCTGCACCAGGGCCGCAGTGCAGGGGATCGGCTGCACATCGCCCGCCGTCGCCCCGATGAGGCAGTCGATGTCGTTCGGCCCGACACCGGCCGCGGCGAGCGCCCGACCCGCCGCGTCGACCAGCATCGACAGGTGCTCGACCGGCGCCCCCGCCCGGTACCGGGTCTCCGCGCCGAATGTCACGGTCGTCGAAGGAAGACAGACGCCATAGCCGTCGATCTGCAGACCGCGCACGGTCATGGCAACCTCTCCACCCGCCGCAACTTGCGGCTCGGGTCATGCTCGAAGGGGGCGACGGTGATCCGGACGTCGGCGACCCCCTGGACGGCGAACAACCGCCGCAGCTCCACGACGACGGCGTCCGCCGCGTCCCCGGAGGGGGGATCGAGCTCGACCCGAACCTCCGCCGCACCCGTCTGGACCACGCGGTACTCGACGACTCCGTCGGCATAGGCGACGGCGCGGGTCACCAGGTCCGCGTAGACGGGCACCGTGGTGCCGTCGCGCCCGGCGAGCCGCAGCACGTCGTCCTCCCGCCCCTCGATCCGCTCCAGCGCGGTCATGGCGCTCCCACACGGGCAGGGGCTCTCGCGCAGCACGAGCACGTCGCCCATGCGGTAGCGCACGATCGGCTGCGTCCGACGGCGGAAGTCGGTGATCACCGGCACGAAGCGCCGCTCGTCCAGGTGCTCCCGCTCGACGTGGACGATGTCCTCGTTCAGGTGCAGCGTCCCCGCCTCGCAGGTGTGGCCGAGGAACCCCTCGGTGCACTGGTAGATCTGGTGGACGAGCGGGACACCGAACCCCTCGCGGATCCGCTCCTCGTCCAGCGGCGTCAGCACCTCGGCCACCGAGTACACCTTCGCCGGTGAGATCCGCAGCGACCCGTCCGCGACGGCGTCGACCAGCCCCCGCAGCACCGACGGCGGCCCCACCAGGATCGTCGGATCCAACTCGGTGAGCCGGTCGACATGCTCGGCCACCGGGCGGAACGTGTCGAAGTACTCGAACCGCACGGTCCGCGACCCCACCGTCTCGTACAGGTCGCCGCCGGCCCGCAGGAACAGCGCGATCCGCTGCCCGCGCAGCCGGGGAAGCGTCCTCGCCAGGACGGTGCCCGCCCACTGCGCCCGCTCCCGCGGGCTGACGAGGAACAGGCCGCGATGCCCGCTGGTGCCGGTCGACAGTCCGATCGTGCAGCCGTGCAGCTCCGCATCGAAGGTGCGGCTCCGTTCCGCGGCGATCGCGAGTGCCATGGCCTCGTCGCGGTCCACGGGCACCGTCACGAGCTCGTTGAAGTGGGCCATCATCGAGGCCTTGTCCAGCACGGGCAGGTCGGAGAGATCCCCCGCGGGGAGCCGCCCGAACCAGGCCGACCTGCGACGCAGGAACCGCAGCTGGCTACGCAGGATGCGCCGCTGGAACCGCTCAAGCCGCGGGCGGCTGCGAAAAGAGGTCAGCCAGCGGGCCCGCGCGTACCAGGCGGCGATGCGCAGGGTCTCGGTGCTCACGGCAGCAGCCTCGCCTCGGGGTAGGCGTCGTGTGCGAGGCAGACCCGGAGCCCGGCGGTCTCGAAGTCACGCAACCCTGCCGCCGTCTCCGCGTACGCGACGGCGTCGTCCTGGATCAGCCGGGGCAGGCACCGCATCGCGGGGATCTCGTCGACCAGATCGGCGCCCCAGGCCGCATCGCCGGCCAGCAGCACCCGCGACTCGACGACGGCGCCGACATGCCCGCGCGCGTGGCCGGGAAGCGACGCGATCAGGTAGCTCCCGTCGCCCAGCAGGTCGTGCGCGGGGACGGTGAGGGGCCCGATGCGGTGCGGCACGAAGGCCTCCGACGTCAGCACGGTGCGGGGCGCGGAGGCGAACCAGTCGGGCAGCAGACCTCGCAGGATCCCCTCCTTCAACCGGGGCGCCGCGAGCGACTCGGCGATGCCGGCCGACAGGATGAACCGGGCTGCGGGGAAGTACCGGACCCCGCCCAGGTGATCCGGGTGCGCGTGCGAGAGGACGACGTGTGTCACCTCGTCAGGGTCGACGCCGGCGCGCCGCAGCTGCGCGTCGATCGTCTCGCCGGGGCGGACGACCGGCGGCACGAGCCGGCTGTACAGCCAGGCCGCCGGCCCTGCCGAGGCCGTGTCCGGCGCGTAGCCCGTGTCGAAGAGGACGGTGGCGGCGGGGGAGCGGTACAGGAACGCGCCTGCCGGGAAGGAACGGACCTGGCGCGGGGCGCCGCGGAACAACAGGGCGAGGGCGTGCGACGTGGTGCCGCAGGCGAAGTGGTCCAGCGTGCCCATCGTCAGTGCCCCCGTCGGGTGGCTCGGGTCGCGGCGAAGGCCGCCAGCGCGTCGTCGAGGCTGACGCGTGGCACATACCCCAGGTCGGCGCGGGCCCGCGAGATGTCGAGGGTCTGCGAGTAGGCGATCGTCGTCAGCGTGTACCGGGTCAGCGGCGGCTCCGGGTATCCGGGAAGGACGGCGTAGAGCTTCTCGAGGACGGCCGCGAGCGGGTAGAGGACCCGGATCGAGACCCGCCGGTAGCGGGGAGTCTCGCCGACGAGGGTCAGCAACCGGTCAAGGAGCTCCCGGAACGGTCGGGGATCGCCGTTGGTGATGTTGTACGCCTGGCCGTGGGCGTTCGCGTGCTCGAGGGCGAGGCGGGCGGCCAGGGCGACGTTCTCGACGGCGGTGAGGTCGACGAGGTTGGTTCCTTCGCGGAACAGGGGGACGCCGATGCGACGGTGTACGTCGAGCAGGCGCGGCGCGAGGCTCGGGTCGCCGGCACCGATGAGCCCGCGCGGCCGGAGGATGACCGCCTCCGGCACCGAGCCGTCGGCGACCGCTGCGCGCACCAGTTCCTCGGCGCGGAGCTTCGAGGCGATGTAGTGGTTCAGGCGGTTGCCGGGGTCGACGTCGTCCTCGGAGATGTCGAGCCTGTCGGCGGCCTGCGAGTACACGCTGGGCGAGGAGACGAACACGATGCGCCGGACGCCGTTGCGGCGGGCCGCCTCGATGACGGCGGCGGTGCCGTCGACGTTGGCCTCCCGGAAGTCGGCCCAGCGGCCCCACGGCGACGACAGGGCGGCGCAGTGCACGATCGCGTCGACGCCCTGCAACGGCGCGGTGGGGAGGGCGGCGAGCGGTGCCGCGAGGGTGTCGACGCCGAGACCCGCAAGCCGTCCGGCGTCGCGTCCGTTGGCGAGCACCCGGTAGCCGGCGGAGGTGAGTTCGGTGACCACGTGGCCGCCCAGGAATCCGCTGGCTCCGGTCACGAGCACCTGCGGGGATTCGTGCGTCACGGCCGACAGCTTAGGCGGACCGTCAGTCAACTACAGTCGGCCGGTGCGCATCGTGATGGTCACCGACTACTACCTGCCGACGCTCGGCGGTGTCCAGACCCTCGTCAAGGCACATAAGGAGGCGCTGGAGCGCGCCGGCCACACCGTCGTGGTCGCGTGTCCGCTGGCCGAACCCTCCGCGGATCCATCGGTCGTCGCGCTGCCAATATCCCCGGTCTTCAACCCGGACGGCTACCCGTTCACGTGGCCCTACGCGCGGACCGAGCAGGTGCTGCGCGAGGCGCTGATCGACGCTGACATCGTCCACGTCCACAGCGAGATGATCGGGGCGATCGCCGGGCTTCGGGTGGCCCGCGAGCTCGGCATCCCCATCGTCCAGACGATGCACGGCCGCATCGACGTCTACACGGCCAGCGTGCTGCCCCTGCCGTCGGTCACGACGATCCCGCTGGCCTGGCTGCACCGGCGGCGGATCCCGCACGTCGCGCCCATCGCGGGAGGCGAACGGTTCACCTCCACCCGGCTGGCGCGGCGCATGTGGCGCCTCATGGTGAACCAGGCGAACTACGCCGACCACGTCATCGTGCCGTCGGCCCATTTCGCCGCGAAGCTGCGCGGGCAGGGAGTCACCTCGCCGCTGACGGTGCTGTCGAACGGGCTCGAGGACAGCGTGCTCGACCAGCTCACCGGGGCGCGTCCGCGCGTACCCGACGGCGGCCTGCGCGTGATGTGGTGCGGGCGGGTCTCGCCCGAGAAGCGCCCCGAAGTCCTGATCGAGGCGCTGGCTCAGCTGCCCGGATCGGTGACGGCCGACCTCTACGGGGAGGGGCTCGCGCTGGCCGCGACCCGGCGCCTCATCGGCCGGCTCGGTCTGGCGGGCCGCGTGCGGCTCCACGGCGCCGTCCCGCAGAGCGAGGTCCTCGCCGCGTCGCTCGACCACGACGTGTTCGTCTCCACCTCGTACGACTTCGACAACCAGCCGATGGTCATCCTGGAGGCCATCGCCAGCGGACTGCCGGTGGTGATCAGCGACCCGGACCTCGGCGAAAGCATCCCCGACGGTGGCTTCGTGGCGACGGCGGAGCCGACGGCCACCGCCCTGGCGGCCGAGCTGCGGAGGCTGCTCGACACGCCGGAGCGTGTGACGGCGATGAGTCGCGCCCTGCTCGCCGACGCGGGCGGCGCGGCCCAGCAGACCCACCTCGATGGGCTGCTCGCCGTCTACCGCGGGCTGCTCGCCAGCCGCAGCAACGCCTGAGCCCCCGTCGGCTCCTCCACCAGCAGCGGAATCATCGCCAACCGTCGGGCCAACGAGTCGGCCGCCTCGATGTGCGGCGTCTCCGTCGCCGCCCGCGCAGCGAGCAGCGGGTGCCGGGTGCCCGTCGGCGTGAGGGCCTGGTTGACCACCCACCCCCACGGCGTGATCCCGGCCCGCCGCAGGTCGGCGTCCAGGTCGGCCGCCTCCTGCACCGGAGTGGCATCCGGAAGCGTGACGATCAGGACACGGGTGAGGTCGGGATCCTGGAGGCGCATCAGCGGGGTGACGACCCTGGCGTCGTCGCCCAGGCCGCGGACGATCTCGCGGTGGTACGAGCCGGTGGCATCCATCAGCAGC
This sequence comes from Tessaracoccus defluvii, assembly GCF_014489575.1. GTDB lineage: Bacteria > Actinomycetota > Actinomycetes > Propionibacteriales > Propionibacteriaceae > Arachnia > Arachnia defluvii. The sequence goes on from NZ_CP060789.1 coordinate 3,258,227, forward strand.
AGCGTGTGGCCCGTCGGTGCGGTGTCGATGACGACGAACTCCCGCCGTGCCCGCGCCACGAGGTGCGAGAACTCGCCGAACACGGCGACCTCCTCCGTGCAGGGGGAGCGGAGATCCTCGAGGAGCTGCGCCCGGCCTTCCTCGTCGAGACGGGCCCCCTTGGTGGCGAGCACACGGTCCCTGTAGGCCTGGGTCGCGGCCGCGGGGTCGATGCGCGACACCGTCAGGTTGTCGTCGGAGCCGCCGTCCAGGGTCTGGTCGAGGTGGCCTGCGGGGTCCGTGGTGGAGAGGTGGACCCGCTTGCCGCGCGCGGCCAGCGCCAGCGCGATGGCAGCCGCCGTCGTCGTCTTGCCGACCCCGCCCTTGCCCATGCACATGACCAGGCCGTGATCGTGGGCGGCGAGCTCGTCCACCAGTTCCCCCAGCGATCCGCCGACACCATCGGCGAGGGGAGCGTCGGCGGGGTCTGACGGGCCCGGGGCGGCGTCAGTCAGCAGTGTCCGGACCGCGTCGACGCCGACGATGCCGGCCGCCCGCAGCGGGATCCGTGACGTGGCGAGCCCGGCGAGCGTCGGAGGCAGCGTCGCCAGCGCCTCCTGTTCCCTCGCGACGACGGCGCCCGCGAGGAGGTCGCCGTCGACAGCCGTGTCCAGGATGCCGTTGATGGCGAGGTGCTGCTGCGTGATGCCGACGGCGGCGAGCTCCTCGGCGGTGCGGGCGGCCTCCTCGAGGGTGGAGCGTTGAGCCCGCGCAACGAGGACGAGCCGGGTCAGGGTCGGGTCGCCGAGCCTCGCCAGCGCGGCCGCGTACCGGCTGCGGGTCTTGTCGAGGCCAGCCATGGGGCCGAGGCAGGAGGCGTCACCCTTGCCCTCGTCGAGGAAGCTCGTCCACTCGCCGGGGAGTTGCAGCAGGCGGATCGTGTGGCCGGTCGGGGCGGTGTCGAAGACGATGTGGTCGAAGCCGGCCGTGGCGGCGTCGTCTGCCAGGAGGTCGGTGAACTCGTTGAACGAGGCGATCTCTGTGGTGCACGAGCCGGAGAGCTGCTCGGTGATCCCGGCGAGCTCGGCCTCAGGCAGCAGGCCGCGGACGGGGCCGATGATCGCCTCGCGGTAGGCCGCGGCCGCGGCCTCCGGGTCGATCTCGACGGCGGTGAGACCCGGCACCGTCGCGACGGCGGTCGGCCGACTGCCGATGGGCTGGCCCAACACCTGGGCCACGTTGGAGGCGGGGTCCGTGGAGACGAGCAGGACGCGGCGGCCGTCGTCAGCGAGGCGGGTTGCGGTCGCACAGGCGAGCGACGTCTTGCCGACACCTCCCTTGCCCGTGAAGAAAACGAACCGGGGGAGCGAATCCAGGAATGCGTGGGGCATGGGTCAGCAGCACCCGCGTGTCGGCGTCAGGCCCAGGTCGCCGCCCAGACCGGCAAGGCGACGTAGTTCGGCGCGGTCGGGGTAGCGGCCCGTCGCCACGGTGATCTGGTCGACCAGCACGAGCGGGAGGCCAGCGGACCCCGCGACCTGCAGGAATCCGGCCACCACCGGGTTCTCCGCGAACGCGGACGGATCGTTGGCGAGGTTCCGTCGTTCGATGTCGACGCCCTCGCGCCGCAGGTGCTCGAGGTCCGCGGTGAACGCGACCAGGGCCTCGTCGACGTCGGTTCCACACACCCCGGTGTTGCAGCAGAGCGCCGGCTCGAACACCCGGATCTGCGGGCCGCGGCGTCCTGTCAGCTCCTCGTAAAGGGTCTCGACGCGGGAGGCGATGTCAGCGACCACCAGGCGCATCCTCTCCATGCCCTCGATCCCGCGCGACGACGGCTCGTCCGTGATCCAGGTCTCGATCCTGCCGTGCATCCCGGCGACGGGTTCCACGACGGCCTCTGTGCCAAGGACGACGACCCGGTCGAAACCCGCCACCTCGGCGGGGTCGAGGAGTCGGGGCGTCATTCCGGCCATGGATGCGCCGAGTTCGGCCACCGCGGCGGCCGCCTCCTCGTTGACGACGGAGCCGGGCCTGGTGCCGGCCGACGCGACGTCGACTCCACCCAGCTTCCGCATCAGCGCGGCCGCGATCTGCGACTTGCCGCCGTTCTTCACGCAGACGAACAGCACCGATGGCTGACCGCTCATCACAACCTCCATGTATCGAGAATCATCTATACGAGGCATTCAAGCGCTCATATCGACGGATGTCAATATGGGCTAGCATGGGGGCATGACGACGCTAGCCGGCCCGGACGAGGGCGCGCACTGCTGCCCCGATCACGACGGCGGACTGCTGGACGGTGACGAGGCCGTCGCCCTGGCCGACGTGTTCAAGGCGCTCGCCGACCCGACTCGCGTCCGACTCCTGCGCTACCTTGCCGACTCCGCCGGCGGCACCGTCTGCGCCTGTCATCTCCCCGACGCGCTCGGCATCAGCCAGCCCACCCTGTCGTTCCACATGCGCAAGCTCCACGACGCCGGCCTCGTCGAGCGCGCGCAGCGGGGCCGCTGGGCGCACTGGTCTGTCAACCCGACGGCCATCGAGCCCGTCCGCTCCTTCCTTGGGCTCGCGCCAGCGCCGGCGGCGCCCCGCTGCTGACCACTCCTACCGGCCGCCGAGCGTGCAACGCACGTCCTGCCACACGATCGTGCCTCCAGACCCGTCTGCCCCCTCCGTGATCATCCGGGCCGCCGCGTCCGTGACGCGCTCCGCCTCGTCGTGGGTCATCGCGTCCCACGCGGCCCGCTGACCGACCGACCGGGTGAAGCGAAGCCAGTCCGCGACCCCCTCGAACGTCAACGACATCCGCCAGGTCTCCGTCGTCACCCCCATCGCCCCCGCCGTCGCCAGCGCGGACTCCATGGCGCCGTCCGATGCGAAGGGGCCGTCGGGCCCGGCGCTGCGCGGGTCCAGCGGAGGCATCCACGGCCGCAGCAGCCCGTCCAACTCGCGCCACAGGGCGCTCTGCGCCCCGAACGTCGTCACCCCGATCCGGCCGCCCGGACAGAGCAGCGCCACCCAGCGGGCCAACGCGGCCCGCGGATCCGGCAGGAACAGCACGAGCGAGGAGGCCACCACGTCGAACGAGGCGGCGGGCAGGTCCGGGGCCGACGCATCGCCCACCGCCACCTCCGCGCCGGTGCCGGCCAGGGAGGCACGGGTGAGCCGCACCATCTCGGGACTCACATCGAGGGCGACGACGCGTCCCCCGGGCAGGACGCAGGCGCGGCGTCGTCCGCGTCGTGAACGGATCCGTGTTGCCCTGGGTGCTCGTGACGGCGACGTACACGGCCAGGAACGTGGGCCGCTCGAGGAAGCGCCACCGGGCGCTGCTCGACAGGCTTCCGCGATCCGAACACGCCCAGGACTCGGCCGAGGTGGACGAGGTGGGCTGGGGGCCCTGCGGCGCCTGCGCTGATCCTCCCCGGCCTTGCGAGCGCCGCAGGCAGCCCTCGAGGGGCCTAACGGGTGGGAGCCGCTCAACGAGAACTACGGCATCTTCTTCGCCCGGGTGGCGGAGACTCCGGACGAGGCCGGCACCGTCGAGGAGATCATCCGTAGCTTGCGGCACCCCCACCTGTTCGGCCTGGCCGTCAGCGACGGCGTCAACCGCCCGGCCGCCCGCGGCCCCGTCCTGACAGGGGCGGCCGCCGCGCACCCACCCGCCGGCATCGTCGACGCGCGTCACCCTGACCTACAGCCCCCGAGTACGCGTGGGACAACACCATCGCGGAGGGTCCCAACGTCCTCGTCCGGGACGGCCGCCTGCTCATGATCTACTCGGGCTCCACCGTCGGCGACTCGTATACGACAGGGTTGGCGACGGCGACCGCGGGCCGCGGCGTCGACCTCACCGACCCCGCCGCCTGGACCCGTCTCAACTACCCGATCCAGAAGTCGGGCCCGTTCAACGGCCAATGGCAGCTGGGAACCGGCCACGGCATGTGGTCGCACGACGAGGACGACAACCCGCTGTACGTCTTCCATGCCCGCGCCGACCATCGGGGCTTGTCAGGCCGCGATACGTTCGTGCGCCGGGTCCACTTCGCCGCCGACGGGATGCCCGTGTTCGACATGACCGCGGACGAGGAAGTTGCACCGTCGTTGCGGGCTGTGACGGTGGCTGTCGTCGTCCGCTAGGACCGAATTTCTCGGACATCGTTCGCGTCCGTTAGGTGCAGAGGGGCACTTTGTACGTACACTGGGGTCTGTTGGCCTCGGCGACGTCCGTTTCCGCGGTCAACAGTTTGTCAAACACAAGGAAAGATCGACATGGCCACTGGCACAGTCAAATGGTTCAACTCGGACAAGGGTTACGGCTTCATCGCTCCCGATGACGGCACCGCCGACGTCTTCGCACACTTCCGGGCCATTGTTGGCACCGGGCACCGCAACCTCGAAGAAGGCCAGAAGGTCGAGTTCGATGTTGAGCAGGGTCAGAAGGGCCTGCAGGCTGCTAACATCCGCTCGCTCTGAGCTCTAGTCGTTCGGGGCGTCGTGACTTCGGTCACGGCGCCCCCGCTCGTTTCCCCGGGAGTCCCCCCATGCAAGCCGACTGGTCACTCATGCGCGACCGCCAGTTCGCCCGCCTCTTCTGCGCCAGGACGGCGTCGATGGGCGGTTCTGCCTTCGCACCCATCGCCCTGTCCTTCGGGGTACTGCACCTGCCCGGCGGCGACGCGGAGACCCTCTCGTACGTGCTGACGGCCGAGAGCGTTCCGATGATCGCCTTCCTGCTGTTCGGCGGCGTCATCGCGGACCGGTTCCCGCGCCAGCGGGTCATGATGGTCGGCGAGTTCTGCTCGGCGATCGCGTTCGGTTCGCTCGCGTTCCTGCTCATGACGGGCGACCCGCCGCTGTGGCTGCTCTGCGTCGCCGCCGCGTTCAGCGGCATCGGGATCGCCATCATGTCGCCTGCGCTGACCGGCATCATCCCGGAGGTGCTGAAGCCGCACCAACTCCAGTCGGGCAACGCGCTGCTCGCGCTCGGGGCCAACACGGCCCGCATCGCCGGACTGGTCTTCGCGGGCGGCATCGTCGCCCTCGTCGGCGGCGCCTGGGCCCTGGTGGGAGCCTCGCTGCTCTTCGCCACGTCCGGTGTGGTCGTGTCCGGCCTACGGGGGACGGCGGACCGGCGCGGCAGTTCGTCGGGCTCGACGCTCGGTGACCTGAAGCAGGGGTGGCGCGAGTTCTCGTCGCGCCAGTGGATCTGGGTGGTCGTGCTCCAGTTCTCGTTCCTCGTGATGTTGTTCCAGGCCTGCTTCGGCGTGTTGGGCCCCGTCCTGTCGGACACCGAACTCGGCGGTGCCGGGCCCTGGGCGTGGGTGCTCACCGGCGACGCGATCGGCATGGTGCTCGGCGTCTTCATCGCCCTGCGTGTCCGGCCGAAGCGGCCGATCTTCGTCGGTGTCCTGATGACGGCGCTGGCCACGCCGCCCTTCCTCGCGCTGGGTCTGGGTGCGCCGCTGTGGATCGTGGTGGTCCTCGCCGTCGTGATGGGGGCCGCGTTCGACCTGTTCGGGGTCCTGTGGAACACGTCGCTGCAGCGGCTGGTGCCGGCTGAGGCGCTGTCGCGGGTGGCGGCGTACGACGCGTTCGGGTCGCTCATGTTCGGGCCGCTCGGCCTGCTGCTCGCCGGGCACGCCGTCGTCTGGTGGGGTGCCAGGGAGTCGATGATCGGCGCCTCGCTGCTGATGCTGCTCGCCGTCGGCGCCGCGCTGCTCTCGCCCGAGGTGCGCCGTCTCCGGGCCCCTGAGTACGAGCCGGTCCCCGTGATGGTGACCGCGGCCGACTGAGGCGGACGGTCTCCCGCTTCGCCAGCGGGTCGCCGGGGCCTTGCCTAGGGTGGGGGTCTACCCAGGGAGGCAACATGTCAGTCACCAGCAAGGCCAGCACGATCTGGAACGGGTCGCTGTTCGAGGGCTCCGGCACCGTCACATTCGACTCGTCGCACCTCGGCACGTACCCCGTGAACTGGAAGGCCCGCTCCGAGGGCTCGGACAACACCACGACCCCCGAGGAACTGATCGCGGCGGCGCACGCGTCGTGCTTCTCGATGGCGCTGTCGAACGGGCTCGCGCAGAACGGCACGCCGGCCACTGAACTGAAGACGGATGCGGCCGTCGCGTTCACCCCCGGAGTCGGCATCACCGGTAGTCATCTGACGGTCCGCGCACAGGTGCCCGGGCTCTCCGAAGAAGCGTTCCTGGCCATCGCCGACGATGCGAAGGCCAACTGCCCCGTCTCAAAGGCGCTCGGGGGCGTCGACATCACGCTGGATGCCAGCCTGGGCTAACCCGGAAACAGCGCATCCCTGTTGCGCGATAGCCGACCCCGATGTGCCCATCCGTGAGGAAAGGCGATAGGACTGGGGGCATGAACACCGAACCCGTACGGGGCGGCGACGCAGCCGCCCCTGTGACCGTCGCACTCATCGGAGCAGGTAACCGCGGGCAGGGCTATGTGGGCTGGATCGCGCGGCACCGCGACCGCGCCAAGGTCGTGGCCGTGGCCGACCCGGATCCGCACCGTCGCTCGCTCGTGCAGGCCGCCCATCCCGAGGCCGTCGCCTATAAGACGTGGGCCGAACTGCTGGCCGATCCTGACGCCGTCTTCGACATGGCGATCGTCGCCACGCAGGACCAGTTCCACCGGGAGCCCGTACTGGCGCTCGCGGAGCGGGGGACGGCGATCCTGCTGGAGAAGCCGGTCGCGCCGACCATCGAGGAGGTGCGGGAGGTGATCGCGGCTGTGAAGGCCGCCGGGGTCATCTTCGGTGTCTGCCACGTGCTGCGCTACACCCCCTACACGGAGCAGCTGAAGGACGTCGTCGACAGCGGTGTGCTCGGCAAGATCGTCAACATCGAGCACCTCGAGCCCGTCGGCTGGTGGCACATGGCGCACTCGTTCGTGCGGGGCCCGTGGCGCAGGGAGGACACGTCGGCCCCGATGCTGCTCGCTAAGAGCTGCCACGACATCGACTGGATCAGCCATGTTACCGGCATCGAGTACGACCAGGTCGCCAGCTTCGGCAAGCTGACCCACTTCACTGCGGAGAACCGGCCCGCCGAGGCCGCCGACCGCTGCCTCGACTGCCCACTCGAGCCCACCTGCCCCTACTCGGCGCCGAAGCTCTACGTGCCGCTGGTAAGGGCCGAGGGGTCCGTCTGGCCTGTCAGCGTCATCACCGACGGCGACACCGAAGAGGACGTGCTCGAGGCGCTGCGGACCGGGCCGTACGGGCGCTGCGTCTACGACTGCGACAACGATGTGGTGGACAACCAGGTGGTCGCGTTCACCGGCAAGGACGGCGAGACCGGCACGTTCACCATGTGTGCGTTCACGGAGCAGAGCCACCGCAAGTCGCGCATCTTCGGCACGCACGGCCGGGTCGAATGCGACGGCGAGACGATCGACATCCTCGACTTCCGCACGGGCGGGCGCGAGATCCGCTTCGTCGGCGGGAGCCAGGGCGCCAACGCGGCGACGGGCCACGGCGGCGGCGATGCGGGGCTGATGAACTCGTTCATCGCCGCGGTCGCGCAGAGGGACCAGTCGCTGGTGCGCTCGGGGCCGGACCAGTCGCTGGCGAGCCATGCGGCGGTGTTCGCGGCGGAGGAGTCGAGGAAGTCGGGAAGGATCGTCCGGGTCGACGTGTGACGGTGGCGGGGCATCTCGAATGAAACCACCCCATCACCCCTTGTCGGAGTGCGATTGAGGTTGTCCACAGGTCCCGGATTGCTCTGGGAAATGGGTGCCTGGGCGACCGATAATGGGTTATGGAGAAGCTGGCGCTCATCACTGCCCGGGAGGCCTTCGCGGATGTCCGCGAGGGTCTCCTGCTGCGCCGTCGTGGTGAGGCCCAGACGATTCGTGCGTTGTGTGATCTGGCTGCCTGCTATCGGGTGTCTGAGGCTGAGCTGTTCGAGCCGCTGGACGAGCATCTGGTGACGGTTGGCGGCGAGGGTACGCCTGCTGTGTCTGAGTTTCTGCGTCTGGAGGTGGCGGGCCTTCTCGGTTGCTCTGCCGGGATGGCCACGGAGCATATTGCAGCCGCGATCGACCTGAAGTTCCGCCATCCCCGGCTGTACGAGGCGGTCCAGAGCCTCACGATCGACTCCCAGCGGGCGCTCCGGGCCGCGCGGCGCTGCCGCGAGCTCGGGCCGGCGGCGGCCGACTGGGTCACCGACCGGTGGCTTCCGGCGCAGGAGGGCCTCGGCTGGGGTGCCGCCTTCAGCCTGCTCGACCGGCTCATCATCACGGCCGACGCCGATCTGGCCGCCGAGCGGGAGCGCAAGACCCGCGAGGCGCGCGGGGTCTGGACCTGGGGACTCGACGCCGGCGCGATGAACCTCACCGGCAGGCTCGATGTGCTCGACGCCCGTTTCCTCGACGTCCGGCTCGACGAGCTGGCCCGGCTCCTCGTGGGTGAGTGCCCTGGCCTGGACCACAACCAGCGCCGGGCCAAGGCGCTCGGGCTGCTGGCCAACCCCGCCTACGCGCTGGCCCTGCTCCAGCAGGCCGCGCAGGGAGAACTGCCTCTCGTCCCGGTGCTGCCCGCCGCGTCGCGGTCCCGTCTGACTACGGCGCCGGAGCCCCTCGATGAGTGGTCCCCGCCGCCGCCTGAAGACCTGGAGCCGCCGGAGCCCGCCTGGGCGATGGCGCTTGGCCGGGCAGCAGTGAACGTCTGGCCGACGACCACCACCGAGGGACCGACGTCCGCTTCACCGTCCGGCGCGCCATCGCCCGGGCCGGATGGTCGGCGCGCCGGACGTCCTGGGGTTTCGGGTCCCGCCGGTCCCGTGACCCCACGCACCGATCCCCTCCCCACCGATCCCGACCGCCCAGGCCCCGCGGAGCCACCGATTCACCCGGAACAGGGGAGAGCTCTGCCCGCGGCCGACCTCGGCCCTGCCATCGATCCGGCGCTGCTGACGCGTCTGCGCCCGACGCTCGGGCTGGCTGTTCACATCCACTCGGACGCCCTCGGTGGCCTCACCGGCGCGGCGCGGGTCGAGCGGGCGGGGCATATCACCACGGCGCTGCTCGGTGACTTGCTCGGCGAGGGCCACGGCGTGGTCGTGAAGGTGCACCCGGTGATCGACCTGCCGAACCTCGAGCCGGCCGACCGGTACGTGCCGACGCCGCGGATGCGTCGCGCCGTCGAGCAGGTCTTCCCACGGGAGCCGTTCCCGTTCTCGTCGCGTGCGGCGTCGGGGCTTGATCTGGATCACACGGTTGCGTATCGGCCGGGGCGTGGCGGGCAGACGGCGGTGGGGAATCTGGCGCCTCTGTCGCGTTCGGTTCACCGGGCGAAGACGGCTGGGTTCTGGCGGGTCAGCCAGCCTGAGCCGGGGCGGCTGGTGTGGATGAGCCCGTTGGGGTATCGGTACGAGGTGACGCCGTTCGGGACGCTGGTCGTGCCCGGCGAGGCGAGATCGCCGAGCCGCAGCGCCGGGTCCGCCTGATCCTCGGGAAGCCTGCTCAGGCGACGCGGCCTGGCTTCGGCAAGGCCCGCCAGGTCTCGGGCTCCAGCAGGCACGTGTCTTCGATGGCTCCCGGAAGCTCGAAGAGCCCCACCTTCGGCTCGGCGAAGGAGAACACCCGGGCCAGGACGTACTGGTCAGCCATGTCCTTGCTCACGGCAACCTCGTTGCGGCTCACCAGCATCGGCCACGCGGCGCCGCGGCGGGTCGTCTTCACCTCGATCAAGCGCGGGGCGCCGTCGGGCCGGAAGGAAGCGATGTCATAGCCGAGGCCGTCGCCCTGCGTGACGGACACGTGTTCCACCTTCCCGGCCAGGTCGCCGCGGCCGGCCTCGGCCAGACGGCGCCGCTCCCGCTCGAGGATGAGCACCTCCCCGGAGGCGCCGAGCGAACGGTTGGCTGCCTCGAGCGCGACGAAGTCCGTGTGCATGGGCCGGGCCACCCCGCGGGCGACGGGGAAGGCCAGCTCGGTCGGCGGGGTGATGACGTTCCAGGCGACGTCGATGCGCTTGGCCGCGTCCCGGATGATGCTCTGCCGCATGAGTTCCATCACCTCCGGATGGCGGCTGAGATGGTGCTCGACAGCCTCAGCGAGGGACGCCTGGTAGTTCTTGGCGGGTTTGTATCCCTCGACCCACGGCGCGTGCATGTCGATCAGCACCCCGCTGACGTTCTGGAACTTGAACTCGACCGAGCCCCTCGACCGCCCAGTCAGCGCGCGAACTCGCCCGTTGGCCTCCGTCTTGACGTACGACTGGCCTGCCAGCTCCTGTTCGAGCATCGCGAGATACTCCGCGACGACAACCTCGTTCTCCGCGCGCGACCATGCGTCCATGCGCACACCCTAGCGACGGCGCCGCCGTCGACACCGGAGGCCCAGACCGATCAGCCCGCCGCCCGCAGCGCCCGGTGCAGCAACTGCGGGTCGCCCAGCCGGTGCCGCAGCGTCCGCTCCAACCCCGCGATCGGGTACAGGTTCTGCGGCGCCCGCGGATCCTTGAACGGCTCGCTCGCGTAACGGGGCAACACTGCCTGCGACGTCGCCGCCAGTGCGACGGCCTCGTCGACGCTCAGCTCCGACGCACACTCCACCCGCACGATCCCCGCCCACGGCGAGCCCCCGGGCCCGGGCAGCCGCAGGTACCAGGAGTACCGCTCCCACGTGGTGCCCAGCCGGAACACCGGCGTGCGCTCACCGGCGGCGAGGGCGCCGACGACGCGGTTCAGGTCGGCGGGCAGATAGGCGGAGTGCTGCGACTTGATCATGCCGATCGCCCGCGGCACATTCGTCCGACCCCGCAGGGGACCGTCGATCACGAGGAGGTCGTCGACGTCGTCCGGGGCCGCCGCGCGGGCGTTGGCCGCGCAGATGATCTCCAGCTCGGCCAGCTTCTGCTGCAGCGCCAGCGACAGGAGGTCGAACACCTGCTTGCCCGGGTCCGGCTTCGCATGCGCGACGGTCCAGGTCCCGAGCCCCGTGACGATGTCGTCGGCGTCCTCGGCCGTGGTCAGCAGCGACCGCCGCACCTCGGCGATGTCGACGGTGGCCGCCGAACGCGTCGACCGCACGACACCCGCGGCGTACGACGCGCAGAGCGCGGGAGCCTGCTCGCCGCCGTCATCGGGATTGAGCCACAGGCGCGCCTCGACCCGACGCACGCCGTCGACGAACAGGATCGTGGACGGCTCCGTGGTGGCCGAAGCGGCGATCGGGCGCCAGCCGGCGTCAGGCACCTCGACATCGGTGGTGAGCTCCGCCTTCGACTCGGCGAGTTCCTCCACCTCCTGCAGGCTCGACCCGTAGTCAGGGGCCCACCCGTCGACCATGAACCGCATCTCAGCCCTCCCGCCGCACGCTCGACGACCGCGAGTCCCGCGCCACCACGAACCGCGTCGGCACCCTCTCGGCCAGCGCCGCCACGTGCGTGACGACACCGACGAGCCGGTCGCCCTGCGCGAGCCGCTCCAGTGTCAGCGCCACCACCTCGAGGCTCTCCGGATCCAGCGACCCGAACCCCTCGTCCAGGAAGATCGAGTCCAGCCGCGCCGCCGTGGCCGACATCGACGACAGCTCGGCCGACAGTGCCAGCGCCAACGCCAGGCTCGCCTGGAACGTCTCGCCACCCGACAGCGTCCGCACCGACCTCCGGGCCTCCGCGTCCGCGTGATCGATGACGAAGAACTCGCCCTTCTCATGCGTCAGGGAGAACTGGCCCCCCGACAGCTCCAGCAGCGACGCCGACGCCGCCTCGACCAGCACATCCAGCGCAGCCCCCGCGAGCCAGCGCTGAAACTTCTTCGCGCTCAGGTGATCGGCCAGCAGCTTCGCCACCTGCTCGCGCTCCTGCGCGGCGTCCCGCTGCTCGACGAGCTCGCCGAGCCGCTCCCGCTCCCGCCGGATCCGCGCAAGCGCGTCGGCGGCCCGACCCGCCTGGTTCGCGACGGCGGCCACCGCCTGTCCGGGCCCGCCCACCTCGATCCCTGCCTCGACGGCGGCGCCCACGAGATCGGCCGCGGCCCGTTCGCGCCCGGACTCAGCCTCCGAGACGGCGACCCCGGCGGCGATCAGGGCGGCCTCGGCCGTGCCCCTGGCGTCGGCGGCCCAGCCGATGAGCGTCGCCCAGGCGCCGGGCAGATCCGTGGCGTCGACGGCCGGCGCCCCCAGCGGGACGAGCGGCGCCCGCGTGGCCCGCAGCAGTTCGTCGGCCGCGCCCAGCTCGGCTGTGAGCGCCTCCTCGGCAGCGGTCGCAGCGTCCCGGGCGGCGCCTGCCGCAGTGAACGCGGCCATCGCCGCACGCTCGGCGGCCTCCAGGTCCGTGAGCATGACGAGCGCGGCGTCCACCTCGGCGAGCGTCGCGGCGCCGTCGAGCTCTGTCCGGAGCTCCTCGGCCCGACGCGTCGCCCGCGTGACGGCGCCCCCCGCCAGAACCGAGGCCTCGTCGGCTGCCCGCGCGGCCGCACGGGCCTCGTCGCGGGCCGCGACGGCGTCGTCCAGCCTGGCACGCACCGGGGCGAGCGCCGCGGCGGCCCGATGGGCGTTGAGCGAGGCGGCGGCGACCCGCGCGGTGATCCAGGCCTCCCGGGAAGCGACCGCCGCTGCCTCCGCCTCGGCGGCGGCCTGCTGCGCCGTCGACCATGCCTCCAGCCCCGCCTGGGCCGCGGACAGCCGGGCTGCGGGGTCGGCGCCGTCCGGCAGCAGGGTGGCCACCAGTTCCTCGGCGCGGACGCGGTCACGGGCGATGGTCTCGAGGGCGCCGGTGGCACGGGTGAGGCCGTCGCGCGCGTCGTGCCAAGCCCGCTCCGCCTCGCCGACGGCGACATCGGCAGCGGCGGCGGCCCCGGTGTCGATCGGAGGCGGCAGTGTCGCGACGGTGGTGGCGCAGACCGGGCAGTCGTGGCCGACGGCGAGACCGCCCCGCAGGTCGGCCGCGGTGGCCAGCAGGCGCGCGTGCCGGGCAGTCTCCCGCGCCCCGCTCAGCGTCTCCTCGGTGGACCCGACGGCGGCCTCCGCAGCGTCGCGCGCGGCACTGGCGGCCACCTCCTGCTCCCGCAGGTCCGCCACGCGGGCCGCAGCCTCGACGGCGCGCTCGGCGGCGGCGACCGCAGCCGACAGGGTGACGGCGTCGCCGGCCTCCCGCAGCGCGTCACGGGCCGAGGCATGGGCCAGCTCGGCGTCGGCGAGCCTCGCGGCGGCCTCGTCGACAGCCTCCGCGGCCGCGGCCACCAGGTCGGGAAGGTCATCGTCGTCGACGGCGCCGACGGGGATCGCCGGCCGGCCGAGGGAGCGCAGCTCGGCCGCGGCCGCCTCCGGGCCCCGACGCGCCTCGCCCTCGGCGGCCAGCGCCTCCGTCCAGCGGTGTTCGCGCTCGTCACGGAGGGCCGCGACGCGGGCGGCCTCATCCCGGGCCCGGACATCGGCCTCGGCCAGGTCGGGGAGCGAGGCCCGCAGGTCGGCCAGCTCAGCCCACCGCTCGCGGAGCCGGGTGAGGTCGGCGCGGTCGCCGCCTGCCTCCAGCGCTGCCCTGGCGTTCGTGTAGGCGGCCTCGGCCTCGCGGGCCTCGGCCTGGCGGGCCCTGGCCGTCTCCCGCGTCGCCCGGGCCCGCTCGGCCAGGTCGGCGATGCCGTCGGGCATCCGCACGGCGTCGAGCCCTGCGAGATCCGAAGCGGCCGCCTGACGCGCCGCCTCGGCCTGCTCCGCCGCGCGCCCGGCGCGGGCCAGATCGTCGGCCAACCCGGCGACCGTCTCGCCCAGCGCCTGCAACTCGGCGACGCGTTCGGCGGCGGCGTCCTCCGCCTCCTGCGTGGCGCCGCCGAGGTCCTCGATCCGGCCGTTCGCCGTCGCGACCTCGGTGCGGGCATCACTGGCTCGGGCGCCGGCGGCGCGCATCACGATGTCGTACTGGTGGGCGCCCAGCAGCTTCAACAGGATGTCCTGCCGCTCCCCGACGGTGGCGCCGAGGAACTCCGCGAACCGCCCCTGCGGCAGGACGACGGCCTTCGTGAAGTCGTCGAACGACAGCCCCAACAGCGTCTCGACGGCGGGCGTCACGTCGCGCACCTCGGAGGCCAGCACCGTCACCTGATCGGTGTCCGCGGTGGCCTGCGTCGGGTCGTCGAACTTCTCCAGCGACGCGGTGCGCTGCTGCGGCCCCTGCTTCCCGACGCGCCGCACCTCGCGGGCGACCTGGAAACGTTCGGCGCCGACGTCGAAAACGAGCCGGACCGTGGCGCGGTTGGCTGTCGGCGCGAGCGCCCACTGCACCGAGTTCGCCCGCCCCCACCGCGGGGCAGAGCCGTACAGGGCGAAGGTCATGGCGTCGATGACGGTCGACTTGCCGGAGCCCGTGGGCCCGACCAGGGCGAAGTAGTCGGCGCCGGCGAAGTCGACGACGGTCTCGGCTCGGAACGACGCGAAGCCGTTCATCTCCAGGCGGATGGGACGCACCGGGTCACCTCGTCGTCTCGTCGAGCAGGTCGTCGAACAGGCCGGTCAGTCGGGGATCCTCGACGCCCGCCTCCTGCAGGTAGGCGGCGAACAGGTCCCGGGGCGACCGGGTCGCGTGGGTGGCGGCCGCGTGGCGGGCGCCCTGCTGCGCGTAGTCGGGATGGATGCGGACCTCCAACGCGTTCGGCAGCGCGTCGAGGATCTCGTCGCGCAGCCCCGCCCGGGTGGGCTCCTCGACGACGACGCGCAGGTAGGCGTCGCCGTACTCGGCGGCCGCCGCGATCAACTGCGCGACGGTGCCGGAGACCGTGCGGAGCCGCCGGCCCGCGGTGATCGGGATGTCCGTCACGCGCGCCGGGGTGGTGGGGGAGACCTCGACGAGACACACCACCGACGTGTTCTCCTCCTCGCCGAAGTCGACGGCGAGCGGGGCCCCCGAATAGTGCACCGGCGCCGGCGCCGGGATCTGCTGCCTGCGATGCAGGTGCCCCAGCGCGACGTAGTGGGCGTCGACCGGGAACGACTGCGCGGAGACGTGGTACTCGAAGATCGACTGCGCCTCCCGCTCGCCGCCACCCATCACCCCGCCCGTGCATGTGAGATGGGCCATCACGATGTTGACGGTCTCCGGCGTGAACGCCGTCGTCAGCTCATCGATGATCCCCCGCAGCGAGTCCTCGTAGCGGCCCGCGTTGGTCGACGGCGTGCCCGTCACGATCTCCTCCGCGCCGATGATGTAGCGCCGCGACACGAACGGGATGAGCGCCACGACGGCCTCCTCACCCGTCGACCTGGCCGTGAAGCGGTGCACGCCCCCGGCCTCGGCGCCGCGGACCGTGCCCGCGTAGTCGATGTTGGCGGCCGCCATCAGCTGCCGCAGCGCCTCGAACGTGCGCGCGTGGTCGTGGTTGCCGGCGATGACGACCACCTCGATGCCTGAGGAGGCGAGCTTCAGCAGGGCCCCGTTGACCAGCCGCTGCGCGTCCGCCGTCGGAGCGGCCGTGTCGTACAGGTCGCCCGCGATGAGGACGGCGTCGACCTCCTCACGCAGCGCGACGTCGATGATCTCGGCGAGCACCGCCTGCTGCTCTTCGAGGCGGCTGCGGCCCTTCAGCGTCTTGCCGACATGCCAGTCGGCCGTGTGGAGGAACTTCATCCGGGTCTCAGAACGGGGCTGGAACGTCGTCGCGGGAGAAGCGGCCCATGACCCTGGCGCCCGTGTCGGTGGGCTCCGGCGCGACCTCTGACTGCCGCGTCGCCCACGCAGGGAACGGGAACTCGACGGCGAGCGGCACCGGTAGCTCCGGCTGGGAGATGAACATCGCGCCCGGCTTGGCCAGCGTGGCGCGCTGCCGCTGCGACGCAGGCAGGAACCCGTACTCGGGCCGCGCCGACTCGGCCGGGTCGAGGCGCCCGACGATCCGGATCGACGAGTTCGACACGATCCGGCGCTCCACCTCCGACGCCGTCTGCTGCGCGCCGATGAGGATGATGCCGAGCGAACGGCCCCGCTCCGCGATGTCGAGCAGCAGCTCCTTGATGGGGGTGTTGCCCTCGCGGGGCGCGTGCTTGTTCAGCTCGTCGAGCATCGTGAACAGCAGCCCGCCCGCGCCGGCCTGCTCCTTCGCCTCCGTCTCTGTCCGCAGCACCACGCCGACGACGAACCGCTGCGCCCGCTCCGGCAGGTTGTGCAGGTCGACGACGGTGACGCGGCTGTTCGCCGTCGTCACCCGCCGGCGGTCCGCCTGCTCGGCCAGGTCGCCGCGGATGAGGGGGCCGAGCGCCTTCTGCGACGACCGCAGCCGGCGGATGAACGCGTTGACGGAGCCGGCCGTCGTCGCCGCGCCGGCCCAGTCGGCGCGGGTGGTGTCGTCCTGCAGCCGCTCGACGACGAACTCGACGAGCTCCTCGTACGTGCGCAGCGTGGTCCCCGCGACGGTGATGGCGCCGTCGGTGCCCGCCGCGATCGCGTCGTGGCGCAGCTTGGCCGCGACCTGATGGATGACGAGCGTGTACTGGTTCCTGTCGTCCTCGGCATCGGCGAACACGAACGGCAGCAGTTCCCGCTTGCAGAACTCGTGCAGCGTCCACCAGAACGCGTCGACCCCTGACGTGCGGCCCGACACGTTCGGCCGCCCCGTCCTGTCGCCCGGCGTCGGCGGCGCGAAGAAACGGACGGAGTCGAACGGCGTGGCGGGCAGGCCGAGACGGTCGTAGTCGGCGCGGAGCCTGTCGTCGAGGCGGACGTTTGTCTTGTCGAGGAACAGCAGGTCCTCGCCCTTGACGGCGAAGATCAGCGCCTTGGCGTTGGTCGTCCGCTTGCCGAGCACACCCGACGAGAACAGCGAGTGCAGCAGGAACAGGGCGAAGCTGGTCTTCGTGGCGACGCCGGAGATACCCGAGATCGAGACGTGCGCGCCGCGGGTTCCGTCGAGGAACTCGAGGTTCACGTACACCGGCTCCCCGTCGCGGCCGAGGCCGACGACGACCCGGTCCTTCATCGAGTCGAAGTACAGGGCCCGCTCCCGCAGCGCACCGGTGGCGCGCGTCGCGCGGGTGCCGGGCAGCGGCGGCACGTACACCTCGGGGTCGACGCGGGTGGTGGTGACCTCGGCGATCTCCTGCGTGATGGCGGGCAGGACGCCGTCGGCGATGAGGAACGCGTCGGAGCCGAAGCTGGCGCCCTCGTGCCTGGCGGTGACCTGGGTCACCACGCCGGAGGTGCGCACCGGGCCGACGCCGGGGACGTCGCGCTCCGCTGTGACGACGTCGTCCAGCTGCAGGTACGCGTCGGGGCCGACGGCGACGTGGAACTTCAGCGGTGTCGAGTCGCTCGTGCCTGCCACCAGCCCGACGAGGCCGTTGTGCTCTCCCATGACCCTCCTGTGTTCGCCTGTGGGGTCCACCGTAGCGACCTGTCGTGAGGGGCGGCGATAGGCTCGAACCCGTGACCACCACGACGCGACGCATGCAGGACCTCACCATCGACGAGCACACGCTCACCGTGCCCCTCGTCTGGGACGACGACGCCGACGGCCGCACCATCGACGTGCACGCCTCCGTCGTCACCCGCAGCGGCGGCGAGAAGCTGCCCTACCTCGTCTACCTGCAGGGCGGACCCGGCCACGAGGCGCCGCGCCCGTTCCACGCGCCCACCTCGCCGTCCTGGCTCGACGCGGCGCTGACACGCTTCCGCGTCGTCATGCTCGACCAGCGTGGCACCGGCAAGTCCAGCCCTGTCGGCGACCGTGACCTGGAGCGGGGCGCCGCCGCCGTCGCCGAGCATCTGACGCACCTGCGGGCGTCGTCGATCGTCCGCGACGCCGAGGCCGTGCGCCAGCATCTGGGCGCGGAGACGTGGTCGTCGCTCGGACAGTCGTTCGGCGGGTTCACCACGCTCAGCTACCTGTCGACTGCGGCCTCCTCCCTCGACGAGGTCTACTTCACCGGCGGCCTCGGCGCCGTCGGCCACGACCCGAGCGAGGTGTACGCCGTCACCTACGACGCCACCCGCACCGCCGTCGAGCGCTACTACCGCCGCTTCCCGACCCACCGCGACGCCGTCCGTCGCCTCGTCGACCGGGCCGCCGCCGGCGACATCGTCCTTCCCGACGGCGAGGTCGTCTCCGTCTCGCGGCTGCGGTCCATCGGGTCGCTGCTCGGCTCCAACGACGGCTGGCAGACGCTCTGGTCGCTGCTCGACCAGGACCCCGGCACCAACGCCTTCCGCCACGACCTCGCCTCGGCGCTGCCGTTCGGCGGCCGCAACCCGCTCTACTACGTCTTCCACGAGTCCTGCTACGCCGACGGCGTCGTCACCGGATGGGCCGCGGAGCAGGCCGAACCGGCCGACTTCCGCGACGACCCGACGCTGCTGACCGGCGAACACATCCGGCGGGAGTGGGCCGACACCGTGCCGGCGTTCCAGCCGTGGGGCGACGTCGTCGACGCCCTGGCCGACGTCGAGTGGCCCCGCCTCTACGACGAGGCCGCCATCGCGGCGTCGGGGGCGCGCGGGGCGGCCGCCGTGTACGTGAACGACATCTACGTGCCGCTCGGGTTCTCCCTCGAGACGGCCGACCTCATGCCCGGCGTCCACCCGTGGATCACCAACGAGCACGAGCACAGCGGGCTCCGCAGCGGCGAGGTGCTCCCGCACCTCTTCGACCTCACGCTGGGGAAGCGGCTGCGCTGATCCCCTCGAGCGGAGGCCGTTCCCCGGTGACGGCGCCGTGCTCGTCGACCCACCAGACGCGGATGCCCGCGTCGGCGAACGAGTCGGCCGTCGCCGCGGCCAGCTTGCGGTAGCGCGGCACGTCCGGCAGGACGATCATGCGCCACCAGTCCGGGTGCTTGCGGCGGGCCTTCATGGCTGTCAGCAGCGCGTCCGCGAACCACTGCCGGGCCACCTCGCCCGGCTTCACGCCGTCGGGCGGCTGCGTCGGGTACCCCTTGACCTCGAACGCGGCGGTCACCCCGCCGAGGGAGGCGACGACGTCGATGGCCCGGGTGCGGGGCTCGGCGTCGACGAGGCGGTCGATCCGCCACCCCTCGGCCTCCAGCGCATCGACCAGCGACCAGCGGACGGTGTCCTCGTCCGGCCAGGGCGTCAGCGTCCGCAGGAGCAGCCCGAGCTCGGCCAGCCGGCCAAGCGCCCGATCGGCCGTCCACACGCGGCGCGAGATGCCGGTGGCCTCCTCGAACACCTGGGTCACCGGGTACCAGCGGCCGTCGAGCCGGACGGCGTGCGACGTGATCGGCTCCGGCTCGATCCCACGCATGCATGACTGCACCTTCGCCGGGGTCAGGGTCAGGGCCCTTCCCGCCAGCACGAACGACACCTGGGCGCGGCTGGGGCTGCTCATGAAAAGTAGGGTACCGCCACGTCGTAGCCGAGCCGCAAGATCAGAATTCCCACCACCGTCAGGAAGACGGCGCGCACGAAACCGACGCCGCGGGCGATCGCCGTCCGCGCCCCCAGGTAGCCGCCCACCATGTTCCCGGCCGCCATCGCCAGCCCCAGCCCCCACACCACGGAGCCGGTCGGGACGAACAGGAGCAGCGCGCCCAGGTTCGTGGCGAAGTTGACGATCTTGGCCTTCGCGCTGGCCGTCACGAAGTCGTAGCCCAGCGCGCTGACGAGGGCGATCACGAGGAAGGCGCCCGTGCCGGGGCCGAACATGCCGTCGTAGCCGCCCAGCGCGAAGCCGATGACGCAGGCGACGGCGACGTGCCGCGCGCCGGCGTAGCGGAGCCGGGTGGCCGCGCCCAGCTTCGGGCGAAGCGCGACGAAGAGGGCCACCCCGACCAGCACGCAGATGATCAGCGGCTTGAAGACCGCCGCGGGCAGGGAACTGGCGACGGCGGCGCCGCCGACGCTGCCGACCAGCGCGAAACCCGCCATCGGCAGCGCCGTCCGCAGGTCGGGGCCGACGCGCTGGTAGTAGGTGACGCTGCTGGTCGCCGTCCCCGCGATCGAGGCCAGCTTGTTCGTGGCAAGGGCCTGCACCGGGGCGAGGCCCGGCACCAGCAGCAGGGCCGGAAGCTGCAGCAGGCCGCCGCCGCCGACGACCGCGTCGATCCAGCCGGCCGCGAGGGCCACGAGGACGAGCAGCGCCAGCGTCTCCCACCCGACGCCGTCGGGTATCCAGGCGTCGAGGGGCAGCATGGGCCCCAATCTACGGGCTGGCCACCAGGTCGGGAACCGGCTGCGAGTGGTGCGGTTCGTCCTTCAACTCGGCCTGCAGGGTCCACAGCTGGGCCTTCAGCTGCTCCCGCAGCTCGCGGTAGGCCGGGTCCCCGTAGACGTTGTTGAGCTCCTCCGGATCCTCCTGGAGGTCGTAGAGCTCCCACTCCGGCGGGTACGCGTGCGGCGAGGAACCGGGCAGCCCCATGCCGTCGTTGTAGAAGTAGATGAGCTTGTACCGCTCGGTCCGGATGCCGTAGTGGGCGAACGCGTGGTGGTTCACGTCGTCGTTCTCGAAGTACCGGTAGTACATGGCCTCCCGCGTGGGGCGCTCCGGGTCGACGGTGAGCTGCGGCCAGAAGCTGACGCCCTGCATCCGCGGATGGGGATCGACGCCCGCGGCGTCGAGGATCGTCTGCGCGAAGTCGACGTTGGTGACGATCTGCGACAGCGTGCGGCCGACGTCGGTGATCCGCGACGGGCAGCTCACCAGCAGCGGCATCCGCAGCGACTCGTCGTACATGAACCGCTTGTCGAACCAGCCGTGGTCGCCCAGGAAGAAGCCCTGGTCGGACGTGTACATCAGCAGGGTGTCGTCGAAGCTGCCGTCGGTCTTCAGCCAGTCGATGACGCGGCCGACGTTGTCGTCGACGGACGCGACGCACGCCAGGTAGTCCTCCATGTAGCGCTGGTACTTCCACAGCGCCGCCTGCTCGTACGTCAGCCCCTCCGGGGGAAGCTGCTTCAGGTCTGTCAGGGTCAGGTGGTCGGCGATCCGCATGGCCGCGCGGTGGGCGGCCGAGGAACGCGTCGCGTAGTCGTCGTCGAAGGTGGCGGGCACGGCGATCGGCTCGGAGTACATGCCCTTGTGCTTCTCGTCCGGCTCCCACGGCCGGTGCGGCGCCTTGTGGTGGATGAGGATGCACCACGGGTCGTCGCCCTCGAGCGAGTCGAGCCAGCCGAGCGACAGGTCGGTGAGGATGTCGGTGGCGTAGCCGGGCACGATCTCGAGGCCGTCGGCCGTGAGGATCTGCGGATCGAAGTACTCGCCCTGGTCGCGGAGCACCGCCCAGTAGTCGAAGCCCTGCGGGTCGTGGCCGTCGCCCTCGCCCATGTGCCACTTGCCGACGACGGCGGTGCGGTAGCCCGCGTCGCGCAGCGCGGTGATGAAGGTCGGCTGGGACGCGTCGATGGGCGTCTCCAGCGTCGTCACGCCATTGATGTGCGAGTAGGTGCCCGTCAGGATCGACGCGCGGCTGGGGGTGCAGAGCGAGTTGGTGCAGAAGCAGCTGTCGACGCGCACCCCCGCCTCGGCGATCTCGTCGATGCGGGGGGTCGCGTTGACGACCGAGCCGTAGGCGCCGACGGCGTGCGCGGCGTGATCGTCGGTGAGGATCAGCACGATGTTGGGTCGCTTCATCATCTTCCTTCAGGTCGGGGTGCGCGGTTCACGCGGAGGCGGTCAGCAGACCGTGCTCGCGCAGCACCCGGTATTCGGCGGCGACGGCGTCGGCGGCGGAGTCGATGTCCACCTCACGGTTCCAGATCCGCTCGGCCACCGCCAGGAGTCGGGGAAACAGCATGGAGAGGAGGTCGTCGCCGTCGAGGACGAACTCCGACCACACGCAGGCCTGGACGCCGACACACCGCTCGGCGGACGCCTCGGCCCAGTCGGCGGCGAGGATGTCGCGCACGCCGATGGCCGGCAGCATCCCCTTCTGCGTGGCCGCACCGGCCGGGTCGACCCGGTTCAGGTAGAGGGTGCGGGCATCGGCGAAGACGTAGGGCTGGGTCGCCTCGGCGGCGCGGGCCATGCCCCGCTCCTCGTCCCAGGCGATCAGCAGGATGTCCTCGGCGTCGGTGATCGCGGCGGCCTCGTCCCAGGCGACCACGCTCCTGCCGAGGTCCGCGAGGACCCGGCTGGCGTGGGCAATGAACCAGGCCTGCAGGTCCTCGACCTTGTCGAGGCCACGTTCGCGCAGCAGGTCCGGCATCTGCGGGTCGGACGCCCACTGCTGGTAGGCGCACTCGTCACCGCCGATGTGGACCCAGCGGCCGGGGAAGAGGTCCGCGACCCGCCGCAGGACGGCGGTCACGAAGTCGAGTGCCCCGTCGCTCGGCCACAGCAGGTCGTTGCGGGCCGGCCACCACATGTGGTCGCGCATCGAGCCGGTGGGCAGGGGGATCCCGGCGGGGCGGCCGAGCTCCGGGTGGGCGGCGATGGCGGCCATCATGTGGCCGGGCAGGTCGATCTCGGGACGACGTCGATGCCCAGGCCGGTGGCGTGGTCGACGACGGAGGCGATCTCCTCGTCGGTGTAGAAGCCGTTCGTCCAGCGGGCGTCGGACTCGGCGATCGCCTGTTCCCGGGTGTCGCCCTGGAGGTGGTGGTAGTCGTCGAACCGGCCGCGGGGAGCCATGCGCCGACCTCGGTCAGCCGTGGGTAGCCGGGGACCTCGAAGCGCCAGCCCTGGTCGTCGGTGAGATGCCAGTGGAACGTGGTGAACCCGTAGCGGGCCGCCAGCGTCAGCACCTGCCGGATGACGGACACGGGGAAGCGGGTGCGGGCGGAGTCGAGCATCAGGCCGCGCCAGGCGTGGCCGGGTTCGCGTCCGGGCACGGGCCCCACCAGGGGGGCGGGCAGCGTGGGGAGGGTCATCCCTTGACCGCCCCGGCGACCATGCCCTGCGAGATCTTGTTCTGCACGAGGACGAAGATGATGATGACGGGCACGGCGATGAGGGTGGCGCCAGCCATGACGGCGCCCCAGTCGGTCGCCTTGAGGCCCTGCTGGAACGACTGGATCCAGATGGGCAGCGTCACCGCGGAGTCCTTCGACAGGACGATCAGCGCGAGCGTGTACTCGTTCCAGGCGAACAGGAAGCTGAACACGGACGTCGACACGATGCCGGGTGCCAGCAGCGGCAGGGTGACCTTCCGGAACGCGCCGAAGCGGGAGCAGCCGTCGACCATGGCGGCCTCCTCCAGCTCGATCGGGATGCCGTCGACGAAGCCGCGGGTCATCCAGGCGACGAACGGGACGATCGTGCCGATGTACAGCAGCGACAGGCCGCCGACGGAGTTCAGCAGGCCCCAGCCGTCGAGCATGCGGTACTGCGAGATGAACAGGGCCTCGGCCGGGATCATCTGGACCACCAGGATCGCGATGATCATGATGGCGCGGCCGCGGAAGCGGAAGCGGGACAGGGCGTAGGCGGCCAGGAGGGCGCCGACGGTGGAGAAGACCACCGTGATCGTCGCCGCCAGCAGCGACGAACGCAGCGCCGGGAAGAAGTTCGGGTTGGCGAACGCGGTGGCGAAGTTGTCGAACGTGAACTGCTGCGGCACCAGGTGCGGCGGCCAGGCCATCAGTTCGGACGGGGCCTGGAAGGCCGAGTTGACCATCCAGTAGACGGGGATGAGCCAGAGCACGGCCAGGAGCAGGCCGGCGACGTTGGCGATGGGGTGCTTCCTCACGCCATTCCTCCCTGTCGGTAGAGCATCCGCAGGTAGCGGCTGGTGAGCACGAGCGTGAGGGCGAGGATGACCATGGCCAGCGCGGACGCCACGCCGTAGTCACCCTGTGCGATGCCCGTCTGGTAGACGTAGGTGCCGAGCAGGTTCGTCTCGCTGGCGATGCCACCCGCCTGCTGCAGCACGTAGATCTGGGTGAAGACGCGCAGGTCCCAGATGACCTGCAGCACGCCGATCAGCGCGATCACGGGCGCGATCATCGGCAGCATGATGTGGATGATCTGCTGGAAGTTGGACGCGCCGTCCATCTCGGACGCCTCCAGGACCTCGCCCGGCATCTGCGCCAGCGCGGCGTAGATCGTGATCGACACCAGCGGCACGGAGGCCCAGATGATCACGGCCGACGCGATGAGGAAGAACGTCAGGTAGTGCCCGCCGAGCCAGTTGAAGTTCAGGAAGCTGTCGAGCCCGATGCTCGTGAGGAGGTAGTTCAGGAGGCCAGAGCGCGGGTCGACCAGCCACTGCCACACCGTCAGCGCGGCCAGGGCGGGCATGGCCCACACGATGATGAGCGTCGTGTTGAGGATGACGCGCACCACCTTGTTGAGGCGGAGCATGAGCACGGCCACGCCGACGCCGATGAGCATCGTGATGCCCGCGGTCCAGGCGCAGAAGAGGATCGACTTGAGGAAGACGCTCCAGAAGTACGGATCGGTGAGGATCGTGACGTAGTTCGACACCCCGGCCCACTCGGCGGGCTTGCCGAACTGCTGCGCGAGGCCGAAGTGCTGGAAGCTCATCACCGCCTGCCGCACGAGCGGGTAGCCGAGGGCCACCAGCACCATGGCGGCCATGGGAGCCAGCAGCGCCCACGGGGTGATCCAGCGGCCCGCGAGGCGGACGCGGCGGCTCAGCGGCTGCGCCGACCGGGGCCGGGCCCCGGTGGCGCGCCGGGTGGACCGGGTTGTCGAACTAGTCATCGTCGATTCCGCTACTTGTTGAGGTCGGTGGCGACCTGGGCGTCGAACGCCTCGGCGACGGCCGTGACGTCCTCGCCCTTGGCGATCCGGGTGAAGAACTCGTTGAGCTGCGTGGAGCCGAACGCGACGCCCCAGCCGGGGTTGTTCGGGGTCAGCTTCGAGTTGTTGATGATGTCGCCCGACATGGCGCCGAACGGGCCGGTGACGGCGTCGCTGTAGGCGGTGTTGCCGGGGACCCAGCCGTCCTCGGCCAGACGGGTCTGGAAGCCCTCGCTGAAGATGAGCTCGAGGGCCTTCCTGGCCAGCTCGGGGTTCGGCGAGTTCTGGGCCAGCGCGATGTTGGAGCCGCCCGCGAAGGTGGAGCCGGGGACGCCGGGCTCAGCGGAGGGGACGGCGAAGACGCCGACCTTGTCTGCGTCCCACAGGGCCTGGTCGATCTTGGTGCCGACGTTGCCGGTGCCGATCAGGATGCCCGTGGTTCCCTCGTTGAAGTAGCGCTCGAACGCCTTCTGGCCCGCCTGCGAGTCGAGGGCGTACGTGGTGCCCTCGGCGAACAGCTTCTGCAGGTTCGTGAGCGCGGCGATCGACTCGGGCGTCGACGCCTGGCCGACCCACTTGTCGCCGTCCTGCTTCGCGTAGTCGAAGCCCTGCGGGAACAGGTAGGACTCCACGCCGTGCGGGTCGACGGCGGCCAGGTACATGCCGGAGAAGTTGGGGGTGCCCTCCGGGTTCGCGGCCTGCAGCGCGATGGCGGCCTCGGTGAACTCGTCGATCGTGGTGGGGACCTCGATGCCCGCGGCCTCGAACAGGTCGGTGCGGTAGTAGACGGCGCGCGCGCCGGCGTACAGCGGGTAGGCGTAGATGCTGCCGTCGACCGTCGAGGCGTCCACGAACGACGGGATCAGGTCGTCGCCGCCGAGGGTGGCCTTCATGTCCGTGACATCGGCGAAGGCGCCGACGGTCGTGAACGTGGTGGTCTGGGTGTTGCCGATCTCGACCAGGTCGGGGGACTCGTTCTTCGAGGCCAGCGAGGTCTGCAGCTTCGAGACGATGCCGTCCCACTGCTGCACCTCGATCTTCAGCTCGCTGCCGGGGTTCGCAGTGGCGAACTCGTCGATCAGGTACTGGCGGCTCTCATCCGAGAGGGAGCCCTCCATCACCCAGAGGCGCACCTCGCCGGTCGCGGCGCCGGACGATGCACCCGCGCCGGGGGTCTCGGTCGGCGTCTGCGAGCCGCAGGCGCCGAGCGTCAGAGCGAGCGCCGTGCACGCGACGCCCGCCAGGATCTTTCTTGCCAACATGATTTCCTCCGAAGAAGTCTCGCCCGAATGGCTCACTGCCAGTGTGGGCGATGGGGTCTCGGCGCTGAGGTGTGAGCCGCAACCAGCATGCGGGCTGCCTCCACGAGTGTCAAATCTTTGAACACTCTTGTTGGTCGTCGCGCCTGGACCGCGCCGGGTATGGGAGGATGGGCACGTTCCGAGCCGAAGGGAGCAGGCGTGACTTCGATCACCCCGAATGCCCAGCGTCTGGTGCGGGCCCTCGTCGTGGACGGGCCGACGCACCGCGCCGACCTCGCGCGCTCACTGGACGTCTCCCGGGCCACGGTCACCAACCTCACCACCCGCCTCATCGAGGACGGGTGGGTCGAAGAGTTGCAGCAGGAGGTCGGCAGCCTGAAGAACCCGATCGGCGCCGCCGCCGGCCTCGGGGTCCTCGCCTCGGTCATGTTCCTGGTTGACTCCTATACGGTGACGCTCGCACGCTTCGACGGGCGAGTGTTGAAGAACTTGACACTCACGGGCCCCGTGGGACGGCCCCCGACGGAGCGGATGACGGCGGCCGCCTCTCTGCTGCGGACCCTGCTCGTCGAGTGCGGCGTCGGTGCCGGGGCGCTGCGTGCGCTGCACCTGGCCGTCGACACCCAGATGGATGCGCTCACCGGCGACGTCTTCGCCGCCCGCGCGTCCAGCCGCTGGTACGGCGTCAATCCGGTGCGGTTCTTCGAGGACGAGTTCGGCGTCCCCGTGCACGCGCAGAACTCGGCCCGGCTGGAGGGCCTGGCCGAATACCTGTGGGGCGTCGGCAGCGAGGCGTCCGACCTGCTCTACGTCGACGTCAGCTACGGCGTCACCTCCGGCCACGTCGTCGACGGCGTCATCCGGTCCGGCAACCGCGGCGGGTCGGGCGAGCTCGGGCACACGATCTACGACTGGAACGGGCCCGTCTGCACCTGCGGGAACTCCGGGTGCCTCATGCAGTACGTGTCGATCCCGGCGCTGCTGCGCGACTATGCGACGGCGACGGGCGCGGAGGCGTCCTGGTCCAGGTTCTGCACGCAGGTGGCGGCCGACGACCCGGACGCGCGGAGGATCGCCGAGCGGGCGGCCGTGATCCTGGGCCGGGTCCTGGTGAGCGTGTGTCACGTCATCGATCCCGAGACGGTCGTGCTCAACGGCCCAGTGGCCAGGCAGGTGCCGGGGTTCACGGACATCGTCGCGGCGACGGTGCGGGAGCTGGCGCTGCCGCTCGTGGCGAGGAACCTGCGCGTCGTGGGGGCGGAACTCGACGATGTGCACGCCGCGACGGCGCGGGCGGGCATCGAATCGCTTCGGCGCGTGGAGGCCGTCATCTCGTCGGCCATCCCCGACTGATCCGGGCCGCCTCCGCCCGGAATCTGTTATGACATTGTGACCCTCTGGATGGGGCTGACGAGGGCGAACACCGCTAGATTCAGTGGTGCCGAGACGGCGGCAACGGCGCCCTCGTCTTGGCTCTTCTCACGCCCCAGGATGATCGGGACGACGACGATGTGCAGCTCGTCGATGAGGTCGGCCCGCAGGAACTCCCGGATGGTGCTGGTGCCTCCGCCGATGCGGACGTCCAGGCCTCCTGCGAGGTCGCGGGCCCTGGCCAGCGCCGTGGCCGGGTCTGCGTTGAGGAAGTGGATCACCGTCCCACCCTCCATGGTCAGCGGCGGGCGCACGTGATGGGTCAGCACGATGCACGGGGTGTGGAACGGTGGGTTGTCGCCCCACCAGCCCTTCCACTCGTGATCGGCCCAGGGGCCGCGCTGGGGGCCGAACTTGTTGCGACCCATGATCTCGACGCCGACGTGCGTGCCCCACTGCCCGGCGAACGCCTCGTCGACGCCGACCGTGCCGGGGCCCTGCCCGTGGAAGCCCATCCGCTGGAAGGTGCGGGTGGGAAGCGCCCAGTCGAGCAGCCGGGACCCGGCATGCCCGAAGGGTTCGTCCAGCGTCTGCCCCTCGCCGACGCCGAAGCCGTCCAGGGAGACGGAGAAGTTGTGGACGCGGACCAGGGATCCGCCGTCGGTCGAGGT
This sequence comes from Tessaracoccus defluvii, assembly GCF_014489575.1. Taxonomy (GTDB): domain Bacteria; phylum Actinomycetota; class Actinomycetes; order Propionibacteriales; family Propionibacteriaceae; genus Arachnia; species Arachnia defluvii. Next base: position 3,286,124 of record NZ_CP060789.1, read on the forward strand.
CATGGGTGCCTCCTTGCTCGATGGGCCCACTCAAACACCGACGGACCCCCGTCACGGGCGTTCGCGGCAATCGGTCCGGCTCCCCGCCCTAGGCTGGGGACATGACTCTGCCGACCATCCCCGCCGCCGAGCTGCGTCCCCTCGTCGACGCCCTGCGCGCGGTGGCCTGGCCCCTCGACCGCGCCGGAGCCAGGGCCCTGGCGGCCGCGCTCGGCTGGGGAGAGCTGGCCGGCACGCGCGACGAGACCACCTTCCTCACAGGCCTGGACTTCCCGCAGCCGCTCGCCAAGATCCGGCATGCGAACGCCTGGGACTACGTGGTGGTCAACGTGTCGGCCTCCTCCGCTGAGGACGCGCCCGCCGTCGACGCGGCCTTCGAGGCGCTCGCCGAGGCCATGGCCGCTCTGCTGGGAGAGGCGGACGGCGCCGTCGACGATCCCGCGGAGCGGTGGTGGAGGCTGCCGTCCGGAGGGTCGCTCGACCTGCAGCACCTCGAGTCGGTCGTCGTCCTGCGGCTCAGCTCGCCGCAGCGCGCCGCCGGCCGCGACGCCTGACGGCTAGATCGCGATCCCGAGCTTCTCGAACGCTGGCCGGAAGATCGGCGCGTCCTCCATGCCCGGGAACCGTGCGACCCGCTGGTCGAGCTTGTCCAGTTCGTCGCCCTGCCCCGTGAACAGGTGGCCCATCACGTGCAGGATCTCGGCGTCGTCCATCACCCCGGAGCCGACCGGCTTCCAGAGGTTGGTCATCACCCAGCGCACCAGTGTGCGGGCCCGCTCGGACTCTTCGAGCTTCTCCCTGGCCTGCGTCGTGTAGAACGCGACGTGGCGGGTCTCCTGCTTGGCGATGCGCTCCAGCAGCGGTGACAGCGCAGGGTGGTCCAGCAGTGAGGCCAGCCTGCGGTAGGCGGCGACGGCGGACAGTTCGTTGGCCGCGCCCCAGGTCATGTGGACCGCGATGAAGTCGTCGCCCACCAGGTTCGAGCCCATCGCCTGCTTCGCCGTCCCGAGGGCGAGCTGCCAGCCCAGCTTGATCCGCTTCGCCTTCAGCTCGTCGTAGTCGACGATGATCCCGTGCCTGGCCAGGACGGCCGACAGCGCCTCGCCGTGCCAGAACTCCTCCCGGTTCCACGTCGTCATGAAGCCGCGAGCCTCGTCCTTGCGGTGCGAGCGGGTCACCAGCAGGTCCCGCAGGTAGCAGGACGTGTGGTACTCGATGTCGCACATGTAGCGCAGCGAGCGCAGCGTGTCGGCGTCGAGGGGCTGATCCTCGAAGGTGTCGAAGTCCAGATCCTCCCAGCGGACCCGGTCGGAGGTCTCCGCGAACTTCTCAAGCTCGAATGCCATGACGATCCTTCCGCGCGAGGAGGCCGGGGGAGGGGGAGGCGGCGCCCCGGAAACCCGTGGGGCGCTCAGCCAGCAGGCGGCGGAGACCGTCGTCGGCGGATGCGAGGCGGGCTCGGTCGCCCTCGGTGCGGAAGATCGAGGCCATCGCCCTGGGCTCGTCCGGGTCGGCGACGCCGACGATCCGCAACGGCTTCCAGCCTGAATGCAGCGCCAGCTTCGCCATCCGCGCCTCCTGCGGCGAACGGGTGATGCGGGCCGAGGCCTCCATGGAGAAGAAGCGGATCATCTCGTCGCGGCGTTCGATGATCGTCGAGACCACGCGGGCCGCCTCGCCGTCGAGGCGGGGGAGCAGGACCCGGTAGGCGGCCTGCAGGGACGACTCTTGGATCGCCAGCCTGGCCATGTGCCCGGCAGTGACCGATTCGCCGACAATGGACGTCCAGATCGGGGCGACCAGCGGCAATCCCCGCTCGACGTAGGCGTCGCGCAGGCGGGCGCGCAGCGTGTGACGGCCCAGCGGCTCGGGCAGCGGGCTGCCGTCGGCGACCAGGAGGTCGCGGACGGCGTAGCTCAGCCACAGCCGCTCGTAGGCCCAGGTGGCGACGAAGGCCGTGACCCTGGCCTCGTTCCCGGTCCAGGTGGCGAGGAAGGCGCGGGCCTCGGAGATCGCGGCGCTGTCGAGGCGCCAGAGGAACGCGAGGTCGTCGCGCTCGGCCGCCGCGAGCGGACCGACGGCGGCGCCGTCGACGGTGATGCGGCCGCGGGCGTTTCGGTTGTAGGCGTCGACGTCGAAGTCGGTCAGGAGGGTGAGCGGGCGTCCCGCGATCGAATGCTGGCGCCCCTGCACATAGCCGGGTGGGTGGGGGGTCGTCCGCACGGTGGAACTGGCCACGTCATCCTCCAAGTCGTGTGCCAACAAGATACCGCTCAGAGGCAAGCCCAGGGTTCCTCCGGCGCCGTTCTGGGCAGCCCGGCCCGGTGTACCGATTCGGGGATTGTTGCCCGCTCAACTACCATGGACTCCGATGCTCCGCTCAGTCTTGCGACGGACATCCGGTGACGCGGCCCGCTCCAGGGCCGCCAGGCCCGCGCCACACGGCCCCCTATGGGTCGGCTTCCAAGCTGGTGCGCTGCGCAAGACACCGATTCGAAGGAACCCCTTGTCTTCAGACTTCGCGCGCCTCGGCGTGCCCACTTCCCTGATCGCCGCCCTTGAAGCGCGCGGCATCACCATCCCCACCCCGATCCAGGCGGCCACGCTGCCCGACTCGCTGGCCGGACGTGACGTCCTCGGCCGCGGGCGCACCGGGTCGGGGAAGTCGTTCGCGTTCCTGCTCCCCGTGGTGGCCCGGCTCACCGATGGCCGCCCCGCTGCACCCAAGCGTCCCCGCGCGCTGATCCTCGCCCCCACCCGCGAGCTCGCCTCCCAGCTCGAGGAGTCCCTCGTCCCGCTGGCCAAGGTCGCCGGGCTCAGCTACCTCACCGTCTTCGGTGGGGTCAACCAGAACCCCCAGGTCCGGGCCATGGCCAAGGGCGTCGACGTGTTGATCGCGTGCCCCGGCCGACTGCTCGATCTGATGGGCCAGGGCGCCATCGACCTGAGTGCCGTCACGATCACCGTCATCGACGAGGCCGACCACATGGCCGACATGGGCTTCCTGCCCATGGTCCGCCGCATCCTCGACAAGACCCCGGCCAAGGGGCAGCGGATGCTGTTCTCCGCCACGCTCGACCAGGGCGTCGGCGTCCTCGTGAAGGCGTACCTGCACGAGCCGGTGACCCACGAGGCCGACTCGGCCCAGTCGCCGATCAAGCAGATGGACCACCACGTGATCCGGGTCGAGAAGGCCGACCGCGTGGGCATCCTGGCCGATCTGGCCGCCGCCCCCGGCAAGACCATCGTCTTCACCCGCACCAAGCACGGCGCCAAGAAGCTCGCCAAGCAGCTGCTGCAGCTGGGCGTGCCGGCGGTCGACCTGCACGGCAACCTGGCCCAGAACGCCCGCACCAGGAACCTCGAGGCCTTCCACTCCGGGGCGGTCAGCACCCTGGTGGCCACCGACATCGCGGCCCGCGGCATCCATGTCGACGACGTCGAGCTGGTCGTCCACGCCGACCCGCCCGCCGAGCACAAGGCCTACCTGCACCGCTCCGGCCGGACGGCGCGCGCGGGCAAGGCGGGCACCGTGCTGACGCTGGTGACCCCTGATCAGACCAGCGAGGTCCGCTCGCTCATGCGCGCGGCGAAGATCAACCCGACCGTCGCGGCGGCCAGGGCCGGCGACGCGCTCCTGACCGAGCTCGCTCCGGGGGCGCGGACCTTCCTGTCGCCCGAGGAGGCGCAGGCCGCCGCGTACCCGAACAAGCCGACCGACCAGCCGGCCCAGCAGCCGCGCCAGGGCGGCGGATCCCGTCGGCGCGGTCGTCCCAGCGAGTCAGGCGGCTCCGGTCGCCCGAACCATGGCGACGGGCCGCAGCAGCCGCGGGCGGGTCGCTCCGGCGGCCGCTCGGGTGGTGGTGGCCGCTCCGGTGGCGGTCGCGCCGCGGGGGCCGTGGCTCGGCGTCTCCGGCCGGCAGCACCGGCGGTGCGGCGGCGTTCAGCTCGCAGCGGCGCCGCGGCCGCTGAGTTCAGGCCAGGGGGCTGGGGCCGGGGTTCAGCACCGCCGCGACGATCGCGTCGATGGCGAACCCCGTGGCCTCGGCCAGGTCGACCTCAGCCGGGGCGAGGAGCCACTGGACCTGCAGGCCGTCCATGACGGCGAGGATGGCGGCCGAGCCGTGTGCGATCGGGCCGGGATCGGTGATCCCGCGCTCGGCGCACACCAGCGCGAAGGCGTCGACGAGCTGGCCCCGCAGGATCTGGTAGCGCTCGATGAAGAACTGCTGGGCGGGGTGGCTGTCCGTGACGGACTCTCCGGACAGCACAGTGAAGGCCTGCACGATGCCGGCCCGCTTCGAGTTGGCGAGCGCGGTGCGGACGAGGTGGCGGAAGAGGTCGATCCCGTCGGGGATGTGCTTGCCCTCGAGGTGCTCGACGTCGGTCTGGTCGCGGTAGACCAGCACGTCGAGGAGCAGCTGCTCCTTCGATCCGAAGTGGTGGAGGATGCCGGCGTGGGTCATCCCGACCTGGTCGGCGATGTCCTGCAGCGTGCCGTTGACGTAACCGCGGCTGCCGAACACATCGGTCGCGGCACGGAGGATCTCCGTCCGCTTCATCAGCGTCGCGGGGCGCGTCCCCGTCTTCTTCCGTTCGCTCGCCATGTCATTGCCTCATTGCTTCCGGATGGCACCTCGTCACCTGTCGGCGGTGAAGAGTCTAGTCACGGTCACATTTCGATAACTAATGTGACCCCGGGTTGCGTCTTACTTACCCGCCAGTAAGAATACTACCAACACAGCAACGTGTACCACCGGTGGCAGCGCCAGCCGCCGAGACCAAGGAGTAGCAATGAAGCTCAAGCCCACGATCGCCGTCGCCGCGGTAGCGGCGCTCTTCCTCGCCGGGTGTGCCACAGGCGACCAGCCCGGCACCGACCCCACGTCCGGTTCGTCGCAGACCGCGGGCGGCAAGCCCGGCGCGGCGCTCACCGTCGCCAAGCCCGACGGTGCCATCACCACCGAGTCGCACAACCCGTACCTGGGTGACTCCTCCGCCTCGAAGTACGCCTACCGCATGCTCATCTTCGAACCCCTCGCCATGGTCAACCCCACCGGTGACCTCGGCACCACCCCCTGGCTCGCCGAGTCGGTCGAGTGGAACGACGACTACACGGAGCTCACCGTCGTGCCCCGCAAGGACGTCAAGTGGAGCGACGGCAAGGACTTCACCGCCGACGACATCGTCTTCAGCTTCGACATGATCCTCAACGGCAAGCTGAACGACACCGGCGCCCTGAACTACACCGGCGCCACCGTCGACGGCGACAAGATCACGCTGAAGTTCGCCAACTCCAAGTACACCGCCCAGGCGCGCGTTCTGCACCACCCGATCGTGCCGAAGCACATCTGGGAGAACATCGCCGACCCGAACACCGACCCGCTGACCGGCGAGGGCATGGTCGTCGGCACCGGCCCGTACGTCCTGTCGAACTGGTCCACCGAGTCCGTCACCCTGACGGCCAACCCGACCTACTGGGGCGGCGACCTGGTCGTTCCCGAGATGCACTACGTCTCCTACGGCGACAACGCGGCCCTCACGACCGCGCTGGTCTCCGGCGAGGCCGACTGGGCGCAGGCCTTCCTGCCGCAGATCGAGGCCAGCTTCCTGGCCGCCGACGAGCACAACCAGTTCCTCGTCTCCCCGACGGCGGGCGCCGCCACCCTGTTCATGAACCTGCAGACCAAGCCGTTCAACAACAAGGCACTCCGCGAGGCGCTGGCGTGGACGATCGACCGCCAGGCCTACGTCGACATCGCCCGTGAGGGTGCGTCGGAGGCCGTCTGGAGCGTCACGGGCCTCGGCGACCTGCTCAGCTCCGAGATCCTCCCCGAGTACGCCGACCAGAAGTACTCCGTCGATCTCGATAAGGCGAAGAAGATCCTCACCGACGCCGGCTACACCTGGAAGGACGAGAAGCTCATCGATCCCGACGGCGAAGCCGTCTCGTTCTCCATCTCCGTTCCCGCCGGCTGGAGCGACTGGAACACCGAGCAGGCACTGATCGCCGAGGAGCTCAACAAGGGCCTCGGCATCGAGGTCAAGGTGGACCAGCCCGACTGGGGTGGCTGGGACGCCGCCCGCCAGGAGGGCACCTTCCAGGCGATCATCCACTGGCTCGAGGACACCGGCAACGCGTACGGCATGTACACCTCGACGATGGATCCGAAGTGGATCGTCGACGACAAGGCCCAGTACAACTTCGGCCGCTTCGACGACCCGGCTGTCACCGAGGCGCTGAACACCTACGCCAACGCCTCCAGCGACGAGCAGCGCACCGAGGCCCTCGCCGTCATCCAGAAGTCGTTCGTGGAGAACGTGCCGGTCATCCCGCTCGGCGCGCACCCGCTCCTCGGCGAGTTCAACACGCGCAACTACGTCGGCTGGCCGTCCGAGGAGGACCCCTACGCCTCGGGTGATCCGACGCAGCCCGCGATCGCGATGATCCTGACCAAGCTGAAGCCCGCCAGCTAGTCCCCACACGGATCCGACGCGCGGGGGTGGATGCACCTAGCGTGTATCCACCCCCCGTCGTCTTCCACCGCACGAAAGCGATACCCAGTGTTGAGTGATGCGCTCCTGTCCGTGCAGGACTTCTCCGTCGTCTACGACGTCTCCCCACCCGTCGAGGCCGTCAAGGGCGTCAGCCTCCAGCTGCGCCGCGGCGAGATCCTCGGCCTCGCCGGCGAAAGCGGCTGCGGCAAGACCACCCTGGCCTACGGCATCCAGCGGCTGCTGAAGCCGCCGGCCGTGATCACCAGCGGCGAGGTTCTGTTCCACGACGCGTCCGGCGAGGACATCGACGTCAACTCCCTCGACCCCGAGGAGATGCGCCGGTTCCGCTGGGACAAGGTCTCGATGGTCTTCCAAGGCGCCATGAACGCGCTCAACCCGGTGGTCCAGATCGGCAGGCAACTCGACGACGTCTTCCAGGTCCACCGCCCCGAGATGAGCCGTAGGCAGCGAATCGCCGAGGTCAAGGAACTGCTCGAGATCGTCAAGGTCGGCGAGCAGCGCATCCGCTCCTACCCGCACGAGCTCTCCGGCGGCATGCGCCAGCGCGTCATGATCGCCATGGCGCTCGCGCTGCGCCCGCAGCTGATGGTGATGGACGAACCCACCACCGCGCTCGACGTGCTCGTGCAGCGAGAGATCCTGAAGCAGATCTCCCAGCTGCGGCACGAGTTCGGCTTCTCCGTCATTTTCATCACGCACGACCTGCCGCTCCTGCTGGAGATCAGCGACAGGATCGCCATCATGAAGGACGGCGAGATCGTCGAGCTCGACACCGCCGCACACATCTGGACCAACCCGAGGGACGAGTACACGAAGACGCTGCTGGCTTCGTTCCCGCGCCTCACCGGCGAGAGGGGAGTGGTGGTCCGATGAGCGCGCTCGAACTCAGGAACGTCACCAAGATCTACAACGTCCGCGGCGCGGGCCAGATCAAGGCCCTCGACGACGTCAGCTTCACGCTCGCCTCCGGGCAGACGATCGGGCTGGTCGGCCAGTCCGGCAGCGGCAAGTCGACGATCGCGAAGATCCTCACCCAGCTCGAGCGCGCCACCTCCGGCGACGTGCTGCTCGACGGCGCCCCCATCCCGCGCGGCGGCAAGGGGCTGCGCGCCTACCGGCAGCAGCTGCGGATGGTGTTCCAGGACCCCTTCGCCTGCCTCAACCCGTACCACTCGATCCGCTACCACATCGAACGGCCGCTGCGGCTGCACGACGTCGTGCCGAAGGAGCAGACCGAGACGGAGGTCCTGCGCCTCCTCGAGCGCGTCCGCCTCGATCCCGCCACCGTCATCGACCGCCGCCCCCACGAGCTGTCGGGCGGCCAGCGGCAGCGCGTGGCCATCGCCAGGGCGCTGGCGTCCCGGCCGAAGCTGCTCGTCGCGGACGAGCCCGTGTCGATGCTGGACGTGTCGATCCGCCTCGGCGTCCTGAACCTGCTCGCCGACCTGCAGCGCGAGGAGGGCCTCGGCGTCCTGTACATCACCCACGACCTGGCCACGGCCCGCCACTTCAGCGACGAGATCATCGTCCTGAACCAGGGCCGGATCGTCGAACACGGCCCCGCCGACGACGTCATCCTCAACCCCCAGGACCCCTACACCCGCGAGCTGCGGGCGGCCTCGCCCGACCCGGAGAAGCACTTCGCCGACCTTGCCAGCAACGGAGGCCCCCGATGAGCGCCGTCCAGCCGACGATGACCGACCCCACCCCCGACGCGCTCGAGGTCGGCACCACCGCGACGAAGGCCGTGAAGGGGCGTTCGCGCGTCCCGTGGCGCTTCCTCGGCAGCCGCGCGCTGTTCTACCTGTTCACCCTCTGGGCCGCGATCACCATCAACTTCTTCCTCCCCAGGATGATGAAGGGCGACGCCGTCGACCAGTACCTGGCCCGCAACAGGAACGTGTCGCCAGAGGCCGCGGACGCCCTGCGCGCCCTCCTCGGACTCGACACCGACAAGTCGATGTTCCAGCAGTACCTCGACTACTGGGCCCACCTGCTGCGGGGCGACCTCGGCGTCTCGCTGCTGCACGGCATGCGGCCCGTCGCCGAGGTGATCTCCGGCGCCCTGCCCTGGACGGTCGGCCTCGTCGGCCTCGCCACCATCGTCTCCTTCACGATCGGCACCGTCGGCGGCGCGTTCATCGGCTGGCGCCGCGGCAGCCGCCTCGACGTGATGATCCCCATCACCACGTTCCTCAGCACCATCCCCTACTTCTGGCTCGGGCTGCTGGCCATCGCCGTGTTCTCGGTGAACCTGAAGTGGTTCCCGATCGGCAAGGCCTACGGCGTGGGCATGAAGCCGGAGTGGTCGGTCGACTTCATCACGCAGGTGATCCACCACGGCACCCTGCCGGTGCTGACCATCGTGATCGCCTCGCTCGGCGGCTGGATGCTCGGCATGCGCAACATGATGCTGACGGTCCTCGACGAGGACTACATCACCGTCGCCCAGGCCAAGGGCATGCCGGACCGCCGCGTGCTGTGGAGCTACGCCGCCCGCAACGCCGTCCTGCCGCAGATCCAGAGCTTCGCGCTGTCGCTCGGCTTCATCGTCGGCGGCACCATCGTCATGGAGATGGTGTTCAGCTACCCGGGCATCGGCAAACTGCTCCTCGACGCGACCAACGCGAAGGACTACGCGCTCATGCAGGGCGTGTTCCTCGTGATCACGTTCTCGGTCCTCGTCGCCAACATCCTGGCCGACGTCGCCTACGCGTTCCTCGACCCGCGCACCCGCCAGACGGAGGCCTGAGCAGATGAGCACCACCACCTCCCTCGAGAAGCCGGGGCAGACCTTCCTGGCGAAGCTCGGCTCCTCGTTCGCGATGTTCCGCAACGGCAAGTCCATCGCGGGCCTTGTCATCCTGGGCATCTTCGTCCTCGTCGCGATCTTCGCCGACGTGCTGGCCCCCTACTCGCCGACCGCGGTCAACCACACGGCCCGCTTCCAGCCGCCGTCGGCCGAGCACTGGCTCGGCACGACCCACATCGGCGAGGACGTGCTGAGCCAGGTGATCTTCGGCACCCGCGGCGTCATCGTCGTCGGCTTCCTCGCGGCCGCGATCTCCACGGTCATCGCGATCACCGTCGGCGTGCTGTCCGGCTACATCAGCGGCTGGAAGAGCGAGTCGCTGTCCGCCCTCACCAACGTGTTCCTCGTCATCCCCGGCCTGCCGCTCATCATCATCGTCGCGTCGATCTTCGAGGACCCGCCGCTGTGGGTCGTCGCCAGCGTGCTGGGCATCATCGGCTGGGCCTGGGGTGCGCGTGTGCTCCGCGCCCAGACGATGTCGCTGCGCAACCGCGACTTCGTCCAGGCCGCCCGGGCCAACGGCGAGCCGCTGCGTCGCATCATCACGATCGAGATGCTGCCGAACCTGATGGCGCTGATCGCCGCCAGCTTCGTCGGCACGGTGACGGCCGCCATCCTGAGCCTGACCACCCTGTCGTACATCGGCGTCATCCCCGTGACGACGTACAACTGGGGCACCATCCTGAACTGGGCGGCGGCGCAGGGCGCCTTCCAGCAGAACCAGTGGTGGTGGTACCTGCCCCCCGGCCTCTGCATCGCCGCCATCGGCGTGGCGCTCTCGTTGATCAACTTCGGTATCGACGAGTACGTCAACCCGCGCCTGCGGTCGGCCGGCGAACGCGCCCGTGCGCTGCGCAAGCAGGGCATCAACGCAAACTCCGCGGTGACGGCGGTCCGTCCCGTGGCGATGAAGAAGGAAGACAACAAGTGACCACCCTGCCCGCCGAGCGCTACCTCGACGCCGCCCTCCCCATCGACGAACGTGTCGCCGACCTGCTGGGCCGCATGACGCTGCCGGAGAAGGTCGGGCAGATGATGCAGCTCGACGCCCGCGACGACCTCGACGACATGGTGCTCAACCGCCACGTCGGCTCCATCCTGCACACCTCGCCCGAGCGGGTGCGCCGCGCCCACCAGCTGACGGCGACGACCCGGCTGCAGATCCCGCTGCTGGTCGGCGAGGACTGCATCCACGGCCACTCCTTCTGGGAGGGGGCCACGATCTTCCCGACCCAGCTCGGCATGGCCGCTTCCTGGGACGCCCGCCTGCTCGAGCGGGTGGCGCGGATCACCGCCATCGAGGCCGCCGCCACCGGCATCCACTGGACCTTTTCGCCGGTGCTGTGCATCACGCGCGACCTTCGCTGGGGTCGTGTCAACGAGACGTTCGGCGAGGACCCGTTCCTCATCGGCGAGCTGGCCTCGGCGATGGTCCGCGGCTACCAGGGCGACGGCCTGCAGGACGAGACGGCGATCCTCGCGACCGCGAAGCACTTCGCCGGCTACTCCGAGACGCAGGGCGGCCGCGACGCCAGCGAGGCCGACCTGTCGCGCCGCAAGCTGCGCTCCTGGTTCCTGCCCCCGTTCGAGCGGGTCGCCCGCGAGGGCTGCCGCACCTTCATGCTGGGCTACCAAACCACCGATGGGGTCCCGATCACCGTCAACGACTGGCTGCTCACCGACGTGCTGCGCGGCGAGTGGGGCTACACCGGAACCCTCATCACCGACTGGGACAACGTGGGGCGCATGGTGTGGGAGCAGAAGGTGCAGCCCGACATCGCCCATGCCGCCGCGGCGGCCGTGAAGGCCGGCAACGACATGGTCATGACGACGCCCGGCTTCTTCCAGGGGGCCCTCGACGCCGTCGCGAACGGGCTGCTGGTCGAGGCGGACCTCGACCGCGCGGTGTCCCGCATCCTGACGGTGAAGTTCGAGCTCGGCCTGTTCGAGAACCCGCGTCACCCCGACGATGCCCGCATCGCCGTCGAGGTCGCCACCGCCGAGCACGAGGCCCTCAACCTTGAGCTGACCAGGCGTTCCATCGTCCTGCTCGAGAACGACGGCGTCCTTCCGCTGCCCGCAGACCGCGCCCGCCGGGTCGCTGTCGTCGGCCCGCTCGCCGACGACGCGCAGACGCAGCTGGGCGACTGGGCCGGCGGGTCCGGCCAGGCCGGGTGGCTCGAGGGCCAGCCGCGCGACATGATCACCACCGTCCTGGACGGCCTGCGCGAGCTGGCACCGGCGGGCTGGGAGGTCACGCACGCCCGGGGTGCGGAGATCCTCACGCTCACCGACGACCCCGCAGGCAGGTTCTTCCCGGACGGCCAGCCGCGGCCGAGGCTCGTCGTGCCGGCCGCCGTCAACGAGGCGCAGCTCGCCGAGGCCGTCGCTGCGGCCGAGGCCGCGGACTACGTCGTCGCCGTGGTCGGCGACAGGATCGAGCTGGTCGGCGAGGGACGCTCGACGGCGACCCTCGAACTGATCGGCGGCCAGGTCGCGCTCCTCGACGCGCTCGCCGCCACCGGCAAGCCCATGATCGTGGTGCTGGTCGCGTCCAAGCCGCTGGTGCTGCCCGAGTCCGCCCGCAACGCGGCCGCCGTCATCTGGGCTGCGTCGCCCGGCATGAAGGGCGGCAGGGCGATCGCGGAGATCGCCTACGGCCACACGGAGCCCAGCGGCAGGCTGCCGATCTCGTTCGCGCGGCACGTCGGCCAGCAGCCGACGTACTACAACCAGATCCGCGGCCAGCACGGCAGCCGCTACGCCGACCTGACCCAGGCCCCCGCCTGGCCCTTCGGGCACGGGCTGAGCTTCACCACCGTCGAGTACTCCGACCTCGCGCTGGAGGCCGACGAACTGTCGTCCGCGGACGTGATCCGGGGCAGCGTCACGCTGCACAACACTGGTGAGCGGCCGTCGCTGGAGACGGTGCAGATCTACGTCAGCGACACCGTCACGTCCGCCAGCTGGGCCGACCAGGAGCTCAAGGGCTACCGGCAGGTGACGGTGTCGCCGGGAGAGAGCGTCGAGGTGGCCTTCGAGCTGCCGGTCGCGGCCTGCATGATCGTCAACGCGGCCGGGGACCGGGTGGTCGAGCCGGGCGCGTTCGAACTGCGGGTCGGCCCGTCCTCGGACTGGGCACGGCTGTTGACCGCCCCGTTCACCGTCGCTGGCTGATCACCAGCGGTGGACGGCTCAGCCGGCGGCGAGGATGTGCTGTTTCTGGGCCTCGAACTCCGCGTCGGTGAGCACCCCGGCGTCGCGCAGTTGACCGAGCTGGGCCAACTGGTCCAGCATGCTCGGCGCTGACGCCGGCGCCTGGGCGGGAGTTGGCGCCGGTGACTGGGCGGGAGCCGCAGTCTTGGCTGCGGCAGCATCCTGCGCGGCCCACCTCTGCTGCTGGCGTCGGTGGGTGTTACCGACGACACGGGTGGCCACGGACGCGCGGGCGGCGGTACGCAGAAGGCTCATGACTGGTTTCCTTCCAGAGTCGCTTCGAGATCGGCGAGGTCGATGCCGCCGGAGAATAGTTCAGTGCCCCCGACCGTGGCCCACGCGGCCGCGGCCGTTGCGAGGCTGCGGTCCTCATAGACGACTGCCAGGGCGAACCTCCCCGGCGTGAGTTCCCCGCTGATCTTGGTGAGGTCGTCGTCGTCGAGGATGTGCGAGGCGGCACCGTCGAAGATCGACAGGTCGACACTGCTGGTTGCGTTCAGGTCGGCCAGCGCGAGCCGCGTCACGGCCGCCTCAGCAGTCAGTGAGACGACCGCCAGGTCGAGGATCTCGATGATGCCCTGGTCGACTGCTTCGAGGAGGGCAGCGAGGCCGGGGCCGATGTCGGCACCGTCGTCAAAGCGGAAGACGACGTAGTCGACCGGGCCTGCGAAAGACTCGGTGGCCATGAGTCAGGCCTCCTTGCGCGCGATGATGGCGCGGAAGACGTTCAGCAGTCCCAGGACCAGCAGCGAGATGCCCAGCAGCCACCAGAGGAACACGGCGCCCCACAGCGCGTTGGACAGCAGGGAGAAGCCTGCGAGGATCGAGATGAGGGCGAAGACGATCGTCAGCGCCTTGGAGCTGGATCCCTCGAGCGCGAACAGGGAGGTGAACCCCTCAATGATCCACATGACGCCGATCATGACGGCCAGGAAGATGCCGAGGAAGGCGGCCGTCTGCTTCAGCGACGCGAAGGCGTAGATGCCGGCGACGATGTAGAGAACGCCGAGCAGTGCGTGGCCGACGCGTCCGCCTGTCGTCAGGGTCTTCGAGAGTGCGCCGATGGCCAGGTACACGATGCCGGCGAGGATGGCGTAGAGGGCGATGACGCCGGCGAGTGCGGCGGCCGTCTTCGCGGGCCACACGAGCAGCGCGATGCCGAAGGCGACGGCGACAAGGCCGCCGACCAACAGGGCGATCCGGGCCAGGTTGGAGGGACTTGAGGTGACAGGTGTGGACACGCGGGCCTCCTGAGGGCAGGACGGTCCCGCTCGGGACCGGCGTGCTCAGCATAGCGCCGCGGCTACCGGCGCGGAGCCGTTTGTGTCGGTTCTCGTCCGTCAGGCGAGTACAGCGGCGACGATCGCGTCGATCACGAACGTCGTGGATGCCTCGAGGTCGACTGCCTCGGGGCTCAGCAACCACTGCACCTGTACGCCGTCGAGGACTGCGAGGATCCCGGTGGATGCCGCGGCGATCACCGCCGGATCCGAGACTCCCCGCTCTGTGCACGTCTGCTCGAAGGCGGTGGCCACCTCGGCCCGGAGGATCCGGTACCGCTCCACGAAGTAGGGCTGGGCGGGACGCCCGGGCGCGACGGAGTCGCCCGCTGCGGCCAGGAAGGCCTGGATCATTCCGGCCTGCTTCGAGTTGGCGACGGCGATGTCGACCAGGTAGTGGAAGAGGTCCTGCCCTTCCGGGCGGTGTTCGAGCATGAGCCGGTCGCGGTAGGCGAGCGCCTCGACCAGCAGCTGCTCCTTCGAGCCGAAGTGGTGCAGCACCCCCGCGTGCGTCATCCCGACCCGATCCGCGATCTCGTGCAGGGTCCCGTGCGCGAACCCCTTCTCCGCGAACACGTCGGCGGCGGCCCGGACGATCTCTGCTCTGCGGAGCGCCGTTGCCGGCCGCGGCCCCAGGGCCTTGCTGGTCCTGCTCGGCTCCTCCATCGGTACGCTCATGGCGACCTCCCCCCTGTGCCGCGGTTCCCCCGACGCGGCAGTAGGGACAGAATAGGCCGCGTGTGAGCGGCAGGGGTAGGCTCCCGGAACGTGCCCACCACCTTCTCCGCCGTCCTGTTCGACTGTGACGGCATCCTCGTCGACTCCGAACCCATCACCAACGGCGTCCTGCGGGAGATGCTGCAGGAGCTCGGCTGGGACATCTCGGAGGAGGAGTGCGTCCGTCGCTTCGTCGGCAAGGCGTTCCTCGACGAGTGGCAGGTCATCTACGAGCACACCGGCCACCGCATCGACATGGACTGGATCCTCGGCTTCCGGGTGCGGCGCAACGCGGCACTCGAGGCGCGGCTGACGGCGGTCCCCGGGGCGGTGGAGGCGGTCCGGGAGATCGCGTCCCGGCTGCCGGTGGCCTGCGTCTCGGGCGCGGACCGCGGCAAGATCGACATGCAGCTGGCAAAGATCGGGCTCACCGACGTGTTCGGCGAGCACGTCTACAGCGGCATGGAACTGGAGCGCAGCAAGCCCGACCCGGCCGTCTACCTGGTGGCGGCCGAGGCGCTCGGCGTCGACCCGCGGACGACGGCGGTCGTGGAGGACTCGGGCTCGGGCGTCCGCGCGGGCGTCGCTGCGGGGGCGACGGTGTTCGGCTACGCGCCGGGCGAGCCGACGTACCTGTCGCCGGAGGAGCTGACGAGCCTCGGCGTGACGACGGTCTTCGCTTCGATGGCGCAACTGCCGGGGCTGGTCGCCTAGAACAGGCCGACGATCTGGCCCTCGTCCGTCACGTCGATCGTGCTGGCGGCAGGGACGGCCGGCAGGCCCGGCATCGTCGTGATCGAGCCGCAGATCATCACCTCGAAACCCGCTCCCGCGCTGAGCCGGACCTCCCGCACGTCCACCACGTGACCCGACGGTGCGCCGCGCAGCGCCTTGTCGGTCGCGAACGAGTACTGCGTCTTCGCCACGCACACCGGCAGGTGCCCGTTGCCCTCGGCCTCCAGTTGCCGGATCCGACGGTGGACCGACGAGTCGGCCGTGATGTCGGCCGCACCGTAGACCCGGGTGGCGATCGCCCGCATCTTCTCCCACAGGCCCGCGTCCCGCTCGTAGGCGTAGCGCGGCTCCTCGGTGCCGTCCCCCGCGGCCTCCATCACCGCGAGCGCGAGGTCGCGGGCGCCGACGCCACCCTCGGCGAAGTGGCGGGCCTCGACGGCGGGCACCCCCAGAGCGGAAGCGGCCGCCAGGATCGCGTCGACCTCTGCCGGGTCATCCTCGGCGCGCCGGTTGATCGTCACCACGCAGCGTTGCCCGAACAGCCCGCGCAGCGTCGTGACATGCCGCTCCAGGTTCACCAGCCCGCGGCGCACCGCCTCCACGTCGGTCGTGGGGAGGTCAGCGACGGCGACGCCCCGTGGTACTTCATGGACCACACCGTCGCGACGATCACCGTCGCGGCTGGCCGGAGACCGGCGTCGCGGCACACGATGTCGAAGTACTTCTCCGCCCCCAGATCGGCTCCAAACCCGGCCTCCGTGACCACCCAGTCAGCCAGGCCCAGCGCAGCCTTCGTGGCGATGACGGTGTTGGTGCCGTGCGCGATGTTTACGAACGGGCCGCCGTGGCACGAGGTTCGGGTTGAGGGCGTCGCGCAGGAGCGCGGCCATCGCGCCGTGGGCGTCCAGGTCGCGGGCGCGGACCGGGCGACGGTCGACGGTGTGCGCGACGACGATCTCGCCCAGCCGCCGCTTCAGGTCCTGCAACGAGGTGGCCAGCCCGAAGACGGCCATCACCTCGCTCGCCGGCACGATGTCGAAGCCGCCCTGGCGCGGGTACCCGTTGCCGATCGGGCCGAGCCCGGTGACGACCTCGCGCAGCGCCCGGTCGTTGACGTCGAGGACCCGGCGCCACGTGATGCGTCGCTGGTCGATGCCCAGCGCGTTGCCGTGGAAGACGTGGTTGTCGATGATCGCGGCCAGCAGGTTGTGGGCGGCCGCTATGGCGGCGAAGTCGCCGGTGAAGTGCAGGTTGATGTCCTCCATGGGGATGACCTGTGCGCGGCCCCCGCCCGCGGCGCCGCCCTTCATCCCGAAGACGGGCCCGAGCGCAGGCTCGCGCAGGGCCAGCATGGCCCGCTCGCCCAGCCCGGTGAGCGCGTCGCCCAGGCCGACGGTCGTCGTCGTCTTCCCCTCGCCGGCCGGGGTCGGCGACACGGCCGTGACGAGGATCAGCCGTCCCTGGGGCCGCTCGGGCATCCCGGCGAGCACCGACAGCGGCACCTTGGCCTTAAGGCGTCCGTAGGGCTCGATGCCGTCGACGGGAATGTCCAGGCGGGCGGCGATCTCTGCGATCGGCAGCGGCGTCGCGGCCCGGGCGATGTCCATGTTGCTGAGGAACAAGGGTCGGCCCTTTCGGTGAGGTCCGCCAACTATTTCAAGCCGCCGGGACACGCGGAGGTCGGGGAGGCGGTCGGGCCGGTTCGGCAGGAGGGTGGCAGAGTGGGGCCGTGTCCGAACCCACCTCTCCCTGGTACGACCTCGACTCCTACATCACGACACCCCGGCTCGGTGGCCTGGCCCTCAGCCTCGACGGCGGCACGCTGGTCTGCGGTGTGCAGGGCCCCGACAACGACGCGACCGGCTATGTGACGTCCCTGTGGCGCGTCGACGTCGACGGCGGTCGGGCGGCCACGCGGCTGACCCGTTCCGTCAAGGGCGAGGCCATCGCGGCCTTCCTGCGCGACGGGTCCCTGGTGTTCACGTCCAAGCGCGACGTGCCCGCCGCGGGCGAGGACGCGACCAAGGACTCCACGAACGCGCTGTGGTGCCTGCCTGCGGGTGGTGGCGAGGCCTATGTGCTGGCGCGCCGCGACGGCGGCTGGGGCAGCGTGCTGACCAGCCCCGAGACCGACCGCGTGGTGCTGGGCGTCTCGATGCACGCCGGTGTCGCCGACGACGAGGCCGACGCCGCGAAGCGTGCGGCCCGCAAGGACAAGAAGGTCTCGGCGATCCTGCACGACGGCTACCCCGTCCGCTACTGGGACCACGACCTCGGCCCCGAGAATCCGCGGCTCCGCGCCGCCACCGTCACGGGCGACGGCGACCTGACTCTCAGCGACGTCACCGACCTGACCGGCGACGTCGGCCCGGCCCTCGACGGCGTCGCCTACTCGCGTGACGGCGGCACGATCGTCGCCGAATGGACCGACCGGCTCGCCGGCGGCGTCTCGGTGACGCGGCTGATCGCCATCGACCCGGAGACGGGGGAGCGGCGCATCATCGCCGCCGCCGACGACGCCGAGTTCGGCGGCGCCGTCCTCAGCGCCGACGGCCGGACCGCCGTGTGCTCCAGGTACCGGATCCCGACCGCCGACATCGCACCCGACTGGAAGCTGTGGCTCGTCGACGTGGCCACCGGGGAGGGCCGGTTCCTGGCCGAGGACTGGGACCGCGTGGCCCACCCGGTCGCGTTCAGCCCCGACGGCGCCACCGTCTACGTGACCGCCGACGACGACGGCGCGGCGCCCCTGTTCGCCGTCGACGTGGCGACCGGCGCGGTCCGCCGCCTCACGCAGGACGGGGCGCATGCCTCCGCGCTGCTGAGCCCCGACGGCTCCACGCTGTACGCGGTGCGGTCGTCGTGGATGAACCCGGGGGAGATCGTCGCCGTCGACATCGCCACCGCGCAGAGCCGCGTCCTGCGCGCCCCCGCCGAGTACCCGGCGCTGCCCGGGCGGGTCGAGCGGGTCGAGACGACCGCCGTCGACGGCACCCGCGTGCCCGGCTGGCTCGTGCTCCCCGACGGCGCCTCCGCCGACGCGCCCGCCCCGCTGACGGTGTGGGTGCACGGAGGCCCGGTCAGCTCGTGGAACGCCTGGTCGTGGCGCTGGTGCCCGTGGCTGCTCGCGTCACGCGGCCAGGCCGTCCTGCTGCCGGATCCTGCGCTGTCCACCGGCTACGGGTTCGAGTACCTGCAGCGCGGCTGGGGCCAGTGGGGCGGCGCCCCGTACACCGACGTCATGGCGCTGACGGATGAGGTCGAGGCCCGCGCCGACGTCCGTGACGACGCGTCGACCATGATGGGCGGCTCGTTCGGCGGCTATATGGCCAACTGGATCGCGACGCAGACCGACCGCTTCCGCGCCATCGTGACGCACGCGTCGCTGTGGGACCTCGAGAGCTTCGGGCCGACGACGGACGCCTCGTGGTACTGGAGCCGGGAGCTGACGCCGGAGATGGCGGCCCGGTTCTCGCCCCACCGGTACGTGTCGCAGATCTCGACCCCGATGCTGGTGATCCACGGCGACCGGGACTACCGGGTGCCGATCGGCCAGGGGCTGGCGCTGTGGTGGGAGCTGAACCGGATGCACCAGGGGACCCGGCGGAACTGCCGCACCGGTTCCTGTACTACCCGGACGAGAACCACTGGATCCTGACGCCGCAGCACGCGAAGCTCTGGTACGAGACGGTGATCGAGTTCCTGGCGGCACATCGCGAGGGTCGGCTGCCGGGACGCCCCGAGCTGGTGTGAGTCGTTCGCTGAGGAGCCGCGAGGTACGAGCGGCGTCTCGAAGGGCCCGCTAGCCTCGTTGTCGTGACCGACAGCGCAGCCAGCACCCGACCCCTTCTCACCTGGCTCGGCCAGGCCGGCGTCATCATCGAGGCCGGCGACACCCGGCTCGTCATCGACCCGTTCCTCTCACCGCACCCGAAGCGGACGCTCCCCGTCCCCGACATCGCCCTGCTCGACCTCGCCCGGATGGCCGCCGTCCTGTGCACGCACGAACACGACGACCATCTCGACCCCGGCTCGATCCGCGCCGTCCGGGCATCCTCGCCCGACGCCGCCATCGTCGTGCCGGCGCCGCTCGCCGACGAGGTCCGCGCCAGCTTCGGCGGCGACGTCGTCGGGGCAGTGCCCGGCGAACCGATCTCCATCGGCGACGCCGTCGTGACCCCCGTGCCCGCCTGGCACGCCGTCAACACCGACGAGCCGATCGGTGACTGGGCCACGGAGACGACGACGGCCCGGTTTCTCGGCTACGTCGTCGCCCTCGGCTATGAGGTGCTGTTCCATTCGGGTGACACCGTCCGCAGCCCGGAGATGGCCGACACCCTCCGGGCCCACGGCGTCACCGCCGCCCTGCTCCCGATCAACGGCCGCGACGCGCAGCGCGAGGCGATGAACATCGTCGGCAACCTGACCGCGGCCGAGTCGGCCGACCTTGCCGCCGACGCCGGAGCGACGCTGCTGGTGCCGATCCACTGGGACATGTTCGCCAACAACCCCGGCGATCCGGAGGAGGCGCGGGCCGAGGCAGCGCGACGCGGGCTGGGCTGCCAGGTGCTCCGGCACTACGAGCGGGTGCCGCTGGCCCCGACCAGGTAGGCCGGAGGGCCCGAGGCGTGGGACCGCCGACGAGTCAGGTCCCCCCAATGTTCATCTGACTCGCCGGCGGGGTTCTTGGGTGAGCGGTTCAGTGCCCGGGGCGCGGATCGAAGGGCTGAGGCTCAGGCTGTGCGTCCAAGGTCGGGCCCGGCGCGGCGTCGCCGTCGCTGGCTGCGGTCGGGCGGGGCGTGCGGCGCCTGCGTCCGGCCAGCAGCAGGATCAGCGATGAACCGGCGAGATGGGCCGCGGCTCCCAGCCCGAGGATGATGAGCAGCGACTCCGACCGACGATCCTTCATCTGCCACATCGACCACTCGTGGGCGTGGGAGGTGGCCGTCATCTGTGCCTCCAGGAGTCGTGCCTGCCCTTGCAGGAGCGAGTCGTTCTGCTTGCCGACGATCTCGAGCATGTCGTTGGTGTACCAACCGTTGACCACCTGCTGTTTCGGGGCGCTGTCGGCCGAGTAGTCGCGAAGGTCCTTGAGTGCCGCGGCGCCGCTGAAGTCGTCCGCGAAGCCTGACTGGACCGTGGATCGGCCCTCTGCGGGCGGTTCGGGGAGGACGGGGAATGGCTGCCGCATCAGGACGATGATCGCGATCATGACCGCCGTCCAGACGACGAGGCGGTACACGTGGAGGGCTGCGGGGGCCGGGCTCGTCCCGGGGATGGCTTGGGAGACTGCGTGGGGCATGGAGTGCCTTTCATCAGGAGGTGGTGATGGTCCAGGCGCCGTCGGCCGTGGTGACCAGCAGCCGTGGGTCGATGGGTCAACGATCCCAAGTCGGTGCGCAAAGGGCTTCTCGAGTCACGATAAGAGGGGTTATCGGTAATACGAGGTGTCCGTGTCGACCCTCTCGCTAGTGTGGGCATCGAAGGGAGGCAACCATGCTCATCACAGCTACCGACGTGGCGATGATCGCCCGGGTCCGCCGTCCCGTCGTCTCCGTGTGGCGAAAACGTTACGTCGGTGTAGACGCCTTTCCTGAGCCCGTCGCCGACGGAGCGTTCGACGCGGCCCACGTCGTCGCGTGGCTGGCCGAGCATGGCCGTGGGAACAACCGCCAGCCTGAGCGCATGCTGCCACTGCTCACCATGTTGAGCGAGGCGCGCGCCGACGTGACGCGGGCGATGGACCTTTCAGCCGTGCTGGCGTTCCGCGCGGCCTTCGGCGAAACCCTCGTCGACCACCTCTCGGATGCTCCCGGCCGCGCCATCGATGCGGTCGAACGGCTCGATCGCCTCACGTGCTTCGCCCGCGAGGTCCGCGCCCTGGGCGATGAGCTTCCGAGGACGGCCCTCGCGGTCGACGCATTCCTCGACGAGCGCTTCGGAGCGGCCGACGCCATGCAGTGGTTCACCGACGACTGCCTGGTGCGCCATCTTCCGCTCTTCGGCGCCGCCGCGCTGTCGGCAGAGGCCGCGGAACTGATCGCGCACGCCGCGCTCACCCTGACGGACGGGGCAGGGGGCCGGGGTCTGCTTGACGCGGCCGGCACCGGCTTCGCCTGGCTGTCTCGGTTGCCCGCGGAGTGGCCCGGCCGCGTCGGCATCCGTCTCGACGAATCGCCCGTGGGCCGCCACACCCGCCGGGTCCTCCAGACGGGCGACTGGGACACGTACGCGGTCGCCGACGAGCGGGGATGGGGTGTCGCTGTGCATGCCGCCCTCGACGCCGATGACGCGGAGCTCTTCAGGCGCGCCGCGCTCGTCGATGACGATCAGATTCGGCTCCTCGTCGGACCCGCGCGCCTCCTGTGTGACGAGACGGGTGATGTGGTCGCCCGGGATGAACTTCTCCGCGACGGCGTCGTCAGGGCGGTGGTGAAGCTCCCGGCGGGCTGCCGCCCCGCCCATCCGCGGGAAGCGTTGGCGATGTGGCTGGTGGCGGAGCGTGACGAGTTGCCGTTCGAGCACCATCGCACCTTCGTGGCCGACCTCACTGGCGTCGCGCTGACTGCCGAGCTGATCGGCGACCTCGCCCGGGACCTCGCCGTCGCCGCCCTGGACGCCGCTGTTCAGCAGCACCGCTCCTGGCGCGTCCTTCGGCCGGTGCTCACCCGGCACCTCCTCGCCCGCGGCGGCTCACTGGTGGCTGTTTCCGCCGTTCCCGCCCGTCGGGCCGCAGCAGACTTCTCCGCCGATGAGCTGCCAGCCATGGCCGCCCAGCTCGGGTTGGCGGGTTTTCCTGCCCTGTCGCGCGGCCCCGGGACCGGTAGGCGTGAGGTTTCCGCCCAGGCTGGTATCGCGGACGGCTGGCTCAGGCTGGTCTCCGGCTCACGGCTCCCGCTCGCGGAGCTGGGCAACGGAGACCTCGCCGTCTGGACAGTGGCCGAGGGCCGACTGGACCGCAGCGTGGGCGTCGACAGGCTCACTGCGCTGGCGCACCGTCGCGCCTGGCTGACCCGGCCCGGCGATGTCATCATCGGCCCCGGGCCGAGCGCCGTCGTCGACGCTCACGGCGGATCCCTCGTCGCCGCCCCGCCCGGGCCCTGCGTTTGACGGCGAAGGCGCCGGTGACCGCTGGGCAGCTTTCCCGCGCCGTCGCTGCTGCGCCCCGCGGCACCAAGCCGCCGCAGTGGCGGCTGACCGCCCTGGATGCCGCCCAGCGCGATGCGCTGTCCGCGGCTTCTGACAAGATCGGGCAGCGTCGGGCCGAGCTCGATGCCCAGCTCGACGCCCTGAACACGTTCGAGGACGCACTCCTCGACGCCTGCGAGACCACCACAATCACCCTGGAGACCCGCTGACCATGGCCAAAACACCCGCCGCCCCTGCCGCACCCTGCACCGCCAAGGAGCTCAAAGACCTGCTGTGGAAGTCCGCTGACAAGCTGCGCGGCTCGCTGGACGCCAGCCAGTACAAGGACATCGTGCTGGGGCTGGTGTTCCTCAAGTACGTCTCGGATGCGTTCGAGGAGCGCCGCGAGCAGATCCGTGACGAACTGATCGTCGAGGGCTACGACGAGGCCACCGTCGCCGAGACCCTCGAGGACCGCGACGAGTACACCGGCTCCCAGGTGTTCTGGGTGCCGCAGAACGCCCGCTGGTCCTACCTCGCCGACAACGCCAAGGGCACGCCGGACAAGTCCACCGGCGAGTTGGTCGATGACGCGATGCGCCTGCTGATGGAGGAGAACAAGTCGCTGGCCGGCACCCTGCCGCTGGCGTTCAACCGGTCCAGCGTGGACATGCGCCGCCTCTCGGAGCTGATCGACCTGCTCAACGGCGCCCGCTTCACCGGCTCCGGCGCCACCAGGGCACGCGACCTCCTGGGCGAGGTCTACGAGTATTTCCTGGAGAAGTTCGCCCGCGCGGAGGGCAAGCGCGGCGGCGAGTTCTACACCCCGGCCGGCGTGGTGCGGGTGCTGGTCGAGGTGCTGCGCCCCACGTCGGGCCGCGTCTACGACCCCTGCTGCGGTTCGGGGGGCATGTTCGTGCAGGCGGAGAAGTTCCTCGAGTCGCACCACCGCTCGCCTGGCAGCATCTCCGTCTACGGCCAGGAGCTCAACGAGCGCACCTGGCGGATGGCGAAGATGAACCTGGCCATCCACGGGATCCTCGGCAACCTCGGCTCCACCTGGGGCGACACCTTCGCCCGCGACCTCCACCCGGACCTCAAGGCCGACGTGGTGATGGCCAACCCGCCGTTCAACATCAAGGACTGGGCCCGCCGCGAGGACGACGCCCGCTGGGCCTACGGCGTGCCCCCGGCCGGGAACGCCAACTACGCCTGGCTCCAGCACATCCTCAGCAAGCTCACCCCAGACGGCCAGGCGGGCGTGGTGATGGCCAACGGCTCGATGTCGTCCAACAGCGGCGGGGAGGGCCAGATCCGCGCCGAGATGGTGGAGGCGGACGTGGTGAGCTGCATGGTGGCACTGCCCACTCAGCTGTTCCGCTCCACCGGCATCCCGGTGTGCGTGTGGTTCCTGGCCAGGAACAAGGGTGCCTCCGGGGAGGCGAAGACAGACCGCCGCCGCCAGACGCTGTTCATCGACGCCCGCAACCTCGGCCACATGGTCGACCGCGCCGAGCGGGCACTGAGTGACGACGACATCGCCCAGATCGCGGGCACCTTCGCCGCTTGGCGCGGCATCGAGGGCGAGTATGAGGACGTCCCCGGCTTCTGCCGCTCTGTCCCGACGGCGGAGATCAAGGCCGCGGGCTACGCGCTAACCCCGGGCCGCTACGTCGGCACCGCGCCGATCGAGGACGACGGTGAACCGCTCGACGAGAAGATCGAGCGGCTCACCAAGGAACTGTTCGAGGCGATGGACGAGTCCGCACGCCTCGACGCGGTCGTCCGCGAGCAGTTGGGAAGGGTCGGTCGATGACGTACGTTGCTCTGGGCGATGTCTCGCTGAACTTGGACGCGAAGAGGGTGCCCGTCCGCGCGTCGTTCCGTCGGCCTGGCCCATACCCCTATTACGGGGCGTCCGGGATCGTCGATTGGGTGAGTGACTTCCTCTTCGAGGGCCGGCACCTGCTCGTTGCCGAGGACGGTGAGAATCTCCGAAGCCGCAGCACGCCCATTGCGTTCTTGGCGGATGGACAGTTTTGGGTCAACAATCACGCGCACGTGTTGACGGCGAGACCAGGTGTTTCCGATATCCGGTACCTCTGCTACCAGCTACAGCTGATAGACGTCACGGGATATCTGACGGGCTCAGCTCAACCCAAGCTCAACCGGTCCGCCCTCGACAGTATCCAGATCTGGTTGCCTGACCTCGCCACCCAAACCGCCATCGCCGACGTCCTGGGAGCGCTGGACGACAAGATCGCCGTGAACGAGCGGGCCAACTCGATTGCGTCTGCATTGTCGCAGTCGCTGCTCGCTCGCGCATCTGCCTCAGTTCCGTCGGTCCCACTGGGCCAGCTCGCCGTCGTCCCGAGGCGGACAGTCACACCAGTTCCGGGTGGCGTGTGGCACTTCAGTCTGCCTGCCTTCGACGATGGGGAGGTCCCCAAGCTGGAGGACGGGACCGATATCAAGAGCGCCAAGCAGCGCCTGGATCGGCCATCTGTGCTGCTCTCCAAGCTGAACCCGCGCATCCCTCGAGTGTGGGATGCGGCGAAGATCCCGGAGATGCATCCCGCTGTGGCGTCGACGGAGTTCATCGTGCTTGAACCGCGGTCGGGATCAACCGCTGAACTAGCAGCAGTTCTGAGGATGCCCGCAACGGTCGATGGCCTCCAGTCACTGGCCCGCGGTACTTCGGGATCCCACCAGAGGGTGAGTCCAGCTGACGCTATGGCTCTTGAGGTCCCGGACGTCACACAGCTCCCCGCCGAACTACGCCGCACGCTGACCGACTTGGCCACGGCGTCGGCCAGCAGACGCACAGAGTCGGGGCGCCTCGCCGCGACCCGCGACGCTCTCCTTCCCGAGCTCATGTCCGGCCGGCTCACCGTAGGGGAGGTCGCTTGACCCCGCGGCGCCGTCGTCGGGGCAACTCATGCCCGGCTCGTGGACCGTCGGAATGCCGTATCCGTGCGTCTCCATCGGGGATCGGTCACGCAGGAACGGAGGGGGCATCGCCGCTGACGACGTTCTCAGGCGCGGCGGAAGACCTGCCCGGCGCTGGGCATTGCCTTCCCCAGGCCCCAGACCCGCCACGTGCCGTCCTCGATCTTGACGAGGGTCATGAAGACGACGTCCGACAGGATGAAGGAACCGAACGCCTGGGCCGCGTGCGCCGCCTCGGGTACGAAGTGGACGAAGCAGATGTCGTCGCTGTCCACCGCCGGGAAGACGCGGGAAGCGATGCCGAAACCCTCCAGCAGATCGTTGGCCCACCCGAAGTCGCCGAACGCGCCTGGGTTGAGGGTCAGCTCAACGAGTGCAGCGTTGGGTGCTCCGCTTCCGTCCAGGGCGCCGAACCACATCATGGCCACGTGGAGCGGATCCCTGAGGTCAGGGATGGCCAGGCCAGCGGCTGGGGTTGACTCGTCTTCCACGGCCACGAGCAGCGGAACGGCACTGATGTCCGCTCGGGGCGCCTCGCCCCACTGGTGCACGGCGTTCGCGAAGGTTGGGGCCAACGGAGCGAGTTTCGCCAGGAGATCGCCCAAGTTCGTGGGCGGGCGGACTCGTCTGGTCGCGTCGCGGAGTAGGGCAGCACGGACTGCGTCGATGTCCACGGACCAGACCTGGAACAAGAACTGCTCTGGGTGCAGCACGTCGATCTCGAGCCGGTCCATCTCGTCGGTCGGGAAGTCTCTCAGGTTGACCGTGACGAGTGCGTCAGCTCCGGCGGCCACGGCGGCGGCGAGGACATGTCGATCCTTCGGATCACAGTTCACGGTGGCCTCGAGATGCTCATAGCCGGTCACCATCGCCTCCGGGAACGCCTCCGTCATCGCCTGAATGCGACGGGTTACGTCGTCTCGAGGGAGCCCAAGTTTCTCGACAAGCGCCCGGCTGGTCTCATCCAGGACGGCTTGAGACCATCGGGGAATGAACAGGCCGTCCTCCGCCATGGTCAGGAGGACGCTCATGAGGTTGTAGGGGACCAGGACGTTGGCGTCGAGGAAGACGATGGGTGTCATCTTGTCTCGATGAATCCTTCGGTCTCGAGCTCAGGCGCGTAGGTCTCAGCCATCTCCGCGAGCGCCGCCGCCCGCCTCGCCGGAGCCTCCTTGAGGTAGGCCTCGATGGCGGCCCGAGTGACACGGCGGTGGACGCCTGCCGGCCTCTCAAACGGGATCAGGCCCTCGTCAAGGAGGCGCACAAGGCTCGGACGACTGATCCCGAGCAAGTTGGCGGCTTCCTGGGTCGAGAGGAGGGGCTTCGCCCTCGTCACGACGACGTCGTCACCCGCCTCCAGGCCGTCGACGATCTCCACGACCACCTTGAGTGCACGGGGCGTCAGCCGGTAGCGCCGCCCCTCGACTATCAGCTCGGCCATTGCGTCCTCGCTTGCCTCATCAAGGAAGACGAAGTCCGTCGGAGTGAGAGTTGACATGCTCCAAGACTACTCTCAAACGAACAAAACGAAACCCTCCGGCGCTGCGCTCCTGGCAAGGGTCTGGTCGACTCGGTGGAGATCACTGAACAACAGTGATGTGCATTGAAGGACAGTGAGTCAGTTGGCAGTCGCCGCGAGGCGGCTGGTGATGTGCTGATGCAGGTCGTCGACATAGACAGGAAGCTGCATAGACCGGAGCGAGAGGGAACCACACTCTGGCTCACGCCAGACAAATACGTCGGCCTCCGGGGCCTGAATGCTCTCCAAGAGTGACAGGGCTTCGGCGTCGCGGCCGAGCAGATGACGGACGAACGCGCGGTTGGCGGTGTTCAGCCCCGGCTGCTTCAGTGGCAGGCGCGACGCCCGGTCCAGTGGTCCTAGCCTCGTGCTTTCATGACGGTGGGTGGACTGTAGTGGCCTGAGATAGCGAAAGTGCCCCTGACTTGGGATGATGTGTTTTGCGAAGCACAATCATTCAACAAGCGAGGAGCACCTTCGAGGTGAAGAGTACCGGCTCGTATCCCAGGGTTCATGTCGATACCGCGAAGGTGACCGCGGTCGGCCAGGCTGGCGGGATCCTGCTGACCGAAACCATCCGCGCGGCCGGCCTGGACCGGGCCCTGTCGGAGGCGCTGTCGCGGTGGCGGAAACCGTTGGCGGTCCACGACCCAGGCAAGATCATCTGCGATCTGGCGATGTCGCTGGTGCTCGGCGGTGAAGCGTTGAGCGACCTCGCTACCCTCCGTGCTGAACCAGGGGTCTACGGCCCGGTGGCCTCCGACCCGACCGTGTCCCGCCTGATCGCCGCCCTGGCCGAGGACGCAAACAAGGCCATCAAGGCGATCGCCGGAGCCAGGCAGCAGGCCCGCGCCAGGGTCTGGGCCCTGGCCGGTGAGCATGCCCCCGACCACGAGTCGACTGCCGAGGATCCGGTGGTGATCGATCTCGACGCGTCGCTGATCACCGCCCACTCGGAGAAGCAACGCGCGGCTGCGACGTTCAAACGAGGCTTCGGGTTCCACCCGCTGATGGCGTTCGCCGACCACGGACCTGAGGGCACCGGCGAAGCCCTGGAGGTCCACCTACGCCCCGGGAACGCCGGCTCGAACACCGCCACCGATCACATCACCGTCACCAAGGCCGCTCTCGCGCAGCTCCCCGACCGGAACCCGCGGCCCGGACGCCGCGTGCTGATCCGCGCGGACGGGGCCGGCGGCACGAAGGAGTTCACCAAATGGCTGACCGGGCGCAGGGTGGCGTACTCGGTCGGGTTCACCCTCCCCATGGACACCCCCGACCTCTACCACCTGGTCCCTGAGTGGGTTTGGGTGCCGGCCCTCAACAGCGATGGCGAGGCTCGCGAGGGGGCCGATCTTGCTGACTTCACCGGACTGCTGGATCTCGACGGCTGGCCTGCCGGGATGCGGGTGATCGTCCGCAGAGAACGGCCCCACCCCGGCGCTCAGCTGCGGTTCGACGACGTCGACGGCTACCGACTCACCGCCTTCGCCACCAACACCACCCTCGGCACCCTCCAGCAGCTGGAGCTCAGGCATCGTCGCCGCGCCCGCTGCGAAGACCGGATCCGGATCGCGAAAGACACAGGCCTGGCCAACCTCCCGTTGCACGGGTTCAACCAGAATCGGATCTGGTGCCAGATCGTCGCGCTGGCCTCCGAGTTGCAGGCCTGGAGCGTGATGCTGGCCCTGGCCGGTCACCAAGCCCGCCGCTGGGAACCGAAACGGCTCCGCTACCGGCTCTACACCATCCCCGCGACCCTCGCCAGAAGAGCCCGCCGCACCGTCGTCCACTTCAGCGACCGATCCCGCTGGGCCGAGCTGATCATCGACAGCATCACCCGACTCCGAAACCTCCCGGCACCCGCCACCTGACCCCCAGACCTCCACACGACCCACCGAATCTGGCAGCTCCCGGCCTGGAAACCCGCACCGCAGACGTCACGCGGGGTCTTGTCGCACCCACCTGCAAGAATCAGAACAACCTCGACGCCACCGGCGCCGACCAGCCCCACACAGGGCCGTCATGAAATATCGAGGCTAACGCCTGTGCTGCACTCTTTGGAATCAGGCAGAACCCAAGGTTGTTGAGCGCCTCCCCGTCGGCAGGGTTCATGTAGGCCAGCGCAGTGAAGATGTCAGCTGCCTCGTCAGGCCTACCCTCCTGTAGGTGGCGTACAGCCTCGCTGACAAACTGATCAGTGCTCAGGTCGCGCCTCTGCGGAAATGTCTGAGGCGTGGACTGGGCCAAGCGGTCGAGGGCTACGGCTGCAACGTCTGTCTCAACCAAACGGGCGAGCCACTCGGTCACATGGGTCGCAAACCATGCGCCGTATGTGTGGGAACTTGAGTTGCGATCAAGGCGTGTCTCCCAGAGTCGTCGCCAGGCGTCTGACGCGGGGAGGTCGGTGATCATCTGCGTGATGACGTCCGCGACGGTGGGTGAGACCCCGACACGCAGGATGGGGATGACATCCAGCCCGCGCTGAGACAACTCGCCCCAAATGCCGAGAAAGTCATCATCTGAGGTTGTGCGAGCGCTTGGCGGTGTCGCGGCGTGCCTCCGGAGCCGGAGTAGCAGCGCGGTCGTGCTGGCACCCGCAACCGGTGAGTCCAGATCGCGGAGCATAGCCTCGGTAGCGTCGAAGCGGGAAGCTCCCGAGGCGATCTCTATGGGCCGCGAGACGCCGGTCATGACGAGTCCTCCGAGGACGTTCAGAGTCGTGGTGGGTCTGGAGACACCGAGTTCGAGCAGCGTGTCACGGCACTCTTCCGCGCACGTAGGACCTTGGGGACCCTCCCTGAAGTAGCGGATGTGAGGGAACACTTCGGCGTAGGTGATCGCATTGTTGCTGCCAATAACCGAGAACCGCTTCTTGCCCTCGATGAGCCAGGTCGCAAAGGACCGAAAGAGGCTGAAGGGTGGGTTGGTGATGACGAAGTCAGCCTCGTCACGTAGCGCGGTCACCTCGGCAGAGCGGAAGTCGCCATCGCCGTTGAGGTACTCCCAGCGGAGGTCATCCACGTCTATCCGGCCATCGCCAGAGATGTCCTGGGCGGTGAGGGTGAAGATCTTGCCGCGCTCCCTGTCGAGTACCTCATCAAACTGCGGGTCATCGAACAGCGTGGGCGTGTAGAACGCGGCCTCAGCGTTGCTGTTGGGCGCGTAGCTCGTGGAGATGAGCTTCTTCAGCCCGAAGTCGGCAAAGTGGAGGGCGAAGAGCTTGGTGAAGTTGCTCCACTCCGGGTCGTCGCAGGGTAGGAGGATCGTCTTGCCGCGGAACACGTCGGGGTCGAACTCCAGGTAGGCGTTCATCTCGCGTTCGATGTCGGCCCACTGTGTGTAGAACTCATCGTCCTTCGCCGCCTTCGCGGCACCAAGTTCAGCGTTTGCCATGAGTTCTGCCTCTCTGGTCATCCTCCGGTTCAAGGCTATCGGGGCCGGGCGCACCTCGACTCTGTACACCCCGCCCCTGCCAATCGATCTAACGTCCCAATCTCCCCGTATCCTTGCCGCATGTCCTCGCGCACCACCTCGGAGCTAGGTGTACTGACCGGACACGTTGATCGACTGATTCTGTTACTCGGTAACTGTGACTGGGTATCATTGCGGCATGACTGTTCCGATTGACCGCCGACGTTTGCATGACATCGCCCTGCGCCTGTTCCGCGAGTTTGGCTACGACACCGTGTCGGTGGCCCAGATCGCTGAAGCGGCTGGAGTGTCACGGATGACCTTCTTCCGGCACTTCTCCAGCAAGGAGTCCGTCCTGGTGGAGGACATGTTCGATCCGGCGATCGCACTGGCCGTCGCCGCCCAGCCAGCGTCAGCACACCCGCTCGAGCGAGTGGTGGGCGGCTTCCTGGCCGCGCTGAGCGAGCCCGAAGCGGCGCGCGAGTTGTCGTCTCCCCAGTTCCGGGACCGCATCCAGCTCGTCGCGGCCACGCCCTCTTTGCGTGGGGCTGTCTGGGCTTCCAGCGCGGCAACGGAGCAGGCGATTCGCGAGGCCCTGGTCAGCTCCGGCACATCCGCCGACCAGGCGCGAGCTGCTGCAGGGGCCGTGATGGGGGCCGCCACGGCGATCCTGCTGGGCTGGGCGGCCGAGCCCGAGCCCAGCCATGTTGCGATGGCCCTTGCCGGCGGGCTGCAGAGCTTGTTGGGCTCGGCCCGATGACCGCCGCGCTGACCTTGTCGGGGATCCAGGTCCGGCTGGGCGGACGCGAGGTGTTGCGTGGACTGGACCTTGAGCTGTCCCACGGACAGATTCGTGCGCTCGTCGGCCTCAACGGTGCGGGCAAGACGACCGCACTGCGGGTGGCGCTGGGCATGCTGCGACCCGATGCGGGCCATGTCCTGCTCCACGGCCAGGACATCTGGCCCAGCCCCGCAGACCGGCCCCCTGCTGTGGTTCACCGGCCTGGCCGTGATGGCCTACTTGGGTTACGCGTTCGCCCCCCGGCCGGGACGCCGGACCGCCGACCATGCCACCGACTGGTTCGGTGCAGGCGCCCTGCTCGCCGCGGTGCTGGCTTGGTACGGCATCGTCGCCCAGGTCGAGCCGCCGTCGTGGCGAGGTGGCGTGCTGCTGGTACTCGCCGTCGTCCACCTGGTCGCTGCGGTGGGTTGGCGGCGACCGATGCTGGCCGTGGTGGCTGGCCTGGTCAGCGCCGGCGGCCTGGTCTACGCGATGGCTGCCGTGGCGCTGGTGCTCGAGCGCAACGTGGTCAACGTGCCCGACATGGCCACAGAACTCGTGCTCGAGGGCCTGCTGTTGGTGGTCTGGGGTGCAGCCGTCGTGTGGGCCGTGCGCGCTCTGGCGATCAAGGGGGCCGGTGGCGCCGCCCTGGTGGTTGCGGTCGGGGCGACCCTGGCCGGGGTGATGGTGGCCGTCGTTGGACTGGGTGCCATGGTCGGCACCGCCATCGACGACGTCCGCGGGGCGCTGATCGGCGCCCACGCCATCGTCTCGATCGTCTGGATGCTGATCGCCGCCGTCCTGCTCGCCTTCGGACTACGACGAGGACGATCCGCCGACCTCGGCATCAAGGTCGGCCTGGTGGTGGCCGGTCTGGCCGTGCTGAAGCTGTTCCTCTACGACCTGGCAGCCCTGGATGGGCTGTGGCGGGGGATCGCCTTCCTGGTCGTCGGCCTGCTGCTGCTGGCGGTCGGTACCGGCTACGCCAAGGCGCTGGCCCGGGCCAAGGCCGGGCAGGTCAGCGACCAGCCAGGGTCAGCCGATCGTCCTGCACCCACTGCAGCGCCCGCGCCGCCAGGCGTCGTCCACCCTCAGGAACGCCCTTGAAGCCCGGCAAGCTCGACAGCTCGACCACCCACGGCTCACCGCGGTGCTCGATGATGTCGACGCCGTAGGTGTCGATGCCCAGTGCGTCGCCGCAGGCACGCACCACCTGCTCGACGTGGGGTGGCAACTCGACGCGACCCAGCTTGTCGTCCAAGGTCACCGCCGGCCAGATCCGTTCGACACAGAACAGCTCTTCGCCGATCCGATGGATCTTGCGGTCGCGACCGTCGGGCTCGTGGTAGCGCTGAGCCATGATCACGTCACCGCCGTGGTCGATGCCCTCGAGTCGGTCGGCAGTGTGGACGATCTCGATGCCCGCCCCCTGCGACCCACGGTAGGGCTTGATGATCAGCGGGCCGTCGGCGAGCAGGGGGCGAAGCTGGTGGCGTCGAGGGCGGTGTGGGTCTCGGGCACCGGGACGCCGGCCGCCTCGAGCGCCCGGGTGGTGGCGATCTTGTCGCGACACAGTTCGGTGACCTCGTAGGGGTTCCAGGTCGGGATGCCGGCCCGTGGTGCAGCTGGGCCCGCCCGCGCTGCTGGTGACCCGGGCGGTGCTGGCCGTCGTGGCCGAGGGCTACGCGTTCGTCCTGGGCCGCAAGGTCGTGATCGAGGACGAGCCGGTGGCGGGTGGTCGTCCCCTGACGGCTGAGGCACAACCTGCTGGGTGAGGCACAGGCAATTGCCTGTGCCTCACCCAACAAGCTGTGCCTCAGCGCGGGTGGTGCTGGGGAGAGCGTGGGTGGTGGTCACTCGACGACGAACAGGTCACCGGGTTGGCAGTCGAGTGCGTCGCACAGGGCGGTCAGGGTCGAGAAGCGGATCGCCTTGGCCCTCTGGTTCTTCAGGATCGACAGGTTGACCACGGTGACGCCGACTTCCTCGGCCAGGGCGGTCAGGGTCATCTGACGGGCCTCGAGCAGATCGTCCAGCCGACAGACGATGCGGTGGGGTTCCTCGACGGGCATCAGACGAGTCCTTCCACGTCGTTCTCGAGTTCGACACCGCGACCGAAGGCCTCGGCCAGGCCCGCCAGCAGGAAACCCACGCCGGGGATCAGCAGGTCTGAGGCGCTGGAGTTGTTGGCGAACAGCATCACCGTGTCAGGCAGCGCGGTCGAGAGCAGGTGGCCGTGGACCAGTCCCTGCACCGTGAACAGCAGGATGCTTCCGCCGATGATGGTGATCGCGATCAGCCGCATGCGAGTGACGTTGCGCCGGGTGAAGGGACGACCGTCGCGGACGTCGTCCAGCAGCTTCCACAGCAGCCAGACCACGACGGCCATGCAGATCACGAAGAGGATCGCAGGCGCCAGGTTGGCCAGCCAGAGGCC
Source organism: Tessaracoccus defluvii (assembly GCF_014489575.1). GTDB lineage: Bacteria > Actinomycetota > Actinomycetes > Propionibacteriales > Propionibacteriaceae > Arachnia > Arachnia defluvii. The sequence continues at coordinate 3,319,631 of NZ_CP060789.1, forward strand.
GGCTGAGGCGTCGCTGAACTGGGCGAGCAGGTGGGTGTCGTGCTGCACGGTCACGCCGGGCTTCGCCGTGACGGCCGGGCCCTGGTTGAGGCCGTCGAGCCTCACCGACAGGGGCTTGCCGCTGGCCCAGTCGATGATCGGGCTGACGATGGTGACGATCGCCGAGACGAGGACGAATCCGACGGCGATGATCTTGGTGAGCAGGTAGTCGGCCGCGCCGAACTTCAGCGGGTCCTTCTTGGTCGTGTTGGTCTCCATGTCGAAAAACGATAGCATCGACAATCGTTGTGCACAACGTTTCTCGATAAGTTCTTCGAGATTGGACTGTGTGTCGCCACCCCGGGTCACCGCCGGGTGGCTCCCCCCACAGGGGTGACTTCGGCCTGCGTCAGCCTCCAGACAGTCAGGGATTCGTCAACGAGATCCCGCTGCCAACGCTCCATCGGATGCTGCCCGTCCAGCCGTGGGTGGGTGGGTGGACGCAACGGAGCGCTGCGGGAACAGGCGACCTCGGGTCGAGAGGCTAGTTTCCGCATGGAATCAAGGCATCCGAGAGGATGCCGCCCCGGTCGGAGAGTCGGACGACCCGCTGATCGGGGCGTCGGCGGAACCAAGTAAACGACCTCGAACACGCCTGACGGACAGCGAAGTGGACGCTATGAGAACAGCCCGTGCGCAGGGCTTCAGCGTGAACACGCTGGCGAGGCAGTTCGGGGTTCACCGAGGCACGGTGTGGGCGAAGACACGACCAGCATGACCCGACTGCTACTCGTGGAGCGAGTAGTCGTAGCTGTCGCGCACCGCCCGGAAGTCGCCCTCGTTCAAGTGGTGGCACCAAGGCTGCTGTGTGCCGGGGAAACGGACTCGATGAGCACCCGACCACGAGGCAACCTCGACGTGGCACTGCGGCATCGTCCAGAGCACTTCGACGGCGGGCATCAGGTCGTTGTCGGAGGAAAACAGGATCGCGGTATCCATGTAGCCGGACATGCCCAGGCGGATCATGTCTACCGCAATCGCCACGTCGATGCCTTTCTCCGAGGCTCGGGAGGCGGGGTAGTCGGAAGGGTATTGGAGGTTGCGGCGGATCACGCTGACCTGATCGGAGCGTTCCCACATGGCCGTCTGCCGGTCGTTCGCGGCGGCGGCACCCGGCTGGCGTTCCGGGTTCGGGCGGCCCCTGTAGACGCGAACTTCCATCAGCTCGCTCTCGCGCCGTCGTCGCTCAGTGAGTAGTTCGCCGATCTTGAGCGGGAAGATGTGCCCCTCGCTGGGGTCGGCTCCGAACGGGAGGAACTGGCGGCGTGCCCAGCCGTGGACGTTCTGGTAGTCCATGAAGACCACCACCCGATCCACGGTGTCGTTCATCCGTTCCCTCCGCTGGGTAGAAAAAATCCCCGCCAATCCCAGGAGGACGGCGGGGCGGAATGCTTCTAGTCTACACGATGATACCGACGGTCACTCCGGGGTTCCCTCGTCGAAGTAGTCGCACTGGTCATACTCGCATGTGGCAACATCGCAACGGCCGTCTGAGGTGAGGGATTGTTTCCGGACCAAGAGCCCCCACCGGTAGAATCCGTGGGAGAAATGGAAGGGATCGAATGACCCGGAAGAAGTTCAGCCCGGAATTCAAGGCGGAGGCGGTTCGTGCGGTGATTGAGTCGTCGCGGACTGTTGCCGAGGTCGCGCGTGATCATGGTATCGGCTCGGAAACACTCAGGAATTGGGTGAATGCGTATCGGCGGGACCACCCGGATGAGTTACCGGAGATCAGCGAACCGGAGCGTGCTGAACTGGCACGGTTGCGTAAGGAGGTCCGTGAGTTGAAGGCCGAGCGGGAGTTCCTGGGAAAAGCGGCGGCCTTCTTCGCCAAAGAGTTCCGGTGACCGCGAAGTACGCGTTCATCAACAGCGAAGAAGGCAACTACTCGATCCGGAGCATGTGTCGGTGGGCGAGGGTGTCGAGGGCCGGCTACTACGAGTGGCTCAACCGGCCGGTCTCGGTGACCCAGCGGTGGCGCGACGAGCTCGGCGACATCATCGAGGTCCTGTTCGCCGACTCCGACGCCACCTACGGCTACCGACGGATCCATGCCGCCTTGGTGCGGGCCGGGAGGCCGTGTGACCCGCAGACGGTGCGTGCGATCATGGCCGAGCGTGGCTTGGTGGCTTGTCAGCCGCGCCGCAGCGGGCCCAGGACCACGATCCCGGCTGACGCGAAGGATCTGCCGGATCTGGTCAACAGGGACTTCACCGCCGACGAGCCCGGGCTGAAGCTGGTCGGGGACATCACCTACATCCCGACCTGGCAGGGGTGGGTGTATCTGGCCACCGTGCTGGACTGCTGCACGAAGAAGGTCGTCGGGTACGCGATGGCCGAGCACATGCGAACCGAGCTGGTCACCGACGCCCTGGCCATGGCGATCAGTAATGGCCATATCCGCAGCGGGGAGACGATTTTCCATTCGGATCGCGGGACTCAATACATGTCGGCCGAGTTTGCCGAGTTCACGCGCGCGGCTGGGATTGTTCGGTCGGTCGGACGGACTGGTATCTGCTATGACAATGCGTGGGCGGAGTCGTTCAACGCGACCTTGAAAGTGGAGCGGGTTCATCGGACCGTGTATCCGACTCGGCGGCATGCTATCCGGGATATTGCACGCTACATCGAGTTGCGTTACAATCAGAAACGGTTGCATTCCGCGCTTCAATATCGTACCCCGAACGAAGCAGAGCAGGACTGGTACGAAACCAACAAGGCAGCCTGAAACATGAATATCAAGCGGTCCGGATTTCATCCCGCAGTCCAGTCCTTGTCCTCAAGGCGGAGGGTGAGGTTCCCACACTTCGGACAGCCCCAGTAGTCGCTCCAGTCACTCACAGCGGCAGCCTAACAGGCACCGCGGGACGATGCTGGGTCTGATGCGGTGAGGATCAAGTGAGACCGGCGGCACGTCGCAACTCGTCCTCGTCGTACCCGAAGGTGTAGTCCTCGTCCATCCCATTCGAGAGCCAGATGTCCGCAGCGTCATACACACTCAGCGACTCGGAGCTGTAGCAGTCGTTGCACTGCCCCTCCTCCATCTCATCCTCGTTGACCTCGCAACCACAGGAGTCACAGGTCAGCGTGACCGTCGCGTCGCCGGTGTCATCCGCACGCCCTGTGGATCGGCTGAACAAGCCGCCAAGAAAACCCACGTCTCCTCCTCGATGCCCGAACGGGCGACAGGCCCACCACTCTACTTCTTCTTGTCCTTCTTGAGATTCTCAAGCTTCTCAATGTAGTTGGCCTTCTCCGTGAGGCGCTTCGCCTCCGCCCTGAGTTCCCTCGGAGACTTGTTCTTCGCACCCGGCGTCCGCGGCATGATCACTCCTATCATAGATTAATGATTTTAATATCATACGCTCGGTGACCGCCTGCCGCAACCTACCGTCCGTCTGCCCGCCCCAGCAGGGCTGGGAAGCCAGCCGGTGATCGGGCAGCATACAGCGACACACCCGGTCGCACCCGGTTGTGAGGCCAGCTCCGTTGAGCCGCGCTATCAGCAGAAAATCTGGGGTCTCGCCCCCTTCCATCTGGAGCGGCCACGCGTCTTGCAGATCAAGGTCCGTACTAGTCCGTACGAAATTGGTGACGTGACCGGCGGGGCCGTCGAGTGAGGAGTGCCGGGATGGTGGAGAGGCGGCGTGGGCCGGGGCGTCCGGCGTATGACTCGAAGCAGAAGCTTGTCGCTGCTGCATGCTCTCTGCTCGCAGAGCGAGGGTTCGAGGCGACGAGCCCGCAGATGTTCCAGCAACGCTCCGGGGTCGGCCACGGAAGCATGTATCACCACTTTCCAAGCAGAGGGAAAGAAGGGCTCGCGCTGGACGCGATCAGTCACATGCGGACCAGCACGCTCGCGTTCCTCGACGGCAGCCCGACCACCGTCAAGCTCCGATGTTGAGGAGGTGCGGGCGAGCATCGTGGCGGCGCTGGATCGGCTGTTCGCTCGCAAGGAAGGCCAGGCGCTGGTCCGGCTCCTCGCCGACGCGGTCGCTGGAGCGCTCCCGGCGCTGGCTACCGCGACTCAGGACTGGTGTGATGACATCCATGCCGTGCTCGTCGTGCGTCTGCGTGCTGACGAGCCAGATACAGACCTCGACATCGCGGACGCGGCAGCACGGTTCCTTGCGCCTGAGTTCGACGCTCTGGCGGAGGATCTGTTCACGGCGGCTCTGGGGCGGGGACTGCTCCACCTGGGCACGACGGAGTGAGGGTCGGAATGGTGCAGGCATCGCTGTAGGCCGTGAGGGCACGAACAATGAGTCCCTCTCGCAGTGAAGAAGCTTCCCCCATGCCCGCAGCCTAGATCAGTCGGGGTGCGGGCCGATGGTCACGATGGTGATGTGCCCGGCACCGGGCCCGTAGATCCAGAAGATGCGCCATGCGCCGGGCGTGCGATTCTCGACGTAGGACTCCCACAGGTCCGAGCCGTCCACAGACTTCACTGACTGGTACTTGTGGGAGTTGAGCCCTGGGTGCTTCGGGTTTCGCTCCAAGAGACCCAGGGTTCTGCGAACCTTCTTCAGCTTCACCGAGTAGTTCGGTGAGTCCGCAAGATCCTTCAAGACCTTGGCGGCCTCCGCGGTGAAAGTCAGTTCCACCGGGCTAATCCTCGACATCCTCGTCGGCGTACTGGGCGAAGCTGCCGAGGCTCTCGGTCCCGCCTGCCGCCGCCTCCGCCAAGCCCCGTGCCAGGGACTCGCGCAGCATCTGGTTCTCCCACACGATCAACTCGCGGCGGGGGATCGAGACCAAGGGGGTCAGCAGGATCTGCCCGTCGTCGTTGACCGCTACCGCGTACCGATCGTCCTTGCGAACGCCGGTCTTGGCCATGGGCAGGCGTCCACGCTCGTCAGCGAGTGCTTCGCCGACGCTCTTGAAAACGTCCGTGTTCATGTGAGTCCTTCCCCTCCGCGAGAAATGTAACACTCAACCCGCGGTTGCATTGCCCCGGTGGGGCATTGCCCACGGTACGCCTGTCTGGTGGTGCGTTCAAGTTGGGAAGGATGGTTGTGGACAGCTCGAACCCTGCGGTGTCGGTTTGGTCCGGTAGTGCGCCGACTCGCGGTCACCTTGGAATCACCGGTCTCGTGATGAAACCAGTGTCATGGTTGTCTCCACGTTTTCGCCACGGTTGACCGTCAGCGAAAGTCCCAGGTCACGCGGGTAGCACGTGTAGGTACATCAGGAGGTAGTGCAGGAACGCCGCCACGGCCACGAGCACGTGCCAGATCTCGTGGAAGCCGAAGATCCCGGGCCACGGGTTCGGCCGCTCGATCACGTAGATCACGAAGCCCGCGCTGTACACCAGGCCACCCGCGGCCAGGAGGACGAGCGCCGTCGGCGGCAACGAGACGTCCGCGCCCAGCAGTGCGATGGTCATCCAGCCCAGCGTGATGTAGAGGGTGTTGGTGACGTACTTCGGGACTCGTCGCCACACGGAGCGCAGCACGATCCCCAGGATCGCGACGGCCCACACTGCGCCGAACACCGCCCATCCGTACACGCTGCGGAAGAGAACCAGCACCAGGGGAGTGACCGTGCCGGCGATCAGGGTGAAGACGGAAGCGTAGTCGAGCGTACGTAGCGCCTCGTTGATTCGGGGGCCGCGATCGAGCCCGTGGTGGAGCGTGCTCGCCGCGAAGAGGGTCATGAGGGACAGGCCATAGATGCTGAAGCTGACGATCTTCCACGGGTCTCCCTGCGCGATGGCCTGGGAGACCAGCAGTACCGTCCCGAGGACCGAGAAGCAGAAGGCCACCAGGTGCGAGAGGGTGTTGAACCGCTCGTCGGTCACGTGGACGCTGCCGTCCCTGCTTCTGATAGCGCTGTTCACAAGCCGCCTTCCGCCGTGTGGCCGTGCGTGAGGGGGGTCCCGTCCTGACGCAGTTTACCGGGGCGAAACTGTCGTACCTGCGCCGTAGCGTCGGCGTCAGGAGTCGACACTCAGGTCGGCTCGCGAACGGTAGGAGGTTCTTCGTAGGGTGGAGGATTCTCGGTCGGCGGCCAGGCGCGCGGCGCGTGACAGCGGAGCTCTTCCACCGCACGGGTCGGCCCGTGAAAAGCCGCCGTGCACAATCCTTGAGATGCGTCACGGCTGTGCAAGCCGTTCATCAATCGAGCAACGGGATATCGAGGTCGTAGGCCAGGACGACCGCCCGGGCGAGCTCGGCCTCCTGTGCGTGGGTCAGAAACCCGACGGTGCGCCCGAGTAGCCTGCTCGGAACGGTGACGACGTTGTCGAGGGAGATCACGCCGTCGTGGTCGAGGCCGTTGGCAGGGCCGACCGGGACTTCGCTGGACAGGCCCTTGACGGTGGAGGTGATCGGCGCGATCGTGACTTTCGTCATGGCCGCCCGCGCGGCCTCGCGAGTCAGAACGACTGCTGGCCGTGTCTTGTCGAGCCGGACCAGGCAGATCTCACGCACGGGTCAGTCCTCGACGGTGGTGTGTGCGACGGACCAGTTGACCAGCTCGTCTAGATCGTCAGCGGTGCCCCGCTCGCGGAGGATGACGGCGTCCTGCTCGGCAACCTGGCGGCGCATCTCTCGCTCGACCGCGCGAGCCACCAGCGCTGCTCGGCTGGGAGCGTCGCCGGCCGCCACGGACTTGTCCAGGAAGGCCACCATGTCGTCTGGGAGTCGGATCGCGATCTGCGTGCTCATGTCACCATCATACCGCCCTGGGTCCCATAGTGGGATGCATGCCATCCTTGCTCAACCTGGATAACGGGCGTTCTCGCACGCCGCCTCGGATGCGGACTGACATGCGGGCAGACTAGGGCTCATGCTCGAAGACGACCTCGAACTCCTCGCCCACGACTACCTGGGCGAGCTCGGGTGGCGTCCGGTCCACGGCTCCGATCTCAACGCCCGCCGCGCGTCGGCCACGGATCCGGTGCTCGTCGTCGACTTCCGTGCGGCGCTGGCCCGGCTCAACCCCGCCGTGCCCGCGACGCTGCTGGACCAGGCCGTCACCGAGATCCTTGCCCCGGCGTCGCAGGACGCGGCATCGGAGAACCTGCGCCTGCACGAACTCATGGTCCACGGTTACCGCGGGATCAGCTGGCTGGAGCCCGACGGCACCGAGCTCACGCCCACGCTACGGCTGATCGACCCGGACCCGTCGTCCAACGACTGGCTGGCCGCCCGTCAGGTGATCGTCCGTGACCGCGACGCCCACCGTCGCTTCGACCTGGTGCTCTACTGCAACGGGCTACCCGTGGGCATCGTGGAGCTGAAGAACAGCGGGGACGAGTCCGCCACCGTCGCCACGGCCCACGCCCAACTCGCCACCTATCTGCGCGAGTTCCCCATGGCCTTCCGCGCCTGCGTCCTGACGCTGATCAGTGACGGCGTCGTGGCGAAGTACGGCAACCCGTTCGCGCCGCTCAACCACTACGCCGAGTGGAACGTCGACGACGACGGCCTGCCGCTCGCCGACCAGGCACCCGCCCTGGAATCCCTCCTGGACGGCGTGGCCAACCTCGAGCGCTTCGGCCAACTGATGCGCAACTTCACCGCCTTTGCCGAGGGGAGGAAGGGATCATCAAGCGCACCGCCAAGCCGCACCAATACTTCGCCGTCACCAAGGCTGTCGGCCGCACGGTCCAGGCGGTTGAGAGCGATGGCAAGGCCGGCGTCGTGTGGCACACGCAGGGCTCCGGCAAGTCCCTCGAGATGGAGTTCTACACCAACCTCCTCCTGCGTACCCCGCGGCTGCAGAACCCCACCGTCGTGGTGGTCACCGACCGCACTGAGCTCGACGGCCAACTCTTCGACGGGTTCCTTGCATCCAAGCTGTTCCCCGAGAAGCCAGGGCAGGTCCACACCCGCGAGGCGCTGCGGTCCGCGCTCACCGAGCGCAACAGCGGCGGGATCCTCTTCACCACGCTGCAGAAGTTCGGCCGCACCCTGCAGGAACGCGAGGCGGGCCGCGAGCACCCGCTGCTGTCCGAGCGCCGCAACATCGTGGTGATCGTCGACGAAGCCCACCGCAGCCACTACGACGACCTCGACGGCTACGCCCGCCACCTCGCCGACGCACTCCCCAACGCCACGCTCATCGCGTTCACCGGCACCCCCATCAGCTTCACCGATCGCAACACCCGCGAGGTGTTTGGCGACTACATCGACATCTACGACCTCACCCGCGCGGTCGCCGACGGAGCCACCGTGCCCGTCTACTACGAGCCGCGGCTCGTCACGGTGGGCTTCGACGACGGAGTCACTTCCGAGCAGCTCGACGCCGCTGCCGACGAACTCACCCGCGACCTCGACGAGACCGAACGTGAACAGGTGGAGCGGTCGGTCGCAGTGATCAACTCGATCTACGGCGCGCCGGAGCGGCTCCGCACGCTGGCCGCGGACATCGTCGAGCACTGGGAGAAACGCCGGACGCGCATGTACCCCGACATCGAGGGCCCAGGGAAGGGCCTGATCGTGTGTGCGACGCGCGAGATCGCGGCCAACCTGTACGCGGCGATCGTCGAGCTACGGCCGGACTGGCACTCGGACGCCATCGACGGTGGCCGCGTCAAGGTGGTGTACTCCGGCACCGCTTCGGACCAGCCGCCGATCAGCGACCATGTCCGCCGCGAGTCCGAGAACAAGGTGATCAAGAAGCGCCTCGCCACGGCCGAGGACCCCCTGGAGCTGGTCATCGTCAAGGACATGATTCTCACCGGCTACGACTCCCCGCCGCTGCACACCCTCTACCTCGACCGGCCCCTCAAGGGCGCGCTCCTCATGCAGACCCTCGCGCGCGTCAACCGCACGTTCCGGGGCAAGTCCGCCGGCCTGCTGGTGGCCTACGCCCCGCTCACCGACAACCTCGCCCACGCACTGGCCGAGTACACCCTCACAGACCAGCGGGAACGTCCGATGGGACGCGACGTCGGCGAGGCCGTCGAACTGGCCAGGGCTCTCGTTGACCAGCTCCGAGACCTTGTGAGGCCCGTCGAGTGGCGTGCCAAGCTCGGCACACCCCGCGGCTGGATGGACGCGGCCCGCCTCCTGACGTCCTGGCTGCGGGATCCGCGGAACCCAGGCAACCGCGTCGCGGAGGGGCACGCCACCCTCACGGACAGATACCGGCACCTCACCACGCAACTTGGCCGCGCATGGGCGCTGTCAGCTGGCGCGGACAACCTGGCAGACATCGCCGATGAGGTCCGGTTCTACGTCGAGGTCCGTGCCTGGGTGGCCAAGCTCGACGCTGCCGAGCGAGAGGCCAGCGGGCGGCCGGTCCCCGAGGAGGTGGCGCGGGCGCTGCTGGCCGTCGTCGAAGATTCCACCGATTCGCGTGACGTCATCGACATCTACCAGATGGCCCAGATCACCCCGCCTGACTTCGATCACCTGGCACCGTCTGTGCTGGAAGAGGCGCAGGCGTCGCAGAACCCCCAGCTGGCCATCGAGGCGCTGCGGGCGGCGCTGCTCCTCGAGGCCGCGCGGGTGTCCGGTCGAAACCTGGTGCGTCAGCAGACGTTCGGAGACCGTGTTGCTGACGTCATCAACCGCTACACCAACGGACAGCTGACCTCGGCCGAGGTGCTCCTGGAGCTGTGGCGAACAGCTGAGGAGATTGCGTCGGAGGCTCGACGGGGGGAGCAGTTCGACCCTCCGCTCGGCATCGACGAGTTGGCCGTCTATGACGCGGTGGCTGCGAACGACTCCGCTGTGGAGGTGTTGGGGCAACCCGTGCTGGGACAGATCGCGCGCGAGCTCGTCGAGATGCTGCGACGGGATGCGAAGACGGACTGGACGGTGCGCGACGACGTGCGCGCGTCGATCCGGGCCAAGATCAAGCGGCTGCTGCGGAAGTACAAGTACCCGCCGGACCGCTCGGAGGAGGCGGTGAAGCTGGTGGTGCAGCAGATGGAGGTGCTGTCGCGGGGGTAGGTGTGGCCGCCGTCAGAGCGCCGGAAGCTCCGCCCCCGAGTCGGCGTCCACGTCATCGCCTTCCGGCTCGTCACCGGTCGGCTCGTGGGACGTCACCCAGAACCACCCCACGGCGATCATCCCGATGATGAGCAGGGCCGACGTCAGGTAGAACGGGTAGCTGCGGTCGACCTGTGACAGCGCGCCGGAGATCCAGCCGAACGGCGCCGTCGCCAGCATCACGACCGTGCGCTGGATGGCCATGACGCGCGAACGTTCGTTGGCGTCCACATGCAGCGCGACCAACGACTCCGACAGCATGAACAGCACGCCGGTGCCGAAGGCGTCGAGGAGCAGACAGCCCGCGAGCAGCAGGTAGGTGGATGCCGTGGGGGAATCCGTCGCCGGGATCAGAATGAGCAACACCTGCCCGGCCAGGTAGACCCCGAACCCCCACATGGTGGGCCAGCGCAGCTTGTGCGCGGAGGTCAGCCAGTGGATGACCGTGAAGAACAGCACCAGCGACAGGATCGAGCGGGCCATCGGGAACAGGGGGAGCAGCGCGTCGGGGACGCCGAGCCGCTTGTTGACGACGACCTGCCAGAAGGTGCCGTTGACGAGGGTGACGGCGGAGAAGATCGCGGAGATCAGCAGTGCGAAGAGCGTGCCCCTGGAGTGGACGATCAGGCGCAGCACCGAGCCGTAACCGGCCAGAGCCTTGCGCAGTGGGACGCCGCGGTTCTGCTCGCGCCGGATGACGCCCATCCGCGTCTCGGTTGAGAACTTGTAAAGCACCAGCAGCTTCACGAGCATGAAGAACGCGGCGTTGAGGTAGAGGATGCGGACGGCGGGCACCAGGCCGAACTGCGACACCATCAGCGCGGCGATCGGGGCGAACAGGGCGGACAGGTCGGCGGCGACCTTGATCAGCGAGTACACCTTCGGGATCGTCTTGCGATCGACATCCTCCACGAGGAGGCAGTCCCACGAGTTCTGCGACACCTGCCAGGCGCCGTTGATGACCGCCGCGACGAGGAACCACCAGAAGTTCTGCGCGAACGCCCACACCAGGCACGGGATGACGAACGCGATGAAGTCGGACACCGCGGTGGTCAGGCGACGGCCGAACTTGTCGGTGATCGCGCCTGACAGCAGACCGGCGACCATCTGCGACAGCATCGAGATGGTGGCCAACAGGCCGATCTGGTGATCCTGCAGACCGAGCGCCAGCATGAACACCGACGCGTAGGGCAGCACGAGCGCCATCGAGAGCCCCCACATGGGCTCGGTGTAGACGCAGGCGCGGCCGTTGCCGCGCAGCGTCAGGAGGGTCGACAGGAGGGGGTTACGGACGCGTGCCACGGCAGCAGTCAACCACCCTTGCCTGGGTTTTGGTAATCGATCGACCTAAGCGACTTAGACGTTTCAGTGAACCGGTTTCAGTTCTGTGCCCTGCGAGGGGTTTCTGCCGCCTCAGGAAGCGCAGCTGACGATCAGGTTGTCCAGGGCGTCGAGCTCGAATCCGGGCCGGTCAGGGGTGTTGGTCAGCAGCGTCCAGCAGAGGTCCAGCTCCGGGTGGATCCAGAACTCGGTGCCTGCCCAGCCGGAGTGTCCGAAGACCTGCGGATCGATCAGCCCCTGCCGCCAGTAGCGCAGGTTGAAGGTGACGCCGTACTCGTGGCCGTCCCACGGCGCGAGCCGGTCGAGGCGCGGCACGCCCTGCGTCAGGGGCCGGCGCATCATCTCCAGGGTCGCGGGCCGGACCGCCCGGCCGTCGCCCGCCAGGAGGGAGGACCCGAGCGCCAGCAGATCTTCGGCCCGGGCTATCGCGCCGGCGCCCGGGTGGCGCAGCGCCGCGAAACGGGCGGCGTCGAACCCGGGCAGCGGGACCAGCGGCACGGGATCGGCGGCCTCGTCGAAGGTGAAGTCGGCGCCGACTGCCGCCGACAGATCGGCGAGCTGCTCCTCCCAGCCCCGGCCGACGGCGTCGTCGAGCAGTGCCGTGATGCCGTCGAAGGCCAGCGACGAGTAGGCCATGACGGCACCCGCCGTGAAAGCCCGCCCCGGTGCGAGGAGGTAGGGGCGCAGGGGGCCGGCCGCGTCGAGGGGCGGTTCGATGACGCCGCTGCGGTGGGAGACGAGGTGGCCGAGGCGGACCTCGTCGTCGCGATCGCGGCCGAAGTCGGGCAGAGCCCTGCGCAACGGTGTGTCGAGCGATAGCAGGCCGCGTTCCATGGCGCGGCCGACCAGCAGCCCGACCAGCGGCTTGGTGATGGAGAACAGGCGGAACCGGTCGTCGCTTCGGACCGCGCGGCCGCCCGTGGTGCCGAACGCGCCCAGTTCGACGGTGCCGCTCGAGGTCGCGATGCCGACGACCGCGGTCGGGAACATGCCCGCCGCCGTCCTCTGCTGCACCCAGTCCAGCACCGGTCCGAAGTCCGCGCCCATCGCGCCTCCTGCCTCGAAATGATCGTCCGACGTGATCAGACTGGCAGACCCACGCGGGGAATCCGTTTACCGCGCCGACGAGCGCCGACTTTCCGCAATAGGATTACCGGACCATGACACCACCAGCAGGCAAGCGTTCCGGCGCCGCCACCCTCAACGATGTAGCCCATGCCGCAGGCGTCTCACTGGCGACCGCCTCCCGCGTCCTGAACGGCTCGACCCGGAAAGTCGCCGACGACTACCGCGTCCGCGTCGAGGCGGCCGCGCAGGAACTCGGCTACACCGCCAACCTCTCCGCCCAGGCCACAGCCCGCGGCACATCGGGCACCATCGCCCTCCTGGTCGCCGACATCGCCGACCCGTACTTCGGGCTCGTGGCCTCCGGCGTCGCCCGCGGCGCGGACGAGCAGGGCCTCGTGATGACCATCGCCATCACCGAGCGCGAGGTCGAGCGCGAGGCCAGGCTGCTGCGCACCCTGCGCGGACAGCGGCCCCGCGGCATCATCTTCGCGGCCTCGCGGGGCGCCGAGTCCACGTCCGAGGCGCTCCTGTCCGAACTCACCGCCACGCAGCAGACCGGCAGCCAGATCGTCATGCTGGGCTCCGGGCCCGAGGGGCCGGGGATCCGGTCGGTGACCGTCGACAACCTGGGCGCCAGCCGCAGGCTGGGCGAGAGCCTCGCCGCGCTGGGCTACCGCCGCGCCGTCGCGCTGGCCGGCGAACGCGGGGTGCGCACCTCCGACGAGCGCCTCGCCGGCTTCACCGCCGGGATCGGTGGCGTCGAGCGCGTCCACCGGGGCGGCCTCAGCCGCAACGAGGGCTACCGGCTCGCAGAGGAGGCGCTGGCCGCGGGACTCGAGCCCGGGACCGTGATGTTCGCCGTCACCGACGTCATGGCCATCGGCGCCATGTCGGCGGTGCGCGCGGCCGGCCGCACGGTCGGTGCCGATGTCGCCGTCGCCGGCTTCGACGACATCTCCACCGCCCGCGACGTTACCCCCGCGCTGACGACGGTCAAGGTGCCCGTCGAGGAGGTCGGTTACCGCGCGCTGCAGGCCGCCACCGATCCGGAGTGGGCGCCCGCCGACGACCCCGTCGAGCTGACCGTCCTGCTGCGCGGAAGCACACCCTCGCTCCTGACATGACCACCGTCGTCGTCGCACCGGACAGCTTCAAGCAGTCCCTGGATGCCGCCTCGGTCGCCACGCACCTCGCGGCGGGTTGGAGGCGGGTCAGGCCCGACGACGACGTGCGACCCGTGCCCATGGCCGACGGTGGCGAGGGCACGCTGGAGGCGTTCGCCGTCGCCTTCCCCAGGGCGAGGCGCGTGCCGGTGCGGGTCATGGGCCCGCACGACCTCGCCGTGGAGGCGGAATGGCTCTGGTTGCCCGACGGCACCGCCGTCGTCGAGCTGGCGTCGACCTCGGGGATCGAGCTCCTCGGCGACGAGTTGCGGCCCCTGTCCGCCCACACGCAGGGGTTCGGTGAGGCGATCAGGGCGGCGGTGGAGGCAGGCGTGACACGGCTCATTCTGGGCATCGGATCCAGCGCGTCGACAGACGGCGGGGTTGGCATGCTGCGGGCCCTCGGGGGCCGTTTCCTCACCGCCGACGGGGCCGAGGCGTCGCAGGGCGCGGGCGGCCTGGCGCGGATCGCACAGGTCGACCTCTCGGGGGTGACGGCGCTGCCGGAGACCCTCGTGCTGAGCGACGTCACCAACCCGCTGCTCGGGCCGCGGGGCGCGGCAGCCGTCTTCGGGTCGCAGAAGGGACTGGACCGGGCCGGGCGGGAGCTGGCAGAGGCGGGGCTCGCCCGGCTGGCCGGGCTGATCGGGCTCGACCCCGAGGCGCCGGGGAGCGGCGCCGCCGGCGGGGTCGGCTACGCGCTCCGGGCCCTGGGTGCCAGGGTGACGCCGGGCGCGGAGCGGCTGGGCGACGTGCTCGGCCTGCCGGAGCTCGTGGCCTCCGCGGACGTGGTCATCACGGGGGAGGGCGCGTTCGACGGCCAGTCGTTGGCGGGCAAGGTGCCCGGGTACGTGGTGTCGCTGGCATCTGAGCAGCGCGGCCCTTCGAGACGCCGCTCGTCCCTCGCAGCTCCTCAGGGACCGCCGGCGCTGCTGCTCGCGGCGGGCCGCATCGCCGCCGACGCCGACGTCTCCGCGTTCCGCGCCACCTGCAGCCTGGTCGAACTCGCCGGCTCCCCCGAGGCCGCCATCGCCGGAGCCGGGCGCTGGCTGGAGGAGGCGGGAAGCCGTCTCGCCCTCTCCTACGGCGACTCCGACAGCGCGGGGCCGCGGGGGTGAGAGCCGCGCAGCCGGGCCGGTTCGTGCCCGCGGTGGATCCGGCGGTAACCTGTGTTTCAACGTTTCATCGATGGAGCGAGCCATCACCACACCATCCCTGAGAGGACGACCTATGGGTTCCGGCGGATTCACCATTCCGGGCGAGAGCGGCCACGAGGCCTACACCCTCGCCATGGCCGAGAAGTGGGGCGCGGACGTCGTACGCGACTCCGACGGCACGAAGCTGTCGCCCGAGATCCTCGACGCCGGGCTGGGCGTCTACTCCACCGTCTGCCTGATCCGCGAGGACAACGCCTGGGCCAGGGCGCACCAGGACACGCTGCAGCAGAACTTCCTGATGTCGGAGCCGGTCACCGCCGCCGGAGCCGAGGTCGTCATCGACCCGCTCGCGACGTACTCGCTCGACCAGTTCCGCCTCAACACCTCCGACGGCGTCGAGTTCTGGCAGGTGTTCGACAGGACGACCGGCGAGGAGATCTCCCGCGACGCGTGGAAGCTGGACGGCGACCGCGTCGTCATCACCGGCACGCTTCCCGGCCACCGCTACACCGTCAACTTCCTGGCCACCCGGCTGTGGGAAGAGATCTCGATGTACAACCACGTGACCAACGACTGGGGCGACAAGGAACGCCTCATGTCGGTGGACCCGCGTCACCCGGCGGCGGCCGAGCACCTCGTCGAATGGCTCGAGGCCTGGTGCGTCGCCAACCCGGCCACCACCGTCGTCCGCTTCACGTCGCTGTTCTACAACTTCGCCTGGTTCTGGGGCTCGGAGGCCGACCGGCCGCACCACTACGCCGACTGGGGCTCGTACGACTTCACGGTCTCGCCGCTCGCGCTGCGCCAGTTCACGGAGGCGACAGGCGAGACCATCACGTCGGAGGACTTCGTCAACGCCGGCCGCTACACGTCGACGCACAACCCGCCGTCGGCGATCTACGAGCGCTGGATGGCGTTCGTCGGGGAGTTCGTCCGCGAACTCGGCGCCCGTCTCGTCGACGTCGTGCATCGCCACGGCAAGGCCGCCTACGTGTTCTACGACGACTCGTGGGTGGGCATCGAGCCGTACTCGGGCTCCTTCGAGGAGTTCGGCTTCGACGGCATCATCAAGTCGGTGTTCTCCGCCTACGAGGCGCGGCTGTGCGCCGGGGTGCCCACTCAGACGCACGAGCTGCGGCTGCACCCCTACCTCTTCCCCGTCGACCTCGAGGGCAAGCCGACGTTTGCGCCCGGCTGCCGCCCCGAGGACGACCTGCAGTTCTACTGGACGCGGGTGCGCCGCGGCATGCTGCGGGCCCGGATCGACCGCATCGGGCTCGGGGGCTACCTGTCGCTGACGGAGCCGTTCCCCGCGTTCCAGGACGCCGTGGCCGACATGGCCGACCAGCACCGCGCGATCCGTGACCTGCACCTGGCCGGGGAGCCGGCTGTCGAGCCGGTCACCGTCGGCGTGATCACCAGCTGGGGTGCGCTCCGCACCTGGACGGCGTCCGGGCACCTGCACGAGAACCCCGACCTGGTGTTCAACCATGCGTTGGAGTCGCTGGCCGGGCAGCCGTACCGGGTCGAGTTCCTGCGTCTCGACGACGTCGCCGCGAACGGCGTACCCGCGCGCGTCGACGTCCTGCTGAACGCGGGCCCCGCCGGCACCGCGTGGAGCGGCGGCGACGCCTGGCTGGACCCGGCGCTGCAGGTCGCGGTCCGCACCTTCGTCGCCGCCGGCGGCGGATTCATCGGCATCCAGGACCCCACCGCCGTCCACCACGGGCTCGGGGTGTTCCAGCTTTCCGACGTGCTCGGCGTCGACCGGGACCCGGGCGACCTCGCCCGCGTCATGAAGCGCAGCTTCGCGCTGTCTGACAGCGCCCTGCTCGCTGACGGCGCCGAGGCCCCCGCGCCGCGCGGCACCGGCCTCTTCCTGACCAGGGCCGGTGTCGAGGTGGCGGCCGCCCACGGCGACGCGCCGACGGTGACTGTCGCCGGCTTCGGCGACGGCACCGCCGTCTACCTGGCGAACCTCGACAGCAACAGCGCCGGACAGCGGCGGCTGCTGGCCAACGCCGTCCAGGTGGCGGCGGGCCGCGCCGTGACGCTGCCGCGGGCCGACGACCCGCGCGTCGACGTGACCGTCTTCCCGGCCTCGTCGACGATCGCCGTGGCCAACGCGTCCGGCGATGCGGTGATGGCCTCCCTGCCTGGCCTGGGCGAACTGTCGCTGGAGCCCGGCGAACTGCGTCTCCTGCCCCAGGCGTGACGTCGGGCGGGTCCCCGGGGCAGCCCCCGGGGGCCCGCACGGCTAGGGTTCCGGCATGGAGCGCTTCCCTGACGACATCATCGGCTTCGACCGCGGCCGGCTGCGGCCGCCCGGCGAGGCGGACCTGGGCGACATCCGCGACGCGTGCAACGATGTCGACATCAGGGCGTGGCTGCCGCTTCCCGTCCCGTACACCCTCGAGGACGCACGCCAGTTCGTGGAGTACACCGCCGCCCAGCTGGAGTCCGGCCGCGGCATCGAACGCGCCGTCGAGTCCCAGGGGCGGCTCAGCGGGATGATCGGGCTGATGGAGACCAACTGGAAGGTCGGGACGACGGTGGCGGGCTACTGGCTGGCGCCGTGGGGCCGTGGCCGTGGGCTGATGACCACAGCGCTGTCGGTGATGACGCAGTGGGCGTTCGACCAGGGGCTCCACCGCGTAGAGGTGCGCATCGCCCAGACCAACCTCCCGTCACTGGGGGTTGCCCTGCGCTCCGGTTTCCGGATCGAGGGGGTCTCGCGGGCGTCGCAACGCATCGGGGACGCGCTGGTGGACATGGTGATCCTCAGCCGGCTCGCCTCCGACCCGGTGCAAGTGCTGTAGCGGAGCCTACGCTGGTGCGTGAAGGAGTACCCATGACCGACACCACAGTCTCCGACCTGCTCGCGGAGCTCGCCACGCTCGAGGATCCGAAGATGCGGGCCATCAACGAGAAACGCGGCGACGACCACGGCGTCAACCTCACGAAGCTGCGCGGCATCGCCAAGCGCCTGGGCCGCAACGACGACCTCGCCCGGCGGCTCTGGGCGACGGCCGTCACCCCGGCCCGACTCCTCGCCATCCTCATCTCGCGGCCGAAGTCGTGGACCGCCGACGAATATGACGCGATGCTGCGCGAGGCCCGGGCCCCGAAGGTCATCGACTGGCTCGTCGGCTACCTGGCGGGCAAGAGCCCCGATGCGGAGGCGCTGCGGGTGCGCTGGCTCGCCGACACCGATCCCGTCGTCGAGGCGGCCGGCTGGTCCCTGACCGCCAACACCGTCGTCAAGCGGCCCGAACTCCTCGACCTGCCGGCCCTGCTCGACGTCATCGAGGCCGACATGGCGGACGCCCCGGAACGCAAGCAGTGGGAGATGAACTCGACCCTCGCCCAGATCGGGATCACCACCGAGCCGCTGCGGGAGCGGGCCATCGCCATCGGCGAGCGTCTCGGGGTGCTGCGCGACTACCCGACGCCCCCGAACTGCACGTCCCCGTTCGCGCCCAGCTGGATCGCGGAGATGGTCCGCCGCAACGCCTGACGCGCCTCCGCTGACCGGCCAACCGGATGCGCCTCCGCTGCTACCGTGAGGCCGGAGGTTGGCATGGACTGGTTCTCAGCGATCACCGGATTCGACGAGCGCGTCGGCTACGACGAGGTGCAGCGTCGGCTCAGCGTCGTCGACGGCCGCCTCCGCTCGACGCACAGCGACCGGGCCCCCCGGGTCGGGACCCTGGAACTGGTGTCGGTCGCCGAACTGCGTGCCCGGGGCGACGCGACCGGTGGCGCGGCGGGGGGACCGAACCGCACGGGCGTCGTCGTCGGTGAGGCCCGCGGCCTCCATCGCGATCCCCGCTTCGAGGGTGCGCTGATCCAGGCGGCGTCCCAGTTCAATCTGCTGGAGATGGTGGGGCCGTCCGTCACGCCGGAGGCCGGGGTCACCGGCTACGCCCACGATCACACCCAGGGCCCGGCCTGCGCGCTGGCGACCGGCGCGGCGACGATCTTCCGCAACTACCTGGTGCCCGTCGACGGTGTTCCCGGGCAGCGGAGCGACCGTCAGCTCGACGGGCTCGCCGACCTCGGCGCGGCTCTCGCAGCCGCGACTCACAGGCCGATCGGGTCGCTGTGGACAATGTCCAACGGGTACGCGCTCGTCACGTCCGGGGGCCTCGACGCCATCGCCGACCACCTTGCGGGGCTCGGGGAGGAGGATCTCGATCGACTGCGCGGGCTGCTGCGCATCGGACTGGTCACGGACGCGGAGGTCACCGACGTCACCGAGCGTGAGGTGCTGGTCAGTCAGGCCTACTGCTCCGGGCTGCCCGTGCGGTACTCCGACCACCCGGATCACCCGGGCTGGGAGCCGTTCGCCCGGCTCGTCCTCGAGGCCACCTACGAGGCGACGCTGCTCGCGGCCATCGCCAACGCCCGCCGCGGCGTCTCCGCCACAGTCCTGCTGACGCGGGTGGGCGGCGGGGTATTCGGGAACCGGTCCGAGTGGATCGACGACGCCGTGGCGCGGGCCCTCGCCGTGGTGCCGGACGCCGGTCTCGAGGTCCTGACGGTGCGCCGGGGCTGAACCCGCGCCCAGGGGGCCAGGGCCGTCGGCCCCCTCGGGTGGTTGACTGTGGCCACCACAGCAAGCTTCGAGGTGAGTAATGTCCGGGTACTTCGACGACGACGCGTTCGACGACGCTCTTCCGGCCCCCAGCTTCGGAGCCGACGATCCCGAGGAACCCGCCCCCGCGCCCGGCGACGGAGGCTTCTCCGATCGCGGCAGCGTGGTGCGCGTCTGGGTGCAGGACTCCCGGCTGGTCAACGTGCGGGTATCGCCGGTGTGGTTCCACAAGGCCGATAGCCCTGAGCGGTTGGCCGCGTGCTTCCGGGAGGCGCTGGCGCAGGCCGCCGTCGAGGTGCCCGACCTGCCCGAGGAGGAGCCAGAGGACGAACCGGAGACGGGCACCCCCGGCGCCCTGGGGCTGAGCGGTGAGGCGGAGGCGATCCTCGCGCAGCTCCCGCCCTGGAACGCGACCACACTGGCGGCGTTCCGGGAGGCGGCCGACGACCTGGAGGGGCGCCTGGATGCCGCTCTCGGCGTGGATCCCCCGGAACTGGTCGCCCGGCCCGCGACCGGCACCTCCGAGGGGGTCACCGTCCACCTCGACGAGGGCGGCAAGCCGTGCGCGGTGGAGTTCGACGAGGACTGGCTGGACGACGTCCAGGCCGGCGACATCGTCACCCACGTGCTGCGGGCGGAGGGGCTCGCGCGGGCGACGTCGGCTCCCGCCGAGCCGGTCAAGGACGACGTCGACGACCTGCTCGAGGAGCGTGACGCGTTGCGCGCCGCCTGGCGGGCGTGGGCGGGCCTGGGGAGGGAGACGTGATGACCACCGCTGAGGAGGCCTGGGACGACCTGTTCCGCCGCGCCGCGCAGAGCCGATTCGCCGGCGTCACCGCCGAGACCGACGACCTGATGGGGGCGGCCGACCTGCGCGAGGGGTCCATCAACCCCAACTCCGGGAGCAAGGCGCCGGGTGCCGGGGCGGGCGGCCCGGGCATGATGCCGCCGATGATGGGCATGGGCGGAGGAGGTGGAGGGGGCGGCGCGGCCGCTCCGTCCGGAGGGCTGGGCGCCACGACGGCGACCGCGGCACCCGAGCCTGCCCCCGGCGTGCGGGTCGCCGCGATGCAGCTGCTGGAGGCGCCGACGGCGGCCTCGGCCGGACCCGGCGCCGCGGAGGCTGAGCCGGGTGACCTCGGCGGGATGGGCGGCGGCAGTATCGGCGGTGGCGGCGGAGGCTCCCTGCCGGAGCCGGACCTCGAGGGTGCGGCCGGATCCGACAGCGGACCGGAGAACCAGGAGGGTGGCCCGGCCGGCGACGGGTCCGGCGTCACCGATCCGGCAGGCGGAGGACCGGCTGTGCCTGGCGGGCCGACGACGCCGGGCGACTTCTCTGTCGATCCGGACCGGCTCCGTCGCGCCGCCGACCGCTGGTACGCGCTGAGTGACCACGTCCGCGTCAACGGCGAGATGGACGTCCCCGACACCTACGGGCTGCTGAAGTCGGCGCCCGTGCCGGGGCTGGGGCCGAGGCGACGGCGTGGGCGCAGGGCGCCAGCGCAGAGTTCCGGGCCGTCGGTGACGCGTTGGCGAAGCTCGCCGACGCGTACCTGGCCAATGAGGAGACCGGCGCGGCCCTTGCGGGCGAGGCGCTGGCGGAAGGGGAGGCGTGAGATGGCGGGCAACATGAGGATCGGCTACGTCGCGGCGCGACGGGAGCAGGTGGGCAATGCCGTCGCCGCGGTGCAGTCGCACGCTGTCGCGGCCCGGCGGCCAGTGCTGCTTCCGACGGATGTGGCGTCCCGACTGGTCCGGCACCTGCGGGACAGCGAATACCTGCTCAGCGTGCTGCGGGCCCAGGACGAGGCGGAGGCCGCGCGGATCACGGCGGAGCTCGGCCAGTTCGCGCCGACCGTGGCGGTCGGTCTCCTCGGCCGCCGCATCGCCGACTACGGCGGCGGCATCGTCGCGCGGGCCGGGAGGCTCTGGGGGAAGGTGGACAGGCTCGCCCACGAGATCGGGCAGCAGGCGGAGGCGCCGTCACTCCTGCAGGACGCGGCCGGCAGGTGGTACGACGGCGTCGGCCGACTGACCGAGGCCATGACCGAGCTGGAGGAGCTGAAGGCGCTGGAGGGCTGGTCGGGTGAGGCGGCGGAGCGGTACGGGCTCACCAGCGCCGTCCAGCGGGCAGCCACGCAGGAACTCAGCGGGGTGACGACGGCGGTCGGGGATTCGCTGGAGGAGACGGCGCTGCTGAACTCTGCGTTGCAGGACGCGGCGGCCGACGTGCTGGGCGACCTGCGGCTGGAGCTGAAGGCGATCAAACGGCGGATCCAGGCGACGCCGGAGCGGGTGCGGCTGCAGCGGGCCTATCCGCGCACGACGGCGGCGGTCGAGGCCCTGCGGCAGGCGCTTCCCGCGCTGCGCTCGGTCCGGGAGGGACGGCCGGTCGAGGGGCGGCTGGACGATCTGTGCCAGGGTGTGGAGTCGACGAAGGTGGCTCCGGCGGTGCTGTCGCTGGGCTCGTGGCCGAGCGGGCCGGACAAGGCGGGGTGGAGCCGAGAGACCCGAACGAGGTGGGCCGCGGCCGCCAGCCCGCCCGGAACGGGTGACAGACGGCCCCCGCTAGAGTGACCACGTGATTGCCCAGCGGGTCTCCGACTTCTTCGGGACCGACGACGACTACGTGCGGGCCCGGCCCGATCGGCCGTGGCGGACCGACTGGGTCATCGCCCTCGTGCTCAGCGTCATCTCGATGTCGGTCGTCATGTACCTGCGCGACGTCAACGCCGACGCGCACGAGTTCCTGCCGATCGGCTGGTCACTCGTCGCGATCACGACAGCCGGCCTGCTCATCACCTTCCGACGGGCCTTCCCCATCGCCGTGCTCCTGCTGGCGAGCGGGGTGCACTACATCGTCTTCGGGATCACGCTGCCCGCCGTCGTGTCCGTTGCGAGCATGCAGATCCTCTACTTCCTCGGCATCTACACGGCCATGGCCTATGCCCGGCGGCGGCACACCCTGATGCTGTCGATCATCGCCGTGCTCTTCGCCATGGTGGTGTGGCTCGTCGTCGCCGACAGCTACGCGCGATCCGTGCAGCCGGATGACTTCAAGCCGACGCTGTGGTTCTACATCGGGACGGCCGTCATGAACCTCGGCTTCTTCGGCGGCGCCATCTGGCTCGGCAGGCAGGCCTGGCTCCAGGCGAAGGTCAACCATGAGCTCGCCGAGAGTCAGAGGATCGTCCGCGAGCAGGGCGAACGCCTCGCCGCCCAGGCCGTCGTCGCCGAGCGGCTCCGCATCGCGCGCGACCTGCACGACTCCGTCGCCCACCACATCTCACTGATCGGCGTCCAGACGGGAGCAGCCAGGCGGGCGATGGCCACGAAGCCCGACGTGGCCGCGCAGGCGATGCAGGAGGTCGAGGCCATGTCACGCGACGCGGTCGCCGAGTTGCGCGGCATGCTCGGCTCGCTGCGCGACGTCGCCGAGGACGGCTCCGGCTCCCGGACCATCGACGCGCTCGCCTCGCTCGCCGAGGAGACGAGCGGGAACGGTCTGGTGGTGGGCTACCAACTCGTCGGCGACCCCACCCTCGCCGCAGCGATGACCCCGATGCAGGCGAGCCACCTGCTGCGCATCGCGCAGGAGGCGCTGGCCAACGTGCGGAGACACTCGACGGCGAGCGAGGCCCGCATGGTGGTGCGGCTCGGCGAGTCCATCGAACTCGAGATCACCGACAACGGCCGCGCCGTCCCACACACGACGGGAACCGGGCTCGGCCACGTCGGCATCCGCGAGCGGGTCGCCGCGCTCGGCGGAACCGCCGAGATCGGCCCGCGCTCCACGCGGGGCTACCGGGTCCGCGTCACCCTCCCACGGAAGGCCGGAGAATGATCCGCGTCGCCCTCGTCGACGACCAGTCCCTTGTGCGGAGGGCATTTTCACTGATGCTGAGCATCGAGGACGACATCGAACTCGTCGGTGAGGCCGGCGACGGCGAGGCCGCGGTCGCCCTCGCGGCCGAGACCCGCCCGGACATCATGCTGATGGACATCGAGATGCCGCGCCTCTGCGGCCTCGAGGCCACCCGTCGGATCCGGGAGGTGGGGGCGACCCAGGTGATCATTCTGACCACCTTCGACCGGGACGACTACCTCTTCGAGGCGCTCGACGCCGGGGCCGCCGGATTCCTCCTGAAGAACTCCGAACCGGAGCGACTGCTGGAGGCCATCCGTACCGTCTCCGAGGGCGGGGCCCTGCTCGCCCCCGAGGTGACGCGGAGGGTCATCGCCCAGGCCGTCAACGGGAGGCGGGCGGACACCCTCCCGGAAGAGGTGCAGCGTCTGACGGAGCGGGAACTGGAGGTGCTGCGGGAGATCGCTGCCGGCCACAGCAATGCGGAGATCGCGGCCCGCCTCTTCGTCAGCGAGGCGACGGTGAAGACGCACGTCTCCGCCACCCTGAACAAGCTGGGCGTACGCGACAGGGTCCAGGCCGTCATCTTCGCCTACGAACACTCGCTGGTCGGCCGGCGCGACTG
Source organism: Tessaracoccus defluvii (assembly GCF_014489575.1). Classification (GTDB taxonomy): domain Bacteria; phylum Actinomycetota; class Actinomycetes; order Propionibacteriales; family Propionibacteriaceae; genus Arachnia; species Arachnia defluvii. The sequence goes on from NZ_CP060789.1 coordinate 3,343,430, forward strand.
ACCCATCTCATCCGATCGGATGAGACGGTGGGCGGAAGATGCTCCGCGCGACGGATGCGCTGCGGGCCACTGATCCGCCAGGCTTGATGGCATGTTGGACATCGACTCCGTCACCAGAAGATTCGGCGACCTCACAGCCCTCGACAACGTCTCCTTCTCCGTCCCCGACGGCGCCTTCACAGGCTTCGTCGGCGGCAACGGTGCGGGAAAGACGACGACGATGCGCATCATCATGGGCGTCCTGGCGCCGACCGCGGGCGAGGTGAGGTGGAACGGGCAGCCGCTCACCCGCCAGGACCGGGCCGAGTTCGGCTACATGCCGGAGGAGCGGGGCCTCTACCCGAAGCAGCCGATCCTCCCGCAGCTCGCGTTCCTCGGGGAACTGCACGGGATGGACGCCCGCGACGCGCGGAACGCGGCGAAGGAGCTCCTGACCCGCTTCAACCTCGGCGACCGGACGAAGGACAAGCTCGAGAAGCTCTCGCTGGGCAACCAGCAGCGGGTGCAGATCGCGGGCGCCGTGATCGGCGACCCGAAGGCGCTGATCCTCGACGAGCCGTTCAGCGGCCTCGACCCGGAGGCCGTCGACGAGATGTTCACGCTCCTCACCGAGTTCACGAAGCGCGGTGTGCCGGTGCTGTTCTCCTCCCACCAGCTCGATCTCGTCGAGCGGCTCTGCGACCAGATCGTCATCCTCAGCAAGGGCACGGTCGTGGCCGCCGGCACCGTCGAGCAGTTGCGCAACGTCGGCGACCGGCAGCACCGCATCGTCGCGGGCGGCGACCTCGGCTGGCTGCGTGGAAGGGACGGCGTCCACGTCGTCGACCTCGACGGCCCGGAGGCCGTCATCATCTTCGCCGATGACGGCGCCGCCCAGTCGGCCCTGGCCGAGGCGCTGAGCCGCGGCCCCGTCCACTCCTTCGGCCCGATCGTGCGGCCGCTCAGCGACTACTACAGGGAGGTCACCCGATGACTGCCACCGCTTCATCCACGCAGAGGAGGTCCCCGCGGTCGGCGTGGGTCATCGTCGCGAAGCGCGAGATCCTCTCCCAGCTGCAGAGCAAGGCGTTCTGGGTGGGGACGCTGTCGACCATCGCGATCGTCGTCGTCGCCTTCTTCGTCTCGACGCTGATGGGCACCGGCGCCGGCGACCCCACCAGAATTGCCGTCACCTCGGAGCAGGGTGCGGCCGTCGTCGCGCAGGCCCAGCAGGACGGCCGCAACGTCGAAGCGGTCCGGGTGGACCCGGCCAGCGTCGAGCAGACTGTGCGCGACGGCGAGGCCGACGCGGCGCTGACCTTCTCCGAGACCGGGGGGTGGACCCTGGCCGTCATGAGACTGATGGACACCCCCGACCTGAACGAGGCCGTCCGGACCGTCCAGATCGAGAGCAATGCCATGGCGGCGGGCGTCGACCCGTCGGCGATGCTGGCCAACAGCACCGTCAGCGTCGTGCCCCTCGACGGCGACGAATCGGGGGCGATGGCCATCTTCGTCGCCACCTTCGCCTTCTCGATCCTGTTCATGCTGTCGGCTGTCAGCTACGGCATGCAGATCGCGCAGAGCGTCGTCACGGAGAAGGAGTCCCGCATCGTCGAGATCCTCGCCGCGGCCGTCCCGATCCGCTCGCTGCTCGTCGGCAAGGTGGTCGGGAACACGTTGATGGCGCTCGGGCAGGTGCTGCTGTTCGTCTGCACAGCGCTGGTCGCCCTGTCCTTCAGCGAGTACCGCTCGATGATCGCCCTCATCGCCCCGGTCGCGGGCTGGTTCACGCTGTTCTTCCTCGTGGGCTTCGCCTCGCTCGCCTGCCTGTGGGCGGGTGCGGGCGCCATGGCGACCCGGGTGCAGGACCTGAACCAGACGACCACGCCGCTGACCATGGTCGTGATGCTGGTCTACTTCGGCGGAATCATGGCGAAGGGCACCCTCGCCGAGATCCTCTCCTACGTGCCGATCGCCTCCACGGTGATGATGCCGGGCCGGCTGTTGACGGGGGAGGCGGGCTGGCTCGAGGCGCTGCTCGCGCTCGCCGTGTCGGTGGGTTTCATGGTCGTCGCCATCTGGTTCGGGGTGCGGATCTACCGCCGCGGGCTGCTGCAGACCAACGCGGTGATGTCGTTCAAGGACGCCTTCACCAGGGCGAGCTGATCACGCGAACCGTGCAGCGCGGCCCCACCCCGATCGGGGTGGGGCCGCGCTGGCATGTGGGGCGACTCTACGGCCCGGCTGTCGCCCGGGTGACGCCGAGGTGGATCGCCCGCTGGACCCGGCGGGCCAGCTCGACCGGCAGGTCGCGCCCCGTGGATCGCGTCGAGCGGTTGAGGGCGACGATGGCGCGCTGCAGCTCGTCGTGTCGACCGGCCGCTGCGAGGGCGTCGATCTCCCGCACGGCGAGCAGGTCGCTCTCGGGGCTCGCGAGCCGCGCCCGACCCACCGCCCACAGGGCCATCTCCTGGTCGTCGTGCTCGAGGGCCCGGTCCGCCAGGACGCAGGCGGCGTCGACCACCGTCGAGACGATGTCGGCCTGCAGCTGGTGGGCCCAGTGCCACTGGAAGGCGCGGCTCCCGAAGGGCTCGCCGCGCACCAGCCGGAGTGCCTCCCGCAGCGAGGCACCCGTCGCCACGTTCACCCCGCCGGCCAGGAGCGCCTGGAACTGCTCCCAGTCGGAGGAGACCCGCGGATCGAGGCGGATGCGGCCGGAGTAGGCGTCCGGCAGGTAGGCGACCCCGTCGTCGGCGGTGCCGAGCCAGGTGCGGAGCCGGCTCATGTTGGAGCGGCGGGTGGTCTCGGCGACCAGGAGGTCGTCGGTCATGGTCGCGGCGGTGGATCCCGGGTTGGCCAGCAGCCAGGCGCAGTACTCCATGCACTGGCCGGTGGCGCGGTTGGGTTCGTCGCCGGCGGTGGCGAGGAGCTCGACCTCCCCGAGCAGCAGCAGCGTCGGATGGACGGGGACGGCGTTCGGTGGTGGCATCGGGCGCTCCTCGGATGGCACGCTGCGGGTGAGGGGGAGCACGTTGGGCGGCATCGCCGGGCGGTGCCACCAGGGCGCGGCCTCGGTGTCGAGCGAGCCGGTGACGGCGAACAGATCAAGCAGCGCGTGGCGGGCCGGATCCGGGAGCAGTTGCGGTGCGAACGTCCGGCCGTCGAGGGTGGCCGTGTCGTCGTCCACCCGGATGACGGCTGCGGGCAGGTGGGGCGGCGCGGCCGTGCGGCCGAGGACGGCGACGCCGACCTCGCCCAGGGCGAGCGCGTCACCCACGCCGTCGAGTTCGGCCGCAGTCAGCGAAGCGAACACGTAGACGACGCCGTGCCAGGCGTCGCCCTCCGGACCGCGACGGCGTGAGGCGAGGGTGTCGGCCCCGAGCGCCAGGCGCCGCTCCGAGCAGGTCCGCAGCAGGTGCCGGAGCCCTGCGTCCGCGTCGGGCAGGCCGGACACACGGGGATCGTCCAGGGCGTTCGCCCACGCCGGGTCGCCCACCACGACCAACTCGACGGTGTCGGCCCAGGGGGCGCACGCGAGTGTCGTGATCGTCGCGCCCAGCAGTTCGGCGGCGCGCGGGCCGGTGGCGAGGGTGAGCCGGCGGGCCTCGAGATCGACCGTGACGGGCGTCTCCCCTTCCCAGCCGACGACCACGGTGGTCGGGGTGGCGTCCTCCGGGACCTGCTGGTCGTCGTCCTCGGCCCGCCGGGCCAGTGCGGTCCAGAACGCGGCGGTGCGCGGCGATGCCGGAATGAGCCGCCTGCCGATGGCGCGGGCGAGCAACTGTGCGCGTCGCCGGGTGGCGACGACGCCGATCACGCCACCGGCCAGGAGCGAGCCGACGGCGGCAGCCGCACCGACGGGGGCGAGGTCCGCCGAGCCGGTCTGCACGTCGGGCTGCGACACCTGGCCGGCGGGGTCCGGTCGCGCCGTCGCGACGGCCGGCGTCGCCGTCGGCGGTGCGGGCGTCGTGGGTGGCGCGGGCACGGTGGGGGGAGTACCGGGCTGGAGGTCGGTCGGGGAGGTCGGCAGGCCGGGCGGGGAGGTCGGCAGGCCGGGCGGGGCGGCGACCGGAGCAGGCGGCGGCTCCGGGGCGGCGGCGGGCACCGGCCCCGCGGGGGTGGCCGCGTCGGCGGGGAGGGCGAGGACCCAGCCGGTGTCGATTTCGTCGGGATCGGCGATCTGGTCGCGGTTCAGCTCGAAGATCTCCGGCCAACGGGTCGGATCGCCCAACTCGCTGTCGGCCAGATCCCACAGGGTGTCGCCACGCTGGACGACGACCACCTGATCGGTGGGGGCGGGTGCCGGAGCAGCCTCGGGAAGCCGTAGCGTGCTGCCCGGTTCGAGCCGGGCGTTGACGTCGAGCCCCGGATTGAGATCGGCGATGACCCGCCAGCGCTCGCCGGCGCCGAGTTCTGCCTCGGCGACGGACCACAACTCGTCGCCCGGCTGCACCACGTACCGGCGTGCCCCGTCGGCGGAGGCCTGCACCGGGGTGGCCGTGACGACGGCAGAGGAGACTCCCTCTGGGGGAGGGGCCGCGATGTCGACCGGATCGGCGACGGCCACCGTCGCCTGCGGCGCCGCGACGGCAGCGAGGATCAGGGCGGCCACCGCCGGCCGTGCCCAGGCCGTGCCCGGGACGCGGATCCGGATCCGCGCCCGGCTGGCGAGCGAGATCGCCTCAGCGATCACCGTCAGCGCCAACCATCCCCACGCCAGCCAGGCGACCGCACCGAGCAGCGCCAGCAGCAGCCGGCTCTCCAGAGCCACGGTGAGGGCTGTGCGCCAGTCGGCCTCGAGCAGATAGCCCGGCTCGGTGAACCGGGCGAGGAACCACGGCACACCGAGCAGCAACACGCCCAGCAGCAGCAGCGCCCCGAGGGCGCGCAGGGCCCTCATCGCCGTCCCCGATCCGCCCCGGTCATGTCACCGGGGCAGCCGGTCAGTGACGTAGAGGGTGATCGCCGTGACGATGACGACGGCGATGGCCGCGGCCCCGGCCAGCAGGATGGCGTTCTCCGTGCTCTGGCTGAGGCCCCGCTCGTCCGGCTTCCGTGGCCCCATGACGAGCAGCACGATCAGCCCGACAGTGCGATTCAGTGACGACATGTGATCCTCCTTGTAGTGGTGATAGGTACGGATCGGACGGATCCACCGCCCGTCCACAGGTTTTCTCTAGGGGCCACCCAGCAGCGGCAGCAGGGCAGGGACGAGCAGCGCGACCCCCAGCAGCAGGGCCGGCAGGGTCATCCAGAGCGTCATCGACTCGCTCGCCTCCTGCGCCTCCGACTTCTGCCTGGCCAGGTGCGCGTCGCGGAGCTCCCTGACGCGGGCCTGCAACACCTCCGACAGACCGGCTCCCTGCTCCTCGAGCTGCATGATGTCGGCGAAATCGGTCAGCTCAGGAACGCCCCACTCGACGGCGATGCGCCGCAGCTCCTCCCAGGGCTGCGCCTGCTCCATCCTGGCCCGCTCCAGCCCCGCCGAGATGCGGCGGAAGAGAGGCGAACCCGAGACGGTGGCGGCGCTGGCGGCTGCCTGCGCGGCGGAGGCGTTGGCGAGTCGTTCCAGCACCACCAGGTCGAAGAACGTGTGGATGCCGTCGGTGGCCGACCGCCGTTGCTGTTCGGTGCCGCGGCGCAGCCGGAGGTCGGCGATGAACCAGCCGATGATGCCGCCGCCGACGCAGGCCAGCAGCGGGATCGCGGTGTGGGCCCCGCCCGTGACGGTCGAGATCAGCAGCCAGGCGCCGGGCAGCAGGGCGCCGGTCACGGTCCAGACCAGCTTCTCGATGAAGAAGTCGCCAGGGGTGCGGTCCTGCAGCTGGAGCTGCCGCAGTTGGGCGTCGGTCAGGGGGAGCCGCAGCCGGCGCCACGCCCGCTCACCCCACCCTTCCAGGCCCTCGACGGGCGCGGCGGGCGGAACCGGTGAGGTCGGCCGTCGCTCCAGCACCGCGAGGGCGTCGCCGAGCCGCAACGGAGGGGTGAGCGATCCCCGCACGACGAGGAAGACGCCCAAGCCCACCGTCATACCGGCGGCGACCAGCCAGCCGATCATGGCGAGCTCCGGAGGAACCTCGGCGCCATCGGCGGCACCGTCTTGCGGCGGAGGATCGCCAGGCAGCCGAGGTAGGTGGCGGCCAGCACGGCCGCGATCGCCTGCCCCACGGGGGTCGCGTAGGCGGCGAAGAACCGCGGGTTCAGCAGGAGCATCGTCATCAGGACACCCAGCGTGATGATCGTGACCTGCCGCACCACCGCCCGCGGCTTCGCCCGCTCGGCCGACACCTCCCGCAGCGCCCGCAGCCGGTCCTGGATGGAGTCGGACAGGGCGCCGAGTGTCGCCCGGGCGCCCGCGCCGCCCCGTGAGGCTGCGATGCTGAGCGCCGCGATGACGGCGTCGGCGTCAGCCGATCCGAGGTCGTCGGCCGTGCCGTAGAGGGCGTCGCGCAGGGTCCAGCGCTGGTCGAGCCGCAGGCACAGCCGGGCGACGGGCTCGCGCAGCACCTCGGGCACCTGGCGCCGGGTGGCGAGGATCGCGTCGCGGATCGACCGGCCCGACGACAGCGACGTCGCCAACAACCGCACCCAGCGGTCGAGGCCGGCGAGCACCTCGATCTCCTTGCTCGGGGGCGCCGTCAGCAGGAGCGGCACCACCACGAGCAGCACCGGCACCAGCACGACAGCCAGCGGCCACCGGCCCACGAGGGCCGTCACCACACCGGCGATCAACGCGCCGGCGAACCAGGCGCGCCGGCGCAGGGACTGAGTTGTCCACCACCGATGCGCCCTTGTCCACAGGCCTGTGGATGGCGCTGTGGACGGCGGGACCCTCCGCAGCATGCCGGCCAGGATGAGCGTGATCCCCAGCCCGACCATGGCCCCGGCCGTCGCGGCCGCCGTCACGCCCATCGCTCGGCCCTGTCGAACGCGGCCAGCTCCTCGGCCATGCCTGCCTCGGGCTGGAACAGCTCGGGCGAGGTCTCGGTCGCGGCCCGGTAGACCAGATGGGTGCTGGGGCGACCGCCCTCGACCGAGCCGGTCAACTGCCGCACCTCGGAGACGTAGCGGTGCCGGATCCCGCCGCGCCAGGCGTCGTCGCGGAGGGTGACGTGCACGATGAAGTTGATGTGGTGGGCGATCTGCCTCAGGGCGTCGTCGATCGACATGACCTTGCCCTGGGCTACCCGGGCGGCGAGGCGGTCGATGGTGGAGGCGGCGGAGTGTGAATGGGTAGTTGACAAGGTGCCCGCCCCGGACTGCATAGCCTCGAACATTGCGCCCGCCTCGGCGCCTCGGACCTCGCCGACGACGAGCCGGGTCAGGTTCTGCCGCAGCGCCTCTGGGATGAGGTCGGCGACGGTGTAGGAGCCGAGTGCGGAGTCGCCGTCGCGCTCGCCCATCCCGATGCGGGCCTGCAGCGCCAGCACGTTCTGGCGATGGTCGAGCAGGTGGGTCAGTAGTTCGTAGTCGGTCTCGAGGGTGCCGAACCGCTCGCTCGGATGGATGGCGGCGATGAGCGCCCGCAGCAGCGTCGTCTTTCCGGCGCCCTGGTCGCCCGAGATGACGATCGACTTGCGGGCCAGCACCGCCGACTGCAGCAGCCGGGCGAGACGGCCGGGCAGCATGCCGTCCTCGGCCAGGTCGGCGAGGGTGACATCGGTCAGGAGGTGCTGCCGGAGCACCACACTCGGCCGGTATGACAGTCCAAAGCCGATGGCATGGAGCCGGAACCGGTCGCCGAGGGCGAGAGTCATCGTCGGGTGGAGGTCGTCGAACGGGCGCGGGGGCGTCGCCGTCTCACCCAGGAACCGGATGGCCTCGACGAGTTCCTCGTCGGTGTCGGCGATGGGCGGATGGGCCTCCCTGTGGCCGTCGCCGTACTGGACCATCACCTGATCGCAGCCGTGGATCTCGATGTTCTCGGCGTCGGGGATCTCGAACAGCGGCTGCAGCCGGCCGTAGCCGAAGATGGCGTTCTCGACGGCGGCCGCGTAGCGCGCCTCCAGTTCGATGGGCCACAGGGCCTCGCCCGACTCGCTGAGGGTCTGGGCCCTGGCGTGAACGACGGTGCGGATGATCGCCCGCCCCTGCATCCGACGATCGGCCTCGGGGATCGGGCGCCCGCGCGACTCGAGCCACTCGGCAGATGCCCGTCCGATCAGTTCGGCGGCCTCGCGGCGCAGGCTGACGACCAGCTGCCAGTCGACGTCAGTCACGACGGCGAACGCCCTGGCCGGCCGCGGCACCGTCCCATGCTCCGGCTCGTGCGCGGCCTCGTCGGTCACCAGCCCCAGCCGGCCCAGCGCGCCGGAGAGGGGAGGAAAGTCGGTGGTGCTCATCGGTCCACCCCGGCGGCGACCACGTCCCTGGCCCGGATCAGCCGGTCCTGCAACATGGAGGCCTGGGACCGGAACCGGCCCATGTACGACGACGCGGCGAACCGTCTGGGCTCGGGTTCGCCGTCGCTGAGGACGGCGGCCGCCTTCGGATCCCACGGAGCCTCCACCCAGGCGGGGAGCGCGAACTGAGCCGCGATCTCCGCCGTCGAGTAGGGCCGATCGGGGCCGACGACGGCGAGTGCGGCGGGAACCACCGCGTTCAGGGTGCGGAGCTGGTCCTCCAGCGTCGGCAGGTGGATGTGAGCGGCGGCCAGGGAACGGAGGCTGGAGCGGACCCCCACCAGGACCGCGTCGGCGGAGGCGAGCAGCCCCAGCGGCAGCCCGCTGTTGCCGATCCGCCCGATGTCGACCAGCACGTCGGCCCCCTGCCCGTCGAGCGCGCGCACGGCCTCGCCGAACGCGGGCCAGACGTGCTCGAACAGGCGGGCCGCGCCCGGTGTGGTGAATCCAGGCAGGAACCGGCGCTGCACGTCGCCGCCCTCGACCAGCGGCAGCGTCTGGCGCCACAACTCGGGCGCGAGGAGGGTGCCCTCGCGGTGGAGCTGGGCGAGCCGCATCATGCCGCGACCCCCGTGGTCCATGCCCCTCAGGTATCCGGCCTGGATACTCTGCGCGGGCTCCCTGTCACCGTCGACGAGCAGGACATGCCGTGGCCACGTCAGGGCCAGGCCGAGCGCCGTGGTGGTCACGCCGGGAGCCCCGGTCGCGGACGCGCACACCACGACGGCCATCACACACCGCCCACCAGCACCAGCGCGACCTGGTCGCCAGCGGCGAGCCGAGCCACCAGGTCCGCCTCCGCATCGGCGACCCGCACGTCGAGGGCGAAGCTCGTGCCATCGTCGAGCAGCGAGGGGGCCCGCGCCACGACGGCGTCGACGGTGGTCTGCGTGCCGTCGCCGACCCCGACGACGCGCACCGCAGTGCCGGGCGGCAGTTCGGTGGCCGGCAGCTTCCCGATCGGCAGCCGTAGGCCCACGAGCGTCTGCCCGGCGGGCAGCGGCTCCGCGCCGACGTGCCTGGCCAGCGGGAAGGCTCCCTTGGGCAGATCCATGAGGGCCCGCTCGCCGACGAGCGAGGGAAGGTCCGCTGCCGGCATCCCCTGGACGCCGGAGGAGGCGGGCAGTTCGATGACGGTCAGGTCGCCGTCGCCGATGACATCGCCGCGTCGCACGTCGGCTGCCATGACGACGAGGGGGACGACGTCGTCGCCGGATCCGACCAACGCAGCGGCGCCGATGCCGCCCCCGGCGACCAGGAGCAGACCCAGCGCGATGAGGCGGGGGCTGCGGCGGGCCCGCAACTGCACGGTCTCGGGGCGAGGGGTGGTGGGCGGGGTGAGGTCAGGCTTCGTCGGCCGCTGCGGTTTGTGCATCGGTGCCTCCTTCCCCCATTGAGAGTTCGGAGACTAATTGCGAGGAGGGGCAATGGGAAGGTGTCCGTGGCCGGGATGTGGACAACTCGCTGTGGAGTTACCGAAGAGTGGTCGAAAGTTGATCAAACGCATGCCGAAAGAGGATTTGTCCCTGCGGACCTGCGCCTGCGGTCCCGGGGGCCCACTTCCTGCGGAGGGCATCGGGTCGTCCGGAGCCGATCGGAGACGGGCGCGAGGCCGCGATGTTTGAACTAGGCCCAGGGGGGTAGTGGGTGACTGTCCGAACAAGCGAAGGAGCTCACCATGGGTCTCGATGACAAGGCCAAGATTGCTGCGCAGGATGCGGCAGGCAAGGTGAAGGAAGGGGTCGGCGATCTCACCGACAACGAGCGTCTGGAAGCGGAAGGCAAGGCTGACCAGACCGCCGCGGCGGTGAAGAAGAAGGTCGAAGAGGCCAAGGACGCCGTACGTGACAAGTTGCGCTGAATAGGAGTACAGACATGGCTACGTTGCTTTGGATCCTGGCCGCGGTGCTGGTGATCTCCGGGATCTTTGCGCTGGTGCGCAAGCAGGTTCTCTGGGGGATCGTCCTGATCGTCGTCGGCCTCATCGTCGGCCCCGGCGGCGTGAGCATCTTCACCTGAGCCGCGGCAGAATCGGCGGTCCGCAGAAGACTGCGGGCCGCCGACGTCTGCCGGACGATACGTCCTGGTTACTGAATGACAGAAATCGACGGAAGTCAGTCGAGAATATGCCGTTCGGTGATGTGGGAAATGTGCGCGATAGAGGCGAACCAGCGGTGGCTGAATAAAGTCACCCTTTCGGGTGATACTGCCAGGTTCACTAGCGGATTTACCATCAGTCATGGCCCCGACGGAGACGGCGTTCCTTCCTCTTGACGCTCGGTTCACGACCCTCTTCGTGAGCCCCGAAATTCTGCGGCCGGTGGCCCAGTCACGAGCCTCGGTCACCGCGCCGATCGCCCCCTCGGCGTCGCCGTCGGATGTCGATCTTTTCGAGTCGCCGGCCGACGCCACCCTTCTACCCCGAACCGGACGATCTCAGGAATGCGCTCGCCCACGCCGTGGGGGAGGGGTGCGGCGACCTGGCCGCCGTCGCATGCGCTCTCGGGCCGGCCGCGGTGCCCGCACCGGAAGCCGCCGTGTGCGCCAGCCCATATGGCCTAGTTACCTGGCACTCGGAGGAGTTGCAGTCCATTCGGGCACGGTTCCTGACAGGTGCCCCGCCGACCCCCTAGGATTGCCCTCGGTTTGACTTCCTGAGAATCCTGAGAGAATCTTGGGTGGTTGTTTCCCGAGGCCGTTCCAGGAGGTGGTTCCGTGCGCAAGTGGTTCGCCGCGCTGACGACTGCCGCCGTCCTCGCCATCGGAACCATTGCCGCGAACTCCGCCGAGGCCCTTCCGCTCGCCCCGGAGCCCGTCGCCCCGGTCACCGGCATCCCCACCCCCTGCGCCCCGACGTTCCCGTACCCCGAGGGTGCCTCCGTCGAAGAGCTCAAGGCCGGGATCCAGCAGAACTTCGGCTTCAAGCTGGCCGGGAAGCAGTGGACCGACGGCAACAAGGCCTCCATCCGGATCCTGTGGGAGACGCTCGACGCGATGGAGTGCACGGACTACCGCGCCAACCTCCAGTCGAAGGTCTCCGGCACCGTCGGCATCAACGCCGGCTCGATCCGCGGCTACGCCTGGGGCGACTGGAGCCTCACCAAGGGCGGCTACGTCACCCTCGACTTCTCCAAGTTCCAGCGGGCGCTCGACTCCGGCGACGAAGGCAGGCTGACCCGCCTGGTCGCCCACGAACTCGGCCACGTCCTGAACTCCGACCGTGGCTCGAACCCCGACTACTGGGCCGCGTTCAAGAAGCTCTACGCCGAGGAAGGCCGCTTCTCCGACTACGCGGGCCGCAGCGTCACCGAGACCTTCGCCGACGTCATCGGCTACTACGTGGGCCGCTGCGCGCTCGACAACCCGTACGACACCGGCGAGCACGACGCCTACTACGAGTACGCGAAGACCTGGATCTTCGACGGCAAGGAATTCGGCCCCGCCCCCGGCGAGGAGCTGAACTGCACCGTGCCCGCGGGCGGCGCCGAGGCGCCCATGCCCGGCCCCCAGCTGCCCGAGTGGCTCGAGGGGCTCGGCGGCGAGTAACCCTCCGGCGCCCCGCGGCACGACGGCGGTAGGATGAGCGGTCACATCCGTTCGACACCGTTGTTTGACACCGTCAGGAGAAGTCATGCCAGAAGTTGCCGCCTACGCCATCGATTCGCCGACCGGCCGCTACGCCAGGACGACGATCACTCGGCGCGAGCCGGGACCGACGGAGGTGTTCTTCGACATCGCCTATGCAGGCATCTGCCACTCGGACATCCACACCGCTCGCGGCGAGTGGGGCCCGGTCAACTACCCGCTCGTCCCCGGACACGAGATCGCGGGCGTCGTCGCCAAGATCGGCTCCGAGGTGACGAAGTTCAAGGTCGGCGACCGCGTCGGCGTCGGCTGCTTCGTCGACTCCTGCGGCGAATGCGACATGTGCCGCCAGGGTGAGGAGCAGTTCTGCACCAGCCGCCCCGGCACCGTCTGGACCTACGCCAGCACCGGCCGCGACGGCCTCCCCACCGCGGGTGGCTACTCGCAGGGCATCACCGTCGAGCAGGACTACCTCATGCGGGTGCCGGACTCGATGCCTCTCGAGGAGGCCGCGCCGCTCATGTGCGCCGGCATCACCACCTACAACCCGCTCAAGCGCTGGGGCGCAGGCCCGGGCAAGCGCGTCGGCATCGTCGGCATGGGCGGCCTCGGCCACATGGGTGTCCAGTTCGCCGCGGCCATGGGCGCCGAGACGATCGTGCTGGGCCGGACGCTGTCGAAGCGCGAGGACGGCCTGCGCCTGGGCGCCACGGACTACGTCTCGACGCAGGACGCCGCCGCCATGAAGAGCCTGCGCGGCAGCTTCGACCTGATCCTGTCGACCATCTCGGACGGCATCGAGCTCGACTCCGTGATCAAGCTCCTTAAGGCGCACGGGGTGCTGGTCAACGTCGGCCTCCCCGAGCACCCGTCGACGTTCAAGCTGGGCGAGCTGACGGGCCAGGCCCGCGTGCTGGCCGGGTCGAACATCGGCGGCATCGGCGAGACCCAGGAGATGCTCGACTTCTGTGCCGAGAAGGGGATCTCGCCGATCATCGAGATCATCCCGGCGCCGCAGATCAACGAGGCCTACGACAACGTCGTGGCGTCGAAGGTGCGCTACCGCTACGTGATCGACGCGTCGACAATCTCAGAGTGACTGTCCGCGGGGGTCGCTAGAGTGGCCCCCGACGGAGGCAACGTGCGCGACAACCGGAACTCGATGGCGTGGATCGTCTGGGGCGTCGGCGTCTTCGCGTACAGCGTCACGGTGATGCAGCGCACCGCGCTCGGCGTCGCCGGGCTCGAGGCCGCCGACCATTTCCGCACCACGCCCGGCGTCGTCTCGACCCTGGTCGTCGTGCAGCTCTTCAGCTACGCGTTCGCCCAGGTGCCCATCGGTGTCCTCCTCGACCGCTACGGTTCCCGCATCATGCTGACGGCGGGGTCGCTCGTCGTGGCGGCCTCGCAGGTCCTCCTCGGCGTCGCTGACGACCTGCCGCTCGCCTACCTTGCGCGCATCCTGCTCGGGATCGGCGATGCCTGCATGTTCTCGTCGGTGCTGCGACTGCTGCCGCGCTGGTTCGCCCCGGCCCGGGTGCCCGTGCTGCAGCAGGTCACGGGCGTCTTCGCCGCGATGGGGCAGATCGCATCGGTCGTGCTGGTCCTTCCGCTCATCAACGGGCTCGGCTGGCAGCCGGGGCTGCTGATCGCCGCCAGCCTCAGCGTCATCGGGGCCGCCGCCGCGGCGGCCTGGGTGCGCAACGCCCCGTACGGCGAGGAGGTCAACGTCGTCGACGAGCCCTTCAGCAAGATCCCGCGGGCCGTCGCCAGCGTCACCCGGCATCCCGCGACGCAGCTGGGGTTCTGGGTGCACTTCACGTCAGGCTTCTCCACCAACGCGTTCCTGTTCATGTGGGGAATGCCGTACCTCATCGTGGGCCAGGGGATGACGCAGCTCGAGGCGTCGGCGTACTTCACGCTGTTGTCCGTCGCGATGGCGGGATCCGGTCCGATCCTCGGCGCGCTGACGGCGCGGCACCCGTTGAGACGCAGCAACCTGGCCCTGATCATGATCGGGGCGCTCATCGCGGCGTGGGCGATGGTGCTCGCCTGGCCCGGACGCGCGCCCACCATCGCCCTGGTGGCCCTCGTCCTGCTCATCGCCGTCAACGGCCCCACCACCGGCATCGGCTTCGACTTCACCCGCACGAACCTGCCCCACGCCCGCCTCGGCGCGGCCAACGGGGTGGTCAACATGGGTGGCTTCATCGGCGGCACGACGCTGGTCCTGTTGATGGGTTTCTTCCTCGATCAGATCGCCGGCGGCCAGGCCTATACCGCCGACCATCTGCGGCTGGCGTGGCTCCTGCAGATTCCGTTCTTCGTCGTCGGGATCGCCGGTCTGCTGCTGAGCCGTCGGAGCCTGCGCCGGCGAATGGCGGCGGAGGGGATCATCGTGCCCAGCTGGCGCGAGGTGGTCGAGAGGATCCGTAGCAAGAGAGCAGGCGGAGACGCGTGACGTCAAGGCCGGCCCGGGGACCGTCCACCGTGGCCGAGAGTCTCTTGCGGTCACACGAGCGCCAATGGTGGACTGCAGGCCATGCAGCAAGTCAAAGCCGTCGTCGCCCTCGCCAAGGGTGAGCCGGTCACCCTCCAGACCATCAACATCCCCGACCCCGGGCCCGGAGAGGCCGTCGTCAAGGTGCAGGCCTGCGGCGTGTGTCACACCGATGTGCACTACCGCGACGGGGGAATCAACGACGACTTCCCGTTCCTGCTCGGACATGAGGCCGCCGGCATCGTCGAGGCGGTGGGGCTGGGCGTCACCGAGATCGAGCCCGGCGACTTCGTGGTGCTCAACTGGCGGGCCGTGTGCGGCAACTGTCGCGCCTGTGGCCGGGGCGAGCCGCAGTACTGCTTCAACACGCACAACGCGACCCAGAAGATGACGTTGGCCGACGGCGAACTGGCCGGGACCGAACTCACCCCGGCGCTCGGCATCGGCGCCTTCGCCGAGAAGACCCTCGTCGCGGCCGGCCAGTGCACGAAGGTCGATCCGCGGGCGAGGCCCGCGGCCGTCGGACTGCTCGGCTGCGGCGTCATGGCTGGCCTCGGCGCGGCGATCAACACCGGCAACGTGGGCCGCGGCAAGACCGTCGCCGTCATCGGCTGCGGCGGCGTAGGCATGGCGGCCATCGCCGGCTCCGTGCTGGCCGGCGCCAGCAAGGTGATCGCCGTCGACATCGACGACCGCAAGCTGGAACGCGCCCGCACGTTCGGCGCCACCCACACCGTCAACTCCCGGCAGGCCGACCCCGTCGCCGCCATCAAGGAGATCTGCGGCGCCAACGGGGCGGACGGCGCCGACGTCGTCATCGAGGCCGTCGGCCGACCCGAGACCTACGAGCAGGCGTTCTACGCCCGCGACCTGGCCGGCACCGTCGTCCTCGTCGGCGTGCCGACCCCCGAGATGAAGGTGCCCGACCTGCCGCTGATCGACGTGTTCGGCCGCGGCGGCTCCCTCAAATCGTCCTGGTACGGCGACTGCCTGCCCAGCCGCGACTTCCCGATGCTCACCGACCTGTACCTGCAGGGACGCCTCGACCTCGACGCGTTCGTCAGCGAGGAGATCGGCATCGGCGACGTCGAGGCCGCCTTCACCAAGATTCACGACGGCGACGTGCTGCGATCGGTCGTGATCCTGTGACCGGCGCGCGCATCGACCACGCCGTCTCGTCCGGCACCTTCTCCCTCGACGGGCAGACCTTCGACGTCGACAACAACATCTGGGTGATCGGCGACGACAGCGAGTGCATCGTGATCGACGCGCCCCATTCGGTCGACGACATCATGGCCGTGGTGGGCGACCGCGCCGTCCGCGCCATCGTGTGTACCCATGCCCACGACGACCACGTGCGCGTGGCCCCTGACCTGCGGGAACGGGTCGGCGCGCCGATCCTGCTGCACCCTGACGACAGGCCCGTGTGGGAGCTCACCCACCCCGGCACTGCCTGGGACGCCGACCTCGCCGACGGCCAGGTCCTCGAGGTCGCCGGCACACGCATTCAGGTCCTGCACACGCCCGGCCACGCGCCCGGTGCCGTCTGCCTGTACGTTCCCGAACTCGGCGCCGTGTTCACCGGCGACACGCTGTTCAACGGGGGCCCGGGTGCCACCGGCCGCTCGTTCTCGGACCGCCCCACGATCGAGGCATCCATCCGCGCCCGGCTCTTCGCGCTGCCCGACGACACGGTGGTGCACACCGGCCACGGCGACGACACCACCATCGGTGCGGAGGCGGAGGCCCTCGGACGATGAGCGGCCCTCCCTTCGCCCCCGCGTGTCTCATCTCCGGCGAGCCAGCGCGTGGGGCGTGGGATTTCGGGGCGGGCATCGTCCCGCTCAACCACGGTTCCTACGGGGCCGTCCCGCGGGCGGTGACGGAGCTCCAGGGCCGGATGCAGGCCCGCGCCGACAGATCCGCCATCGGCTGGTTTCCCCACACCCCTGCGTGGGTGGCCCAGGCACGGGCGGGTCTCGCAGGATTCGTGGGCGCGGCCGCCGACGAGGCGGTGGTCGCCGCATTCACACGGGCCATCGGGCCGCGGACGAAGCTCGTCGTCGTCGACCAGATCACCTCGCCGACGGCCCGCATCCTCCCCACTGCCCGGATCGCTGACGTCGCCCATGCGGCCGGTGCCAGGGTGTTGGTCGACGGCGCCCACGCGCCGGGCCTGATCGGGGACGCGGCCCGCGTCGCCGGCGGCGACTGGTGGTTCGGGAACCTGCACAAGTGGCCGTCGGCCCCGCGCGGGAGCGCGCTGCTGGTCACGTCTGCCGCGGACCGCGACGAGCTGTGGCCGCTCATCGATTCCTGGCATGCCCGGCTCAGCTACCCGGAGCGGTTCGACATGCAGGGCACCCTCGACGTCACGCCGTACCTGGCCTCACCCATGGCCATCGGCTGGCTGGAGGAGAACTACGGCTGGGCGCGGGCGAGGGCCACGATGACGGCGAACGCGGACGCGGCGGCCGACGCCGTGGCGGAGGCGGTGGCGCCGTACCTCGACGGCGTCGGCTTCGTGCGCCTGTCGGTGCACCTGTACACGACGGCCGCCGACATCGACGCCTTCAACGACCGCGCCGTCCCGCTGCTGGTGGAGTGGTCGCGCGAACCCGGCGCCGGGCGCCCGGCGCCGAGCTGAAGGATCTAGAAGAGCCCGTCCACGGCCGGAGGCGGCGCGTAGGCCGGGTCGACGCCGTCGAACAGTGAGCTGACGGAGCGGCCCTTGTGGATCCGGCCGATCGCCTCTGCGAACAACCCGGCGACGCTCAGTTCGGTGTGGCGTGGGAAGTCGTCGGGCGCCGGCACCGTGTTGGTGGAGACGACCTCCTTGATCGACGGGTGGGACGAGAGCTTCTCGACCGCCTTCCCGGTGAACAGCCCGTGCGTGCAGGCGACGGAGACCTCGCGGCAGCCGAAATCGCCGAGCCGTTTCACGATCTCGATGATGGAGCCGCCGGTGGCGATCTCGTCATCGAGGACGATGGCCCGCTTGCCGGACACGTCGCCGACGATCTGATCGATGACGACACGGTCGTCCGCAAGACGGTGTTTCGATCCGGCGGCGACCGGCAGGTTCAGGAGCCGGGCGAGCAGTGTCGCCTGCTTGGCGTTACCGAGGTCGGGGGAGACGACGACGCAGTCGGTCAGGTCGCGGCCCCGGTAGTGGTCGGCGATGACGCCGAGTGCGGTCAGATGGTCGACGGGGGCGCGGAAGAAGCCGTGCACCTGCGGCGCGTGCAGCGCCATCGTCAGGACCCGGTCGACGCCCGCCGTGACCAGCAGTTCGGCGACCAGCTTGCCGCCGATCGAGATGCGCGACGCGTCCTTCTTGTCGGAGCGGGCGTACGCATAGTGCGGGATGACGGCGGTGATGGAGGCCGCGGAGGCACCGCGGGCGGCGTCGGCCATGAGCAGCAGTTCCATCAGGTGATCCTGCGTCGGCGGAACGAGCGGCTGGATCAGATACACATCGCGCTGCCGGCAGTTGGCCAGCAACTGCGCCTGCAGGCAGTCATTGCTGAAGCGGGAGATCTTCACGGGGGAGCGGGAGATCCCCAGGTTCGAACAGATCTCGTCGGCGAGGACGGGGTGGGCCGAACCTGAGAATACGACGATGCCCTTCACGAAGGTCCTTCCTGGGCGGCACGCGGGATGGCCACAGCCTAGCCGCCCCGCTGCGCCGGGGTCCGAACGGTGCCGGAGTGCGGGTGTGAAGGCTCCGGAATCCTGCATACTTGAGCCCATGTCTCAACCTTCTACGGAGGGCCGAAAACGCAGCGGTGACTTAGGAGCCGCCGCGTGAGCCCCCTGATATCCCTGCTCGTCGGCGTCGTCGTTGTGCTCGTCATCACCGCCGCCACCGCCTATTTCGTGGCGCAGGAGTTCGCCTACGTCGCCGTCGACAGGTCGCAGCTCAGCAGCCGCGCCGCCGCGGGTGACCCGAAGGCGACCCGCACCCTCGACATCACCCGCCGCACCTCGTTCATGCTCTCCGGGGCCCAGCTGGGCATCACCATCACCGGTCTGCTGGTCGGCTACGCCGCCGAACCGATGATCGGCGCGGCGATCGGCGACCTCGTCTCCGGCGGCGCCCGCACCGCGCTGGCCATGGGCGTCGGCAGCGTCGTCGCCCTGCTGTTTTCGACCCTGGTGCAGATGTTGCTGGGTGAGCTCTTCCCCAAGAACTACGCCATCTCCAGGTCGGCCGCGGTCGCCGATGCGCTGTCGCCGTCCACGAAGCTGTACCTGACGGTGTTCGGCCCCGTGATCTGGGTATTCGACAAGGCGGCGGAGCTCCTGCTGCGCGTCCTGCGGATCGAGCCGGTCCACGACGTCGAGTCCGCCGTCAGCGCCACCGACCTCGAACGTGTCGTGGCCGACTCGCGGGCCAGCGGCACCCTGCCCGAGGATCTCGGATTCATCATCGACCGCATCATCGACTTTCCCCGCCGCGACGTCGAGCACGCCATGGTTCCCCGGGTGCGGGTGGGGATCGTGCGGGAGACCGACACCATCGCCCAGGTCCGCCACCTGATGGCCACCGGCCACACGCGTTATCCGATCCTCGACCGGCACGACAACGTCGCCGGCATCGCGCAGCTCGTCGACGTCCTGGACAGCGAACCGGGCTCCACGGCGAGGATCACCACCATCGCGCGCGAGCCTCTCTTCCTGCCCACGTTCATGCCGCTGCCCGACGCCCACGACCAGCTGGTCGAGCATCGTCAGGAGCTGGCCTGCGTACTCGACGAGTTCGGCTCTTTCGTCGGCATCGTCACCGTCGAGGACCTGGTCGAGGAGATCGTCGGTGATCTGGTCGACGAGCACGACGTCGACCTCGATGCCAGCGACGACGTGCTCGTCATGGGCGGAGACACTCCGGTCGACGAGGTGGAGCGCCGCATCGGGCACAAGCTGCCTGCGGGAGACTTCGAGACCCTCTCGGGGCTCATCCTCCACGAGCTGGGGGACCTGCCGATCGTCGGGCAGGTCATCGAACTGCGCCTCGAACCCACGATCAGTGAACGTACCCTGCACGAGGATGCGCCGACGCGGGTCGTCGCGTTCGAGGTGCTGGCCCTCGAGCGGCACGTCCCGTCCCGGGTCCGCATCGCGCTGACCGCGGAGGAGGGGGAACAGGAATGATCCTCGAAGCCTCCGTCACCGGCTGGCCGGTGGTGCTCTGGACCGTCGTCCTCATCACGCTCAGCGCCTTCTTCGTGGCCGCCGAGTTCGCGCTGATGGCAGCTAAGCCGCACCGGCTCGAGTCCCGCACCGACACCATTGCAGGCAGGGCGGCGCTCAAGAACTCGGCCGAGCTGACCATCGTCCTGGCCGGATCGCAGCTCGGCATCACCGTCTGCACGCTGCTGCTCGGCATGATCACGAAGCCGGCGGTCCACGACGCGCTCATGCCGCTGTTCGAGATCGGCCTGCCCCTCGCGGTCGCCGACGGCGCGTCGTTCGTGGTGGCGCTCATCATCGTCACCTTCCTGCACCTGGTGATCGGCGAGATGGCGCCCAAGTCGTGGGCCATCGCACACCCCGAGGACTCGTCCGTGCTGCTCGCCGTCCCGCTACGGGCCTACATGTGGCTGACGCGCCCCGTCCTCAAGGCGATGAACGCCGCAGCCAACTGGCTGGTCCGCCGCGCGGGTGCCGAGCCCGTCGACGAGCTCGACCACGGCCAGGACGCCGCCGGGCTCCGGCACCTGGTGGAGCACTCGGCCAACGTCGGCGCCCTCGAGGCCGCCTACCGCGGCTCGCTTACGTCCGTGTTGCGGCTCCGGGAGATCACTGTCGGCGAGGTGGTGGCCAGGGGCCAGAGACTGTCCGCGGTGGGCGTCGACGCCACGCTGGCCGACGTGCAGGACGTGACGCGGACCCAGCGGCACCTGCGGGTCCTCGTTCGTGACGGGGAACGGACCGTCGGGGTGGTGCATGTCCGCGACACGCTGCTGGCCGACGACCTCAGCCGGCCCGCCCTGGACCTGGCCCGGGAGCCGGTGCTGCTGCCCAGCGACACCCCGGTCGCGGCCGCCGTCTCGGCGATCCGGCAGGCGCGCACGCAGCTGGCGATCGTCGTGGACGGGGACCGTGAGCTCGGGGTGCTGACGTTCGAGGACGTGCTGCCCGAGCTGATGCCCGACGCGATGCTGGAGGCGTAGGCGTGAGCGCCGCGGCCGTCAGTCGACGGCTGCGGCCCGCGTCCGCCCCAGCAGCCAGGCGATCGCCCACATGAGGAGCACCGCCGCGGCGGAGTAGCTGACGGCGATCGTCGCGTCGATGCCGTTGGTCTGCGTCGGGGCCAGCCCTCCGACCGTGATGACCAGACCGAGCCCCAGCTCGACGACCAGTGCCACCGTCACCAGGACGGCGGGCGCCCGGAGCCCGGGCCGTCGCGCGGACGTCGCCAGCATCGCGACGATCACCACGATGGCCGCCACCGCCATCACGATGCGCAGCACCTGCAGGGCGGGGAAGCGGTCGATGTCGTGCAGTTCCCACAGCGGCCAGCTGAGGCAGCGGGTGAACGAACCGGTGCCGTCGGTGGTGGTGCCGGCGACGATGCTGCCGAGGAGGTGCATCGCGAAGAGCAGGACCAGGGTGACGCGCGCCAGCACCCGCGGCGTCGGCGCGTCCCCGGCCGGATGGGTCCGGCGCAAGGCCGCGTCGGTGACGGCGATCAGGGCCATCGCGACCAGCGCGAAGGCCAGGTCGAGCAGTCCGAGGGCGAGCGGCAGGGTGAACAGGATGATCATCATCCCGAACACGGCCGACCCGATGCCGCAGGCCAGCGCGACCCACGGATAGACCCGCAGGCGCGCGTCCGCCGAGCGCCGGCCCAGCCAGCCCGAGACACCCAGCAGCACGAGGCCCGCGAAGCTGATGAAGCGGTGCACGAACTCGATGATCGGGTTCTCCAGCCAGCCGGGCCGCAGGTCGGGCCCCACCTGATCGGCGTAGCAGACGGGCCAGGCCGGGCAGGCAGAGCTGGAGTCCGTCGCGCAGACGACGCCGCCGAGCAGCACGGTGATGAAGATCGCGATGTTCGCCCACCGGGTGACGCGGCGGTGGACGACCGGGGAGTGGGGCATGGTGTGGACCTCCGGGAGACGACGCCGTCATCCAAGCAGGGTCGCGGTGACGCCCGACCCCCGGGGGTGCGGTTAGGTGCCGAGGATCAGACCGGCGACCACCCCGGGCATCTCCCCGGAATCGCCCCGTCCGTTCCCGGGCATCGCGCAGCACCTGAGAAGATGGGGGCCATGAGCACCCTTCCGGCCCCTGGGTCACCCACTACCAGCCCGGCGTTCCCGCCGAGATCGAACTTCCCACCGAGTCCCTGGTCAGCCTGTACCAGCGCTCCGTCAGGGAGGGCGGCGCGGCCGTCGCGCTGGAGTTCTTCGGCAGGGAGACCACCTACACCGAGTTCGGCGACCAGGTGGAGCGCGCGGCCGAGGGCCTGCGCCGCCTCGGCGTCAAGGCAGGCGACCGGGTCGCGCTGATCCTGCCGAACTGCCCGCAGCACGTCGTCGCCTTCTACGCCGTGATGCGGCTCGGCGCCGTCGTCGTGGAACACAATCCGCTCTACACGGCCCGCGAGCTGCGCCACCTGTTCGAGGACCACGGCGCCCGCGTCGTCATCGCGATGGACGCCACCGTCTCGAAGCTGCGGGAGCAGCCCGCCGACATCGAGCTCGACCACATCGTCGCCGTCAACCTCCTGAAGGCGTTCCCGCTCGCCAAGCAGTTGGCGCTGAAGCTGCCCCTGAAGAAGCTGCGTGCGACCCGCGCCAAGCTGACGCAGCCGGCGCCCGGCACCATGAGCTGGGAGGAGCTGCTGTCGGCACCCCCCATCGACGCCGGCCACCCCGCCCCGAGTGTGCACGACCTCGCCGTCATCCAGTACACGTCGGGCACCACCGGGCAGCCCAAGGGCGCCATGCTGACGCACTCGAACCTGTTCGCCAATGCCCGCCAGGGTGAGGCCTGGATGCACGGCGCCGAGTACCGCAAGGAGGTGTTCTACGCGATCCTGCCGATGTTCCACGCGTTCGGCATGACGCTGTTCGTCACCTACGGCATCCTCAAACAGGGCCGCCTCGTCCTCTTCCCATCCTTCGACGTCGATCTCGTCCTCGAGGCCGCGAAGAAGCACCCGCCGACGGTGTACTGCGCGGTGCCGCCCATCTACGAGACCACGGCCCGCGAGGCGAAGAAGCGCGGCATCAGCCTGCGCAGCGCCAAGTACTGCATCTCCGGCGCCATGGCGCTGCCCGACTCCACCGTCGAACTGTGGGAGTCCGTCTCCGGCGGCCTGCTCGTCGAGGGCTACGGCATGACGGAGGCGTCGCCCGTCTGCCTCGGCAACCCGTTCGCGGAGTCGCGCCGCACCGGCACCATCGGCGTGCCGTTCCCGAGCACCTGGATGAAGGTCGTCGACACCGAGGACCCGACGCGCGAGGTCGAGCGGGGGGAGCGCGGCGAGCTGCTCATCCGCGGCCCGCAGGTGTTCCAGGGCTACTGGCACAACGACGTCGAGACCGAGCGCACCCTCCTGCCCGGCGGCTGGCTCCGCACCGGTGACGTCGTCACCGTCGACGAGGACGGGTTCACCACCATCGTCGACCGGGTCAAGGAACTCATCATCACCGGCGGCTTCAACGTGGCCCCGTCCGAGGTCGAGCTCGTACTGCGGGCCCACCCGGACGTCGTCGACGTCGCCGTCGTCGGCATGCCGAACCAGGAGGTCGGCGGCGAGCGGGTCGTCGCGGCCGTCGTCGCCGAGCCCGGCAAGGTCGTCACCCACGCGGCCCTGCGGGCCTGGTGCAAGGAGCGGCTCACCGGCTACAAGGTGCCGCGCGAGTTCTACGTCGTCGACGAGCTGCCGAAGTCGATGCTCGGCAAGGTTCTGCGCAAGCAGGTCCGCGACGAGCTCGACGCGAAGACCCCGCTCGTGCACGGCTGACATGACGGCCGCCTTCCCGACGGCGGCGCGGCGTTCCCGCCTTGCCCGGCGCCATGCGCTGACGCCGGGCAGCAGGCGGGACGACGTCGTGGCTCTGGCCGACGACCTGGTAGCCGTCCACTCGACGGATCCCGCGACGGTGTACCTGTCGCTGCTGGCCAGGATGCAGCGGCCCGACCTGGACGCGGTGGAGCGCGCCCTCTACACGGACCGTGCCCTGGTGCGGCACCACTCGCTGCGCCGCACCCTGTGGGTGGCGTCGCGGCCGATGACCCGGCGCCTGCACTCGGCCGCCACGCTCGGGCTGCTCCGACAGGAACGGCGGCGGACGACCGCGCTGCTCGCCGACAACGGCATCGACGATCCCGAGCGGTGGATCGACCGGGCCAGGCTCCGCACGCTTGGGGCGCTGGCGGAGGGCCCACTCGCCGCGCGTGAGCTCGGGCGACTCGTGCCCGAGCTCAACGAACGGCTCACCCAGTCGGCAGCTGGATCAACGGGCAGTACACGTGGGCCCCGACCCTCGACTGGCTGGGGGAGGAGATCGCGGGTCTCGACGTCGCCGCCGCGGAGCGCGAACTGGCGGGCGCCTACCTGCGCTCGTTCGGCCCCGTCACCACCACCGACGTGCGGTGGTGGGCCGGCTGGACGGCGACGACCGCCCACCGCGCCCTCGCCGCCGCCGGCGCCGTCGCGATCGACACGGACTCCGGTCCCGCCTGGGTCGCGCCCGGCGACGAGGCCCCGGACGAGCCGGTCGACGAATGGGTCGCGCTTCTGCCGTCGCTGGACTCGACCCTCATGGGGTGGAAGGAGCGGGCCTGGTACCTCCCCGCTTCCTCCGCCGACGCGTTCGACAGCATCGGCAACGGCGGCCCCACCGTCTGGGTCGACGGCGTCGTCGTGGGCGCCTGGGCTCAGCGGCCCGACGGGGAGATCCGCGTCCACTGGTTCCAGGACGTGCCCGCCAGGCGCCGCGCCCAGGTGGCGGACCGGGCGCGGGAGCTCGAAGGGTGGCTGGGGGAGACCCGGTTCACGGCCCGGTTCCCCGGCGCGATCACGGCGTCCCTGCTGGCCTGAGCCTCACCAGTGCCGGCGCTCGACGATGCGCATGCCCGCGCCGTCGCCGAACGGGGAGGTCCACCGGAGCGTGGCCAGCAGGCCCGCCCCCTCGGGGTTGCCGACGTAGATCAGCCTGCCGTCGCGTACCCGGCGCGCCCAGGCGGCCCGGAACACCTCGGCCCGCGCGGCGGAGCCCCCGAACAGGGTGGGCACCTGATGCCACACCTCCCGGTCCGGTGCCGGGGGCCGCAGCGCGTGCCGCAGGTGCAGCCGGTGCCGGTCCCAGGCCGGGCGCGAGATCAGGTAGCGGGGCTGCTCGATGGGGCCCAGAACCTCGGCCAGCGCCGTGACGAACTCCTGCGTGACCGCCTCCGCGACCCCCTCCAGGTGCACGCGGGTCTCGCCGCCCGAGGTGACCTCGACCCGCACCCCTCCGCGCCGACGGGGGAGCGGCCGCCTTCGCGCAGGGCATCGGCGACGGCCCTGGCATAGTCGGAGGTGGCCGGCTCGGTCGCCAGGGACGCGCGGACCTGGGCGGCGCGCAGAACGTACTCGCCGAAGAACAGGACCAGCGACACGAGGATGACCGCCGCCGCCGTCGGCGAGTTGATGAATCCGAGCATGGCGGCGACCGCCGCGGCGGGGATCCCGAGCCCGGCGAGGCCCACCGGGGCCTTCGGTGTCAGCTCCTTCCTCGTCGGCAACGGGCGCAGCGCCACCGGGGCCGGGCCGCGGTCGGCGGTGATCCGCAGCGTCACCACGGCGTTCTCGCGGGCCGGGTCGACGTGCGCCCAGGCGTCGCGGATGGCGGTCGCATCGGCGGCCCTGGCCAGAGCGCGGGCGTTGAGTGTGTCGATCGCGGTCGGCGGGGCGGACGGGCTCAGGTGTGAGTCGAGGTGGGCGACGCCGTCGACGATGTCGCCCTCCTCGTCGACGGCGAACCAGCCCTCGTGTTTGCGGACGAGGCGCCGGTAGTCGGCGTCGCCCTGTGGCCGGTCCGGGGCGACGCATGTGACGGTCCAGTTCACGGCCACCTTGTCGGGGCGGTCCGGGTCGGTGCGCAGCGACCGGCCGCGCGTCTGCACGATCGCCGTCGACGTGGTGGCGCTGGTCAGGTCGATCACGCCGCTCACGGCGCGGGCGTTCCAGCCCTCGCCCAGCAGGCCGCGGGTGCCGACCAGGCAGCGCGTCCAGCCCCGGTTCAGAGCCTCGGTGGCGGCGCGGAGCCAGCGGTCGGCCGTCGACCCCTCCAGCACGACGACGCCGTCGCCCTGCCCGATGTCCTCGTCGGGCAGCAGTTCCCGCAGCACGTGGGCCTCGGCCCCGATGGTCGAGCCGGTCACGGCGATGGGGCGCGCGCCGGCCAACCGGCCGTCGGCCACCAGCGCCTCCAGCAGCCAGTGGACTGAGCCTGACTGCGGCTCGACGACGCCGTCGAGGTCGGCAGGCAGCGCCGCGGCCCTGGCGTGGTCGGTGAGCACCAGCAGCCGCGCCCGGTCGTCGTCGGCGAGGGTCCGGGCGGCGATCTCGACGGCGGCCGCCGCCTTGGACGACGAACGGCTCAGCACCCGGTCGACCAGGGGATGGCCTGGGCGGATGCCGTGCCGGGTGAAGCGGTACCCGACGCCGGGCAGCAGCGTGGCGATGCGGCGCTGGAAGGCCCGCTCGGCGTCGTCGTCGCCGTCGCGGAGCCCGACGAGCCAGCCCTCGGCGACCGTCAGCCAGTCGTCCAGCGTCACGGGGGTGCGGTGACGCTCGGTGACGTGGGCGTGCTCGGGCAGGGGCAGGTGCCCGGCCAGCGCGAGGCGGACGACGGCATCCGCGACGTCGGGCTGCAGGTCGCGCCAGTCGTGCAGATCCAGCCAGCTGAGCAGCGGCACGTCGACGGCGTCGACGCGGGTCAGCTCGGAGACGAGTTCGCGGGCGCGGACCGTGCGGGCGTCGAGCCATTCCTCCTCACGTGCCGACGGCGTCGTGAACCAGGCGAGCTCGGCGAACGGCGCCAGGTCGCCCTCGGCCACCAGCGCCGGGATCCCCGCCTGGTAGGTGATGTCGCCGAACAGCCGCTCCACCCGGGCCGCCTGCGTCGCGGTGAGCAGTTCCGGCGGCGTCGCCGTCAACGCCAGGACGATGGCGTCGGGCAGGCCGGCGACGATCTCGTCCAGCAGGTCGCCCCACACCTCGAGCAGGTGGTGGCATTCGTCCAGCACGAGGGTGAGGGGGCCGGCGTCGTGCAGGCGCTCCACGAGCGCCAACCCGTTCGGGTGGAGCCGGGCCTTCTGGGAGTCGCCGTCCGCCTCGCCGTCGAACACCGCGAGCGACTGGTAGGTCAGCGCGGTGAAGACGGTGGGCAGGTCACGATCGGAGGTGGCCGGCTCCCCGGTCATCGCCGTCCAGGCGGCCCGCCACTGGGAGACGATGGCCACGTTGGGTGCGAACGCGACGACCGGCCGCCCCCACGAGGAGGCGGCGCCGACCCCCGCCAGCGTCTTGCCTGCTCCTGGCGGCAGCACCACCCAGTGCCGGGCGTCCGCCGAGTCGGCGATCGCGTCGAGGGCCTCGCGTTGGTGGCGCCGCCAACGCACTCGTCAGGCCGCCGCGGGTGCCACGGAGGGCTGCTTGATCGGATCCTTGACGAACACGGCCAGCGCCAGGCCGGCCGCGAGCACCACGACGACGCCGAGGATGCCCCAGTACTGCGCCTCCGCTTCCGAGGAGCCCAGCACCAGTTCGCCGATCGCGATGCCGGCGCCGAACAGCAGCGGAGACAGGAACGAGACCGCACGGCCGGTGGTGGCGTAGAGCCCGAAGATCTCGCCGCTCATGCCGTCGGGGATGAGGCGGGCCAGCAGGCTGCGGCTCGCCGACTGCGCTGGCCCGACGAACAGGCACATGAGCAGGCCCATCACCCAGAAGACGGGCTTGCCGCCGTCGTGGAAGACGAAGATGCCGACGCCGAGGGCGACCAGCGAGACCAGAGACGTGACGATCACGGTCTTGGGGCCGAGGCGGTCGTCGAGCAGACCGAACAGCATCGTGGCGACGCCGGCGACCACGTTGGCGACGACCCCGAAGATGACGACCTCGCTGAACTCGAAGCCGAACGTGCCGGCCGCGAGGATGCCGCCGAAGGTGAAGACGCCGGCCAGGCCGTCGCGGAACAGGGCTGAGGCGGCCAGGAAGAACAGGGTGTTCGGGCTGGTGCGTGCGAGGTCCGCGATCGAGCGGAACAGCCGCTTGTAGCTGCCGACGAAGCCGAGCGAGGGGGCCGCCGTCTCTGGCTGGCGGTCCTTCAGCGCCACGAAGATCGGGATCGTGAACAGCGCCGTCCAGGCGCCACAGATGAGCATGGCGAAGCGGACGTCGTCGGCGGGGAAGTCGGCCCCCAGCACGCCGATGATGACGAGCAGGATCGTGATGCCGCCCAGGTAGCCCAGTCCCCAGCCGAGTCCGCTGACCCGGCCGACGTTCTTCGGGGTGCTGACCTGGTCGATGGCCGCGTAGTAGTTGACGTTGGCGATCTCGGCGATGATGTTGCCGGCGCCGAGCAGGATCGCGCCCAGCCAGAAGTAGGACGGCTCGGGGGCCACGAAGTACATGGCCGCGCAGATCGCGGCCAGCACCCAGGTCTGCCAGCGCAGGTGGAACATGCGCCGGCCCTTGCGGTCGGCGCCCTGGCCGAGGACGGGCGCGAGCAGCGCGATGCACAGGCCGGCCGCGGCGGTGGTCCAGGCGAGGTTCTTGGTCAGGGTGTCCTTGTCGCCGAACGCCGAGCTGGTCAGGTAGACGGCGAAGACGAAGGTGGTGATCACCGTCGCGAATGGCTGGGTCCCCCAGTCCCAGAAGGCCCAGGCGAGCACGCGCCGACGTGGCGCCGGTTCGGCGCTGAGCGCGGTGATGGGGGTGGGAGCGGTGGAGGGCGTGGTCACGCCAGCAAAGCTATCGGGAAACCGGTCACGGTGGGGCAGGGGCCGAGCCTCGAACGCTCGGGCACGAGCCGTGTCCGGTCCGCGCCGTTCCCCGCAGGAACGTGTGCGGAACCTGCGGACGCTCCTTACCACGGTGGTTGTGTGGGCTGTATGGTGGGGTTCCGCAGACAGGCCAAACGTTGGCTGAGAACCCGGTGCCCATGGCGGCCGCCGGCCAGAGAAAGGCGCATGCATGACCGACAGCGGACTGCTCAAGCACGGAGAAACCGAGCTCGAACTTCCCATCGTCAGAGCAACGCAGGGCAACGACGGTCTCGACATCGGCAAGCTCCTCGCGACGACCGGTGTCACCACGTTGGATCCGGGCTTCGTGAACACCGCGTCGTGCACGTCTGAGATCACCTTCATCGACGGTGACAAGGGCATCCTCCAGTACCGCGGCTACCCGATCGAGCAGCTCGCCGAGAAGGCGACGTTCATCGAGGTCACCTACCTCCTGATCTACGGCGAGCTCCCCACCGCGGAGCAGCTGGAGACCTTCAACGGCAAGATCGCCCGCCGCATGATGCTCGACGAGCGCATGCGCGAACTGTTCCGCGCCTTCCCGCGCGGCGCCCACCCGATGCAGGTGTTGGCCGCCGGCGTCACCGCCCTCGGATCGTTCAACCGCGACACCCTCGACGTGCACGACCAGGACCAGGTCGAGGAGGCGAGCCTGCGTCTGCTGGGCTCGATGCCCACCCTGGCCGCCTATGCGTACAAGTCGTCCGTCGGCGCCCCGTTCCTCTACCCGCAGACCAAGCTCGGCTACGTCGAGAACTACCTGCGCCTGTCGTTCGGCACTCCGCAGGAGGAGTACGAGATCGACGACGACGTCGTCCGCGCGTTCGAGACCCTCTTCATCCTGCACGCCGACCACGAGCAGAACGCCTCGACCTCCACGGTGCGCCTCGTCGGATCCGCCGACGCGAACATCTACGCCTCCATGAGCTCCGGCGTCCACGCCCTGTCCGGCCCGCTGCACGGCGGTGCCAACCAGGCCGTCCTCGAGATGCTGCGCGAGATCAGCAAGGAGGGCCTCGACATCAAGGACTTCGTGGCCCAGGTCAAGGATAAGAAGTCCGGCGTCAAGCTGATGGGCTTCGGCCACCGCGTCTACAAGAACTACGACCCGCGCGCCAAGATCATCAAGGGCCACGCCGACGAACTGCTGCGCAAGTCGGGCGGCTCCAACCACCTGCTCGAGATGGCCCTCGAACTCGAGGCGGCGGCGCTGAACGACGACTACTTCATCGAGCGCAAGCTCTACCCGAACGTCGACTTCTACACCGGCCTGATCTACGAGGCGATGGGCTTCCCAGCCCAGCACTTCACGGCGCTCTTCGCGCTGGGTCGCCTCCCGGTTGGATCGCGCAGTGGCGCGAGCAGCACGCCGACCCGTCCCGCAAGATCGGCCGCCCGCGGCAGATCTATGTCGGCCCCGAGCGGCGCGACTACGTGCCGGTCAGCGAGCGCTGAGCCGACGGCGCCAGGTTCGATTCCGCGGGCCCGTCCCCTTCGTGGGGGCGGGCCCGTGGCCTGTCCTGCCACCCGGGTCAACGCGGCTATCCTGTCGGGCATGGCGTTGACGATGAGGGACGTGGCGGCACGCGCCGGTGTGTCCCTGAAGACGGTGTCGCGCGTAGTCAACGGCGAACCGCACACGTCACCCGAGGTCGTCTCACGGGTCCGCGCCGCCGTCGACGAACTCGGCTGGACCCCGAACACGAGCGCCAGGAACCTTCGCACCGGCCGGACCGGCGTCATCGCGCTGGCGGTCGAGGGGCTGCGCCGCCCATCGCTGGCGCAACTGGTCGAGGTCTTCGTCGACGAGGTGCGGCGCCGCGGCTTCGACGCCGCCGTCGAGCCGACCCGCCGCGAGCCGGGCAGGCTCACCGCCGTCCTCGAGGCGGTCGGTACGCACCACGACGGCGTCATCGTGTTCGGTGAGGTGCCCGCCCCACCCCCCGCCGGCAGCGTCCCGCCCGTGGTGGTGGTGGGCGGCAGCGGTGCTGCGCTGCCCTACGACCGGGTTGACGAGGACGTGGCCTCGGCCGCCTCGCTGGTCTCCCGTCACCTGGCGCTGATGGGGCTCCGTCGACCTGTGCTCATCGGCCGTGACCGCGGGGGCGCCTTCGAGGCCGACACGGGGGAGGGGCCGTCGCCCGTCCTGCGGGCGGCGCTGGCCGCCGTCGGGATCCACGACGTCCCCGTGCTCGAGCTGTCAGGAGCGCCCGACCGGGAGGCCGGCCTCGCCCTCTCCCTCGACGCGATCGCGCGCCATCCGGACACTGACGCGTTGATCTGCGCCAACGACGAGGTGGCACTCGGCGCGCTGGCCGGGTTGCGGAGTCTCGGCATCGACTGCCCGGGGCAGGTGGCGGTCATCGGCACCGGCAACCTGGTCGACGGCCGGTTCGCCAGCCCCTCGCTGACCACCGTCGACCTGCACAGGCTGTACCTGGCCCGCGCCGCGCTCGACCTGCTGGCGGAACGGCTCGGTGGCTCCCCGCCGGCCGGGCCGCGGAGCGTCACCATCCCCGTCGACCTGATCCGGCGTGAGTCGACGATGGGGCGAAGGGCGACATGACCTCCCGACCCACTCTCCAGGACGTCGCCGCCCTCGCGGGCGTGTCTGCCAAGACCGTTTCGAACGTGCTGCTGGGGCGCCCGAACGCCTCGTCAGCCACCCGGGAGCGGGTGCTCGCCGCCGTCGAGCAGGTCGGTTATGTCGCCAACCCCGCCGGCCGGGGACTGGTGTCTGGCCGCACGGGCCGCGTCGCCATCGTGGTGCCGAACCTCCACCAGCCCTACTTCGCGGAGATGGCGGAGCGGCTCATGGTCGAACTCGAGTCCCACGCGCTGGCGACCACCCTCGTCGTCGTCCGGTCGGGCGAGGAGGAGCGACGCGTGGTGCTGGGGGAGTCGACGCCCGGGGTCGACGGCGTGATCATCCTTCCCCACATGCTCCCGTGGGCGCTGCCGGAGGGCGGGACCCTGCCGCGGCCCGTGGTCCAGCTGGGCAGCACCGCCACCCCCGGCATCGACTGGGTGGCGATGGGTGAGCGGACGGGCATGCGTCTGGTCACCGAGCACCTGCTCGCCCAGGGCCACCGGCGTTTCGTCGTGCTCTGGAACGCGGAGGTTGGCGACGAGCCGGGGGAGAGGTTCGGGGGCATCCTCGACGCGCTCGGCACCGTCGGCATCGGGCGCGACGACGTCACCGTCGTCGCCGGGTCGGACTGGGACCGGCGCGAGTCGGGCTACGAGGCCATGGCCGGGCTGCTGCGCAGCGGACGGGACTTCGACGCCATCATCAGCGTCAACGACGCGCTCGCGGTCGGCGCCATGCGTGCCCTCGCGGACGCGGGCCTGCGGATTCCCGAGGATGTCGCGATCAGCGGGTTCGACGACACGGAGGAGGGGGCGTTCACCTCGCCGCCGCTCACGTCCGTGTCGCCGGAGCAGGCTGAGATGGCCCACAGCGCCGTCCGTCTGCTGCTTGAGCGGATGAACGGCTACGCCGGCCCCGCCCGCGAGGTGCTGACGGGTGCGCACCTTGTCAGCCGCGCTTCGACCGTCCGCCGCTGAGGCAGAGGCCCGCTCGACCCAACACGTCGTTATGAAACTGTGGCCATGCCGAAGGTTGTCTTGTGGTTGACAACGCTGAATCAAATGACGCAGAATCGGTCCCGTTCCTGAATTTCAGCGATGAAAGGGTCAGTGGTGACCGATACCGCAACGCTCGTCTCCCCTGTGGCTCCGCGCGCCCTCGGCGTGCGCCGTCCGCTCGCGGTGCCCGCAGTGAGGATCACTCCGTCGGCACGCCTCGGCGCCTGGCAGGCCCGCAACGCGGCGGCCACCATCCCGCACTGCATCGGGCAACTGGAGGAGGCCGGCAACCTCGACAACTTCCGTCGCGTCATCGGGGAGTCCGATGCGCAGTGGCGCGGGTTCTGGTTCGCCGACTCCGATGTCTACAAGACCATCGAGGCCGTCGCCTGGGAGATCGCCCGCACCGGCACCCACGCCTTCGACTCCTGGCTCGACGACGTCATCGCTCTCGTGGGGCGGGTGCAGGAGGCCGACGGCTACGTCATGACCTGGATCCAGGGCGTCCACCCCGAGAAGAAGTTCGCCGAGCTGGACTGGACGCACGAGATGTACGTGCTGGGCCACCTGGTGCAGGCGGCCGTCGCGCTCGACCGGGCCGCCGGCCGGGGCGACCTGCTCGACATCGCCGTCCGCTTCGTCGACCTGGTCGACCGCACCTTCGGCCCCGGCGCCGACCAGGTCGGCTACTGCGGTCACCCCGAGCTGGAGACCGCGCTGGTCGAGCTCTACCGCCACACCGGCGAGGACCGCTTCCTCGCGCTGGCCCGCCACCAGATCGACCACCGCGGCAGCGGGCTGCTGAAGGTCGGCGGGCTCGGCGCCCGCTACTTCCAGGACCACGCCACCGTCCGCGAGTCCCGCGCCGCCGTCGGCCACGCCGTCCGCCAGCTCTACCTCAACGCCGGCGTCACCGACCTCGTCCTCGAGGGCGGCGACGACGAGCTGCTGGACGCCATGCGCGACCAGTGGGACAGCGCCCACCACCGCAAGATGTACCTGACCGGCGCGTTCGGCTCGCGACACAGGGACGAGGCCTTCGGCGACGACTACGAGCTCCCGTCCGACCGTGCCTACGCCGAGACGTGCGCCACGATCGCCGACCTCCACTGGAACTGGCGCATGTACCTCGCCGAGGGCGGGTCCCGCTACGGCGACGTCATCGAGCGCGAGCTCTACAACGCGCTCGCGGCCTCGCTCGACGAGACCGGCACCCGCTTCTTCTACTCGAACCCGCTGCAGCTGCGGCCCGACCGCTACTCGGAGGAGAACGCCCCGCGCGAGCGCACCCCCTGGTACGCCTGCGCCTGCTGCCCGCCCAACATCGCCCGCGTCTTCGCCCAGCTCGGCGCCTACGTCGCCTCTGTCGACGGCGACGCGCTGGCACTGCACCAGTACACGGGCGTCGAGGTCGACCTTCCTGTCGAGCTCGGCGGCGGCGCCGTCACTGTGCACACCAGCTACCCGGACGACGGCCGGGTCGAGATCTCTGGCCCCGCGGGCGTGAAGCTCCGTCTCCGGATCCCGGCGTGGGCGGCCGGCGCGACGATCGACGGCGCCGCAGTCAGTCCCGCCGCCGATGGGTACGCCGAGGTCGTCCTCGGGGGCGGGACGCTCGTCCTCGACCTTCCGCTCGGGGCGCGGTGGACCTCCCCGAACCACAGGATCGACGCCGTCCGCGGCTGCCTTGCCCTCGAGCGTGGCCCGGTCGTCTACTGCGTGGAGGAGGCCGACCTCCCCGAGGGCGTCCAGCTCGCCGACACGCTCGTCGACCCCACCAGGACTCCGGGGGAGGCCGACGGCGCCCTCGAGATCGGGCTGATCACGAGGACACCCGACGGTGTCCTCTACGGCCCGATCAGCACCTCCACCACCGGGGAGGCCGTCGCCGTGCGCGCCATCCCCTTCCACACCTGGGGCAACAGGGCCTCCGGTGCCATGCGCGTCTGGCTACCCAGCGCGTGATCTCAATGAAGAGAGGACATATGTCGATGAGGATGAAGAGGATCGGGGCGGCAGCGCCGTCCTCGCCGTGGGCCGCCCGCTACAGTCGCTGCTGATGGCGACCGGTGTGCTGGCGGTCGCCGCGGCCTACGTCCTGCTGCCGGGTCTCGCCGCCGTCTTCGGCCTTGCCCCGGCCGCCTTCCTCATCACCCAGTACCTGTGGGGGACAGGCCTCCTCGCCGCCCCGAGATGCCAAAGGAGGCATTGCATGTTCGAAGTTCGTGACCGTTCGCTGCTCTGGCGGGGCGGCACAGAGACCCTGCTCGTCGAGTCCTGGGGGGAGGGCGCTGTCCGCGTCCGCTCCAGGCTGGGCGACGTCGTCGACACCGACTGGGCCCTGCTGCCCGCGCCGGAGACGGATGCGACCGTCACCGTCGACGGCGACACGGCTACGCTCGTGTGCGGGGCGATCACCGTCGTCGCCCGGCAGAGCGTCGGCCGGGACTGGCAGGCAGGACAGCTCGGGTTCGACTGCCGGCTTGAGTTCCGCGACGCCGACGACCGGATCCTGCTCAGCGAGCTGTCCGGCGGCGGTGCGCTGAAGCGTGATGCCCGCCGCTTCGAGCCGCTGCCCGGCGGCGGCTACCGCGCCACCCTGTCGCTCGAGTCCCCCGCCGACGAGCGGTTGTGGGGCATGGGCCAGTACCAGGACGGCACCGGCGACCTGAAGGGCTCCACCCTGGAGTTGGCCCACCGCAACTCGCAGGCCAGCGTCCCGTTCCTCCTGTCCAGCGCCGGCTACGGGTTCCTCTGGCACTGCCCGGCCATCGGACGGGCCACGTTCGCGGCCAACCGCACCGAGTGGGTGGCCGAGGTGGCCGACCAGATCGACTACTGGGTGGTCGCCGGCGACACGCCCGCCGCCATCCACCGCGCCTACGCCGACGCGACGGGCCACGCGCCGATGATGCCCGAGCTCGGCCTCGGGTTCTGGCAGTGCAAGCTCCGCTACACCAGCGCGGACGAGCTTCTGGAGGTCGCCCGCGAACACAAGCGCCGCGGCCTGCCCCTCGACGTGATCGTCGCCGACTTCTTCCACTGGCCGAAGATGGGCGACTACCGGTTCGAGGACGAGTTCTGGCCGGATGTCGAGGCGATGACGGCCGAGCTGAAGGAGTTGGGCGTCGAGCTGATGGTCTCGGTGTGGCCGCAGGTCGCGCTCGAGTCGGAGAACTTCGACGAGCTGTCCGAGGCCGGTCACCTCGCCTCCAGCAACAACGGCATCGACGTCCAGATGTGGTTCGAGGGGCCGAGCCGGTTCATCGACATGACCAGCCCGCGGGCCCGTCAGTGGCTGTGGGACACCTGTCGCCGCAACTACGGCGACCGCGGCGTGCGCCTCTACTGGCTCGACGAGGCCGAGCCGGAATGGGGCATCTACAACGCAGCCGCCTACCGGTTCCACGCCGGCCAGGCGCAGGCCGTCGGCAACGTCTATCCGCAGCACTTCTCCCGCGCCTTCTACGAGGGGCAGGCGGCCGACGGCGTCGAGGTCGTGAACCTCGTCCGGTGCGCCTGGGCCGGATCGCAGCGCTACGGAGCCCTCGTCTGGTCGGGTGACATCGCCTCGACCTGGGAGGCGCTCCGCGCCCAGATCGTGGCCGGAGTCCACATGGGGGTGGCCGGCATCCCGTGGTTCACCACCGACATCGGCGGCTTCTACGGCGGCGACATCACCGATCCCGCCTTCCATGAGCTGCTCGTGCGGTGGTTCCAGTTCGGCACCTTCCTGCCCGTGATGCGGCTGCACGGGGACCGGCTGCCCAGCCACCCCGTCGAGGCGGCCGACGGTTCGCGGCGGCTGGCCTCCGGCGCCGACAACGAGGTGTGGAGCTACGGCGACGAGGTCTACCCGATCCTGCGCGACCACCTGTTCCTCCGCGAGGAGCTGCGGGACTACACCAGGGAGGCGATGGCCGAGGCCCACCGTGACGGGCAGCCCGTCATGCGCGGCCTGTTCCACGGCTTCCCGTCCGACCCCGAGACCTGGACGATCACCGACCAGTTCCTGTTCGGTGGCGACCTGCTGGTCGCCCCCGTCGTTGAGCCCGGCGCCCGCTCCCGCAGCGTGTATCTGCCGGCGGGCCAGACCTGGACCGAACTGGCCACCGGCACCGTCCACGAGGGCGGTCGCCGCGTCGACGTGGAGGCTCCCCTCGAGGTGATTCCGGTGTTCGCGCGCGGTGCTGCCTGCGCCGATCTGATCGGCAGAAGACCCCGCAGCTAGGCCGGGGGGAGTGGCCGGTGGGAGCCCTACTTGGTGGCGGCGCGCAGCAGGTCGGCGACCTCCGCCGCGCTGGCGACCTTCCCGCTCAGGACGACCTCCTCGTCGATCACGAGGCCGGGCGTCTTCATGACGCCGTAGCCGGCGATCTCGCCGTAGTCGGTGACCTTCTCGACGTCGGCCTCCATGCCGAGTTCGGCGAGCGCGGCGCGGGTGTTCTTCTCAAGGTTGATGCAGTTCTTGCAGCCGGGGCCGAGGACCTTGATCTTCATGGTGTCTCCTTTGGTGGTTTGGGTCAGCCGAACAGGTTGAACAGGAAGCCGAGGGCCATGATGCCGACGGCGACGGCGCCGAAGAACAGCGCCAGGAGCGGCGGCTTCAGCACCCTCCGCAGCATGACGGCCTGGGGGATGGACAGGGCGATGGAGCTCATCATGAACGCCATGACGGTGCCGAGCGACATGCCCTTGGACCACAGCGCCTCGCCCACGGGGACGACGCCCGCGCCGTTCACGTAGAGCGGTAGGCCGGCGACCGTGGCGACGATGACCGCGAACGGGTTCTCCGGCCCTGCGAAGCGGGCGAAGAAGTCCTCCGGCACCCAGCCGTGGATGGCGGCGCCGAGACCGACGCCCAGCAGCACCCAGAGCCAGACGTCCTTGAAGATGTCCTTGCTCTCCTCGACGGCGGCGTCGACGCGTTCGCGCAGCGTGGGCTTGTGCCCCTCAGCCCGTAGCTGGGAGACGCGACCGCTCTTGACGACGTCCTCCACCCAGTGGTCGAGCTGGAAGCGGGAGAAGGCCCAGCCGATCAGGATCGACAGGACGCTGCCCGCGAGCAGGTACCAGAGCGCGATGTCCCAGCCGAAGTGGTCGCCGATCATGATGGCCGCGATCTCGCTGACCAGCGGTGACGCGATCAGGAACGTCAGCGTCACCGACAGCGGGATGCCCGCGGCGACGAAGCCGATGAACAGGGGGATGGAACTGCACGAGCAGAACGGGGTCACGACGCCGAGCACCACGGCGAGGATCAAGCCGACGAACAGGCCGCGACCCTCCAGGAACGTTCGGGCGCGCTCCAGGTCCAGTGACGCGCGCAGCATGCCCACCACGAACATGAGGCCGAGCAGGAGCAGGAAGATCTTGACGGTGTCGTAGAAGAAGAAGTGGACGGCGCCGACGGCGCGGGATTCGAGGTCGAGGCCCAGCAGTGCGACCAGGCCGTCCCAGACGCGTTCGTTGGCCAGCCACAGCAGGACCCACACGACGGCACCGCCAGCGAGCAGCAGGCGCAGGCGGGTGTCGCCGTCCGTCTTCTGGAGGGTTTGGGTCACCTAGATCGCCTCCGCCAATTCGCGCTGGGGGAGCGCCGCGTGCAGCCGGTCGAGGGCGTCGTTGGCAAGGGTGTAGTCCATCCAGCGGCCGCGGCGGGCGGCGGTGACCAGCCCCGCATCGCGCAGCACCCTGAGGTGGTAGCTGAGCTGGTTGTCGGGGATGGGGGGCTCGGGCTGCAGGTCGCAGACGCAGCGCGTGCCCTCGCGGGCCAGGCGGTGGATCACCGTGAGGCGCAGCGGGTCCGCGATGACGGCGAGCAGTTCCGCGTGGGCCGTCACTTCAAGGAGATTCGATTCAAGCACGTTTGAAGTGTACGCCGTGGGCGATCGGCAGGTGGGGGGGGGTGCGCTTATTGACACCGGAAGATAATTCAACTAGGATTGAATCAAGCTTGATTGAAGGAGTGTCCATGGAGCTGGCCGAGAGGGCCCGGATGTTCGCCGCGCTGGGGGACGTCACCCGCCTCGCCCTGCTGGATGAACTCGCACACGGCGACCTCACCCCGCGCGCCCTCGCCGATGCCCTCGGCACCCCTGGCAACCTCCTCACCCACCACCTCGGCATCCTCCAGGACTCAGGCCTCGTCCGGAAGCGCCGCTCCGACGTCGACGGCCGCAGCAGCTATGTGCAACTCACCCAGGTGGCGCGCGCCGTCCTGCCGTCGCGCCCGATGGCCAGGCCTAAGCGGATCGCCTTCGTCTGCACCGCCAACTCCGCCCGCTCCCAACTCGCCGAGGCCCTGTGGCACCGGGCCAGCGACATCCCCGCCGTCTCGGCCGGCACCCATCCCGCGCTGCAGGTCCACCCCGGCGCCGTCCGCGCCGCCGGCCGCCTCGGGCTCGACCTGAGCCACGCCGTCCCCCGGCAGGCCCAGGGCCTGCTGGAGGACGACGACCTGATCATCTCCGTCTGCGACTCGGCAGGCCGCGAGATCGAACCCGCCCACCTCCACTGGTCCATCCCGGATCCCGTGATGTCCGACACCCCGGCTGCCTTCGACGCCGCCAGCACCGAGCTGGCCCAGCGCATTGACGCACTGCACCACAGCATCCAAGGAGAAGAGTCATGACCACCGAACGCACCTGGGAGAGCCTTGCCCTCGACGAGAAGTACGCGCTCAGGCAGGCCACCGCCCGCCTCGAGGACGACTTCCGCCAGTTCTTCGGCACCGAGACCATCGAGCGGTTCCTCGTGAGCTCCTTCGACCAGTTCGCCGCCAGCGCCAAGATCCGCAAGTTCCTGCCCCTGATCGCCGAGCGCTTCGCGCGGCAGCGGCTCGAGGCCGTCGCCCGCCTCGAGGGCCACCGCAACGACGGCAAGTCCGTCGTCCTGTTCCTCTGCACCCACAACGCCGGCCGCTCCCAGATGGCGCTCGGCTTCTTCGAGGCCCTCGCCGGCGACAAGGCCATCGCCTGGTCCGGCGGCTCCGAGCCGGGCGACGAGGTCAACCCCGTCGCTGTGCAGGCCATGGCGGAGCGCAACATCGACATCTCGCGCGAGTTCCCCAAGCCCTGGACCGACGAGACGGTGCGCGCCGCCGACGTCGTGATCACCATGGGCTGCGGCGACGCCTGCCCGGTCTTCCCGGGCACGCGCTACGAGAACTGGGACATCGACGACCCGAACGAGGCCAACCTCGGCGACGTCCGCCGCATCCGCGACAAGATCGAGCGCCGCGTCCGGAAGCTCATCGACGAACTGCCCGAACCCGCAACCAACTGAGCCACCAGAGAGGCACCCCATGACCGACAAGCCATCCGTCATCTTCGTCTGCGTCCACAACGCGGGCCGCTCCCAGATGGGCGCGGCCTACGCCCAGCACCTGTCGCGCGGCGCCGTCGAGGTGCGCTCGGCCGGCTCCGCGCCCGCCGACGCCATCAACCCGGCCGTGCGCGAGGCCATGCTGGAGGAGGGGATCGATATCTCGCACGAGAAGCCGAAGATCCTCACCGGCGAGGCGGTGGAGGCCTCGGACGTCGTGATCACGATGGGCTGCGGGGACGCCTGCCCGTTCTACCCCGGCAAGACCTACCTCGACTGGAAGCTTGACGACCCGGCCGGCCAGGGCGTCGACTCCGTGCGCCCCATCCGCGACGACATCCGCCGCCGGATCACCGAACTGCTCACCGAACTCGGCGTCGAGGTGCACCCCACGCCCGCGGAAGTCGCCTGACGCGCTGTCAGTTCCCTGAGCTGAGGCATCCGTAGCCTCCCGCGAATGACCCTGGACGAGGTGCGCGCCTAGGCGCGAACCTGCGTCATGTGGACCCCGGGGTGGTAAGGGGTAGAGTGCCCGGCGAAGGAGTGAGCCTCAGTGCGCAGCATCGCCAAGATCATGACCACGGCCAGTCAGTTGTGGCCCCTCTACCTCGCCGTCGTCATCGGCGCCGTCGCGACCTCCGCGACGGCGCTGCTGACGCCGTTCGTCATCGCCCGGGCGACCGACACCGTCGTCGATATCGCGGAGGGACGCGGCGGCTCGGTCGCCGACCTGATGTGGCTGGCGGTGCTCCTGCTCGTCGTCGCGCTCGCAAACTCGGCGATCACCAACATCGCCGGCTACTTCGGCGACGTGATGTCGGTGCGGCTGCGCACGATCCTGTCGACGAGCTACTACCGCAAGCTGCTGCGGCTGCCGCAGCGTTACTACGACAACGAGTTGACCGGGACGATCATCTCCAGGCTGAACCGGTCGATCACGTCGATCACGGACTTCCTGCAGATCTTCGCCAACGGCTTCTTCCCGACGGTGGTGACGCTGCTCGCGGTGCTCGTCATCACGGCGTTCTACTCGCCGTGGATCTCCCTGCTGCTGATCATCATCTACCCGACCTTCGTGTGGCTGACGGCGCTCACATCGCGCAAGTGGCAGGTGTGGGAGAAGCAGAAGAACGACCACTACGACATCTCCGGCGGCCGGTTCTCCGAGGTCATCGGCCAGATGCGCGTCGTGAAGTCGTTCGTCACCGAGCGCCGCGAGGCCGACTCCTTCCACCAGCACTACAGCGACGCCGTCGTTCTCACGAAGCAGCAGTCGCGCTTCTGGCACAGCATGGACATGTGGCGCCGCAGCGCCCTGGACGTCGTCTTCTTCGTCATCTACGCGATCATCTTCTGGCAGACGGCGACCGGCCAGTACTCCGTCGGCACCATGGTGCTGCTCATCCAGCTGACCAGCATGGCGCGCCAGCCCGTCACGTCCATGAGCTACTGGGTCGACGCGACCCAGCGCGCCGTCGCCGGCAGCCTGGAGTACTTCAAGGTCATGGACAAGATCGACGAGCCCAACAACCCGCTCGAGGCGGCGCCGGTCGCGCGGGTCGGATGGAGCGACGACGACCCCGTCATCGAGTTCGACGGCGTCGACTTCGGCTACTCGGACTCCGACGAGCTCGTCCTGCGCGGCATCAACCTGCAGGTCAACCGCGGCGAGCGGATCGCTTTCGTCGGCGAATCTGGCGGCGGGAAGACGACGCTGGTCAACCTGATCATGAAGCTCTACCCGGTCACTGCCGGAGTCGTCCGGGTGCACGGGCAATCCGTCGCGGAGGTGCCGACAGCGGCCCTGCGCCGCGAGGTCGGCGTCGTGTTCCAGGATGCGAGCCTCTTCTCCGGCACGATCCGCGAGAACATGGCCTACGGCCTGGGCGACGTCACCGACGAGCAGCTGGAGACGGCGGCCCGCCGTGCCAACGCGAGCGGCTTCATCGGCTCTCTGCACGACCGGTTCGATACCGAGATCGGTGAGCGGGGAGTCAAGCTGTCGGGCGGGCAGAAGCAGCGGCTCTCGGTCGCCCGCGCCCTCCTCAAGGACGCGCCGATCCTGATCCTCGATGAGGCGACCAGTTCGCTCGACACCAAGTCCGAGCGGGCCGTGCAGGCCGGGCTCGAGGAGCTGATGGAGGGACGGACCACGCTGATCATCGCGCACCGCCTCTCGACCATCTCCTCGGTCGACCGGATCATCACACTCCGCGAGGGACGCATCGACGAGATCGGCACCCCGGCCGAGCTGGCCACCACCGGCGGCATCTACGCGGAACTGCTGGCGCTGCAGGGCGCCACGAGCAAGGCGGACAAGGCCAAGCTGGCCCGCTACGACATCGTGCGCTGATCGGTCACCCCTGATCGGTCGGGCCCGCGCCGTCGACCCGGCACAATGGAACCCATGACCCCCATGGACATCGGCTTCCTCACCATCGCGGTACTCGTCAGCGGCGTCCTGTTCGCGGCAGGGGCGGTCGCGAACCGCTTCTATCACGACCGGATCTTCGCGGACATCACGCCCGGCCTGGTGCCGCCGCCCGGGGTGCAGGGCAACGTCGTCAAGGTGCAGCCGGGCCGCGAGTACTCGGGCGAGGTCGCCGTCGCCTTCTCGCCGCCGCGGGGGATGACGCCCGGCCTGATCGGGACCATCGTCGACGGCAAAGCCGAGATGCGCGACATCACCGCCACGATCGTCGACCTTGCCGTGCGGGGCTGGCTGAAGATCGAGGCGATCCAGGCGGAGGCCGAGGCGAAGGATCCGAAGAAGAAGGCCCGCGACTGGAAGATCACCCTGTCGGCGACCGCGCCGGCCGACCAGCTCACCCCGTTCGAGACGCGGCTGCTGGAGTCGATACGGTCGATGCGCGGCGCCGCAGCCGGAGCCGGAGTGCTGATGAGTGACTGGACCAGGCAGCGCGGCGACGACCTGCGGGGCCTGCAGCAGAGCCTGTACGCCGAGACGGTGGCGGCAGGCTGGTACGAGAAGAGCCCGGCGCCGCGGTCGTCGTTCGGCTGCCTGTCGATCCTCGGCTATCTCGCGGTCGCCGCCTACCTGCTGGCCATGTTCGCCAACGGGGTCACGGTCTGGTCGATCGTGAGCGCCGTCGTCATCATCTCCTCGATCGTGTTCTTTAAGAAGAAGTTCTCGGCCCGCGTGCCGCGCACGGCCGTCGGCACCGCCGTCCAGATCCAGGCGCTCGGGTTCAAGAAGTACCTCGCCACCGCCGAGGCGGAGCAGTTCTCCTTCGAGGAGGCCGCCGGCATCTTCAGCCGCTACCTGCCGTACGCCCTGGTATTCGGGGTGGCGGCGCACTGGGCGAAGGTCTTCGGCGAGGTCGCCAAGGCGAGCAGTGAGATCGGCGGCGAGGATCTCTTCGACGGGCTGATGTGGATGGATGTCGGCTTCGACATGGCCTGGACGATGTCGATGTTCGGCGACGGCGGGTTCGACGGGCTGTTCGACATCGAGGGCATGGTCGGCGGGCTCGGCGACGTCGCTGAGGGCCTCGGAGGCTTCGTCGAGGGTATCGGCGACTTCATCTCGGACATCGACTTCGACTTCTGAGGTCACGCCGTTCGCCGTTCGCTGTTCGCCCTTCGAGACGCTCGCTGGCGCTCGCTCCTCAGGGAGCGCCTTCGAGACGCTCGCTGGCGCTCGCTCCTCAGGGGCCGGTGTTCCCTGAGCTTGTCGAAGGGTCGCTCCTCAGGGGCCGGTGTTCCCTGAGCTTGTCGAAGGGTCGATCCTCAGGGGCCCCGAGCACGAATCTCCGCTGAGCCGCCGCTGCGTGCATATGCGCGTAGCCGCGGCTCCAGCCAGCGCAATGCTCGTTGGAGCCAGATTTGTGCACGGGGTGTGGGGCCCTTCGAGACGCTCGCTGGCGCTCGCTCCTCAGGGGCCGACGCTCAGCTGGTCCCGCACCGCCAGCGCCGCGACCCGACCCGCCCGCGTCGCCCCGATCGTCGACGCCGACGGGCCGTAGCCCACGAAGTGGATCCGCCGGTCCCTGGTCGCCGTCGTGAACGTGTGCGGGTCCCGCGGCGCCTCCAACTGGATGCCGCCCGCGTCCCCCCGGAGCCGCAGGAGCCGCAGGTGCGCCACGCTCGGACGGAAGCCCGTCGCCCACACGATCGCGTCGGCGGGCTCGAACGAGCCGTCAGCCCAGCGGACGCCGTCCGCCTCGACGCGGGTGAACATCGGCCGCCTCGCCGCGTAGATCCCGAGTTCCGCCGCCCGTCGCTCCTGCGGGCGCAGCATCAGGCCCGTGACGCTGACCACCGACTTCGGAGGGAGGCCGCGACGCACCCGCTCCTCGACGAGGGCGACGGCCTCGCGCCCCGCCTCCGGGTCGAAGTCGCCGGTGCGCCACACGGGGGTCCGCCGCGTCACCCACGCGATGCTCCCGGCGATGTCCGCCAGTTCCCCGATGAACTGCACCGCCGACGCCCGCCGCCGACGACGACCACGCGCAGGCCGCGGAAGAACTCCGGCCCGGGGTAGCC
The DNA here is from genome assembly GCF_014489575.1 of Tessaracoccus defluvii. Lineage (GTDB taxonomy): Bacteria > Actinomycetota > Actinomycetes > Propionibacteriales > Propionibacteriaceae > Arachnia > Arachnia defluvii. The sequence goes on from NZ_CP060789.1 coordinate 3,387,353, forward strand.
GGCGGTGTGGAACTGGGGGCCGCGGAAACCGCGGGCACCGGGATAGAACGGCAGGAACGGCGTGTCCCACGTGCCGGTGGCGTTGACGATGGAGCGGGCTCGCCAGCAGCCCGCCGTCGTCGTCACCACGAGCGGCGCGTCAGGGCCGGGGGCCTCGGGTGCGACCGAGGTGACCCTCACGGGCCGCTCGACCGGCAGGCCGAGCCGGGCCTCGTACTCGCCGAAGTAGGCCGGGACGGTGACGTTCGCGCGGGCGGCCGGATCGAAGTCGGGCACCGGCATCCCGGGGAGGTCGGCGACGCCGTGCACATCGTGCATCGTCAGCGAGTCCCAGCGGTGCTGCCAGGCGCCGCCGGGGGCGTCGTTGGCATCGAGGACGACGAAGTCGAGGGCGAGCCGCTGCAGGTGGTAGGCGGCCGAGAGCCCGGCCTGGCCGGCGCCGATGACGACGGCGTCGAGCAGCGGGAGGTCAGCGGAGGTGCCGGGTGCTGGCATGTCGTCGAGCCTACCCAGCGCGGCGCGGGACCCGGCTGGTGCAACGGCGGCAACAAGGTTGACAACGGCGCCACCGCACCCAAGACTGTGGATACCTGTGCGTCTATGAATGGATATGCAATGTTGCCCACCGGGATGACGTTCCCCACCCGCACCACGCGCTGGCACGTCGCCGAGTTCCGCCTCCCCACCTCGGGGCCGCGCATCGTCCCCGCGCCCTCCGCGAGGCCGCCGATCCTGCTCCGGTTCTCGCACCCCTCAGGCCTCGCCATGGCGGTCGAGGGATTCGATGACGGCGACGGCGGCTGCGTCGTCCGCTGGGCAGCCCCGGAAGAGGGGCGCTGGGAGTGGAATGCGGAGAGTCCCCACCCGGAGCTCGACGGCCTCACCGGCGTCGTCGATGTCGATCCCGCCGTGGGGGCCGCCGGGTCGCACGCCCACGGCCCGGTGCGGGCTGTCGGCTTCCACTTCGCGCACGCGGACGGCACGCCCTTCCGGCCCTTCGGCAGCACCGCCTACAACCTGCTCCACCAGAGCGACGACGCCATCCGCGAGACCATCGACGACCTCGCCGCCGCCGGCTTCAACAAGCTGCGGTTCATGGTGTTCCCGCAGGCGGGTGACTACGTCGTCCGCACCCCGGAGGTGATGCCGTTGGAGCGGACCGCCGACGGCGGGTGGGACGCCTCGCGCCCCGTGCCGGAGTTCTTCCGCCGCCTCGACCGGACCGTCGAACTCCTGGGTGCGGCAGGCATTCAGGCCGAGGTGCTCCTCCTCGACGCCTACGACAACGACGCCTACGGCCTCAACCGCCTCACCGAGGACGAGGATGCCCGTTACCTGCGCCACGTCGTCGCCCGGCTGGCGGCGCACCCACACGTCTGGTGGTCGCTGTGCAACGAGTACGACCTCCTCGACCGCCCGGACGAGCGCTGGGACAGGGCGGGGGAGCTGGTCCGCGCGCTCGACCCCTACGACCATCCGCGCTCGATCCACAACTGGCGCCGTCTCTACGACAATCGGCGGCCCTGGATCACGCATTCGTCTATCCAGCAGGGGCAGGCCGCGGACGACGCGGGCCGGGTCGGGCTGTTCCGCGACGTCTACGGCAAGGCCGTCATCCTCGACGAGATCTGCTACGAGGGCGACATCGCCCTGCGCTGGGGCCGCCTGACGGGGCGGCAACTCGTGCACAGGTTCTGGACCACGATCTGCGGCGGCGCCTACGCATCGCACGGCGAGAGCTTCGAGCGGGAGGACGGCAGTCTGCACATGGTCGCCGGCGGACGGCTGCAGGGGGAGTCCCCGCGACGCCTCGCCTTCCTGCGCAGCATCCTTGACGAGATCGGCGGGGCGGGCCTGGAGCCTGTCGACAGCTGGTGGGACGACGAGTTCGTGGTCGGCATCCCCGGCCGGGCCTACCTGCGCTACCTCGGCGACACGCACCCGGGCGGTTGGACGTTCCGGCTGCCGCAGGGACTGCTGGGAGAGCGGCTCGAGCCCGGCCAGCGCTACGCCGTCGACGTCATCGACACGTGGGAGATGACCGTCGCGCCGGTGGACGCCGTGTTCGAGCTCGACGAGGTGGGGCGCAACGAGTCCTATGCGCGGGCTGCCGAGCCTGTCGCGCTGCCGCCGACGGCGCCCGTGGCGCTGCGCATCCGCCGCCTGCCCTGACCCCGAGGAGACAACCGTGCACACCACCCCCCTGAACTCCGTCCTTCCCGGCGAGGGGCGGCGCGCCCCGCGGGCCGACGCCGTCACCGATGCGCGAACCCAGTCGCTGAACGGGCGCTGGAGGTTCCGCCTGTCGCCGACCGCCGCGGGTAGCGGCGGCGGCTTCGTCGCCGACGACTTCGACGACACCGCGTGGGACACCATTCGCGTGCCGTCGCACTGGGTGCTGGAACCCGTCACCCCGCCGGGGGCCGACGGGCCCCGGTCCCTGCTCGGCACCGCCGACGGTCCGCTGTACACCAACACGGCGTTCCCGATCCCGCTCGACCCGCCGCACATCCCGGAGGAGAACCCGACCGGCGACTACCGCCTCGAATTCGACACCGACATCGCCGCCGGCGTGCTCCGGTTCCAGGGTGTCGACTCCTGCGCCACCGTCTGGCTCAACGGGGAGCGGCTCGGCTGGACGACCGGAAGCAGGCTCCAGACCGAGTTCGACGTCCGGCCCCGCCCCGGCCGCAACGTCCTGGCCGTCCGGGTGCACCGCTGGTCGCCCGGAACCTATCTCGAGGACCAGGACATGTGGTGGCTCCCCGGCATCTTCCGGGACGTCGAGCTGATCGAGCGGCTTCCCGGCACGATCGACGACCACTTCGTCCATGCCGACTACAACCATCAGACGGGCCTGGGCACGCTGCGGGTCGACGCCGATGCTGCGGCCGTCGTCACGATCCCCGAGCTCGACCTCGTGCTGGCGGCGGGCGAGACCGCCACGGTCGCCGTCGAACCATGGAGCGCGGAATCCCCACGCCTCTACCGCGGGACGCTCGCCACCGGGACGGAGTCCGTCACCCTTGCCATCGGGTTCCGCCGGGTCACGATCGACGACGGCCGGCTGCTGGTCAACGGGGCGCCGGTCTTCTTCCGGGGCGTCAACCGCCACGAGCAGGACTGGGAGCGCGGCCGGACTTTGGACCGCGACACCATGCTGCGCGACATCCTCGAGATGAAGCGCCACAACATCAACGCCGTCCGGACCAGCCACTACCCGCCGCACCCGGACTTCCTACGGTTGTGCGACGAGATCGGGCTGTGGGTGGTCGAGGAGTGCGACCTGGAGACCCACGGGTTCATCTACGCCGGTTGGGAGGGCAACCCGCCCACCGAACCGCAGTGGCTACCCGCGATGCTCGACCGCATCCAGCGGATGGTCGAACGCGACAAGAACCGCCCCAGCGTCGTCATCTGGTCGATGGCCAACGAGTCGTGGACGGGCGCCAACTTCGACGCGTTGGAGGCGTGGATCCGCGACCGGGATCCCTCCCGCCCGATCCTCTACGAGCGCGACCCCAGCTACCGGAACTCCGACTTCTACTCGGTCATGTACCCGGACCTGGAGCGTCTCGAGGCCATCGGCCGCCGCGAGGAGGAGCGCCCCGACGGCGTGAGCGACGAGGAGGACGCCCGGCGCAGGACGCTGCCGTTCCTGCTGTGCGAGTACGCGCACGCCATGGGGAACGGTCCCGGCTCGCTGCACGACTACCACCGCATCATGCGGTCCCACCCCCGCATCTGCGGCGGTTTCGTGTGGGAGTGGATCGACCACGGCTTCCGCCACGTCGACGGTGCCGGAAACGAGTTCGTCATGCACGGCGGCGACGTCGCCTATCGTCCCAACGGGGGCCGCTACTGCTTGGACGGCCTGCTGTTCGCTGACCGGACCCCGGGCCCGGGCTGGCCGAACTGGCCGCCGTCCTGCAGCCGGTGGAGATCGGGGCGGCCGACGACGGGGTGCTGATCCGCAACGCCCAGGACTTCGTCGACACCTCGTCGCTGCGCTTCGAATGGCTGCTGGAGCATGACGGCGTCCGCGTCGGTGGCGGTGACCTTGCCGTCCCCGTCCTCGCGCCCGGTGAGGCGGCGACCCTCCCGCTCCCGGCGCACCCCGGGGCGGCGCCGGGCGACTGGTGGCTGACGGTCCGGGGGCTGCAGCGCGAGGACACCGCCTGGGCTCCGGCCGGGCACCTCGTCGCGCGCGGCCAGTGGGCTCTGGCCCGGACGGCTCCCGCTCCCGCGGCCGGAAGCCCTGTCGCGCCGCGGCAGGGCGACGGGGTCGTGTTCCTCGGCCCGGGGGAGTTCGACGCCGCCTCCGGTGCGCTGATCCGGCTCGGCGGGGTGCCCGTCGACGGTCCCCGCCTTGACCTCTACCGGGCCCCCACCGAGAACGACCGGGGCCAGGGGGAGCGCAACAACCTTGCCGCCGTCTGGACGGCGGTCGGGCTCGACCGCCTCCAGCACCGCACGGACGGCGTGCGGATCCGGGACGACGGTCTGGAGGTCGTCGTGCGCACATCCTCGTCGACGCATCCGCACGCCGCCGACACCGTCCTGCGCTGGTCGTGCGTGGACGACGTGCTGCACCTGAGCGTCACCGTGGACTTCGTCGGTCCCTGGCGCGACACCCCGTACATGCATCGCGACATCGTCGTCCCGCGGCTGGGGCTGCGGCTCGGGCTGCCGGGCGGCTACGGGCGGGCGGAGTGGTTCGGGCTCGGACCGCAGGAGAGCTACGTCGACTCGACGGCGGCGGCGGTCGTGGGGCGGCACGCGTCCACCATCGACGACCTGCAGGTCGACTATCCGACCCCCCAGGAGAACGGCAACCGGATGGGGACGCGCTGGCTCACGCTGGCAGGCGACGGGCTGCCGACGCTGCGGTTCCTCGGACCGGACGAGTTCGCCTTCACCGCGCGTCGCTGGACGAGCGAGGCGCTGGAGCGCGCCCGGCATCCGCAGGACCTCGTCGACAGCGGGCGTGTCTGGCTGAACCTGGACCACGCGCAGCAGGGCATCGGGTCCGCCTCGGTCGGCCCGGCGCTGCCCGAGCGCTATCGCGTCCCGCTCACGCGGGCGAGCTGGACGGTCACCTTCGCCGTCGACTGATCATTCGTAATTGAATCGTTATGATACGTGGCCGGATCTGTGCTAGCCTCGTCACTAATGAATAGATTCTCATTGATGAGTGTCTAGCCAGGCCCTGAAAATCCTTGCGTCGAGGAGGACGTCCGACATGAACAAGATCACTGCCCGCGTTGGCAAGTGGGCGCTGGTGGCTGCGGCCATCGCCATGCCCCTGACCGCCTGCGGCACGACCGGGGAGGGCGCCGACCCCGGCACCACCCCCACCGGCGGCGCCCAGACCACTGCCGGCTCCGCCGCGACCGGCAAGGACGGGAAGACGTTCACCGTCCAGACCGCCAACGAGAATCCCGCGCTGCGTGAACACCTCGAGGCGCTGGCGGGGAACCAGTGCAAGGCCGAGAACGAGGCCCTGCCCATCGAGATGCTGACGGTCGCCCAGGCCGACGTCGTGCAGAAGGTCACGCTGCTGGCCTCGCAGGGGGCCATGCCCGCCCACAGCATCGCCGGCACCGCCATGGTCCGCCCCGACGGCGACCTCGGCGCCGCGAAGCTCGTCATCAACCTGAGCGACGTCGGTGCCCTGGACAACGTCCTGCCCGCGGCCGTCTCCACGGAGGAGAAGGTCTACGGCGGCGTCGTCTCGATGCCGTACCAGTACAACATCGAGGGCATCTTCTACAACAAGCAGATCTTCGCTGACAACGGCATCGAGGAGCCCCAGACCTGGGACGAGTTCGTCGCCATCTCGGAGAAGCTGCAGGCGGCCGGCGTCACCCCGATCTCGCAGGCAGGTGCCGCAGGCTGGCCGCTGACGCGGGTCATCGGCATGTACATCCAGCGCAACGTCGGACCGGAGGCCATGGCCGACATTCGTGACGACAAGGCCAAGCTGACCGACGAGGCCTATGTGGCAGGCGCCAAGGCGTTCGCCGACTACGCCGCGAAGGGCTACTTCGGCGAGGGCGTCTCCAGCCGCGACATGGACCAGGCGCAGAACATGTTCCTGTCCGGCAAGGCCGCCATGTTCTACGACGGCACCTGGTTCCTCAGCGCCATCAACGACCCCGACCGCAACACGATCGGCGCCGAGAACGTCGGCTTCATGCCGTTCCCGGCCGTCGACGGCGGCAAGGGCAGCATCGACCAGTACCCGGCCAACGCGGGCGCCCCGATGGTCTTCTCGTCGGACGCCTACGGCCCGAAGACCGAGGCTTGGGTCAAGTGCATCGCCGCGAACTACGGCCAGGAGGCGCTGCAGAGCACCGGCACCATCTCCGGCTTCAAGGTCAACGGCGAGGTGACCGACCTCTCGCCGAACACGGCCGAGATCCAGGAGCGGATCGCCGGCATCGACGAGACCGTGCTGTGGTTCGAGGCCCTGTTCGACCCCAAGTCGAACTCGCTCGCCTCGACCAACATGACGCTCCTGGTGACGGGCCAGATGTCCGCTGAGGACTACATGGCCCAGCTCCAGAAGAGCATCGACGAGAACCGCTGATCGCGATCCCGGCCCGGCTCCCCGTGAGCCGGGCCGGGCCGACAGGCACCCAGTCGAAGGAGACACGTGAACTCGATCTTCGGTGACCGTAGGACGGTCATCATTCTGCTCGCCCCGGCGCTGCTGGTGTACACCCTGCTGAAGGTGGTCCCGGTGCTGTGGTCGTTCGGCCTGTCCTTCTTCGAGGGCAACTCCCTGCGGGGCTTCACGTTCGTGGGGATCGACAACTTCGTCGCGTTCCTCGGCGACGATGCCGCCATCCAGTCGCTGAAGGTGAGCGTCAGCTTCGCCATCATCGCGACGATCGGCCAGGTCACGCTGGGCTACCTGCTGGCGCTCCTGTACGTCTTCGGCCTGCGCAAGGGTTCGACCCTGTTGCGCACCATCGTGTTCTTCCCGGCCATCCTGCCGACCGTGGCCGTCGCGCTGCTGTTCAAGAGCTTCGTCGCGGTCGGGGACAACCAGGGCCCCGTCAACGACATCATCAACTTCTTCGGCGGGCCGAGCGTCGAGGTGCTCGCCACGACCTACGGCACGATGCTGACGGCGATCGTGATGACCCTGTGGACGTCCATGGGCTTCTACGCGATTCTGCTCTTCGCCGGCCTCCTGGACATCCCCGAGGAGGTGCTTGAGTCGGCACGCCTCGACGGAGCCAACGGCTGGCGCCTCATCCGCCACATCGTGCTGCCCCTGTCGCTGCCGATCCTCATGTCGTCGCTGATCTTCAGCCTCAACTCGACGCTGAAGGTGTTCGACAGCCTTCTGGCCCTCAACAACGGCGGGCCGGGAACGTCGACGGCGCCGCTGACGCTCTACATGTACCGCACATCCTTCGAGTACGCCGAGTACGGGTACGGATCCACCATCGCGATGGTGCTGACCCTGCTCTGTCTGGTGTTCACGCTGGCGATCTTCAAGTCGTCGCGCAAGCCGGTTGAGGAGTGACCGTGACCACAACCACCGCCCCTGCCGCCCCGTGCGGGACCGCAGCAGCCGCAGCGCGCAGAACATGAGAACCCTGCGCCGGGCGCTGCGTCGGCTCCCGATCTGGATCGGCGTGACGATCCTGCTGGTCGTCGTGCTCTACCCACAGATCTGGATGATCCTGGGGTCCTTCAAGAGCCAGAGCGAATTCCTCTCCAACCCGGCGCTGTCGCTGCCGTCGGAGTGGCGCTTCGACAACTACGTCGCCGCGTTGACCACCGGCAACATCGGCATCAACTACATGAACAGCATCATCGTGACGATCCCGTCGGTGATCATGATCGTGTTCATCGGCGTGGCTGCCGGGTACGCCCTCGAGATCATGGTCTGGAAGGGCCGCGGCGGTGTGCTGCTGTACATCCTCGCCGGCATCATGGTGCCCGGGCAGATGATCCTGGTGCCGCTGTTCATCACGTACTTCAAGATCGGGATCACCGACTCGTATCTTCCGCTGATCCTGACCTACACGGCCATGGGCCTGCCGCTGACGACGTTCCTCATGGCCACCTACTTCCGGTCGGTGCCCCGGAGCGTGTTCGAGGCGGCGACGGTGGACGGCTGCGGCCCGCTGCGCTCGTTCTTCGTCCTCGGCATCCCGCTGATGAAGAACGCCATCTTCACCGTCGGCACCGTCCAGTTCTTCAGCGTCTGGAACGATCTGCTCATCGCGCTGACATTCACGACGCGGCCGGCGATGGCCACGATCCAGGTCGGCCTCTTGAGCCTCGGCGACGAGTACGGCTCCACGCAGTACGGCCCCCTGTTCGCAGCCGTCAGCCTCAACATTCTGGTGCTGATGACCGTGTTCATCCTGCTCAACAAGCGGATCATGGCCGGCATGGCCGCGGGCGCCGTCAAGGGGTGACCCGCTAGGTTCGATCCCATGAGGGGGCGACGGATCCGATGGGCGCTGCTGGGCATGGCCCTGGTGCTCCAGGCCGTCGCCCTCTATTCGCCCGGGTCGTCGGGCCCGCCTCTCATCACGATCCCGCACGCCGACAAGGTGGTCCATGCCGCGCTGTTCGCGGTGCCGGCGTACCTGATCCGGCGGCTGACGGTGTCGTGGTGGCCGGTCGTCGCGCTCGCGGCGCACGCCGTCGTGAGCGAGCTGATCCAGGGGGCGTGGCTCCCGAACCGGGCGGGCGATCCGTTCGACCTGCTCGCCGACGGCGTCGGCATTGGTCTGGGGGTCTGGGCTGCCACATGGGTGAACGGCCGATCGCGAGCGGGGTCGTCTCGCGGGTGAGAGGTCGTTCCTGAGTTGGGCCGCCCCCGATCACCCTGCCGAGGCCCACGAGCTGCAACGCCGACTCACGGTCGCATCCACCCGCCCCGATACCGGTCCGGTCACGGTTCACGGGTTCCCGTGTCGCCGCGGAGAAACCAGGCAAGAATCAGGGCAGCGGCGAAGGGCGGTTCCTGATGAGATCTGTTGAGCGGGTCGACCTGAAGAGGACCGGGCGGCGCGTCGTTCCTGGGCTGGTCGTGATTCTGCTCGGCCTGGTGGTCGTCGGCGCGACCACGACGTTCAGCTGCTCGGAGGCGTCCTGCGGGCCGACAACGGCTCCGCTCGCCGTCCTCTTCGCCGTCGCCGCCGTCGTGGTCGGAGGGGTTCTCCTGTTCAGGCGTAGGCGTCGCTGACGGCGTCTTTCGTAGCCCTGGCTGGGCGCGTGTCTGACCCGGCGTGCACAAATCTGGCTCTTCCGAGCATTGCGCTGGCTGGAGCCGCCGCTATGCGCATATGCACACAGCGGCGGCTCCATGGAGATTCGTGCCCGTGGGGCGCGGCGCGTCTGTTCTCAGAGTGTCTCAGAGCGTCGCGACCTGCGGCTTCTCGATCGTGATCGCGTACCGACCCGGCCCGACGACCTGGTCGTCGACCCCGGTCACCGTCGACTCTCCCGTCACCGGCAGCCACAGCTCGGCCGTGCTGCCCACCGGGACCTCCAGGTCGATCTCCAGGCGATCCTCCGCCAGGCGCCAGTCGATCGACAAGCGGCCGGTGGCCGCCTCGATCGACGCCTTCGCCCAGGTGATCGACGCCGTCGGCCGAGGCGCGACGACGATCCGACGGTAGCCCGGCTCCACCGGATCCGGCGCGAGGCCGGCCACCGTGCGGTAGACCCAGTCGATCATCGCGCCGTACGCGTAGTGGTTGAACGACAGCATGGAGCCGCCGTCGGCGATGTCCATCTCGCCGCCATGGATGGAGCCGTCCTCGCGGATGGCGTCCCAGCGCTCCCACACGGTCGTCGCCCCACGGTCCACCTGGTACAGCCACGACGGCGACTCGCGCCGCAGCAGCAGCCGGTAGGCCTGGTCGAGGTGGCCGTTTCCGGACAGCGCCGACAGCACCAGCGGCGTCCCGAGGAAGCCCGTCTCGATCCGGCCGTCGGTCGCGTCGACCCGCTCCGCCAGGGCGGCGGCCACCGCGGCCCGCTCGTCGTCCGGGCACAGCCCGAACTCCAGGGCCAGGGCGGCGCCGGTCTGGGTGGCGTAGGCCACCGATCCCCAGCGTCGCCACGTCTCGGCGGCCACCTCGTCCGCGCGGGCGTGCAGGGCAGCCGAACGCTCCGCGTCGCCGACGAGGTCCTCCGTCCAGGCGAGGATACGCAGCGACTGCACGTAGAACGCGTTGGCGACGTAGTCGACGTCGGTCTTCGCGTCCCAGGGGCGGTCGCCGGGGGCGTCCGGGTCGAGCCAGTCGCCGTACTGGAACGGCTCGTGGGGCAGGACCCCGCCGTCGGCACGGGCCTCGAGCGAGTCGATCCAGCGACGCATGGAGTCGAGCTGGAGGCGCAGCGGCAGGGTGTCGCCGTACGACTCGTAGACGCTCCAGGGCACGATGGTGGCCGCGTCGGCCCAGCCGGCCCGGCCCATCGACTCGACAGGCCCCTGACCGAAGACCAGGTCGTCCGGGCCGACAATGTTGGGCACGACGGAGGCGACGGCGCCGTCGGGGCCCTGGTCGATGGCCAGGTCACGCAGCCACGACGTCCAGAACGACCGGGCCTGCACCAGCGTGCTGGCCGTCAGCGCGAACGCCTGCGCGTCCCCCGTCCAGCCGAGGCGTTCGTCGCGCTGCGGGCAGTCGGTCGGTACCGACAGGAAGTTGCCGCGCAGAGACCAGCCGACGTTGCGGTGGAACTGCGTCAGCGCCTCGTGGGAACACTCGAACGTCGAGCGGACCGGCAGGTCGCTGCTGACGGCGATCGCGGTGGCCGAGAGCACCGTCGCGGTCGTCTCGACCTGCGCGTAGCGGAAGCCGTGGAACGTGAACGCAGGCTCGAGCACCTCGCGGCCGCCGGCGAGCACGTACGTGTCGGTCGCCTTGGCGGTCCGCAGCGCGGCCGTGTGCAGGTCGCCGGACGGCTCGAGGATCTCGGCGTGGCGGATGGTGACGACGTCGCCGCGGGTGCCCTCGACCTCGAGGCGTACCCAGCCGCTCAGGTTCTGGCCCGAGTCGAACTGGATCCCGTCCGGCCGCTGGGTGGCGGCCATGGGGCGCTCCTCGATCACGCGGATCGGCTCGGCGATCCGGGGCTCGAAGGTGCTGAGATCGTCTGCGAGCACAGTGCACGAGGCCCAGGCGGAGTCGTCGAAGCCGGGCTCGGAGAAGCCCGTGGCGGTCAGTGTCAGATCGGTGACGGTGCCGTCGTAGATGCTGGAGCTGCGGACGGAGCCGAAGCCGCCGCGCCACTGCCCGTCCGAGGCGATGGTCATCGTGGTGCCGTCGGCCAGCTCCATCTCGAGTTGCACAAGGGCAGCCAGGTCGTGTCCATAGAGGTCGGTCCGGCCGGTCCAGCCGATGCGGCCGCGGTACCAGCCGTCGGCGAGGCGCACGCCGATGGCGTTGCGGCCGGGACGCAGCAGGGCCGTCACGTCGTGCGTGGCGATGACGGTGCGGGCCTGGTGGCTCGTCCAGCCGGGGGCCAGGTATTCGTCGTCGGTGCGGGCGCCGTTGAGCTCACACTCGTAGAGGCCGTGGGCCGAGACGCGCAGCACTGCACGGCGGACCGGGCCGGGGATGTCGAACTCGCGGCGCAGGTGCGGGGCGGGCCCCTCGGTCTCGGAGGCGATCCCGACGAGGCGGGCCTCCAGATCCGCGCCGGCGACGCCGGCCTCGACGGTGAGTGCATCGGACCAGGCGCCCCAGCCCTCGCCGTCACGGAGACGCACGGCGTAGCGGCGGCGGTCGCGGGGAGCCAGCGGCCCACCGGGAGCGGGGACGGGGCCGACGGCGACGCCGTCGACCGGCTCAGCCACCTGCCACTGCCCACCCTGGTCGGCGTGGCGCAGCTGATATCCGGTGGCGGGCGCGGTGGTCCGCCAGGTGAGCTGGATGTCGCCCGCGGGCACGCCCAGCAGGCCGGCCGGATACTGGGAGGCGAGGTCGAGTGCGGCCGGCCTGCCCGAAGTGACGAACGACGCGAAGCGCGCCACCCCGAGCTCGGGGCTTGTCAGAACGGGGACGGCGACGCTCACCTTGGCGGCGGCCCGGGCCGCGGAGGCCTGGGCGAGGACGATCACATCGGCGGAGTCGGCTGCCGCTACGATGGCGGCCCCGACGAGGGCGTCGTGGCGGTCGCCGTCACCTGCGACGACGGCGTCGAAGGCACCTTCGACGAGGACACGGTCGATGGCGGGCGAGAGCCCCTGCAACTCGGCGCGTTCGCGGATCAGCCGGATGGTGGGCTCGAGCGTGGTCGGCAGCGTCGCGATGACGGCGATCCGTTCGCCCGCCGCGGCGGTGTCGGCCATGGCCTCGTCGATCCGCAGGACAGGAAGTCCGGCGGCCCGCTGCACGTCGCCGGCCAGCCCCGAGATGGACGAGCACGTGAACATCAGGGCGTCGGCGCCGGCCTCGCGGGCCTCGACGGCGAGCGCGATCAGGCGCCCGGGCACGGTCGCGGCGACGTCGCCACCCTCGGTGAGGTCGCGCACCACCGTCGGGTCCAACAGGCTGAGCACCTCGGCCTCGGGGAGCGCCTCGTGCGCCAGGGCCTCGATGCCGGGGATCACCACCGCACCGGTGTGGAGGAAAGCGATCTTGGTCACAGCGACTCCTTCGTCAGGTCGGTCAGGTCGGAGGTCCGGCCCGCGAGCCGGTTGAACAGGTCTTCGGGGCCCACCTGGCCACCCTTGAGCACCACGCGCGCGCCGTCCACCCAGGAGGATCCCACGAGCCGCGAGATCGGCACGTTGCCGGCGACGACCGCATCGATCTCCAGCGCGTCCGCGCCGCTACCGCGCACCAGACGACTCGACGTGTCGCCGCCGCAGACCACCACCAGGGGGTCGCCGGCCGCGCGCGCCTCGCGCCAGAGTGACTCGAAGAGCGCGGCGATGCGGGCAAGCAGGCCGGGGCCCGACAGTTCGCGCGTGTGGATGATCGCCCGCCCCCTCGCCGACAGCGCGTCGAGCGCCCAGCGGGCCAGGCCTGCCGGATCGGCAAGGTCGGCGTCCGCCGCGGCGCGGCAGGGCCAGCCGTCCTCCTCCGCCACGGCGATCTGGCGTGCCGTGAGGGGCTCTGGCTCCCCGCGAGCACCAGCACAGGGCCGGGGGCAGGGCCGCGTCCTCGTCCGTGCCGGTGTCAGGGGAGCCGAGGTGGAGCCCGACGGCGCGGCTGAGCCCGCCCGATCCCAGCGCGAAGACCGTCCCCGGTGCCACGCCGAGGACGAGCCCCCGGCCGCGCGCAGGTCGTCGTCTTCCAGAGCGTCGAGCACGACGACCCCTTCGCCGGTCAGCGGGCCGCCCGCGGCATAGGTCGTGCGCGGCCGGCTGGTCACTGGCCGCCCGGTCTGGCGGGCGAGGAACACCGTGAGGTCCGCCTCATCGATGGGGGTGCTGGGATGCCGGCTCATCGTCGGATGCCTGTCGAGCCGGTGGACGGCGCCGCCCTGGGCAGCGAAGTGGGTGCCGAAGAGCGTGTAGCGGCCGAAATCGGGCTGCGCGAAGAGCGCAGGGACGAGCCCCTGTCCGAGCAGATCCGCGCCGGCCTCCGCCGCCCAGCCGAGACTCCCGACCGTGGGGAGGAGTCGACGGTGGAGCAGGCCTTGTACTGCAGGACACGCGGCCGCAGGGCCGCCAACGCGCCCAGAGCTGGGGTGACCTCCGCGGCCATGTCGGCGGTCGGCAGCGAACGCGCGGTCCCCGCGACCCCCAGGACGGCGGCCCCCGCGTATCGGGCGATGAGGTCCGGGTCGACGCGCAGGACGAGCGGGCCGACGAGGCCGCAGCGGCGGAGCTGCAGCAGCACGTCGGTCGCGCCGGTGAAGTCGTCGGCGTAGAACCCCACCGCCGCAGTCATCAGCCGAACCTGTCGATGGCGTGCTGCAGCGACGGCACGCGTGCCGCGCGGGCCGCCAGAGACTCGCCGGCCACGGCCGCGTCCCACGCCGCGCGCATGCTCTCGACACCCCCGGCGGCGCCGTCGGGATGCCCATGGATGCCGCCGCCGGCCAACGTCAGCAGGTCGGTGCTGCCGACGGCCGCGTACGTCTCGTGCGCCACGCCGGCCCACTGCCCCGACGACAGGACGGGGACCGTGACGTTGCCGCCCAGCAGTGGGGTGCGCACGTCGGTGATCGCGGCGATCACTTCGGCGTCGGACTCGTAGAACTTGTTGTGCAGCCCGTTGGTGTGCAGGTGGTCGACGCCGCTCAGACGGGCCAGCTTCTGGTAGGCGCGGAAGTGGATGCCGACCTGGGGGAGCGGGTGATGGCGCCGAACATGGTGCGGTGGCCGTGGATGGCGACCTGCGAGTGCCGCCGCAGCCATTCGACGCCGGCCAGCCCCACGAGGTTGATGCAGGCCATCACGCACGTGCCGCCCGCGGCGACGACGAGGTCGTGGTTCCGGCGCATGGTGTCAAGGTCGTCGGTGATGTTGAACGCGTACATCGGCATGCGGCCGGTCCGCTCGCGGTAGTCGAGCAGGACCGGCATGACGGCGGCGACGCGCTCGGCCAGCGGCGAGTGTGGGCCGTTGCCCTGTAGCTCGTCGTCCTTGATGAAGTCGATGCCAGCCTCCACCAACTCGCCGACGACCTCGGCCAGCTCCGCGGGGGCGAGCCCGATGCTCGGCTTGATGATGGTTCCGATCATGGCCCCGGTCGGACGGCCCATGGCCTCACGCGTGCCGGCCAACCCGAACGCCGGGCCGGGGTAGCGCTCGGCGAAGGCGGCCGGCAGGTCGAGGTCCATCAGCTTGATGGACGAGAACGGGCGCATCTCGAACAGGTTGCCGGCGACGGCCGCCTGCAGGTTGGGCAGCGAGGGGCCGAAGTTGTCGAGCGGGAACGACAGCCGGATCAGGGCCGCCCGCATGGGGCCGTCCGACGTGTTCGCGCCCGGCAGCGGCGTCCTGCCGCTCGGCTCCTGTTCCTCGATGCTGACGACCTGCGCGGCGAAGCGGGCCCGCAACTCGTCAGTCTCCCGCTCGACGCGCACGAAGGTGCCCGTCGACTGCTCGCCGGCCATGGCCTCGGCCGCGCGCTCCAACGGATCGGTGGTCTCCACCCAGTAGGTGGCCTCGACTGTCGCTGACATCGCGGGTTCTCCTTTCACCAGCGCAGGGGGAGCCAGACCGACATCTCCGACGCGCCGCGGTTCGCCCACGCCGCGTAGGGGATGAGCGTGACGGCGACGTCGGTCGGGTCGTCGGTCGGCAGATCGGCATACAGGGCATCGGGGTCGACGGCGGGTCTGCGGGCCGCGACCGTCGACAGCGTGACGATCTCGGCGCCGTCGATCGTGGCCGTGGCCTCGGTGAACTCGGCATGGCGGGGGATCAACAGGTCGCTGGGGCGGACGCCGTCGGGAAGGTCGGTCGATTCAACGCAGTAGACGACCGGGCCGCGCTGGATCGCAACCTGGTTGGTCGTCTCCTCGACCAACGCGTGGGAGACGAGCTTGCGGGCCGACAGGGGCAGCTCGAGGACAATCTCGTCGCCCACACTCCAGCCTCGGCGGACCTTGGCGTAGCGGCCGGGGATGGCGTCGACAGCCTCCCCGTTCAGGCTCAGCGTCGCTCCCACGGCCCAGGTAGGAACGCGGATCGCGAGCGTCGTGGGGCTCGACGGTGCCGCCGTCACGACGATCCGCACCGTGCCGGAACGCGGGTAGTCGGTGTGCTGCTCGACGGCCAGTTCGCCGTCGGCGGTTGTGACCGTGCCGCGGCCGCCCGCGTACTGGTGGATCATGAGACCGTCCGGCAGCGCCGAGTAGCAGTACTCGGACAGCCGGGCGATGGTGCGGACGATGTTGGGCGGGCAGCAGAAGCACGACAGGTAGCGCTGGCGCAGCCGCTCGTCCGACGGCGGCGGGGCGGGGACCGGATCCAGCGCCGTGTCGCCGGCACGACGCAGCGGGTAGGGAAGGTCGCCGACCTGGCGCAGAGGGTTGGTGTAGAAGTAGCCGGGGTCGCCGATGCCGATGCTGCCGAACAGCGTGTTGTTGACGGCGACTTCGATGGAGTCGGCGTAGCGGACCTCACCGGTGCGCAGCAGCATCCGCCACGACCACAGCATGTTGCCGATGGTGGCGCACGTCTCGTTGTGGGCCGTGATCTGCGGTAGCTGGTACGGCCGCCCGTAGGACTGGTGGACCTTGGTGATCTGCTCCTGCCAGGGGAACCCATCGGGGGAGGCCCCGTCGTAGAGGGCGCCGTGCCCACCCGTGAGGTATACCTTCGCGTTGGCGACGTCCTCCCAGAGCCGGGTGAGGCGGGCGGCGACGTCCTCGTCGGGTTCCTCGAGAAGCAGGTCTGCAATGCCGGCGTAGAGGTAGTTCGAGCGGACGGCGTGGCCGACGACGGCCTCCGTCTCAGCGAAGGTGAGCCGGTCCTGGTTGTCGTCGCCCCGAGTCCGCTGGCGGGGACACGGTCCCGCAAGGTGATGAGGTCCCTTGCCAGCTGCAGGTAGCGGGAGTCGCCGGTGGTGCGGAACAACTCGACAGTGCCCATGTAGTGGGAGGGGCAGATGGCGGAACGCGCGACCAGGTCGGGATTGTCGGCGATCAGGTTGATGAGGAAGCCTGCCGCGCGCTCGGCGACCGCCAGGAGGGTCGTCCGGCCGGTCACAGCGTGGTGCAGGCAGGCCGCGGTCATCAGGTGACCGAGGTTGTACGTCTCGAAGTTGAGCCGGTCGGCCAGCGTCTCGTCCGCGCCACGCTGCAGCTGGGCGATTTGCGTGGGGGTGTGCAGGTAGCCGTCGGCGCGTTGCGCCTCGGCGATCAGCGAGACCAGATCCTCCACGCAGGTATCCAGCTCCGGGTCATCGCCCTGTGCCAGGAGCGCGACGGCTGCCTCGAGCCACTTGTAGAGGTCGCCGTCCAGGAAGGGGGGGCCCTGGTGAGCGCCGTCGGCGCGACCGGTGGCCACCTCGAAGTTGTGACGGGCTCCGCTCAGTACATCGTCGAACAGGTCGTCGCGCATGGTGGGAACCGCGCGGTCACGAACATGCTCGAAGCGCTCGGCCCAGGGGCCGAAGGTGAGTGTCGCCGACCCCACGGGCAGCTGCGCCGAGGCGAGGGACGAAGTGTGCATCATTGAAACCTCCAGTGGCTATTTAACCATAGCCGCATGGATATGCACATTATGAACGGTCTACCCCTCCGGCACCCTCCGGCCGTGCTACCTTCAAGCGTGTCTCTCCGTGAAGCCCAGGAACGGCTGCCCCTGATCGTCAAGGTGGCGCGGCTCTACCACGAGCACGGGCTACGTCAGCCCGAGATCGCTGCCCGCCTCAACATGTCCCAGTCCCGCGTGTCGCGACTGCTGAAGGAGGGGCTCGAGACAGGAATCATCCGCACCATCGTCGTCGAGCCCGAGGGCATGTTCAGCCAACTCGAGGACCGCGTCTGCGCCGCGTTCGGGCTCCGCGACGTCGTCGTCGCCGGGGGCGTAGACGAGGAGAACGAGTCGGAGGCGGCGCTGCTCAGCGCCGTCGGCAGCGCCGGCGCCAGATACCTCGAGTCGACGATGCTGCCCACCGATCGCATCGGCCTGTCGTCCTGGTCGGCCTCCCTGCTCGCCGTTGTCGAGGCCATGACCCCGCGCACCACCCGCTCGGCCGAACGCATCGTGCAGGTCATCGGCGGCGTCGGAGAACCCCGTGCCCAGGTGCAGGCCACGCGCCTCGCCGATCGTCTCGCCCGGGTCACCGGCGCCGAGATCGACTATTTCCACGCTCCGGGCGTGGTCGCCAGCCAGGCCATCCGTGACTCCCTGCTGTCCGACCGGCAGATCAGCGGCGTGCGCGACGAATGGGAGCGCCTGACAATGGCGCTCGTCGGCATCGGCAGCGTCCAGCCGTCCGAACTGCTGGTCTCCTCGGGGAACACACTGCCGGAGGACGACCTGCGCTCACTCGCCGATCAGGGCGCCGTCGGCGACGTCTGCCTGAACTTCTTCGACTCCGACGGAGTGCTCGTCGAGTCCGACCTCGTCGGCCGGACCCTCGGTATCGACGCGGCCACGCTGAAGGCCATCCCGCGTCGAATCGGGGTCGCGGCCGGGCGGCGCAAGCTGGACGCGATCCGGGCCGCGCTGAAGGGCGGCTGGTGCGACGTGCTGATCACCGACTCGAACACCGCGGAGGCGCTGCTGCCGCCGGAGCAGTGATCCGGCGGCAGCAGCGATGGTCGATCAGCGGGAGACGGGGAACCGCTCCCAGACGCGGTGCTCCGCCAGCAACCCGGTCAGGTCAGCCAGGGCCTCCTGAGGGTCGGCGACGATGACACCGGGTGCCTTCGCGGGCACCGAGGCAGCCTCGAGGACCGTCGCGCAGTCGGGCACGACCGCGATGGCCTTGCAGTGCCGGAACATCTCGCCGACGATCTTCGTCACGCGGGGATCGACGGGAGTCGCACCCGGCTCGAAGCCGGCCTTCGCGTCGAAGCTGGGCAGTTCCTCCGGCTGCGGAGCGCCGAGCACCAGCAGTGAATCGAACTCGACCGACGCGGCAGTCAGGAGAGTGCGGTCGATCGCGACGTCACCGATCCTGCCGCCCCGGGGCGCCGTCACCAGAGGCATCATGCCAGCCGCCAGCACGGCCTCGCGGGCCTGCAGTACCGCCCCGGCGGGGGTGTCCGGGGCGACGATGAGCCCCACCTTCCGACCCTCCACCGGCCACGTGCCCCCCAGCTGCGAGATGGCGGGGCTGGGGATCACGTCGGCGGGCGCCTCGATGCTCGGCTCTGCTGGGAGGATTTCGGCGGCGGAGGCGGCACCGGCGCCGTCGGCTCCTCCAGCGGGGGATCGGCTATCCCCGGTCCGGCGAGAAGCGGTTCGGTGTGGTGGGGGTCTGGCTTGTCTGCCATGGGGTTCTCCTTGTCAGTGGGTGTCGAGTGGACCCTTGCGGTCCTTGTCAGCTTCGGATTGGCGGTCCTCCGGATCGGCGCGCAGCTCCCGGGCCTGGTCGACGAGCTTCTGGTTGCGGTCAGCGAGCTTCTCCGCCGCGGTCGTCTCGCGCGGAGGCAGCTGGATCGTCTCCTCGGCCGGCAGACCGCCCTGGAGCTGTCGTCCGCGTTCGATCTCCGCATCGATCTCGGCGCCCAGCAGCAGCACCGTGTTGATGATCCACAGCCCGAGCAGCAGCACGATCACCGACCCGATGACGCCGTAGGTGGCGTTGTAGGAGGCGAAGTTCGTCACGTAGACGGAGAAGAGCGCCACAGCGATCGCCGACGTGACCAGCGCGATGACGGCGCCCAGACTCACCCAGCGGAACCTGGGCTGCTTCACGTTGGGGCTGAAGTAGTACAGCATCGCGATGGCCACCACGGCCAGGGCCACCACGACCGGCCACTTGGCGATGTTCCAGATCAGGACAGTCGTCTCCCCGATCCCGATCAGGTTGCCGATGCTGCGGGCCACGGGGCCGGACAACACCAGCGCCACCACCATGAGCACGATGATTACGACGATGGCGACGGTGAGCAGCAGCATCTGCGGCTTGTGCTTCCAGAAGGGCCGGCCCTCCTCCACCTCGTAGATGCGGTTCATCGCGCGGGAGAAGGCACCGACGTAGCCCGAGGAGGCCCAGAGAGCGCCGAGGATGCCCGTGACGAGCGCCAGCCCGGCGCCGGACTGTGTGGCCAGGCCGGAGATGGGGCCGCTGAGGAGCTCCGAGACGTCCTCGGGGGCGAACTGGGCGATCCACTCGTTCAACGTCTCCGCTGTGCGTTCCCCCTGTCCGAACACGCCGAGCAGCGACACCACTGCCAGCAGCATCGGGAACAGCGACAGCACCGAGAAGAACGTCAGCCCGGCGGCGAGATCAGTCACCTTGTCCTTGGAGAACTCGGAGACCGCCCGCTTCGCGGCATAGAACCACGCGGGTCGACTCATGTCGGTGGGCGACTCGGGCTTGCGTGGATCGTCCGGGTACGGCGCGTTCGCGGCCTTGTCCCGGGTCTGCTTCACCGACTCGGGCGCTGCGGCCCCCCTAACGTCCGGCATCTGACCTCCCAGCTGAGAACGGACGCCGCCGCCGTGGGGGAGGGTCGGCGGCGGTCGTCGCCTCGTCACTACCCCGAAGGCGGGAACCGCAAACACGCATGCCGGGGATGCCCTGACCGGCGGATCCGGCGGCATTGTGGCCGGGCGGATCCATCCGGTCAGGGCGTGGGAGACCGGCTCTCAGCCCAGGTGCGCCTCGATGGTGGCGATGATCGCCGGCCGCAGCTGGGCAGCGGAGATCACCTTGTCGACCGACCCGACCTCGACCGCGCGGTGGATGTTGTGCACGCCGTCGAACTCGGCCGCCACCTCGGAGATCTTCTCCGCCCGGACAGCCTTGCGGACGTCCTGCAGCGCGAGCTGCAGCTCCGTGCGCGCCTCCGGCGAAGCCGAGCGGACGGCGGCCTCCAACTCGGCGACCCGCGGGTCGGCCGTGGTCCTGGTCTCCACGTCACGGGCGAATACCACCGCCGCGGCCGGGGCCCCGCCGATGACGGAGGCGAAGCTGCCCTCCACCGCCAGCACCGTCATGTTCGGATTCAGGCGCTTCGAGAACACCACGAACGCGCCGCCGTGGTACCGCGAGATGACCACGAACACGATCGGGCCCTCGAAGTTGACGATGGCCCGGCCGATCTCGGCGCCGTACTCGAGCTGCAGGTTCCTCATCGAGTCGGGGGAGCCGTCGAACCCGGACAGGTTCGCCAGCACGACCAGCGGCCGGTTCCCGGAGGCCGCGTTGATGGCGCGGGCCGCCTTCTTCGATGAACGTGGAAAGAGGGTGCCGGCCGTGAACGTGTCCGGCCCGTCCGTGGGTGGGAAGCCGACCCGCGGCACCGGCGTCGACTCGATGCCCAGCACGCTGACGGAGTGGCCGCCGATGCGGGCGTCGATCACGACCGCCGTCTCCGCCTCGGCCATCCCCGCCCAGCGCTCGGAGCGGACCTGGTCCTGGTCGCAGACCGCGGCGATGACGGTGCGGATGTCGAACGCCTTCTTGCGGTCCGGGTTGTGCTCGACCGAGAAGATCTGTCCGACGGTGGTGAAGTCGGAGCCCACCGCGCTGTGCGGGAAGTCGGACACGTCACGGTCCGACGGGTCGCTCGTGACAGCGCGACGCGGCCCGTCCTCCCCGACGGCGACGTACGTGTGGTCGTAGTGCTGCAGCAGGATCTCCATGGCCGCGCCCAGGTTGGGTGCCCAGTACTGCGCCTGGCCGTTGGGCCCCATGACGCGGTCGTAGCCACCGATGCCGAAGTTGTCCTCGGCGGAGACTCCGCCGGAGAAGTCGAGCGACTGCTTGCCGGTGAGCACCATGGCCGAGTCCGGGGTCATCACGAGGATGCCGCGAGTGTGCATCAGCATGGTGGCCTCGGCGTTCCAGTACGGCTGGGCGCCGACGTTGATGCCGGCCACCACCACGTTGATCTCGCCGCCGTCCTGCGTGAACTCGACGATGCGGCGCAGCGCCGCCCCGACCCAGTCCATGTTCTCCGTGCCGGAGTCCATCGAGATCCGGGCGCCCGAACTGAGCGTGAACCACTCGACGGGGACGCCCAACTGCTCCGCCAGGTCGATGGCGGCGATGATCCGGGAGCATTCCGGCTCCGCGACGGCGCCGAGCCC
Source organism: Tessaracoccus defluvii (assembly GCF_014489575.1). Classification (GTDB taxonomy): domain Bacteria; phylum Actinomycetota; class Actinomycetes; order Propionibacteriales; family Propionibacteriaceae; genus Arachnia; species Arachnia defluvii. The sequence goes on from NZ_CP060789.1 coordinate 3,409,020, forward strand.
CTTGGTGGGATCGCCCGACAGCACGATGCGCGTGACGCCCTCGGGGTGCAGCTCCGTCGGGGTGGTGACGCGGGCGACGATGATGCCGGCCCTGTTCTTCCCGGGGGCCCGGTCGACCTCGGCGAGCTTGCCGTCGGCGTCCAGGTCCAGCTCCGTCAGCGTCCCGCCGGGTCCGGCCAGCGTGGCCGACAGCTCGTACGGGTAGACCAGCCCGCGGCGGCGGGCGCGCAGCACCTTGCCGGCGTAGTCGTCGAGCGGCTTCAGCGGCTCGGTGGGCGGGGCCCCGACCGACGCGGTCGTCCCGGCACCAGGCTGCGCGTGGAACCGGACGGCGAGGGGGACGAGGCGGTCACCCTGGCGGAAGCGGCCCTGGCACAGCACCTCCTCGATGCCGGCGCCGTCGGACAGCGGGGTGATCTTGCCCTGCAGGGGGACGATGTCCTCGAGCGACAGGTCCACCTCGGGCCACACGTCGACCCACACGTGGTTCATGTCGAGCCTGCTGCCGGCCGCCCCGCGCGCACTGCGGGTGCGGCGGATGGCCTCGAGACAGTTCGACACTGCGCGCTCCGCGTGGGGCAGCGCCAGCAGCCTGCCCCGCTCGTCGCGGACGGCGGCGAGCTGACGGACCTGCGCCATCGCCACGAGGCGGCGGTCGTCGGGATTCGACTTGGCGACGCACTCGAACAGCAGGACGTCCTCGGGGGCGGGCAGGCGGGTGGTGTCGAACTCCCGCAGCCGCCAGAGGTCGAGCCGCCGGCCGGCCATGGGGTGCATGCCCCGCAGGTTGCGGTCCTCGACGGGCACGCCGTCGGCGTACCGGAACGTGAAGTACTCCACCAGGCCGTCTGCCGAGCAGGCCCCGACGGCGATCCGCTTCATGTCCGCGTTGGGCCGCCAGGCCGCGAGGGCCGCGGCCAGCTGCCCCGCAAGAGCGTCGGGCTCGGGCCGCTCGTCGAGCAGCACGTACAGCTCGCCGACGGCGTCACCGTTGCCACCGCGGTCGGCGAGCCCGGCCACGAACGCCCGCTCCAGCGCACCGTCGGCGCCGAGTTCCGCGAGTGTGCCGACGGTGCCGACGAAGCGGCGGGCCTTGCCGTCGAAGACGTAGTCGGCACGCAGCACGGCGCGGCCGTCGACGACCAGGTCACGGATGTCGCTGATGGCGTAGTCGCGGTAGTACTTGTGCAGCAGCACCTCGAGCATCGGCTCGGTGGCCCGCACGCCGCGGGCCAGGCGCAGCGCCAGGTAGTTCGCCGTCCACTCGTGCACCCCGGCCAGCGCGAGGACCCGCCGGGAGTAGTCGGCGGGGCGGGGATCGGCGGCGAGGGCCTCGATCTCGGCGGAGAATCCGGCGAGCACTGCCGCGCGTTCTCGGTCGACCTGCGGCTGGTCGAACCACCGGAACCGCACGGAGCGCGACATGTCGCCGATGGCGGGGAACCGCAGCTGGGTGGCGCGCAGCAGCCGCTCGAGGTTGGCGCGTGCCGAAGCGGCGAACCCGTTCGTGGGTGCCGGCTCAGCGATCCAACGGTCGAGGATGCCGAGGACGATGGGGACGTCCGTCGAGGTCCGCTTCTGCGCGAGGAAGATCCGGAAGACGGCGGCCTCCAGGGCCGGGGTCCGGTCGAGCGAATCGACGCCGTAGTGCGCCAGCACCCGGGTGAGGCGCTCCACGAACTGTTCGGGCAGGCCGGCGCGTTCCGCGTCCAGCGTCGTCAGGTAGCGGTGCAGGTGCTCGCGGTCGCTGTGGATCCGCAGCTCGGTGTGCTCCTCCTGCCCGAAGGCCCGGTTGCGGCTCAGTTCGGCCAGGTCGGCAAACAGCCCGATGAGCCCGACCTCACCGGACACAGGGTCGCCTCCCGCGGCGATGAGTTCGTCGCGGGCGGCGAGGTAGCGGGGCAGCGTCTTCGCGGACGGGTCGACGTCGTAGCCCATGAGGGTGGCCGACAGGTCACCCAACAAGCCGGCGACGCGCGCGGCGGGATCCGGATCGGCTGTGGGCTGGGGGACGCGGGTGGCGTCACGTCGGGCGGCCTGCTCGTCACCGGCGAGTTCCTCGGGTGAGTCGCCCTGATCCGAGTCGAGCGGCTCGAGGCGGGCCAGCGGGGCCATCGCCTCGACCTGCGACCCCGTCATGACCTGCAGTTCCTTGATCCTGGCCCGGAAGGGCGCCGGGATCACGGTCTCCATCTTCATCGACTCGAGCACGACGACGGGTGCCCCGGCCTCGACGATGTCGCCGACCGCCGCCGGGGTGGCCACGACGAGCGCGGGGGCGGGGGAGCGGAGGAAGCCGCCCTCGTCCCGCGACACGCGGTGGGCGACGCCGTCGACCTCTACGAGGTGCACAGGGCCGTGGACGGCGGTCACGATGCGGTACTGCTCGCCGCCGACGGTGATCCGCCCCTGGGCGTCGTCGAGTCGGGTCAGCTCGGCGGTCGTCGGCTGGCCGTCGACCTCGACGCGGTAGCGGTCCGGCCCCGTCGCGTAGCAGGTGACGCGGTGCGCGGTGCCGCGCAGCTTGAGGTCGACCGTCAGCCCCGACGTGTGCTGCGTCTGCGGCCGGCCGCCGCGCGCCGTCGACAGCAGGTGGCTGGTCTCGAACTCGACCGCCTCCTCGTAGGCCTCGATCGCCGCCGTCACGAGCGCGACGCCCGCATGCTGGTCGGCGACCAGGCCGCCCGCCGCGCGGGCCCTGTCGATCCAGCCGGTGTCGGCCCACTGGGCCCTGGGGCCGCGGCGGGCCCCCGCCACGGCGGCGGGGCCGACGACCTCCGGCTGTTCAAGCAGCTCCAGGACGAAGCTCTTGTTGGTGACTCCGCCCTCGATGACGACGACGGTCTCGCGCAGGGCGCGACGCAGTCGACCGAGGGCCTCGCTGCGGGTGCGGCCGAAGGCGATGATCTTGGCGATCATCGAGTCGAAGTCGGCGGGGATGGTGTCGCCCTCGGCGACGCCCGTGTCGACGCGGATGCCGGGCCCGGCCGGCAGGTCGAGGCGGGCGATCCGGCCGGGGGCCGGGGCGAAGTCGCGGTCCGGGTCCTCCGCGTTGAGGCGGGCCTCGACGGCGTGGCCGAACTCGGAGGGCCGCTCCGTGAGGCGGCCGCCCGACGCGACGTGCAACTGCGCCCTGACCAGGTCGAACGAGTTGGTCACCTCGGTGATCGGGTGCTCCACCTGCAGGCGGGTGTTGACCTCGAGGAACGCGAACTGGTCGTCGCCGGGGTGGTACAGGAACTCGACAGTCGCCGCCCCGCGGTAGCCGACGGCGAGCGCCAGCCGCTCAGCCGAGGCCCGCAGCTCTGCAGTGCGCTCCGGGGTCAGCAGCGGGGAGGCCGACTCCTCGATGATCTTCTGGTTGCGACGCTGGATGGTGCAGTCGCGCACGCCGACGGCCCAGGCCGTCTCGCCGTCGGAGATCAGCTGCACCTCCACGTGGCGGGCGCCCGTGACGAGCTTCTCCAGGAACACCACCCCGGAGCCGAACGCGCGCTGTGCCTCGTCCCGGGTGCGTTGGTAGGCGTCGGTGAGGTCGGCGGCGCCGTCGACCCTGCGGATGCCGCGGCCGCCGCCTCCCGCCGTGGCCTTGAGCATCAGCGGGTAGCCGACGCGATCAGCGGCCGCGAGGGCATCGTCGAGGGTGTCGACGCCGCCGCCGGACCAGGGGGCGACGGGGACCCCGACCTCCTCGGCGATCAACTTCGAGCCGATCTTGTCGCCGAGCCTGCGCATGGCGTCGCCGGACGGGCCGATGAACGTGATCCCGAGGTCGGCCATGAGGTCGGCGAAGGCCGCGTCCTCTGCCACGAAGCCCCAGCCGACCCAGACCGCGTCGGCGCGGGCGCGTCGCAGGACGTCGGCCAGCAGCCCGTGGTTCAGGTAGGGACGGTCGGAGGCGGGGCCGATGGGGTACGCCTCGTCGGCCTCCCGCGCGAACATCGCCGAGCGCTCCGCGTCCGTGTAAAGGGCGATCGTGACGAGGGGCTCCCTGTCGGGGTGCTCCGCGTTCAGATCCCGTACGGCGTGGATGAGGCGCATGGCGGCCTCACCCCGATTGACGATCGCGATCCGCGTGAACATCGAACCTCCCTGGCATGGCAAACGACCCTCGGCGGAGGGCATGGGGCAACAATTCCGCATCAGGGGTGCCCAGCAGGGCTGGTCCACGGCCAATGTCGACGGTTGAACTTTGTTGGACCTCGACAACGCCTGATGCCCCGTTGGATGAGAGGTCTCTCACCCGCGCCTCACACCGTCCTCAGCGACGACGGCTTCGATCCGTCTCATGGGGCAGTTGCGCGTGGGGCAGGGCAGGATGGGGCGCATGGACGCCAGCCAGACCGCACCCCGCGCGCCGGGCAGCATCCGCCACCGCATCATGTGGCCCATGATCCTGCTGGCCGGCCTCGCCCTGCTGGTGTCCGGCGGGATCGTCTCGGTGATCCAGGACCGGTCGATCACCGCCGCCGTCGACGAGCGACTCGAGCGCACGCGCGACGAGCTGAAGGTACTGGCGCAGAGCGGTGTCGATCCGCAGACCGGCGACCAGTTCACCGGGCCGTCGGAGGTGCTCCACACCTTCCTGTCGCGCACGGTGCTGGGCGACGCTGAGGGCGAGGTCGCCTTCGTCGGGGATCGGATCGAGTGGATGGCCAGCGAGGATCAGCCGGTCCGTCCCGAGGACGACCGGGCCCTCATCGCGGCGGTGGCGCCACTGGCGACCGGCGACAGGATCATCGTCGACACCATCCGCACCGACCGGGGAACATACCGGGTTCTCGTCGCGCCGGTGGTCTACCCGACCAGCCAGGGGGCGCTCGTCCACGTCTACGACATGGACGTGGCGCGGGCCGAGCTGCGCACGACCATGACGCTGTACGCCGTCGTCGCCGTCGTGACCATGGTGCTCGTCGCGCTCGCCGCCTGGTTCGTCGTCGGCCGGCTCCTTCGACCGATCGAGGAACTGCGGGCCGCGGCCGAATCCATCGACGAACGCGACCTGACGACCCGGGTGCCCGTCCGCGGCAACGACGACCTGACGGCGCTGTCCGCGACCATCAACCGGATGCTCGACCGGGTCCAGACCTCCGTCGAGGGGCAGCGGCGGCTCCTCGACGACGTCGGCCACGAGCTGCGCACCCCCATCACCGTCGTCCGCGGACACCTGGAGGTCGTCGACGTGGACGACCCGGTCGACGTCGCGCAGACCAGGGACCTGGCGATCGAGGAGGTCGACCGGATGGGTGGCATGATCAACGACCTCCTGATGCTGGCGCGGGCCACCGAGTCGGACTTCGTCCGCCCGGGCTGGGCGGACGTCGCCTCACTGACGGACCAGACGCTGGGGAAGGCGCGGGCGCTGGGTGACCGGCGCTGGCGGTTGGAGCGGGTCGCGGCCGCCGAGGCGTGGCTCGACGTCTCCCGGATGACGCAGGCGTGGCTGCAGCTCGCCGCCAACGCCGTCAAATATTCGGAACCCGGCTCCCCGATCTCGCTGGGATCGCGGCTGCACCGGGGTGAGGTCCAGCTGTGGGTCAGCGACGCCGGCATCGGCATCGCGCCCGAGCAGCTCCGCCTCGTGCGGGAGCGGTTCGGCCGGACCAGGGAGGCCGTCCAGCACGCCGACGGGGCGGGACTGGGGCTGAGCATTGTCGAGACCATCGTCGCAGCCCACGGGGGCGCCTCGAGATCGAGTCGGTGCCCGGCGAGGGCTCCACGTTCACGATGATCCTGCCCATCTCGCCCGAGAAGGAGACCGACGCATGAGCACCATCCTGATCATCGAGGACGAGGACCGGATCGCCTCGTTCGTCGCGAAGGGGCTCAAGGCCGCGGGCTTCACCTCGCACCGCACGGCCTCGGGCGTCGAGGGGCCACGCTGGCCGTCCACGGCAACTTCGACCTCGTCATCCTCGACGTCGGCCTGCCCGACATCGACGGCTTCGAGGTGCTGGAACGCATCCGGGGCCAGGGCGTCAACGTGCCGGTGATCATGCTGACGGCGCGTTCCTCGGTCGCCGACCGGGTCGCCGGCCTCGAGGGCGGCGCCGATGACTACATGCCCAAGCCGTTCTCGTTCGAGGAACTGCTGGCCCGCATCCGGCTGCGGCTGCGGAGCGAGAGCAGCGCGTCAGGGCAGGGGGAGGTGACCCGCCTCAGCCACAACGGCCTCGTCCTCGACTACCTCACCCGGAAGGCGGAGGTCGACGGCGAATGGGTCGACCTGTCGGCCAGGGAGTTCACCCTGGCGGAGACGTTCCTGCGGAACCCGGGCCAGGTGCTGAGCCGGGAACAGCTGCTGAGCAACGTGTGGGGCTTCGACTTCGACCCCGGGTCCAACGTCGTCGACGTCTACGTGCGTTACCTGCGGGGCAAGCTCGGCAAGGAGCGGTTCGAGACGGTGCGGGGGATGGGCTACCGGCTGGTGTGAGGCGACCGGCTCAGTCGTCGTCGGTCTCGTCATCCAGCTCGTCGTCGTCGTCATCGTCGTCATCGTCTGCGCGGTGCGGAGTGGCTCGTTCGACCGGCTTCGGCTTCGACGTGTCGGCGGGCGCAGCCGTCCCGGTCGGCCGCGTCACGGGCGTGGTGCCCAGCGGGGTCGCGGTGATCGCGGGCGTCTCCGAACCGGATGGCGCTGGGACCGCGGCGGTCGGGGAGGCGACGGGGTGTGGCAGCGGCGAGGGGGTGTCGCCCACCACGATCGCCGGCTCGCTCGTGGGGGGCCTGTCGGGGGACGCGAAGGTGAGGACCTGCCAGCCGAGGAGGATCACGAGGGCGGCGACGAGCGCCGCGACCATCCAGCGTGTGGTGCGCATGGCGCCTCCTTCCCTGACCTCACATTCGACACCCTGCGGATGAGACGTCAACCAGCCGCCGATGAGAGTTCTCTCATCATGGCAGGCGGGCTCAGGTCTAGTTGGCCAGATGCCGGCGCAGGTGCCACAGCGGCGCGAACGCGAGCACCCCGAGGGCAGCCGTGATCCACATGAGGTTCCCGATCCCCAGCGCCTCGCCGGCCCAGCCGGCCGTCAGGGCGCTGACCGGCATGATGCCCCACACGATGAACCGCACCGACGCGTTCATCCGGCCCAGCAGGTGGGGTGGGCACAGCCGCTGCCGCACCGACATCTGCGTCACGTTGTAGATCAGCTGCGCGAAGCCGCCGACGGCGCCGGCCGCGAGCAGGACCCCCATGGCCGCCCACTTGTCGTCGAAGAGGAGGGCGATCGGGTAGGCGAACGTCATGAGGCTGCCCAGCAGGATCGAGAACCGCACCGTGTCGGCGGTGCCGAAGCGGCGCTCGAGGCGGCCGGCGACGGCGGCGCCCCCGAGCCCCCCGACGGCGCCCACCGTCATCAGCACGCCGTAGTTGACGGCGCCGAGGTCGAGCAGCCGCAGGACGATGATGGGTGCCAGCGTGAAGGTGGCCGTGCTCGCGAAGTTGCTGATGCAGCTCGCCACCGTGATCCGGCTGATCGCCGGGTGCCGCACGACGAACGCGAGCCCCTCCCTGATCTCGGTGGTCAGCCTGCGTCGCGGCAGCGGCGCCCGCTGCGCCCGGTACTCGGCCTCGTGGTCGCGGGTGACGAGCAGGAACGCCCAGCTGACCAGGTAGCCGACGGCGTCGGCCAGCAGCAGGACGGGGGCACTCAGGACCTTCAGCAGGAGGCCGCCGACGGCGGGTCCCGCCAGCCGGGCCAGCTGAACGCTGGCCTCCATCCGCGCGTTGGCGCGGGAGATGAACTTCGTGCCCACCAGCATGGGCATGAAGCTGGTGTAGGCCACGTCGAAGAACACGGTGGCGATCCCGATGACGCCGGCCACCACGTACAGGTGCCACAGCTGCAGCACGCCGAGGAAGAAGAGGACGGGCACGGCCGCGATCGCCATGCCGCGCACGAGGTTGGCCCAGATCATGACGGGCCGCTTGAACCAGCGGTCGACCCAGGCGCCGGCGGGGAGCCCCAGCACCAGGAACGCAGCGGTGGAGGCGGCGTTGAGGTAGCCGAGTTCCGATTCGGAGGCGTGCAGGAGCTGGACCGAGATCACCGGTAGGGCGACGGCGCCGAGCTGCACCGCGACGTGCGCGATCGTCTCACCCAGCCAGAAGCGGTTGAAGTTCGCGTCCAGGCCCGGGTCACTCACGGCCACATTCCTCTCAGGCACCCGCAGATCCGCCAAGCGCAGTCGCTCACTCTACCGCCGTCCGCGCCGCCGCCCGACTGTAGGCTCTGGAGGCTGGCCATCGACGAGGAGGATACGAATGCCCTGGTTGGAGATCATCGGTTGGATCGGGTCGGGCCTGGTCGTGTGGTCACTCATGGTGGCCCGTGTCACCAAGTTCCGTTGGATGAACCTGGCCGGCTCGTCGATCGCCGCCGCGTACAACGGCGTCATCGGGGTGTGGCCGTTCATGGCCATGAACGCGATCATCGCCGTCATCGACATCTACTGGCTGGTGCGGCTCTACCGGGAGAAGCACGACGCGGCCGCGTTCGAGGTCGTCGAGGTGGCCCCGTCGGATGCCTACCTGCGGCGGGTGCTCGACGTGCACGCCGCGGACGTCGCCGCGTTCGCCCCGGCGTTCCGGGCCGACGCGGACACGGAGGCCAGGTCGGCGTGGCTGGTGGTCCGCGGCGACGAGACGGTCGGCGTCGTCGTGGTGAGAGCCAGGGAACAGGGTGAGGCGAAGGTGGAACTCGACTGGGTCACTCCCCGATTCCGGGACTTCACGCCGGGCGAGTTCGTCCACGGCTCGTCGGGAATCTTCGCCGACAAGGGCTTCGACCGGGTCGTGGTGGAGGGGGCCCCGCCAGCGAGGAGCGCTACCTGACCAGGGTCGGGTTCACGCGTGACGGTGACCGCTGGGTCAGGCCGGTGGCGGCCTGACCCAGCCGGTCGTAGTCGGAGGGGTCAGAGACCCTCGCGCTTCGGGATGGTCAGGACGAGCGGCTTGCTGACCTCGGCGAAGAAGTCGTTGCCCTTGTCGTCGACCACGATGAACGCGGGGAAGTCCTCCACGTCGATCTTCCAGACGGCCTCCATGCCGAGCTCCTCGTACTCGACGATCTCGACCTTCTTGATGCAGTCCTGCGCCAGGCGGGCGGCGGGGCCGCCGATCGAGCCCAGGTAGAAGCCGCCGTGCGCGTCGCAGGCGTCGGTGACGGCCTGCGAACGGTTGCCCTTGGCCAGCATCACCTTCGAGCCACCGGCGGCCTGGAACTGGTCGACGTAGGAGTCCATGCGGCCAGCGGTCGTCGGGCCGAAGGACCCGGAGGCCATGCCCTCGGGGGTCTTGGCCGGGCCGGCGTAGTAGACGGGGTGGTCCTTGAGGTACTGCGGCATCTCCTCGCCGGCGTCGAGGCGCTCCTTGATCTTGGCGTGCGCGATGTCGCGGGCGACGATCAGGGGGCCGGTCAGCGAGACGCGGGTCTTGACGGGGTGACGGCTCAGCTCCGCGAGGATCTCGTCCATCGGCCGGTTCAGGTCGATGCGGACGACCGCGCCCTTCCCGGTTCCGGTGACGCCGTCGGTCTCAGCGTCCAGGTCGGCGTCGACGGTCTCGGGCATGAAGCGGGCGGGCTCCGTCTCGAGCTGCTCGATGAACACGCCCTCCGGGGTGATCTTGCCGAGGCACTGGCGGTCGGCGGAGCAGCTGACGGCCATCGCGATCGGCAGCGACGCGCCGTGGCGCGGCAGACGGATGACGCGGACGTCGTGGCAGAAGTACTTGCCGCCGAACTGGGCGCCGATCCCGAGCTTGCGGGTCAACTCCAGGACCTGCTCCTCCAGTTCGACGTCCCGGAAGCCGTGCGCCGATAGCGACCCCTCTGTCGGCAGCGCGTCGAGGTACTTCGCGGAGGCGTACTTCGCCGTCTTGAGGGCGAACTCGGCCGACGTGCCGCCGACGACGATCGCCAGGTGGTACGGCGGGCAGGCTGCGGTGCCGAGGGCGCGGATCTTCTCCTCGAGGAACTTCAGCATCGAGTCCGGGTTGAGGACGGCCTTCGTCTCCTGGAACAGGTACGACTTGTTGGCGGAACCGCCGCCCTTGGCCATGAACAGGAACTTGTAGGCGTTCTCGTGCCCCTCGGCCGTGTCGGCGTACAGCTCGATCTGCGCCGGCAGGTTGGAGCCGGTGTTCTTCTCCTCCCACATGGTGATGGGGGCGTTCTGCGAGTAGCGCAGGTTGAGCTGGGTGTAGGCGTTGAAGACGCCCTGGCTGAGCGGGCGCTCGTCGGTGCCGTCGGTGAGGACCTGCTGGCCGCGCTTGCCCATGATGATCGCGGTGCCGGTGTCCTGACACATGGGCAGGATGCCGCCGGCAGCGATGTTGGCGTTCTTCAGGAGGTCGAGCGCGACGAACTTGTCGTTCGGCGAGGCCTCCTCGTCGTCCATGATGTTGCGGAGCTGCTGCAGGTGCGCGGGCCGCAGGTAGTGCGCGATGTCGTGCATCGCCGTCTCGGCCAGCAGCGTCAGCGCCTCGGGCGCGACCTGCAGGAATGTGCGGCCGCCGGGGCCCTCGACGACCTCGACTCCCTCGGTGGTCAGCAGTCGGTAGGGCGTCTCGTCCTTACCGATCGGCAGCATGTCTTCGTAGCGAAACTCCGCCATCGATCCTCCTCGTGATGGTAGGACCAGTCTGGCAGACGGGGCCGTCGCCGCCGTCGTCGGGGTGGTGGGGGAGCCCCGTGGCATGGCCCCCGGGCGGCGTCGGTCTCCGATGCCCGGCAGAGGCGCCTCCCGCACAAGGCCGAGCCGGGTCGGCGGACGGGCTGCCGTAGGCTGGGCGAATGGGCGAGGAACTTTCGGAGCGGCAGCGTGCCGCCAGGATCCGTCACGAGCTGAGTGAGAGTTCGGCGCGCGCTGAAGCTGCTCAGGCGCAGGTGCTGATCGACGAGTTCGTCCGCACCGCAACCGCGCAGGGCCTCCAGCCGCGCCCGCTCAAGGCCCGCACGCTGGATGGCCACCTCGTGAAGACGGACAAGGTCGGCTGGTACCTGCGGACCAACCATTCGCTGGCGATCGGTACGGACGGTTCTTACTACTCCTTGACGGTGCCCGGAGGGCTGCTGGAGCGGTTCCGTGGCGTGAAGCTGTCGCCGTCGCTCGCCGTCATGCAGGTGGGCCGGGGTGGCCGCGACGGTGAGACGGGCGATCTGAAGGAGTTCCTGGCCTGGGTGCTGGACGGGACGATCCCGCAGGACTGAGAGTGGGGGCCTGAGCCGACCGCCTGCTGGGCGTCCTTCGAGACGCGGGTTCCTGAGCTTGTCGTCCTTCGAGACGCTCGCTGGCGCTCGCTCCTCAAGATTCTCGTTCCCTGAGCCGGCCGCTTGCGGCCGTGTCGAAGGGCCGGTTCTGGGACGGTCGTTCGAAACGCCAGTTCGCTGGGCCTGTCGTCCTCCGAGACGCTCGCGCAGGCGCTCGCTCCTCAGGAACCATCCTTCGAGACGCGGGTTCCCTGAGCTTGTCGAAGGGTGGTCCCTGAGCTTGTCGAAGGGTCGCTCCTCAGGAACCATCCGTTCGAGACCTCGAGTTTCGTTCCCTGAGGAGGTTGTGAGGTACGAGCAACCGTCTCGAAGGGGCGTCCTGCTGGTCGCGGCCTTAGTCGTCTGGTGTGGCCCAGGCGGGTGACATGGGGAGGTCATCGACGGGGTAGTGACGGCGCGGCTGCGACGAGTCGTGACTGGCGCCCTCACTTCGTTCGCCTCTTTCCGGCTCCTGGCTTGGTCCCGGCTGTCCCGGCGGGCGCGGCGGTGCAGACGGGGTGGGTGCGACCTGTGGTTCGGGTGGTCCGAGGGCGTCGTGAACCGGTCGGTGATCGGATCGTTCTCCCGGGTCGTCCTGACTGGTTGTGGGCAGAGTTCTCCCGTGGAGCCGGTACCGGTGGTGCTGACGCGTCCGTCGGCTCGGATCCACGAACTTCGGCGGGGTGAACCAGGGGTTCCCGTTGTTGTCGAAGTGGATCTGCCATTGCATGTCCGGGCCCTTGAGTGGGTCGGGTTCGGCGAGGCGATGGTGGTAGCAACACAGGAGGACCCCGAGGGCGAGGCTGGTGATGCCTCCTGCCTTCCAGGGCTGGGTGTGGTGCCGGTCGCAGGCCGACGGTGGGGCGTCGCAGCCGGGGAAGGCGCAGCCCCGGTCGCGGATGGCGAGGGCTGTGCTGATGGCTTTGGTGAAGTATCGCCGCGACCTTCCGACATCGAGTGGCCGACTGCCGCCCCCGAGGACCATGGGGATCAGGTCGGCGTCGCAGGCGAGCCGTCGCGCCTCTCTTGCAGAGATGCGGATCCCGGTGTCGAGGACCTCGGCTTTCCCGAGGCCGGTGAGAAGGGTCTGGTAGTCCAGGGTGACGATCACGTGGGGTCGGTCCCGCCGTGGGTGGGGAGTTGGCCACTGTTCGCTGCGACGGTGCACAACCGCGCGAGCGCGTCGGCGCGGCGGGCCGCAGCCGTCGGACGCTCTCCGGTGTGGGTGTAGGACTCGGCCGATGGCATCAGTGCAGCCAACTGTGCGAGCAGCAACTCTCCGTCGGCCAGCGGGAGGCGGCCCCGCAGGAGCATGGAGCCGTGGTGGTCGGGTGCGATCGTCAACGACCGGCTGGCGTGGGCGACGCGGGCGTCGCGTTCCGCCCGCGCGGCGTCCTTCTCGTCGGCGTGGTCGGGGTCGATGACCTCGACCATCCGGGTGGCCAGGGCGAGCAACTCGCTGGGGTCGAATTGGGTGGCGTAGCCGATCAGCTCGTTCTGGCAGTGGACGGATTGGGTCTCGGTGAGTTGGAGCGGGTTGAGTCCGGTCATGATCGCCCGGGCCTGCTGCTCGGACAACTGTCCGTCACGCAGCGCCTCCAACAGGAGCGGGTAGCGGGTCTCGAGTTCTCTGGCGAGGCGGATGTCGCCGCGGACCTGCCGGATCGTGGCCCGGTTGCTGTTGTGGAGGCGGTGGTCGAGTTCGTCTCCGGCGGCGCCGGTCATGGCGGCCTGCTGAATGAGAGCGAGCCTCGTGCCGGTGATCCTTCCGGTGACCTGTTCGAGCCTTTCGATCAGGGTCAACGCTTCTACCCGGTCGTGGATACGCAGCGCAGCCAGGCTTGTTTCGAGGTGCTCGATGAGCTCCTCGATCCTGGCTGCTGCGGTGCCGTCCATAAGGTCTATTCAACAGAGGGGGTCTGACACTTTTTTCTGGGGAATAATCGGGAAACGCTTGCCGGGGGGTGTTTCTGGGATCTGTTCGCTACAAGCGAACACATCGCGGGTATTGGTCCTTGTCAAGAGCATGTGGGTTGCGGGTCGTGCGGGTTCCGGCTGGGGAAACTCGGGGCCTGGAGAATGCCGCCCTGGTCGTGCTGTTCTGCGTCTTCGTTCGGCTGGGAACTGGGGTGCTCGTCCGGGTCTACTGGCGTCCTTTGGGCTTTCCGGGCAATCATCTGCATCGTCGTTCACTTATCTGGCTTTCCGGGCATGAATCTGGTTCCGGCGTGCATTCTGCTGGCTCAGGCCGCGGCTGTGGCGATATGCACACAGCGGCGGCTCAGTGGAGATTCGTGCACGGGGCGGGCGCTCTGGGGGCCACGTACGTCCCTGGGCCTGCCGCGCACCCGTCGGGATTCCTGAGCACGAATCTGGCTCCAGCGAGCATTCTGCTGGCTCAGGCCGCCGCTGTGGCGATATGCACATAGCGGCGGCTCGGTGGAGATTCGTGCACGGGGCGGGCTCTCTGGGGGGCCACGTACGTCCCCAGGCCTGCCGCGCACTCGTCGAAGTTCCCGAGCACGAATCTGGCTCCTGCGTGCATTCTGCTGGCTCAGGCGGCCGCTGTGGCGATATGCACGCAGCCGCGGCTCAGCGGAGATTCGTGCACGGGGAGCGGGGAGCGGTGCGCGGTGTACGGGGAGCGTTGCGCGGGGACGGGGCGCGACCACAGGGCGATGGCGGAGCGGTCAGGGGGTGGCGACCGGAGAGACGCCGTCGCGCAACTGTCGGAGACGGGCCGCCGACTCAGTCCCAGGCTCAGCCGTCAACACCGTCAACTGGACTGACGGGTGGCCGACCACGTCCAGGCCGGTGAAGTGCAGAGTCAGTTCGCCCACCGTCGCATGTCGATAATGCTTGATGCCGGAGTCGTGCCTCCACACGTCCTGGCCTTGCCACAGCTCTCGGAAGGCGCTGCTCGAGGCCCTCAGCTCGTCGATGAGGGCACGCAGGCCGGGGGACTTCGGGTCCCGGCCCAGTTCCGTACGCAGCTGAGCGACGTTGACCCGGGCGACCTCGTCCCAGTCGGTATAGAAGTCCCGGGCCCCCGGCTCCTGGAACAGGTAGCGGGAGAAGTTCGGACGGCCCCCGCGGCCGCGATCATGTCGCCCATCAGCGCGCCGCCGAGGTCGTTCCACGCGAGCAGGTCGGTGCGGCCGTTCCCCACCAATGCGGCGGACTCGGTCATCGAGTCCAGCGTCCAACGAAGGCCCTGCGAGGGGCCCCACCGGAGCTCGGCGGGAGCAGGTGGTGCGGGGCGCCCCGCGAGGTGGAAGAGGTGGTCCCGTTCGGGAGCGGTGAGAGCCAGCGCCCGGGCCAGGCCCTCGAGAACTGATTCAGAGGCGGTAACCAGCTCACCGCGCTCGAGCCTGCCGTAGTACTCGACGCTGACCCCGCAAGCTGCGCGGCCTCTCCCCGACGGAGCCCCGGCACGCGGCGGTCAGCCTCATGCGGGAAGCCTGCCTCCTCCGGCGAGCGTCGCGCCCGGTGTGTCATGAGGAACTCGCGGATCTCCTTGCGGTCCATAACCGCAGCCTACGCAGGGGGCCGCCTACGTGGGGTGCCCTGCGGGGGCACGGCAGGACCGGGACTCCCGCCGTGGCCCCCCTTCCGGTGGGCTGACACCATGCTCAAGCAACTCTTCGCAGTGACCGCCCTGGTGTCCGGTGCCCTGGCCGCGGCTCCCCTCATGTCGGGCGCCCTCGCGGCAAGTCCCCTCGTGCCGGACAGCCTGTTCGCCGCCCTCCGCCCGGCCGCCCCGCAGTCGCTGGTGTTGGCCGGGGAAGCAGACGTCGTCACCCGGCTCGCCGGCCGGGTTCTCGCTTTCGACGACCGGATGGGCTCGGTCCTCGTCGCATCCGCGCCTGACGGCCTGCACGAGGCTGTGGGGGCTGCGTCAAGTGTCGCGGGGAGCGTCACGGTCGGCGACGTCTACTACGCCGTCGCCGTCGATGAGGTCTTCGTTGCCCTCGCTCCCGTGACAGTGGGGGAGGACGACGAGGTCATCCGGCTCGGTCGGGCCGACAACGTCGGTGAGCTGACCTCCTGCGTGCGCCGGTGTGAGCTGGCGGTCAGGAGCGCCCGCGGCTGATGAGGTCTGAACCGTCGGCTGGGTCGCCGCGCCGCAGGAGTGCATGGTGCCACCTGTGGCACCAGCCATCGGGCTGGATGCGTCGTTACTGGCCCGCTCCTTGTGCACGAATCTGGCTCCGGCGATCATTCTGCTGGCTCAGGCCGCGGCTGTGGCGATATGCACGCAGCGGCGGCTCAGTGGAGATTCGTGCACTTTCGAGAGGTCGCGCGGCGGCTTCTCAGCCTGTCGAAGGCCCGCTCCTTGTGCACGAATCTGGCTCCGTCGAGCATTCTGCTGGCTCAAGCCGCCGCTATGGCGATATGCACACAGCGGCGGCTCAGCGGAGATTCGTGCACTTTCGAGAGGTCGCGTGGCCGCTCCTCAGCCTGTCGAAGAGCGCGCTCCTCAGCTCTCGTTGTGGCCCTTCCCCAGGACGTCCAGGCCAGGGGGCTCCGGAACCGGCTCGTCCGCCACGTCCGCGTTCACGTCTCCGGCCGCGTAGACCACCGTCAGTCGCCCATACGTCTTCGTGAAGAACGCCGCGAGCGTGACGATCAGCCCCACGAGGCTCGCGATCACGAACACCAGCGCGATTCCGCGGGCACTGCCCGTGCCGAGCAGCGGCGCCAGGAAGGCCGCGCCGCGCTCCGACTCGGCGAACGGGATCAACCAGAACTGCGCCATCGGGCCGATGATGAACGCGCTGATCGGCGCCGCCGATACCTCGACGGCCTGGGCGAAGCCGAACACCCGGCCCTGACGCTGCAGCGGCACCACCCGCTGCAGCAGGGTCTGCTCCGCGGCCTCGATGAACGGCACCAGCGCCATGTACAGGAAGATGCCGATCGCCAGCAGCGGGATCCAGTCGCGCAGCGCGAACCCGAACGCAACGATCCACATCGCCCCATTCGCGAGCAGGAGGCTGCGCAGCGGCCGGCTGCCCAGGCCCGCCTTCGCGATGACGGCGCCGCCGACGATGAACCCGATGCTGCAGACCCCGAAGAGGATGCCCCACGCCTGCACCGACATCAGCTCCAGCCCGTAGGGGTCGAGCAGGCCCATGAAGACGCCGCCGAGCAGGTTGTTGAAGGTCGAGAATAGGATGAGGCCGAAGAGTCCGGGGACGGCGACGACGCCGGCCCAGGCGCCCTTGAAATCGACGGCCTTCGGGGCGCCCTCGGCGTGGACGATCGTCGGCTCCGGGATGCTGATCAGCAGCAGATGCCCGAGCGTGAGGACGGCGACGGCGATCGACACGAGCGTCACCCCGCCGATCCCCAGCCAGCCGATACCGAGCCCGGAGACGACGCCGGCCACGAGCATGGTCGCCCCGTTGACGGCCCCGACGGCGCCATTGGCCTTCGCCCTGTCCTCCGAGGCGACGAGGATCGTCACGCACGTCGACAGCGCCAGGCCGCGGATCATCGCGACCATTGCGCCCAGCAGAATGAGGCCCGTGAACAGCCAGAACCAGGCGCCCCGGGGATTGGCGAGCGTCTCGAGGGGGACCAGAAGGTAGACCACCCCGGCGAGCAGGAATGCCGCCGCCGTCCCGATGGCCGACCAGATCATGACGGTGTGCTTGCGGTGACGGTCGATGAGACTCCCGAAAGGCACGCCTAGGATCGCCATGCCGAGCATGTAGGCGCCGCCCAGGAACGACGTCACCATCACGTTGCGCGTCTCGAGGTACGCCCAGAAGGTGACCGCGTACCAGAGGAACGCCGTCCCCAACATGGTGGCGGCAGTGTTCACGACGACGTGGGTGAAGGCCCGCGCGCGTGCCCTGGTCGGATCCATTCCGGAAACGCTACACGCGGCGGGGACCCTGCGGTACACCCTCGCGGGCATGGTGTCCTCCGCCGCGCAAGCCGCTTCCGCGGAGGATCGCAGGATGGACCGGGCCGGACGCGCGGACCATGGCGGTTAGCATCGCCCCCATGCCCGAGTTCACCCTGACCCGCACGACCCACCCGACCTCCGACGCCGCCCGCCAGGCCGCGCTCGCCGACCCCGGGTTCGGTCGCTACTACGTCGATCACATGGTCGTGATCGATTACGTCGAGCGCGACGGCTGGCAGGATCCCCGCGTACTTCCGATGTCCCAGTGGCAGCTCCACCCCGCGGCAGCGGTGCTGCACTACGGGCAGGAGATCTTCGAGGGGCTGAAGGCGTACCGCCGCGCCGACGACTCCATCTGGCTCTTCCGTCCCGACCGCAACGCGGCCCGCTTCGTCGCCTCCGCCCAGCGCATGGGCATGGCCGTCCTCCCCGAGGAACTCTTCCTCGGTGGCGTCGACGAACTGGTGCGGCTCGAGCAGTCCTGGGTGCCCAACGCCGAGAACGAGCAGAGCCTCTACATCCGGCCGTTCATGATCGCCTCCGAGCCGTATCTGGGCGTCCGGGAGGCGTCGAACTACCGCTTCGCCGTCATCGCCACCCCGGCCGGCCCGTACTACTCGGACCCCGTCAAGCTGTGGATCACGCCGAACTACACGCGCGCCGCCCCCGGCGGCACCGGCACCGCCAAGTGCGGCGGCAACTACGCCGCCAGCCTCGTCGCGACGCAGGAGGCCTACGCCAACGGCTGCCAGCAGGTGCTCTGGACTGACGGCGCCGAGCACAAGTGGGTCGAGGAGTGCGGCACGATGAACATCATGTTCGTCACCGCCGACAACGAACTGCTCACCCCCTCGCTCGGCTCGATCCTCGCCGGCGTCACCCGTGAATCCATCCTCGCGCTGGCCGCCGACCACGGGCTCACCCCATCGAGCGCCCCATCGAGATCGACGAGGTCCTCGACGGCGTCGCCTCCGGCCGGATCCCCGAGGTCTTCGCCTGCGGCACCGCCGCCGTCGTCACCCCGATCACGGGCTTCAACTCGCCGCAGCGTGGCGTCCAGGTCGTCGGCGACGGCGAGCCCGGCGCGAAGACCCAGGCCATCCGCCAGCACCTCGTCGACATCCAGTACGGCCGCGCCGAGGACAAGTTCGGCTGGACGCGCCGGGTCGTCTGAGCGGACCCCACCCGCCATGCCGCCATCCCGTCGCCCCGAGCTCACCCGGCAGCTGAGCGGGGCCGAGTTCCTGCGCTGGTACTGGCTCAAGGACGAGGTCGTCGGCTTCGCGCGCGACCTCGGCCTGCGCACCTCCGGGCCCAAGGATTTGGTGGTGCGCCGCGTCGCGGCGGCCCTCGACGGCGTCGCCTACGTCGAGCCCGCGCCCGCTCGGTCGCCGAGCGGCGCGCAACTCGCCGGTGACCTCTCCCGCGACACCGTCATCCTGGCAGGGCAGCGCTGCAGCCAGGCCGTGCGGGCCTGGTTCGTGACGCAGGTGGGCGGCGGGTTCGCGTTCGATGCCCCGATGCGCGCCTTCTTCGCCGCAGCCGACGGCACCACGACGCTCGGCGATGCGCTGAGCCACTACCGCGCCACCAGGGGAAGCGGCCCTGACGACATCGACACCCAGTTCGAGTTCAACAGGTTCACCCGGACCTGGCACGAGCGGCACCCGGGCGGAGACCGTGCCGCGCTGCTCGCGGCCTGGCGGGACTACCGGGCGCGGCCCGTTGACGAGCGGGGGAGGGGCTGAGCAGACGGTGATCGCCGCTCGGCGAGAGCTATCGCCCCTCAGAGCCCCACGGCGCTGCCGCGTCGTGCCACGCTGGTCGCACGCACCGCGAGAGGAACTCCCATGACCCAGCCACCGCAGTCTCCCTACGGTCAGGGCAACCCCGTCGGTCCCGGCCCCCACGGGCCGGGCGGACAGCAGTATGGACAGCAGCCCCCTGGCTACCCGACGCAGGGAGGAACGCAGCAGCCCCAGCCGCAGTGGCAGCCCCAGCCCCCGTATGGGCAGCAGTGGCAGGCCCCGCCGCCCGGCCCGTCCAAGGGCGGCAAGGCCGGCAAGATCCTGACGATCGTCGGTCTGGTGCTGGTCGTCGGTGCGGCTCTTCTCGGCGGGGAGCGGCGCTCGCCGGCGGCTCCGTGCGCCCGGCCGAGAGCGCGATGATCGACGTCCAGGGGGCCACCGAGGTTCCCGTGGCGGATGAGCAGATGCAGGTGATCTACACCACCGACCCGGCCACCTCGTGTTCCGTGACAGGACCGAGCGACACCGTTCCCAACGTCACGCTCGGCTTCAGCATGAACTTCGACCGCGACGGGGCCATGTACAGCGCGATCGGGAAGGTGGGCGGCCCCGGCGAGGCGAACGGCACCTACACCGTCGAGTGTGACGGCGACGCCGTCGTCGGGCCGGCGATGAACGTGGGCGCGCTGACGGCCACGGTGCTCATGATTGTCGCCGCCGTGGGGCTGGCCACCCTGGGTGTGATCCTCCTCATCGTGGGGCTCGTCCTGCGGGCATCGGCGAAGAAGAGGAACTGACCTCAGGAATAGTTGAATCCTCAATCATGTTGTAGCCTGGTGCAAGCACAAGGAGGCAGACATGCAGTTCGGCATCTTCACCGTCGGTGACGTCACCACCGACCCGACCACGGGGCGTACGCCGTCGGAGCACGAGCGCATCCGCGCGACCGTCGAGATCGCGCTCAAGGCCGAGGAGGTCGGGCTGGACGTCGTCGCCGTCGGGCAGCACCACAACCCGCCGTTCGTCGCGTCGTCCCCGACGACGACCATGGCCTACATTGGGGCCCGGACGAAGCACATCATCCTGTCGACGGCGACCACGCTGATCACGACCACCGACCCGGTGCGCATCGCCGAGGACTACGGCACCCTGCAGCACCTGCTCGAGGGGCGCATGGACCTCACACTGGGCCGCGGCAACACCGGGCCCGTCTACCCCTGGTTCGGCAAGGACATCCGCGACGGCATCGCCCTCGCGGTGGAGAACTACGCACTCCTGCATGAGCTGTGGCGCGAGGATGTCGTCAACTACGAGGGGCGCTTCCGCACCCCGTTGCACGGTTTCACGGCCACCCCGCGCCCCCTCGACGGCCTCCCGCCGTTCGTCTGGCACGGCTCCATCCGGTCCCCGGAGATCGCGGAGCAGGCCGCCTACTACGGCGACGGCTTCTTCCACAACAACATCTTCTGGCCCGCCAGCCACACCCGGCGGATGGTCGACCTCTACCGGCGCCGCTATGCCCACTACGGACACGGCACCTACGAGCAGGCGATCGTCGGCCTCGGCGGCCAGGTGTTCATGCGGAAGAACTCGCAGGACGCCGTCCGGGAGTTCCGGCCGTACTTCGACAACGCGCCGGTCTACGGTGGCGGCCCGAGCCTCGAGGAGTTCACGCGGGAGACGCCGCTCACCGTCGGTTCGCCGCAGCAGGTGATCGAGCGTGTGCTCGGGTTCCGCGAGTACGCCGGCGACTACCAGCGCCAGCTGTTCCTGATGGATCACGCGGGGCTGCCGCTGAAGACGGTGCTCGAGCAGCTCGACCTGCTCGGCGAGGAGGTCGTTCCGGTGCTGAGGAGGGAGTTCGCCGCGCTGCGCCCCGCCGGGGTTCCGGACGCTCCGACCCACGCCAACCGGCTGGCTGCGGCCGGCGGTCGGCCCGCCGTCGACGAGACGGCCGAGCCGAGCGTGGACCGGTGGACCGGCACGCGCGCCGAGGATGACAACCTGCTCTGACCGGCGCCATGGGCCTGTCTCGCGTGGCGAGGCGGGCCCTTCGTCTGCGCGGGCCACCCTGTCCGTGGAATAGTTGAACGTTGAAGTATATTGTAGGCTGGTGAACACCCAGTCCAGGAGGAGAAACCATGACCCGCGTCGTCGTCATCTCGGGCGGCCTCGGCACCCCGTCCAGCACCCGTGTGCTGGGCGATGACATCACCGCGCGCCTGCGCGAGTCGCTCGCCCTGCGCGGCGAGGAGCTCGAGGCGACGGTCGTCGAGCTGCGTGAACTGGCCCACCCCATCGTCGACGCCATGCTCACCGGGTTCGCCACCGGCGCGCTCGCCGACGTCCTCGACGCCGTCGGTTCGGCCGACGCCCTCGTCGTCGTCACCCCGACGTTCTCGGCCTCGATCAGCGGCCTCGTGAAGAGCTTCTTCGACATCCTCGAGAAGGACGCCATCGTGGGGATGCCGGTACTCATGGCGGCGACCGGCGGCACCGAGCGGCACTCGCTGATGCTCGACTTCGCAATGCGACCGCTCCTCAGCTACCTCGGGGCCCTGCCTGTGCGCACCGCGATCTTCGCCGCGACCTCCGACTTCGGAGGCCCGGGCGCAGCCTCGCTGGCCTCCCGCGTCCGGACCGGGGCGGACGAGCTCGCCGACGCCCTGACGGGCGGCGGGCGCCGGATTGCGCAGGATAGGTTCGTCGAGTTCTCCGCGCTTCTCGGACGCTGAGAGCCTGATCGTTATGCTGAGCGCCGTGTCTGATCGCCGTCTCCTGCTCGTCCATGCCCATCCGGACGACGAGTCCAGCCAGTCCCCGGCCACCATGGCCCGCTACCTCTCCGAGGGGGCCCAGGTCACGCTCGTGACCTGCACCCTCGGCGAGCTGGGCGAGATCCTGGTGCCCGACTGGGCGCACTTCACGCCCGCCGAACTCGGCCAGCACCGGCTGGGGGAGGTCAGCGTCGCGATGGGTGCGGTGGGGGTGACCGACCACGTCTTCCTGGGCGGCGTCGGCCGCTATCACGACTCGGGGATGGTGCGCGACGACGAGGGACGCGTCCTCGCGCCCGCCAGCCTTCCAGCCAATGCCTTCTGGTCCGCCGACCTGCTCGAAGCCTCTGACCAGCTGGTCGAGGTCATCCGCGACCGGCGACCGCAGGTGCTCATCACCTACGACCCGCACGGCAACTACGGCCACCCCGACCACATCCAGGCGCACCGCGTCGCGATGTACGCGACGCTGCTGGCCGCCTCGCCCAGCCATCGGCCCGACCTCGGTGAGCCGTGGCAGATCTCGCGGGTGCTGTGGAACTCCCACAACACCGAGCTCTGGACGCAGGGCTACGCCATCGCGAAGGAACGCGGCATCGACCTGTGGCCCGACATCGAGGGCGAGCCGGAGCCCGGGCGGTTCGGCCCCGACCCGGCCCGCATCGTCGCCGTCGTCGAGACCTCTCCCTGGCTCGACGTGTGCCGCGCCGCGCTCGACGCCCACCGCAGCCAGGTGGATCCCGCCGACCCGTTCTGGCAGTTCTACCGGATCGTCCAGGAACTGCCGGGCGCAGGCGAGGCCTACCAGCTGGGCTTCGGCATCCCCTTCCCGGACACGGGCAGCCTGGCCGACGACGTCTTCGCCGGGCTCGGCGTCTGAGCCGGCCGCGCTAGCCGACGGCCACGCCGCCCGGCGCTGCGAGGCCCAGCAGCGGTCGCAGGTCGACCAGGCCCTCCACTGAGTACCGTGCGTCGTCGTCGACCGGAGCGGCCGCCGACTCCAGCGTCGCGGCCGTGACGCCCGCCGCCCGCGCGGCCACCGCGTCGATCGGCCGGTCCCCGACGGCGAGGCAGTCGTCGGCCGACAGCCGGTGCCGGGCCAGCATCTCGGTGAACATCGCGGGATCCGGCTTCCTGGGGTGCCCGTCGACGGCGGAGATCAGGTCGTCGACCCGGAGGCCGAGTCCCGCGATCAGCGATTCGGCGCTGCTCCGCTCGCGGTGCGTGACCACCAGATTCAGCCCCCCGGCCGTGGCGACGTCGCGCAGCAGCTCCCGCGCTCCCGGCATCGCCGGCGGAGGGTACTCCTCCCAGCGTCGCTTCAGCTCCGCCTCGGCCGCCCGGAAGGCCGCCTCGTCGATCCCGAACCGGGACGACAGAGCCGCGATGGCCTCGCCGGTGGAGCGGCGCGTCAGGCGCGCCACCTCCGCCTCACTCACCTGGCCTCCTGCGTTCCGGACGACGGCCGCGAGCGTCCGGTCGAGCGCGGGGTAGGTGTCCACGAGCGTTCCGCCAAGGTCCCAGATGACATGTCGGTACATGAACGCAGCCTAGGGTGCGGCGGGCGTCGAAAACCGATGCCCCCTGGACAATCCCCGTTGTGGGCCCCTCGGCGGGGCAGACTGGGGCCGTGAGCATCGCCGCCGTCATCTACAACCCCACCAAGGTGAGCCGGGAACGGCTCGCCGAGCTGGTGACTCCGGCCGAGCAGGCGGCGGGCTGGGACCCCGGCATCTGGCTCGAAACCACCGAGGAGGAGACCGGGGCCGGGCTGGCGACGGAGGCGGTCCGGCGTGGAGCCGCCGTGGTCCTCGCGGCCGGCGGTGACGGCACCATCCGGGCGGTGGCCCAGGGGCTGCGGGGCAGCGGCGTCCCGCTCGCCGTCCTGCCCCACGGCACGGGAAACCTCCTGGCCCGCAACCTCAACCTCGCACTCGATGACCTCCCCGGAGCGGTGGCCGCAGCCTTCGACGGCGTCACGCGCCCCGTCGACGTCGCCGTCGCTCGGCTCCTGCGGCTCGAAGGAACTGCCGAGGAGCACGTCTTCGTCGTCATGGCGGGCATGGGTCTCGACGCCCAGATCATGTCCACCACCGATGAGCGGCTCAAGCGACGCGTCGGGATGCTCGCCTACGTCAAGGCCGGCGCCGAGGCGCTGCTGCGCGACCGCCGGATGCGGGTGTCCTACCAGTTCGACGACGACTCCTTCGGCTCGGCCCGCCTGCACACCGTCCTGATCGGCAACTGCGGCTCCATCGGCGGCAACGTGATGCTGATGCCGGATGCCCTCGTCGACGACGGCATCCTCGACATCCTGGCCGTGCGGCCCCAGGGACTCTTCGGCTGGGTGCGTGTGGCGTGGCGGGTGCTGGTCGACAACGCATTCGTCAGGAAGATGCTGCCGGGACGGGAGAGCAGGACAGACCGGACCCGCGAGTTCCTCTACCGGCAGGCGGAACGGGTCCAGCTGCGGCTCCGCGGCCCCGAGGAGATCGAGCTGGACGGCGACCACCTGGGCGAGGTCGTCGAGGTGGAGATCGCCGTCGACCCCGGGGCGCTGCTGGTGCGGATGCCTGCGGGCTGGGAGCCCCAGGCTCCCTGAGCCACCCCCGAACCGTCCCCCAAATCGGCTCCGCGCGCGCCGGAACCGGCCACGGGGCGTCAATACTGGCGGACATGGAACTGCTTCCGATGACGTTCGCCGCGGGCTGGGCCTCGGGCATCAACGCCTACGCGACGGTGTTCGTGCTGGGCCTGCTCGGGCGCTTCCTCGGCTCCGAGGGCGTGCCGGCGGGGTTCGAGCGCACCGACGTGCTGATCGTCATGGGCGTGCTGGCACTGGTCGAGTTCGTGGCTGACAAGGTCCCCATCGTCGACTCGGTGTGGGACGTGCCGTCGACCGTCATCCGGCCCATCGCCGGAGCCGTCATCGGTGCCCTGATCGCCGGGGCCCAGGGCGACCTGGTGACCATCACGCTCGCCGCTGTCGGCGGTATCACCGCGCTGATCAGCCACCTCGCGAAGGCGGGCGTCCGGCTGGCCGTCAACAGCTCGCCGGAGCCCGTCACGAACGTCGGTGCCTCGGTCGCGGGTGACGTCGGCGTGGTGGGCGTGACGACGCTGGCGGTGCTCTACCCGGTGGCCGCCGCGGTCATCGCGGCGATCCTGCTCCTGCTGACGCTGGGGCTGGGGATGCTGCTCGCGGCCCGGATCCGGAAGGGTTGGCACTGGCTCAGGGACCGCTGGGGGCGGGGCGGGGAGTCCGAGACCTACCGGTCGAGTCCGTAACGGACGGCGCCCGCCGCGACACCGGCCCCGAGGATGAGGGCGACCACGATCGTCCAGGCCGTCAGATCCGCGGCGCCCGGCGCCGGCGCGGGGGCCGGGAGAGGCGCCATGGGTGCCCCGAGGAGAGAGGTCAGTTCGGCGGCCGTGTCGTCGTCGTAGAGCCAGGTGCCGCCGCACAGGTTGGCCTCCAGCGGTCCGGAGCCGTTGGCGAACAGGATGATCCGGTCGCCCTGACCGATCCCCTCCAGCCCGCAGCTGGCGCTCGAGACCGCGCTGAGCATCCGCACCTCGGCCACCGCGGGGCCCTTCCAGACGGCGTCCAGGTCGACCAGGTAGGTCGTCGCGGCCGCGGAGCTCGACTGATCGGCCGGCGGGGTGACCCGGCGGACCGTGCCAGAGCCCACGACGTCGGCGAACTCGACGAACTCCGGCACCGTCGACACCGCGCAGCTGCAGGCGGAGGCGGCCGGCGCCTGCACCCAGGCGATGCCGACGGCGCCGGCCAGCACGGACAGGATCAGCACCAGGGCCTTGAAACGCATGGCCCCATTATGGTTCGCGTGGTCGGCCCCGGTTGTGTTCGTGGGAGACTCGGCCGCATGGAGTTCACGAGCCTGTACAGCCACGGCTTCGCCCGCGTCGCCGCCTGCACCCTCCCCGTCGCCCTCGCCGACCCCCGGGCCAACGCTGAGCGGATCATCGAACAGGCGCGGCTCTGCCACGACGACGGCGCTGCCGTCGCCCTCTTCCCGGAGTTGTCGGTGAGCGGCTACTCGCTCGACGACCTCCTCCTGCAGGACGTGCTGCTCGACGCCGTCGACGCGGCCATCGTGCGGATCGCCGAGGCGACGGAGACCCTGCGGCCCGTCGTGGTCGTCGGCGCCCCGTTGTTCGTCGACCATTCGCTGTACAACTGCGCGGTCGTGCTCCACCGCGGCGCCGTCCTCGGCGTCGTTCCCAAGTCGTTCCTCCCGAACTACCGCGAGTTCTACGAGAAGCGGCACTTCGCGCCCGGCGCAGGCGTGACCGGCTACCTGTCGCGCCCCGACTGGCCCGGTGCCGACGCCGACGGCGAGGTCCCCTTCGGCACGGACCTGATCTTCGAGGCCGTCGACGTGCCAGGCCTCAACATCGCCGTCGAGATCTGCGAGGACATGTGGGTGCCGGTGCCGCCCTCGACGAAGGCCGCCCTGGCCGGCGCCACCGTCGTGCTCAACCTCAGCGCCTCCCCGATCACCATCGGCCGCGCCGACGACAGGGCCCTGATGATCCGCTCGCAGAGCGCGCGGGCCGGCGTCGCCTACGTGTACGCCGCCGCCAGCTTCGGCGAGTCGAGCACCGACCTGTCCTGGGACGGGCAGGCGATCGCCTACGAGGCTGGGGATCTGCTGGGCGAGTCGGGACGCTTCCCCTCCGACGCGCAGCGTCTCGTCGTCGACGTCGACCTCGACCGCCTCCGGCAGGAGCGGCAGCGGCAGGGGTCGATCGCCGACAACCGGGAGGCCGAGGGCGTCAGCCACGGCGACTTCCAGCACATCGGGTTCATGGTCGACCCGCCGACGGGCGACCTGGGCCTCCGCCGCCCCCTCGACCGGTTCCCGTTCGTCCCCGACGATCCGGCCCGCCTCAACCAGGACTGCTACGAGGCCTACAACATCCAGGTCTCTGCGCTCGAGCGCCGCATGCTGTCGATGTCCGGCGGCGTCGCGGAGAAGGCGCCGAAGATCGTCATCGGCGTGTCCGGCGGCCTCGACTCCACGCACGCGCTGATCGTCGCGGCCAAGGCGTGTGACCGGCTCGGCCTGCCGCGCACCCACATCCTCGCGTTCACCCTCCCCGGCTTCGCCACCTCCGACCACACGAAGAACAACGCGACGGTGCTGTCCGAGGCGCTGGGCGTCACGTTCGAGACCGTCGACATCAAGTCGATGGCCGAGTCGCTGCTGAAGGCGCTCGGACATCCGGCGGGCGACGGTGAGCCCGTCTACGACGTCACCTACGAGAACGTGCAGGCCGGGCTGCGGACCGACTTCCTGTTCCGCGCCGCCAACCAGCGGGGCGGCTTCGTGCTGGGCACCGGCGACCTGTCCGAACTCGCGCTGGGCTGGTGCACCTACGGCGTCGGCGACCAGATGAGCCACTACGGCGTCAACGCCGGGGTGCCCAAGACGCTGATGCAGCACCTGATCCGCTGGGTGATCGCGACCGACCAGTTCGCCGACGCCGCCGTCAACGAGACCCTCGACTCAATCCTCAACACGGAGATCTCGCCGGAGCTGATCCCGGTGGCGGACGGCGCGAAGCCGCAGTCGACGCAGGACTCCATCGGGCCGTACGCGCTGCACGACTTCACCCTGTACGGGATCCTCCGGCACGGCTACCGGCCCAGCAAGATCGCCTTCCTGGAGTGGCACGCCTGGCGCGACGCCGACGCCGGGCAGTGGCCCGCCGGCTACCCGGAGGCGGACAGGGCGGCCTACGACCTGGCCACCATCAAGCGGTGGCTGACGGTGTTCCTGCGCCGGTTCTTCTCGAACCAGTTCAAGCGCACCGCGATGCCGAACGGCCCCAAGGTGCTGGCCGGCGGCTCGCTGTCGCCGCGCGGCGACTGGCGCATGCCGTCCGACGGCTCGGCGAAGGCGTGGATCGACGAACTCGAGGCACGCGTTTCCTTAGGATGACCCCATGCCGCAGCCGAGCGAGCACGAGCCCATCTTCGCCTCCGCCGACCTCCCCGCGGAGGCCGCACGGGCGTGGCTGACGGCTCTGTTCGACGCCCAGGCCGCCGCCGGCGACCCGGAGGCGCTGACATCCGGCCAGCGCGCTGACCTGCGTGAACTGCTTGGCAGCACGTGGTGGCGGTCGCTCTTCAGGGGCGAGTCCACCGTCGAAGATCCGGAAGCGATCCTGATCCGTGCCCTGCCCCCGGCGGTGCGGGCCGCCTCGGCCGCCTCGGAGGGCGCGATCGTCCTGGCCCTGTACCTGCGCAACCTGATCAACGAGGCGTGGTCGATGGCGTGGGACCACCAACTGCTGGTCGCCACCGTCGAGGTGGCCTGCGGGGAGGCAGCCAGGCTGCGGGCCGAGGGGGCTGACCGGGCCGACGACGAGGTGGCCGAGCTGGCGTGGCGGCTGCTGGGGTTCATGCGGAGCGAGTTCCGCGTCGAGTCGGCGCTGCTCACCGGGAGGCTGGAGGTCGTCCTCGAGGTCACCGACGACGCCGTCCGGCAGGCCGGGCCGCTCGTCGACGCCATCCGGGAATGCGCGCCGGGAGCGGCCCGCGATGCGCTGCTGCGGGAGGCATCGAACGAACTCACCTACTACCGCACCATCCGCGCCTGCGCACGGGTCGGGCAGCGGCTGCTGACCGGGGACCGGCGCGACGCCGCGGCCGAGCTCGACCGGATGCGCGCCCACGTCGAGGCGACCGACTTCAACCACGTCGACGCCAGCGAGCTCCGCGGGCATCTGGCCGCCGTGGACACCATCAACGCAGCCAGGGACCGGGAGTGGCTGCACGTAGACGCCGGGCGGATCCGCTTCGTCTACCCGTTCGGCATCCGGCAATGGGGCCATGCCGACGCAAGCGACCTCGTGGAGGCGCTGCGCGTCCGCGCCGAGGAGCTCGGCGCCCGCGGAGGGTCGTTCGGCGACCTTCCGGTCGTCGAGGCGCTTGCCCGGCTCGACCTGAGTGACGTCTGGCAAGGTACCGACAACTTCGGCCGCGGTTACCGGGGCGCGACCATCCGGCTGGGCGACCTCCTCCTGACCAGGGGCGGCGACGACGCGCCGCTCATGACTATCCGCTCCCGGATCCAGCTCTCGCAGCTCGGCAACCACAGCGTGGTCTTCGAACTCGACCTCGACGACGCCCCGGCCCACCGCGTCGCGGAGGCGCTGCACCTGGCCAGCCCGGTGTTCGGGGACCTCAGGGAGCTCGGCGATGTGCTCAGGATGGCCGTGCCCAACGGCATGCCGCTGGCCGGGATCCCCGCAGTCGCGGCAGGCGTGATCGACGGGCTCCGGACCCTGCTCGACGCCGTCCCCGGTCAGGTCAGCGGCGAGGACCTTGTCGCGCGGGAGGGGTCGTTCGGGATCCTGGTCACGGTCCTCGCGGCCTCCATCGTCGACCCCGCCGGCAGGCGACGGCTGTCCGACACGCATCGGCTCCTCGACCTGTGGGGCGCTCCGCCGCTGCTGCATCCGCTGCCCAGCGGGGTCGCAAGCGTGGCCGACTGGGCGCTCCACGATCTCGACTCGGTGCGGACCTGGCCCCTGCTGCACCTCAACCGGGAACTGCTGGCGGCCACCAGCAACATGACCCTGCTCGCATCCTTCACGTCGCCGGACTACGCCGTCAGCGAGATGGAGAGCTACATCGAGTTCGCCCACAGCCTCCACGGCATGTACCACGGCTGGCAGGACGGGGTGCGCTACTACGCGGAGCGGATTGCCGACCTGCTCCGCGACACCGAGGTGACGCTCGAGGAGGCCGACGAGCTGGACCAACTCGGCGAAGACGCCCTGTCGCCGCGGCGGACCGGCGTCATCGCGCGGCTGGACGATCTCGTGCGCGACGTCGAGCGCACCGAGTTGTCGCTGCAGTCGTTCGTGCAGTCGAACGAGGCGATCATGCTCTTCGTCGAGTCGCCGGACATCGTCGCCTCTCCGCCGCTGCGCACCGACCTCGACACGATCCTCGAGTCGAACGGGTACGAACGGCTGCGCAACGGGTTCACCCGGGCTGTCGCCGACGTGCTCGGCACCCGGCTTCGGCCGCTGCTCGACGTTGTCCACCGCCGGATGGCGCAGGCGTACACGGAGGAGACGACCGCGCTCCGGGAGGCGCGCGACCAGAGGATCGCCCTGGCCTTTCAGCTGCTGGGCGTCGTGTTCGGCGTCGTCGGCCTGTCCGGACTGGCGGCGATCCTTCAGGCAGGCAACCCGGGCTGGGGGCCCGATGTTGCCTGGGGTCTGCTCGCCGGCATTCTGGTGCTGGCCGGGCTCATCAGCCTTGTGCTCTACCTGTTGGCCCGGCGGGGACGCCGAACATTGCGGCGGGGCGGAAGGAACGAACGGAGATGAACGCATGACCCCTGTGATCGAAGCCGTGACGGATCCGGCGCGGCTGGGGCAGGTGTACCGGGAGATCCTGGCGCCGAGCTTCCCCGACACCGAGATCGTCGGGCGGGAGGAGTTCGTCGCGGCGGGCGCGAGCGGACACCTCGACGTCCTCGTCGCCAGTTCGGCCCCCGGAGGCGACCCGCTCGGCGTGGTCGTGGGGGAGCGACACGGTGACGGCGTGCTCGTCGACTGGCTCGCCGTCTCGGGCACCACCCGCGGCGGTGGCGTGGGCGCAGCGCTGATCGCCGCCGGGCTGGAACGCTGGCTCGCGGGAGGGGCGCTGCTGGTGCTCGGAGAGGTGGAGCGCCCCGACCTGTTCCCGGCGCACCCCGAGTACGGCGACCCCGCCAGGAGGCTCGCCTTCTACGAGCGGCTCGGCACGACGGTGATCAACCTGCCCTACTTCCAGCCCCCGATCGCCGACGGCAAGCCGCGGCTTCCGGGGCTTCTCCTGGTGGTGCTCGCGGCGGCCGACCCCTCGCCGGCGCCCCGCCGCCTCACGACTGCGGAGGTGGCCGCCGTCCGGGACGTGCTGACGGCGACGATGGGGGAGCCGGAGGCAGACGACGGGCAGACGGTGCGCGCCTTCGCGCCGCTGGACGATCCCGCGGGGCCGCGCCTGCTGCCCCTGTCGCGCTACGGAGAGGTGCCCGTCTCGGATGAGGGAAGCCTAACCTAAGGACTATTACGCAAGGGGACCTGCGTGTAATACTGGCGGCGTGACGAGCACCGCGACCACGACCCACGCCCGCCCCGCCTACCGGGCCTTCCGGGTGCGTGTCGCGCGCAGGCAGGCACTCACGCCCCACTTCACCCGGATCACGTTCGCCGGCGACGACCTCGCCGACTTCGGCACCGCCGGCTTCGACCAGCGGGTCAAGGTCGTCCTGCCCCTGCCGGACTCCGGGTTCGCCCACTTCCCCGACTGCGACGACTGGTACACGGCCTGGCGTGCCCTGCCCGCCGAGCAGCGGAACCCGTTTCGCACCTACACGATCCGCGACGTGCGCCCCGGGGACCTGGAGGTCGACATCGACTTCGTCGGCCACGGCGACGAAGGGCCCGCGAGCCGCTGGGCGGCCCGCGCAGCCGTCGGCGACGAGGCGGTCATCGTCGGACCCGACGAGCGGAGCCCCGGCCGGACCCTCGGCATCGACTGGCGACCCGGCCGCGTCGAGACGATCCTCCTCGCCGGCGACGAGACGGCAGCGCCCGCCATCGGTGCCATCCTCGAGTCCCTGCCCGTCGACGCGACGGGCGTCGCGCTGATCGAGGTGCCCGACGTCGCCGACACGCTCCCGCTGCTGGCCCCCGACGGCGTCGACGTGCGCTTCCTGCCCCGCAGCCCCGACGGCGCACACGGGCAGCGGCTCATCCCTGCCGTCCGCGAGTGGGTGGTGCGCACCTGCTGCGCCGCCGGCTGCATCCCGGTGCCCGGGCGCCCCGTCGAGTTCGACGACCCCGACGACGCGCCCCTGTGGGACGTCCCGGAGGGCGTCAGCCTCGACGGCGAGTGCTACGCGTGGATCGCCGGCGAGGCCGGCCTCGTCAAGGCCTTGCGCCGCTTCCTCGTCTCCGACGCGGGGCTCGACCGTCACCGGATCGCCTTCATGGGCTACTGGCGCCAGGGGCGCGCCGAGCTGGACTGACCATGTCCGCCGACACGATCACCCCGGCCGTCGCTGTCGGGGCCGTCCTCAGAGCCCGCAGCCGCCGCACCGCGCTGGTCTTCGTGCTCGCCGCCGCACTGCTGGCGGCGGTCGCCGTCGCCAGCATCCTCGTCGGGGTCCGCGGCATCGACCCCGCCGCCGTCTGGCAGGCGTTCACGCATCCCGTGGCAGACGACGTCGACCACATGGTGGTCCTGCAGCAGCGACTTCCCCGGACCCTCATCGGCCTGGCCGCGGGCGCGGCCCTCGGCGTCGCCGGCGTCGTCATCCAGGGGGTCACGCGCAACCCGATCGCCGACCCCGGCCTGCTCGGCGTCAACTCCGGCGCCTCGCTCGCCGTCGTGCTGGCCATCTCGTTCCTCGGGGTCACCTCGGCCGTCGGGTTCGTCTGGTTCGCGTTCGCGGGCGCGGCCCTGGCCGCCGCCGTCGTGTTCTCGTTCGGTCATGCGCAGCCGGTCCAGTTGGCCCTGGTCGGGGCCGCGCTCGTCGCATTCGTCACCCCGCTCACGACCCTGGTGCTGCTGCGGGACCAGGAGACGTTCAACAGCTACCGCTTCTGGGTGATCGGGGCCCTGACCGGCCGCGACCTCGGGGTGCTGGCGTGGCTCCTGCCGTTCCTCGGCGCCGGCCTCGTGCTGGCCGTCTTCCTCGGGCACCGGCTCAACGGGCTCGCGCTGGGCGACGACATCGCCCGCGGGCTCGGCCAGAACGTCCGCGCCACCCGGCTCCTGGCGGGGCTCGCGATCGTGCTGCTCTGCGGCGTCGCCGTCTCGCTGGCCGGGCCCATCGCGTTGGTGGGGCTTGTGGTCCCGCACGCGGCCCGACGACTCGTGGGCAGCAACCACCACACGACGACGGCGCTGGCCGTGCTGCTCGGCCCCGTCATGCTGCTGGGCGCCGACGTGATCGGGCGGCTCGTCGTGCCCAACGCCGAGCTCGAGGCCGGCGTCGTGTGTGCCTTCATCGGGGCCCCGGTCCTGATCGCGGTGGCGAGGGGCAGGAAGGTGGCCGCGCTGTGAGCACCTCCGTCCCCGTCAGCCCTGGCCGCGGCGACGTTCCCGCCGAACTGGTCCGCCGTCGTCGCGTCACGGGACGGATCCGCGTCGTCGGCCTCCTGCTCGGGGCCGCCGTGCTGGTCGCCGGGGTGGCTGTGGCCGCGCTCATGCTCGGCGCCGCCGACCTCACCGGCGACGCCGTCCTGCGTGGCCTGCTCGGCGTCGGCTCGAAGTCGGAGAACCTGATCGTCGGGACGCTGCGGCTGCCCCGCATCCAGGCTGCGCTGCTGGCTGGTGCCGCGTTCGGGCTGGCCGGCGCCGTGTTCCAGTCGGTGCTGCGCAACCCGCTGGCCAGTCCCGACATCCTCGGGATCTCGTCGGGGGCCAGCCTCGGCGCCGTCGTGGCCGTCCTCGGGTGGGGCTGGAGCGGGGTGACCGTCTCGCTGAGCGCCTTCGCCGGCGCGTTGGCCGTCGCGGCGCTGATCTGGGGGTTGGCGTGGCGCCAGGGCCTGCACGGGCTGCGGTTCGTGCTGGTCGGCGTCGGGCTCGCGTACCTCAGCGGGTCGCTCATCAGCTGGCTGCTCAGTCAGGCGGACGTGCGCGAGGCGCAGCCGGTGCTGCTGTGGACCGTCGGCAGCGTCGCGGACGTGCGCGGCGGGGAGTTGGGCGGCCTCGCGCTTCTGGTGACGCTGTTCGCCGTCGTCGTCGCCCTGGCCGCGCGGCCCCTGCGGGTGCTGCCGCTGGGGGATGAGCTGGCCTCCGGCCTCGGCATCGCGCCCGACCGGGCCCGCCTCGTCCTCCTCCTCGCGGCCGTCGGGCTCGTCGCTTCCGCCACCAGCGTCGCCGGCCCCATCGCGTTCGTCGCGCTGCTGGCCGCCCCATCGCGCGACGTCTCCAGGACGACGGCGGCCCGGCGCTGTTCGTCGCCGCCGCCGTGGGCGCGCTGCTGACGCTGGCCGCCGACGTGCTCGGCCAACATGCGGTGCCCGGGGTGGTGGCGCCCGTCGGGATCGTCACCGGCCTCATCGGGGCCCCTACCTCCTCTTCCTCCTCGCCCGGCAACGAAAGGTCGCAGCATGACCGCGCTCCAGCACACCTTCGAGGCGGCCGGCCTCACCGCCGGCTACGACGGCCGCGCAGTCATCGAGGGCCTCGACTTCGCCGTTCCGCCCGGCAAGGTGACCGTCATCGTCGGACCCAACGCCTGCGGGAAGTCGACCCTGCTGCGGACGATGGCCGGCCTCCACCGGCCCATGGACGGCGAGATCCGCCTCGACGGCACCCCTGTGGGGGCCCTCGGACGGAGGAGGGTGGCCCGGGTCGTCGGCGTCCTTCCGCAGTCGTCGACCGCTCCCGACGGCGTCAGGGTTGCCGAACTCGTCGCCCGCGGCCGGTACCCCCACCAGGGCTGGTTCGGGCTGGCCGGGTCCGACGACGACGCCGTCGTTGCCAGGGCGCTGGCCGACACAGGCATCGCCGACCTGGCCGACCGGCGGGTCGAGGAGCTCTCCGGCGGGCAGCGGCAGCGGGTCTGGATCGCGATGGTGCTGGCGCAAGCCACCGACATCGTCCTGCTGGACGAGCCCACCACCTATCTCGACGTCACCCACCAACTCGAGCTGCTCGACCTGCTCGCCGACCTCAACCGCGAACGGGGCACCACCGTCGTGATGGTGCTGCACGAGCTCAACCTGGCCGCCCGGTACGCCGACCACCTCGTGATGATGCGTGACGGCGCCATCGTCGCGCAGGGCGAACCGGCCCTCATCGTCGACACCGCATCGATCCGTCACGTCTTCGGCCTCGACTGCCGCGTCGTCGACGACCCCGTCTCCGGCACCCCGCTCGTCGTCCCCATTGGACGCCGACACGCCGCCTGAAACCATCCGGAGCCCCGCTCCACGAACAGGAGATCCCGATATGCGTCTGCCCACCCTCGTGACCGTCGTCGCGGCCACCGCCACGCTAGCCCTGGCCGCCTGCGCGGCGCCGGCCTCGCCCGGATCGCCGTCCCCCAGTTCCGCGCCGACCGGCTCGGCGGCCCCCTCGACGGCGGCCCCGTCCGGAGCCACCGACACCTTCCCGCTCGAGGTCGCCAGCGCGCTCGGCACCGCCGTCATCGAGGCGGAGCCGACGCGCGTGGCCACGTGGGGGTGGGGCTCCACCGAGGCCACGCTCGCGTTGGGCGTCTACCCGGTCGCCGTCGCCGAGCAGTCCTGGACCGTCGGGGCAGGCAACCTGCTGCCCTGGGTCGAGGAGGCCTACGGCGACCAGCCGTTGCCGGATGTCCTGACCGACGCCGACGGCGGTGCCACCTTCCCGTACGAGGAGATCATCGCCGCCGATCCGGACCTGATCCTCGCCCCCTACTCCGGCCTGACGCAGGAGCAGTACGACACGCTCAGCGCGATCGCCCCGACCGTCGCCTACCCCGGCGCGCCGTGGACCACGACCTGGGAGGAGACGATCTCGATCACCGCGCAGGCATTGGGCCGCTCCGCCGCCGGGGACGCCGTCCTCGCGGGAATCGCCGGCACCCTGGCTGACATGAAGGCCGCGCATCCCGAGTTCGAGGGCAAGACGGTGGCGGGCGTCTGGGACGGCGACGGCTTCGTCTACGTCTACACCGCTGCCGATCCGCGTGTGGGGATCCTCGAGGAGGTCGGCCTGACGGTCGCGCCCAGTGTTTCCGCGCTGGACACGTCCGGCGGCGGGTTCTTCTTCGAGCTGAGCTACGAGCAGCTCGACAAGCTGGATGCCGACATCGTCATCAGCTACCACGGCTCCGAGGCGGAGGCTGCGGAGTTCCTGACGAAGCCTGCCCTGCAGGCCATCCCCGCCGTCAAGGCCGGCCGCGTGGCCCAGGTGACCGACCCGGTGGCCGTGTCGTCGGTGTCGCCGCCCACGGCGCTGACGTTCAACTGGGACGGCGGGCTGCCTGCGCTCGTCGAGAAGCTCTCGGTGGCCGCCGGCAAGTAGCGCCGCCGTGGCTAGGCTGGGGCGATGAGCGAGATCACCGTCCTCCACAACCCGCGCTGCTCGACATCCCGCGCCGCCGTCGAGACCGTGACGGCGGCCGGGATCCCGGCCACGGTCCGCAACTACCTGAAGGAGCCGCTAACCCGCGACGAGTGGCTCGACGTGCTGGCCAAGCTGGACGCCGAGCCGACCGAGCTGGTGCGCAGGGACCCGAACTTCGAGCGGTCCGGGCTCACCGACGGCGATGTCGCGTCGGCCGAGCAGGTCGCCTCCGTGCTGGCCGAGCAGCCGCAGCTGGCGCAGCGTCCCGTCCTCATCCGGGGCGACAGAGCCATCATCGGTCGCCCGAAGTCGGCCGTCGAGCCCTTCCTCGCCTGAGCCCATGACCCGCAGGAGCAGACGGCTGTTCCGGCTCACGCTCAGCGTGGCGGTTGGCGTCGCCGTCATGCTGCTGGTCGGGCTGACGGCCCGGATCGATCTCGGCATCGCCGCCGGGTGGGCGACGTTCGTCGCCGTGTACTGCACGTGGACCTGGGCCAGGCTCTGGCCCCTCGACGCCGTCAGGACGGCGGAGCACTCCCGGGAGGAGGACCCGGGCCGGGGGCTCGCCGACGTGATCCTGATCGTTGCCTCCATCGCGAGCGTCGCCGGGATGGGCTTCGTCCTCGTCGCCGGCGACCGGCCCGTCTCGACGGCGGCCCTCGGCGTCGCCTGCGTGGTGGCGTCATGGGTCCTGGTGCACACCATCTACGGCATCCGGTACGCCGACCTGTACTTCTCGTCTCCCGAGCCGCCCATCGACTTCGGGGACGAGCCGCCGCGTTACTCGGACTTCGCGTACCTGACGTTCTGCCTCGGGATGACGTTCCAAATCTCCGACACGAACCTCCGCACCAACCGGCTGCGGGTCACGGTGCTGGGGCACACGCTGCTCAGCTACTTCCTCGGCGCGGTCGTGCTCGCGGCCACGGTCAACCTCGTCTCCGGGCTCGCGGCCAGCTGACTACCCCAGGCGGGGTGGCATGCTCAGGGTGATGCAGCGTCGGCGTCAGGCCCCGGGGGAAGAGTTTCGCCGGAACTCTTCGTCGAGGAGTGGCAACTCCTGTGAGGTGATGATCCTGGCGTTGACAGCGTATTCAGCGAGCAGGACGCGGCGCCCGTTGGCCTGACGCCCGACCTCTCCCTTCAGCCCCCGGACCCCGATGCGGTCGAGCTTCTCGCAGACGTTATCCAGCTTGCGGTTGAACGGTTCTTCGGACTTGAGCGTGGGGTGAGCGTGGATCTGGTAGTGGGCGTGTCGGTGAGGTGAGAGGGGTCGAGGCCCTCAAGAATCAGGGTTACCACACCACTCGATTCCGAGGACCTCGACGATGACTGATCCTACTTGCTTCTGCCATGTTGCCGGCGTCTACTGTCAGCGCTGTGATCTTCTGGTCGGGCTGCCCGGGCTGCATGTGATCGGCGTCCAGCGCGACGAGGTAGGGCTGCGGGTGGAGGTCGAATCAGCGGCCCCGCCGGTGATGGGATGCCCTGTCTGCGGGGTGGTCGCGCATGCCCATGGCCGGCAACAGGTCGAGTTGATCGACGCTCCCTGTTTCACGGCGCCGGTCAGATTGTGGTGGCGGAAACGACGATGGGTATGTCCCGAACCATCCTGTCCGGTGACCTCGTTCATGGAGCAAGACCCGGCTATCGCGCCACGGCGGGGACTGCTCACGGTGCGGGCGACGAGGTGGGCGATCGGGCAGATGCGGCGGGAGAATGCCTCCGTCCAGGGTCTGGCCCGGCAGCTCGGCTGCGGCTGGAAGACGCTATGGCGGGCCATCAGGCCGGTCCTTGAGGCTGCTGCCGATGACGAGGACCGTTTCGCCGGTGTCGGCTCGCTGGGCGTCGACGAACACATTTGGCATCATGTCTCGACCAAACCGGTCGGGCTTGGTGGGCGGGGCCCGAAAGAGTTCACCGGCATGGTCGATCTGACCCGTGACAAGGACGGACACATCACGGCCAGGCTCCTGGACCTGGTTCCCGGCCGCTCCGGCGAGGCCTACAAGACCTGGCTGCGGGACCGCGGTGACATGTTCCGCAAGGGCGTTACGGTCGCCACTTTGGATCCTTTCCACGGCTACAAGAACGCAATCGATGACCAGTTGGCGGACGCCATCGCGGTCCTCGATGCGTTCCATGTCGTCAAGCTCGGCACCGCCGCTGTTGATCAGGTCCGGCGCCGGGTCCAGCAGGACATCCACGGCCATCGGGGCCGCCGAGATGATCCGCTCTACCGGATCCGTAACCTGCTGCGCGCTGGCCGGGAACACCTCACCGACAGGCAGAAGACTCGCCTCGAGGGAGCGTTCGCCGCTGACGAGCGCCATGTCGAGGTCGAGGTCGCCTGGCACTGCGCTCAACAGCTGCGATCGGTCTACCACCAACCCTGCCATGCCGACGGGCGTCGGATAGCGGAGAAGGTCCTCGCCGCGTTCCCGGCCTGTCCGATCCCGGAGATCGCCCGCCTGGGACGGACCCTGAACCAGTGGCGCGAAGCGTTCCTGGGCTACTTCACCACCGCAGGGGCCAACAACGGGGGCACCGAGGCCATCAACGGGCTGATCGAACTCGCCCGCCGCGTCGCCAGAGGGTTCCGCAACCCCGACAACTACCGCCTCAGAATGCTCCTGATCGGCGGCGGTCTACGCATCTGACCCCACGCTCAAGTCCGAAGAGCCGGTTGAACCGGGTCTGGGTCCAGCCCAGCCTGCGCGCCGCCTGGGCCGCCGTCGGTACGGCCCAGACGCCGGTCCCAACACGCTTCAGTAGGGGCTCAGCCACCGCGAGCATGGCGAGAAGTTGGCTCTCGGTGAAGGATGCGCCGCTCATCCCAGCCCCGGAGACCTCGGTCACCCTTGGCGCCACCACGATCTCGACAGGGGCGCTTTCGAGGGTCAGGTTCAGCTCATAGCTGTACGGGCCAGCTGCGAAACGCACCACGGTGTGTGGAATCAGGAGAGGCAGCGTGCCGCCTGGCCCGAGCTCGCTGCGGCTCACATTTCCGGGATCGGTCAGGAGCACGCTGTCTCGGGAGCCGACGTTCGTCAGCCACCAGAAGCCTTCGGAGTGGTGGAGCGTCAGAAAATCCCGATGCAGGTAGGGGGTCTCGTCAATGATGAGGTCACCGGTGCGGCCCATAGTGAAGACCCGACCGGGCTGAAGTAGGTGTGCTTCTCCTGCGATCTCTACCTGCATGCTCATGCATTCACCCCCGGCGGAGTCCCTGAGTCGATTCCGTGGCTCGACCCGCGCCAATGACCATGCATGTGTCTTCTCCTCCGCCGCCTTGGTTAAATACTGACGTTATGGGACATGGGTCCTAACTGGGTAGCGTTCCGGGTGTACGAAGTCGTACGGGTTTGAAAAACGCTGTAGAGGTCCGTACGGACAGGGTTCTGACTAGGCGTTATTCGAAACCTTCGGGGAAACTTCTGCGCATATCTCACAAGGTGTGGGTGCGTGAAATGGGTCGATGACCCCTGGATAACATTCAGGCATGAAGCCGCCGACCTCGAGAGCCGAGCTTGTTGACGTCCTGCAGAAGGCGCGGCTTCAGAAGGGATGGTCGCTGCGGAGGGCCGCAGGGACCGCCGGCGTCGCCCACTCCACCGTCCAGGGCTGGTTCGACGGGCGGCACCTCCCGACGCATGCACTGACCTCCGATTTCCTGAACCTCGCCGAGGCGTTGGAACTCATCGACGGCGTGGAGGAAAGGGAGGAATGGGGCGGCGCGCTCGGCGCTATCCGTGGCGTGCCGACGCCCAAGGAAGCCCCGTACGTCGGACTGCGTCCCTATTCGACAGCTGACACTGCCCTTTACTTCGGCCGGGAGCGGGCTTATTCGGAACTTGTCGCGGCCTGTCTGCGCGGCGATCGGGAAGGTCTCATCACGGTCATCGTGATCGGCGATTCCGGTGCGGGTAAGTCATCCCTTCTCGCGGCGGGACTCGTCGGCGGAGCCCTGGGGCAAGGGGGGCCGCTGGAAGGGCTTGTTCCGTGCTGGGTGGAGCCGGCGGATCTGCCCAGCTTCTCGCCACCGGAAGAGCCCTGCCTGATTCTCGTCGACCAATTCGAGGAGGCGCAGAAACTCCCCGAAGAGGAACAGAAAGCGATCTTCGACGCGTTGGCGGGACTGCCTGCGCACGCCACCGTCGTCGTCGCCCTGACGGCGGAGGCATTCGGTTTCGCGATGCGGGACGACCGACTCGCCCGGCACCTCGACACCCACGTCCGGGTCGCCTCTCTCTCCGAGGACGAGTACCGCCGCATCATCGAGGAGCCCGCGCGTCTCCGCGGGCGGCCGGTGACTCCCGCGCTGACTGATCTGCTCGTCTACGACATGGGGCTCTACGGCGAGCCGCGGCCGGCCACGGTGCTTCCGCTGCTCTCCAGCGTGCTGCGCCGCTGCTGGGACGCCGCCGGGGTGACACCCTCAAGACCAGGGACTACCTGCGCACCGGTGGGCTGTGGGGCGCCGTCGACGGCACGGCCGAGGACGTCTACGGGGCGATCGACGAGAAACAACGCCCCCTTGTGCAGCGACTGATGCTGTCTCTCGTCCGCGTCGAGGGCACCCAGATCCTGCGACGCAGGATCCCCGTCGACGCGGTGGACGACGAGCTGCGGGGCATCGCGGACAGATTCGAGGCAGCGCGCCTCCTCGTCCGGCGCGACGGCCAGCTCGCCATCGCGCACGACGCCCTGCTCAGGCACTGGGAGCGGCTCAAGGGATGGGTGGAGGAGGCGTCGGCCTCGCTGCTGATCGGTCGACGCATCCACATGGCGACGCAGCTGTGGGACGAGAGCGGCCGGTCATCCGACGCGCTGCGCCCCGCGGAGGCCGAGCTCTGGCACACGTGGTCGGAGGGGGAGGAGACACCCCTGCTGTCCGATCTGGAGCGCGAGTTCATCGAGCTCAGCCGCGAACAGGCGGCGGTGGAGGCGACCCGACAGCACGACACGATCCGCAGGATGCGCAACCGGTTGGCGATCGCGGTGGTGGCCGGCGTCCTGGCCTGCGTCATGGCGGCCGGGGCCCTGCTCGCGGGCGGGCGGGCCGAGGCTGCGACACGGTCGGCCCAGGGCAGGCAGATCGCGCTCGTGGCCGATGACATCCGGAACATCACCCCGAACATCGCCGGCCAGCTCAGCGTCGCCGCGCTCTCGCTCGACGACTCCGTCGAGACCCGGTCGGCCGTTGTGAAGTCGGCCGGCATACCGATGCCGGAGCGGGCCACGGGCCCGCAGGCAACACGATGGTCGCCCTGACCGATCGCGGTGACATCGTCCGCGGTGACAGCTCCGGCACCGTCACGATCTGGCGCGACGGCGACCTCTCCAGCACGCCGCTCACGTTCGCCAGCGGCGGCGGCCAGATCTTCGCGCTCCAGGCCACCAATCTGAACGGTAGGGACCTCGTCTTCGTGGGCGGCCAGCAGACCGCCGGGGTCTGGGACATCACGAACGAGCCCCGGTCCCTGGGCGACTTCGGTGCCGACACCGTCGTCTACAGCGCCACCTGGCAGGCCGGCACCGTCCTGTTCGGAACGCTCGAAGGTCAGGTCCGGCGGGTCGACGTGACCGACGCGGCCGCCCCGAGCGTCCTCGACCCCATCCAGCTGGGCGACGAGGTGGCCGTGACGGCGGTCGCCGCCACCGGTCACCTGGTGATCGCAGGCGGCCGGGCTGGGGTCCTCGACCTCTACTCCTGGGCGGACGGCGCGCACCTCGGGGAGGAGCCGGTCGCCGGAACCGTCCTGTCCCTGTCGCTGTCGCCGAACAATGGCCAGGTGGTCGCGGGGACGACCAGCAACGTCGCCGGCCTGTGGACCATCGACGCCGACGGACTGCGTGACGCCGTCACCTGGGACCTGCCCGCGTCGGTCAACTCCGTCCTGCACCGGGGCAGCACGGTGCTCGTCGCCGGCTCCTTCACCGCCGTGCACGAGTACGGACTCGACGGCTCCCTGCGCAGGCAGTGGCCGGAGCGGACCGTCTCCGTCAGCCTCGCCGCGCTGGACGACGCCGTGGTCGTCGGGGCCACGGAGGGCGTCGTGACGCTGTGGGACACCTCGGCTGACGATGTGGTGTTCCGCTACACCGAGGGGCGGCTCTTCGACGTGATCCCCGGCAGCGACAGCGTGCTGTTCGGCAGCAACCGGGGCCCCAGGGTGTTCGACCGCGACGCCGGCGGCTGGCGGCAGCTGCCGCTGCGCACGGACGAGACGGTCGAGCTCAACGCCTACTACGGGCTCAGCGACCACGGCGGCACCCTGGTGAACCAGACGCGTGACGGCCGCCTGCTCACGTTCCACCGCGAGGCCGACTCGTTCGTGGAGGTCGACGACATCGCCCTTCCCGAGGCGCTGGCCGACCTGCGCGTGTCGCCGTCGGGCCGGTACCTGGCCCTCGGGATCCAGGGCAAGGTCGGCTACCGCCTGCTCCACTGGGGCGGGGAGACCTGGGAGGAGATCGGCACCGTCGACGCTTGGCCCGGAGGTGCCGCCTTCGTCGGCGACTCGGTCTTCGCCGCGATGGGCGTCAACGGGCAGGACTTCTCGGTGTGGTCGCTCGGCGGAGCCGCGGAGCCCACGCATCTGACCCAGGTCGACATGCTGGACGATGAGGTGCCGGTGGGCTTCGCTGGCGCGAGCGGACTGCTCGCGGTGGGCGACTCCGCCGGAGAGATCACCGTCTACTCCTTGAGGAATCCAGTCGAACCGGAGGTGCGGTTCGTGCTGCACGATGCCAGGTCGTCGATCTCGCAGCTGTCCTTTTCCGCCGACACGAAACGGCTCCTGGCCTCCACGCGTGAGGGCTTGTGTGGGCCTGGGACGTGTCCGCGGACGAGGCGGAGTTGATGCTCCGGCTGGAGCCGGATGCGGCCGGCGTGCAGGGAGTTGCCGAATATGACGGCTGGATCCTGATGACGCTGTCTGACGGCCGGGCGAGGGCCTGGCCCACAGACCCCAGCGAGGTGGGCAGGGATCTGTGCTCCCGCTTCGGGGAGGAGCTGACCGAGGACGAGTGGCTGCGGCTGGTGCCCGGTGTGCCGTTCATCCAGGGGTGCGGCTGACCCGGCGGCCACCAACCCATCAGACCCCGGGCCCGTCAGTCGTCCAGGACGTCCCCGACCGGCGTCCAGTCGCGCCCCACGGCGTCTGCCACCGGCTCGCTCGTGAGCAGGCCCCCATGGGTCGACACGCCCCGGGCCAGCGACGCGTCAGCCAGTGAGGCGCCACGCCAGCCGCGGTCGGCCAGTGAGGTGACGTACGGCAGCGTCGCATTCGTCAGCGCCCAGGTCGACGTCGTCGCCACGGCGGCCGGAATGTTGGACACGCAGTAGAACAGCGAGTCGTGGACGGGGTACGTCGGGTGCTCGTGCGTGGTGGGTCGGCTCGACTCGAAGCATCCGCCCTGGTCGATCGACACGTCGACGAGCACCGAGCCGGGCTGCATCCGGGAGACCAGCTCGTCGCTGACCAGTCGCGGCGTGCGCCCGCCGGGGATCAGCACGGTGCCGATCACGAGGTCGGCCGTGAGCACCTCCTGCTCGACGGTCAGCGCCGTCGACGCCAGTTGGCGCACCCGGTTTTCCCACCGTCGCTGCGCCGCGCGGAGCTTGTGGAGGTTGGTGTCGAGCAGGGTGACGTCCGCGCCCATGCCCATGGCGACGGCCGCGGCGTTCTGCCCCGCCACGCCTGCCCCGAGGATGACGACCTTTGCGTTGGCGACGCCGCCGATCCCGCCCATGAGAACCCCGCGTCCGCCGTTGGTGCGCATCAGCGCCTGCGCGCCGAGCTGCGGCGCCAGGCATCCCGCGACCTCGCTCATGGGGTAGAGCAGAGGCAGCATGCCGGACTCAAGCTGCACCGTCTCGTAGGCGATCGTGGTCGCTCCGGACGCCAGCAGGGCATCGACGAGCGGCCGGTCGGCGGCCAGGTGGAGGTAGGTGAAGACGGTGAGCCCCTCGCGGAGGTGACCGTATTCCTCCGGCAGCGGCTCCTTGACCTTGACGACGAGTTCGGCATCGTCCCAGGCGTGCGCAGCGTCGACGATGGTCGCGCCGGCGGCGCGGTAGTCGTCGTCGCTGAAGCTGGCGTTGCGGCCGGCGTCGGTCTCGATCAGCACCTGGTGGCCACGGGCGGTGAGCTCCCGGGCGCCGGCCGGCGTCATGGCGACCCGGAACTCGCTGTTCTTGATCTCGCGGGGCACGCCGATGCGCATCGAAACCTTCTCTCGTTCGTCCGCCGTCCGACGGTGCGTCCACCCTAGCCGCGGCGGCGGCGGACGGGAATGGTTGACGCAGAGGGCGGAAACAGCCTGTGAATTGGAAACATCGCTTATTGGA
This sequence comes from Tessaracoccus defluvii, assembly GCF_014489575.1. Taxonomy (GTDB): domain Bacteria; phylum Actinomycetota; class Actinomycetes; order Propionibacteriales; family Propionibacteriaceae; genus Arachnia; species Arachnia defluvii. The sequence goes on from NZ_CP060789.1 coordinate 3,453,168, forward strand.
CACTTTCCAGATAAAGGGCTAAGGTGCTTGTCATGGAGCAGAACTGGGCGGAGGCGCTACACGATGCCGGCCTTCGCGTCACCGCCGGACGGGTCGCCGTGCTCACCGAGCTCAGCGAGCGGCCCCACCTCGGCGTTGGCGAGATCACCGACGCGGTGCGTTCCCGTGCCGGCACCGCCTCGGTGCAGGCGGTGTACGACGCGCTCGCCGCGCTGCACAAGGCCGCGCTCATCCGGCGGGTCGAGCCGGCCGGCCAGCCGCCCCGATACGAACTCCAGAACGGTGACAACCACCATCACCTGATGTGCCGATCCTGCGGCGCGATGCGCGACGTCGCCTGCTCCATCGGACACTCACCCTGTTTGTCCCCCAGTCAGACCCATGGCTTCGTCATCGACGAGGCCGAGGTCATCTACTGGGGTTGTGTGCACAGTGCAACGAACCTGACGAGAGGACAACTACATGAGTAACAGCGAGACGATGGGCCAGCAGCTCCCCGCCGGGGTGTCGACCCGACTCAATGGCGCCCCGACCGAGTCGGACGCCCACTCGCTGACCGTCGGCAACGACGGCCCGATCGTCCTCCACGACGTCCACCTGGTCGAGCAGCTCGCGCACTTCAACCGTGAGCGTGTCGCCGAGCGTAGCCCCCACGCCAAGGGCTCCGGTGCCTTCGGTACGTTCACCGTCACCGGTGACGTGACGGCCTACACCAAGGCCGCCCCGTTCCAGCCGGGCGTCGAGACCCCCATGCTGGCGCGTTTCTCCACGGTCGCCGGTGAGCAGGGCTCGCCCGACACCTGGCGCGACGTCCGCGGCTTCTCGGTCCGCTGGTACTCGAGTGAGGGCAACCTCGACATCGTCGGCAACAACACTCCGGTCTTCTTCCTGCGCGATCCGCTGAAGTTCCCGCACTTCATCCGCTCGCAGAAGCGCCTGCCCTCGTCGGGCCTGCGTGACGCGACGATGCAGTGGGACTTCTGGACGGCGTCGCCCGAGTCGGCGCACCAGGTGACCTACCTCATGGGTGACCGCGGCCTGCCCGCGTCCTGGCGGCACATGCACGGCTTCTCCTCCCACACCTACATGTGGGTCAACGAGGCCGGCGAGCAGTTCTGGGTGAAGTACCACTTCCGCACGAACCAGGGCGAGCAGAACCTCACCAACGCCGAGGCTGCGACCATCGCGGGTCAGGACGCCGACTACCACCGTCGCGACCTGTACGACGCCATCGAGCGCGAGGAGTTCCCGTCGTGGACCCTCAAGGTGCAGATCATGCCGTTCGCGGAGGCCAAGGAGTACCGCTTCAACCCCTTCGACCTGACCAAGACCTGGTCGCAGAAGGACTACCCCCTCATCGAGGTGGGCACCATGGAGCTGAACCGGAACCCGGCCAACTTCTACGCGCAGATCGAGCAGGCCGCGTTCTCGCCGTCGAACATGATCCCCGGCACCGGCATCTCGCCCGACAAGATGCTCATGGCCCGCGTGTTCGCCTACCCGGACGCCCAGCGCGCCCGCATCGGCTCCAACTTCCACCAGCTGCCGGTCAACCGTCCCGTCACCGCCGAGTTCAACAACTACGCGGAGCAGGGGCACATGCAGTACGCCCACACCGGTGACGCCCCGGGCTACGCGCCCAACAGCTACGGCCGCATGTTCTCCGACGCCCAGGTGACAGTGGACAACGGCTGGGAGTCCGACGGCGCCCTCGTGCGCTCGGCTGCCACCCTGCACGCCGAGGACGACGACTTCGGCCAGGCCGGCACCCTCGTGCGCGAGGTCTTCGACGACGCGCAGCGTGACCGCTTCGTGGAGACCGTCTCGGGGGCGCTTGCCGGCGTGGCCGAGGAGGTCCTCGTGCGGGCGTTCGCATACTGGCGAAACGTCGACGAGACCATCGGTCGCCGGATCGAGGAAGCGGTTCGCGCCGCCGCCTGACCCGCTGCACCACGGTTCGGAGCCGCGTCCCTGACAAGGGGCGCGGCTCCCGCCGTCTCCGGGGTCACCCCAGGGCGGCGGCCAGTTCCGCGCTCGTCGGGCCCGTCGCGGATCCGGCCCTCGTGACGGCAAGGGCGCCGGCGGCGTTGGCCAGACGCACGGCCTCCGGCAGCTCCAGGCCGCCGGCAAGGCCTGCCAGCAGTGCCCCGGCATGCGCGTCGCCGGCGCCCGTCGAGTCGACGACGGTGACGGGCAGGCTGGGGATGAGCTCCGGGGCGCGGCCGCGGCGGTGCAGCCAGGCGCCCTCCGCGCCGACCCGCGCCACGACGGCGCCGGTCTCCGGCAGCCTGTCCAGCAGCCGCAGCCGGCCGCCGGTATCGTCCTCTCCGAGGATCCGCAGCTCCCGCTCGTTCAGGCTCAGTACGTCGGTCACCGCCAGCACCCGGTCCAGCAGGTCTGCGGGGACCTCCGCGACGAGCGGCCCAGGATCGACCAGCAGTGTGGCGGGCCGGTAGCGATCGAGCAGGGCGGCCACGGCGGGCCCGGTCTCCGGGTACAGCAGGTCGTACCCGCTGACGTAGAGGGAGTCGCCCCCGGTCCAGTCGATCAGCCCGAAGTCGGCGTCGGTCAGTGTCTGTTCGACGCCGGGACTCGTCACGAAGGTCCGCTCCCCGTCGGGCTCGACGAACCCGATGCAGGTGCCGGAGTCGCCGTCGGCGAGGGGAGGAGGAGCTCTGTGCCCAGCCCGCGCAGCGCGCCCGCGAGCATGGAGCCGAGAGGGCCCGACCCCAGCCTGCCCGCGAGCGCGGTGGGCAGCCCGAGCCGTGCCGCGGCGGCGAGGATGTTGAAGGCGCCGCCCGGCTGCACCGCCACGGGCCCGGCCAGCACGTCGCCGCCACGCTCAGGGAGGGAGGGCACCGTCATCATCTGGTCGGCGATCACGCTGCCGATCACGACGAGCCGCGTCATCGGCGCAGCCCCGCCAGCGTCCTTGCGGTGCCGCGCAGGTCGAGCCCGGGATTCGCGGACTCCAGTTCGACGACGGCGTCCGGCGGGAACGCGTCCACCCCGCAGCAAGCGCCGTAGACGGCGCCCGCCATGGCTGCGACCGTGTCGGAATCGCCGCCCAGCGAGGCAGCGGCGCACAGCCCTGCCCACGGGTCGTGCGGGAACGCGGCGACGACGGCCAGCGCGGCGGGCACGGCCTCCTGGGTGGCGACGGAGGTGCCGACCAGGGTGTCGATCGCCTCCAGCGGGTCCTCGCCCAACGCCAGTGAGATGGCCCAGCGGATCCGGTGCGGGACCGACGCCCCCGGGGTCGCATGGCCGAGAGCCGCGCCGAACTCGGCGGCGGCGACCGCCACCTCGAGCGCGTCCGGGATCGAGGCGCCTTCGATGCCCGCCGAGACGGCTGCGGCGATTGCGGCAGCGCCGGCGTTGGCGATGCGGGTGTTGTGCGTCAGCACGTTGACGGCGGCGACCTGCTCGACCAGCCGGGCCAGCGGGAACGGGGCGTGGACGATGCCGAGCGGAGCGACCCGCATGGCTGCCCCGTTGGTGTCGCCCCAGCGGCCAGTCTCCGTCGGGGAGGCCCCGGCGCGGAACGCCTCGATCGCCCGCAGCGTCGATGGCCCGAGCAGGTCGAGCGAGCCGAGGGCCTCCATCTCGTGGTGCCAGTCGCTCAGCGCGGTCGCGAACGCCGTCAGGTCGACGGTGCCGTCGCCGTCGATCAGGAGACGGGCGAGGATGAGCGCCTGCGCAGTGTCGTCGGTCACGGTGCCCGCCAGTTGCCCGGGGCTGATGGGGTTCTCGGCGGGGCCGGGCAGGAAACGGTCGATCGAACCGAGAAGCTCGGCGATGCGGCCACGAGTGAGCATCTGGGTCGGCATGCCCAGCGCGTCTCCCATTGCGAGCCCGACGAGGGCGCCTTCGGCACGTGCGGTCATGACGGCAGCCTAGTGTCCCGTGTCAGCTGGGGGTGGGGAGGGAGCAAGCCCCTTGTCGGTCACAATGGGGCGATGGACATCCCGCACGTTGATGACAAGGTCAGGATCGCCCCAGCGCTCCGCGAGCGCGCTGTCGAGGTGACCAGGCAGGCCGCCGCGGACGGCCGGATCGAGTTCGATGAGCTCGGCGGTCGCGTGGGGCGCTGCCTGGAGGCCAGGACGCAGGGTGATCTGCGGGCCGTGCTCGGTGACCTGATCCCGTCGGCCGACCTGGAGGCCTTCCTCCGCGAGGCGCCGCCGATGCTGAGCGGTCCCGGCTCCACCTGGGACGACCCGCTGTACCTCAAGGCGGTCGGCTTCCAGGCCCTGAAGAGGGAGGGCGCCTGGGAGGTGCCCCCGTTCATCGAGGTGATGGGCACCAGCATGAACACGATCATGCTGAACTTCCTGGAGGCCATCCCGCTCGCCTCCGTCATCGACATCGTGGCCGTCACCCAGGGCACCCTGACCATCATCGTCCCCGAGGGGTGGGGAGTCGACGTCGAGCGCGTCGCCGGCACCAGCCAGGGCATGTTCAGCACCCGGGTGGCGTCGCGCCCGACGAAGGGTCTGCCGCGCATCGTGCTGAGCGGTCAGATCGTCATGGGCAAGGTGCGCTACGCGTCCCGCAGGGAGCTGCGTCGCCTGGAGCAACGACTGGGGCGGACCCCGGTGCCGCAGTTGCCTGCCGGCAGCTGAGCCCGCAGACGCGACGAGGCGCCACCGCCGTTGCGGGCGGTGGCGCCTCGTCGCCTGTCCGGGGGCCCGTCAGCCGCGGTCACCGTCCGTGGTGTCCTCGAACGCGGCTCGCTGCTTCTGAATCGCGCTGATTCGATCGACGTCGAACTTCAGGCTGCGGTCGAAGCCGTAGATGCCGTTCTGTTCCTGGAAGGTGTCCGTCAGCTGCGTGTAGCAGTAGCCGAACATGCGGGGATCCTCGAGCAGCACGTTGGTGAGGCCTTCGAACCGGGCGTACCACTCCTCCAGCGTGCGCACCCGGGAGCCGTAGCCCCAGGAATCGACGCGGTTCGGATCCTGCTCGGCATCCGGGTCGACGGCCGCCAGTTCGCTGTTCCACCAGATGCCGCCGTACTCGGAGACGAAGTACGGCTGGCCGGCGTAGTCGATGGAGATGACCCGCCCGTCGTGCTCGTTCTGGTACGGGGTGTCCGTGGCCAGCCCGGCGTGGTTCTCGCGGAACTTCGCAGGGTTCTGCTCGTAGTCGTGCGAGTCGTAGACGTCGGCGCCGCGCACGCGGTGCGAGTAGCCGGACGTGTCCAGGACCGGGCGGGTGGGATCGGACGCCTTCGTTGCCAGGTACATGCCGTGGGTCACGTCGTCGAGCTGCGAGATCCGGTCGCCCATCGGCTGCCAGGTCTCATTGAGCGGGCACCAGCCGACGATCGACGGGTGGTTCCTGTCGCGTCGCAGCACCTCCACCCACTGGGTGATGAAGGATGCCGTCGGCTGCTGGTGGTCGCCCGCTGGGCCGTGCCCGCCGGCTCCCCAGTCGCCGAACTCGCCCCAGACCAGGTAACCGAGCTTGTCCGCGTGGTAATAGAAGCGCTCCTCGAACACCTTCTGGTGCAGCCTCGCCCCGTTGAAGCCAGCGGCCATGGCCAGCTCGATGTCCGCGCGCAGGGCTTCGTCCGACGGGGAGGTCATGAGGGTGTCCGGCCAGTAGCCCTGGTCGAGGACGAGCCGCTGAAACACCGGCTCCCCGTTCAGCAGCAGGCGCCGGCCGTCGATGGTCACCGACCGGAGGCCGGCGTAAGAGCCGACCTCGTCGAGGAGTTCGTCGCCGGCGACGACGCGGACCGTGAGGTCGTAGAGGTGCGGATCGGCGGGCGACCAGGTGCGGACCCTGTCGGCCGGGATCGGCAGCCGCAGGCTGGGACCCATCTCGACGACGGGGACGGAGGCGCGAGCGACCTCGCCCGCCTCGTCGCGGAGGACGGCCTCAAGCGTCGTCCCGGGGCGGTGGCCGGAGATTTCCGCGCCCACCGTGAAGGAGGTGTCGCCGAGGTTCGGCACGATGTGGACCGAGGAGAGGTGGGTCCGTCCGACGGCCTCAAGCCACACCGTCTGCCAGATGCCGGTGGTGCGCGTGTAGAAGCACTCGGAGTTGTAGTACCAGTTGGCCTGCTTGCCGCGAGCCTGCGGCACACCGTGCGGATCCCGGGCCCGGACCACGAGGGTGAACTCTTCCCCGGCGGTGACGAGTCCGGCGAGGTTCGCCGTGAAGGAGGAGAAGCCGCCGCGGTGCCGGGCGACCTCCTGGCCGTCGACCCACACCGTCGCGTCGTGGTCGACGGCCCCGAAGTGGAGCAGGACGTCGCGACCCTCCCACGATTCGGGGAGCCGGACCGTCCTGCGGTACCAGACCGCGTTGAGGAAGTCAGTGTCGCCGATGCCGGAGGCGGTCGACTCGGGGGCGAACGGCACGAGGATCTCGCGGCCGTAGGGGGCATCGACGAGCCCGCGCTCGAACCCGGAGTCCCCGGCGTCGATCTCGAACTCCCAGGTGCCGTTGAGGTTCAGCCAGTCGGCCCGGACCAGCTGTGGTCGGGGGTGTTCCGGCTTGGGGATGACGCTCACGCTGATCGTCTCTCTCTCTTTGCTGTGGTGTAGGTGAGGAGTGGGGGAGGGCTCAGCCCTTGATGCCGGTCATGCTGACGCCCTTGACGATGAACCGTTCGAGCAGGATGAACAGCACGATCATGGGCAGCGAGGCGACCATGTTCGCCGTCATCGGCAGCACGCGGTCGATCGTGTAGGTGCCGGCGAAGGTGGGAATACCGATCGGCAAGGTGAACATGTTGCTGTTCATCGAGACGAGCAGCGGCCACAGGTAGTTGTTCCAGCTACCCGTGAACGAGAAGATGCCGACGGTGATCATGATCGTCTTCGACAGCGGCAGCACGACGTGCCAGAAGATGCGCCAGTAGCCGGCGCCGTCGATGCGGGCGGCCTCTATCAGTTCGTTGGGGATCTGCCGCATGAACGCCACCATGATGATGAGGTTCATCGAGACGGCGATGCCCGGCAGGAGCAGGCCCGGGTACGTGTCGACGAGGCCGAAGCTGTTGGTCGTCACGAAGAGCGGGATGATCATGGCCTCGACCGGGATCATCATGCCCAGCATGAAGTAGATGTAGAGGATCCCGCGGCCGCGGAATCCGATCTTGGCGATCGCATAGGCGGCGAGCGGGGTGACCACCAGGGTCAGCGCCGTCGACAGGACCGCGACGAGGGTGCTGTTGTACACCCAGATGATCACGTCGGAGCCGAGCAGGACCCGCGGGTAGTTCTCGAGCGTGTACGGCGGCAGGAACCAGTTGATCGAGTTGCCGATCTGGCTGCCCTCCCGCTTCAGGGAGACGGCGAGCGCCCAGACGACGGGCAGCAGCACGATGATGGCCGAGAAGACCGTGAAGACGGTGAGGAAGACCCCACCGAAACTCATCCGCTTCTTCATGAGCGCTGGCTCCTTCCCTGCAGGCGGACCTGGACCAGCGAGAAGACCAGGAGGATGACGAACAGGGCGAACGACATGGCGGAGGCGTATCCCATGTTGTCCTTGCCGAAGCCCTGGACGTAGACGTACTGGACGATCGACCTCGTCGAGGTGCCCGGGCCGCCGCCGGTGATCAGCTGTGTCTGGCCGAAGACCTTGAAGGAGGCGAGCACCTGGAGCAGGAGCACGAGCCAGTGCGTGTTCGACAGCAGCGGCAGCGTGATCGAGAACAGCTGCCGGAACTTCGAGGCGCCGTCGATGTCGGCCGCCTCGTAGACCTCGTCGGGGATCTCCTGCAGGGCCGCGAGGTACAGCAGCATGCTGAAGCCGACCGTCCACCACACGGTCGTCACCGACAGGGTGATCCAGTTGAGGCCGTTGCCCTGGATCCACTGCGGCTCGACGCCCGGGGGCAGCAGGCCGATGTCGTGGAGCAGGTTGTTGATGAAGCCCTGGTGCGGCTCCGCCATGAAGATGGCCACGAACGAGATCACGGAGACCGACAGGACGCTCGGGATGTAGAACGCCGAGCGGGCGAACTTCCGGATCTTCGTGGGGCGGTTGGCCATGAGGGCGAACGAAATGGCGGTCAGCATCAGCATCGGCACGGTGATGAGCGTGAAGATGGTGGTGTTGCCCAGTGCGCCCCAGAAGTACTTGTCCCCGAACGCCTTGGTGAAGTTGTCGAGGCCGACGAACTTCTGGGGGCCCATCAGCCCCCACTTCCACAGGCTGATCCACATGCCCTGGAAGACCGGCCAGATCGTGAAGACCGTGTACAACAGCCCGAAGGGCAGTATGAAGAGCAGGGCGATCCAGAATCTCTTCTTCGATTCCATTGACACTCCTCCTTGAGTGGCAGGTACTTGCGATGCCGATCGCTCGGCCGGGCCGGTGCCTGGCGTGGGGTCCCGCCAGGCACCGGCGGTCGGCTGAGGCGACGGTTCCTGACTCAGGAGAGGTCGGACTCCATCTCGCTGATCATGTCCTCGATGCCCTGTGCGGGCTCGGCCTGACCGGCCCAGATCATGTTTAGGTTCGTGATCATGGTCTCCTTGAGCGCGTAGAAGTTCTCGTTCTGCGGGGGCAGGATCGCGGTCTCCTTCGCCTCCATGTAGTTGCTGCGGAAGGGCAGCTTGGCGTACTCAGGATTGTCGGTCACGGTCTTGTTGGACGGGATCTGACCGGAGGAGGCCCAGGTGAGCCCACCCTCGGAGGCGACGTAGTTGATGAAGTCCACAGCCGCCTGGGTGTCCTCGGCGCTGCGATCCTTCTTGGTCGGGATGATGAGAACGTGCGAGTCGGCCCAGCCGGCATCGCTGCCGTTGAAGAGGCTCGGGAACGGCTGCAGACCGAAGTTCAGCCCGTCCGTGCCGCTGAACGGGCCCACCGCCCAGGTGCCGCCGAAGAACATTCCGGCCTTGCCCTCCTGGAACAGCTGCTGCGCGTCCTGGATGCCCTCGAGCGAGTAGCCGTCGGCCCAGATGCTGTTGACGAACTCGGCTGCCTCAACGGCCTTGTCCTTGTCGATGGTGATCTCGCTGCCGTCGTCGGAGACGATGGGCGTGCCGCCGAGCTGGAAGTAGGTGGCCCACCACGTGCGGTAGGGGTCATCGCCCTGCTGCGACAAGGAGATCGGCGCGGTGCCCTCCGGGGCGGAAGCCTTGATCTTCCCGAGGACGTCGAGGAACTCCTCGGAGCTCTCGATGGAGATCATCCCGTCGCCGTCGGGGGCGACTCCTGCCGCGGTCAGCAGGTCCGAGTTGGTGTAGAGGATCCAGGCATGGGTGTCCAGCGGAATCGCGTACTTCTCGCCGTCGAACGTCACGCTGTCGACAGAGGCCTTCGGGTAGTCGTCCCAGTTCGTCCCGGCTGCGGTGGCGTACTCGTCGATCGGCTGGACGATGCCCTTCGCGACGAGCTCCGGGAGTTTGGACACGTGGGAGACGCCGATGTCCGGGCCGCGGTTCGCGGCGACGGCCGTCGACAGCTTCGTGTAGTAGTCGGCCCACACGAGCATGACCGACTGGACGCCCTTCGAGGGGCTAGTTCCGTTGTAGTCGGTGATGATCTGGTCCATGAAGGCGCCGTCGCCGCCGGAGAACAGCGACCAGAAGACGAGCTTGTTCGGGTCGACTTCCACGCTCTCCGGGTCGTTGACTGTGCCGTCCTCGTTGACCGCGGGCAGGCTGCCGCTGGACGAGGGGGCGGGATCAGTCGCGCCGCCACCGCCGCCACCGCCGCCACCGCCCGCGCAGGCCGTGAATGCAAGGGATGCTCCGAGCGCCAGCGCGCAGAGTCTGAACAACTTCTTCATCTTCGGGGTCTCCTTTCTGCGGCGCGACGTCTGTGTCCACGCCCAATAACCCAAAGCCCAGGCGCCTGTTGTGGTGGAGATCGCTCCCGACGCCCAACGCGGTTTGCCTCGATGCAACCCGCGTTTGCCACGAGTGTAAGCAAATTTGCCTCGATGCAACCGGGATGTCCGAATCTTTATAGGATCGTTGTCATCGCCCCGCGTCTGAGCCGCCGGGGCGCCCGTGAGAGGCTAAGGGCGGGGGTTGAGAATGGTTTCCAGACGGGATGTCGCGACCGATGCGGGGGTCTCCGAGAGGACCGTCTCGAACGTCGTCAATGGGTTCGAACACGTGGCCCCAGCCACCAGGGCGAGGGTGCTGGCCAGTATCCAGCGGCTGTCGTACCGGCCGAGTGAGCTGGCCCGCAGCCTGAAGCGTGGGCGGTCGGGGCTCATCGGGCTCATGTTGCCCCAACTCGACAACCCGTACTTCGCCGAGATCACCCGCACCCTGGTGCAGGAGGGGACCAGCCATGGGTTGACCGTCGTCATCGACCAGACGGACGGCGACCGGGCACTCGAACTCGCGTGGCTGGGCAGGGCGAACGGCGCGCTCTTCGACGCCATGATCCTCAGCCCGCTCAGCCTCGTCCGCACGGACTTCGACGCCCTGCACCCGGGGATCCCGATCGTGTTCCTCGGCGAGGACCACTATCCGGGTTTCGACCGGGTGGCCGTCGACAGCGTCGAGGCGAGCCGGACCGCGACGGCGCATCTGCTCGCGGCCGGGAGGCATCGCATCGCAGCATTCGGCGCCAACACGAGGCCTGGCGGCACCAGCGCCCAGCGGCTCGCGGGGTACCGGGCGGCGGTCGAAGATGCCGGTGTCGAGTTCGACGAGGAGCTCGTGATCCATCTCAGCGGCTTCACGCGGGCCGAGGGATACCGTGCGATGTGCGAACTGCTGGATCGCGGCGTCGAGGTGGACGGGATCTTCTGTTTCGCGGATCCCATGGCGCTCGGTGCCATCCGCGCCCTGAACGAGCGGGGCATCCGGGTCCCGGAGGACGTGGCCGTGGTCGGATTCGACGACGTCGAGGAGGGGCTGTTCTCCACCCCGAGCCTCACCAGCATCCGCCCGGACAAGGACTGGCTCGCGCGGACCGCCTTCGACCGGTTGCTCAGGCGGCTCAACGGCGAGGACCTGCAGCCGGAGTTCCTTCCCATCCCCTTCGACCTGACGGTCAGGGAGACGGCTCCCGCGCCCGGAACCCAGGGGCGGGTGCCGGAGCTGGCTGAGGCTAGGGCAGACTAGCCCCCGTGCGTTGGTTGGCTCTTCTCGGCGGTGTCCTCATCCAGTTGGTGATCGGGGGCGTGTACGCGTGGAGCCTTTTCGGCCGCGCGTTGCAGCAGCCCGACACGATGGGGCTCGGCCACGTCGCAGCGACCGTCCCGTTCGAGGCGGCCATCGGCATGATCTTCGTGGGCACCTCCGTCGGGGGTCGGCTGCAGGACCGCAGCAGTCCCCGCGTGGTCGCGCTGGTCGGCAGCGTCCTCTACGGCCTCGGCCTCATGCTCGCCTCGCTCGCCCGTGACGGCGGTGACCTGTGGCTGCTCGTCCTCGGCTACGGCATCATCGGCGGATTCGGGCTCGGCATGGCCTACATCGTGCCGGTCGCGCTCCTGCAGAAGTGGTTCCCCCGGCAGCGCTCGCTGGTGACCGGCATCGCCGTCGGCGGGTTCGGCTTCGGCGCGACGCTGACGACCCCGGTCGCGCAGTGGCTGCTGTCGCTGGACCCCGGGGCGCCGGCCGCGGCGTTCCTGCCGCTCGGCGCCGGCTACCTGGTGCTCGGGGTCATCGGGTCGCTGCTCATGTTCCCGCCGCCGGCTGCCGAGGCCGACCGGACGGTGGCCGCCACCGGCGACCTGACCGTGCGGGAGGCGCTGCGGACACCGCACTGGTACCTCCTCACGGGGGTGCTGGTCGTCGCCGTCGCCGCCGGCATCTCCCTGATCTCGATGATGGCGGGCGCGGCGGTCGACGTCGCAGGCTTCGACGTCGCGGCGGCGGCCACCATCGTGGGCGTCCTGGCCCTGTTCAACGGTGCAGGCCGCATCGCGTGGGCCGCCGTGGCGCAGAAGGTCGGAGCGGTGCCGGTCCTGATCGTCATTCTGGCGCTCGAGGGCCTCGCGCTGATCGCGCTGCCCCACGCGACCGGGCTGGGCTTCGTCGCCCTCGCCGCCGTCGTCTACCTCTGCTACGGCGGGGCGTTCGGCACGTTGCCGGCGGCGTCGGGTGCCGCCTTCGGGCTCACCCATGCCGGAGCCATCTACGGCCTGATGCTCGTCGGGTGGTCGCTGGCGGGGGTGCTGGGTCCGGTGGCCGCGGCGGGCCTGGTGGGCGACGGCGCCAACTACGTGCTGGCGTTCACCGTGATGGGCCTGGTGGCGGTCGTGGGCATCGTGCTGCCGCTGGTGCTGCGGAGGCTTCCCAGGACGCCGAAGTCAGCCCACAAGGGCCTCGAGCGCGACGCGGACGCCCTGCTCGCGCAGTAGCGTCAGCGCCCGGAGGTAGGGGTCGACGAACCTGCCCTGGTCGGCCAGGTCACCGAAGAGTTCCGGGTCACGCAGGAACCCCACCGGGTCCTCACTGAGGCGCTGGGCCGCCGCGATCACCTCGCTGCGGCGGTTGTCGACCACCTCGTCGGGGCGACACTCTGCGTAGCGTGCCCAGCTGGCGACCACGGCCGCGCTCACGTCGACGGGCCTCCCCGTGGCGAGCAGGTCGCGCACGACGGGAAGGAGGAACTTCGGGATCCGGTCCGAGGTCTCGGCGGCCAGCCGGGCGAGGGTGTCGGCGATGGCCGGATTCCCGTACCGCTCGAGCAGCGTCGCGGTGTAGTCGGCCAGATCGATCCCGGGTGCGGCTCCGGGCAGAGAGACGATCCCCTCCCTGTCCCAGTAGGCGCGCAGGAGCCGCGCGATGAGCGGATCGGCGACGGCCTCGTGGACGTAGCGGTGGCCGAGCAGGATGCCGAAGAAGCACATGGCCTGGTGGGAGGCGTTGAGCAGCCTGAGCTTCATGTGCTCGTAGGGCACCACGTCGTCGACGAGCTGGGCCCCGACGAGGTCCCAGTCCGGGCGTCCCAGGGGGAAGCGGTCCTCGACCACCCACTGGGCGAAAGGCTCGGCGATCACGGGCCAGCCGTCGTCGATGCCGTAGCGCTCGCGGAGGGAGGCGCGGTCGGCGTCCGTCGTCTGCGGCGTGATCCGGTCGACCATCGAGTTCGGGAACGCCACCTCCTCCCGGACGAACCGGCCCAACTCCTGGTCCCGCAGTGCGGCGTAGGCGGAGAATGCCCGCCGGGCGACGTCACCGTTGGAGGAGATGTTGTCGCACGACAGCACAGCGAAAGGCGGGATGCCGCGTTCGTGGCGCACGCGCAGGGCCTCCACCACCAGGCCGAAAGCGGTGAGGGGGCGGGCCGGGTCGGCCAGGTCGGCGACGATCGCCGCCGCGTCGCCGGCGAACTCCCCGGTCGCCTCGCTGAGGTTGTAGCCGCCCTCCGTGATCGTGAGCGTCACCAGCCGGGTCGCCGGGTCGGCCATCCTGGACACGACCGCGGCAGGATCGTCCGGGACGAACAGGTAGTCGGCCAGTGAGCCGACGACGCGGACCTCCTCGTGCCCGTCCGGGTGCCGGAGGACGAGGGTGTAGCGGTGGTCCTGAGCCCGCAGGACGTCACGCATCCTGGCGTCGCCGGGCAGCAGCCCGACGCCGCAGATGGCCCAGTCGCGGGCGAGTCCCTGGTTCATGAGGCGATCGAGATACATCGCCTGGTGGGAGCGGTGGAACCCGCCCACCCCGATGTGCACGATGCCGACGGTGAGGTCGGAGCGGGCGTAGCGGGGGGCTTCGACGCCGAGAGGGAGGTGAGCGGACTGGGCGGGGGAGGTCATGGCGGTCCTTTCTGCAGAGGGGCGCCGTCATGACATCTCGTCGAGGGTCTCGAAGCCTGCGCGCCTGCCGAGGCCACCGTAGCGGGGTCCGACCGACCCGCGAGAGTCACGGTCACACCCCCCCGAGGCGCTCCAGCCACTCCCGGGTGTCCGCGTCGTCGTGCCACAGGTGCGTGCGCCAGCCGAGAGCCGCGGCCGCTTCGACGTTGCCTGCCCTGTCGTCGATGAAGGCGATGTCGGCCGCATCCAGCCCGAGGCGTTCAGCCACCAGTTCGAAGATCGCCGGATCCGGCTTGAGCAGGCCGAGCGACGCCGAGACGAACAGGTGGTCGACGTCCGGACGCCAGGGGGCGATGTCGGCCATCCGCTGCATCGCGTGCGGCGAGTTGGTAAGAACCGCGACGGTGAGGCCGGCGGACCGCACGTCGCGGAGCAGCTGCCACGACGTCGGGCGAAGTTGAGACCAGACGCTGGCATCCAGGTTGGCGAGCTCGAGGGCCAGCGCCTCGTCGGCGCTCTTCCCCAGCGCGGTGAGGATCGGGCCCCAGTAGTCGAGGTCCCCACAGCCTCCGTCATAGGCCAGGCGGCCGTCGCCGTAGACGGCGCGCAGGTCGGTGACCTCGCAGTCGATGCGCGCAGCCAACGTGGGCAGCAGGTCCGGCGGCGAGGTGAGCACCTCGCCGAGGTCGAACACGACAGCGCGGATCATGCCTCGATCCTATTCCCGGGCCCGAAAGGGCGGCCCGGCTTGGAGAACCCGGTGGACGCACCGTCGAAATGCGCCGCGCGGGGACCCGTGAGGGCCTAGGTTTGCCCCGAGAGAAGGAGCCGCCATGTCGGAGTCAGCGCAGGTCACAGGCGAGTCGAAGGCGACCTCCATCGAGGTCAACGGCATCAACGTGATCGCGGAGGAGGAGCGCAAGGGCAGACCGCGTGACCTGTTCATGCCGTGGTTCGCGGCGAACATCTCCGTGCTGGCCATCCCGTATGGCGTGTGGTTCCTCGGCTTCGGGATCTCCTTCTGGCAGGCGACCATCGCCGGGGTCATCGGAGTGATCGCCTCCTTCCTGCTGGTGGGCTTCTCGTCGCTCGCGGGCAAGGTCGGTTCGGCGCCGACCATGATCCTGTCGCGCGCCGCGTTCGGCGTCAGGGGCAATGCGGTGCCGTCCGTGATCGGCTACCTCATCCTCGTCGGCTGGGAGATCGTGCTCGTCACACTCGCCACGCTGGCCACCAACACCGTGCTGGGCCGCCTCGGCTGGGCGACCGGCAACCTGTCGCTGATCATCTCGTTCCTCGTCATCGCTGCCATCATCATGGCCGCGGGCATCCTCGGCTTCGACGCCATCATGAAGGTGCAGACCTGGATCACCTGGGCCACCGCCGTGCTGACCGTGATCTACATCGCGCTGACCGTGTCGCACATCGACCTGGCCGCCGTGATGGCGATCGAGGCCGGCAGCTTCCAGGCGGTCCTCGGCGCGCTGGTGCTCGCGATGACCGGTTTCGGCCTGTCCTGGGCAAACTCAGCCTCCGACTACTCCCGCTACCTGCCGCGCAGCGCGTCGAGCCGCGGCGTCGTCGGCTGGACGACCTTCGGCGCGTCCGTCGCGCCCATCGTGCTCGTCATCTACGGCCTGCTGCTCTCCGGCTCCGACCCGGCGCTCAGCGAGGCGGTCAACACCGATCCGATCGGCGCGCTGACGGCGATCCTGCCGCTCTGGTTCCTGATCCCGTTCGCCATCGTCGCCATCCTCGGGCTCGTCGGCGGCGCCGTCCTCGACATCTACTCCTCCGGGCTGACGCTGCTGGCGCTCGGGCTGCCCGTCAAGCGGTGGCAGGCGGCCGCGCTCGACGGCGTGCTCATGATCGTCGGCACCGTCTACGCCGTGTGGGTGGCCAGCAACTTCATCGGCCCCTTCCAGGGCTTCCTCATCACACTGGGTGTGCCGCTGGCCGTGTGGGTCGGCATCTTCCTGGCCGACCTGATGCTGCGCCGCCAGGGCTACCACGACACCGCGCTGTTCGACGCCTCCGGCCCGTACGGCTCCGTCAACTGGGCGTCGATCACGCTCATGGTCGTCGGCTCGGTGGTGGGCTGGGGTCTCGTGACCAACACCATGGCCGACTTCACGCTGTGGCAGGGCTACCTGCTCGGTCCTCTCGGGGGCAAGGAGGGCGCCTGGGCGTACGCGAACCTGGGCGTGCTCGTGGCCATCCTGATCGGCTTCCTCGGCTACTGGGCGCTGTGCGGGCGCAGGGTCCGCGATCAGGCCTGAGCTCAGCCGCAGCTGACGCGCAGCCCCTGCGAGGTCACGGTCACCGTGATCTCCTCGAGCGTCCCGACGACGATGGTGGCGTCGGTGAGCGACCCGCGGTCGTGGGAGGTCGCGACCCCCAGGACGGTGGCACCTGCGGCGAGCCCGGCTGCGATTCCCGGTGGGGCGTCCTCGATCACGAGGCAGCGTTCCGGCGCGAAGCCGAGGCGGCGGGCGGCGAGCAGAAAACCCTCCGGGTGCGGCTTCCCTTCGGCGACGTCCTCGGCGGTGACGAGCACGTCCGGCGCAGGCAGCCCGGCGGCATGGAGTCGCCTCTCCATCAGCACGCGGTTCCCGGAGGTCACGGCTGCCCAGCGGCTCCGGGGGAGGGAAGTCAGCAGTTCGGCGACCGCGGGCAGGGGCACGATGTCGTCGAGGTCGGCCAGCTCCAGCGCGTCGAGCTCGGCCACCGCGGCCTCGCGCTCGGGCTCGGGCAGGAAGTCGGCGATGGTGTCGGCGCTGCGGCGGCCGTGGCTGACGGACAGGAGTGTGTCGACGTCGATGCCGTGCGCGGCGGTGAACGCCTGCCAGGCCCGCTCGACGGCGCCCGTCGAGTCGACGAGGGTGCCGTCGATGTCGAAGAGGATCGCGTCAACGTCGAGGATCATCGCGCCATGCTAGGGGAACCCGTTCCCGACCCGGCAAGGGTTGCGACGCAACTGCTCAGCCGGGGTGAGCCGTGTCGGGGCAGGGCGAGGCCCGCCGGGTGCTCCACCGCGAGCCCGTCGGCGACGAGCCCGGTGGCCGCCCGCCGGAGCTGGGACACGTCCGGCCACGCGACGTCGGCCAGCGGCACCGGGCGGTCGCTCGCCCGCAGGGCGGCCATGATGCGGCCCCGGCACTGGCGGTCGGTGCCCTCCCAGGCCTGGGCGACACGCGGGGGACCGCTCCACGCGGGGCGACCGGCGGCCAGCCAGGCGCAGCTGTCAGCGACGGGGCACGCGTCGCACAGGGGAGCCCTGGCCGTGCAGACGACGGCGCCCAGCTCCATGGCAGCGGCCGACCAGGTCGCGGCGTCCGCGTCGTCGTGCGGCACCCAGTCCTCAGCGGCTGCCCGCTCGGCGGCCGACTCGTGGGTGGGAGGATGCTCGACGCCTGCGGCGAGGCGGGCGAGCACCCGCCGCACGTTCACGTCGAGGACCACGGAGCGGCGTCCGAACGCGAAGGCGCGCACCGCGGCGGCCGTGTAGCGGCCGACGCCGGGCAGGGCGAGGAGAGCCGCCTCGTCGTCGGGGACGCGTCCGTCGTGGAGGTCGACGATCGCCTGCGCAGCGTCGCGTAGCCGCAACGCACGGCGCGGATAGCCGAGGCGTCCCCAGGCGCGGAGCACGTCGGCGACGGGTGCCGCGGCCAGGTGGGCCGGGGTGGGCCAGACAGTCATCCAGTCGCGCCACGGACCCTCGACGCGCGCGGCAGGGGTCTGCTGGAGCATGATCTCGCTGACCAGCACGCCCCAGGGCGTCGTGTCGGCGTCACGCCACGGGAGCGGCCGCGCAACGGCCGCGTACCAGGCGGCCAGCCTGGCCTGCACCGCCCTTACGTCGGGGGTCATTCCCCGGTGAGGTAGCCGACGGCCTCGAGCGCCTCGGGCCGCTGCGTCAGCGCAACCCGCAGGTGCTGTTTCGCGTCCGGCAGCACGTCGAGAAGGCCCTCGACCAGCAGACGGGGGAACTGACGCGCGGTGTCACGCTCGACGTTGGCGGCCAGCAGGAGCGCGACGGTCGATGTCGCCTCCGTCATCACCTTATCCAGGAGCCGCTCGGGGGTGAGCCGCTGCAGCCCGAAGAGGCTCGACGAGTAGGCAGGATCGGTCTGGGTCGTGCGCCAGAAGCGGGCGGCCGCGTCGCGCAGCTCGGCGAAGTACGCATCGGGTCCCTCCGCGAACGCGTCCGCCGTGTCCGAGAGGAACCTGTTGATCGTGCGGGTGGCGCGCTTCACCTCCGCGTGGCCGCCGCCGCGGGCCTCGACGGCCATGTTCAGCCAGAACCCGAGGAACCGGTCGGCCCGGCCGTCTTTGCTGTAGCGGGCGCGTTCGAGTGCGGAAACCATGCCCAGCAACCTAGCCGACGCGGCGTCGGCGGAGGACCCCGGTCACATGGGGGCGTTGGTGAACCGGGAGTAGTGGCCCTGGAAGAGGGCGTCGATCTTGCCCATCTCGCCGTTGCGGTGCTTCTGGATGTGGAAGTTGGCCAGCCCGCGCTCCTCGTCGGAGGGGTTCTGCGAGTACATCTCGGGGCGGTGCAGCATGATGACCATGTCCGCGTCCTGCTCCAGCGAGCCGGACTCACGCAGGTCGCTGAGCTGCGGGACGCCGTCCTTGCGGGCCTCCGTGTTTCGGGACAGCTGCGACAGCGCCAGCACGGGGATCTCGAGCTCCTTGGCCAGCAGCTTGATCTGGCGGGAGAACTCCGACACCTCGAGCTGACGCGACTCGACCTTCTTGCCGGAGCTCATCAGCTGGATGTAGTCGATGCACAGGAGCTGCAGGTCGTTGCGCTGCTTCAGCCGCCGTGCCTTCGAGCGGATCTCCATCATCGTCAGGTTCGGGGAATCGTCGATGAAGAAGTTCTTCTCGGCGAGGACCGCCGACTTGTCGATGACCCGCTGCCAGTCGGACTCGTCCATCCTGCCCGTGCCGGAGCCGCGGATCTTGCCGAGCGGCACGGAGGCCTCAGCGCTCAGCACCTTCATCACGATCTCGGTGCGGCTCATCTCGAGGGACATAAACGCGGCCGTCAGGTTGTGGTGGATGGCGGCGCTGCGGCAGATGTCGAGCGCGAACGTGGACTTGCCGACGCCGGGGCGCGCCGCGACGATGATCATCTGCCCCGGCTGGAAGCCGTTGGTGATGCGGTCCAGCTCGGTGAACCCCGTCGGAACGCCCGAGATGCCCTCGCCGGACCCCTGGATCGCCTCGATCTCGTCGATCGTGGGTTCGATGAGCTCGCGCAGCGACTTGTAGTCCTCGGAGGACTTCTTCTCCGTCACCTCGAACAGTGTCTGCTGTGCCTCGTCGACGATCTTGTCGACCTCGCCCTGCCCCTGGTAGCCCAGCTGCGCGATGCGGATCGACGCGTTGACGAGCCGGCGCAGAACCGCCTTGTCGCGGACGATCTCGGCGTAATAGGGGGCGTTGGCCGCGATGGACACGCTCGCGAGCAGGTCGTGCAGGTAGACGGCGCCGCCCACCTTGCCCAGCTGACCCGACTTGGTGAGCTCCCCCGCGACGGTGATCGGGTCGGCCGGTTCGCCCCGCCCGTACAGCGTGACGATGGCGTCGAAGATGGTCTCGTGGTTGGGCCGGTAGAAGTCGATGCCGCGCATGATCTCGACCACGTCGGAGATGACGTCCTTGGACATCAGCATCGCGCCGAGGACGCTCTGCTCGGCGGCGAGGTCTTGGGGAGGGGTGCGGTCCAGATCGCGATCGTCGTAGACGGGCGCCTGAGTCATGGAATCCTCCTGGACGGACACAACCGGGGAACTGCCTAGGTTATTGCAGTCCTCCGACATCGTCGCTTCGCCCCAGCGACCCCCTGTGGGTAACCATGGGGATCAGTCTGGGGATGGCCTGTGGATGGCTGTTGGTAACCGGGTGTGTTCCCAAGCCGCGCATGTGGACACCCGCAATTATAACAATTTGATAACAGCGCCGCGGGCGCCCAGGGATGCCCACATCTTGTCCACAGTCTCCGCCAGTCCCCGGGGCATGGTCCCGGGGAGTGGGAGCGCGGACGGGTGCAGCGTGTCCATAGGTCGACAAAACCGCATGGAGACCGCTGTGGCAAGGGGTTATGCGGTCCGATTCCTTGGAGTCTCCCTCAGGCGAGGAGGGCCCGACGGCGGCCTCGCCCGCACCGGACCCGCGGCGCGTTGGGAGGGGTTGTGCACAGGGGGTGTGGGCAACCTGTGGATACTGTCGGCGGGCCTGTGGGCGGATGGGTGGTCGCCGGGCGGGCGCGCTGAGCGGGGGTTGCGCGGGCCAGCTATACCGTCGGGGGGTACGCTGCGAGACGGCGGACGGCGCCGCCGGAGACACTTGTCCCGGATACCCTATGGGGGTATAGTTCGGGCAGGAGGAAGTCATGACTGAAACGGCACAGGTCGTCACCGGGCATCAGCACGGGTACACCCCCGAGAAGGCCGCGTACCTGCGCCGGCTCCGCCTCATCGAAGGCCAGGCGCGGGGCATCGCCCGCATGGTCGAGGAGGATGCGTACTGCATCGACGTGCTGACGCAGATTTCGGCCGTCACCAGTGCGCTCAAGGCGGTCTCGCTCGGCTTGCTGGGGGACCACCTGGCCCACTGCGTCGCCGACGCCACCCGTGCGGGTGGGCCGGAGGCGGAGGAGAAGATCGACGAGGCCATGGCTGCCATCAAGCGACTCGTGAAGTAACGGAAGGATCCACCACCATGATCAGCAACTACACCGTCTCCGGCATGACCTGCGGCAACTGCGTCAACCACGTCACCGAAGAGGTCTCCGAGGTCGAGGGTGTGACCGGCGTCAACGTGCAGTTGGACGGTGGCCGCATGGCCGTCGAGTCCGACGAGCGCATCCCGTTCGACGCGATCATCGAGGCCGTCCGTGAGGCCGGCGACTACACCGTCGTCGAGGCCTGAGCCTCCACGTTTCCGGGTCCTGACGGGCCCGTCCCACTTCCGCAGCGCGTCCGCCGCGCTGTTCCGCGACCCCGAAAGACAGCCATGAGCAGCACCATCCAGCTCGACATCCAGGGCATGACCTGCGCCTCCTGCGCGGCCCGGATCGAGAAGAAGCTGAACAAGGTCGGAGGCGTCACCGCCACCGTCAACTACTCCACGGAGAAGGCTACGGTCGAGGCCCCACCCGGAACCACGGTCGACGACCTCATCTCGGTCGTCGAGAAGGCGGGCTACGGGGCCACCATCCCCGAGCCAGAGGCGCCGAAGGTGGACGAGGCGGCGCTGCTCCTGCCGCGGGTGATCTGGGCCTTCGTGCTCGGCGTGCCCGTCGTGCTCGTCTCCATGGTTCCCGCGCTGCAGTTCCCCGGCTGGCAGTGGGTCGCGCTCGTCCTCACGGCAGTCGTCGTCGGCTGGCTCGGCCGCGGCTTCCACAGGGCGACCTTCACCAACGCCCGCCACGGAGCGACGACGATGGACACCCTGGTGAGCCTCGGCACGCTGACGGCGTTCGCCTGGTCCCTCTTCGCCATGCTCTTCGGCCATGCCGGCGAGATCGGGATGGAGCATCGCTTCGAGTGGAACCTGCGGGCGCAGGATGCCATGGGCTTCGTTTACTTCGAGGCGGCCGTCACGATCATCGCGTTCCTGCTGCTGGGCCGCTACATCGAGGCGCGGGCCAAGACCGAGTCCGGGGCCGCGCTGCGCGCACTGCTCGAGGTCGGCGCCAAGCGCGCCACGCTGGTCGTCGACGGGGCCGAGCGGCAGGTCGACGTCGCGCTGGTCCGCGTCGGCGACGTCGTCGTCGTGCGTCCGGGTGAGAAGGCGGCCGTCGACGGCGTCGTGATCGACGGCGCCTCTGCTGTCGACGCGTCCATCATCACGGGCGAATCCCTCCCGGTGGAGGTCGTCGTCGGCGACGAGGTCGTCGGAGGCTCCCTCAACACCAACGGCCGCCTCCTCGTGCGGGCCACCGCGGTGGGCGCCGACTCGCAGTTGTCGCGCATCGCGGCCATGGTCGAGGAGGCGCAGACCGGAAAGGCCGAGGTCCAGCGACTGGCCGACCGGGTCTCCGGCATCTTCGTCCCCATCGTGCTCGGCATCTCCGTCGTGACGCTCGTCGGCCATCTCGTCGCCGGGAGCGGTGTGACCATGGCACTGTCCGCCGCCATCTCGGTCCTGATCATCGCCTGCCCGTGCGCGCTGGGCCTGGCCACGCCGTCGGCGCTCATGGTCGGCACCGGCCGCGGCGCCCAGCTCGGCACCGTCATCCGTGGCCCGCAGGCGCTCGAGCGGGCCCGGCGCGTCGAGACGATCGCGTTCGACAAGACCGGCACCCTCACCACGGGCCGGATGGACATCGTCTCCGTCGAGCCCGCCGAGGGAGTGACGGCCGACGAACTCATCCGTCTGGTGGCGGCCGTCGAGGCGCCGTCCGAGCACCCCATCGCCCAGGCGATCGCCGCGGCTGTGGAGACCCCCGAACCCGTGACCGACTTCGTCGCGGTCCCCGGGCGTGGGGTGCGGGCCACCCTGGGGGGCAGGACCGTCCACGCCGGGAACGCCTCCTTCGTCGAGGGCCTCGGGCACGCGATCCCGGCGGCCGGCAACGACCTCGTGGGCAGCGTCGTACACGTCGCCGACGACGAGAGGCTGCTGGGGCGCATCGTCGTGGCGGACACCGTCAAGCCCTCCGCCGCGGCCGCCGTCGCCGAGTTGAAGCGACTGGGCATCACCCCCGTCCTGCTCAGTGGCGACAACGAGCGCACGGCCCGCGCCGTGGCCGCCGAGGTGGGGATCGACGACGTGCGCGCCGGCGTCACCCCCGAGGGGAAGGTCGCGGTCGTCAAGGAGCTGCAGGCCCAGGGGCGCCGGGTGGCGATGGTCGGCGACGGCGTCAACGACGCTGCGGCGATCGCCACGGCCGACCTCGGCATCGCCATGGGCACGGGCACGGACGCGGCGATCGCGGCGGGCGACATCACGCTGATGCGCCACGACCTCATGGCCGCCGTCGACGCGGTGCGGCTGTCCAGGGCGACGCTGCGGACCATCGTCTCGAACCTGGTCTGGGCGTTCGGCTACAACGTGGCGGCGATCCCGCTGGCGGCGTTCGGCATGCTCACCCCGATGATCGCGGGCGGGGCGATGGCCTTCTCGAGCGTTTTCGTGGTGCTCAACAGCCTGCGGCTGCGCGGTTTCCAGCCCGTCCGCAGGACTCGAGTCTGAGAATCTTCAGCTTACGCTTGGGGTTTTCTCAGGTAACGCTTACGCTGTTTCCATGCCCAAGCTGTTGATTCCCGCGATCGCAGGCGGAGCGGCCCTGGCCCTCGTGGCCGGCGTCTCCGCTGCCACCGTCCTGCACCGCAACGATGTCGAGCTCTCCGTAGACGGCGACTCCCAGTCACTCCAGGTGCGCGAACGCACAGTCGGCGAGGTGCTCGACGCCCAGGGGATCGCGGTCGGCGCCCACGATGTGGTGCTGCCCGCCGCCGACACGGCCGTCACCGACGGCATGGAGATCGCCGTGTCCTACGGTCGGGAGCTGGAGCTCACGGTCGACGGCGAGACCCGCACCGTCTGGACCACCGCCCGCACCGTCGGGGAGGCGCTGGAGCAGCTCAGGATCGACGAGCCCGACGCCAAGCTGTCGGCCACGCGTGGCCTCAGCATCGGACGCGAGGGCCTCGACCTCCAGGTCGAGACCGCCAAGGACGTCACGCTGACGGTCGCCGGCGCCACCGCCCCCGTTCGCCTGACGGGCACGGTCGCCGACGCGCTGGCCGAGGTGTCCGTCACCCCGGACGCCGACGACATCGTCACCCCGGCGGCTGACACGCCGCTGGCAGACGGCATGGAGATCTCCTACGTCAAGGTCGATGTGGTGACCACCGTCAAGGAGAAGGCGATCGCCTTCGAGAAGACCGAGGTGAAGTCGGGCAAGCTCGACAAGGGGACGGAGAAGGTCACCACCAAGGGCGTCGATGGCGTTGCCAACGAGACCTGGACCGAGATCTACCGCGACGACGTGTTGGTCACCTCAAGGGTGACCGAGACCGAGGTGGTCAAGGAGGCCGTCGATCAGGTCACGACCGTCGGCACCCGCGTTCCGGCGCCGAAGACGTCGAGCTCCACCTCGTCCGGCAGCGACCTGACCCCGGCCACCGGGAACACCTGCAAGGCGTCCTACTACTGGCAGGGCCAGATGACGGCCAACGGCGAACGCTTCAACACCAACGACCTGACCGCAGCGCACAAGACCTACGCGTTCGGCACCCGCGTCAAGGTCACCAACCCGAAGAACGGGCAGTCCGTCATCGTCCGGATCAACGACCGTGGCCCCTACATCTCGGGCCGCTGTCTCGACCTGTCGACCGCAGCGATGAAGGCGATCGGCGGCACCTCCGCCGGCGTCATCACGGTCAACTACGAGGTCGTCGGCTGACCTCCCCCTGAACCGCCCGACCCCCTGTGGCCCCCATGCAGGGGGGTCGGGCTTCTTTCCTCGCAGGCGTCCCGCGGCGCGTGTAGCGTGCCGATATGAGCATGCGCGTTGAATCGGACTCGATGGGCGACGTGGACGTCGCGACGGACCGCTACTGGGGGCGCAGACGCAACGCAGCCTCCACAACTTCGACATCGGGCGTGACACCTTCGTCTGGGGCGCCCGATGATCCGGGCCCTGGGGATCCTCAAGAAGGCGGCGGCCCTGGCCAACGCCGAGCTGGGCGAGCTGGCCCGCGACAAGGCCGACCTCATCTCCCTGGCCGCCGACGAGGTGATCGCCGGCGCCCTCGACGACCACTTCCCGCTCGTGGTCTTCCAGACGGGCTCCGGCACCCAGTCCAACATGAACGCCAACGAGGTGATCTCCAACCGGGCGATCGAACTCGCGGGCGGGACGATGGGCAGCAAGGCGCCCGTCCACCCCAACGACGACGTCAACCGCGGGCAGTCCTCGAACGACACGTTCCCGACGGCCATGCATATCGCGGTCGTCAGCGAGCTCGACTCCCAGCTCTACCCGGCGGTCGCCGGGCTCCGCGACGTCCTCGCCGGGCTCGCCGAACGCTACGACGACGTCGTCATGGTCGGGCGCACGCACCTGCAGGATGCGACGCCCGTCCGGCTCGGCCAGGTGATCGGCAGCTGGGTCGCGCAGCTCGACTTCGCCGTCGAGGGCATCCGGCACGCCGACTCGCGGGCCCGCAGCCTGGCGATCGGCGGCACCGCCGTCGGCACCGGCCTCAACGCCCATCCCGACTTCGGCGCGCTCGCCGCAGCGAAGATCTCCGAGATCAGCGGCCTCGACTTCGTCCAGGCCGACAACCTGTTCGCCGCCCTCAGCGCGCACGACTCGCTCGTCGAGGTCTCCGGGGCGCTGCGCGTCCTGGCCGACGCGGCCATGAAGATCGCCAACGACGTGCGCTGGTACGCGTCCGGCCCCCGCAACGGCATCGGCGAGCTCGTCATCCCCGAGAACGAGCCCGGCAGCTCGATCATGCCCGGTAAGGTGAACCCCACCCAGTCGGAGGCCATGACCATGGTCGTCGCCCGCGTGCTCGGCAACGACGTGACCGTCGGCTTCGCCGGCTCGCAGGGCAACTTCCAGCTCAACGTGTTCAAGCCCGTCATGGCGCACGCCGTGCTGGAGTCGATCCGCCTCCTCGCCGACGCGTCGCGGTCCTTCGCCGACCACTGCGCCGTGGGCATCGCGCCGAACGTCGAGCGCATCGAGGCCAACCTCGCCAGCAACCTGATGCTCGTGACGGCGCTCAACCGCCACATCGGCTACGACAAGGCGGCGAAGATCGCCAAGCGCGCCCACAAGGACGGCAGCACCCTGCGCGAGGCGGCGCTCGCCGAGGGTCTCGACGGCGCCGACTTCGACGCCTGGGTGGTCCCGCGCGAGATGACGGGCCGCTAGCCGGGGAGGCCGGCGTCAGCCCATCAGCTCGGCCAGCGTCGCCATCCGCGACGCCATGGCGGCGGCGGCCTGTACGAGCGGGACGGCCGCGACCGCGCCGCTGCCCTCGCCGAGCCGCATGCCCAGATCGAGCAGCGGCTCCAGCCCGAGCGCCTCGATCGCTGCCGACGACGCCGGCTCGGCCGAACGGTGCCCCGCCTGGAGCCACGCCGTCACCCCGGGGTCGATGCGGGAGGCGATCAGCGCCTCCGCGCCGGCGATCACGCCGTCGACCAGGATCGGGATGCCGCGGGCCGCGGCCCCCAGCATGAGGCCGACGGCGACAGC
Source organism: Tessaracoccus defluvii (assembly GCF_014489575.1). Lineage (GTDB taxonomy): Bacteria > Actinomycetota > Actinomycetes > Propionibacteriales > Propionibacteriaceae > Arachnia > Arachnia defluvii. The sequence continues at coordinate 3,479,102 of NZ_CP060789.1, forward strand.
CAGGTCGGGGGAGCCGAGGGCGGCCAGGATCCGGCGCGGGTCGTCGGTGGCGCCGAGGCGGTCGAGCGCTCCGCGCAGCACCTCGATCTTCCTGGCCAGGCCCGCGTCGTCGAGGCCGGCGCCGCGGCCCGTCAGGTCGCCGGGGTCACGGCCGAGGACGGCGCAGATCAGCGCCGTCGCCGGGGTGGTGTTGCCGATGCCGAGGTCGCCGACGATCAGCAGGTCGGTGCCCGCGGCCGCCTCGTCGGCCGCGATGGCGTCGCCCGTGGCGAGCGCGCGGTCCAGTTCGGCCGGGGTGAGGGCGTCGGAGGTGAGGATCGACGGGCAGCCCAGCGCCAGCTTGTGGCGGCCGACCTCCTCGGGGGCGCCGGGGATGGGGCGGCGACAGAGATGTCGTAAAGCGCGACCGAGGTGCCGCTGGCGGCGGCGATGGTGCTCACGCCCGCCCGGCCCTGCAGGATCGGCAGGATCATGGCGACGGTGATCTCCGACGGGAAGCTGGCGACGCCGTCCGCCACGACCCCGTGGTCGCCGGCCAGGACGATGCAGCGGGGGCGGGCCGGCACCCGCGGCACCGCGACCCCCTGGCAGCCGGCGAGCCAGACCGCGACGTCCTCGAGCCGGCCCAGCGCGCCCGGGGGCTTGGCGAGGGAATCGACGTGGGCGCGGGCGGCGGCAAGGACATGCGGGTCTGGGGGAGTGATCACGGCCCCGATCCTAGCGAGTGGGTTCTGCCCGTCCGTGGAGGAACCGGGCTACGTGACGCGCGGGGTCGAAGTTGGACGGGTCGCCCTGGTCGATGATCGCGAAGTCGCGGGTGATGACGGGCAACACGATGGGGCCGAACAGTGCCGGGATCAGGGTGGCGGTCGGCTCGGGCTGGAGGATGCCCTCGTCCTGGTAGCGCCCGATGAGGGCGGTCATGTCGGCGATGACCCCGCGCAGGGTCGTCGTGGCGGCGGCGACCTCCTCCACGAAGGGCAGCTCGGTCAGCAGCGACCGGGCGACCGGGCCGAGCTCCTCCAGGAAGTCGCGGTAGCCGGTGACGAGCCGCACCAGGTCGGCCTCCACGTCGCCCGTGTAGGTCAGCGAGGTGGCCTCGAAGGAGGAGAACCGCGCCTCGATGGCGGCGCGGACCAGCCCGGCCTTCGAGCCGAACTTGCGGAAGAGGGTGACCTCGTTGACGCCGGCCTCATCGGCGATGGCGCGGGTCGTCGCGCCGTGGAGCCCGTGCTCGCCGATCAGCCGCAGCGTGGCGGCGAAGATCGCCTCGTTGGTGCTCGGCCTGCCGTTCATCGACCCAGCCTAACGCAAGTGAGTACTTGCTTGCTACGGTGTGTGGCACTGATCCACGGACACCAGGAGCGGTCGATGCAGCTGTCACTCGGGCTCGACATCGGATCGACGACGGTCAAGGCCGTCGTCCTCGACGGCGCGCGCACCGTCTTCAGCCGCTACCGCCGCCACAATGCGGACGCGCGCGGCGCGCTGCGGACCCTGCTGACGGAGATCGAAGAGCGGTTCCCGGACGCGGCGATGGCCTGCGCCGTCACCGGGTCGGCCGGCCTGGGCGTGGCCGACCTCATGCGCATCGCCTTCGTGCAGGAGGTCATCGCCGGCACCGAGGCCGTCGAGCGGTTCGTGCCGGACGCGGACGTCGTGATCGAACTCGGAGGCGAGGACGCGAAGATCACGTACCTGCGCCCAGCCGTCGAGCAGCGCATGAACGGCACCTGCGCCGGCGGGACCGGCGCCTTCATCGACCAGATGGCCACCCTCCTACACACGGACGCGGCCGGCCTCGACGAGCTGGCGGGCGGCGCCGACCACCTCTACCCGATCGCGTCGCGGTGCGGCGTCTTCGCCAAGTCCGACCTGCAGCCGCTCCTGAACCAGGGGGCCGCCCACACCGACCTGGCCGCCAGCGTCTTCCAGGCCGTCGCGACGCAGACGATCGCCGGCCTCGCGCAGGGGCACCCCATCCGTGGCACCGTCGTCCTCCTCGGAGGCCCGCTCCACTTCCTGCCGAACCTGCGGGTCGCCTACGAACGCTCGCTGGCCGAGCAGGTCGACGCGTTCGTCACCCCCGACGACGCGCACCTCTATGTCGCTCTCGGCGCCGCTCTGCTCGCCCCGACGACGCGTCGCGCGCCACGCCCGGCGTGCTGCGCGCCCGGCTCACCGACACCGTCATGCTTCCACTCGTCAGTCCCCGGCTGCGGCCGCTCTTCGCCGACGACGACGAGAGGGACGCCTTCGCCGCCCGCCACGCCGGAAGTGCCGACGACCGGATCGATCTCGCGGATGCGGACGGTCCGCTGTTCCTGGGGATCGACGCGGGCTCCACCACGATCAAGGCCGTGCTGCTCGACGACGCCGGTCGCATCGCGTACGCGCACTATCAGCCGAGCAACGACCCCGTCGCCGCCGCCCGCGGCATCCTGGCCGCGGTCCACCGCGACCTTCCCCTCAGCGCCTACCTGGCCCGCGCCTGCGTCACCGGCTACGGCGAGGGCCTCGTCCGCGCGGCCCTGCGCCTCGACGACGGCGAGGTCGAGACCATGGCCCACTTCCGCGCCGCCGACCGGCTCTGTCCCGGGGTCACCGCCGTCATCGACATCGGCGGCCAGGACATGAAGTACCTGCGGATCGTCCGCGGCGCCGTCGACTCGATCGCCGTCAACGAGGCCTGCTCCTCGGGCTGCGGCTCGTTCCTGCAGACGTTCGCCGCTGGCATGGGGATCGAGGTGGCCGACTTCGCGCGGCTCGCGCTCGAGTCGTCGGCGCCTGTCGATCTCGGCACCCGCTGCACCGTGTTCATGAACTCGTCGGTCAAGCAGGCACAGCGGGAGGGGGCGACGCCGGCCGACATCGCCGCCGGACTCTGCTGCTCCGTCGTCCGCAACGCGCTGTTCAAAGTGATCAAGCTGCGCGACACCGGCCAGCTCGGCGACAGGGTCGTCGTGCAGGGCGGCACCTTCCTCAACGACGCCGTCCTGCGGGCGTTCGAGCTGCAGACGGGCGTGGAGGTGGTCCGACCCCGGCTGGCGGGCCACATGGGCGCGCTCGGCGCGGCCCTGACGGCGCAGCGCAACTGGACCGGGGGAAGGTCGACGGCGCTCTCGCCCGCCGAGCTGGACGCGTTCACCGTCGAGACCCGGCTCGACACCTGCCGGCTGTGCCAGAACCACTGCCAGCTGACGATCTCCTCGTTCGGCGACGGAACCCGTCACGTCTCCGGCAACCGCTGCGAGAGGGGCGCCTCCGTCGAGCGGCTGCCGAAGAAGTCGGAGCTGCCGGACCTCGTCGACTACAAGTACCGGCGCCTGTTCGGGTACCGCAGGCTCACGAAGGAGCGGGCCACCCGCGGCGAGATCGGCATCCCGCGGGTCCTGGGCATGTACGAGAACTTCCCGCTCTGGTTCACCATCCTGACCGAACTCCGGTTCCGCGTCACCGTGTCGGGACGCTCGAGCCACGAGGTCTTCGAGCGGGGCATGGAGTCCATCCCGGCGGAGAACGCCTGCTACCCGGCGAAGCTGGCCCACGGTCACATCGAGAGCCTGCTGGACCGGGGCGTGACGACGATCTTCTACCCCTGCATCCCGCACGAAGCCACCGAGTTCGCCGGCTCGGACGGCAACTTTAACTGTCCCATCGTCGCCTTCTACCCGCAGGTCCTGCAGCGCAACATGGCGCGGCTCACGGACCCGGGCGTCACCTACCTGGCTCCCATGCTCAACCTCGACAACCGGGACAAGCTGGCGTCGCGGCTCGTGGAGGTGTTCGCCGACTGGGGCGTGACGCTCGAGGAGGCGCGGCAGGCCGTCGCGGCCGGCTTCGCCGAGGACGCGGCCGTCAGGGCCGACATCCGCGCGGAGGGGGCCCGCGCCCTCGAGTACCTGCGGGAACGCGGCCTGCGCGGGATCGTGCTGGCCGGGAGGCCGTACCACGTCGATCCGGAGATCAACCACGGCATCCCCAGCCTCATCAACGGGCTGGGGATGGGGGTACTGACGGAGGACGCGCTGATCGACCCTGAGGCCCCGCGCCTCGCCCGACCGCTGCGGGTCCGCGACCAGTGGACCTACCACTCCCGCCTGTACGAGGCCGCCGCCGTGGTCGGGGAAGCGCCCGAGCTCAGCTTCGTGCAGCTCAACTCGTTCGGCTGCGGCGTCGACGCCATCACCACCGACCAGGTCGCGGAGATCCTCGAAGCCGCCGGCGACCTGCACACGGTCCTGAAGATCGACGAGGTCTCCAACCTGGGGGCGGCCACCATCCGGTTGCGTTCCCTGCAGGCCGCCACCGCCGAGCGCGAGGGCAGCCGGACCGTCGACACCACCGGCGAGCCTGCCCGGGCCGTCTTCGGCCACGCGGAGCGGGAGACCCACACCATCTACGCGCCGCAGATGGCCCCCATGCACTTCCGGCTCCTCATGCCCGTGCTCCGCAAGCTCGGCTACCGGGTGGAACTGCTCGAGCACGCCAGCGCCGAGGACATCGAGGTCGGACTCCGGTACGTCAACAACGACGCCTGCTTCCCGGCGATCATGGTCATCGGACAGCTCGTCAACAAGATCCGCTCCGGGGAGGCCGACCCGGACCGCTCCACCGTCGGCATCACGCAGACGGGCGGCATGTGCCGTGCGACCAACTACGCGGCGCTGCTGCGGAAGGCGCTGCGGGAGGCCGGTTACCCGCAGGTGCCGGTGCTGGCCATCAGCCTCCAGGGGCTCGAGGACAACCCGGGCTTCACGCTCACGCCCGGACTGCTGCACCCGGCGATCCAGGCCCTGGTGGTGGGCGACCTCCTGCAGAACCTGGTCCTGCGCACCCGCCCCTACGAGGCCGAACCCGGCGCGGCGGACGCCCTCTACCGGCGGTGGGACACGGCCGCGCAGGAGTTCCTCCAGTTCTCCGGCGACGTTCCGAGCCTCGGCCGCCACCTCGGCTTCCGGGGGCTCATCGACCGGATCGTCGCCGACTTCGACGCGCTTGTGCTGCGTCCGGAGCCCCGTCGCCCCCGCGTCGGGATCGTCGGCGAGATCCTCGTCAAGTTCCACCCGGACGCCAACAACAACGTGATCGACGTCATCGAGTCCGAGGGCTGCGAGGCCGTCCTGCCCGGCATGCTCCCGTTCTTCCTCATGGGCCTGTACTCGGCGCGGTTCCGGGCCGACGCGCTCGGCATCGGCGACCGGTCGGTCGCCCTCAAGCGGCTCGCGGTGTGGGCCGTCGAGCAGTACCAGCGACCGGTCGCGCGGGCCCTGGCCCGCTGCAACGGCAAGTTCGACACCCCGCCGAAGATGAAGGACCTCGCCGCGAAGGCCGACGACATCATCTCGCTCGGCACGCTGGCCGGTGAGGGCTGGCTGCTGACCGCCGAGATGGTCGAGCTCATCGAGGCGGGCGCACCCAACATCGTGTGCGCGCAGCCGTTCGCCTGCCTCCCCAACCACGTCGTCGGCAAGGGCATGTTCGCCGAGCTGCGGCGCCGTCACCCGGAGGCCAACATCGTGGCGGTCGACTACGACCCGGGCGCCTCGGAGACCAACCAGCTGAACCGCATCAAGCTCATGATCGCCACCGCGTTCAAGCGGCAGGCGAGCGGCGACAGGGCGACGGCGGACGTCTGAGTCAGCGGCGGTCGGCCAGGGCGACGGCGTCCGCCAGCGCAGCCAGGACCGCCCGGCTCTCGGACCACGGCACCGGTGTCGGCGCGCCGCCGGCCATGGCCAGGACGGCGCGCATCGCCCCGAGGCCCCCGTACGGGTCCACGTCGCCTGCCGGCAGCCAGCAGTGGTGCTCGCCGTCGCGCGTGAGGATGCTCAGCTCGTACCCGTCCTCGACGGTGTCGCCGAGCACCTCGATCGTGCCGACCAGCCCGGCGGCCACCGCGGCCGGCACCTCGGGCGACGGCACGGTCACGATCACGATGTGCGGGCGGGCGGAAAGGGCCGCGTCGAGCGGCGCGGGCGTCGCGTCCGGGAACCGGCCGAGGAACCGCTCGGCGGCCCCGTGGTCCGCAGGCTAGCCGACGCTGACCGGCGAGCGGTCGGCCACCTCCGCGTAGGTGGCGAGCATCTCCCTGGCCTGGGACTCGATCGTCCACTGTGAGGCCAGCTCGATCGAGCGGGCCTTCGCACGGCTGCGCCAGCCGTCGTCCTCGAGCCGGTCGAGGACCCGCATCAGCGCCGCGGCCAGCGACGCGGGGGTGGGGCGGGCGATCTCGCCGTTGACGCCTGGGTCGATGACCAGCCTGAGCTCGTGGTCGACGGAGACGATCGGCAGGCCGGCGAGCGCGGCCTCGTGCAGCACCAGGGCCTGCGTGTCGGTGAGGCTGGGGAAGGCGAACACGTCGGCCATGCCGTAGTAGGCGCCCAGCGCGTCGCGCTTCTGCTCCCCGGGCAGGATGATGCGCCCGGCGTCGCGGCCCTGCGCGAGGACCCGGCGGATGCTGGGTAGCGCTCCCAGTCGCCGACGACGCACAGGCGGGCGTCGGGACGGCGCGCGTGGACGAGCGTGAACGCGTCGGCCAGCAGCGGGATGCCCTTCTCCGGCGCGATCCGGCCGGCGTACAGCACCAACGGCCCGTCCGGGCCGGCGAAGGGCGGCGGGCCGGGAGGCAGCGGGTCCACGCCGTTCGGGACCACGCGGACGTTGGCGGTCGGGGCCATCTGGCTGCAGCGGGTCGCGGTCTTGGGCGACGGCGTCGTCACCAGCACCGCCGACTCCAGCATCTTCTGGCAGAGCCCCAGCAGCAGCGCCGTCGAACGGCCGCGGTCCTCGTAGCGGACCTCCGCCAGGCGCAGGTCGTCGGCGTTGAGCACTTCGCCGTTGGTGAGCCGGGCGAAGGCCCGGACGACCCCGGTGAGCAGCGGCAGCACCGTCGAGTAGTGGTCGGCGTAGGCGTCGAAGTCGGTGTGCCAGGTGAGCAGCATCGGGATGTCGAGCCGGCGCGACACCCAGGTGCCGAGCGCGCCGATGGGGCCGAAGCCGTGCACGTGGATGACGTCGGGGCGGAGCTCGGCGATGCGGTCCATCGTGCGGTCGAAGTGCCGCCCGTTCGCGACCCGGGTGGGCATCTTCGGCACCCGCACCGACGGCAGCCGCATCTCGGTGCGGCCCGGTCGGCCATGGTGGGGGTTGGGGCCCTTCGTGGCGGGGGCGACGACGATGACCTCGTGACCGGCGTCGAGCAGGTTGCCCTCGAGCTGCTGCACCGCGTACATGAGGCCGTTGCTGCCGGGACCGTAGTTGTCGGTGAACTGGGCCACCTTCAACGGGCGGCCGGCGGGCTGTTCGGGTAGCGGCACGAGGTCACTCTATCCGGTGGTCACCCAGGCTCACGATCCTGTCGCAGCGGTTGATCAACTCGGGATCGTGCGTGATCGCCACCACGGGCCGCCCCGCGAAGGCCCGCCAGGCGTCGTCGAGGAGCGCGTCGGCGGTCTCGCGGTCGAGGTGTTCTGTGGGTTCGTCGAGGATGACGAGCTCCGGGTCGGCGATCAGGACGCGGGCCAGTGCCAGGCGACGGCGCTCGCCGCCGGACAGGGTGGAGCCGGCCTCCCCGACCCGGCGCTCCGGGTCCAGCGCCAGCCCGGCGTGGCGCAGCGCGCCGGCGATCTCCTCGTCGGTGGCGTCGCGCCGCCCGACCCGAACGTTCTCCGCCACCGTGGTGGCGAAGATGTGTGCGTCCTGCGCCAGGTAGCCGACGGTGCCGCCGCGGCTCAGCGTGCCGGCCAGCGGCGGGATCAGGCCCATCGCCGTCGCGGCGAGCGTCGTCTTGCCGACACCCGACGGGCCGACCAGCGCCAGCGACTCGCCGGGGGAGACGGTGAGCGAGACGTGCTCGAGCACCGGCCCCGCGCCGGGCCAGCCGAGGGTGACGTCGATCAGTTCGAGGCCGGGACGGTCGGCGTCGCCGGGGGTGACGTCTCCGGTACCGACGGCGGGGGCGTCCAGCACCTCGGTCACCCGGTCGAGCGCGGAGCGGGCCCGGGTGTAGGTCTGGGCCGCCTGCGCGAAGGTGGCGAACACCTCGTGCAGCGCGAGAGGGGTCAGCGCCAGGACGGCGAGGAAGCGGAGATCGAGGGTGCCGTCGGCGACGGCGCGGGTGCCGAACACGAGGGCGGCGGCCACCGCGAGACCGGCCGCGACGATCTGCCCGGCCGTGGCGATGCCCCGGATCCAGGCGCCGCGGGCCTCGACCCGGCGGAGTTCGTCGTCGACCGCGAGCATCCGCTCGAGGGCGTCATCGGCGGCGCCGTAGGCGACCAGGTCGGTGGCGGTGCGGCCGAGTTCGCGGACCTCATCGCCCAGCCTGCCGCGGGCAGGCGTGGCGGCGCGGTCGGCCGCCAGCGACAGCCGCTGCGTCCACAGCGGGAGCGCGACGCCGGCCAGCACCGCCGTCGCCAGCAGCACCAGCGCCGTCGGCACGTCGAGGAACAGGAACGCCACGGTGGTCGCGACGACCACGACCGACGCCGACAGGAACGGGATGACGACCCGGACGATCAGGTCCTGGATCGCGGCGACGTCGGCGACCACGCGCGTCAACAGGTCGCCCCTGCGCCGACCGATCAGTGTCGTGCCGGCCAGCTTGTCGTAGACCCGGAGCCGCAGTGCCCCCTGCATCCGCAGGGCCACGTCGTGCCCGACGAGCCGCTCCAAATAACGGAAGACGCCCCTGGAGATGCCGAAGGCGCGGACGCCGACGGCCGCGGGCTGCAGGTACAGCACGGGCGGGGCAAGCGCAGCGAACGAGATCAGCCAGGCGGACACGCCCATGAGGGCGACCGACGAGGCCGAGGTGAGGGCGGCCAGCAGCACCGCGAAGACGAGCAGGCGGCGGGCGCCGGGGACGGCGTCGAGGAGGCTGCGGACGAGGCGGATCATGCGGCCACCACCTCGACGACGCGATCGGCCGCGGCGAGCACCGCCGGCCGGTGGCTGACGATGAGGGCCCCCGCCCCGCTGCTCCGCACGGCCTCGATGGCCTGAGCCTCGGTGTCGGCGTCGAGGCCGGCCGTGGGCTCGTCGAGGATGAGCAGCCAGGCGCCGCCCAGCCGGATCCGGACGAGGGCCCGCGCGAGCGCGACGCGCCGTCGTTCCCCGGCGGAGAGACCCTCCCCGTCGTCGCCGATGGGCTTGTCCGCCTCGAAGTCGGCGCCGGCATCGCGCAGCGCGGCCGCAACGTCCGCGGGTGTGGCCGCGGGCGTGCCGAGCCGGACGTTGTCGCCGACGGTGCCGTTGACGAGGCCGGGTTCCTGCGCCACCCAGGCGACGGCGTCGCGCCAGGCGGCGGTGTCGAGGGCGGTCAGGTCCTCGTCGCCGACCAGGACGCGGCCGGCGTCGGGCCGGAGGAAGCCGGTGGCGAGGGCCAGCGCCGTGGACTTCCCCCGCCCGATGAGCCGCTGAGCGCCACGACCTCCCCTGGCTCCACGGCCAGCGAGAGGCCGGCGAGGGCGTCGGCCTCCGCGCCGGGGTAGCGGTAGCCGACGCCGTCGAGACGGAGCGTCCGTCCGGTCACGGGCCGGGTCCCGCCCGGTGACGGCGCGGCGTCGATGATGGCGAACGCGGCGTCCGCGGCTGCGACGCCGTCGGCCGAGTCGTGGAAGTGGACGCCCACCTGGCGGACCGGCAGGAACGCCTCGGGGGCGAGGATGAGAACGAAGAGGGCGGTGGCGAAGGTCACGTCGCCGTAGACCAGGCGGAAGCCGACGGTGACGGCGACGATGGCCACCGACAAGGTGGCGAGCAGCTCGAGCGCGAACGACGACAGGAAGGAGACGCGCAGGGTGCGCATGGTCGCGTCGCGGTACTGCTCCTCGCCCAACTCGACTCCGCGCCGCTGCGCCCTGGCCCGCGCGAACGCCTGCAGCGTCGGCAGGCCTGCGATGAGATCGGCGAAGTGGTTGGCGAGGCGGTCGGCGACGGCGAAGCTGTGGCGGGTCGCCTTCTCGGTGGTCCAGCCGATCAGCGCCATGAACAGCGGGATCAGCGGCAGCGTGAACGCGATGATGATCGCCGACTGCCAGTCGGCGAGCAGGATGGCGCCGCCGACGATGAACGGCACCGTCGCGGCGAGGCCGAGCTGGGGCAGGTACTTGGAGAAGTAGCCGTCGAGAGCGTCGAGGCCGACGGTGACCGTCCGGACCAGCGAGGCGGACGAGGCTCCACCGACCGGCGTGGCCAGCCGGGCGGTCATCACGTCGCGGCGGAGCGTCGACTTCACGCTGGCGGCGCTGCGGTGGGCGAGCAGCGAACTGACCCAGGCCAGCAGGCCCCGCCCGATAAAGACGGCGAGCAGGAGGAGCAGCGCCCGCTGCCAGCCGGGCGGGAAGTCGCCGGTGGCGAAGGCCAGCGTGATCCAGGTGGCGAGCAGGTCGGCCTGGACGATCAGGAGGATGGAGGTGAGGATGCCGACGACGACGCTGGCGATCAGGAACGCGCGGGTGGCTGTGGCGCGCCTGAGCAGTCTGGGGTGAATCGGTCCGGCCATTGCGTTCAGTCTCCCATGTGCGCGAAATCGGTGTCCTGGGTCCGGGTGCGCGAACGGCCCGCCACGCTCTGCGCGGCGGGCCGTTGCATCCGGGAGTCGTCGGTCAGGCCGCCGGCTCCACTTCGTCGGGGATGTTCTTCGTCGAGATCCGACGGCTGAACACCCAGTAGGACCACGACTGGTAGCCGATGACGATCGGGACGAAGATCACCGCGGCCCACGCCATGATCGTCAGCGTCGTCTCGGACGACGCGGCGGTGATCATGTTCAGGCGGTCGAGGACCGGAACCGACTCGTCCTGCGCGAACCCGAGGTTGCCGTACATCTTCAGGAAGATGCCGGCGAACAGGGTGACGATCGACAGGCCGGTCGCAATGAACGCCCAACCGTCGCGGCCCTTGCCGCTCATCACCGGCGCAGCCACGATCGCGAGGATCGACAGGATCGCACAGACCCAGGCGAGCACCGTGAAGTCGCCGAACTCGGAGGTGGCCGGCCAGAAGACGTTCTGGCAGATCACGAAGAGCGCGACGAGCGCCGCAGCGGCCCAGCCGACCTTCGTGGCGAAACCCTCGGCCCGCTCGTGGATCTCGCCCTTGGTCTTCAGCGCGATGAACGCTGCGCCGTGGACGAGGAACAGGACCACCAGCATCACGCCGCCCAGCAGGGCGAACGGACCGAACAGCCCCCAGAAGGAGCCGTTCCAGAGCAGCCCGTCGTTGGCCAGGCCGATGACGAAGTTCGCGAAGCCGACGCCGAAGACCAGCGAGGGAAGGAACGAGCCGATGATGGCGAACCAGTCGAGCATGGCCCGGTAGCGGGTGTCAGGGTGCTTCGAGCGGTACTCGAACGCGACGCCGCGCAGGATCAGGCCGACCAGCACCAGCAACAGAGGCAGATACAGGCCCGAGAACAGGGTGGCGTACCAGCCGGGGAAGGCCGCGAACATGGCGCCACCGGCGGTGAGCAGCCAGACCTCGTTGCCGTCCCACAGTGGGCCGATGGTGTTGACGATGACGCGCCTGTCCTTTTCCTTCTTGCCGAGGATCGGGAGGAGCATCGCCACGCCGTAGTCGAAGCCCTCCAGGAAGAAGTAGCCGATCCACAGGACGGCGACGAGGGCGAACCAGACGATGGTCAGGGTTGACGGGGTCTCAAGGAGATTCAACATGTGGCTGTCCTCAGTACGCGAAGGTCAGGGGAGCGTCGGGATCCTTCTGGACCTCAACTGGCGCGACATCGGGAAGACCCTTCTTCGCATACTTGAGGAACAGCCAGACCTCGATGACCGCGAGGCCGCCGTAGATCAGGGTGTAGACGATCATAGAGAAGAGCACCTCAGCGGGCGACGCGGTGGGTGAGACGCCTGCGGCCGTCGGCATGACGCCGGCGACGAGCCAGGGCTGACGGCCCATCTCGGTGAAGATCCATCCGAAGGAGTTGGCGAACAGCGGTGCCAGGGGCATCGCGAACATGATCAGCGTCCACAGCGGGCTCGGCTTCGGCAGCCGGCCCTTGCGGAGCGTCCACAGGATCAGCGCCGCCGCGGCCATGCCGACGAACCCGAGGCCGATCATGATGCGGAACGTCCAGTAGGAGATCGGCACGTTCGGCATGGGGTTGACGTCGTAGTTCTCGGCCAGGATCGACGCGTACTGCTGCTGCAGCGTGGTCTGCGTGTCGTCGTTGCGGAGGAAGCCGTCCGCGGCGAACTGCTCGCGGAGGTCGTTGACGCCCTGGACCTCGTCGTGACCCGACATGAAGGACAGCAGGCCGGGGATCTCGATGGCGAACACCTGCTCGGTGCCGTCGCGGTTGCCGATGGTGAACACGGAGAACGGGGCGTTGGTCGTCGTGTTGAAGAGGGCCTCGGCCGCGGCCATCTTCATGGGCTGCACCTGCGTCATGACCTTGGCCTGCATATCGCCGGTGATGATGACGCCGACGGAGGCGACCAGCAGCACCCAGGCGCCGAACTTCGCGGCGAAGCGGTAGGCGGCGGTGTCGCCCTCGCGTGCCTCGCCGTCACGGTTGATCTTGGCCAGGTGCCAGCCGGCGATGCCGGCCATGAGGCCGCCTGCGACCATGTAGGCCGCGAAGAGCACGTGCGGGAGGGTGACGAGGAGGACCGGGTTGGTCAGCACCTCGAGGAAGCCCGCGACACCGTCGAGTTCGGCGCGGCCGCTGACCTCGTTGAAGACCGCGCCGACCGGGTTCTGCATCCACGAGTTGGCCGCGAGGATGAAGACCGCCGAGAGCATGGTGCCGAACGCGGCCATGTAGATGGTCATCAGATGGACCTTCTTCGGCAGCTTGTCCCAGCCGAAGATCCACAGGCCGATGAACGTCGACTCGAGGAAGAACGCCAGCAGGGCCTCAAGGGCCAGCGGGGCGCCGAAGATATCGCCGACGAAGCGGGAGTACTCGGACCAGTTCATGCCGAACTGGAACTCCTGCACGATGCCCGTCACGACACCGAGGGCGAAGTTGATGAGGAACAGTTTCCCGAAGAACTTGGTGAGCCGGAGATAGGCGTCGTTGCCCGTCTTGACCCAGATCGTCTGCAGGACAGCCACCAGCATCGACATCGCGATGGTGATGGGTACGAAGAAATAGTGGTAGACGGTTGTGATGCCGAACTGCCACCGTGCGATTGTCACAGCGTCCATGCTTCGAACGTACTACGGGGCGTCGTAATTATACAACCTGTGGGTCGGAGCGCGCGAGGGGGGGCCTATGATGAGCCGCATGCCGTCCCGGGGAGAGCTTGAGCAGCGCGTCATGGAGCTGTTGTGGACCTCTGACGCGCCACGCACCGTCAGTGAGGTCCACCAACTGCTGACCACCGAGCGGGAGCTCGCCTACACCACCGTCATGACGGTGCTCGACAGGCTGGCGAAGAAGGGGCGGGTGGACCGTGACCTTGTCTCCCGAGCGTGGCAGTACCGGCCGCGGCACGGCAGGGCTGAGGTGGTCGCCGACGAGGTGACGGCGCTGCTGGCCCCGCTGCCGGCGCAGGTCCGGCGCGACACGCTCCGGCGGTTGGCTGCGGCGCTGACGGAGGAGGAGCGCGGGCTGCTGGCGGCTCCTACTTCTTCCCCTTCTTCGACTTCTTGACCTTCCCCACCTTCTTCTCGGGCGTCGGGCTCGACGGCGTCTCCGCCGCCAGCGCCGGGTCCTTGTCCTGCAGCAGGGCCCGCTTGTGTTCCAGCGTCGCCGCGAGGTCGGCCTCGAGCTGGGCCGTCTTCTCCCGGGCCGCTGACCGCGCCTCCTCCGCCGCCGTCCCGCCCCGCCCCTCGGCGAGGAGCTCCGCGGCCTCGTTGGCGATCTCCATGCTCTGGGCGTTCGCCTCGCCGACGACGGCGGCCGTCTCCGCCAGCGATGCGGCCAGCACCGGCGCCGGCATGTCCGCAGCCAGCAGGCGCCGCTGCTCGGCGACATCCCACTCGGGAACCGGCCAGCGCAGGCCGAGCTCGATCATCGTGCGCGTCAGGATCTCCGTGACGGCGACCCGGGGGTACCACTTGCGGTCCGCCGGCAGGACGTACCACGGCGCGTACTCGGTCGACGTCAGCCGGAACACGTCGGCGTAGGCCTCCTGGTAGGCGTCCCACTGCGAGCGGGTCTTCAGATCGCCCGCCGAGTACTTCCACCGCTTGTCTGGTCGGTCCAGCCGTTCCATGAGCCGCAGCGCCTGCTCGTCCTTCGACACCATCATCGCGAACTTCAGGATGACGGTGCCGTCGTCGACGAGCTGCTTCTCCCAGGCGTTGATCTCCTCGTAGCGTTCGCCCCAGACCTCCGGCCCGACGAGGTTGTCGACGCGCACCACGAGCACGTCCTCGTAGTGTGAGCGGTCGAAGAGCCCGATCTGGCCGGGGCGGGGGAGTGCCTTCTCGATGCGCCACAGGTAGTGGTGGGCGCGTTCCTCCTCGGTGGGCACGCCGAAGCTCCGCAGGGCCACGCCCTGCGGGTCGACCATGCCCATCACGTGCCGGGCGATGCCGCCCTTGCCCGCCGTGTCGAGGCCCTGGACGACGACCAGTACGCGGGGCGCCGCGCCGCTGCGGCCCTGGGCGTAGAGGCGTTCCTGCAGCTCACTCAGCAGTTCGCCGCGCTCCGCCATGAGGGTGGCGGCCGCGGCCTTGTCACCGGCGAAGCCGGGGGTGGACGCGCGGTCGAAGCCGGTCAGGTCGAAACTGTCGGTGACGCGCAGGGCGTCGCGGGGGTCGGTGGACCACAGGGCAGACATCGGTGTCCTCTCGCTCGGGCTGGCCGAAGTCTAGCCCCGCGCGGTGGCCCGCGGGTCAGCCGACGGCGAGTCGGATCTCGTTGCTCCACGGGTCGAGCACGCTCAGCGTCCGGCCGTCGAAATCGGGACGGAAGCCCTTGTGGCGGAGCCGTTCCCCGGTGCGGCCGAGCTCGTCGAGCGTCGGCACCAGGATGTCGACGACGCCCAGGCCGAGCGTCCGGCTGCGTGGCCCGGCGCCGCGGGAGTTCCACACGTTCATGGCCATGTGGTGGTGGTAGCCGCCCGCGGAGACGAACAGCGCGCTCCCCGGCATGGCGAAGGTCTCGTCGAAGCCGAGCGCGTCGACGTAGAAGTCGCGTGCGCTGTCGACGTCGCCGACCTGCAGGTGGACGTGTCCGAGGGAGGCGACGGTGGGCGGCAGGGTGGCGGGGTCCAGGCCACCCAGCTCCCGGTTCACGAACGCGACGGGATCGATGTGGAGGGTGTCCATCTGCACCTGGCCGCCGACCCAGGTCCACTGGTCGCGCGGGCGGTCGCGGTACAGCTCGACCCCGTTGCCCTCGGGGTCGGTGAAGTAGAACGCCTCGGACACGAGGTGGTCTCCGGTGCCGACGTAGGTCTGCGGATACGCCTGGAACATGCCGACGAGCACGCGGGCGAGGGCGGCCGGATCGTCGTACAGGACGGCGGTGTGGAAGAGGCCCGCCTCGCCGCGACGCGCGGGGCGCAGGTCGGGGGCCTCCGTCAGGCGGACGATGGGGGTGGCCCCGAGGCCCAGCGTCACCGCTCCGGGCTCCTCCGCGAGCGGCGTGAGCCCCACGCCGTCGGTGTAGAAGGCGAGCTGCGTGCCCAGGTCGCGCACGCGCAGTTCGAGGCGGCCCATGCGGGTGTCGGCGGCAAGGTTCTCGGTCACGGTCACTCCAGGAAGTCGGGTGCCCAACTGGAAAGAAGTTGAACACTCAACTAGTGTAGCGCCCGTGAGGGGAGAAACACAGCGGCCCGCTCCGGAATGAACCGGGGCGGGCCGACGTGGCTTGTCACGACTGCAGCGTCAGTCCTCCAGCGCGGCCTGGAACTGCGACTCGTACAGGTCGAAGTACGCGCCCCTGGCCTCCAGGAGTTCGTGGTGGCTGCCCTGCTCGACGATCGCGCCGTCGCTCATCACCAGGATGAGGTCGGCGTCGCGGATCGTGGAGAGACGGTGCGCGATGACGAAGGACGTCCGCCCGCTGCGCAGCGCGGACATCGCCTGCTGCACGAGCAGCTCGGTGCGGGTGTCGACCGAGCTCGTCGCCTCGTCGAGGATCAGCAGGCTCGGATCCGCGAGGAACGCCCGCGCGATCGTGATGAGCTGCTTCTCGCCCGCCGAGACGTTCGAGCCCTCCGCGTCGATGACGGTGTCGTAGCCGTCCGGCAGGGAGTGCACGAAACGGTCCACGAACGTGGCCGTGGCCGCCTCGATGATCTCCTCCTCGGTGGCGTCCGGGCGGCCGTAGGCGATGTTCTCCCTGATCGTGCCGCCGAACAGCCAGGTGTCCTGCAGCACCATCCCGATGCGGGAGCGCACGTCGCTGCGTGACACCGAGGCGATGTCGACGCCGTCCATCGTGATGCGGCCGCCGTCCAGGTCGTAGAACCGCATGATGAGGTTCACCAGCGTCGTCTTCCCTGCGCCGGTGGGGCCGACGATCGCGACGGTCTGGCCGGGGCGGGCGACGAGGTTCAGGTCGGTGATCAGCGGCTGCTCCGGCGAGTAGGAGAAGTTGACGTGCTCGAAA
Source organism: Tessaracoccus defluvii (assembly GCF_014489575.1). Classification (GTDB taxonomy): domain Bacteria; phylum Actinomycetota; class Actinomycetes; order Propionibacteriales; family Propionibacteriaceae; genus Arachnia; species Arachnia defluvii. The sequence goes on from NZ_CP060789.1 coordinate 3,495,639, forward strand.
GCGACGCGGCCCTCCACCGTCTCGGGCAGGGAAGCCTCGGGCTCGGGGGTCATCTCGTCGGCGTCGATCAGCTCGAAGACTCGCTCGGCCGAGGCCACGCCCGACTGCAGCAGGTTGGCCATCGACGCCACCTGCGTCAGCGGCTGGGTGAACTGACGCGAGTACTGGATGAACGCCTGCACGTCGCCGATGTTCATCTGCCCCGAGGCCACCCGCAGGCCGCCGATGACGGCGATGACGACGTAGTTCAGGTTCCCGACCAGGAACATCACCGGCATGATGATGCCGGAGATGAACTGGGCGCCGAAGCCCGCCTTGAACAGGTCGCCGTTGCGGCGCTCGAACTCGGCCTCCACCTCGCGCTGGCGACCGAACACCTTGACCAGCGAGTGGCCCGTGAAGGCCTCCTCGATGTGGGCGTTCAGCTCGCCGGTGTGCTTCCAGTTGGCCGCGAACAGCTTCTGCGAGCGCTTGCCGATGACGGTGGTCACGACCATGGCCACCGGCACGGACAGGAGCGCGACCAGCGCCAGCGTCGGGGAGATCCAGAACATCATGACGAGCACGCCGATGATCATGAGCAGCGAGTTGAGCAGCTGGGAGAGTGTCTGCTGCAGCGACTGCGACACGTTGTCGATGTCGTTGGTCACGCGGCTGAGCACCTCGCCCCGCGCCTGCTTGTCGAAGTAGCTCAGCGGCAGCCGGTCGATCTTCGCGGAGATCTGCTCGCGCATCCGGTAGACGGTGCGCTGCACGGCGCCGTTCAGGATCCAGCCCTGCGCGTAGGAGAACGCGAAGCTCACCAGGTACAGGCCGAGCACGATCAGCAGCACGGTCCCGATGGCGCCGAAGTCGATGCCCTCGCCCGGGACGAAGTCCAGCCTGCGGAGCATCTCGGCCATGTCGGCGTTGCCGGCCTGGATCGCCTGCTCGATGGCCTGTTCCTTCGTGATCCCGGCGGGCATCGACTTGCCGATGATGCCGGCCAGCATCAGGTCGGTGGCGCGCCCGAGGATCTTCGGGCCCACCACTCCGAGCGCGACGGAGATCGTGCCGAGCACGATGGCCGCGACGATCGCGACCCGCTGCGGCCGCAGCTGGCGGATCAGCCGTCGCAGCGACACGGTGAAGTTGGCGGCCTTCTCGCCGCCGCCGGCCATGGGGCCGTGGCCCGGGCCCCGCTGGGGGGCGTAGTCGGGGCGCTTGTTCGCCTTGACCTTCTTCTCGCTCACGCTGCCTCCTCCGCGCTGAGCTGCGACGAGACGATCTCCTGATACGTCTCGTTGTCGGCCAGCAGTTGCTCATGGGTGCCGCGACCGACGATCTCGCCGTGCTCGAGCACGAGGATCTCGTCGGCGCCGGTGATGGTCGAGACCCGCTGGGCGACCACCAGGACGGCGGCCTGCCTGGTCTCAGGCTCGAGCGCGGCACGCAGCCGCGCGTCGGTGGTCACGTCGAGTGCCGAGAACGAGTCGTCGAAGACGTAGACGCTGGGGCGCTTGACGAGCGCACGGGCGATCGCGAGCCGCTGTCGCTGCCCGCCCGAGACGTTGGTGCCGCCCTGCGAGATGGGTGACTCCAGTTCGCCGTCCTTCTCCCGCACGAAGTCGCCGGCCTGGGCCACCGTCAGCGCCTGCCAGATCTCCTCGTCGGTGGCGTCCGGCTTGCCGTAGCGCAGGTTGGAGGCGATCGTGCCGGTGAAGAGGTACGGCTTCTGCGGCACGAGGCCGATCCTGGCCCACAGCGCGTCCTGGTCGTAGTCGCGCACGTCGACGCCGTCGACCTTCACGCTTCCCTCGGTGGCATCGAAGAGACGGGGGATGAGGTTGACGAGCGTGCTCTTGCCGGAGCCGGTCGACCCGATGATGGCGGTCGTCCGGCCGGGCTGGAGCGTGAAGGTCAGGTCCTTCAGCACGGGAGCCTCGGCACCCGGGTACGCGAAGCTCACGCGCTCGAAGTGGACGTTGCCCCTGGCCTCGGGGGTGGTGGCCGGTGTGTCGGGCGGCGCGACGCTGCTCTCGGTCTCCAGCACCTCCTCGATGCGGTCCGCCGAGACGGCGGCGCGGGGGGCGATCATCAGCAGCATCGTCGTCATCATCACGGAGATCAGGATCTGCATCAGGTAGGAGATGAACGCCGTCAACTGGCCGACCTGGATGTCGCCGGACTCGATGCGGGCGGCGCCGAACCACATGACGCCGACGGTCGAGAGGTTCATCACGAGGCCGACGAACGGGAACAGGAAGGCCATCAGGCGGCCGACGCGTGTCGTCGTGTCGACGAGGAGCGCGTTGGTCTGCTCGAAACGACGGCTCTCGAACGGCTCCCGGACGAAGGCGCGCACGACACGGATGCCGGTGATCTGCTCGCGCAGCACCCGGTTGAGGGCGTCGATGCGCTTCTGCATGACCTCGAACAGCGGCCCCATCTTCGTGATGACGAAGACGATGCCGATGCCGAGCAGCACCACGGCCGCGAGGATGATCCAGGACAGGCCGAAGTCCTCGCGGATCGCCATGAAGACGCCGCCCACCATCGTGATGGGGGCGGAGACCAGCATGACGAGCGTCATCTGGATCAGGGTCTGGACCTGCTGCACGTCGTTGGTGTTGCGGGTGATCAGCGAGGGGGCGCCGAACTTGTTCAACTCTCGCGTCGAGAAGCTGAGCGTCCGGTGGAACAGGGCCGCGCGCAGGTCGCGGCCGAACTGCATGGCGGTGTTCGCGCCCGCCCACACGGCGCCGATCTGGGCGGCCGCCTGGATGGCAGAGAGCAGCAGCATGACGCCGCCGGTGCGCCAGATGTAGTCGGTGTCGCCGAGGACGACGCCCTGGTCGATGATGCGGGCGTTCAGGGTCGGCAGGTAGAGCGACATAATGGTGGCGATGATCTGCAGCACCACGACGATGGCGATGAGCCCCCAGTAGGGCTTGACGTAGCGGTTGATCACCCGCCCAAGTCGTGAAATCACGGGTTGTCCTTTCGGCGGGCCCCGTCGAGGGCCAGGGAGATGATCGTGTCGGGGTCGGTGTCGTCCTCGTGGGAGAGGATGCGGCCGCTGGCGAGCAGTCGGAGGAAGCTGACGTAGTCGCGGGCGGGAACCCTCAGCTCGTCCGCGTGCTCCGCGAACCGCTCCGCCAGCCAGGCCTCGAGGTGTTCACGGTGTCCCTGCACCATCTCGTGGATGCAGAGCTCCGGCTTGCCGTGGGCGTGGCCGATGGCCATGAGCAGGGTCCGGATCGACGTCATGTGGTGGGTGAACAGGTCGAGGGTGTTGCGGGTCTTGCTGAGCAGATCCTGGCCGAGGTCGATCGACACGAGATGTGCCTCGGCGCGGTCGAGGGAGAAACGCTCCCTGATCGTGGCCTCGATGAGTTCCTGGAGGGAGGTGAAGACGCGGAAGATGGTTCCCTCCGCGACGCCGCTGGCCTCGGCGATCTGCCGGGTCGTCAGGCCGGGGCCGTACTCTTCCAGGAGTGGGAGTGTCGCTTCGATGATGGCCGCCCGCCGGTCCTCCGGGGGCATGGGTTTTGCGCGGGTCACCCGCAAATACTAATGAGTGAATGCTCACTCATCAAATGGTCGGGTCACCCGCAGCAGGCCCCAGGCCTGGGCCGCGTACCCCTCCGCGAGCCGGATGCGGGCCAGCGCAGTGGCTTCCCAGTCCGCCAGCGTCTCGTCCCTGGCGCCCGCCACGAGTGTGAGAACCACCGCCGCGGTCCGGGCGAGCAGGCCGGCCCGGGAGATCCCGCGCTCCTCGAGTTCGTCGCCGAAGGCCCGCAGATAGGCATCGGCGAAGGCGGCCGTGTGGGCATATCCCTCATCGATCGTCGGCAGTACCGACACGTGCGCGACGAAGCAGGCGAGGTCGTCCACCAGATACCCCGGGCCCGCGCCGTCGACATCGATGACCCCGCTGATGCGTCCGGCCTCGACGAACAGGTTCGCCTCGTACAGGTCGCCGTGGGTGGGGGCCAGGGGGCCGCGCTCGACGGCTCCGGTGACGGCGTGGATCCGGGCGACCGTCGCCGCGATCCGCGCCGCGGCGGCAGGGACGGCGACGGCGGCGGCGTCGGCATAGGCGTCGATGCGGTCGGTCCAGGCGTGACGCGACGACATCTCCAGCAGGTCGACGGGAAAGGCGTCGACCAGGTTGAGGATCGCAGCCGCCGGAAGCGGGAGCGTCGGGGAGTCGCGGAGAGCCTGCGCCAGCGGGCTGCCGGGCACGGTGGCCAGCGCGACCACCTCGTCCGTGACCGGGCCGACGACGGGGGGAGCGGGCACGCCTGCCTCCAGGAGGAGCCGGTGGCGGGCGGCGAGTTGGTCCGCATCACGGCGCAGCACCTTGAGATACAGCGTTTCCCCGCCAAGGCGTGCCCGCAGCACGGCCCTGCGGAGGGGACGGTATGTGACCGTCTCGAGATGCTCGAGCGGGGAGCCGCGCCCCCAGATCCGCTCGACCGTCTCAGGAACGCTGGCCGTGGCGAGGCCGGGGAGCTTCGGGTCGGCCGGATGCTCCCACCAGACGAGGTCCACGTCGTCGCCGGGAAGGGGGGTGCCGCTCCCCGCAGGCAGGTCCTCGGAGGTAGCGACGAGGTAGCGGACGGAGGTGCCGTCACTCAGCTCATACAGGCCGGAGACCCCAGCGCCGGGGCGGTGGTGGAGTTCCAGGAGGGTCGCCGTCGCTGCGGGACAGGCCGCCCTGCTCAGTCGCCCGCCGACGGTGTCGGTGAACAACTCCACCTGCCTCGCCTCGTCCATCTCTTCCCCCTTCAGTGGAGTCCATCACACTAGGAGGCTGGCGTGAGACTTCTCTCATGATCGTCTCCTGTGGGCTTCACACCGGCCCACGAGGATTGCTCATGTCGGCAGGAGATCCCCGCCGACAGAAGTGGAAAAGGTGAGACCCATGATGAAGACCAAGATCAGCACCATCGTCGCCGGAGCCTTCGGCGTGGCCGCGCTGGCGGGCGGCATGGCCGTGGCCAACGCCTCCACCCCCGCCCCGACCCCGGCCAAGGCCATCGAGGTGACGCCGTCAGCCTTCGGCTCCGCCGCTGTTGCGCCCGTTTCCCAGTCGCTCGGCAAGGCCGCAGTCTCGGGCAACAGCGCCCCGTCGGCGAACTCGCCGGCGTCGGCCGCGACGCAGACGCCGGTGAAGAAGGTGGCCTCGCCGGTGTCGGCGAAGTCCGCAACCTCCCCCGTGTCGGCGAAGTCGCCGGTGTCGGCCGACACCCCGGCGTCACCGGTCTCCGCGAAGTCCGCGGTGTCGCCGGTGTCCCCGGCGTCGGCTGCATCGGCGCCGTCCGCGAACTCCGCCGACTGACCGCCGGCCCAGGCGTCCGCCGCCAGGTGGATGGGCACGCCATCGGCCCCATGCCGTCGTGAACCGGGAGCCCACTACGCTCTCCTCCAACGCGCAGAGAGGTCCGAGCAATGACGATCTTCACCCCGTCCGCCTGGCAGAAGGCCGGCGAAACGCTGGACCAGGCAGCCACGGCCATGTACGCGGACGCCCACCAGGTCATCATCGCCGAGACCCTGTCGGCCCGCACGCGCTCACCCATCGAGGCGGCCGCCGTCGCCGGTGACGCGCTCTGCAACGGTCCATGGCACCGTCTGATCGCCGGGGCGATGGAGGGGGCCACCAGCACCGCCAGCAAGATGCGCGCGACCGGTTCCGATTACCAGGCCACCGAAGAGGCCGCGGCCGCGGCCCGATTCTGGGAGTGACGGATGTTCGAGCAGACCGGAGTCATCGAGCCTCGGCTCGACATCGCAGCGATGGGCCAGCTCGCAGCCTCCTACCGGCGGCTCGCCAGCGGCCTCACGTCAGCGCACACCGATGCTACAGATTCCGTGGCCCATGTCCTTGCCTCCAACGACGGGCCCGCGGCACAACAATTCAGCCAGAGCGAGACGGGTACCGGTTCGATCGCCGTCCATCTGGGGGAGTTGGCTGAAGCCGCGACCAGGACCTCCAACGCCTACGCGCGGGGGCCGTGGGCGGTCTGCAGGCGACCGTTGCGATGCAGGTCGTCGCCTACTCCCGGATGGGCCAGTACCTGCAGATGGTCGAGCGGCGCACGCCTTCAGTCTTTGTCGCCATCTTCGTCCAGGTGGTCAGGTTTCAGTTGTTGCAGCTGGAGAGCCGTGGTGCCACGGCAGTTGAGAGCGCCTTCGCCGACCTTGACCTCCCAGCCGAGCACGCGCTCGTCCGGGAGAACGACACCCGCGGCAACCTGGACGATGGAGTTGCGGACCGGTTGGCGAAGCTTGCAGCCGAGGATCCCGAGAAGGTGAGGGAGGTGTTCCAGTCGATCGCCGACGACTTCGCCGATCAGAATGGCATCCCACGAAAGCAGATCCAGTGGGTTGACCTGAACGGTGCCTACGGCAGGCGTGACGGCGCGGGGAACATCCAACTCGACCCCGACTTCCTGACCGACCCTTCGGTCCTGCTTCACACGGTCGTCCACGAGATGGAGCACTCCCGTCAGTACGAGGGCATGGCAATGGACCCGAACTCGACCACGAACGGAGCCGGGATGACCCCGGAAGAGGCCGCCCGTTGGCGTGAACTCAACCAGACCTACGTGCGAAACAAGGGCGACAACCCCTCCACGTCAGTGGATGAGGCATATCGGGCCCGACCGGTCGAGGTCGATGCCCGACGGGCTGGGCGCGACTTCGTCAACAACCTCACTCTCGAGGAACTGGAGAAGTACCTGTGAGTCTCTCCAACGCCTTCACCGCCTACGTCGACGCGCCCTCCGACGCCACCCTGCGGCCCCTGCACCGGGCCATCGTCGGCTCTCCCAACTTCAGCCGCGCCACCACCTGGCTCTTTCGTGCCGCCGAGCTCGCCGCAGCCGACCGTCACGACGAGGTCATCCGCCTGGTCGAGGGCCTCATGCCGGGCGCGCTGTTCTGCCCCGACGCCCACGCCCTCCTGAGCACCGCCTACGCGGGCATCGGCGACAGGGGGCGGGCCCGCCGCGAGGCGTTCTACGCAGGCCTCGCCGTAGAGGCGATCCTCGCCTCCGGCGATGGCTCCAAGGCAAGGCCGTGGGTTGTGCTGCACGTGCCAGACGAGTACGCCGCCCTGGCCCGGTTCGGGCTCGCGGCGACGCAGCAGCGCGCCGTCGACGTCGATGGTCTGGTGCATGACGAGCTGACGCTCAGCGACGGCTCGACCCGTTGGTGCAGGTTCGCGGCATGACCACCACCGACCACGAGTGTCAGACTCCGTGGCTGTTCGCCCGGTTGACAGACGGAAGGCTCGAACTCCTGCAGCTCGACCGGCTCCCCGACGACCCCGCCTCCCACGAGGCCACCGTCGCGTCCCTGCGCGGAGCGCTGGGCCGGGCACTCGCGGAGCATCGCGCGGCACAGCTGGCGGAGCTGGACGCCGTCTTCGGCTCGGAGCCGACCAGCCGCGACCATCAGATCGCGCTCGAGTTCGCCGCCGAGCAGCTGGAGGCGGCCCGGTCGTCCCAACCCCTCCCGACGGCGTTCTGGTTCCCCGTCCAGGCCGATGGTCGGGACGAGTCAGGGCAGGTGCATGTGTCGGTGACGGCCGACGACGTCGTCATCCTCGAGGTGCCGCACGGGCTGACCGACCGGCTCGAGGTGGCGACGGCCATCACCCAGGCGCTCAATCTGGCGGTGGCACGGCTCGACGACGACACCATGAAGCGAGTGAACGGCCTGGCCGCCGCCCCCGAGCCCACCGACTGGGCGGCTCTGGCCGGACAGATCGACCGCTTCGGCCTTGGCAAGCACCGAGAAGAGAGACCATGGATGTGAGACGCAGAACCCTCCTGCTGGGCGCCGTCGGTCTCGGCGCCGGATCCCTCGTCGGCTGCACCGCGGCCGAGGGCCCGGTGGACAGGCCCGGCTCCGGTCCAGAACCCGACGGTCCCGGCAGTCAGGACGGCGACATGGTCCCTTTCAACCCAGACAACCTCATCAGCAGCAGGCAGGTGGCCTTCTCGGGTGACGGCGCGGAGTTCGCCGCCCTGCATGGCGACTCCATCGTCGTCTGGTCGGCCACCACTGGCAGCATTTCTCGCAACAGCGGCCCCACTGATTCAGGCCCGAGCCTGGGCGCACTGGCCTGGCATCCCACATCGCCGACCCTCGCCCGCAACGTCGATGCCAACTCGATCGCACTGCTCAGCGCCGCCGACTTCACCGAGCTGTATCGCGTCGAAGCCCACGCCGATGTGCGGATGGATGACGCCTCCGCCCGCGTCCGGCACCTCGCCTTCTCACCCGACGGCGCCCTGCTGGCCAGCAGCGGCGACGACCACCGAGTGCTGGCCTGGGACGCGACCACCCTCGAGCGGGTCGCCGAGTTCGAGCCGTCGGCCCCGTCACCCGCCTGGTTGGCGTTCAGCCCAGACGGCACGCGGCTACTCTCCGGCGACCTGAACTCGGGTCCCGAGATTCGCGAAGTGGCCACCGGCAAGCTGATCGCGACTCTCGATCAGGTGAAGCAGGCGGTGGAGCCGCGGTGGAGCCCCGACGGCACCCTGCTGGCCTTCTCTGACTGGGCCGGTCAGCTACACGTCTACGATGCGGCCTCGCTGACGCCGTCCGCCGTCATCAGGCCGTCGGCCCGACCGATGTACTGTGAATGGCTTGCCGACAGCTCCGGCCTGGTGATGACGCTCGAGACCGGAAGCGCCTCGGTGGGGTTGTGGCACCTCGGCGACGACGACGTCACGACCTTCACCGAGGACGGCTACCGACCCGAGGCGGTCTACCGGGCGGCCGACCCGGCACTGTTCTACACGGCTACCAGCGACGAGGGCATCTTCGAGTGGAGCGTTGCTGACGGCCGGGTCACCCGCCGGTTCGAGCTGCCCGCCTGGGCCTGACCGCCGGGTCAGCGCAGCGCAGTCAGGCGGCCATCGCCGGTCGTGGAGACCTCCAGCAGGTGGCTGCCGATGATGGTGTAGGTCGCCGCGTCCGTCGTCCGCCAGAGTTCGCGTCCCGTGGCGATGTCGTAGGCGCCGAGGTCGCCCTGGATGTCGAGGTACAGGGTCTCGCGGCCCTGCCCGGAAAGACCCAGCCAGCCGTCGGTGGAGCCGGGTGAGGCGATGGTGGTGAGAACCCGGCCGGTGGTGAGGCTATGCAGGGAGACGCCGTCCGGGGCCGTGGTCATGAAGAGGTCGGTGTGGGGCAGCGCCTGGGCCCAGGCGTCCGCCGGCAGGTGGATGGGTTCCGAGCCTGGCAGGGGGGCTCCGGTGGTCGGGTCGAGGAGGAGCAGCTGGCTCTCTGGCCACCGTCCGGTCTCGGTGCTGACGGCGACGACCCCGTCCGTGGCGAACAGGAGACTGGCTCCCGTGCGGGTCCAAAGTGCCCGGCCGTGCGATGTCTCCCAGCGGACCACCGCCCCGTCGGTGCGGCTCTCCACGAGCCCGTCGCCCACCCCCTGCACCCAGCTCTGCCCCGCGGGGAGCGAATCCCACTCCTGTACCGACCCCGTCGCCCGATCGTAGGCAGCGCGAGCCGTGACGACGATGTCGTCGGTGACGGCGAGGACACGGCTGGCGTCGTCGGCCTCCCAGACTGGGTCGTCGAGTTCCAGGACCCGGTGGAGCCCGACCCGGTCGTCGTGGCTGAGGGCGAGGGTGTCAACATCCGGGGGCAGTATGCGTCCCCCGAACCCCTGGAACGAGGCGGGGTCGACGTCGTCGAGGCGGCTGAGTTCGGCCCCGGTGGTCCAGTCGGTCGTCCTGACCGCCGCCGACCCGGACGGGCTGGTCGAGACGACGATCTCCACGATGTACTTGCCGGGGCGGGCGGCCAGCGGATAGGACTGGCGGCCGTCCAGGGCCCGTTCCCACAGCCGTTGACCGGTGCGCAGGTCGAGGAGGGCAAGAGCGGTGTCGGTCGGCAGAGCCGCCCAGGCGGTCAGCCCGGAGTAGAAGACCAGGGCGTGGTCGGGGGAGACGGGCATCAGGTAGGTGAACATGTCGTCGTCCGTCGCCGAGGCGGTCGGCGACATGGTCCAGACGACCTCGGACGGTGGAGCCTCCCAGTCCGGGGTGAGCAGCGGCTCCTCGACCTGCCGTCGCTGCCACATCGCGGTGCCGGCGATCACCAGGGCGATCGTCAATAGTCCTGTGAGGGCCACCAGCCAGCCCCGCGACGGGGATGGGGCGGGGCCGGGGCGACCTCGTCGAGGTCGAGGACCGTCACGTCGCCGGAACCCGTGACCAGCGGGCGAGCTCGGCGCGGAGGTTGGCGCGCGCCGTCTCCTCCCAGCGGTCGGCGCCGGTCGCCGTGTGGAACAGGCGCGGGCGGCCCAGCAACGCGCCCAGCACGGTGCTCCGCCCGGCCCGCCAGGCGGACTCCGGCAGGTGTGCGTAGTCGCCCCGCACGTCGCGCACGTACATGTCGTAGCGGGCCCGCGGGAGCCCGAGGATCGAGAGGTCGGCGTCGCTGAGCTGGGCCTCGTCCTCGCCGGAAGGGTCGTGGTGCGTCGTCATCCGCACCAGCCGCGCGACGGCCTCCACCTCGGCCCGGTGCAGGAGGCCGGCCAGGCGCTCCTCGGCCAGGACGGCCGACGACTCCTCGTCGCGCCCCGGAACCGCCTCGTAGACGGCGTCGTGGAACCAGGCCGCCAGGCGCACGTGGGACGTCTCGCAGCCGAGGGCGTCGAGGGAGGCCAGACAGGCCGCGAGGTGGCGCAGGTCGTGGTAGTGCCGATGGGGCTCCGACCAGCGGCCCAGGAGTTCGTCACGCAGCGGGTCCGGCAGGTCGTACCGCTCCCAGTCAGCGATCACGGCCGCGCGGGCCGTGATGCGGCCGGGGGTCTTCTCCGGAGCCCGCACCCGCAGGCCCCCGGCGATCAGGCGGGCCACGAGTTCCCTCTCCCGGACGGGAACGGCGCCGGCCGCGACCAGGTCGTCGTAGCGGGAGGCGGGAACGTCGTAGTGATCGTGGTCGAAGGCGCGCGTCGGCACGCCCTGATCGTCCGCGAACGCGTGCAATTCATCCAACGAGGCGTCCGAGACCAGGTGGCAGAAGACGGTGCCGTGCGCAGGCCAGCGCGGCGGATCGACCAGGATCACCATGCGGCGTCCCCTTCCTGAAGCGTCAGACGGATTCCCGTTCGACCAGTTCCATGTCGAGCACCACGCGGCTCGGGGAGTCGCCGTCGACCATCCCCAGCGCCATGCCCGCGGCCAGCATGCCCTGCCGGTGCAGGGGCTGCCGGATGGTCGTCAGCGGTGGGGTCGTCGTCGCTGCGACGGCGTGGTCGTCGAAGCCGATGATGGAGACGTCGTCCGGAACGGAGCGGCCGGCCGACTGCAGGGCCCCCAGGGCGCCGACGGCGATGCGGTCGCTGGCGGCCAGGACGCCGTCGATGTCGGGGGCCAGGGCGAGGAGCCGGGACATGGCGTCGTAGCCGGAGGAGGCGTCCCAGCCGGTGGAGACGGTCAGGGACTCGTCGAAGGCGCCGTCGAGTGTCCGCGCGTAGCCGTTCAGGCGTTCCACGGCGGCCGGGTTGCCGATCGGGCCGTTGACGATGGCGATCCTGCGTCGGCCGCGGCGCAGCATCCGTTCGGCGGCGAGCGTCGCGCCGGCGACGTCGTCGGAGTAGACCGACGCGAAGACGCCGCTGTACGGGTCGCCCGGGAGTTGGCCGCACAGGACGACGGGCAGCGCGCCGGTGGCCAGGGCCTCCAGCATGTCGCCGCCGACGTACGGGGAGATGGAGATGACGGCGTCGACCACGCGGCGCTCGAACTGACGCAGCGCCCGCTGGTGCTCGACCTCGGTCCAGGCCTGGACCAGCATCGGCATGGTGCGGCTCGCGGCCAGGCCCTCGGTGATGCCACGCAGGACCACGCCATAGGTGGGATCGGCGAACAGTTCGTCGAGGGGTTCCGTGATCAGGATGGCGATCGACTCCGAGCGCCCCATGGCCAGGGCCCTGCCCCGCGCGTTCATGACGAACCCGGTCTCCTGCACGGCGGCCCTGACGCGCTCCTTCGTGGCCGGGGTGACGGCGGGGGAGTCGTTCAGCGCGCGCGACGCGGTGGCGCGCGAGACACCGGCGATGCGGGCGACGTCGCCGATGGTGGCTCGTCGGCCCCCCGGGTTGGCTCCTCGTGGCACGGTATCCCTCCTGACAGGCGCCATCGTCTCATGGCAGCGCCATCTTGCGTGGCGTGCCGTTCCCGTGTAGCTTTGGATGAAACCGGTTTCATCGCGCAGAAGGGTCAGGTGTGGGCTCCATGGACATCCTCGACTGGGAGAACCCGGCGCTCACCCACCGCGGGCGCCTCCCGGCCCGCGCCTACTTCTTCGGGCATCCCGATCCCGATGGTGCCCGCGCCGGGGTGCGCGAGGAGTCCCGCGGCTTCGTCAGCCTCAGCGGGCCGTGGCGGTTCCGGTTCTTCGGCCACCCGCGACGCGTCCCCGCCTCCTTCGCCGACGAGGAGCAGCCGGGCTGGGATGAGGTGACCGTCCCCCACCTCTGGCAGCTCGACGGGTACGGACAACTCGTCTACACCGACGAGGGCTATCCCTTCCCTGTCGACGAGCCGCGCGTTCCCGCCGACAACCCCACGGGGGCCTACCAGCGCATCGTCACGCTGACCGCGCCCGCGCCGGGCGAGCAGGTGCTGCTCCGCTTCGACGGCGTCGAAAGTTACGCCGAGGTCTTCCTCAACGGCGCGTTCGTCGGCATGACCAAGGGGTCGCGGCTCGCCGCCGAGTTCGACGTGACCCGCCTGGTCCGCGACGGTGACAACCTGTTCGCCGTCCGCGTCCTCCAGTTCAGCGACGCCACCTACGTCGAGGACCAAGACATGTGGTGGGCCTCGGGCATCTTCCGTGACGTCTACCTGGTGACGCGCCCCGCCGCCCGCCTGACCGACTTCTTCGCCCGCACCCGGATCGACGGCGGCGCCGCCGTCGTCGACGTCACCGTCTGGGCCGAGGGGACCGAGCGTGTCGACCTCACCCTGGGCCTCGCCGGTGAACCCGTCGCCTCAGCCTCGGCCGCTCCTGGCGGCACCGCCACGCTCCGCGTCGACGCGCCCCGCCTGTGGAACCCCGAGGAGCCCGTCCTCTACGACCTGCTGCTCACCGTCGTCGGGGCTGACGGCGCCGCCTCCGAGCACGTCGGCCATCGCCTCGGCCTGCGGGAGGTGACCATCGTCGACGGCACTCTCCGGCTCAACGGCTCGTATTTCATGATGCACGGCGTCAACCGGCACGACCACGACGAGCGGCGCGGCCGCGCCGTCACGATGGAGCGGGTCCGCCGCGATCTCGAGCTGATGAAGCGCCACAACATCAACGCCGTGCGCACCGCGCACTACCCGAACGACCCTCGCTTCTACGGGATGTGCGACGAGATCGGGCTGCTGGTCGTCGCGGAGACCGACGTCGAGACCCACGGGTTCGACCTTGTCGGCGACCTGTCCCGGATCACCGACGACCCGGCCTGGGAGGCGACCTTCGTCGACCGGATCGAGCGGCACGTGCTCGCGCAGCGCAACCACGCCAGCGTCGTCATGTGGTCGCTCGGCAACGAGTCGGGCGACGGCTGCAACATCGCCGCCATGTACGGCCGCGCCAGGGAACTCGACCCCACCCGCCCGGTGCACTACGAGGAGGACCGCAACGCGGCCGTCGTCGACGTGATCTCCACCATGTACTCGCGCGTCTCGCAGATGGCCGACCTCGGCGAGCATCCCATGGGCAAGCCACGCATCCTCTGTGAATACGGGCACGCGATGGGCAACGGGCCCGGCGGCCTGTCCGAGTACCAGGCGGTCTTCGACCGCTACGAGTCGATCCAGGGCCACTTCATCTGGGAGTGGATCGACCACGGCCTGCGGTCCGAGGCCCCGGACGGCCGCGTCCGTCACCTCTACGGCGGCGACTTCGGCGATTTCCCGAACAACTCCAACTTCTGCATCGACGGCCTCGTCTTCCCCTGGCAGGAACCCTCGCCCGGGTTGGTCGAGTACGCCCAGGTCATCTGCCCCGTCCGGGTCAGCCATGTCGACGGCGACGTGGTCGTCGAGAACCGGCGCTGGTTCACCGATCTCGCGGACGTGCGGGTCGCCGTGAGCGAGACCCATGACGGTGTCGAGATCGCCGCGACGACCCTCGTCCCCGGAGCGGTCGGGCCGGGGGAGACCTGGCGGACGCCCCTCGGCCTCACTCCCGGCGACGGGGAGCGACTGCTGACGTTCACCGTCACCTCCGTGGCCGAGCACGACTGGGCCGCGTCCGGCCACGTGCTGGGTCGCTACCAGTCCGAACCCGTCCCGGGCGCCTCGCCGGCGCAATCGGGGAGGTCCACGCAGGAGTCCCGGCCGGGCGCCGCGCCGCCGGACGTGCGGCTGGGCGACCACCTCTACATCTCCACCCGGGCCGGGGAACTCGCCTTCGATCCCATCTCGGGCGACCTGACCGCCTGGCGCTCCGGCGGGCGTGACCTCATCGCCGCCCCGCTCCGCATCGGCTTCTGGAAGCCCCTGATCGATAACCACGCCCAGGAGAATGAGCGGCTCTGGCGGCCGCGTCACCTCTCGGACCTGCGGACCTCCGTCCGGTCGGTCGACTGGCGGGTCGAGGACGGCGCCGTCGTGATCGACGTCGAGGCCCGGATCGCGCCGCCCGCCCTCGGGTTCGGCATGCAGGTGTCGTGGGTGTGGCGCGTGACCGGCGACGGCGCCGCCACCGTCGCCGTCCGGGGCCGCGCGGAAGGCGACTACCGCGACATCGTCCCCCGCATCGGGCTGTCGTTCGAGGCGCCGGGGGATCTGCGACGCGTCGCCTGGTACGGGCGCGGGCCGGGCGAGAACTACCCAGACTCGCGCGCCGCGGCGCCCATCGGCGTCTGGGCCTCGGACGTCGACTCCATGTTCACGCCGTATGTGGTTCCGCAGGACTGCGGCAACCGCGGCGACGTCCGCTGGGCCGAGTTCGCCGACGACGCCGGCCGCGGGCTGCGCGTCACCGGCGGGGAGCCGTTCCACTTCTCAGCCTGGCCCTACACCTGTGCCGACATCGACAGGGCGGCCCACCCGACCGACCTCGTGGCCCGCGACACCGTCACCGTGAACCTCAACCACGCGGTGCTGGGCCTCGGGTCCAACTCGTGGGGGTCCGAGGTCCTCGACGGCTACCGGGTCCGCTTCGACGACTTCGCGTTCAACCTGACCCTGTGTCCCATCTCCCAGGAGGCCTGACGTGCAGCTGTACTCCGAGTCCGCGGATCTTGCCGCGGCCGCCGGCGGCGGGAAGCGCTGGCGCCGCGTCGCGGAGGCTGTCGCCGCGGCGCCTGGCCTGCCCGCGGGCCCGGCCTTCTCGATCGGCGACTCGCTCACCTACCGTCACGGCACCGGGGCGGTGCTCGGCACCGACGACCTCGTCGGACGGCGCCGCTACCAGTTCGTCGTCGCGGCGTTGGACGGTGACGTCCTGGTCGAGGTGGCGCAGAAGACCGCGCTGACGGCGACCGCCCCGTACAGCGACCTGACGGACCGCCAGCGTTTCAGCGGGCCCGCGACTCTCGTGACGGTGCCGCGGGGCGGGCTGCTCGTCGTCGACATCGACGAGGCGGCGCGCATCCTGCCGGAGTCCGAGGCGGACGCGGTGCTGCTGCACGTCACGATCGAGGATTGAAATCTGAGGTTCCTGAGGAGCCGTGAGGAACGAGAGATTCCTGAGGAGCCGTGAGGAACGAACGGCGTCTCGAAGGACGGCGTCTCGAGGACGTATCTCCTCAGGGGGTTGATCTGAACCCCCGACGTGTTTTACGATTCCGTGAAACCGGTTTCATCAAGTTCTGGAGGAGGTGGGTGTGAGCAGGTCAACGCTCGCGACGTTCGGCATCCTGCTGGTCACGGCCATCTGGGGCTCGACCTTCTTCGTGATCAAGGACGCCGTTTCGCTCGTCGACCCCATCGACTTCCTCGCCGTCCGCTTCGCGATCGGCGCCGCGGTCCCGGCGCTGATCTTCCTCCCGCGGCTCCGCCGCCTCACCTGGCGGCAGTGGCGCACGGGCCTCGGTCTGGGCGGCCTCTACGGGTTCGCGCAGATCGCCCAGACCGTCGGCCTCCAGCACACCGCCGCCTCCGTCTCCGGCTTCATCACCGGCACCTACGTGGTGATCACCCCGCTGCTCATGTGGGTGGCCTTCCGCGCCAGACTCACCCGCGCCACGTGGCTCGCCGTCCTGCTCGCCGTCCTCGGCCTGGGCGTGCTCAGCCTGACCGGCCTCGGGGGAACCGGGCTCGGCGAGGCGCTCACCCTGCTCGGTGCGGCGCTGTACGCGCTGCACATCATCCTGCTCGACCGTTCGTCGCGCAGCATGGACGCCGTCAGCCTCGCGATCGTGCAGCTGATCGGTGTCGCCGTCGTCTGCGGCATCCTCGGCCTGCCCGGCGGCTACTCGATCCCGGCCGAGCCCACCGTCTGGGGAGCCATCGCCTACACCGCGATCGTGGCGGGCATCGTCACGATGCTGCTCCAGACCCTCGCCCAGCGTCACCTGAGCCCGACCCGGGTGGCGCTGCTGATGACCTTCGAGCCCGTCTTCGCCTCGGCCTTCGCCGTCGCGTTCGGCGGCGAGTCGGTCACAGCCCGCCTCGTCATCGGCGGCGCGCTCATCCTGACCGCCACCCTGGTCGGCATCCGTGCCGGTCAGGCCCAGCCGGCCGACGAAGATCAGGCTTGGGGACGCAGCAGCGGGTAGAGGATTGTCTCGCGGATGCCGACACCGGTCAGCAGCATGATCAGCCGGTCGATCCCCAGCCCGAGGCCGCCCATGGGCGGGACGCCGTACTCCAGCGCCTCGACGAAGTCGGTGTCCAGCTGCATCGCCTCCGGATCGCCGGCCGCCGCCTGCAGGGACTGGGCGACCAGCACCTCGCGCTGGACGACCGGGTCGACCAGCTCCGTGAAGCCGGTGCCCCGCTCGACGCCGCCGATGATCAGGTCCCACGCCTCGACCTTGCCCGGGTCGGTGCGGTGCGGACGGGCCAGCGGCTGCGCGATGGACGGGTAGTCGTAGACGAACGTGGGCTGCAGCAGGGCGGGTTCGACGAGGTCGCCGAACAGTTCCATCGCCAGCTTGCCCGCGCCCCACTTGGGGTCGAATTCGATCTCGTTGGCGTCGGCCAGTTCCTGGAGCTCGGCCAGCGGGGTGTCGACGGTGATGGTGCGGCCGAGGCGCTCCGACAGGGCGGGGAAGAACTTCAGCCAGGTCCACTCGCCGTCGAGATCGATGATCCCCTTCGGGGTCTCGATCTGGCGGGAGCCGAACGCGTCCGCCGCGGCGAGCACCACGTCCTTGATCAGGTTGGCGATCGTCGTCTGGTCGCCCCAGGCCATGTAGGCCTCGAGCATCGTGAACTCGGCGGAGTGGCTCGAGTCGATGCCCTCGTTGCGGAACACGCGGCCGAGTTCGAACACCTTGTCGGCGCCGCCGACCATCGTGCGTTTCAGGTGCAGCTCCAGCGCGATCCGCAGGGACATGTCGATGTCGAAGGCGTTGATGTGCGTCTCGAACGGGCGGGCCGCAGCGCCTCCGTGGACGAGCTGCAGGATCGGGGTCTCGACCTCGAGGTAGCCGCGGTCGTAGAGCGCGTCGCGGACGGCGCGGGTGATGGCGGAGCGGTTGCGGACCATCTCGCGGGCCTCGTCGCGGACGATCAGGTCGACGTAGCGGCGACGGACCCGGGCCTCCTCGGACAGATCCTTGTGCAGCACGGGCAGCGGGCGCAGGGCCTTCGACGCCATGCGCCAGTCGTTCGCCATGACCGACAGTTCGCCGCGCCGCGACGCGATCACGCGACCGGTCACCCAGACGAAGTCGCCCAGGTCGACGTCGGACTTCCAGCGGGCCAGCGACTCCTCGCCGACCTCGGCGAGCGACAGCATCACCTGGAGACGCTCACCGTTGTTGTCGGCGGTGAAGCCGTCCTGCAGCGTCGCGAAAGCCAACTTGCCGGTGTTGCGGATGAAGACGACGCGGCCGCCGGTCGTGACCACGTCCTGGGTCTCGACGCCTGCCTCGAGGTGGCCCCACCCGGCGCGGATGTCGGCGAGGGAATGGGAACGGGAGAGGTCGGCGGGATAGGCCTCCTGCCCGGAGTCCAGCAGACGTTGGCGCTTCTCCTTGCGGATGGCCGTCTGTTCGGAGTCGGTCAGCTGCTGCGGATGGGTCTCGGTCACCGCGTCATCCTATCGTCTCGCCCTGCTGGGGCCCCCTTCGTGTCGGGCGGCCCATGCCCGCGGGGCGACCGGGGCACGCATTAGGGTGGCCGTCATGACCGTGCCGCACCCCGGGCCGCCGGCGGGGCCGGGCCCCCTGCCCCGCCCCCGCCCCCGGCCGATCTCGCCGCAGCCGCAGCGCGACATCGAGCCGCGCCGACCCTCGTTCGTCTCCTACCCGGTGACGGTGGCAACCACCGAGTTCATCCCGGGACGCGAGGTCGTCGCCGTGATCGGCATGGTGATGGGGGTGGCCACCCGGCCGGGCGACCTGGCGCACAACCCGGAGATGGCCTTCATCGCGACGGCGGCGCGGCAGGACGCCGTCGGCGCCATGGTGCTGCAGGCACGGGAGGCCGGCGCTGACGCCGTCGTCGGGGTCCGCTTCGACAGCGGCAAGCTGAGCGAGGCCGTCACCGAGCTGATGGCCTACGGGACGGCGGTGCGGCTCCGGCCGCTGTGAGCGGGCGCTACTTCCAGAGGGTCATCAGGGAGAACGAGGCGATGATCAGGCCCAGCCCGATCGCCACGTTCCAGTCGCCGATGGCACGCATGAAGCCGAGGTCGGCGCCCGCCAGGTTGTAGACGACCATCCACAGGACCCCGAGCAGGAACAGGGGGACGAAGACGTAGGGAACCCAGTTGCGGCTTCCCGACATGAGGCGGGCGGAATCGGCTCGCTTCTCCGCGAGCTCCGCCGAGTCCTTGACCTTCTTCTTCTCGGCCGCGGTCTTGCGCACCTTGGATTCGGGCACGACTGCCTCCTTCGACGTTGGACCGCACTAGCCTAGGCGAGGGACCGTGATTGCGCACAACTGGAGCGGCGGCCGCGGTGTCGGGGCCGGTTCCGGGGCGCGGGTTAGGCTGGACGCATGGAACTGGGAGAGTGGGCGCGCACGCGGCTCAGCCGCATCCGCGCGAACGTCTCCAGGAACCAGCACAGGCACCGCTCGCCGCGTGGCCGCACCGCCACCGTGCTGGTCTTCGTGCTGGCGGGACTGATGATCACCGTCTCCGCCGTCGCCGCGCGCGGCACCGACCTGCGCCGTGACCGCTCGGCCGACCTCCGCGACCTCATCGTCAGCCAGGGCGACCGCAACGCGGAACTGCAGACCCGGCTGAGCCTCCTCAACGACGAGGTCAGCGCCTTGTCGGCGGCCCGCCCCGGCAGCGACGACCTCTCCGCGGCGCTCGCGACGGCCGAGGAACAGGCGGGTCTGTCCGCGGTCGTCGGGCCCGGGCTGCGTGTGACCCTGACCGACGCCCCCGCGGAGGTGAAGCCCGCCGGCGTCTCCGATGACGCGCTGGTCGTGCATCAGCAGGACATCCAGGCCGTCGTCAACGCGCTGTGGACCGGCGGCGCGGAGGCCATGACGATCCAGGGGCAGCGGGTCATCGCGACGACCGGGATCAAGTGCGTGGGCAACACCGTCGTGCTGCACGGCGTGCCGTACGCGCCCCCCTACGTGATCGAGACGATCGGTGACGTCGACGATCTCCGGGCCGGTCTCGACGCATCGGAGGCGGTGCGGATCTACCGGCAGTACGTCGACGCCTACGGGCTCGGCTACGACGTGTCGTCGCGCGACCAGATCGACATGCCAGCCTTCCAGGGGTCGGTCAGCCTTCCCTACTCGTCGGAGCGCTGATCACCCCAGGTCGACAGCGACCAGCGGGCTCAGCCCCGCCGCCCGTGCCGGTGCCTCCGCATCGCCGCACTCGGCGAGCCAGTTCGCCAGCATCTGGTAGCCGCCCTCCGTCAGCACCGACTCGGGATGGAACTGGACCGCCTCGACGGAGAGTTCACGGTGACGGATCGCCATGATGACGCCGGTGTCGGTGCGCGCCGTCACCCGGAGCTCGTCCGGCACGGTGCCCTCGACGATGGCCAGCGAGTGGTAACGCGTCGTGGTGACGGGCGACGGCAGGCCCGCGAAGACGCCCTCGCCCTCGTGGAACACCGGCGAGGTCTTCCCGTGCAGCAGCTCCGGTGCGCGGTCCACGACGCCGCCGTAGGCCACAGCCATGGCCTGCAGCCCGAGGCAGACGCCGAAGAGGGGGATCCTGCCGCCGAGCCGGCGCACGACGTCGATGCAGATGCCGGCCTCCTCGGGGGTGCCGGGGCCGGGTGACAACAGGATGCCGTCGTAGTCGGATTCCCAGCCGTCGACGGCGAAGCGGGCGTCGTCGTTGCGCCACACGTCGACCTCGGCGCCGATCTGCGCGAGGTAGCTGACGATGTTGTAGACGAACGAGTCGTAGTTGTCGATGACCAGGATGCGTGCCACGCCGACATCATGCCATCGGGAACGCGGAAGCGGCGGTGTCGCGCCTCGCGGGCGAGACACCGCCGCTCAGGCGTGTCGGATCAGCTCTCCGGCGAGGCCGGGGGAGAGACGGGCGGCGAGACCGGTGTGGAGGCCGGGGGCGAGGCCGGCGGCGTCGACGTCACCGGCGGGGGGTCGTCGCCGGAGGCGTGTACACGCCGACGGTGATCTCGATGCGGCGCGACCGCGGAGCGGCGGTTCCCGCGTCCACATCCTGCGTGATGACCTCCCCGGCCCGGGACTCGTCCGTCACCTCCACCTGGGTGACGCCGACCTCGAAGCCGCTCCTCTCCGCCTCGTCCCTGGCGCCCTGGGCGTCGAGGCCCGTCAGACGGGGGACGATCGACTGACCGGTGGCCACCGTCAGGGTGATGGGGGCGTCGAGCGCGGCCTGCTGCCCGATGGCGGGGGTCGTCTTCGTGACGTCCCCCTCGCGGGCCGTGATGTCCTCGGTGCGCGGATCGTCCGGCACGGCCGGCTGCACGTTGGTGAAGCCCTCTGCCTCCAGGATCTGCTTGGCCGTGTCGTAGGGCACGTTGAGCAGGCCCGGCGGGATCGCCTTGGAGTCGGCGCCGGTGGAGATCCAGATGGTGACCTCGCCACCGATCGGGTGCTGCTGCGGGTTCTCGGGATCCTGTCGGGTCACCTTGCCCTGGTTCTCGGTGGTGCCGGCCTCGGTCTGCACGACCGGGACGAACTGGGCGTCCTTGAGGGCCTGCTCCGCGCTGGCCTGGTCCCGTCCGACGACGTCGGGAACGACGGCCATGGGCGTCGGCGTCACCGAGGGCTCCACGGCCGGCGGGTTCATGATGACGATGATCGCGATGATCATCCCGATGAGGACGAGCCCCGCGAGGACGGCGAGGGCGATGAGGCCCTTGCGGGACTTCGGCTCCTCCTCCTCGTCGAGGGCCACCTCGCCGGGGGTGGCGGAGGTGACAGGGGAGGCGACGTTGCCGGCCGCGACGGGCACCACGCCGCGGCGGGCGGTCGTGGTGATGGGATCGTTCGCGATGACCTGCGTGGGCTGCTCGGCCGGCTGGGCCGACGCGTGGACGGGCTGCCCGTTGAGCGCGCGCAGAATGTCCTCACGGAACTCGCCCGCGTCCTGGTAGCGGTCCCGCGGATCCTTCGCCAGGGACTTGAGCACGATGGCGTCCATGGGGGCGGTGATCTCGGGGTCGATCTGCGACGGCGGGACCGGAATCTCGCGGACGTGCTGGTAGGCCACCGACACCGGCGACTCGCCCTTGAACAGCGGCTGGGAGGTCAGCAGTTCGTAGAGGAGGCAGCCGACGGAGTAGATGTCGGAGCGGTTGTCGACCTTCTCGCCGCGGGCCTGCTCGGGCGACAGGTACTGCGCGGTGCCGATGACGGCGGCGGTCTGCGTCATCGTCGCGGACGTGTCGGCGACGGCGCGCGCGATGCCGAAGTCCATCACCTTGACGGTGCCGTTCGGGGTCAGCATGACGTTGGCCGGCTTGATGTCGCGGTGGATGATGCCCATCCGATGCGAGTAGGCGAGCCCGTCCAACACGCCTGCCGTGAAGTCGAGCGCCCGCTCGGGGACGATCTTGCGGCCGTCGCGCAACACCTCGCGCAGCGTGACGCCCTCGACGAGTTCCATCACGATGTACGGGACGGAGACGTCCGAGTTGGTGTCGCGTTCCTCGCCCGTGTCGTAGACGGCGACGATGTTCGGGTGGTTCAGGCCGGCGGCGGACTGCGCCTCACGGCGGAACCGGGCCTGGAAGGTGGGGTCGCTCGCCAGGTCGATGCGCAGCCGCTTCACGGCGACGTCGCGGGCCAGACGCAGGTCACGGGCGCGCCAGACCTCGGCCATGCCGCCGCGACCAATGATCTGGTCCAGCTGGTAGCGCCCGCCGAGCAGGGCTCCTCGCTCTGTCATCGCTGCCGATCCTTTCGATGCATCCCGGACCATCTTGGCCCATGGACCTGAACTGAAGCTGAGAAACTCACCGCAACGCCTCCACGACGGCGGTGAAGATGGGGGCGGCAAGCCGGCCCCCGGAGATGTCGTCGCGATCCACGTCGGCGTTCTCCACGAACGCGACCACCGCGACGTGCGGGTCCTCGGCGTACCCGACGAACCAGGCGTACGGGGGACGGTCGGGGTCACTCTGCGCGGTGCCGGTCTTCCCGCCGACGACGACGCCGTCGATGCGGGCCGGCTTGCCGGTCCCCTCCTCGACCGTGGCGACCATCATCTGCTGCAGCGCCGTGGCCGTCGCCTCCGAGACGGGGGTCCGCAGCACCTCCGGCGTGGTGGAGCTGAGCACCGTCAGGTCGCGGTTCGTGACGGTGCTGACCAGGTACGGCTTCATCATCACGCCGTCGTTGGCGATGGCGGCGGCCACCTGCACGATCTGCAGCGGCGAGGCCGCGACGTCGTACTGACCGATCGCCGAGAGGGCGGTCTGCGCCTCGTCCATTTCGTCGGGGAACCGCGACGTGGCGGCCGAGATGTCGATCGTCTGCTCCTGGTTGAAGCCGAACGCCTCGGCCATCTCCTGGAGCCGGTCGGCGCCGAGGTCGAGGCCGACGTTGGCGAATGCGGTGTTGCAGGAGGTGAGCAGCGCCTGCTGCAGCGAGATGCGGGTGCCGCCGCAGTTGGTGGAGTTGCCGATGGAGCGGCTCGAGTTGGGCAGTCGCAGGGAGTTGGGGGCGTCGACCTGGCTGTCGGGCACCATGCCGTCCTCGAGGGCGGCGGCCGCGGTGACGAGCTTGAATGTCGACCCGGGTGGGTACACCTCGCGGGTGGCCCGGTTCTTCAGCGGTTCTCCCGACGCCTCGAGCAGCTCGGCCCACGAGTTCTGTGAGGCGGTCAGGTCGACGGTGGACAGCCGGGTCGGGTCGTAGGTGGGCGTCGAGACGAGGGCGAGGATCTCGCCGGTCGTGTAGTCCATCGCGACGACGGCGCCCTGCTTGCCGCCCAGCGCCTTCACGGCGGCCTTCTGCGCGGCCGCGTTCAGCGTGGTGGAGATGTTGGCGCCCTGCGACTTGCGGCCCGTCACCACGTCCATGATCCGCCCGAATGACTGGTCCGCGGAGGTGCCGGCCAGCTGCTCGTTGTAGCTCTGCTCGAGTCCGGAGCGGGCGAAGAAGTAGGAGTACCAGCCCGTCACGGCGCTCCAGATCTCCGGATCCGAGTAGGCGCGGATCCACGGGAAGCGGCCCTCGTTCGGCACGGACTCGGCGATGGGGTCGTTGCCCACGAGGATGGCGCCCCGGTTGGCTGCGAACTCGGCGTCGCGGACCCGTCGGTTGCGGCCCTCGGCGTTGAGGTCGTCGGCGCGGAAGACAGCGGCATAGGTCACGTTCAGGAGCAGCAGTGCCATCAGCACCGCCACGAATCCCGTCACCTTGCGGATCGGCCCGTTCATCGGATGATCACCGCCGTCGCATCGTCGGCCACGTCGGGGCCGTCGTCGATCCGGAGCGGCTCGGGGGAGGCGGTGGCAGTCTGGGGCATGCGGGCCCGGTGGGAGATCACCATCAGGATGCCGATGATCATCCAGTTCGCGACGAGGCTTGAGCCGCCCTGGGACATGAAGGGCGTCGTCAGGCCCGTGAGCGGCAGCAGGCGGGTCACCCCGCCGATGATCGCGAACACCTGGAGGGCGAAGACGAAGCTCAGGCCGGCGGCCAGCAGCTTGCCGAAGCCGTCCGGCGCAGTCAGGGCCGTCTTGAACCCCCTGGCCACCAGCAGGGCGTAGCAGACGATGATCGCCATCAGGCCGAGCACACCGATCTCCTCGCCGAGCGCGGCGGCGATCATGTCGCTCTTCGCCAGCGCGGTCAGGCCGGGACGGCCCAGCCCCCAGCCGCGCCCGAACAGGCCGCCCCAGGCGAGCCCGAACTGGGCGTTGATGATCTGGCCGTTGCGGTCGAAGTCGCTGAAGGGGTCCAGCCAGGCGTTGACGCGGCGGGGCACATGGTTCGTGAACTTGTACGCGGCGACCGCGGCGATGAGGAACAGGCCGCCGGCGAGGATCGGCCAGGCCGGACGTTCGGTGGCGATGTAGATCATCACCGTGAAGAGGCCGAAGAACAGCAGCGAGGTGCCCAGGTCGTTCTGGAACACCATCACACCCAGCGACACGAGCCACATGATCAGGATCGGGGCCAGATCACGGCCCCTCGGCAGATCGAGCCCGAGGAAGCGACGCCCGGCCAGCGCGAGGACCTCGCGCTTCTCGTAGAAGTAGGCGGAGAAGGCGATAGCCAGAAGGATCTTCGCCACCTCGGCCGGCTGGAAGCTCAGCCCGAAGACCTTGATCCAGATCCGCGCGCCGCCGAGTTCCACGCCCAGCGGCGTCAGCGGCAGCAGCAGCATCACGAGGCCGGTGAGGAACATCAGGTACGGGTAGCGCTGGAGTCGACGGTGGTCCCGGAGCACGAAGACCACGGCGGCGAACAGCACCAGGCCGAGCCCCGTCCACAGCAGCTGTGTGGCCGAGTCTGTCTTGATCGGGTCGGGGATCTGGTCGATGCGGTAGATCATCGCCAGCCCGAGCCCGTTGAGGAGGAATACGATGGGCAGGATCACCGGGTCGGCGTAGGGGAGCCGGAACCGCACCACCAGGTGCGTCGCGATGCCGAGGCCGAACCAGATGCCCCCGACGACCGCCATGTCGGGAGGCAGGTCCCCGTACAGGTTCAGGTGCGTGATGAACCAGCCGGCGAAGCCGAAGGACTGAGCCATCAGCAACAGCGCGAGCTCGACGTTGCGTCGGGGTCGGTGGACGATCACATGGTCGGAGACCGCCGGCTGGACCTGGGCGGACATCAGCAGGCCTCCGGGTCGGCCTCTTCGGTGGCCGTCGGGGTGAGGGTGCCCACCGCGATCGGTCCCTGGGTGGACGTGGCGATGGGGCTGCCAGGAGCCACGGGGGCCCCGGTCCCGCGGGGCAGGCCGGGCATGGTCGACGTGGGGCTCGGCGTGGGCGTCGCCGTCGGAGAATCGACGGCGGGCGGACGCAGCCTTTCCTCCCGCACCGCGACGCAGCGCTCCGCGATGCCGCGCAGCTGGGTGGTGGTGCCGCGGGCGCTGTCGAGGCCGGAGACGACGATGATGCCGCCGACGGCGCGCTGGTAGAACCGCGGCAGGTCGGTGACCTCAATGTCGGTGCGCTCGACCTTGGTGTTCAGGTCGATGCCGAGGAAGCGGCCCGGCAGGCCGTTGTAGATGGTGACGTAACCGTCGTCGTCGGCCACGAAGTAGCGAGAACCCGCGTAGGCCGAGAGCACCCACACGCCGCCGCCGATGACCAGGGCGATGGCCAGGATGACGGCGAGGATGCCGGGCCACCGGCGCCGCGGTGCCTGGGCGGGCGCGTAGCGGGCCACCTCGGAGGCGTCGTGTTCCGGGTTCGTGGGCTCCGGGGGCGTGGGGTAGGCCGGGTCCCTGTCCTCGCGGCCGGAGGCCTGGGACAGCTGCCCGGTGCGGGGGATCGTCACCTCGGTGGCGGAGCCGACGAGGAGGCCGGGCAGGGCGTCGAGCTCGTCGTCCTGCTCGACGACGTCGCCGATGACGATGGTGATGTTGTCGTGGCCGCCGTTGGTGTTGGCTGCGGCGGCGAGGCGGGCGATGGCCTCGTTGATGTCGGGGAGTGACAGCAGTTCGCGGAGCAGGGGATCGCTGACCAGTCCGCTGAGCCCGTCGGAACAGAACATGATGCGGTCGCCGAGGCGGGCGTCGATCAGCTCCAGGTCGGGCTCGAACTCGACCTGCCCGTTCAGGACCTTGAGGATCAGCGAGCGGTGCGGGTGGACGGCGGCCTGCTCCGGGGTGATCTTGCCTTCATCGATCAGCGCCTGCACCCAGGAGTGGTCGTGCGTCAGTTGGGTCAGTTCCCCGTCGCGCAGCAGGTAGCCGCGGGAGTCGCCGACGTGTGCCAGACCGAACTGGCGACCGTCGAACATGGCGCCGCAGAACGTGGTGCCCATGCCGTCGAGCTCGAGATCCTCGTCGATGAGGTCGGTCAGCTTCGCGTTGGCGCGGGCGATGATGCCGGCGATCCGCTCCAGCATCTCGTCGCCGCTCTCGGCCCGGTGATCGGAGCGGGCGACCTCGGTGGAGGCGACGGCGGAGGCGAGGTCGCCGGCCGCTGCGCCACCCATGCCGTCGGTGACGACGAGCAGGTTGGGCGACGCGTAGCCGGCGTCCTGGTTGTTCTTGCGGACCCGACCGACCTCGGAGTGGGCTGCGAAGCGGAGGCTGAACATCAGATCTCCAGCCGCATCAGGGTCCTGCCGATGCGCACCACGTCGCCGACGGTGACCTTGGTCGGTTCAGAGATCGGCTTGCCGTTGACGTAGGTGCCGTTGGTGGACTGGAGGTCGGTGATCACCCATGTGGTGGCGTCGTGCTGGATCAGTTGGGCGTGCCGCGCGGAGGCGTAGTCGTCGTCCAGCAGCAGCGTCGAGTCGGCGGCCCTGCCCAGGTTGATCGTCGGCTCGACCGGAACGGAGACCCCCTGCTGCGGGCCTGCCGTGATGGCGAACCGCGTCGGCAGCTTGGAGCGGTTCTTTCCGCGGCCGCGGTCGGCGGGCACCGTCGCCAGGGACGAGGCGGGGACGCGGCGGCCGTACAGGTCGGTGCGGATCACGTTGGCGACGAACAGGATGAACAGCCAGAGGAGAGCCAGGAAGGCGATCTTGATCGCAGCGACGATGAGGTCGGACAAGGTCAGGACTCCGAGGGGGTGTGGATCAGCATCCTCGTGTTGCCGATCTCAATCCTGGATCCCTCCCCGAGACGCGTCTTGGTGACGCGGCTCCCGTTGACGTGTACACCGTTCGTGGAGCCGAGATCCTCGATGGTGACGAGAGGGTGCTGCGGGTCGCCCGCGACGTTGATCAGGGCGTGGCGGCGCGACACGCCGGGATCGTTGAGTCGCACGTCAGCCTCCGAGCCGCGGCCGATGAGGATGCCGGGCGCGACGAGCGGGTGACGCACGCCGTTGACCTCGAGCACCATCCGTCCGGGACGCACAGGCTGGTCGGGTCGGGCCTGCGTCGTGCCTGCGACGGCTTCGCTTGCGACGGTGAACTGCCCTGTGGGCAGCGCCTCGTCGAGCACGTAGTCGATGGAGATGGGGCCGTTGAACACGTACTGGCGGTCGGCCGCGTGGTCGCGGATGCCGGGCAGGATCTCGGAGTTCAGCGTCTTGGCGTACGGGGTGAGGCGGTCGTAGTCGTTGCGCGACAGGCCGATCGTGAAAGAGTTGGGCACCAGCCGCCGTTCACGGCTCAGAAGCTTCGCCTCGGTGTCGAGTTCCCGCTGGATCCCGGCCACGATCTCGACAGGGTGCACATAGCCCTTGAAGGCCCGCGCGAAGACCTTGCCGACGGCGGACTCGATCCGCTTCTCGGCCTTGTCAAACACCCCCATCGCACCCTCCTGCCTCGTGGTCTGCCTGCCTGGAACGGCGTCAGTCTACCCGGCCACCCCTCCGCGGCGCCTCAGGCGGGGTGGGTGGAATCCGCCCAGGGCAGCGTGCCAACCGTCTGCGCGAACGTCTTGAGGATCTCCTGGGCACCCTCGAGGGCCGAGAGGGACTCCTGTGCGAGCTCGGCCTCGACCCGGGCCGCCGCGGCCTTGACGGCGGGGGCGGTGCGCAGCGTCTCCATGAGTTCGTCGCGCACCATGTTCCAGAGCCAGTCGCGCTGCTGGTCGAGCCTGCGGCTGGCCAGCTGGCCGCGGTTCTCGAGCTCGGCCCGGTGCTCGGTGACCTTCGTCCACACGTCGTCGAGCCCCGCCCCTGTGTAGGACGAGCAGGTGAGTACGGGGGCCCTGCGCTTCTCGTTGTCGCTGGTGACGAGCTTCATGGCGATGCTCAGCTCGCGGGCGGCCATGCGCGCCGCCTGCTCGTTGTCGCCGTCCGCCTTGGTGATCGCGATGACGTCGGCGAGTTCGAGGATGCCGCGCTTGATGCCCTGCAGCTGGTCGCCGGTGCGGGCGACCTGGAGCATGAGGAACGTGTCGACCATGCCGGAGACGGCGACCTCGGACTGCCCGACGCCCACCGTCTCGACGAGTACGACGTCGTAGCCGGCCGCCTCGAGGATCAGCATCGATTCGCGGGTGGCCCTGGCGACGCCGCCGAGGTGACCGGCCGACGGGGAGGGTCGGACGAAGGCGGCCTCGCGTTGGGTGAGTTCGCCCATGCGGGTGCGGTCGCCGAGGATCGAGCCGCCGGTGCGCGACGAGGACGGGTCGACGGCCAGCACCGCGACCTTGTGGTGGTGCTGGTCGATCAGGCGGGTCCCCATGGCGTTGATGAACGTCGACTTGCCGGCGCCGGGGACGCCGGAGATGCCGACGCGGAAGGCGTCGCCCGTGCGGGGCGCGATGCGTCGCAGCAACTCGTGGGCCTGCTCGCGGTGTGCGGGTTTCGTCGACTCGACCAGGGTGATCGCGCGGGCGATCAAGCCGCGATTACCGGTCTCGATCCCGTTGATGATCTCGTCCAGGCCAATCCTTCGCATGTCTTTCACCCTATCCACAGGCGGTGCGCGGGTGCCCGGAGGGTCACAGAATGCCTGTCGGATCGACCAAAGCTCAGCCCTCGTTGCGCGGCCCGGCTAGCGTTGGGGCATGTCCGAAGCAGAAGACCGCGAGCAGGAACCCGCCAAGCTCGATCCGAAGGAGGCCATGCGTCAGGCGCTGGAGCGCAAGAAGCAGGCCGAACACATGTCCTCGTCGCACGGCGTCACCGCCGACCGTGGTGAGGTTCACACGCACGGGAAGGTCGGCGGGAAGCGCGAGTTCCGCCGCAAGTCCGGGTAGTCGTTACCGCAGCCCATCACCGCCCCCGGCCCTCGGCCGGGGGCGGCTCTATGTCCGGGCCCGTTCGATCAGCCGTCGGGCAGAGATGACGGCCCGCGCCTTCCCGGGGCGTCCGGCCGTGGCCGTCACCCCCGGGAGCCGGAGCGTCGAGGGCTCGGCCGCCCCGGAGTCGACGGCGCCGCGGGCCTCCGGCAGCAACTCGGCCAACACGTCTATCACGTCCGCGGTGCCTGTCAGCAGGCGGCTGCGGGACGCGGAGAGGGCGACCACGTCATCGAGGACGGGCCACACCAGCGCCAGCATGCCGTCGCGGGCGAGGTCGAGGCAGAAGGTCGCGAAGGTGGCGAGGCCGGTCGGTCCGTCTCCCTCCTCGAGCAGCGTGACGTCGACGCTTCCAGGGCGGATCAGCCCCCTGCTCCACGCCTCGTGGACGGCTGTGGCGGCGTCGTCGACGGCTGCGGGATGCGGATCGCGCTGCAGTGTCAGCATCGCGGTGGCTGCCCGGCGCCCCAGGGGCTCGCGGCTCCGCGCCAGCTGCCGCAACAGGAGGCCCAGCTCAGGCCCTTGGGTGAGGTGGATGCCGGCCCCGGGCGTCGTGCGTCCCCGGCGCAGCACCTCGGCCACCACAGGGCCGGCGCGGGTGGTGCCGTCGTCGACGCGGACCTCCAGGTCGGCCAGGGCGGCCAGGACATCGTCGGTCGCGTCGGCAGGATCGACCCTGGTCAGCGCCAGGCGCAGGTCCGCACCGCAGACGACGGCGCCTGTTGAGGCGTAGCGACGGAGCCGGCCGACGAGGTCGGCGACGTCGATGCCCAGGTCGAGCCAGGTCGGTGTGGACAGCAGGAGCGGGAGTTCCCCGAGTCGCCGCATGACGCCCACCTCGCGGGAGTCCGCGGGGTCGGCGATCACGGCGGGCAGGGTGTGCCGCGGATCGACGCCGTCGACCCAGGCCCGGACGTGGCGCAGCCCGTAGGCCTCGCTGCCCGGGACACCGGCCAGCGCGACGCGGGCGGCGGCTGGATCGTGCCAGGCCACGGCCGTGGCCGATGCCAGGAACTGCTCGGCCTCCACGTCGACCACGCCCGCCGGGCGGCCGAGGAGCCGTCCAGCCAGCTCGGTCAGGGGCGCGGCGTCGGGATCGTTCGTCCGGAACCGGGGCAGCTGCCACACCGGGGGAGTGGGACGCCACAGGCCGACGGTCGTCGTCGGTTCCGGCTCGTCGTCCTCCAGTGCGATGCGCCACCTCGCCGTCAGCAGCAGCGCGGAGCGCACCAGCTGCCGGTCGGAGCTGGCGAGGTGCGGCGGCAGCAGGGCGCTGACGAGGCTCACCACGTCGGCGGCAGGCCGCGGCCGGGTGGCGGCAGCGTCGAGGACGGTGCGGGCGACCTTCTTGATGTCGGTGGGGAGGGTCACCGAGAGCACATCACCGAGGAGGTCCTCGTCGCCTCCGGCGATGAGCGGTGGTGCGAGTTCGGTGGCGACGGCGCTGTCGCCGTGTGAGAGGACCGCCACCAACAGGTCCGCCCAGTCGAGCAGCTCCTCATCGGTGACGCCGAGGCCCTGCCGGAGCACGCCGGTCCAGACCTTCCTGTCGACGGGGCGCTGGGCGCCGTCGAGGGCGACGAACGCCGTCTCGACCGCCGTCACCCGGTCGATCCAGCGTCGCCCGACGGCGAGCGGCAGCAGCTCGCCCAGGGGGCCGGTCGGGTTGACGCCCCCCACCAGGGCCGCGGTGAAGTGCTCCAGGAACCCGGCCCGGGCCGGGGCCTGCTTCGGGACTGCGGCGCGGCCGGTGAGGGCCTTCTTCGTCAGCGCCGCCCAGTCGTCGAGGGGTTCCTGGTCGTCGGGCGTGGAGGTCACGGCCCCTACGGTAGCGAGGTCGGTGAGCCACCCGCCGGTCTCACGGGGCGGATGGGGAGCGTATCTGTATCGTTGGGGTGGTTCATCGGCGGCAGGCGCCCGCCCCGTCAGAGGAGATCCACGACCATGTCAGAGCGATACGGCTACGCCCTCGTCCACTTCGTCGAGGATCAGCACGGCCATGCCGAGAAGATCTATCTTTCGCTGAGCCGGGGCGACGACCCGCTGCGGTGGCGCCGACTCAACGGCGGTGAGGCGGTCCTCGAGTCCGTCGCCGGCACGACCGGTGTCCGCGACCCTCACATCATCCGACGCCACGACGGCTCCGGCTACCACATCATCGCCACGGACCTGTGCGTCTGGGCGGGTGGGCCGGTGCTGGACTGGGACGCGATGTCCCGCAACGGCAGCCGCGACCTGGTGATCTGGGACTCGCCCGATCTCGTGCACTGGTCCGAGCCCCGCTATGTCACCGTCGCGCCCGAGAACGCCGGCATGGCGTGGGCCCCCGAAGCCCACTACGACGAGGACTCCGGGGACTACCTCGTCTACTGGTCGTCGAAGCTGTACTACGACGCCAGCCGAACCGGCACCTCCTACTCCCGGATCCTCGCCGCCCACACGAGCGACTTCGTCACGTTCACTCCGGCACAGGTGGCACTCGATCAGGGTGTCGAGGTGATCGACATGACCGTCTACGTCGAGGACGCGCAGGATCCGCAACCGGGGCGCGTGCACAGGATCGCGAAGGACAACGACCCGCAGGGACGCGGCATCTTCCACGAGGTCGGCCGGGAGTTCTTCGGCCCCTTCACCCCCGTCGCGGAGGGCGTCGGCCGGGAGATCGCCGAGGGCATCGAGGCGCCGCTGATCTTCCGCGACAACCAGGAGGCCCGCTGGTACCTCTGGGTTGACTCGTACGAGCTCGACCCGCAGGGATACCGGGTGCTGACCACCACCGACCTCGGTGCCGGGGCCTGGGTGCCGCTGCAGGGCATCGAACTGCCGGCTGCGACCAAGCACGGGACGGTCCTGCCCCTCACCCGGGCCGAGTACGACGCTCTCGACGGGGCCCGGTTCGACTGACGCGGACCCGTTCCCGGGGATCCTCCCGCCGTCTGGACCCCGTGGACGAGGAGCGCCCGGCCCCTCACTAGGATGTCTGCGGCAACGAAGCACCCGACCCAGGAGCCCCGACATGCAGGTATTCACGGAAGAACTGACGGCGACCGGGCGGCTCACCGCCTACGTCCAGGACCCCAGCGACGAGCTGGCCAGCGCTGCGACGCGGCCCGCGATGCTCGTCCTGCCCGGCGGCGGGTACCGCTTCTGCTCCGACCGCGAGGCGGAGCCCGTGGCACTCGCCTATCTGGCGCAGGGCTTCAACTGCTTCGTGCTCCGCTACGCCGTCGGGGAGCATCCCTGGACGGACTCGTTCGCCGACGGCGTCGCCGCCCTCGAGTGGATCCGCGACCACGCCGACGAGGTGAACATCGACCCGGAGAAGGTCGCGGTCGTCGGGTTCTCGGCGGGCGGGCATCTCGCGGCGAGCCTCGGCGTCTCTGCGCCCCGCCGCCCCGACGCGCTCGTCCTCGGCTACCCCGTCACCCTGGCCGAGTTCGGCCCGCCGGTGGGCAAGGAGTTCATCGACTGCCCCTCGCACGTCGACGAGCTGACGCCGCCCACCTTCCTGTTCAGCACGCAGGGCGACACGCTCGTCCCGATCCGCAACAGCCTGCGCTTCCTGACCGCGCTGGCCGAGCACGACATCGCCTTCGAGTCGCACATCTACCTCCTCGGCCCGCACGGGCTCAGCCTGGCCACGGCCGCCGTCGCCAACGGGCGTGCCGCCATGGTCGACGACAGCGTCTCGCAGTGGCTGACCGACAGCGTCACGTTCCTGCGGCGCATCTTCGGTGACTTCGCCGTCGCGGGCGAAGCCGAGGTCTACGCCGACCTGCTGGAGCGCCGTCGGCCGGGGCTCGACATGCCGGTGAACCGCCTCCTCGCCGACGACGCGCTGACGGCCGTGCTCGACACCCATCTCCCGGCCGAGGTGATCGCGGCCCTGCGCAGCGACGGCCTGGCCTGGAGCCTGTCGCTGCGCGACCTGTCCGGCCACCAGCCGGAGCTGCTGAACGCCCGGGTGTTGGAGGGACTCGAGCGCGACCTGCACGCCGTGCGGAACTGAGGGGCCTCCCGTCAGGGGGCCGTCGCGAACCTCAGCTCGGTCGGTCCCTGTAGGAGTTCCCCGCCGTGGACCAGCGCGTGCCCGGCCGGCACCGTGACCGAGACCTCGGCCTGGGTCGCCAGCACCGTGATCTCGCCGCCGGGCACCGCGACGATGGCCCCGACCCAGGCGAGGTCGCCCAGCCGCGGGTCGACGGCGAACGTGGCCCAGCCGTCCGACAACGGCCGCAGCCCGCAGACGATCTCGGGCAGCAGCTGGGCCGGACCCGCCGCCCAGGCGTGGCAGAGGCTCTTGCCGAACGGCCGCCCGTACATCTCGTAGGGGCTGGCCCCGTCCTCCGGGAACTCCTCCCAGAACGTGGTCGCGCCCAGCGCCAGCATCTCGCCCCACCGGCGCCGGACCTGCTCGACGGCCGCGTCGGGCCGCCCCGCCTCGGCCAACGCGCGGACGGCGAAGGTCGTCACGAACGGGGTGCGGGTCTCGGGCGCCGCCAGCTGCCGGGCGGCCTGCCCGGCGACGGCGCCCTCGGGGGTCAGGCCGGCGAGCAGCGCGAAGACCCCGGGATAGGGGGAGGCCGCGACGTCACCGTCGAGGTACTCGCGCCAGCCGCCGGCCGAGGAATCCCAGGCCCTGGCGTGCAGCGTCGTGCGGAGCCGGTCGGCCGCCTGGCCCCAGCGGACGGCGCCGTCGTGGCCGGCACGCTCCAGCAGTTCCCGGCCGGAGCGCAGCGCCCAGAACCACAGGGCCTGCAGCGCGACAGGGTCGCGGCCCGGCTCCACGTCGAAGCCCCAGTCGACGAACACGGCCTTGGGGTACGCGTCGACGCCGGGGCGGGGCCGCAGCACGCCGTCGTCGCCGGCCTCCTCCGCGAGGGTCGCCAGGGCGGCGTCCACGTCGTCGGCGACGGCGGCCAGGAAGTCGGCGCCGTCGAAGTAGCGGGCGTAGTCGGCCAGGCAGTTCAGCCACCACAGGGAGTAGTCGACGATGCCGTTGACGTAACCCGAGACCGGCTGCCCGAGGGCGATGAAGCCGCGCTCGGCGAGCGCCCGGTCCGGGAAGGCGTAGGCGGCGGCGGGCACGCTGACGGCGAGGTCGCCCATCCACGGGACCCGGTCGCGCTTGATGCCGTCCAGCAGCAGACCGTGTGTGCACTGCCGGAGCGTGTGTGCGGAGGCGGCCCAGATGTCGGTGAGAGTCTCGTCGGAGCAGGCGAACGCGCCCCGCCGTCGGATCGGGTAGGCGGGCGCCTCGACGGTGACACGGGCGACGTCGTCGGCCTCGACGGCGAGGTAGCGCAGGGCCAGTTCGTGCACCGACTCCCAGCGGCCGTCCCCTCGGGGCCGGACGTCGTGGTGCTGCTCGGTGTGCCTCGCGGTGCGGGCCTCCAGTTCGGACTCGCCCGCGAAGATCGTCGGCCGTCCGGGGCACTCGATCACCACGCGGCCCAGGACCTCGGCCGGCAGGACGAACAGGTCGCCGTCCTTGTGGAGTTCGAGCTCGTGGACGGGGTTGCGCAACGCGTCCGGCGCGACCTCGTCGGTGCCCCCACCGACGGCGGCGGCGACCCACACGCCGTCGCCCGTCCGCACCTCGACGGTTGGGGTGGGGCCGTCGACGACGGTGAATCCGGCCGCGCCCGACCGGTTCACCAGGGAGGAGACGTCATCGCCGGAGCGGAACGGCCGCGACGGCCCCCGCAGCGGAGCCGGATCGCCCGTCGCCACCGTGACGACGTAGGTGGAGGCGCCGCTCAGGCGGCTCAGGCCGTCGTGGCTCTCGGAGGCCCCCGCCGAGGCGAGGGTGACGGCGCCGGTCGCCCGGATCGTCAGCGCGGCCTCTGCCGACAGCGTGAGGCGGAAGTCGACGGTCGGGGCGACGGCACCGAAGTTGGAGGCGAACTCGACGTCGACGGCGGCCGCGAACCCCTCACGCACCAGGCGGTGCAACAGGCCGAGTTCCCACTGGCCGGGGGCCGCGAACCAGGGGCGGGTCGGCGTCGGCGCGCCGTCGGGCAGCGGGTCGGGGGAACGGGTCAGGCTCAGCTGTCGCAGCGCGTCGATGCTCGGAGGAAGAGGGAGGGCCACGTCACGTCTCTCGGGAGGGGGATGGTCGACGGGCGCCGGGCGTCGTCTGCGAACGCTCCGGGCCCGACACCATCCTTGCCGACCCGGCCGGGTGGCGGCCAGCCGGGTCAGTCGAGTCGGCTCAGGCCTGCCCCGGCCAGTAGCGGAACAACCGCACCGTGACGGCGCCGTCGAGTGCCTGGACGCCCACGGTGCGGCCGGTGAACCCGGACGCCACCTCGGTCGACACGTAGCGGCCGTCGACGGTGGCTAGCGTGGCGACCGCGTCGCCGTCGACCACGGACATCGAGATCAGGTCGGGGGCATCGGCGGGGCGCGGGCCCTGCTCCGGCAGCGCGGCGGACAGGCGCAGCGTCACGGTGGGGCCGGCGGGCAGGCCCGCCTCGCCGAAGATCGTGGTGAACGGGCCGGCCTGGCCGAGGGCCCGCACGCGGCCGTCCCCGGCTTCGATGGAGTACCAGTGGTCGTCGTCGAGGTAGACCAGCAGGCGGCCGGTCCCCGACGCGACGTCGAAGGTCGCCTCCGCCGTCCACTCCAGGTCCTGCACCCGGATCACGAGCGGTCGGCCGGGGTCCAGGGCCAGCCCCTCCGGGCCGGGCGTCGCGTGCGAGAGGTCGCCCTGTGGGACGACCCAGCGGGGGCTGGGGGCGGCGGTGAAGTCGTCGGTGAGCGCGGTGTCGAACGGGTGCGCGACCGCCAGATCCTCGCGGAACACAGGCCAGCCGTCGACCCACTCGACCGGGCAGATGAACGTCTCGCGCCCGATGAGGTGCCACGAGGGAGTGCGACCCTGCGGCCGGACGCCGTGGTAGCAGGCCCACCACCGTCCCTCGTACTCGATGAGGTCGGCGTGACCGACCGACTGGACGGGGTGGTCCGTCGAGCGGTGCGTCAGGATCGGGTTGGCGGGGTGCGGCTCCCACTCGTCGGGTGCCGCGTCGGGCCGGGAGGCGCGGGCGATGGTGACGCTGTGCCCCTTCTCGGTGCCGCCCTCGGCCAACAGCACGTACCACCAGTCGCCGACGTGGTAGAGGTGCGGGCCCTCCGGGGCCTTCATCGTCCCGGTGCCCGGCCACACGTGACGGATCTCGGAGAGCCTCGCGCCGGTCAGGGGATCGATCCTCACCTGACCGCGGCCGTCGCCGTGGAAGTGGTTCCAGGTGAGCAGACAGTCGCCGTCATCGGTCCACACCAGGTCGGGGTCGATGCCGAGCGTCCCCTCCACGGCGACCGGATCCGACCAGGGCCCGGCCGCGTCCTCGGCGTGGAAGATGAGCTGGCCACGCATGAACTCGCCGATGTTGGTGGTCACGAACCAGAAGCGGCCGTCGTGATGGCGCAGGGTCGAGCCGTAGATGCCCGCCGAGGCGCCAGCGAAGGTGGCCAGGTCGAGCTGGTCGGGCCGGTCGATGACGTTGCCGACCTGCTCCCAGGCGACGAGGTCGGTCGAGCGGAACACCGGTGCGCCGGGGAAGTACTCGAACGACGAGTGCGCCAGGTACACGCCGTCGGGGCCGACACACCAGGTCGGGTCGGAGTAGAAGCCTGGGATGGCCGGGGTCAGGTTGTGGAAGGTCAACGGTGGTCCTCCTAGGGGCGTTGCGCCGTCGGAGACGACGATACGGGCCCCAGGCAGGTTGCCGGTGAGGGCCCCGGGTCAGCCCGCGGCGGCCCAGACCGCCAGCCGACGCAGCAGCTCCCGATGCCCCTCCGATTCGTAGGAGCGTGCGTCGTGGCCCAGCACGTCGACGGCGATCCGTGCCGCCCCGTACTCCCGCACCCACGCCGTCGGCTCCGGCGACGACGCGCCGTCGTGTTCGGCGACCGTGCGGCTGTGGCCGATCCGCTGAAGTCCGCAGTAGCGCTCGTCGAAGACGTCGAAGGGCGTCGTCAGGAAGCGGCCGGCGCCGGCGGAGGGGGTGATGGTCGCCACGCCCGCGTCCGGATGCCAGGAGAGCCCGGGCACCCACATCCCGCCGACGGCGGCGGCCCAGTCGGGGTAGTCGCGCAGCGAGGAGACGGCGCAGTGCAGCGCGAGGACGCCCATGCCCTGCTCGAGGGCCACTGTGAGGCCGCGGATCGCGGGGGAGCCGGCCGGCAGCCGCTCGTCCGTGTCCCGCCACGGGTCGCCCGCGTTGACGACCAGGAGTTGGACGTCGTCGAGGCGGGTCATGGCGCCGTCGACGTCGTCGTCGACGGTGACGGTGAAGCCCGCCTCCTCGAGGATCGACGCCAACAGGGGGCTGGTCTCGGGGAAGGGGTGCCACGGGTCGGCGTACCGGCCAGCCCCGCTCGCGATGACTGCGCGCATGGATGTGTGCCTCCGGTCCAGTCGGCCAACGTGAGTGCTGCAACCCTATCGAGAGGGGGCCGTTCCGATGCCCCGAGTCGCGTCCAGGCGCCAGTCCCCGACACATCGCGGCGGGGCCTCGATCTGGTTGACGGCGGGCCGACATCGGCGGGTCATGTGTCGTCTGACGATGCCCAGGGATGGAGACATGGGGAGGTCGACGACCGGGAAGTGGCGGTGCGTCGAGTGGGGGCTGGCCGTCCGGTGGTTTGGTCGGGTCGGTTGTGGGCAGAGTCCTCCCTCTGAAGTCGGTAGCGGTGGTGCTGGCACGCTGACGGCGCTTCGGGACGCTCGTGCATTCGTCCGGCTTGCCGTGCATTTGTCTGGCTCTCCGGGCATTTATCTGGCTTCCCGGGCATTTGTCTGGCTTTCCGGACATTCGTCTGACTCGGCCGTGCATTTGTCTGGCTCGGCCGTGCAGTTGTCTGGCTCTCCGGGCATTTATCTCGCTCCAGCGTGCACTCTGCTGGCTCTAGCCGCCGTCATGGCGATATGCACACAGCGGCGGTTCCACGGAGATTCGTGCACGGGAACCCGCTCGACGGAGATTTGTGCACGGGAGCCCGCGCTTCGAGAGGATCGCGCATTCGTCCGGCTTGTCATGTGTTCGTCTGGCTCGGCCGTGCGGTTGTCTGGCTTTCCGGGCATTTATCTCGCTCCAGCGTGCACCCTGCTGGCTCTAGCCGCCGTTACGGCGATATGCACACAGCGGCGGTTCCACGGAGATTTGTGCACGGGAGCCCGCTCCGTGGAGATTTGTGCACGGGAGCCCGCGCTTCGAGAGGCTCGCGCATTCGTCCGGCTTGCCGTGCGTTCGTCCGGCTCGGCCGTGCAGTTGTCTGGCTTTCCGGGCATTTATCTCGCTCCAGCGCGCACCCTGCTGGCTCTAGTGGCTTGTCGTTGAGACATGTTTACGTTTCCGGTCTATTCGGTCAAGAATCTGGTCGGGAGTTTTGGTCCACATGAATGGATGTTTGCGTCGGTTCCAACCGTTGATGAAGGTGCGGATCTTGCCTGTGAGGTCGCGGACCGAGGTGAAGGTCCCGCGCCGGATGGCTTGGCGTTCGATGATCCCGAACCAGACCTCGACCAGGTTCAGCCAGGATCCGGAGGTCGGGGTGAAGTGCACGGTGATCCGTGGGTTCGCGGCGAGCCAGTCGCGGACCTCGGCCTTCTTGTGGGTGGCGTAGTTGTCCATCACCAGGTGGAGTTCCTGGGTCGGGTAGGCGCGGGCCACGTGTTTGAGGAAGCCGAGGAACTCCTGATGTCGGTGCCGGTCCTTACACAGGCCGGTGACCTTCCCGGTGGCGACCTCCAACGCCGCGAACAGGGTGGTGGTGCCGTGCCGGACGTAGTCATGGGTGCGCTGCTCCGCATGGCCCGGCGCCATCGGCAGTGTCTTCTGAGTCCGGTTCAACGCCTGGATCTGCGACTTCTCATCCACGCACAACACGATCGCGTTGTCCGGGGTGCGAGATACAGGCCCACCACGTCGGTGACCTTGGCCACCAGCTCCGGATCGGTGGAGAACCTGAAGGACTCCGCCTTCCACGGGCGGACCCCGAACTCCTTCCACACCGCCGCGACGGTGGCATGGTCGACCCCCACACGCGGCGCCAGCAGCCGAGACGACCAGTGCGTCACCCCCAGGCTGGCCGGCGGCGGGTCCAAAGTCGCGGCGAGGATCGCAACCCGGTCGACCCGGCGGGGTCGCCCCGGGCGGGGCTCATCAGCCAAACCCCGCACACCCCGCTCGACGTAGCGGTCCCGCCACAGATTCACCGTCGGCCTCGACACCCCCACCGTGTCCGCGATCACCTGGTTCCCGACCCCGTCAGCGGCCAGCAACACGATCCGCGCCCGCTGTGCCGTGGAGGCCATCACCGTGGCCGCCCGGGTCAGGCGCTCCAACTCGCCCCTATCGCCTTCACGTAACTCCAATGCTGGGGCTGTCCTATTCGCCATGCCCCGATTGTCCCACGCAACCGTAAAGTTACATCACCGACACGCCACTAGTGGCTCGGCGGTGAAGTGAGTTTACGTTTGTGGTCCATCTTGGCGAGGATTTCGTCTGGGGTCGCGTTCTCCGGCGGGGCCAGGTACAGCCCGACGGCATCGATGACCTTGGCTTCCAGTTCCGGATCGGTGGAGAACTTGAACGTGTCGGCCTTCCACGGCCGGACCCCGTACTTCTTCCACGCTTTGGTGACCGTGGAGTGATGCACCCCCAGCCGGGGAGCCAGGAGCCGGCTCGACCAGTGAGTCACGCCCAAACTCTTCGGCGGCGGCCTCAACGTGGCGGTGATGATCGCCGCATCATCGACCACTTTCGGCCGGCCCGGACGCTGGACGTCAACCAGTCCCTCCAGGCCGTGTTCGAGATAGCGGCCCCGCCACAGATTCACCGTCGGCCGCGACGCCCCCACCAGCTCGGCGATCAGGGGCATTGGCTGTCCCCTGGGAGGCCAACAACACGATCCTGGCCCGCCGCGCTGCCCCTGCCGTGGTGGTGCTCGAACGCACCACCTTCTCCAGTACTGCTTGATCGCCCGGCGCGAAGCGCGAGGGCTGGGGCTGGTTGTTCGCCATGCCCCATTATCTCACCAAACCGTAAAGATATTTCAGCGCCACGTCAGTAGCTGGCGTTTTCCGGCGGTGGAGCCAGCGGGAAAGGCCTCCCGCGCGCATCCAGGTTGTCATCCTCGGTGACGTGGCCGTACCAGCGGATGCCACCGCTGGTGACAGTATCGTCGATGTCGTGAGGTTCGAGTATGTCCCAGACGTCCTGATAGGCCTGCCCCTCCCAAAATGAGTCCGCGTCCTCGGTCGGATCGGGGAGCGGGTGTTGTCGCCGCAGGCCGTGGCGGCCAGGCACGCCGTCCATGCGATAGACGATCTGAACCAGCTCGACGGCCTCATCGATCCAGCCCTCCTCGAGGTGCACCCAGGGGGCATTGTCGTAGTGCAGCAGCCACAGTCGATTCCAGTGGGCGATGTAAATGTCACGATCTGTCACAAGCTGGCTCCTTGGCGGTATATCCTGAGCAAGCCATGCTAGACGCAAAGTAGAGGTAATCGTGACCACACACGCTCGACGCCGACACCCACTTCCGATTCTGCTCGCTTCAGCGATTTTAGCGACGTCTCTCGTGACCCCAGCGTCCGCCCAAGCTGCCGCTCCACCCGCGGGATACCCGACAGGCACAATCATGCAGACCACACACAACGCAAAGTTGGGCATTGGTATCCCGTTGCGGCGAGGTTTCTTCGATACCGATGTAAACAAGGGATTTGGCTGGGACAAGGTGTGGAACTACCACAACATCACTACCTTGACGGCTGTTGCAAACATGTCGAAATCAACCAACACGACGATTCAAGGGACCAGCGTGATCCTCAAGACCTGGGCTGGAAAGATGGAATGTTCCGCATTCTCCTGCCGGGTCACCGAGCAGATCGAGCTGCGGTTGGTGGCTGTCACGAGCAACCCGGGACGTACAGCTACACGGCAGCCAACCCCAAACGGTTGGTTACTGTCTCGACCGGTGCAACCAATCAGTCCTGGGGTGTCCAGACCGCTTACTGCGTACTCGCGAGCGGTGTCCGTTGCCCCAATTGGGTGACCTTCTCCCTGACCAACCCAGGCATCCCGAACCCAAAGCGGGCCGCCTCGTCCACAACTGACAGGACACCGGCCTCGGCTGCCCCGGCCCAGCCTCAGGCCGCACCCCAGGAGCTGATCGAGGCACCCGCAGACGACGTTCAGGTCGACGAGTATGCCGTGTTTTCCTACGAACCACTGCCTGACGAAGTCGACGAGTCGTTGGTTCAGCAGGCCCAGGATGATGGGGTTCCGCTGAGCGAGATCGACTGATTACCGTGGGCGGCTCCCGTCCGCTTCCTTCAGTGGTTCAGCCCGGTCCCTTTCTAGTGGCTCGGCGGTGAAGTGAGTTTACGTTTGTGGCCGATCTTGGCGAGGATTTCGTCTGGGGTCTTGGTCCAGATGAATGGGTGTTTCCGGGTGTTCCAGCCGTTGATGAATCCGCGGATCTTGCCGATCAGCTCGCGGACTGAGGCGAAGGTGCCACGTCGGATGGCCTGGCGATCGATGATGCCGAACCACACTTCGACCAGGTTCAACCATGACCCGGAGGTCGGGGTGAAGTGGACCCGGACGCGCGGGTTGGCTGCGAGCCAGTCACGGACCTCGACTCGCTTGTGTGCGGCGTAGTTGTCCATCACCAGGTGCAGTTCCTGCTCCGGGTAGGCGGGGGCCACGTGCCTGAGGAAGCCGAGGAACTCCTGATGACGATGCCGCTGTTTGCAGAGTCCGGTGACCTTCCCGGTGGCGATCTCCAGCGCAGCGAACAAGGTGGTGGTGCCGTGGCGGACGTAGTCGTGGCTGCGTTGCTCGTTGTGGTCAGGCTGCATGGGAAGCACCTTCTGGGTGCGGTTCAGTGCTTGGATCTGGGACTTCTCATCGACGCACAACACGACCGCGTTCTCCGGCGGGGCCAGGTACAGCCCGACGGCATCGATGACCTTGGCTTCCAGCTCCGGATCGGTGGAGAACTTGAACGTGTCGGCCTTCCACGGCCGGACCCCGTACTTCTTCCACGCTTTGGTCACTTCGTAGAGGAGCAGTGCCACGTCACCACCACGCCCGGCCCACACATGCTCGAAGCAGGCCTGCTGCACCAGCGCCCGGTAGTCCAACTGCCCACAGCGTCTCAACGCGTTGTTGAAGGTGTTGCGGTGCGCGGCCTGGATCCCCAGCTTGGT
Organism: Tessaracoccus defluvii; assembly: GCF_014489575.1. GTDB lineage: Bacteria > Actinomycetota > Actinomycetes > Propionibacteriales > Propionibacteriaceae > Arachnia > Arachnia defluvii. Next base: position 3,538,309 of record NZ_CP060789.1, read on the forward strand.
GACCACACGGATACTGTCGAGCTTGGACGTCGGCTCCACCAACCGGGCCAGGACCAACTGGAAGAACGCCTCGTCAGCCACGACATCGAACCCGAGCCAGCGCCAGGAGCCCCGCAGCACATCGACCAGCAGCCGGGAGACCTTGCCCTCCACCACAGCCGCGCCAGCACGAGGCCGCCCACCAGCGCCGGTATCGAAGTCCAACTCCGGCTGGTTCGCTGCCAGTTTGTCCCGGCCAGCCTGCATCAACGCTGCCAACTCCGCTTCAGAATGAGCTGACCCGAGATGCTCGACGATCCTGCGGGCCCCACGCTGTTTCTCCACGATCTGGACCGCCGTAGCCCCTGAAGCCGTCTTCACCTTCCGCAGGAACGGACTCATGACCGGATCCTACCGGGCTTCTTAGTGCCCCACGCCACCCAGTCGACCAGCAACTGACAAGCCAATACGCCGAGCAAACCCACGAAAATCAGGCACCGTTGTGCAACTCAGGAGGTACAGCCCGACGGCATCGATGACCTTGGCTTCCAGCTCCGGATCGGTGGAGAACTTGAACGTGTCGGCCTTCCACGGCCGGACCCCGTACTTCTTCCACGCTTTGGTGACCGTGGAGTGATGCACCCCCAGCCGGGGAGCCAGGAGCCGGCTCGACCAGTGAGTCACGCCCAAACTCTTCGGCGGCGGCCTCAACGTGGCGGTGATGATCGCCGCATCATCGACCACTTTCGGCCGGCCCGGACGCTGGACGTCAACCAGTCCCTCCAGGCCGTGTTCGAGATAGCGGCCCCGCCACAGATTCACCGTCGGCCGCGACGCCCCCACCAGCTCGGCGATCAGGGGCATTGGCTGTCCCCTGGGAGGCCAACAACACGATCCTGGCCCGCCGCGCTGCCCCTGCCGTGGTGGTGCTCGAACGCACCACCTTCTCCAGTACTGCTTGATCGCCCGGCGCGAAGCGCGAGGGCGGGACTTGACACCGCCATATGCACACGGCGGCGGCTCCACGGAGATTTGTGCACGGTTCTTCGGGGCGCTCGCTGGACTCGCTCATCAGGGACCAGCGGTCCTTCGAGACGCTCGCTGGGCTCGCTCCCCAAAAGCCGGTCCTCTCCGCCCCATCACTCCCCGCGGGGCGGAACCCCCTTGTCCGTCCGGAATGCCCGCCACACGTTCTCGAAGAAGTCGTCGTCGCTCGGGATCGGCCGTACCGCCCTCCATGAGAACTCTGGCTCGCCCTCGCCGCTCCAGTCGACCTCCTGCGTCACGCCGTCCAGCGCGCCCGCGTCGAGGACGAAGCGGAACTCCTCCGGCAGCCCCAGGTCCCGGTCGGGCCACGGCAGGTCGCCCGCCGGGTCCGTGTACAGGACCGAACCGCGCGAGTTGCCGCCGTGGTCGAGGTAGTCCTTCATCGCGTGCAGGTAGACGTACTGGCTCGTCAGGATGTCGTGGATCAGGAACAGCCGGTTGACGCTGCGTCGGGACGAGTCGTCCACGACCATCAGGTCCGCGTACCCCTCCAGGGTGCGCGTCACCTGCTCCAGCGCCTCGAGGACCGACGCCCGCGAGCGGACCAGGCCCGCGTTGCGGCTCATCAGCGTGGTCAGTTCCTGCAGCACAGCTCCGGTGTTGTCCTCGGCACCCGAACGGTGTCGGGCGACGGCGTCGGCGAGCAGCGTCGTGGCCCTCCCCAGGAGCGGGGAGGCCGCCGCCTCGAAGGAGTCGTCCTCCGCGGGGGTCCCGGCGCGGTGCGCTGCGATGTACTGCGCCGCGCGGGTCGAGCCGACCTGGCCCGAGTTCAGCGCCGCGCCACCCGGACGGTAGACGCCGTGCGCCCCGGCCGCCTCGCCCACCGGGAACAACCCGTCGACGACGGACGAATGCCACCAGCCGTCGACGGCGATGCCGCCGTTGTTGTGCTGGGCGCAGACGGCGATCTCGAGGAGGTCGCGCTCCAGGTCCACGCCCGGGTTGCGGCCCAGGTAGAACTGGTACGACGGCTCGTTCATGTGACGGAGCCGCTGGATCGGGGTGGTGCCCGCCAGGTCGGCAACCCCGGCGCGCTCCAGGTAGACACGCGCCTGCTCATCGAGCGCTGCCGCGTCGAGGTCGCCCTGCGGGTTGCTGCGGAAGTCGAGGAACACGCGCCGACCGCGCTGGACCGTCTCCCGGTAGACCAGCAGGTCGATGAGGCTCGACCCGTCACGCGCCTTGCGGATGTCGAACGGCCACTGGTAGCCCTTCAGGAACACCAGGCTTGCGAGCAGGTTCGGGTCGTCGATGACGTCGGAGAGGAACTCCCGCTCATCGCCGCCGTCCGCGTCGGTCGACACGAACCGCGACACCACCTGCATGTACGTGCCGGACACGTTCCACCGCGGCTTGATGGAGGCCAGGCCGAACTGCCATTCGGTCAGGTTGTGGCCGCGGGCCCCGTTGCGCAGAGCCGCCCCGGCCGCGCCCCACTGGCCGTGCGGGAACACCGAATCGGAGTACATGCCGGCTGGCCCGCCGGTCGCGAGCACCACGTTCGTGGCGCGCACGAGCAGGAACCGGGACGGCTCCTTCGCCAACTGCTGGCTGAGGGTCCCCGTCGGCTCCGGCGCGGGCACCTCCCCGACGTTCGTTTCGACGACCTCCTCCTCGGCCGCCGGGTTCCTGACGGCGCCGACATCGGTCCGCAGGAACAGCGCCCCGCGGACGACGCCGTCCTCGACGACGATGTCGACCAGGCGGCAGTTGCCGAGCACGGGGATGCCCAGCGCCCGGACCTTCGCCTCGAGCGACTCGACCATCGACTTGCTCGTGAAGGGGCCGACGGAGGTCGCCCGCTGGCGCGGATCGTGGTCCGTCTTGTAGCCGACGAACTCGCCCGAGTGGTTGGCCGGGAACGGAACCCCGGCCTCGATCAGGTGATAGAAGCTGCGCGCGCTGAGCGCCGCCTCCGCCAGGGCGTTGTCGCCGTCCATGGAGCCGCCGCTGAACAGCGTCTCGGCCATGGAGCGCACCGAGTCCGGCTCGCTGCCCGAGAGGGTGAGCTTGTAGTAGGTCTGCTTATCGGAGCCCGCGTTACGGGATGCGCCGGCCCGGATCTTGTCGGCCGTCATGACGACGTCGGGGGCGCCGAAGCCGGCGAGCCGGACCGCGGCGTTGTACCCGGCCGAGCCGGTGCCGATGACGAGGCTGGTGGTGGTCACGACGGGCACCCGCTCGCCGTCGAGCGTCAGGTGGGAGAGCTGTGTCATGCCTGTCCTCAGAGCGTCGGGATGTGCATGCCGCCGTCGACGTGGATGACGTCGCCGGTGCTGTACGGCATGAGGCCGGAGGTCAGGGCGACGACGGCGCCGCCGACGTCGGAAGGGGCTCCCCAGCGCGGCATGGGAGCCATGCCCTGCGCGAAGAGCGCGTCGTACTTCTCCTTGACGCCAGCGGTCATGTCCGTGGCGACGACCCCGGGGCGGATCTCGTAGACGGGGATGCCCTCGGGCGCGAGGCGCACGGCCCACAGTTTCGTTGCCATGGAGCCACCAGCCTTCGAGATGCAGTACTCGCCACGGTTGACGGAGACGGTGTCGGCGGAGATGGACGACACGTTGACGATGGTGCCGCGCACAGGCTCCTCGCCCCGCTCCTGCGTCAGCATCTGGCGTGCCACGGCCTGGGTCAGGAAGTACGGGCCGCGCAGGTTGATGTCCATCACACGGTCGTAGCTCTCCGGGGTGGCGTCGAGGATGTCGAGGCGCTCCTGCGGTGCGACGCCGGCGTTGTTGACGAGGATGTCGATGCGTCCGAAGCGGTCGACGATGTCGGCGACGAGCTGTGCATGGGCGGCGACGTCGTCGACGCGCCCCTGGAAGTAGGCGGCCTTCTCGGGGCCACCGAGGGACTCGATGAGTCCGTCGGGCTCCGGGCGGGTGGCGACGACGGCGACCTGGACGCCCTCAGCGATGAGGGACGTGGAGATGCCGAGGCCGATGCCTCGGTTGCCTCCGGTGACGATGGCTACACGGTTCATGGCCCCATTCTGGCTGGGACCCGGACGTTTGGCAAGCGCTTTCCGGCCTTGTGGCGCCCGGCGAGACCAAGGGCTCGCGCGCGTGGCCTTGCGTTCGGGCCGCGCCCCGTGCCAAGATAACGGAAAGCGTTTACCCAAAGACGGGCCACACACAGAAGGAATGAAGTGACGAACACCGCCAACTCCAGCCCCCAGATCCGCGAGATCGGCATCATCATGAACGGCGTCTCGGGGCGCATGGGGTACCGCCAGCACCTGGTGCGCTCCATCCTCGCCATCCGCGACGAGGGCGGCATTGAGCTCTCCGACGGCACCCGGATCACGGTCCGTCCGCTGCTGGTCGGCCGGAGCGAGGCCAAGCTCGCTGAGATCGCGGCCCGTCACGGCATCGAGGACTACACCACCGATCTCGACGCTGCGCTGGCCGACCCGAAGTGGGAGATCTACGCCGACTTCCTCGTCACCAAGGCCCGCTCGGCCGCGCTGCGGAAGGCCATCGCCGCAGGCAAGACCATCTACACGGAGAAGCCGACCGCCGAGTCCGTCGACGAGGCGCTCGAGCTGGCCCGGCTCGCCGCGGCCGCCGGCGTCAAGACCGGCGTCGTCCACGACAAGCTCTACCTCCCCGGCCTGCAGAAGCTGAAGCGTCTCATCGACTCCGGCTTCTTCGGCCGCATCCTCTCCGTGCGCGGCGAGTTCGGCTACTGGGTCTTCGAGGGTGACTGGCAGCCGGCGCAGCGTCCCAGCTGGAACTACCGCGTCGAGGACGGCGGCGGCATCATCGTCGACATGTTCCCGCACTGGAACTACGTGCTGGAGAACCTCTTCGGCGAGGTCAAGAGCGTCTACGCGCAGGCATCCATCCACATCCCCGAGCGCTGGGACGAGAAGGGCGAGAAGTACGCAGCCACCGCTGAGGACGCCGCGTACGGGATCTTCGAGCTCGACGGCGGCACCGTCGCCCAGATCAACTCCAGCTGGACGACGCGCGTCAACCGCGACGAGCTCGTCGAGTTCCACGTCGACGGCACCCTCGGCTCCGCCGTCGTCGGCCTCTTCGGCGCCAAGATCCAGCACCGCAACGCCACCCCGAAGCCCGTCTGGAACCCCGACCTCGAGGACGCCCACGACTACGACGGCGACTGGGCCAAGGTGCCGACCAACGACGTCTTCGCCAACGGCTTCCGCCAGCAGTGGGAGGAGTTCCTTGAGTCCTATGTCGCCGGGACCGACTACCCGTTCGACCTGCTGGCCGGCGCCCGCGGAGTCCAGCTGGCAGCGGCCGGCCTGCAGTCCTCCGTCGAGGGCCGCAAGGTCGAGCTGCCCACGCTGAGCCTGGAGTCCTGACGTGACCGGCGTGGACCCGCGCCTGTCCATCAACCAGGCGACCATCAAGCACGCCGACCTCGCCACGGCCCTCCGCGTCACCGCGGAGGCCGGGGTGGGGCCATCGGCCTGTGGCGCGAGCCCGTCCAGGAGGTGGGGCTCGCCACCGCCGCGAAGATGCTCGCCGACAGCGGGCTGCGGTTCTCCTCCCACTGCCGGGGCGGGTTCTTCACCGTCGCCGAGGGGCCGGAGCGCCGAGCGTCCATCGACAACAACCGCAGCGCCATCGAGGAGACGGCGACCCTGGCCGCCGCGGGCGCACCAGGGTCCACCGCCGTTCTCGTGCTCGTCGCCGGAGGCCTGCCGGCCGGGTCGAGGGACCTTGCCGGCGCCCGTGAGCGGGTCCGCGACGCCATCGGCGAGCTTGCGCCCGAGGCCGCAGCCGCCGGTGTCCAGCTCGCGATCGAGCCGCTCCACCCCATGTACGCGTCCGACCGCTGCGTGGTCTCGACGCTGGGGCAGGCCCTCGACATCGCCGCGGACTTCGACGGCTCCGTCGTCGGCGCCGCCGTCGACACGTTCCACATCTGGTGGGATCCCGACGTCATCACCCAGGTGGAGCGTGCGGGCCGCGAGGGCCGCATCGCCACCTACCAGGTGTGTGACTGGTCGACGCCGCTGGCCAGCGACGTGCTGCTCAGCCGTCACTACCCGGGCGACGGCGTGATCGACTTCGGCCCGATCACCCGGGCCGTCATGGCCTCCGGCTACGACCGGGACATCGAGGTCGAGATCTTCAACGAGGAGATCTGGGCAACCGATCCCGCGGTGGCCGTGCAGCGCACCGCCGCCGGGTTTGCGTCGGCGGTGTCCCCGCACCTCGGCTGAGCTGTGCTGCCGCAGAAGGCGGCAGAAGACGCCACAAGGGCCGGTCCTGCTGGGACCGGCCCTTCGTCGTCCCCGAACCCGGGGGACCCGGAGACGGGTGTGGGGCCGGTCCACGCGGACCGACCCCGCCTCAGTCACGTCGTGCTCAGTACGTTCCGAGGTCCTCCCAGGGCCCGTGGGGCGTGCCCGGGGTCTGGTTGCGGGTCCACCACTTGGCCTTCCAGGTGTGGCCGTTGTGGGCGACGGTTTCTCCGCCCTTGTAGGTCCAGGAGCTGGTCCAGGTGCGGATGTCGTCTCCTGCGGCGGGGACGAGGGTGCCTTGTTCCATCCAGGGTCCGGTGTTGGTGGTGCCGGGGGTCTGGTTGCGGGTCCACCATTGGGCGACGTAGGTCTTCCCGTTGTGGGTGACGGTGTCGCCGGTGTCGTAGGTGGCCTTCGCGTCCCATGCAGGATGGGCGGGCGGCGCCGGCTCGACCAGCGTGAAGGTCACCGTCGTGACGTTGCCCGCCACGTCGAAGACCCGCAGCTCGTTGGCGCCGAGCACCGCGCCGAAGACACCCGGTCGCACCCCGTTGAGGTCCGACCACGTGTTGTCGACCAGGTCCTTCTCGACCCCGTTCAGCGTGAGCCGGTCCACCTTGTGCTCATCGAAGAGCTTGAAGGAGACGACCTCGTAGCCATCCTCGGCGGTGCCGATCGTCTCGCCGGCGCCCGTCTTGACGGTCACCGTCGGGGCGGTCAGGTCGCGCTGCGGGACGGTGATGTCGGTCCGCTGCGACGGAAGCTCCGCCTCGTCGCCGAGGTAGAAGCTCGCGAAGCCGACCTGGTCGTAGCCGGTGTTCTTGTTGGCCACGCCGTTGCGGTACATCGGATCGTGCATCAGGGTGCGGATGCCGTACTGGGTGGGCGCCAGCGTCGTCACGATCGCCAGCCGGTTCCCGGAGGCCCGCAACACGAGCTCCTCGCGCCAGTCGCCGAGGAGATCGGCCTTGAGGGTCGGCGTGCTCTTGCTTCCCGTCGACGTGAGCCCGGTGGCCAGGTACTGCGTCGCCGCGAAGGTCTCGTCATTGACGGTGCTGATGTTCGCGCCGTTGACGGCCATGTGGGTCAGGCCGCTGCCGAACCAGATGGCATTCAGCCCCTGGGCGATGCCGCGGGCCGTGGCCGTCGTGGTGAGGACGCGTCCGTCGACGAGGCTCCTGACCTCGCGGGTCGAGGCCGCGGACCCGGCCTGGGCGCCCGGCCAGCGGTTCGAGAAGTTGCCCGCGACGCTGCCCTCGTCGTCGCTCTGCTGGTACCGGCCGTAGATCATCGAGTTCTCGACGACGATCTCGCCGTCGCTGCCGAGCCGTCGGCCCTTCAGCGGGTCGTGCGCCTCCGGGCCGGGGATCCAGCCGTAGTGGCGGCCGTTGCGGAGGTCGTCGTAGAGGTGCTCCTCGCTGCCCGAGAAGTGCATGATCTTGTCGTCCGCATCGACGGGCAGCAGGGCGCTGCGGTCACCGTGACGCAGCGGCGCCCACTCGTTGAGCGGGTTGTTGCGGACCTCATCGGTGGCGAACTCGAAGACGCCGACGGCGGGCGCCTTCCCGTCCATGCCCGCAATGGTGGGCATGACGTCCCCGTTCAGGACGAGGGGCTCGATCTCCTTCCCGTCGGCGCTCAGCCCCAGGACCATCGCCTTCATCACGATCTCGTCCCTGCCGTCCCCGTCGAGGTCGGCCGAGGTCGTGAAGTGGTTGCCGCGGTTCTGGTAGTCGTAGGCGCTGCCGCCCAGGGCCCAGTCGTCAGGATCCGCCGAGTCGAACGCGGCCTGCAGGACGACCTCGCCGTCGACGACGGTGTACGCCGCGAACGCGGTGCGGGCGTAGTACCCGCGCTGCGACACGGCGGAGGTGTGGGTGCCGTCGAGGTTGGCCACGACGCCGAGGTACCGGTTGGCGCGGTTGCCCTGCGCGTCGCCCCACGAGGCCGCCTTCCACGGATCGGTCAGCCAGTACGCCTGCGACGGATCCATCATCTGCGCCTTGTAGCTGTCCGGCGTGTCGGTGCCGGGGCCGGGGAAGGCGAGGTAGGCGTAGTTGCCGCGCTGGGTGGCGGGTGTCATGGCCCAGTCGTCGCCGTCGACGCTGCCCGCGTAGGTGTGCGGGTAGGCGGCGCTGTCGACGAGCACGCCCTTGCCGGCGCCCTCGTCCCACTCGAACGCGGAGAAGAACTCCTGGTCGTCCTTGGCCTCGCCGATCGGACCGACGTGGTACGTCTTGATCCAGCGCTTGATCGCCGGGTTGTTGGGCCCGTCGTTGCCGCCGCCGGCGATGGGGCTGCGGTAGGAGATGGTGAAGCTGTTGAGCAGCGACCAGTACGTGTCGAGCGACTGCTCGTCTCCTGCGGCGAAGTACTCCTGGAACTTCGGCTGCGTCGACTTGAGGCCGTCGGCGCCGCCGACGACGGTCGCGGCCGTGTCGGGGTAGACGACGCTCTGCGATGCCTCGTCCCAGTTGCCGATGCGGGTGCCGAGGCCGGTCTTCAGCATCAGCTCGGAACGGCCGTCGGAGTCGAAGTCACCGGCGAACAGCGTGGTCTCGTGGCCGTTGGCCGCGCGCACGTTGTAGCCCATGTCGACCCGGAACAGCAGCGTGCCGTCCTGCTTGTAGACGTCGATGTACTCCGGCGCGGTGGTCGTGTTGGACCCGTTGAAGATGGGCTCCGAGTACATCGGGTCCTGCTGCGTGGAGCGCCACTTGACGACGACCTCGTACTCGCCGTCGCCGTCGAAGTCGCCGACCGTCATGTCCTCCGTCGCGTAGGGGGCGCTCAGCGAGGTGTGGATCGCGCCCGACCCCGTCTTCGCGTACGGGAGGCTGGTTCCGGAGTCGAGGTTCTCCACGTAGGTGACGAACTTCGCCTCGAGTTCGGCGTAGAGGGCGTCGGAGATGACGCCGTCGGCGCCGAGGGAGGCGGTGGGCTGCCAGGTCTCGCCGTTGTAGGAGTTGAGCTTCTCGACCCAGCCGTCCAGGTCGGCCGCCGTCACGGGCGTGCCGTTGGCGTGCGGCTCGCGGAAGGCGCGCAGGAGGTCCATATCCACGACGAACCAGTGCTCGCCCTCCGTGCCGGGGACGACCATTTCAGCCGCGTTCAGGTTCGTGCCGGGGCCGAACCGCTTGTCGCGGTAGGTGAAGTGGGCCAACTGGACCGGCTCGGGCGCCGGCTTGAGCGGGATGTAGTGGGCCGCGCCCCGATCGGCCTGGGCCGGGGAGCCCAGCGCCGACAGCATGGGGACGCTGAGCCCCTGACGGGGACCCTCGATCCCGTTGACGACGGGAGCGACCTCGTAGACGGACGCGACGGTGCCGTCGGGATCGAGGTAGTTGGACGGCGTCACGTCCTCCTTCACGACGCCGGGGTTGGTGGCGTAGTCGCTCTCCGGCTGCACGTCGCGCGGCGCGACCGTGGCGATGCGCGCGAAGTCGGCGTCACCGTCCTGGCGGTAGACGTTCCACGAGATGGCATCGGGCTCGTCGCCCAGGAAACGCCAGCTGAGGAAGACGCCTCCCTCGGTCTGGGCGGCGACGAGGCCGCGGGTGAGGTACTCCATGGAGCGGACCGTCGGAGCGGGGTCGGCGTTCGCCGTCTGCGGGGCGGCGGCGAAGAAGGAGGCCCCGAGGGCCAGGGCCGCGGTGGTCGCAGCGAGCTTGCGCAGGGGACGGCGGGGGTCCGGTCCTGCTGGATGGATGAGGGGAGAGGTGTGTCTGGGCACCTTGCCCGTTCCTTTCCTGCCGGCCACACCGTCGGTGGTGTGGGGGCGCGGGTGAGGGGGATGTCGATAAAGCGACCCGACCTTGGGTAATCGCTTTCCGAGGAACGTAGCCTGCCCGGAGGTGGTGACGCAAGGGAAGGCCGGGGAAATGAGACGAAGGTCGACTCGTGAGGCTGGGCAGGCGCGGCCGGGGGCATGCGGGACTGGCTAGGGGGTTTGCCGTGGCCGGCCGCCCGCGCGTCCGGTCCCGCCTCGCCCTTTCCCACGTCGCCCTGGGGCACAATCGGAGGGCATGTACGGTGACAAGGTTGTCCGATGGGAGCGGTGGACGAAGTGGCCGCTCGTGGTCGCTGGAGCGTTGTTCCTGCTGACCTTCGCGCTCGAGGTCATCGACCCCGATTCGTGGTGGGCGCTCACCGTCGCCAGGCCGCTCCTCATCGTGCTGTGGGCACTGTTCGCCACCGACTACGCGGTGCGGCTGGTCTTGGCGGAGCGCCGCTGGCACTGGTTCCGGCGGCACCTCCTCGACCTGGTCATCGTCCTGCTGCCGATGTTCCGCCCGCTGCAACTCGTCGAGTTCGTTGCCCTCCTGATCCTGGCCGAACGGGAAGCGGGGGCCGCGACCCGCGGGCGCGTGGCCACCTACGCCGTCTTCGGCACCGTCCTTGCGGTCTTCGTGGCCAGCCTCGCCGTCCTCGAGGTCGAACGAGGGGGGAGCGGCCCGATCCGGAGCTTCCCGGATGCGCTGTGGTGGTCTGTTGGGACGGTCACGACGGTCGGGGCGGAGGGGGTCCATCCGGTCACCGACGCGGGCAGGGCGGTGTCGTTCCTCCTGACGCTGGTGGGCCTCGCGCTCCTCGGAGTGGTGACGGCGCTGCTCACCTCCTGGGTCCTGGAGAGGGTCACCGTCTCTGCCGGCGTGCCTGCCCCGGCTGGTGAGGACCAGGTGGAGGAACTGCGCGCTGAGATGGCCGAGCTGAGGACGCTGCTGGCAGCGGCGGTCGAGGAGCGCGAACGCCCCGCGGGCGACGGGCTGGCCGGCTCGCCCAGCGTCGCGTCGGCGGGCTGACCGCGCGGGAGGGGTGAGCCGGGTCGGAGCCGGCGGCAGTCAGGGGCGCCTCGATCGATACCGATCGATTGTCAATAGGCATGTGCGGCGGGGCCCGTCGACTCACGCCAGACCGGCGACATCAGGGGGGCGGCGGCTTCCGTCGGCTCGAGGCCGAGGGCGCGCAGCAGGCTGGCGCCTGCCCGCCGTCCGACCTCGGTGTGGTCGATCGCGACGCTGGTCAGCGCCGGCGTCGTCCATCCCGCGACGGTGCCCGTGTCGAAGCCTGTGACGCTCAGGTCCTCGGGACCCGCCAGCCGCGCCCGATGGCCCCGCGCACCGCTCCGAGGGCGAGCAGGTCGTTGGCCGCGATGACGGCGGTGACGCCCCCGTCGGCGGGCAGGTCGGCCACCGCGTGCATCGCCACCGCTGGATCCCAGTGGCACTCGACGACCCCGCGGTCGTCGAGGCCCAGCTCCGCGACCGCCGTCAGGTAGGCGTCGCGCCTGGCGCAGGCCGACTCGTGCTCGTACGACCCGGCCAGGTGCAGGAAGCCTCGGTGCCCGGCGGCCGCGAGGCGCGCCACGAGCTCGCGAATGGGGGCGGCGGTCGCCAGTTCCCCGATGCCGTGGAGGTCGTCGTCGTACAGCGGAAACTCGACGACGGTGGGCGCCCCTGCGCCGGGGGCGGGGAGACCGAGTGGTGTCAGCGCCAGCACGCCCTCGAACAGGCCGGAGCCCAGCAGGTCGAGCGCCCGGCGCCGCCGCTCGTCGGGACTGCCGCCGAGCGCCACCACGTCGACGGTGAAGCCGGCCTCGCGGACGGCGCCGGACACCCCGCGCAGCACGTCGCCCGAGCTGGCCGTTGGCCCCTCGGGGAGGAGAACGGCCATCCGGCCCGTGTGTCGGGTCCGCATGGCGCGGGCCGCGAGGTTCGGCTGGTAGTCCAGATCCGCGATGGCGGCGGCGATGGCGTCCCGGTAGGACTCCCTGACGGTGGCATCCGCGCGGAGGTAGCGGCTGACGGTCTGGTGCGAGACCCCCGCCCGCTGGGCCACGTCACGGATGGTGACCGGGCGCCCGGGGCGCGGAACTGTGCTCACCGTGCCATCTTGACACACCTTGTGATCGATCACTAGCGTTCAGAGTGAACGATCACTTAGCCCGAGAATGAGAGGCGCTCCTGTGTCCCAGCAGCCCGTGACCGACCAGAACCCCACCGCGCCCCGGCCGGCATCCTCCGCGTCGTCGACGCCCGACGCCGGCGTCATTCCCCGCTTCGCGCCCGCCCCGAGGGCCGCGCGCGCCGTCGTTTCGCCGTCATCGGAACCGGGCACCGCTCCGGCATGTACGTGTCGGCGATCACGGGGGACCACGCGGACGTCGCCGAGTTGGTCGCCTGGTGCGACACGAACCCCGGCCGCATGGGCGTCTACGACGCGGAAGCAGGTGACGCGCTGGGTCTGGGCGGGCCCGCGGGACTGCCCCAGTACGGGCCGGACGACCTCGAACGGATGATCGCCGAGCAGCGCGTCGACGCAGTCGTCATCACGACCCCGGACTACACCCACGCCGGGTTCGTCACCCGCGCCCAGGCCGCCGGCGTCGACGTCGTCGTCGAGAAGCCGCTCGCCACCACCGCCGGTCAGTGTCGCGACATCATCGACTCCGTCGCGGCGACGGGCCGCGACCTGACGATGACCTTCAACTACCGCTATGCCCCGCGGAACTCGACGTTGCGCGAGGTCATCGCCTCGGGCGCCATCGGCACTCCGACGAGCGTGCACTTCGAATGGGTGCTCGACACGGTGCACGGCGCCGACTACTTCCGTCGCTGGCACCGGCAGCGGGAGAACTCGGGCAGCCTGCTCATCCACAAGGCGGCCCACCACTTCGACCTGGTGAACTGGTGGCTGGACGACGTTCCGGCCCGCGTCTTCGCCTCGGCCGGCCTACAGTTCTACGGCGCCGCCAACGCGGCGGCCCGCGGCCTGGGGGAGCGGCCCGAACGGGGCACCGGCGCCGGCCGTGACCCGTGGGCGCTCGACCTGACGCGCGATCCGCGGCTGAAGGCCCTCTACCTCGATGCCGAGCACCACGACGGCTACCTGCGTGACCGCGACGTCTTCGGCCCCGGCATCGACATCTACGACAACATGTCGCTGGTCGTCGACTACCGCTCCGGCGCCCGCATGTCGTACTCGCTGAACGCGCACTCGCCCTGGGAGGGGTACACCGTCGCCGTCAACGGCACCGAGGGCCGGGCGGAGCTGACGGTCGTCGAGCGCGGCGCCGTCCTGATCGGGGAGGACGGTGAGGTCGTGCTCGACGCGTCGGCCAACCCGGACGGCCCGGGCGTGACGACCTCGCGTCCGGAGGGCGAGCGGCTCGTCGTGCAGCGTCACTGGGGCGCGGCAGAGGGGATCCCGGTGCCCGCGGGCATCGGCGGTCATGGGGGCGGCGACGCGATCCTCCTCATGGACGTCTTCCGGCGTGACCTGCGCCTGTCTGACGATCCGCTGGGCCGGGCTGCGGGCTACCTGGACGGGGTCCGGGCGGTCGCCGTCGGGATCGCGGCAAACGAGTCGCTGGCGTCGGGCCGCGCTGTGACGATGGAGGAACTGGGCCTGGCGCCTGCCGTCTGACCCGGTGGGCACCGGCCGCCTGACCAGGCCATCTGACCCGGCCGGGGGGCCCCGTGCACGTTTCTCCGCTGAGCCGCCGCTGTGTGCATATGCACGGAGCGGCGGCCTGAGCCAGACGAATGCACGGGGAAGCCAGATTCGTGCACGTGGGGCCAGATTCGTGCACGGGCTCCCCGAGGGCCGCAGCCGCCCGGCCTCGACGTCGAGCAGGACGGCTACGCCATCAGCGCCGAGCCCATCGTCGGGCCGTCGCCGTCGCGCCGTTCCAGCGCCCGCAGCGACCGGGCCACGAACGCCGCCACCTTCCGCGCCCCCTCGATCCGGAAGTGCGTGTTGTCGGTCAGTCCCTCGGGCCAGGCGGCTGTCTCGCCCGGCGCGTAGTGGCTCAGCAGTCCGCGCGACGCCTCGTCGCCCAGGTCCTCGTAGAGCCAGGTCGTGAACACCGTCAGATCGATGAGGCCCGCATCGAGTTCATGCGCGAGGTCGCGGACGGCGTTCGGGTAGTCGCCGTGCGTCGGGGTGACGGCGTCGCCGTCGAACCAGCGCCGCTCGCACGACGTGCACAGCACCGCGACGGCTCCCCGCGCCCGCGTCTCGGCGACGAAGCGGCGAAGCCTGTCGGTGTATCCGCCTCGCGAGGCCAGCAGTTCGGGTTCCTTCTGGTCGTTGTGGCCGAACTGGATGACGACGGTGTCGCCGTCGCGTACCTCGCCGATCAGCTCGTCCCACGACCCGGAGGCGATGAACGACTCGGTCGTGGCCCCGCCGAAGGCGAGGTTGCGAACGGGCGCGTCGACGTAGTCGCCCAGGAACTGCCCCCAGCCCGACATGGGCCGCTCGGGCTCCTTCATGGGGGCGACCGTCGAGTCGCCTGCCAGGTGGTACGTCATCGTCGCCTCCGTCGTCGGATCGTGTGGCACCACCCTAGGGGATAGCGCTTTCCTCCCCGTGGCCGGATGCCCTAATCTGGGACGCATCCCCCTCATCGCGGAGGTTCCATGCGAATCGACACCACCACACCAGGCACGCTGACCGTCCTCGCGGGCGACGTCACCGTCGCCTCCTACGTCCACGCCCCGACGGAGGTGCAGCTCGAATCGCCAAGGCCCTACGCGCTGCTCGCCACCACGTCGGGCGCAGCCGTGACGGCCTACCGGCCCGACGACCACGTCTGGCACAAGGGCCTCTCGCTCGCGCTGCCCGTGGTCGGGAAGCACAACTTCTGGGGCGGCCCCACCTACGTGCACGGCGAGGGCTACGTCCAACTCCCGAACAACGGCGCCCAGACGCACCGCGGCTTCGAGCTGGCAGAGGTCGACGGCGACGGGGTCGCCCGCATCGTCGAGATCCTCGACTGGACCGCCGAGGACGGCTCTCCCGTCATCGTCGAGCGCCGCACCCTCACCGCCCGGAGCATCGACGACGGCACCTGGGCCCTCACCTGGCACAGCGCGTTGCGCAACCTCACCGACGGCGTGCTCGGCTTCGGCTCGCCCACGTCGAAGGGGCGGGAGAACGCCGGCTACTGCGGCATCTTCTGGCGCGGCCCCGTCACCTTCCAGGGCGGCGAGATCCTCTCCCCGGCCGGCCTCGCCGGGGACGAGGCGCGCGGCGAGCCCGGCCCGTGGCTCGCGTTCGTGGCACCCGACCGCTCCGCGGGGGTCCTCGTCCTCGACGGTGCAGAGGCGCCGAACCCGTGGTTCGCCCGCAGCGAGGAGTACGCGGGGCTCAACCCTGCGCCCTTCTTCTACACCGAGACCCCGCTCGTCCCGGGGGAGACCCTGGTGCTGTCCGCGGCCGTCGTCGTCGGCGACGCCGAGGTGGCATCCCTCGCCGACACCGTCGGCACCGCGCTCGTGGCCGAACTGCGCGCCACCCGAAACACCATCGAAGAAACCGAGATCACCCGATGACCGAGACCCTCCGCTGCGCCATCGTCGGCACCGGCGCCATTGCCCACTTCCACGCCCGCGCCATCGAGGCGCACCCGCACGCCGAACTCGTCGCGGTGACGAACCAGACCCGCTCGAAGGGCGACGCTTTCGCCGAGAAGTGGGGCGGGCCGGCCGTCTACGACACCCTCGACCAGTTGCTGGCCGCCGAACATCCTGACGTGGTCCTGATCTGCACCCCGCCAGGAGTCCACCGCGTCCAGACGCTCGCCGCGTTCGCCGCCGGCGCTCACGTCATCGTGGAAAAGCCCCCGGCGCCCTCCCTCGACGAACTCGACGAGATGCGCGCCGCCGCCGACAAGGCCGGCAGGCAGCTCGCCGTGGTGTTCCAGCAGCGCACCGGCACCGCAGCTGCCCACTTCCGCGGCCTGCTGGCCGACGGGAAGCTCGGACGCCCGCTGCTCGCCCAGTGCCAGACCCTCTGGTACCGCGACACCGACTACTTCGCCGTACCCTGGCGCGGCAAGTGGGAGACCGAAGGCGGAGGCACCACGCTCGGCCACGGCATCCATCAGCTCGACCTGCTCGGCTTCCTGCTCGGCGACTGGGCGACCGTCGAGGGCCGCCTCTGGCGCCTCGACCGCGAGACCAACACCGAGGACACGTCGACGGCGACCATCACGTTCGCCAACGGCGTCGTCGCCCAGGTCGTCAGCAGCGCCGTCGCCCCGCGTCAGATCAGCTCGGTGCGCATCGACACGCAGAAGGCGACGATCACCGTCGAGCACCTCTACGGCCACGGGCACGAGAACTGGTCGATCACCCCGGCGCCCGGGTACGAGGACGAGGCGGCCAGCTGGGCGCTGCCCGAGCACGAGGAGCGCAGCGACCACGCCCCGCTGCTTCGCGACGTCTTCGACGCCCTCCTGAGCGGCGCCCCGCTGCCGCCCACGGCCGACGAGCCGGCGCGGTCGTTCGAGATGGTGGCCGCGATCTACGCCTCCGCCGCGGCGGACGGCGCACGGATCACCCCAGCGGACCTGGCGCAGCACCCCACCCACCGCAAGGGCTTCGAGAGCCCCGTGGCCGACATGCGTCCGGCCTCCGAGCGCTGATCGGCGCAGCATCCGACGACGGCGAGCGCCGGGTCCCGCTGGGGCCCGGCGCTCGCCGTCTCCACCCTGGTAAGCGCGTCGACACCTCGGGCGGCTCGGGCCGGGAGGGGGCGGTCCTGTGAGCGCACACAGGGGAGGGGTGGATTGATACCAAACCGTTATGAAACGAATCAAACCCCCCGGTTGCGAAACGCTTTCCCGGCCTGTACCTTAATGGAAAGCGCATTCCGGGACCGGACTGCGGGAGCCGGGAACAGTGGATGTTCAGGCGCAGGATGTGAATCTCAATGAACGAGAGGACAAGGATGTTCAAGAAGCGGATGCTCAGCGTGGTGGCCCTGGCCAGCGCTGCGGCCCTGGCGCTCACCGGTTGCGGTAACGGCGCCACCGAGGAGCCCACCACGGCCCCGACGGGTGCCCCCGGCACCACCGCCCCGGCCGACCTGAAGGCGGAGCTCAACTTCGCCTTCTGGGGCAACGACGTGCGCGCCGAGCTCTACAACAAGGTGCTCGCCGAGTTCAACAACGAATACCCCAACATCAAGGTGAACGTCTCCTTCCTCGGGTTCCCCGAGTTCTGGGAGAAGCGCCAGACCGAGGCGGCCGGCGGCGGTCTGCCCGACGTCATGCAGTTCGACTACTCGTACCTGCGTCAGTACGCCGAGAACGGCCTGCTGCTCGACCTCGCCCCCTACCTGGGCACCACGATCGACACCGAGCCCCTCTCGCCCGAGATGCTCTCGATCGGCGTCGTCAACGACGTCACCGTCGCGATCCCCACCTCGACCAACGCCTGGGGCATGTTCACCAACCCCAAGCTGATCACCGACCTGGGTGTCGAGGACTACCCCGGTGGCACCTCGTGGGATGACTACGTCGCCTGGATGGCCAACGTCACCGAGACGGCCAAGGGCAAGGGTGTCGAGATGTACGGCGGCACCGACTACACCGGCCGCATCCAGAACTTCGAGATCCAGCAGCGCGCCAAGGGCAAGGACCTGTTCACGCCCGACGGCAAGGCCAACTTCACCGAGGACGACCTGAAGGCGTTCTGGAACGAGGGCGCCAAGGTCCGCGAGAGCGGCGCCGTCATCGGCCAGACCCGCCTCGAAGAGGTCGCCCCGCTGTCCGCCTTCGACGCGGCCCTGACCGTCAGTGAAATGACGTGGGACAACTTCGGTGGCGGCTACCTGGGCAACCTGGGCGAGGAGTACACCGAGCTCAACCTGGTCGCCCCGCCGGTGACCGAGGAGGGCGCGAAGGACCTGTACCTCAAGCCGTCCATGCTGCACGTCATCTCCGCCAGCACCAAGCAGGCTGAGGCTTCCGCCGTCCTGGTCAACTACCTGATCAACTCCCCGAAGGCCGGCGAGATCTTCGGCACCAACCGCGGCCTCCCGGCCTCGGCGACCGCCCTCGCCGCCGCTGATCTCGACCCGATCAGCACCAAGATCAAGGAGCACCAGGAGAACATCGCCGATCGTCTCGGCGACGCCCCGCCCGTCCCGATCATCGGCTACGGCACGCTCGAGGAGAAGTTCCGTCTGCTCGGCACCGAGCTGGCCTTCGGCACCGTCTCCGTCGATGACGCTGTCAGCCAGTTCTTCACCGAGATGGACATCGTCCTCAACCAGTGAGCAAGTGAGGGGCCCGGGCGACCCTGCCCGGGCCCCTCGTTCTCGCCGGTAGTCCTACGAACGGAGCGTGCATGAGCACCAAGGAACAACTGCGGCCCGGGCAGCGGGCCTTCAAACGCAAGGAGACGGTCGCCGGGTACGGCTTCCTGACGCCCTGGCTGATCGGTTTCTTCGGGTTGACCCTTCTGCCGATGGTGTACTCGCTGTACCTCTCCTTCACCAAGTACAACCTCTTCAAGGCTCCCGAGTGGATCGGCTTCGACAACTACGTCCGGCTCTTCACCCATGACCCGCAGTTCATTCACTCCGCGAAGATCACGCTGACCTACGTGCTGGTCGGCACCCCGATCCAGCTGAGCGCCGCGCTGCTCGTCGCGATGCTCCTGAACTACCGGGAGCGGGGCAGCGGCTTCTTCCGCTCGGCCTTCTACGCGCCGTCGCTGATCGGCGGCTCCGTCTCGGTGGCCATCGTGTGGCGCGCCATGTTCAACTCGGACGGCCCCGTCGACAGCTTCCTCAGCAGCATCGGCATCCACCTCGGCGGCTGGGTGGGCAACCCCAACCTCGTGCTCCCGGCGATGATCATCCTTGCCGTGTGGCAGTTCGGCGCCACGATGGTGATCTTCCTCGCAGGCCTCAAGCAGATCCCCAAGGAACTCTACGAGGCGGCTGAGATGGACGGCGCCGGTGCCTGGAGTCGCTTCCGCACCGTCACGCTCCCCATGCTGTCCCCGGTGATCTTCTTCAACCTGCTGCTCGGCCTCATCGGCGCGTTCCAGGTGTTCGCCTCGGCCTACATCATTTCGCGCGGCTCCGGCGGCCCAGCCGGCATGACGAACTTCATCACCGTCTACCTGTACAAGCGAGGCTTCTCCGACGGACAGATGGGCTACGCGGCCGCCATGGCCTGGGTCCTCCTGATCGTCGTCGCCATCATCGCCACCATCCTCTTCAGGACGCAGAAGTCCTGGGTGCACTACTCGGGAGATTCTCGATGACCACCACAGCCACCTCCGTCCAGGACACCCAGCCGGCCCGCGCCAAGGCGCCCGCCCAGCCCCGCAAGAAGATGACGCGCAAGCGGTGGCAGACCGTCGCCTGGTTCGCGCTCATGATCGCCCTGACCTGCGTGGTGCTGTACCCGCTGGTGTGGCTGTTCGTGTCGACGTTCAAGCCGAACTCGGAGTTCGGCTCCAACCCGGGTCTCATCCCGAACTCGCCCACGCTGGCGAACTACCTGAAGGTGACCGAGGGTATCGGCGGCGTCCCGATGTGGCGCTTCTTCCTGAACTCGTTCATCCTCGCCTCGCTCGCCGTCATCGGCAAGCTGCTCTCGGCTCCGATGGCGGCCTACGCCTTCGGCCGTATCAAGTTCAAGGGCGTGGGGATCTTCTTCACCGCGATGATCGGCACGCTGCTGCTGCCGTTCCACGTCGTGATCATCCCGCAGTACATCATGTTCAACGCGATGGGCCTGGTCGACACTTTCTGGCCGCTGGTGCTGCCGAAGTTCCTGGCCACTGAGGCGTTCTTCGTGTTCCTCCTTGTGCAGTTCGTCCGGCAGATGCCGCCCGAGCTGGATGAGGCGGCCCGGATCGACGGTGCCAACCACCTGCGGATCTACTGGTCGGTCATCCTGCCGCTCGTCCGCCCGGCCCTGATCACCGTCACGATCTTCGCGTTCATCTGGAGCTGGAACGACTTCCTGGGCCCGCTGCTCTACCTGACCAGCCCCGAGAACTACCCGCTCCCGATCGCGCTGCGTCTGTACAACGACCAGACGTCGTCGAGCGACTACGGCGCGACGGTCACGGCCTCGTTCGTGGCGCTGCTCCCGATCCTGATCTTCTTCATCGTGTTCCAGCGCTTCCTCGTCGACGGCGTGGCCACGCAGGGACTCAAGGGGTAGCGTGCCGACCATGGTCGACACCCCGAAGGCCCGGCGGCGCGAGGCCAGAGCAGCCAGCCGCGCGGAGAAGAGTGGCTCCGGGCCGGTCGGCTCCGACTGGCAGCCCCGGGTCAACCCGGGGGCGGGCAGCGCCTTCGGGCTCTTCGCCGAGGTGCTCCTCACCGGGCTCCTCATCACGGTCGCAGGCATCCTCATCGTGACGCTCCCGGCCGCACTGGCGGCCGGGATGCGCCACCTGAGGCGGTTCGTCTCCGCCGAGGACAGCCGCATGGCCCTGTTCTGGAGCGATCTGCGCCAGGGCGTCGTGCCCGGGCTCCCGTACGGTCTGGGCGCGGGCGTGCTCGGCGCCGTCCTGCTGCTCGACATCGACCTGGCACGCTCGGGCGCCCTCCCCGGTGGGGGCGTCGTCCAGGCCATCGGCTGGATCGGGCTGGTGGCGCTCTGCGTCGCCCTGCTGATCGCAGCGTCCGCGTGGACTCCCGAGGTGGGGTGGCGCGAGGCCTTCCGCAGCGTGCCGTCCTTCGTAAAGGGCGATCTCGCGGGGACTGGCTACGTGGTGGCCACCGTCGGATTCCTGATCGTGATCACGTGGGCGTTGACGCCGCTGCTCATCCCGGGCCTGGGCTGCGCGGCGCTGGCGGTCGTCGCGATCCCGGGGCGCCCGCGCAAGTCGGAGGACTGAGGGTCCCGGGGGCCGTGAGAGGCCCCGGTGGGCAGGGATTCTCGGCTGAAGTCCACGAATCTCCGCCGAGCAGGATCCTTGCCCCCAAGTGCACGAATCTCCGCCGAGCAGGATCCTTGCCCCCAAGTGCTCGAATCTCCGCCGAGCAGGATCCTTGCCCCCAAGTGTACGAATCTCCGCCGAGCGGCGGCTGTGTGCATATCGCCGTAGCGGCGGCTCAGTGGAGCGCAGTGTTCGGGAGAGCCAGATTTGTGCACGTGACGGTGTGGCTGGGGCTCGCTCAGCTCTGTGCGCTGGTCTGTGCTTCTGCGTCGAGCAGGCGCCTCGGCTGAAAGTGCACGAATCTCCGCCGAGCGGCGGCTGTGTGCATATCGCCGTAGCGGCGGCTCAGTGGAGCGCAGTGTTCGGGAGAGCCAGATTTGTGCCCGTGACGGCGTGCTGGGGCTCGCTCAACTCGGTGCCCTGGTCCGTGCTTCTGCGTCGAGCAGGATTCTCGGCTGAAAGTGCATGAATCTCCGTCGAGCGGCGGCTGTGTGCATATCGCCGTAGCGGCGGCTCAGTGGAGCGCAGTGTTCGGGAGAGCCAGATTCATGCACGTGACGGCGCCCCGGGGTTGCTCAACTCCTGACGACGACTCAGTTCCGGCCCACGGCTCAGCCCCGGCCCACGGCTCAGTCCCGGCCCACGACTCAACTCCTGACGACGATCAGCCCCAGCCCCCGAGGGCCCAGCAGCCAACCCCGAAGATCACCAGCCCCGCGAACATGACCACGCTCAGGAAGGCGCTCTCGGCCCCGCCCGGTTGACCGTGCTCCTTCTGGTACGCCTCGACGTCGAAGTCGGCGTCCGTCGTCGGTTCGCTGCTCATGTCAGTGCTCCAATCCGGGTGAAGTCGGAGACCAGCGCGATCGCCAGGACGACGAACACGACGGTCATGAAGAGGGTGTACATCCAGCGCTGCGGATGGTCGCTGCGCCAGAACCGTCGCATGCTGACCACCCCGTTGAGGACGGCGACGACGCACAGCGCGACGCCCACCGGCGCCGCCACCCAGCCCGCGAGGCTGAGCACCGGCACCAGCACCGGGATCAGCAGGTAGGTGATCAGGCAGCGGATCCCCGAGAAGACCACCGAGATGCGGAAGGCGTTGTGGGCCCCGCGGGTGGCGGCCCGGTCGAGCGTCGTGACCCCGAACAGCCGCCGCATGAACCGGTCCGGGGCCCCGTCGGAGCGGAAGCCCGTCTCCGGACGACCCGGGGTGCGGAGCGTCGAGTCTGCCCTTGTGGGCGCGGTCCCGGAGTTCACGAGGCACCCCCGTCGTCGATCGGAACCGGTCCGCCGTCGACCGGAACCGGCTCCCTGCCGACGCCCGGAACCGGCTCCCGGTGCGTGTGTCGCCACAGCCGGACGCCGCCCATGATGGCCAGCAGGACGCCGAGCGCGCCGATGAGGACGCCGGCGAACAGACCCCAGTAGAGCGGGTCGACGGCGACGTCGCCGTCCGGCCGCCCGAACGAGCTGCCGGTGAGGAACCCCAGCAGGGGAGCCAGGGCCGCGATGGCGACCCCGAGGATCGTCATCCAGAAGCCCGGGGCGGTCGGCTCGAGCCGGATGGGCCGCCCAGGGGTGATGACTGGTTCGGTTGCTGCTTGACTCATCGGGATTCACCTTCCAGATTGCGGTCTACGACGGCGAGGCCGGGCTTCCGCTGCGGGGCCGGGGGCGCCGGCTCCGCATGGCCGCCGGAGGTGGCCTGGTCGACGGCCCGCACGAGCGGGCCGATGATGTCCATTGGGAGCGGGAACACGACGGTCGAGTTCTGGTCCGCCCCCAGTTCCAGCAGTGTCTGCAGGTAGCGCAGCTGCAACGAGGCCGGGGCCTCGCTGAGCGTCAGCGCCGCGTCACGCAGCTCGTGCGAGGCCTGCAGCTCGCCGTGGGCGCTGATCACCTTCGCGCGACGCTCGCGCTCGGCCTCCGCCTCCCGCGCCATCGCCCGCTGCATCATCTCGGGGATCTCCACGTCCTTGATCTCCACGACGGCTACCTCGACGCCCCACTTCTCCGTCTGCTCGGCGATGGAGTGCTTGAGGTCCTCGTTGAGGTCGGCGCGGTGTGCCAGCAGGGTGTCGAGGTCCGCGCGGCCGACGACGGAGCGCAGCGTGGTCTGGGCGAACTGCGAGGTGGCCACGGCGTGGTTCTCGACCGACATGACCGACTGCACGGGGTCCGTCACTCGGAACATCACGACGGCGTTGACGCGGGCCGTCACGTTGTCCTTCGTGATGACCTCCTGCGGCGGGATCGTCAGGGTGACGACGCGCAGGTCGACCCGCACCATCCGGTCGAGCAGCGGGAACATCCAGATGATCCCAGGGCCGAGGGGCCCCCGCAGCCTGCCGAGCCTGAACGCCACCACCCGCTCGTACTCGCGCACGATGCGGATGGAGGCGAGGACCAGCGTGATCAGCACGACCACCACCACGAGGGTCACGGTGAGTTCAGTCGGCATGGTTCGCCCTCCTGTCGGACGCGTAGCTGGTGCGCCGTCGTAGCAGGGCCGCCGCCGCAGCCTCGCGCTCGGCGAGCGTCTCGTCAAGCGTGCGGACGACGGCGCCGAGCGGGTCGGCGGGGGTCCGACGCAGGTGCGACCACAACGGCAACGCACCGACGGCGATCGCCACGGCCGTGACCAGGACCAGCAGCCGGCCGGCGCCGTCGACGGTGAACGCCGTCGCCGCCGGCCAGGCGACCGCCAGCACCGTCACCGAGCACGCGATCCCGCGGTGGAAGCGGGCCGACTCGGAGGCCGGCCAGCTGTCCACGAACCGCCGCATCTCGCGCCCGTCGTTCGACGACGTGCAGGTGTCCTTGACGGGGCACGCGTTGCACACCGACGGGCTGCCCCGGTACCGCATGACGCGGTTGTCCGGGTCGAACGACTTGGGCCACAGCCACTGGTCCTCCGGGCAGAGCCAGGCGTCGTGGTCCTCGTGGTAGACGAACCCGCCGTTGCGCTGCTCGAGGAGCCGGTTCTGGGCGCGGCGGGCCAGCCGGTCGATCCCGTAGGCGACGAGCAGCAGGACCAGGCCGTACCCGGCGGCCAGCCAGGCGGTCACCTCGATGCCGGTCATGTGTCCGCCTCGGGTGGTGCCGGAGGTCTGCGGTCGGAGGCGTAGCGGCTCGGTGGCAGGTCGGCGGCGCCGGTTCCCGCACCCGCACCCCCACCCGCGCCCCCATCCGCGCCCGTCGCCGTCGACGCCGCGAGGCCCGTGCGGTCCTCGCGCGCCTCGTCATGCTCGATGACGAACAGCGTCTCCGGTTCCATCACGGTGACGGTCGGCTTGATGCCGTGACGGATGCCGAGGAACGTGATCCACACGAAGGGCAGGATGCCGGCGATGAACACGATGTCGCCTGGCATGCGCATCCACTCGAGGATGACGTTGCCGGGCGTCGCGATGTAGCCGAGCGTGCGGGCCTCGTAGTAGCCCTCGTTGACCGAGTGCCACAGCTGCAGCACGCCGAGCGGCAGCAGCGTCGCGAACACCATCCAGGCCAGCCCGATGTTGAGGCACCAGAAGGAGAACTTCGCCAGCCGGTCCGGCCATCGCTCGGGAGGGATCATGTAGCGCAGCGCGAACAGGGCCAGGCCGATGGCGAGCATGCCGTAGACGCCCATCATGGAGCCGTGCGCATGGTTGGCCGTCAGCGCGGTGCCGATCTGGTAGTACGACACGATCGGCAGGTTGATGAGGAAGCCGAAGATGCCGGCACCCACGAAGTTCCAGAAGCCGACGGCGACCAGGAACATGACCGCCCACCGGTGCGGGAACGGCATGCTACTGCGCGACTCCTGCCGGGAGCCGAGCTGCAGGAAGGTCCACGCCTCGACCGTCAGGAACGTCAGCGGGATCACCTCGAGAGCGGAGAAGAACGCGCCGAGGGCCATGTGCTCCACCGGCGTGCCGGAGAAGTACAGGTGGTGCATCGTGCCGATGACGCCGCCGACCGAGTAGAGGATCACGTCCATGAAGATGATCTGGATGGCGATCTTGCGGCGCACCACGCCGAGCATCACGAAGATGTAGGCGACCATGACGGTGGTGAACAGCTCGAGGAAGTCCTCCACCCACAGGTGGACCACCCAGAACCGCCAGAACTCGGCCACCGTCAGCTGGGTGTCGGTCGTGGCCAGCAGGCCCACGCCGTAGAAGGCGGGGATGGCGAGCCCGGAGTACAGGAACAGCCAGGGCATGTTGAACTTCGACTCCGTCCGCAGCCGGGAACGGATCGCCCGGTAGATGATCGCGATCCACAGGAACAGCCCGATCACCAGCAGGATCTGCCAGAAGCGCGGCAGGTCGAGGTACTCCCACTGCTGCGAGAAGAAGATCGATCCCTTGGCCCAGTCCGGCCCGAAGATCGAGACGGCCGTGCCGACGACGGTGCCCAGGACGACCACGACCAGCGCGCCCAGCAGCCCGTAGGTGAGCCAGTGCTGCCGCTTGGGTTCCCGGCCGGAGATGATCGGCGCGAGGAAGATCGCCGCCGCCAGGAAGGCGGCCGCGGTCCACAGCAGCGACAGCTGCACGTGCCAGGTCCGGGCGAGGTTGTAGGGCAGGAGTTGGGCGAGGTCGATGCCGAAGAAGCTGGACAGCTCCGCCCGGTAGTGCTCGACGGCGGCGCCGAGGAGTGTCTGCCCGAGGAAGAGCACCGACACGATGAAGAAGAACCAGGCGGTCGCCTTCTGCGACTTGGTGATGCCGACCTGTCCGGGCTGCTTGAACGACAGCGCAGGGACCTCGCTGCTCTTCCAGCCGATCTTGCGGCTCCACCGGCCGTAGACCGCGAAGAGGGCGCCGAGGCCGGCGAGCAGCGCGATCAGCGACATGGCCGACCAGACGAGGATGTCAGCCGTCGGCTTGTTGTCGACGCGCGGCTCCGGGGGCCAGTTGTTGGTGTACGTGTAGTCCTGGTTCGGGCGCTCCGTGGAGGCCGCCCACGCCGTCCAGCTGAAGAACGCCGTCAGCTCGTGGATCTCATCCGGGTCGGTGATGACCGAGGGGAGGAGCCCGAACTCGGTGGTCGGGGTGCCGAAGTAGCCGGCGTAGTAGTCGCGGATCTCGAGGAACGCGCTGGCCTGTTCCGGGGTGTAGACGAGGATGCCGGTCGCCTCGTCGTAGCGGTTCTCCCGCATCATGTCGATGGTGGCCTGGGTCGGGTCCTGGACGCCGTTGTCGGCGAGCTCAGCCTTGACATGCTCGCTCGCCAGGCGCAGATACTCGGCGGTGTAGTCGGGGCCGAGGTAGGCGCCGTGTCCGACGATGGATCCGTACTGCTGGAGGCCGCGCGCCAGGAAGATCTCCTGCCCTGCCGTCACATCCGCGTCGGTGAAGATCTCCTCGCCGCTGTCGGCGACGACCTGCTGGGGGAGGGGCATCGAATCGGTGTAGGTGCGATAGGCGAGGAAGCCCATCACGAAGAATCCGAAGACGAAGACCAGGGCGACGCCCTGTACCCACCCTTTCGATATCACCAGTTCAGCCCGGTTGGGCTTCAGATCTGGATTGTCTGTTGCCTGACTCACTGCTCGCACCACCTGTTCCTGACGAGGGATTCGGCCGCTGCTGGGTCGTGGGAAAGACCCTAATCAAGGTTCTTACGGTCTGTTCGTGTTTACCCGAATAGGTCGGTGGCGAGCAGGGAGGATGCCAAAGGGGCCCGGACGCGCAATGCGTCCGGGCCCCTCAGGTGGTGGTGGTCAGTCCTCGATCTGATCGATCAGCTTCGTCAGCAGATCGACGGCGGCCTCGGGATGATCGTGCCGGGCGGGTAGATCGCGTCAGCACCATTCTCGCGGAGCTCCGCGAAGTCCTGGCTCGGGATCACGCCGCCGACGACGATCATCAGATCGTCGCGGCCGAGCTTGTCCAGCTCCTCACGCAGCGCGGGCACCAGGGTGAGGTGGCCGGCCGCGAGGGAGGAGACGCCGACCACGTGCACGTCGGATTCGACGGCCTGGCGGGCGACCTCCTCGGGGGTCTGGAACAGGGGACCGACGTCGACGTCCATGCCGAGGTCGGCATAGGCCGTCGCGATGACCTTCTGGCCACGGTCGTGACCGTCCTGGCCCATCTTGGCGATCAGGATGCGGGGACGACGCCCCTCCTTCGCCTCGAAGTCGGCCACGAGGCCGCGGGCCTTCTCGACGGACTCGGACGAACCGGATTCCTTGTTGTACACACCGGAGATGGTACGGATCTGCGCGGTGTAGCGCCCGTAGACCTTCTCGAGTGCGCTGGAGATCTCGCCGACGGAGGCCTTGGCGCGGGCCGCGTCGATCGCGACCTTGAGCAGGTTGCGGTCGGGATCCGTCGGATCCGGGTTCGCGGCCGCCCAGGTGACGCGCTCCAGCATGGCCTGGGTGACGGCCTCGTCGCGCTCGGCGCGCAGCTGCTCCAGCTTGGCGATCTGGGACTCGCGCACGGCCTTGTTGTCGACCTTCAGGACCTCGAGGGCATCCTCGTTGTCGAGCCGGTACTTGTTGACGCCGATCACCGGCTGACGGCCGGAGTCGATGCGGGCCTGCGTGCGGGCCGCGGCCTCCTCGATGCGCATCTTCGGGATGCCGGCCTCGATGGCCTTGGCCATGCCACCGGCGGCCTCGACCTCCTGGATCCGCTCCCATGCCTTGCGGGCGAGCTGCTCCGTGAGCTTCTCGACGTAGGCGGAACCGGCCCACGGGTCGACCGTGCGCGTGGTGCCCGACTCCTGCTGCAGGAACAGCTGGGTGTTGCGGGCGATGCGGGCGGAGAAGTCCGTCGGCAGCGCGATGGCCTCGTCGAGGGCGTTGGTGTGCAGCGACTGGGTGTGACCCTGGGTCGCGCCCATCGCCTCGACACAGGTGCGGACCACGTTGTTGTAGACGTCCTGCGCGGTCAGCGACCAGCCGGAGGTCTGCGAGTGGGTACGCAGCGACATCGACTTCGGGTTCTTCGGCCCGAACTCCCGCACGAGGCGCGCCCACAGCAGACGCGCAGCGCGCATCTTGGCGACCTCCATGTAGAAGTTCATGCCGATGGCCCAGAAGAAGGACAGCCGCGGCGCGAACGCGTCGACGTTCAGGCCCACCGACTCGCCGGCGCGGATGTACTCCACGCCGTCGGCCAGCGTGTAGGCCATCTCGATGTCAGCCGTCGCGCCCGCCTCCTGCATGTGGTAGCCGGAGATGGAGATCGAGTTGAACCGGGGCATGTTCGCCGAGGTGTAGGCGAAGATGTCGGCGATGATCTTCATCGACGGCTGCGGCGGGTAGATGTAGGTGTTGCGGACCATGAACTCCTTCAGAATGTCATTCTGAATGGTTCCGGCCAGCTGCTCAGGCTTGACGCCCTGCTCCTCGGCGGCGACGACGTAGAGGGCCAGGATCGGCAGCACTGCGCCGTTCATG
Source organism: Tessaracoccus defluvii (assembly GCF_014489575.1). Classification (GTDB taxonomy): domain Bacteria; phylum Actinomycetota; class Actinomycetes; order Propionibacteriales; family Propionibacteriaceae; genus Arachnia; species Arachnia defluvii. The sequence goes on from NZ_CP060789.1 coordinate 3,566,666, forward strand.
GTCATCGACACCGACATCTGGTCGAGCGGGATGCCGTCGAACAGCTGCCGCATGTCGAGGATCGAGTCGACGGCCACGCCGGCCATGCCGACGTCGCCCGACACACGCGGGTGATCCGAGTCGTAGCCACGGTGCGTCGCCAGGTCGAAGGCGATCGACAGGCCCTTCTGGCCGGCCGCGAGGTTGCGGCGGTAGAAGGCGTTCGACTCCTCGGCGGTGGAGAAGCCCGCGTACTGGCGGACCGTCCACGGCTGGTTGACGTACATGGTGGCGTACGGGCCACGCAGGAACGGCGGGATACCGGGCGCGGTCTCGAGGAAGTCGAGGCCCTTCAGCTCGGCATCGCCGTACAGCGGCGGGACCAGGATGTGCTCCGGCGTCTGCCAGCCGGCGGACTGCCCGGCCGACTCCGTCAGCGCCTCGAACTGGGTGGCTGCGTCCGCGGGGGCCGCGCCTCCCAGTGCGATGTCAGTGAAACGGGGGATGCTCATCGTTTCTCAGGCTCCCAACTTGTTCAGGGTGTTGGTCAGCAGTTCGACCACGTTCATGCCGTCGAACACGTTCCCGTCGACAGCGGCATCGCCGCCCTCGCCGAGTTCCTTGATCTGGCCGGCCAGGAGCACCTGCTCGGCGCCGGCGGCGCGCAGCGCCTCGGCGACGGCGATGCCCTGGGCCGCGTAGACCTTGGCGCTGGAGCAGAGGACGGCGACGGTGGTGCCGGCCTCCTTCAGCTTGGCGGCGAAGTCCTCGGGCGTCGCGCCCTCGGCCAGCACCGTCTCGATCCCGCCGACCTGGAACAGGTTCGACGTGAAGCCTTCCCGGCCGCCGAAGTCGCGGCGGGCGCCGAGGCAGGCGAGCAGGACCTTGGGGCTGCCGCCGGCTGCGCGGGCCGCATCGGAGCGGTCACGCAGGGCCTCGAACACCGCGGAGTCGCGCACGACGCCCAGGCCGGACAGCGCGGGGGCCGCGGGCCGGGGACGACGGTCGAGCTTGTCCTCGGTGTAGTTCGGGAACATCGAGACGCCCGTCAGGGGCAGCTTGCGGGTGGCGAGCAGCGTGGCGCGTGCCTCGTTCAGCTCCTGCAGCTGGGCTGCGATGGTGCCGTCGGCCAGCTTCGCGGCGAAGCCTTCGCCGTCGAGTTCCTGGAACACGGCCCAGGCCTTCTCTGACAGCTGCGCCGTCAGCGACTCGACGAACCAGGAGCCTCCGGCGGGGTCGTTGACCCGGCCGACGTTCGACTCCTCTGCGAGCACGATCTGCGTGTTGCGCGAGACCCGGCGGGCCAGCTCGTTCGGCAGGCCGCTGGCCGCGTCGAACGGGAGGACCGTCTGGATCTCGGCGCCGCCAGCGGAGGCCGCGAAGCAGGAGATCGTGCCGCGCAGCATGTTGACGTACGCGTCGTCGCGGGAGATCTCGCGCAGCGAGGTGACCGCGTGCTGGATGGCGCCGCGGCGGGACTCGGTGACGCCGAGCACCTCGCCGATCCGCGACCACAGGCCGCGCAGGGCGCGCAGGCGGGAGATGGTGGCGAACTGGTCGGTGGTGGCCGACACGCGGAACAGGATCGAGTCGAACGCCTCGTCGACGCTCATTCCGGCCCCGGTCAGTGCACGGACGTACTCGACGCCGACGGCGATGGCGTAGGCCAGCTCGTGGACGTCGCCGGCTCCGGCGTTGTGGTAGATCGTGGCGTCGACGACGATCGGGCGGACCTTCTCGAACGGCTTCGCCAGCTCGACGGCCTCGGCCAGGACGGCGAGGTCGGCCGGGGTGCCCGCCTGTGCAGCGGCGCCGATCGGATCGACGCCGAAGTTGCCCTCGACGGCGCCCGCGTGGTGCTGCGCGGCGAACACAGCGGCCAGCGCGCGGGCGGCCTCGATCTGCTGGGTCGTGCTGGTGAGCAGCACGGGCGCGAGGTCGAGGAGCACGTCGGTGAGGACCGCGGCGATGTCAGCCGGCGCGATCGCGTCGACGTCGGCACGCAGGAAGACGGCGGTGTTGCCGCGCTCCAGATCGTTCATGAGGGCGCGCTTCGTCTCGGCGACGTCGGGGTCCTCGTGCAGCTGCGCGACCTGCCAGGCGTCCATCGAGCCGGATCGCACGGTGGTGCCGCGGACGAACGGGGCGACGCCCGGGTAGCCGAGCTCCTCGACGCCGTCGTCCTTGGTGTACAGGGGCTTGATGGTCAGCCCGTCGACTGTTGTGCTGGTCAGACGCTGATACGCCTGATCGATACCCAGCTCCTTGCCCTCTGGGCGCTTCCGGTTGAGGACCTTGAGGACTTCCTTCTCCCAGGCTTCCCGGGAAGGAGTCTCAAAATCCGCGGCCAGGCTGATGTCGGCCGCACTGGTGGCTTGATCGCTCATCGCTCTCCGTCTTTCTTAGGGTGATTGACCCGGGTCCAACCCTAACCTCCGGGGTATTCAGCGTGGAGTGGGGGCGGAGGTTGGGTGCTGAGCCCCGTTTGCTATAAATGGTCTGACCATTGATGAATCCGGTCAGCGTCCCCGCTCCGCGCGGGCCGGTGGTCGGTCGCCGCGGATGCTGGCCACCATGTCGAGGACCCGCCGCGTGGCGAGGACGTCGTGGGCCCGGAACACCGTCGCCCCTTGCCAGGCCGCGATCGCTGTCGCCGCGAGGGTGCCCTCCAGGCGCTCGTCCGCGGGCAGGTCGAGCGTCTCCCCGACGAAGTCCTTCCGCGAGATCGCCTGCAGCACGGGGTAGCCGAGGTCGACGATGCGGGCGGTGGCGGCGACCAGCGCGAGCGAGTTCGGGGTGGTCTTGCCGAAGTCGAGGGTCGGATCCACGAGGATCCGCTCGGGGGCAGGCCTGCTGCCTCCGCGCGGGCCGCTCCGTCGGCCAGCACGCGCAGCACGTCGAGCACGACCGCGTCGCCGGGCCCGTAGTCGATTCCGACAGGATCGGTGCGCGGTGGGAGGCCGCCCGTGTGGGAGACGACATATCCACACCCCGCGCGGGCCGCGACGCCCACCAGCTCCGGGTCTGTGCCCTGCCAGGTGTCGTTGACCAGGTCGACCAGCCCCGAGCACGCCTCGGCGACCTCGGCCCGCCAGGTGTCCAGCGAGGTCAGCAGCCCGGGGGCCCGCTCGCGCAGCGCCCGCAGGACCGGCCGGACGCGGTCGATCTCCTCGGCCACGTCGACCCAGTCACCCTCCTGGCCGGCGCGGACGCCGCCGATGTCGACGACGCTGACACCCTCGTCGACCATCGTCAGCGCCCGGTCGACGGCGGCGTCGACGTCGGCGTGCCGAGCGGGCGCGTAGAACGAGTCGGGGGTGCGGTTGATGATGCCCATCACGGCCGGCCGGGCGGCGTCGAAGCGTTGCCCCCGCAGTACGAGGGCCGTCGGCTGGGGGAGACTCACTCGTGCCCGGGGAGGGCCTGGAGCTCGACGAGCCGCGTGTTGACGTGGGTCAGGATCTCGGCCGTCTCGGCGTTCAGCGCCTTGAGGGCCCGACGGCGGGGAGCGCCGGTGTTGGCGTTCCAGGCGAGGTCGCCGCGGACCCGCAGCGCCCTGGTCTGCCGCCGCCACCCGTCCGGCTCGGTGGCGTCGGGGAATGTCTGATCGACGGCGTCGGCCGCCGCCTCGATCGCCGCGAGCTTGGCCTCGAAGCGTGTCTTCGGTTTGTCGGAACGCGCGGCCTCCTTCAGTTTGGCCAGCGCGTCGTCGATGCCCGCGCTGATCTGTGGGTTCTCGCGCAGGGCGGTGAACAGCGCGATGGTCGTCGCTATCACCCCGCTGGCGGTCTTCACGATGGTGCCGAGCTTGCTCATGTGGGCAAGTCTAGGAGCCGGTGGCCACACCGGTGGGCGTCGCGCAGCCACCTGTATTAGGATCACCGTCAAACAAACTCAGCGAGGAGTCCCTCATGGCATTGGTTGCTGGCATTGATTCGTCGACCCAGTCGTGCAAGGTCGTCGTCGTCGACGGCGAGACCGGCGCGATCGTCGCGAGCGGGCGCGCCGCCCACCCCGACGGCTCCGAGGTGGCTCCCGCCGCCTGGTGGGCCGCGCTGCAGGAGGCGGCCGCGCAGGTGGATCTCAGCGGTGTCGTCGCCGCGGCCGTCGCGGGCCAGCAGCACGGCATGGTCGTCCTCGACGCCGACGGCGAGGTGATCCGCGACGCGCTGCTCTGGAACGACACCCGCTCCGCGCAGGCCGCCGAGGACCTGATCGTCGACCTCGGCGACGGCGACCGTGCGGCCGGGGCCCGGGCCTGGGCGGAGGCCGTCGGGCTGGTGCCGCTCGCCTCGTACACCGTCACGAAGCTGCGTTGGCTCGCCGACAACGAGCCGGAGAATGCCGCCCGGGTCGCCGCCGTCGCCCTCCCGCACGACTGGCTGACCTGGAAGCTTCTCGGCACCGGCCGCCTCGAGGATCTCGTCACCGACCGCTCCGACGCCTCCGGCACGGGCTACTTCGATCCCGTCACGAACCTCTACCGTCGCGACATCCTCGCCGCCGCACTGCGGATCGACGAGGCTGCGGCCGCCCGGATCGTGCTGCCGCGGATCGCGGGGCCGGGTGAGGTCGTCGGTGTCGGCACCCTTGCCGGTCAGTCCGTGAAGCTCGGCGCGGGTGCCGGCGACAACGCCGGTTCGGCGCTGGGCATGGGGCTGACCGCGGGCGATGTCGTCGTCTCCATCGGCACGTCCGGCGTCGTCTGCGGCGTCTCGGATGTGCCCAGCCGAGACGCCACGGGTCTGGTGTCCGGCTTCGCCGACGCGACCGGGCAGTACCTGCCGCTGGCCTGCACCCTCAACGGGGCGCGCGTGTTCGACTCGACGGCGCGGCTGCTCGGCGTCGACCACAAAGAGCTCAGCGACCTGGCGCTCGCCGCGGCCCCCGGCGCCGGCGGCCTGGTGTTCGTCCCGTTCATGGAGGGGGAGCGCACCCCGAACCTGCCCGACGCCACCGGCTCCCTGCACGGGGCGACGCTGACGTCGATGACGCGGGAGAACCTTGCCCGCGCTGCCGTCGAGGGAGTGCTGTGTTCCCTGGTCGACGCGCTGGACTGCCTGCGGGCCTCGGGCGGCGAGGTGCGACGCGTCCTCCTCACTGGCGGCGCGGCCGCCTCGCCCGCCGTGCAGGCGATCGCCCCGACCCTCTTCGACGTGCCGCTGGCCATGCCGCCCGCCGGAGAGTATGTGGCGCTGGGCGCGGCGCGCCAGGCCGCCTGGGCCGACGCGGGAACCGGAGAACCGCCTGTGTGGCCGCTCGAGGTCGTCGACCTGCCCGCGGCCGGGCACGAGCCGGGCGTCGTCGAGGCGTACCGCTCGGTGCGCCCCTGGAGCTGACCTACTCGGGATCGATCTGGTAGGTCGAGCCCCAGCGCTCGATCTTCCAGCCGGTCTGGGTGGAGCCGTTCAGCACGATCCACTCGGTGTTCTTCAGCGGCGGGGCCAGGTGGAAGCCGATCGGATCCTGCGAGATCGCCCACACCCGCAGCGCCGCGCCGTGGCTGACCAGCGCGACGCGCTCGTCGCCGGCCTGCTCCATCGCGGCGACGGCGTTGGTGAAGCGGGTCATGAACTCGCGGGCCGTCTCGCCGCCCTCGAGGCCGACGTCCAGGTTCGTGGGCGACCACGAGTTCAGCATGTCGACGTAGGCCTGCCAGTCGGTGTTCATCTCCTCGACTCCCGCGGCGATCTCCTGGATCCCGTCGGCGATCACGGCCTGCAGCCCGCGCGCCTTCGCCAGGGGGGCGGCGGTCTGCTGCGCCCGGGTCAGGGTGGAGCAGTAGAGGGCGTCGATCGGTTCGTGCGCGATGGCCTCCACGAGGGCCTCCGCTTGCGCGAGGCCGGTCTCGTCGAGGGGGGCGCCGGGGAATGCGGTGTCCAGCGCGAGGTCGACGTTGGACTTGGTCTGGCCGTGGCGGATGAGGATGAGACGCATGCGAGCACCCTACCGGGGCGCCCCGACGGCCCCGTCAGGCGAGGTGTGGAAACGAGCCACGCAGCCCGGTGGAGGTGACGATCGATTCGGTCTGGCCGCCGGAGTGGGTGATGGTGGCGCCGTCGTCGTGGACAGTGAGCTGGGTGCGGTGGTGTCGCAGCGCCTCGGCCACCCGGGGCAGGTAGCCCGTCAGCTCGAACCAGCGGTCGGCCCGGTCCCGGTGCGGGGTCAGCGCCGCGAAGGGGATCCCGACGGTGGCCGCCGCGGCCTTGGTGAGGTGGTGTGCACGCACGTGGTCGGGGTGGCCGTAGCCTCCGTCGTCGTCGTAGCTGACGGCGAGGTCGGCCCGGACGGCGCGCAGGAAGGCGGCGATGTCGGCGACCGCCTCGGCCTCGTCGGCCAGGGAGAAGGAGTCGGCGGCGGCGTCCTCACCGGGCCCAGCGACGCCCTCGGAGACCCAGCGCATGCCGGAGTCGAGGTAGCGACGTGGCTCGCCGACGCGGGCAGGCGGCAGCCCGAGGAACGCGTGGGTCGGCACCCCGAGCGCGGCGAGGGCGCCGGCGAGCTCGGCCTCGCGCCGCTGCTCGAGCTGGGGTGTGCCCACGAGGTGGGACAGCGGTCCGGCGACGACCTCGCCCTGCTCGCCCCGGGTCGCCGTCAGGACGGAGACGCCCAAGCCCTCGTCGACGAGGTGGGCGATGAGAGCGCCCGACGCCAGCGTCTCGTCGTCGGGATGCGCGTGGACGAACGCGACGTGCCGGATGGGGCCGGCGGCGATCGCGCGCCGGTAGGCCTCGCGGGTCCTGGCGGCCACCACCGGCCAGCCCATGGCCTCGGCCCGCTGCCGTCCGGTCGCGGCTAGCTGGGCCCGGCGTGCCGGGTCGGCGAGCAGGGAGCCGATGACGTCGGCCCAGTCGTCGGGAACGTGTGTCGGGACGAGCAGGCCGGTGTGGGTGTTGCAGATGGCCTCGGTGAGGCCGCCCGCCGCGGCTGCGACGACGGGGACGCCCGACGACGAGGCCTCCAGCGCGATCAGGCCGAACGTCTCCGAATACGACGGCACCAGCACCAGGCCGGCGTGCCTGATCATGCGGGCGAGCGAGTCGCGGTCCTGCCCCGGCAGGAAGGTGACCCGGTCGGCCACGCCCTCGTCGACGGCGAGCTGGCGCAGTTCGTCGGCGTAGGGGGCGAAATCGGCGGACGCCTCGCCGACGAGCACCAGGTCGGGTCGGATCTCCTCATCGATCCGTGCGAGGGCGCGGATGGCCAGGTCGGGGGCCTTCAGCGGCTGCAGTCGCGCCGCGAACAGCAGGTAGCCGGGGCGGACGGCGGGGGTCGGGGTCCAGGTGTCGCCGGGGGCCGCGGGGTGGAACAGCCCGGTGTCGACGCCGGGGTGGATGACGGTGACGCGCTGCGGATCGGCCTGGCAACGGCCGATGACGACGGCGGCCTCGTGGCGCGAGACGGCGATGATCATGTCCGACTGCGTCGCGCAGACGATCTCGCCGTCGAGCCGGCCGGGCGACTCCGGCGGCTCGCCCTCCCGCAGCGACGAGTTCGGGTGGGCCGCGACCGAGTGGAAGGTCATCACGTGCGGGATGCCGGCCGCCTTCGCGAGCGGCAGCGCCGCGACTCCTGACATCCAGTGGTGCGAGTGGACGACGTCGAAGCGGTCGAGCGGACCGAGGTTGGCGCGGAACTCGTCGATGTGGCGGTCGATCTCGCTCTTGGGCAGCGGCGTCGCCGGGCCGGCCGTGACGTGGTGGACGACCATGCCGTCGAGGTCGGTCGTGTCCGGCTGCGACGCGGAACTGCGGCGGGTGAAGAACTCGACGTCGACGCCGTCGTCGACGAGCGCTCTGGCGAGTGCCCTGATCAGCACGTTCATCCCGCCCGCGTCCGCGGTGCCCGCCCGCTCGGCGGGGGAGGTGTGCAGGGAGATGAAGGCCACGCGCATGGCCCCGAAGCTACACGAGCCCTGCTGCCGGTGGAGGTGGCGATGTGGAAGGGTGGTGCCCGTTCCCCGGGGGCCGGCCCCGTGGCCGCGAGCGAGGTGATGGGCGATGCCGACGCATCTGGTGGTGATGGGGGCCGCCGGTACCGGGAAGACGACCGTCGCCGAGCGCCTTGCCGGGGTCCTCGGGCTGCCGATGGCCGAGGGCGACGACTTCCACCCCGGGAGCAACCGGGACAAGATGTCGGCAGGCATCCCGCTGGTCGACGAAGACCGCTGGCCGTGGCTGCGGGCTCTGCGGGACTGGATGTCGGCGCGGGCGGGGGAGGGATCGTCGACGGTGGTCGCGTGCTCGGCGCTGCGCGTGGCGTACCGGGACGTGCTGCGGGAGGCGGACGGCGACGTCTTCTTCGTCCACCTGGTGTTGCCGGCGGCTGAGAACCTGGATCGTCTCGAGGCGCGGCCCGGCCACTTCATGAAGGGCGGGATGCTGGACTCGCAGCTCGCGACGCTGGAGCCGCTGGGAGCGGGCGAGGCTGGGCTCGAGGTGGTCAACACGGGTGACCCGGACGATGTCGTCGCGGACGCCGTCGCGCGCCTGCGTGCGCTGCTGCCCGACCTCGGCTGACGGCGCGCCCGCCCGAATTGTCGCCGCCGCGATCAGGGTGCTAGTGTTTGGCGTCGGGTCGCAAGGCCCACTGCGCGCGTGGCGGAATGGCAGACGCGCTGGCTTCAGGTGCCAGTGCCCGCAAGGGCGTGGAGGTTCAACTCCTCTCGCGCGCACAGATCAAGGCCCGTCTGACAGGTATGCGCTTGTCAGACGGGCTTTTTCGCGTTCTGGGTGTCTCCAGAGTGACCTGCAGACGTGCCACGGAATGCACGCAGAATGCACGCCGGCGCTTACTGTCACCGGGCTCGTGGGAGCTCGAAGCCGATCCCCACGATGTCCAGGGCCAGCTCGCAGAACATCGCGTCAGCCCACGAGAACCACTCCCGGGTGAACTCGCGGTCGTCGTCGACGTCGAACGATTCGTGCATCCGCCCCGTGCCCGCCGTCGTGCTCAGCAGGACGGCGAGCTTGTCGCGCTTGACGGCGTCGTCGTCGCTGGTCAGACCCTCGACGGCGATGGCGATCGGCCAGACGTAGTCGCGCGGGGTGTGCGGAGAGCCGACGCCCGAGGCCAGCTCGCCGACGTGGAAGTGCGGATTGAGCTGCGACAGGACGACGCGGCGGGTCACCCGGTAGCGCGGGTCGTCGACGGCGAGATAGCCGGTGAGCGGCGCCGACAGCAGGCTCGGCATGTTGGCGTCGTCCATGAAGAGGGCGCGTCCCGCGCCGTCGACCTCGTAGGCGAAGACCTCCCTGCCCGCGATCGGGTGCGACCGCCAGGCGGTGGCGACGAGCGCGGCATCGATCTCGGAGGCCAGGGCCTCGGCGCGGGTGGCCAGCCCCTCGTCTCGGAAGTGCCCGCGCGCGATCTCCGCGACATACCCCAGAGCGACGACGGCGAACATGTTGCCCGGCACGTTGAAGCCGAGCTCGCACGCGTCGTCGCTGGGGCGGAACGCCGTCCACACGAGGCCGACCGGCGTCGTCCGGCGGCCGCGGCCGTTCCGCACGAGCGTCGACGACGGGCGGCGTCGGGCCGCTCGAACGTGTAGGACGACCTGGCCTCGTGGTCCTGCTCGGTCACCATCAGGTCGATGACGGCGTGGCAGGCGGCGCGGAACTCCTCGTCGAGGTGATCGGTGCGGCCGGTCCGTCGCCAGAGCCGGCAGGCGAGCTCGATCGGGAAGCAGAGCGAGTCCAGCTCGTACTTGCGTTCCCAGGTGACGGGCCCGGCGGCCGCGTGATCGGTGGCGTGCCGGCTCGGCGACCCGTCGGTGAAGGAGTTGGCGTACGGACCCGTGAGCAGGAACCTGGATTGGCGCCGTGCCACACCGACCAGCACATCCTGCAGTTCGACGTCGTCGTCGGCCAGGAGCAGGTAGGGGCGCAGCTGGGTGGCCGAGTCGCGCAGCCACATCGCGGGAATGTCGCCGGTGATGAGGAACGCGGTGCCGTCGTCCCAGCGCTGGAGAACCGAGTCGAGGTTGGTGCGCATGATGCGTTCGAAGACGTCGGCCGCCTCGCCGGACAGCTCGGAACGGAGCCGGTCGAGGACGGCGGGGAGCGCGGTCAACGCGAGGGGCATGGGAGGTCCGTTCGATCGGGTGAGGGGCGGTCGGGCGTCGATGCGCGGCCGTCTCCGATGCTGGCCCAGTCCGCTGCCACGTGGCGTGAGGCGCGCCGTCGAAGCATCTGCGTCGGAGCGCCTGCCGAATCTTGGACCCCCGGCTAGGCTCGCCGATATGGGATTCATCGGGGCCACGGTCGACGCGAGTCTGTCGCGCCTGACCCAGCTCGCCGAGGCTGGCGACGACGCCGCCGTGCGCCGCGAGATGCTCGCCTGGACCCCGCAGGAGATGCTGAGCGCCGTCAACGTCGCCCGCCGCTGTGACATCTCGCTCCTCCGTGAAACCGACAGACTGACCGGGCTCGGCCCCGCGTTCGCCTGGCTGCTGGCCCTCAGCCGGGACGGGCGCTGCCGCGAGATCGCCGCCGTCCGGCTCGTCGCCGACTCGTCGCCGCTGTCCGACCGCATGCTTGCCGTCCTCGCCGCCGACCACGTCGAGCGGGTCCGGGCCCGGGCGTGGCGCGCCATTGAGCAGCGGCTCAGCCCTGCACGGGCCGCCACGATGCTGCCGGTCCTGATCGCGCTGAGGCACCGGCGCTGGGGGCGGAGGCGCTGGACCGCTACCGCACGCTGGTGACTGACCGGCTGGGAACCGAGGCCTGGCGCCTCGGCTGGCTCAGCGACGACCGGCCGACCCGCCGCTGGGCCGTCGAGGACTGGCTCGTCGGCGAGCCCCCGCTGACCGAGATCCTGGAGCACCTGGAGACGGAGCACGACGGCTTCGTCGCGGCCCCGTATGTCGATCACCTGACCCGCACAGGCGGGGTCGGCGACGGCGAACTGCTCGTGGCCTCCCGGAACGCCCGGGTGCGGGCGACAGGACTCTGGCTGCTGAGCAACCCGCCGGCCACCCTCATCGACGCCATGCTCCTCGACCGTTCCCCGCTGGTGCGGGATGCTGCGCGCATCAGGGCCAAGGTGCAGGGCCGCGACGTCGTCGCCTGGCACGAGCGGGCCTGGCAGGAGGCGCCGACGCCGCGCACCCTGAAGGCCGCCACGGAGGCGGGCGTCCACCTGCACCGCGGCGACCTCGTACGCCTGATCGACGGCACCGACAGGGGTATGGCTGCGGCCGCCATCCTGGCATTGCCCGAAGCCGGCCCCACCGCAGACGACGTCCGGCTGCTCATCGGGCTGGTCGACGATCCCGTCCTGCGCCGGAGCGCGGCCTCGGCGCTCTGCCGCATCCCCGGCTGGCGCTTCGCCGATGTCGCCGGCCGCTGGGCCGCCGCGAGCCGGGCGGACCGCGGCATCCTGCTGCGGATCCTCCGGAGCCGCACCGGCTGGGACCGGATCAGGGCGGGGCTGCTGGCTGCAGGGTCGGGCGATCAGAACTTCGTCGCGGAGGGGCGGACGATCATCCGCGCCGCGCTGCTGAGCACCACCACGCTCGCGCACCCGCCGTCGCCGGACGACGCGCAGGACCTGCCCGGACTCCTGCGAGCGGCCGAGATCCCGCTCGAGAAGCGGCGGACCCTCGAACACGTCCTCGGCCTCCCCGAGACCCCCGATCCGGTGACGGTGCGGACGGTGGGCTGGTCGCGCCGCGACGCCGCCGTCCTGCTGTCTCTCGGCGGGACCGGGCGCCTCCTGCGCCCGGCGCTGGGTTCCTTCGCTGTGCGGCGCGCCGCCAGCTTCGCGTTGGGGGAGCAACTGAGCGTCGACGACATCGAGACACAGGTCTGGCGGCTCGTCGACGCAGGCCTCGTCGTCCCGCCGCGCGGCGACGACTACGCGCTGACTGCCGACGGTCGCTCGCTGACCCGGGGGCTGCATCCGCATGCGCCGGGCGCTGTCGACGAGGCGCTGAACAGGCTGGGCGATCTGGGTCGCCCGTCGCGCCGCCTCGCCTGACGGGCAGGCGGGCGGCGCGACGGCGGCGGTCAGCTGCGCCGCGGAGGCCCGCCCTGGACGATGGCGCGCAGCTGCTCGGCCGGCAGCTTGGGCCTGCGGTCCGCGTCGCAGAGGCCATTCGCCTCCTGCAACGTGTCGGTCAGCTGCGTCCAGCAGAAGCCCGCGACCCCCTGTGCAGCCTGGATGGGCTCCAGGATCGCCGCGATCCGCTCCGCGTAGTCGTCCTGGGACGACGCCGTCGAGTATCCCCACGTCTCCTCGGTCGCCTCGGGCACGAACCGGACGCCGCCGATCTCCGTCAGCAGCACCGGCACATCGAGCCGCTGCCGCGGATCGGCGATCAGGGCCCGCGGGCCGGCGATCGCGCTGTCCAGCAGAGCCTCGACCCCGTCGGCGTACCGGGCCCGGATCAGTTCGCGGTCCCAGGCGTAGTCATGGATGGTCAGCAGGTCGGAGTCGGTGTGCTCCCAGCCGTCATTCGAGATGACGGGGCGTGTCGGATCCAGCGCGCGGGTGAGGTCGGCCAGCCCGCGGCTGAACGCCGCCTGCGCGGGGGAGTCGGCCACACGGTCGATGCCCCACGACTCGTTGAACGGCACCCACGCGATGATCGACGGGTGCGACTCGTAGTCGCGCACCAGGTCGATCCATTCCTTCGACAGGCGTGACACTGCGACGGAGTCGAAGGCGTAGGTCGCCGCCGTTTCACCCCACAGCGTCAGGCCGAGCTTGTCGGCCCAGAAGTGGAACCGCGGATCCTCGACCTTCTGGTGGATGCGGGCGGAGTTGAACCCGAGCGACAGGATGAGTTCGACCTCCTCCCGCAGAGCCGCCACCGACGGCGGCGTCAGGTGCGACTCCTCCCAGTACCCCTGCTCCAGCACCGAACGCAGATAGAAGGGCCGTCCTGTCAGCGACAGGGCGTCTCCCGTGATGGTGACGTCGCGCATCCCCAGGTAGGAGGCGATCTCGTCCGTTGCGCCGTCCGGTCCATGCACGACCACGGCCGCGTCGAGCAGCGTCGGGCGTGACGGGGTCCACACGAGCGCGTCGTGCACCATGGTCCACGAGTCGCCGAGGTGGAGCGTCACGGCGGAGGCGCGTTCTGTGACCGTCACCGTGCTGGAGGCAAGCACGCGCCCGGCGTGTGCGACGACGACGTCGACGGTGACCGGCGTGGTCGGCCGCGTCGGCAGTTCCAGGAAGCAGGTGGCGGTGCCGGCCACCACATCGGGGCGCCAGGCCAGCCGCGTCAGGTGGGTCGCGGGCACCGACTCCAGCCAGACGGAGCGCCAGATGCCGGTCGTGCGCTCGTACCAGATGGCGTGCGGTTCCTCGTGCCAGTCCTGCTTCCCGCGGGGGAGGCTCATGTCGTGCGGGTCCTCGTGGGCGCGGACGGTGATGACGTGTCCGCCGTCGCCCTTGGTGAGGGCGTGTGTGACATCGAGCGCGAACGCCGTCTGCCCGCCCACATGCGAACCGACGAAGGTGCCGTCGACCCAGACCATCGCGTCATGGTCGACCGCGCCGAAACGCAGCAGAAGTCGCCGCCCCGAGACGTGGCCGGCCGCTGCGAGGTCGTCCGCCGTCACCTCGATCCGGTACCAGACACACGGGTGGAATCCCTTCTCGCCGACGCCGGAGGCCTCGGACTCGGGAGGGAAGGGGAGCTGGATCTCGCGGCTGAACACGTCGTCGCGAGCGAACCAGCCCTCGTCGACGCCGACGAGGCCGTCGTCATGGGCGAACCCGACCTTGCGGTCGAGGCTGGCCCAGCGGTCGCGGATCAGCTGGGGGCGGGGGTAGGTGCCGTCCTGCTCAGAGGCGGGCCGGGAAGCCAAGATTTGCAGCGCTGCATCGGTCATGGTCGGGATTCTATCGGGTGGCCAAGGCGGATTGTCACGATTTGAGCACGGAGTGAGCTCAAGGGATTGCAGCGCTGCAAGTCTCTGTGTCAGACTGTGTCGTCCACAGACCGACTAAGGATGGGGCAATGGCGCCAACTCGACCCAACATCATCTGGGTGATGACCGATCAGCACCGTGCGGACCTGACGACCGTCACGGGGCAGGCCGGTCCGGTCATGCCGACGCTCGGTGCCCTGGCGGACCGTGGCACGACCTTCGAACGGGCCTCGACCTCGTATCCGGCCTGCGTGCCGGCTCGCGTCAGCCTGCTGACGGGGCGCTTCCCGTCCGCGCACCAGGTGCGGCAGAATTCCAACGAGGACGACGCCTTCTTCGCGGAGGACCTCCTGGACGTGCTGGGCAAGGCCGGATACGAGACCTTCTTCTCCGGCAAGCCGCACATGCACCGCAAGCCGGCCGACTTCGACCACTTCCGGGGCCCCTACATGCACACGGAGGGCCCGAAGAAGACCCCCCAGCACGCCGAGTTCGACGCCTGGCTGGATGGGCTCGACCACTCGGTGGCCGACGGCCCGACCCCGTTCCCGCTCTCGGCGCAGCTGCCCACCCGCATCGTCGACGACGCGCTCGACGCAGTGCTCAGTGCGCGCCCCGACGGCCCCACCGACCGCCCGTTCTTCTGCTGGGTCTCCTTCCCCGAGCCGCACAACCCGTACCAGGCGCCGGAGCCGTACTACTCGATGTTCACCGACGTCGCCGACTCCTACGAGCGCGGCGCGGGTCCCGAGGTGATCGACCAACTGTCGTGGCGGTACCGGTGGCTGCGGGACCTTGTCGAGGAGAAGCGCCCGAACTTCGACGCCGAGTGGCGGCGCTACCTCGCGGTCTACCTGGGCATGCTTCGCATGCTGGACGACCAGATCGCCCGCCTCTTCGCGGGCCTCGGCGAACACATGGACAACACCATCGTCGTCTTCCTCGCCGACCACGGCGACTACGTCGGCCAGTACGGCATGCAGCGCAAGGGCGCAGGCCTCTCCGACGCGCTGACACGGATCCCGCTCATCGTCGCCGGCCCGGGCGTCCCGGCGGGCGAGGTGCGCGATGAGGAGGTGTCCATCGTCGACGTCACCCCGACCATGTGTGGGCTCCTCGGGCTCGATCTGCCCGCGGGCATCCAGGGGCGCGACCTCGCTCCGCTGCTCGCCCGCAGCCGCGAGCCGGGGGAGGAGTTCGAGACCGGCTACGTCGAACTCGGCTACGGGGGAGTGGCCTACGACGTCGACGACCGACCCGACCTGCACTTCCCGTACGAGGGGCGCACCTTCGATGAGCTGAACACCGTCACCCAGTCCGGTCAGGAACGCATGGTCCGCCGCGGCGACTGGAAGCTGATCATGGACGATCGCGGCACCACCTGGCTGCACGATCTCGCTACGGACCCGGCAGAGGTGGACAACCTGGCCGCGGATCTCGACCACGCCGCCGTCCGGCACGACCTCACGCAGCGGCTGGCCCGCTGGATGATGCGCGTCGGCGACGACCTCCCGCTCGGGCGCTACACGCCCCTGATCCCACCCCACAACTGGCGCTGGGCTCCCCAGCCGCCCGAGGCCGACTCGACCCCCTGACATCCGTCAGGGCCTGGTTACAAAGGAGTAGCAAATGTCCACCGTCAACCGTCGTTCGTTCATGAACCTCACCGCGGGCGGCCTCGCCGCCGCTGCGGTCGCAGGCTGCACCCCCGGTGGTGGTGCCAACCCCACGAGCCCCGGCACCGCCGGCGGTTCGTCCCCCGCGTCGTCGCCCGCCACCCAGGGTGGCGGCTCGGCCGCCCTCAAGGTCGGCTGGTACGGCGGCGCGCCCGTCCACGAGGCCATGGACTCGGCCCTCAAGGCGTTCACCTCCGCCAATCCCGGCATCACCACGACCGGCACCGGCGTCGCGTTCGGCGACTATTGGGACAAGCTCGCCACGGAGACGGCCGGCGGCTCCGGCCCCGACGTGTTCCGCATGTCGATGACCTACTTCGTCGAGTACGCCAGCCGTGGCGCGCTCGACGACCTGACCTCCGCGTCGGTGATCGACACCGCGACCCTCGACGCGGACGTCAAGGCCTCCGGCATGGTCGACGGCAAGCTCATGGGCATCGGCCAGAGCTCGATCGCGCCGGCTCTGTTCTCGAGCTCGGCCATGCTCGACAAGGTCGGCGCCACCGTGCCGGTCGAGTGGACCTGGGATGAATTCTCCGCCTGGGCCAAGGACTACTCCGCCGAGGCGGGCGCCGGCATGTACGGCAGCTCCGACATGGCGGGCAACTTCCAGATGTTCGACGTCTTCGCCCGCGAACACGTGGGCAACCAGTTCAATGACGACGGGACGCTCCGCCTGGACGCCGCCGTCGTCGAGGCCTGGTTCGCGCTGTGGGACGACCTCCGGCTGGCCAAGGCCGCGCCGCCGCAGGACGTAACCTCGGCGGCGGGCACGTTCGAGACCAACCCGATGACCACCGGCACCGCCGCGCTCACGTCGGGCTGGATCCAGCAGATGACGTTCTTCCAGCCCCTGATCAAGGACAGCGTCGTCGCCGCGTCGCCGCTGCCTCAGAAGACCAAGGGTGATTTCTCCGGCATGTTCGTCAAGGCACTCGACTTCTGGTGCGTCTCTGCCCAGTCCAAGCACAAGGAGGAGGCCGCCAAGCTGGTCAACCACCTGATCAACGACCCGACGGCCACCGAGCCGATCGGGCTGTTGCTGGGCGTGCCGCCGACGGTGGGTGCACGGGAACAGCTTGCGGGCGCGGCGCCCGCCGTGCAGGCCGCCGTCAAGTACGTCGAGACGTACGCGCCCAAGGCGGGCAAGGCGCCCGGCCCCTGGCCGCGGGGCTACGGCGAGGTCATGTCCGCGTTCCAGCGCGCCGCGGAGTCCGTCGGCTTCGCGACGGCGAAGCCCGGTGACGCCGCGACGACGTTCATCGACGAGGCCAAGTCGGCGCTCGGAGCCTGACCACATGGCGAAGCGACGCTCCTGGAAGGCGTACCTCTTCCTGCTCCCATGGCTCATCGGCTTGTGCTGGTTCACGATCGGCCCGATGATCATATCCCTGTACTACTCGTTCACGGACTACAGCCTTCTCGAGGCGCCCCAGTGGGTCGGACTCGAGAACTACGCGCGCATGATCGACGACACCCGGTTCCACAAGTCGGCCATCGTCACCCTGCAGTACGTGGCGCTGTCGGTGCCCCTTGAGCTCATCGCGTCCCTCGGACTCGCGCTGCTGCTCAACCAGGGGATCAAGGGATTGGCCGTCTACCGGGCCGTGTACTACGTGCCCAGCCTGCTGGGCGGGAGCGTCGCCATCGCCGTGCTGTGGCGTCAGATCTTCGGGCCGAACGGCCTGGTCGATGCGGGTCTGACGGCGATCGGGGTGGAGGTGCCCGCGCTGATCTCCAGCCCGGGCACCGCCCTGTACACGCTGGTGCTGCTGCGCGTGTGGCAGTTCGGCGCCCCGATGCTGATCTTCCTCGCGGCGCTGCGGCAGGTGCCGAAGGACGTGCTCGAGGCGGCATCCATCGACGGTGCGGGGGCGGTCGCCCGCTTCTTCCGCGTGACGCTGCCGCTGATCACACCCATCGTCTTCTTCAACCTCGTGCTGCAGGTTATCGGGGCCTTCCAGGCGTTCACGCCGGCCTACATCATCTCCGGTGGATCGGGTGGCCCGGCCGACTCCACCCTCTTCTACACGCTGTACCTGTACCAGAAGACGTTCGCCAACTTCCAGATGGGATACGGCGCCGCCCTGGCGTGGGTGCTCCTGATTGTCATCGCCCTGTTCACGCTGGCCAACTTCGTGGTCAGCAGATACTGGGTCTACTACGAGGATGAGGGCCGTGGCTAAGCAGCTCCGTAATGCGAACGCCCGGCGCCGCAGCGCCGTGCGTCACTTCTTCCTGATCTGCATCGGCTTCGTCCTGATGTACCCGCTGCTGTGGATGGTCAGCAGCTCCTTCAAGAAGCAGGACGAGATCTTCTCGAGCACCTCGCTGGTTCCCGAGGCGCCGACCCTCGACAACTACATCCAGGGATGGACAGCGACCGGCATGCCGTTCGGCTGGCACATCGCCATCACCCTGCTGATCTGCTCGCTGACCATCATCGGCAACTGCCTGTCCTGCTCGCTGACCGCCTACGCGTTCGGCAGGCTCCGCTTCCGCGGCCGCCAGGTGCTGTTCGCCGTCATGCTGGTCACCATCATGCTTCCGCAGCACGTCACGCTGATCGCCCAGTACGCGATGTTCAGGGCGCTGGGCTGGGTCGACACGATCCTGCCGCTGGTGGTGCCGAAGTTCTTCGCCGTCGAGGCATTCTTCATCTTCCTGATGGTGCAGTTCATTCGTTCGATCCCGATCGAACTTGACGAGGCCGCGAGGATTGACGGCTGCGGGGACTTCGCCATCTACTGGCGGATCATCATGCCGCTGCTGACCCCCGCCATGGTGACGACGGCGATCTTCTCCTTCATCTGGGCCTACAACGACTTCTTCAGCCAGCTCATCTACCTCTCCAGTCTCGACCGGCTCACCGTGCCCCTGGCTCTGCGGCGGTTCCTCGACGCCGCCGGCCACTCCGACTGGGGGGCGATGTTCGCGATGAGCATCCTGTCGATCATCCCCGTGCTGATCGTGTTCGTGCTGTTCCAGCGACGCATCGTCGAGGGCATGGCCACGACTGGCCTCAAGTGACGGCGGGGCCGCCCGTATGCTGTTGGCCACGTGGATGTAGGGGACGGGACTAGCAGATGAGTGCTGAGGGGCAGAGACCCCGCCTCGTGGATGTCGCCAAGCTCGCCGGTGTCTCGATGCGGACGGTGTCGAATGTCGTCAACGACTACCCGCATGTGGCCGACGCGACCCGGGAGCGGGTGGAGCGGGCCATCTCGGAGCTCGGGTACCGACCCAACCTTGTGGCACGGAACCTGGCCAGCGGCCGCACGGGCCTGGTCGCCCTGGTCGTCCCACGGCTGGAGATGCCGTACTTCGCCTCCCTGGCCCAGCAGATGCTCGAGGTTGCCGAGGCGGAGGGCGTCGTCCTCGTCGTCCAGCAGACGCATGACTCGCACGCGCTGGAGCTCAAGGCACTCGAAGGGCGCTTCGGGCAGCCCATCGACGGCATCGTCCTGAGCTCCACCACCCTGACCGACGAGGACATCGCGCGGCGCCGTTCCCGACTGCCGTTGGTGCTGCTCGGCGACCGTGTGTGGCCCGAGTCCGTGTCCGCGGTCGCGATCGACCAGGTCGAGGCGGCCAAGGCCGCCGTCGCCCACCTGTTCTCGCTGGGGCGCCGTCGGGTGGCCGTCGTGGGCCCAGGCGTCTCAGGAGGATCCAACGCGCGCTGGCGCGGCTGGGTCCAGGCGCACGAGGAGGCGGGGGTCACCGTCGACCCGGCGCTGCAGGTCGAGTCGGAGGGCATCAGCGGTGAGCACGGTGTCGCCGCGGGCGTGCACATCGCCACCGCCCATCCGCGCCCGGACGCTGTCTTCTGCTTCACGGACTGGCTCGCCCTCGGCGTGATCCGCGGGCTCCAACGGGCCGGGCTGTCGGTCCCGGAGGACGTCGCCGTCGTCGGCTTCGACGACATCCCCTACGGCAGGGCGTCCAACCCGACGCTGACGACCATCTCGCCCGACCGGGGGCAGATCGCGGCCGTCGCGCTGCGCTCCGTCCTGGACCAGGGAAGGGTAACGACACCCCCGGCCAGGCACGAGGCGTCCTGGAGACTGGTCGTGCGGGAGTCCTCGGGCTGAGAGCCCTCCTGCAGCTGGCGGCGAGGGTTCGCGGCCTTTCCCGGTGGGCGGATCGCACGGACGTAGGCTGGGACGATGAACGCGTCGCGTGCGTGGCGGGGTGCGGCGGCGGGAGCCGCGGCCGCCGTCCTGGGCGCGGGTGCGGGGGAACTCGTCGCCGCCGTCGTCGCCCCGACGTCGAGCCCCTTCGCGGTGATCGGTGGCGCCCTGATCGATGTCGCGCCGTCCTGGGCGAAGGATGCCGCCATCGCCTGGTTCGGCACCTCCGACAAGATCGCGCTGCTGACCGCGATCGGCATCGTTCTGCTGATCCTCGGGGCCGCGGCGGGAATCTGTGAGGCGCGTCGGCCGCGCGTGGGTGTGGTCGTCTTCGTGGCGGTCGGGATCTCAGTGGGCGGGCTCGCCCTCACGCGGGAGGACGCCGGATCCCTGGCCCTCGTCCCCTCCGTACTCGCCGGCGCAGCCGGGGCGATCGCGCTGCGGATGCTGGCCCGAACGCGGCCGGGGACCGGGGCGGATGGCGCCGGCCAGCCGTCCCGGCGGGCCTTCCTCGCATGGACCATCGGCACGGCCGCAGTCGGAGTGGTGATGGCCGTGGCCGGCGGCCTGGGCCGTGCCGGTGCAGCGGCCGCCACGACGGTGCGAGCGGCGCTCAAGCTGCCGAGACCCGTCACCCCTGCGCCGCCGATCCCGGCATCGGCGTCGCTCGACGTCGCGGGGATCACGCCGGTGGTCACGCCGAACCCGGACTTCTACCGCATCGACACGGCGCTCGTGGTGCCCTCGGTCGACCCGTCGACCTGGAGGCTGCGCATCCACGGGATGGTTGCTCAGGAGGTGACGCTGACCTGGGATGAGCTGCTCGCGCTGCCGTTGGTGGAGAGTGTGACGACCCTGTCGTGCGTGTCGAACGAGGTCGGCGGCGACCTGATCGGCAACGCCGTTTGGCTGGGGTATCCGATCCGCGAGCTGCTGCAGCGGGCCGTCCCGGACGCCGACGCCGACATGGTGCTCTCCGCCTCTGTCGACGGGTTCACCGCCGGGACCCCGCTCGAGGCGCTGACCGACGGCCGTGCCGCGCTGCTGGCGATCGGGATGAACGGGGAGCCGCTGCCTCCGGAGCACGGCTTCCCTGTGCGGATGGTCGTGCCCGGCCTCTACGGGTACGTGTCGGCGACGAAGTGGGTGACCGACCTCGAGGTGACCCGGTTCGACCGGGCGACGGCCTACTGGACCGCCCGCGGCTGGTCGGACCGGGGCCCCATCAAGCTCGAGTCCCGCATCGACGTCCCGCGCCAGGGCCGCGCCGTCCCAGCCGGGGATGCCGTGATCGCCGGGGTGGCGTGGCTGCCGGGCACCGGGGTCTCCGGCGTCGAGGTGCAGGTCGACGACGGCGACTGGCACGGCGCGGAGCTCGCGACGGCCATCTCGGACGACACGTGGGTGCAGTGGCGGCGGCCCTGGAAGGCGGAGTCCGGGAACCACCGCATCCGCTGTCGTGCCATCTCCCGCGACGGGACGACGCAGACGGACACCGTCGCAGCCCCGGCGCCGGACGGCGCGAGCGGCTGGCACACGATCACCGTGCAGGTCTCCTGAGCCGTTACTGCATGCCCCGATGATCTCGTGACGGTCTGCCTTGGGTCGGCCGCGCCCGCATGTGGTAGAGATCGTGGCCATGGACATCCGCCCCAAGGTTCTCGCCTACTACTTCCCCGACTGGCACGAGGATGCCCGCAATGCCGCCTGGCACGGGGAGGGGTGGACGGAATGGCGGCTGCTCGAGGCTGTGCGGCCGCGGTTCGCGGGGCACCGGCAGCCGAGGGTGCCCCTGGGCGGGTTCCAGGACGAGGCGGACCCTGCCGTCGCCGCCGAACAGATCGAGCTGGCCGTCCGGCACGGGATCGACGGCTTCCTCGTCGACTACTACTGGTACGACGACGGCCCGTACCTGCAGCGGGCCCTCGACGAGGGGCTCCTGGGCGCGCCGAACAGCTCGGACATCGAGTTCGCCCTCATGTGGGCCAACCACGAACTCGTCGACATCTTCCCGTACCGCAGACCGGGCGACGACCATGCCACCAGGCTCAAGGACGGGGCCATCGACAGGGCCGCCTTCGAGGCGATGGTCGAGCACATCATCGGGGCCTACTTCACCCGACCCAACTACCTCACCGTCGACGGGGCACCCTGGTTCTCCCTCTACGAGATCGGCAACTTCATCGCGGGCATGGGCGGTCTGGACGGGGCCCGCGACGCGCTCGCCTGGTTCAGGGAGCGGACCATCGCGGCCGGCTTCCCGGGCCTGCACCTGGATGCCGTCGTGTGGGGGTTCGGGGTGCTGCCCACCGCCGTCGGCGTCGACGACCCCGCGGCGCTGACCGCCGACCTCGGCTTCGACTCCGCCACGTCCTACGTGTGGATCCACCACGCCGACGTGACGCAGCACGACTTCCCGGTGGGCGACGCCGTCCGGCTCCGCGACGAGGCGTTCGCCGACTACGAGCGGTTCGCGGCCTCGCTGCCGGTGCCGTTCCACCCCAACGTGACCGTCGGCTGGGACGCGTCTCCGCGCACCGCCCAGGACATCGAGTTCGTGCCGGGCCGCTACCCGTACACCCCCGTGTGGGATCAGACGCCCGCGCAGTTCGAGGCGGCGCTGACGATGGCGCGGGACTTCGTCGAACGGCACCCGACGCCGTATCCGGTGGTCACCGTCAACGCCTGGAACGAATGGACTGAGGGCTCGTCCCTGCTCCCCGACACCCACAACGGGGCGGCGATGCTGGAGGCGGTGCTGCGCATCTTCGGCCCGCGCTCCAGCTGACGCCTGCGGCTCAGGCCAGAAGGCTCTTCAGCCAGGTGATCTGGCGGAGCTTCTGGCCGAAGCCGCCGCCCTCGTGGTCGTTGAAGCCGTAGACCTCGATGCTCCTGTCGCCCTGGTAGGCGTTGTAGGCCGCGTACACGGTCGACGGCGGGCAGATCTTGTCCATGAGGGCCACCGAGAACAGGGTCGTCGCCTTGGCCCGCTTGGCGAAGTTGACGCCGTCGAAGTAGCTCAGGGTGCGGAACGCCTGCTGCTCGGCGCCCCGGTGGATCGCCAGGTAGCGGGTGATCTCCGAGTACGGGTTGGTGTCGGCGATATCGACGGCGCGGCGGAAGTGGCAAAGGAACGGGACGTCGGGCATCGCCGCGAACAGGTCGGGCACCAGGCCGGCCGTTGCCAGCGTGATGCCGCCGCCCTGGCTGCCGCCGGTCACGCTGACGCGGGTCGCGTCGAGGCCGGGCAGCGAGCGGGCCGTCTCGACGGCGCGCACTGCGTCGGTGAAGACGCGGCGGTAGTAGTAGGTGGCCGGATCGGCGATGCCCGCCGTCATGAAGCCGGGGTGGTGGGCGCCGTAGTCGTGGGGATCGCCCGTGTGGCCGCCCGTGCCCCACGCCGACCCCTGGCCGCGCGTGTCCATGAGCAGGTGGGCGAACCCGGCGTTGGCCCAGTGCAGGTGGACTCCGGGCAGCTCGCGGCCGCCGCCGTAGCCGAGGAAC
Source organism: Tessaracoccus defluvii (assembly GCF_014489575.1). Taxonomy (GTDB): domain Bacteria; phylum Actinomycetota; class Actinomycetes; order Propionibacteriales; family Propionibacteriaceae; genus Arachnia; species Arachnia defluvii. Next base: position 3,589,841 of record NZ_CP060789.1, read on the forward strand.
TCCACGACGACGGGCAGGTCGCCCGTGGCCGCGACGGGCGTCGTCAACCAGGCGTTGACGCGGTCGCCGCCGAAGCCCGCGAAGCTGACGTCCTGGATGGAGACGGCCTCGAACGGGGCGGCGGTGGGTGTCGCCCGGACGTCCAGGTCGTGGGTGCGCGCCTCGGCGAGCGTGTCGGCCCAGAACGCGTCGAAGTCCTCCGGCTCAGCGACCGTGGGTCGGTAGACGGCGAGTTCTTCTGGGCTGAGGTCAGCGCGTGCCATGGGGGCGCGTCCTTTCGGGTTTCGCCGACCGGCCCGCGTCGCGGGTGGTCGACGGGGGTACGTCGGTGTCGACGGATCATGCTAGTGCCCGCGACGATGCCGCCCGACGCTGGGTCTCGGCCAGGCCCCACAGGCTCCACCCTGTGGGGTGGGGTTCGCGGTAGCCTCAGTCAACAAACCCGACGGGAGTGAGCGAGCAATGACGTACGCGATCGGTGTCGACCTCGGCGGGACCAAGACCGCTGCAGCCCGCGTGTGGCCGGATGGCACCATCGGCGACGTCGTCACCGCGCCGACCCCGGCCCGCGTCGGCCCGGCCGCCGTCTTCGACCAGGTCGCCGAGCTCGTCCGCCAGCTGGACCCGACCGACGCCGTCGGGATCGGGGTCGGGGCCGCGGGGGTCGTCGACTCCCGGGTCGGCAGGATCATCTACGCGACCGAGACGTTCGCCGACTGGGTCGGCGCAGACATCCCCGGCCAACTGCGCAGTCGGCTCGACCTTCCGCCGTCGCGCCCTCTCGAGGTGCGCAACGACGTCGACGCGCACGCCCTCGGTGAGGCCTGGCTGGGGCGGCCCGTGGCCGGGACTCCATGCTGCTCGTGGCTGTCGGCACCGGGGTCGGCGGCTCCGTCGTCCTCAACGGGCGCCTCTGGACCGGGGCCAGGAGCGTCGCCGGCGAGATCGGACACTTCCCGACCCCGGGGCCGAGACCGACCGGTGCGCGTGCGGCCGCTTCGGCCACCTGGAGGGCATCGCCGCCGGGCCGGCCATCGAGCGCTACTACCGCTACACCACAGGCGAATCGACGGGCGGGCGGGAGATCATGGCCCGCGCCGAGGCGGGGGAGGAGGCGGCCCTGAGCGTCGTCCGCCGTGCCGCCACCGCGCTCGGCAAGGCGATCACCGGGCTCGTGTCGTTCATCGACCCGGCCTGCGTCGTCATCGGCGGCGGCATCGCCCAGGCGGGAGCCGTCTGGTGGGATCCGCTGCTGAAGTCGTGTCACGACGACCTGATCGAGATCCAACGCGACATCCCCATCGTGCCTGCGGAGCTCGGTCCGACCGCGGCCATCGCCGGGGCCGCCCGCGCCGTCTTCGACGCCGTCGGCCGCTGAACCGAGAGAAGGAACCAGAAGTGAACGCTGTCGTCGAGGCCCTGCGGGGCAGGCTCGTCGTCTCCTGTCAGGCCTACCCGGGCGAGCCGATGCTCGACCCGCGCACCATGGCGCAGATCGCGCAGTCCGCCGTCATCGGCGGCGCGGCAGGCATCCGGGCCAAGGGCCTCGACGACCTGCGCGCGATGCGGCCGGTCGTCGACGCTCCCATCATCGGCCTCGTCAAGGTCGGCAAGGAGGGCGTCTTCATCACCCCCACGCTCGACGACTGCCTAGCCGTCGCCGACACCGGCGTCGAGATCGTCGCGCTCGACGGCACCCGTCGTCCGCGGCCCGACGGACGCTCGCTCGCCGACACCGTCGAGGGGCTCAAGCAGCGCTTCCCCGACGTCGTCGTCATGGCCGACTGCGGCTCGCTGGCTGACGCCGTCGCCGCGCGGGAGGCCGGGGCGGACGTGCTGGGCACCACGCTGGCCGGCTACTCGGGCGAGCGTGAGAAGACCCCGGGCCGGACTTCGAGGTCGTCGACCAGATCGTCGCGCTCGACGCCGCCCCCGTGTTCGTCGAGGGACGCGTCCACTCGCCGGCGCAGGCCGCAGAGGCGATGCGACGCGGCGCCTGGGCCGTTGTCGTCGGCACCGCGATCACGCATCCGGCCACGATCACCGGCTGGTTCGCCGACGCCGTCGCTGGGGCAACCGCCTAACCGAGCAGGTCGCCGATCCGGAACTGCGCGAGCTGCTCCTGCGGGCGATCGTCCGAGTCGTGCTGGTCCTGGAACGCCGCGGTGGCGTCCGTGCCGCAGAGGGCCAGGATCCGCGCCTGGCCGCCGGGGTGCCTGTCGATCCATCCCGTGAGGTCGTAGACCCCGTCGTCGACGGCGGCCCAGCAGGAGTCCTGCGTCGCATGCCCGGCCACGTCGCCCAGCGTGAAGCTCGGTGACCCGGTGCCGCTGGAGGAGGGTGTCGCGCTGGCCCACGCCGCCGTCGCTCCCGAGTGGCCGGTGAGCCCCACGAGCACGATGGCGATCAGGGAGACGGCGCCGGCCGTCCACCCCAGCGTGGTCAGGCGCGGCGACGCCTCCCGCTCCCGGCGGACCAGCCACAGCCAACTCCCACCCGCCACGGCGAGTGCCACGGAGACGGCCGCCAGCGCCGTCCCGTAGCTCTGATGGGACACAGGAAGGCCGACGCGCTCGGCGAACGCGTTGCCCGAGACAGCTGCGGCGATGGCGCCGAGTGCTGCGGCCACCAGCCCGACCAGCAGCAGACCCGCGTAGCGGGGCCGCCACGCCGGGCGCAGGAGTAGGACAAGCAGCCCCAGGCTGGCCAGCGGCACCAGCACGACGGGCGCGTGCACGATCAGCGGATGGGCGGGGAGGCCGAGGAACGAGTCCAGCATTGCTGAAGCGTAGAGCCCGGATCCGGCTCCGACAGGGCCCGTTCATCGGCAACCTCCGCGGTCCGGGCCCGCGCCGGTGCGGCAAGATGGGGCCCATGCCCAGCGACACCCTTCTCCGCGGCACGGTCGTGTGCCTTCCCGATGCCCCCTCGACGACCACATCGGCGTCGTGGAGGTGCTGATCCAGGAGGGCTTCCGCACCTTCGCGGCGCCGGTCACCGGCGCCGCGCTGAGCGACCTGACAGCGATCTTCGGCGCGCGTGCCGCCATCGGCGTGACGCGGGTCGTCGACGCCGCACAGGTCGTCACCGCCGTCGAGAAGGGAGCCGCCTTCGTGCTGGCGGACGTGGCCACCGACGATGTCGCGCAGGCTGCGCTGGAGGCGGGTGTCCCCTGCTACGGCGCGGCCATGACCCCGGGAGAGGTCAGGGCGGCGCTGGCGCTGCCCCTGGCCGGCGTCCTGGTCTATCCCGCCGACGTGGTCGGCCACGCGTACGCGGCCCGCCTCGCCGAGCTCGGTCTGCTCGACCGGGCCGTCCCGATGGGTGGCCTCGGGGCCTACGCGACGGGGGAGTGGTTCAAGGCAGGGGCCCCCGCGGCCTGTCTCGACACGACGCTGCTGGGCGACGCGTACCAGGGTGGTTCGCTGTCGGCACTGCGCGACCGGACGGGGTCGTTCATCTCGACGGAGCAGAAGCTGCGGGACCGCTCAGCGGACTGACGCGTCAGTCGTCGGAGGGTGCCGCCCGACGCGCCGGACGCGGAGCAGGATCCGCTTCGTCTCCTGCGGCGGGCTCGGCGGGGCGATCGTCGTCGACGGCGCGGCTCGCGGCGAGGTTCTGCGCGGGACCATCGCTGACGGGCGCCTCGGGGACCGGGGTGAACGGGGCCCCGGCTTCGTCGAAGAAGTCCATCTCGCCGTCGTCGATCTGCCTGCGGCTCACACTGCCCTTGAAGGCGACGAGCGCGAGCGCGAGGATCGCGGATCCGCCTACGACCACGAGGGCGATCGCCACCGGCGACAGGACGGACGGATCGTCGTCCGCCTCGGCGGGTGGCGCGGTGGGGGAGAGGGACGGCGACCCGATCGCCGGGGCGGACGCGGTCGCCGATGCGGAGACTGACGCGCTGGGGGTGGGTGACGCGGTGGGGCTGGGGCTCGGCGTCTGGACGTCCATCCGGCGCACGGCGAGCTTCACGGAGCCGCTGGAGGTGGCGAAGCCGGTCGCACCCGCGTAGGTGACGGTGACGGTGAGGGATCCCTCCGCCTGGTCCTCGGGGACGGCGTAGAGCGTCGAGAACGCCCCGTCACCGCCGCTGACGGTGTACGAGTCCGGAACGTTGCCGGACGGGTCGCTGATCGCGATGCCGGCGCCAGCGACGCCTGCGCCGGCCGCTGTGGTGAGGCTGCCGCTGATCGTGATCACGTCACCGTTGATAGCCTCGGCCGGCCCGCTGGCCTTCAGCGTCGTCTGGACCGGCCCCCGGGCGACCTCGAAGCTGTGGCGGGCGTCGACGGGGGGCAGGGCCTCTGTCCCCGCGAAGTAGACGGAGACGACGTGCCTTCCGCTCAGTCCGGCAGGAAGTGGCACCGCGGCCGAGAAATCGCCGCTGCCGCTCGTCGTCGTGCGGCCGACCTCAACGTCGTCGAGGCCGATGAGGAGGACGTGCGGGCCGATGCCGTCGGCGCCGTCGAGGAGCCGTCCGCTGATGGCGACCTGCGCGTCGCTGACCCTGAAGGTCGCGTCGATGCGCGCGTCAGCAGAAGCGAGGTTCGCGGGGAGGAAAGCGAGGACGCAGGCGAGCAACAGGGCAAGCCAGGCGCGCTGCGCGCGCGGCGTGGAGGCTGTGCTTGTCCGCGTAATCATCACGGAGACGATAGCCGATCGGGTTCCGGCGCGTCAGGGGGCCCCACCTGGGTACTTGGCAGAAACCCTTCCCGGGCGTATTCTGAGAAAACCTTAGTAGTTTCTCAGGAAGGTTGGGGTATGGCCCAGGCTCGACGTGCGGCGGAAGCCGACGAGTCTCCCGTCGTGGAGCTCGGCACGGTTTCGGTCGCCCGACGGAGCGCTGCCCCCCGCAGACCCTCCCGCCGCCGGGTCGTCGTGCCGCTCGCAGTGCTCGCGAGCGTCAGCCTCGGCGCCTCGCTCGTCATCGGTCCCCTCGGACACCAGGGCGTGGAGAGCACTGACCCGACGATGGCTGCGCCGATGCGCGTCTCACGCGACGAGGTCCGCCCCGAGCTGTCGCCCTCGGCCTCCCCGTCCCCGACGGTGTCGGCCTCGCCGAGCGTCATCCCGAACGCGACGCCCTCCGCGACGTCAACCGCTGCCCCGACCCCCTCGCCCAGCGCGTCCCCGGCCCCTGCCGCGGCCGCAGCCAAGGCGGCGCCGGCCCCCGACTACACCACGCTCGGTGAGGACGCCGGCACCCGCTACGCGACCGACAGCGTCAATGTCCGCAGCGGTCCCGGCACCGGCTACGACGCCTTCACCACGCTGGCCTCCGGCAGGCAGGTGACCATCACCGAGCGCACTGCAGACGGCTGGCAGCAGGTCTCGCTGAAGGGCAAGCCCGGCTGGATCAAGGCGACCTTCCTCAGCGAGACTGCGCCGAAGGCGTCGGGTGGCTCCTCGTCGGGTGACTCCGGCTTCTCCGATGCCCAGTGCAAGAAGGCGGGCGGCCTGGAGCAGAACCTCACCTCGCGCACCGCCTCGGTGCTGCGCGCGCTCTGCGCCAAGTTCCCCGGGGTCTCCAGCTACGGTGGCTACCGGCCCGGCTCCGGCTCGTACCACGGCTCCGGCCAGGCCATCGACGTCATGGTCTCCGGCGACTACGGCTGGCAGATCGCCAAGTGGGCCCGCTCCAACGCCAGCTCGCTCGGCGTCATCGAAGTGATCTACCAGCAGCAGATCTGGACGAGCCAGCGCTCGGGTGACGGCTGGCGTTCGATGTCCGATCGCGGCAGCGCGTCGGCCAACCACTGGGACCACGTGCACATCAGCGTCCGTTGAGCCCACGATCGCCCCGCCCCCAGGTTCCACCGCGCGGGGCCGGGGACCTAGGCTGGCTCCATGATCAATCCCATTGACGCCACCACCACCGACGCCTGGGCCGACCTCACCACCCTGCGTGAGGCGCTCGTCCCCGATCTGCGCGGCTGGTTCGAGGCCGACCCGCACCGGGCGCATGACCTGACGTTCGACCTGGCCGACCTCCGGATCGACCTCAGCAAGAACCTGATCAACGACGACGTGATGGCCGCCCTCGTGCGCCTCGCCGAGGCGGTCAACCTCCCCGAGCGCCGCGATGCGATGTTCGCCGGGGAGCGCATCAACGTCACGGAGAACCGCTCCGTCCTCCACACGGCCCTGCGGCTGCCCGCCGACGCCGAACTGGTCGTCGACGGCCAGGACGTCGTCGCCGACGTCCACGCCGTCCTCGACAAGATGTACGCCTTCTCCGACCGGGTCCGCTCCGGCGAGTGGAAGGGCGTCACCGGCAAGCCGATCAGCACGATCGTCAACATCGGCATCGGCGGCTCTGACCTCGGCCCCGTCATGGTCTACGAGGCGCTGCTGCCCTACAAGCAGGCCGGGCTCGAGTGCCGGTTCATCTCGAACATCGACCCGAGCGACTGCGCCGAGAAGGTGGCGGATCTCGATCCCGAGACCACGCTGTTCATCGTCGCGTCGAAGACCTTCACCACGCTGGAGACACTGACGAACGCGCGCATGGCGCGGGCGTGGCTGCTGGAGAGGCTGGCCGAGGCCGGCGCGATCGCGAGCCCCGCCGAGGGGGGAGAGGCCATCGCGAAGCACTTCGTCGCCGTCTCCACCGCGCTCGACAAGGTCGCCGATTTCGGCATCGACCCAGCCAACGCGTTCGGCTTCTGGGACTGGGTCGGTGGCCGCTACTCCGTCGACTCCGCAGTGGGGCTGCCCGTGCTGCTCGCCATCGGGCAGGACAACTTCCGCGGGTTCCTCGGCGGCTTCCATGCCGTCGACGAACACTTCCGCACCCAGGCGCCCGAGACCAACGTCCCGCTGCTCATGGGGCTGCTGAACGTCTGGTACGTCAACTTCTGGGGTGCCGAGAGCCATGCCGTGCTGCCCTACGCGCAGTACCTGCATCGCTTCGCCGCGTACCTGCAGCAGCTGACGATGGAGTCCAACGGCAAGTCCGTCCGCTGGGACGGCACGCCCGTGACCTCCGGCACCGGCGAGATCTTCTGGGGCGAGCCCGGCACCAACGGCCAGCACGCGTTCTACCAGCTCATCCACCAGGGAACCCGCCTTATCCCGGCCGACTTCATCGCCGTCGCCAACCCGGCCCACCCGACCAGGGACGGCGACACCGACGTCCATGGACTGTTCCTGGCGAACTTCTTCGCCCAGACCGCCGCGCTCGCCTTCGGTAAGACCGCCGACGAGGTGCGGGCCGAGGGAACGGCTGAGGCGATCGTCCCGGCCCGCGTCTTCACCGGCAACAAGCCGACCACGTCGATCATGGCCCCGGCCCTCACGCCTGCTGTGGTCGGGCAGCTGATCGCCCTCTACGAGCACATCACGTTCACCCAGGGCATCGTGTGGGGCATCGACTCGTTCGACCAGTGGGGCGTCGAGCTCGGCAAGAAGCTGGCCCTCGAGATTGCCCCCGCCGTCTTCGGTGACGCCGAGGCGCTGGCCAAGCAGGATCCGTCCACGCAGTCGCTGGTGAGCTGGTACCTCGAGAACCGTGACTGACACCCCCCGCAGGCGCCGCTGGCGCCGGGCCCTCATCGGGCTCGGCGCCGTGTGCGTCGCGGGGGCTGCCGCCGTGGCCAGCAGCATGGCGCACGTGAGCGCCTCGTCGGCCGGGCATGAGTACAGCCCCGACGATGTGCCGGCGCGCGATGTCGCGCTGGTGCTGGGCGCCAAGGCGCATCCCGACCGTCCGTCCGTGTCGCTGGCGTCCCGGCTCGACCTCGCCGTCGAACTCTGGGAGGCGGGCAGCGTCCGCGCGGTGCTGGTCTCAGGAGACGGCCTGCCCCGGTCGAACAACGAGCCGCGGGTGATGAGGGACTATCTCGTCGCCAGGGGAGTGCCGGCCGAGCGGATCGTGGAGGATGTCGCCGGGTTCGACACCTACGACTCCTGCGTGCGCGCCCGCGACGTGTACGGCGCCACCGGCCTCACCATCGTCACGCAGGACTATCACGTGCCTCGTGCCCTGACGATCTGTCGCAGCGTCGGACTCGACGCGGTCGGCGTCGGCGATACCTCGTTCCGGGAGCGTCACCCCTCGGTGTGGGCGAGAGGCGCGGGGCGTGAGTGGCTCGCGAACCTCAAGATGGAGTGGGATCTGCTGAGCCAGCGTGAGCCGCAGCAGGACCCGGCGAGCGAGGCCCTGCGTAGAGCGGTCGAGGCGGGCTGAGCCACGCCACCGATTACGGTTCGGTAACGGTCGGGCCCAGCGAACATTCGGCATTAAACAGGCGTTGACAAGGGTGAACGCCGAGTTCTGGGGGTTTGTGGAGCGCAATCGCAAGCGTTGCGCTTCTGCTTCGCTTTCGATCTTGTGGGCCCCAACGGTCCGCACTATGGTCGTTTCACAGGGGCGATGTGGCCCCTCCCAGACCCGGCCGATGGAGGCCGGCACCGAACCGGAATGCCATGAGCAGACTTGACGAAGAGACCAGACGCGAGGCCATCTACAGGGCGCTCCAGCGCCAGGGCGAAGCGCGCGGCTCGGACCTCGCCCGCCAGTTCGGTGTCTCGGCCGTCACGATCCGCAAGGACCTCTCCGCCCTCGAGCGACGCGGTGTGCTCATCCGGGTCCACGGCGGGGCCAGGCGGACGGCCACCCGCGACGAGGGATCCTTCTCGTTCCGGCTCGCCGACGCCGCCCCGCAGAAGCGAGACATCGCCCGCCGCGCGGCCCGTCTGGTGCATGCGGGCGACACCATCGCGCTCGACTCGTCGTCGTCTGCCCATCACCTCGCCGAGGCGCTGATCCATCTGCGCGACCTCGTGGTGGTCACGAATGCGCTGCCCGCCGCCTCGCTGCTGTTGGACCGCTCGGACGCGACTGTCGTCCTCGTCGGTGGGCCCCTCCGGAGATCGTCGCGTGCCACGATGGCCGGCCTGGACGACATCTGCTTCGACCGCAGAGTAGACATCGGCTTCTTCGGCGCACACTCCGTCTCTGCCGAACAGGGCGCCGGGGAGATCTCGGCGGACGAGGCCCGCAGTAAACAAGCACTCGTGAAGTTATGTGACCGCATCGTCCTGTTGGCCGATGCGAGCAAGATGCACGGCGATTCGCCGCACCACTGGTGCCAACCCACCGGGGTGCGACGACTCGTCACCGACGCCGGTATCCCGCCGGACGAGGTCGACCGATGGCGTGCGCTCGGCGTTACCGTCGACATCCCCCAGCCCCCGAGTTCCCGCACCACCCCCTAATACCTCACCGACGAGGAGAAGGAGAACCATGTCCAAGCACACCACTAGGGCCCTGGCCCTCATGGCCGTGGGCGCACTGATGTTCACCGCCGCGTGCACCACGCGCAACGACGGCGGCACGCCCACCACCGAGCCGACCGGCGGAGCCACCACCAGCAGTGGAGGAGAGGCCCCCGCCGAGTTCACGGTCGCGTTCGTCCCGAAGATCCAGGGCATCCCCTACTTCGAGGCCATGAACGCCGGCGGCAAGAAGGCCGAGGAAGTCATCCCCGGTCTGAAGTGGGAGTACCAGGGGCCGACCACCGCCGACCCCGCCGCCCAGGCCGACATCGTGCGGTCGATGATCCAGAAGAAGGTCGACGCCATCATCGTCGCCCCCAACGATCCCGACTCGCTGGCCCCCATTCTCCAGGAGGCCAAGGACGCGGGCATCAAGGTCGGCACCTCCGACACGGACGCGCCGAACTCGGTGCGTGAGGTCTTCGTTGAGCAGGCGACCGGCGACGGCATCGGCACCTACACGGCCGATACGCTCGCCAAGGCCATGGGCGAGAAGGGCACCGCGGTGATCGTCTCCTGTGGCGAGACGGCGGAGAACCTGAACTCGTGGATCAAGATCGAGGAGGAGACCTTCAAGACGAAGTACCCCGAGATCAAGCTTCTGCCGACCGTCTACGCAGGCGAGGACCAGAACAAGGCCACCCAGATGGCCACCGACCTGATGAACGCCAACCCGGATCTCAGCGGGATCATCGGCCAGTGCACCACCTCGGCGCCCGGTGTGGCGCAGGCGGTGCGTGACGCCGGCCGCATCGGCCAGGTCTTCACCGTCGGCGTCGGCACGCCGCAGGCGATGCTGCCGTACCTCGAGGACGGCTCGTCGTCCGGCTCGATCCTGTGGAACGTCGAGGACCTCGGATTCCTGACCGCCTGGGCCGGTGCCCAGATGATCAAGGGCGAACCGTTCCAGGCGACCAACCAGGTCAGCGACACCATCAAGGACGTCGAGTTCCGCGACGCGACCAAGGAACTCATCCTCGGCCCGCCGCTCGTCCTGACCAAGGAGAACGCAGGCCAGTTCGACTACTGATCGGACCGATCCGGCGTGGAGGTGGTGGAGTCACTTCCCCCACCTCCACGTCACCACAGGAGTACCCATGGCGGTGACCATGCCCCCCGTGCGCGTCACGGAGACAACCCCACGCTTCGCACTGCACGGCCTGTCGAAGCGCTACGGAGGCGTCCGCGCCATCCGTAATGCGGACTTCGAACTCATGCCTGGCGAGGTCCATGCCGTCGTCGGGGAGAACGGCGCAGGCAAGTCGACGATGATCAAAATCATCGCGGGCGCCGACTTCGCCGACACGGGCACCCTCGCGCTCGACGGAGCCGAGGTGTCGATCCGCTCGGCCACTGAGGCCCTCGACATGGGGATTGCCACCGTGTACCAGGAGGCCCAGCTGTTCGGGCAGCTCACCGTCGCCGAGAACATCTTCCTCGGCCGCGAGGTGACCCGCAGCGGGCGCATCGACTGGGCGGTGCAGAATCAGCGTGTCGTGGATCTGCTCGAGTCGTTCGGCCTGCCCGCCGGGTTCGTCACCCGCAAGGTGGAGGAACTCTCGGCCGCCGAGCAGCAGCAGGTGTCGATCGCGAAGGCGCTCTCGAACGAGGCGCGGATCCTGATCCTGGACGAACCCTCGGCCATCCTCACCGATGCCGAGATCGAGCGGCTCTTCGACGCAGTCAGGCGGCTGGCCGCCTCCGGGGTCTCCATCATCTACATCAGCCACCGGCTGGACGAGCTGTTCCGGATCGCCGACGCCGTCACGGTCATGCGCGACGGCGAGACGCTCGGTACCTTCGACATCGACCAGCTCAGCGTCGGCAAGCTCGCCGACATGATGGTCGGCGGAGAGTTCGCCGGGTCCACGGGTGATCGGATCCACGAACCGGGCGACGTGAAGCTCTCCCTCGACGGCGTCAGCTCCGGAGGCCGCTTCCACGACGTCTCCCTCGAGGTTCGCGGTGGTGAGGTCGTCGTCCTCTACGGCCTGGTCGGCTCAGGCGTCGCCGAGATCGCGGCCGCCGCGTACGGTAAGGCTCCGGTCACCGCTGGGCACATGCACCTTCTCGGGCGCCCGTACTCGCCGCGTTCCGCAGCCGAGGCGCAGCGGGCTGGGCTGGCGATGCTGCCGGCGAACCGGAAGCAGGAGGGCATGTTCTCGTTCCAGTCGATTGCCTTCAACACGTCGGTCGGCTCGCTGGATCTGTTGCGGAGATGGGGCATCCTCATGGACCACCCCCGCGAGCGGGAAGTGGCGGACGACATGATCGGACGGCTGGCGATCAAGACCCCCGGCCGGAGGCAGCCCATCGCGTCCCTGTCCGGCGGTAACGCGCAGAAGGTCGTCATCGGGCGCCAACTCGTGAAGAGCCCGGAGGTGCTGGTGCTCGCCGAACCCTCACAGGGCGTTGACATCGGCGCGAAGGACGAGATCCACAAGCTCATCGACCAGGTGTGCGCCGACGGCACCGCCGTCCTCGTCGCCACCTCCGACCTGACGGAGGCGCTGCGCATCGCGGACCGGCTGATCGTCATCCGTAACGGCACCACCTTCACTGAATATCCCCGTGGCGTTCGCGACTCGACCGTGCTGGCGGCCGCGTCCGGGGCCCTCACCGAAGACGAGGAAGCTGAGCTCGCGGAGAGGAGCGACGACGATGAGCGCTGACACGCTCGCCCGACCCGCCCAGGTGCGGCACCGGGTCCTTCCCTCCGCCATCACGGGGCAGGAGTACATCCTCATGGGCGTCATCGTCCTGCTGTGGGTGGTGCTGGCACTGGCGACGCCGGGTTTCCTGGAGCCTTACAGCATCCAGTCCCTGCTCTGGCGTCTCGCACCGATCGGGATCATGGCTATCGGCATGACCGTGATCATGGTGACGGCCGGCATCGACATCTCCATCGCGGCGATCCTGATGGTCTGTGCGGTGACTATGGGCAAGCTGATGACCGAGGGAGGCTGGAGCTTCCCGGCCGCCATCGTGGCGTCGCTGGTGATGGGAGCCGTGCTGGGCGCCGTCAACGGCCTGCTCATCAGCTATGGGCGCGTGCCCGCCATCATCATCACCTTCGGCACCTCGAACCTGTTCCAGTTCGTGGGCCTGAAGATCTTCAATAGCCAGACCGTCAACAACCTGCCCGCCAGCCGTGGTGTCCTCGGCCCCGGCCCGGACGGCCGGATCCTGGGCGTGCCCATCGCGTTCCTGATCATGGTGGTGCTCGTCGCCCTCGCCTGGATCTACCTACGTCACTTCGCGGGCGGACGACACTTCTACGCCATCGGAGACGATCAGCAGGCAGCCTCGCTTGCTGGCGTCAACGTCCGCTGGCGCACTTTCCTCGCCTACGTCGTCATGGGACTCCTCGTCGGGCTCGCCGCCGCGATCACCATCGCCGGCGGTACCTCGACGCTCGACCAGAGCGTCGGGAAGGGGCAGGAACTCATGGTCATTGCGGCGACCGTGATCGGCGGCACTTCCGTGATGGGCGGCAGGGGCAGCGTCCTCGGCGCAGTCCTCGGAGCCCTGCTGGTGCAGACGGTCGCCACGGGCGTCACGCAGCTCGGCTGGCCGTCGCAGCTGTCCAACCTCTTCGTCGGCGTCTTCATCATCATCGCGGTCGGCGCCGACCTCATCCGCGAGCGGCGCAGGAAGGCGAGGCTGTGAGCAGCACTGTGACATCCCGCAAGGACACGCGCGAGCGGCTCCATCTCGGACGCCTTCTCCTGACGAACCGTACGGTCCTGCTCAGCTTCCTGCTCGTGCTGGTCGTCGGCACCTTCGCGACGCTCAGCGCCACCGGCGTCATCTCTTCCGGGTACTCGTTCGACTATCTCGCGGCGGCGCTCATCAACCTGGTGCCGCTGACGATGCTCGCGCTGGCTCAGCTGCTGGTGATCGTCTCCGGCAAGGGCGGCATCGACCTGTCTGTCGGCGCCATCGTCAGCCTCGCCGGCATGTTGTTCGGCTTCATGCACGGGATGTGGGGCTGGCCCCTCCTGCCGGCGATCATCGCCACCGTCGCCTTCGGGGCCCTCTGCGGTCTGCTCAACGGGGTCCTCGTGGCCTACCTCGGCTACCCGCCGCTCATCGTGACGTTGGCGACCTACTACGCCATGTGGTCGATAGCGCTCGTGATCAACAACCAGAAGCCGATCAACAGTGCCCCCATCCAGGAGTTGTACGCGCTCAGCAAGGCCGTGGAGTTGCCCCTGATCGGGCAGTACCTGCCGTTGATCCCGATGGGCGTGTTCATCTTCCTCCTGCCGACGGTGCTCGTCGTCTGGTTCGTGATGTCGCGCACCACCTACGGTCGTGAGCTGTACGCCATCGGCACCAACGACGTGGCCGCCTCCTGGGCCGGCATCGACACCCAACGGGTACGGGCGCTTGCCTACGCAGGGGCGGGGGCCATCTCGGGCCTCGTCGCCGTGGTCACCGTCTCGCAGTTCGCCTCCGCGCGCCCCGACCAGGGCGTCTCGGGCAACGGCATGGCGCTCCCGGCCATCACCATGGCGGTACTCGGCGGCGTCGCGATCACGGGCGGCATCGGCACCGTGCTGGGCGTCGTGCTGGCCGCGCTGTTGATCGTGTGGCTCAACGCGGGAATCCTGCTGGCCTTCCAGGGCAACGAGGCCTCCCAGCTGCAGCTGTTCGCGCTTGGAGCGGTGCTGATCGGCGCTGCTCTCCTCAATGGCATCACCAACCGCAGGTTCAGCGGTACGAAATAACGAAGAAAGGTACGCATCAATGTTGATCGGCATCCATTCCATGGTGTGGGTAGGCGAGTGGTCGGAGAAGGCCGCGCGTGAAGCCATCATGCGGACTGCAGAGGCCGGCTACGACCTCATCGAGCTGTCCGCCGTCGAGCCCCACAAGTTCGACGCCGACCTGACTGCCCGCCTGCTCGCCGAGTACGGCCTTCAGTGCAGCGCGTCGCTCGGCCTGAGCCCCGCCAACGACATCTCCTCGGAGGACCCGGACGCCGTCGCCCGGGGCGGGCGCTGCTGCACGACGCACTCAACCTGGTCCGCGACACCGGCGGCTCGATGCTGTGCGGCGTCATCTACGGGGCGCTGACGAAGTACGCGCACCCGGCCACCGAGCGGGGCCTCGAGAACTCCAGGACGGTGCTCGCCGAGCTGGCCGACAAGGCCGCGGAGTCCAACATCCGGCTCGGCCTCGAGTTCTGCAACCGGTACGAGACCAACGTCATCAACACCACGCACGACACCCTCGAGTTCATCTCCCAGATCGGCCGTGACAACGTGATGGCCCACCTCGACACGTACCACATGAACATCGAGGAGTACTCGATGGCGGGCGCCGTCAAGGAGGCGGCCGCGGCCGGGAGGCTCGGCTACGTGCACGTCGGGGAGTCCCACCGCGGTCAGCTCGGCACGGGCTCGATCAACTGGGAGGAGTTCCTCGGGGCGCTCAAGGAGGTCGACTACGACGGCGTCGTGACCTTCGAGTCGTTCTCCAGCAAGGTCGTGCACCCCACCTTCAGCAACGACCTGGCCATCTGGCGCAACCTCTGGGACGACAACGTGGAGCTCGCCGCCGGGGCGCGCCGATTCCTGCGCGAACGGCTCGGGGTCTGACACGCGCACACGGGGTGCACGGCTGCCCTGCCCCCGGGTGGGTGTGACCGCTCACATCGGCTAGGCTCAGGGCAGCTCAGCTAAGTCACTGGAGGTCAGGGTGGATCAGGTCAACGCGGCGCGCGACGTCATCGTCTCGGGGGACACCGCACTCGGTATCGAGTTCGGGTCCACCCGGATCAAGGCCGTGCTGATCGGCCCCGATCAGCAGCCGCTCGCCACCGGCGGATTCGAGTGGCAGTCGAAGCTCGTCGACGGCAAGTGGACCTACGACGACGACGCCATCTGGGCGGGCCTGCGGGCCGCGTACGCGGACCTCGCCGCCAACGTGTCCGCCACCCACGGCGTGGCCCTTGAGCGCGTCGGCGCCTTCGGCATCTCCGCGATGATGCACGGCTACCTGGCCTTCGACAAGGCCGGATCTCTCCTCGTGCCGTTCCGCACCTGGCAGAACACCATCACCGGCGAGGCGGCCGGGGTGCTCACCGCACTCTTCCAGCACAACATCCCGCAGCGCTGGTCCGTCGCGCACCTCTACCAGGCCATCCTCGGCGACGAGGCCCACGTCGCCGACATCGACTTCCTGGCCACGCTCGCCGTCTACGTGCACTGGCGCCTGACCGGCGAGCGGGTCGCCGGGGTCGGCGACGCCTCCGGCATGTTCCCGATCGACACCACCAGCGGCGCCTTCGATCAGGCGATGCTCGCCCAGTTCGACGACCTCGTCGCCGACAAGGGCTACCCCTGGAAGACCGCCGACATCCTTCCCGCCGTGCTGCCCGCCGGACGCCCGGCGGGTGCGCTGACCGCCGAGGGCGCACGGCTGCTCGACCCGACCGGCATGCTGCAGCCGGGCGCCGTCGCCGCGCCGCCGGAGGGCGACGCCGGCACGGGCATGGTGGCCACCAACTCCGTCGCCCGCCGCACCGCCAACGTGTCGGCCGGCACCAGCATCTTCGCGATGGTGGTGCTCGAGGGCCGCTGAAGCAGTTGCACGAGCAGATCGATCTCGTCACCACCCCCGCAGGCGACCTGGTCGCCATGGCGCACTGCAACAACGGCACCGTCGACCTCAACGCCTGGGTGTCGCTCTTCGGCCAGGTGGGTGCCGCGCTCGGCGCCCAGGTCGACGCGAATGCCCTCTTCGAGACGCTCTACCGGGCCGCGCTGGAGGGCGACGCCGACGGCGGCGGCATGCTGGCCTACAACTACCTGGCCGGCGAACACGTCACCGGCCTCGAGGCGGGCCGTCCTCTGTTCGTGCGCACCCCGGCGAGCACCTTCACTCTCGCCAACTTCATGCGCACGCACCTGTTCAGCTCGCTCGGCGCGCTGCGGGTCGGCATGGACGTCCTGCTCAAGGACGAGGGCGTCCAGCTCGATTCCATGTTCGCCCACGGCGGTCTGTTCAAGACGAAGGGCGTCGCGCAGGGCTTCCTGGCGGCGGCCATGGACACGCCCGTCTCGGTGGGCGACCTCGCCGGCGAGGGCGGCGCGTGGGGCATGGCGCTGCTGGCGTCGTTCGTGCGCGCCGGCGGCGGGGACCTCGCCGCCTGGCTCGCCACGGAGGTGTTCGCGGGTGCCGAGGTGGAGACGATGACGCCGGTGCAGGCCGACGTCGAGGGCTTCGACACCTTCATGGAGCGCTACCGGGCGGGGCTGGTGATCGAGCGCACGGCGGTCGATTCCCTCTGATCCTGCGGCTAGGCTGGAGCGCGTCAGTACAGGGTTGCGCGCGACGGGAGGCTGGGACGTCGCGCAGTCGCTTCGGCGACGCACAACGCTAAGGATCCGATGACACCCCAGCGCCCAGCGCCTCAGGACGCGCGCCCGGACGAGCCGCAGGGCTTCCGTCGACTCGTGCGGATGGCCGGCCGGCCCTACCTGGTCGCCTCCGCCCTCGCCCGGCTGCCCCAGTCGATGCTCACCATCGGCGCCCTCACCTACGTCGCCGCGGGAGCCGCTGACTTCACGACCCCCGGCGCCGTCGCCGCGATCGCCGGTGTCGGCGTCGGACTCGGTGCCCCGATCATGGGGGCCGCCTCCGACAGGTGGGGGCAGCGCCGGGTCCTGCTCGTCTCGACGGTCGCGTACGTCGTGGCGCTCGCCGCACTGCTCGTGGCGGGCGCGCCCCATTTCCCTTCGACAAGCTCAGGGATCACGACAGGCTCAGGGATCACGACCGGTTCAGGGATCACCGGCGGGACCGTCGAGCTCGACCTGCCGCTCGCGGCCGCGGCCCTGTTCGCGGGCATGGTGGTCCCGCAGATCGGGCCCATGACCCGGGTCCGCTGGATCCGCCGTCTCACCGGGCCGCGCGACCACTCCGCCGTCGAACTGGCGCTCGGCTACGAGAGCACCATCGACGAGATGGCCTACGTCATCGGGCCGGCAGCGGTCGGGATCATCGCCGCAGCCGCCGGCGCCCCGATCCCGCTCGTGATCGCGGCGGTCCTCGTGCTGCTCGCCGTCCCCGCCTTCGCGTTCGACCGCAGCGCCACGGCCGCTGCTCCCCTGGGCAGGGACGGCGCCGGGGGCCCTGCCGCCGCCCCGGACCGGATCCGCTGGGGCTTCGTCATGATCGGCATCGCCGGGATGCTGGCGATCGGGACCGTGTTCGGATCGCTCGCGACGACCATGACGGTGTTCGCGGAGGTCACGGGAAACCCCGGCACCGGCGGCCTCATCTATGCGGCCATCGGGATCACATCCGGCCTGGGCGCGCTCAGCGTGTCGCGGTGGCCGGCGCGGTGGACCGCCGAGATCCGCTGGCTGGCCTGTGCGGTCGTCGCCGTCCCTGCCGCGGCGGTGCTGCTGCTGGTCACCGAGCCGTGGCAGATGGTGCTGGGCTTGCTGCTGATCGGCGCCCCGGTCGGCCCCGTCATGGTGACCATCTTCTCCGCTGCAGGGCGGCGGACGCCGCCGGCCCGGCTGGGGTTCGTCATGACGCTGCTGTCGGCGTCGGTGACGCTGGGGACGTCCGTGGGGAACCTCCTGGGAGGGACGGCCTCCGACGCCTCCGGCTATCAGGCGGCGCTGGGCGTTACCGTCGGCGCATCCGTCGCGCTGCTGGTGGCCGGCTTCGGATTCCTGGCGTACGCACGCAGGGAGCGCGCCACGGCGTAGCCCGATCGAGCGTCAACGGTTGGGGCGAACGCTGCGACGATGAAAGAATGGGCCTATGCAGTCCCTGCCCGCGATTCTGGATGCCCGTCTGCGCGCCGTCACCGGCGTCGACCCCGAGATGCGTCCCGCCACCAAGCCCCAGTTCGGTCACTACCAGTCCAACGTGGCGCTGCGCCTCGCCAAGGCAGAGGGCCGTCCGCCGCGTGAGGTGGCAGCGGGCATCGTCGAGCGCCTCGACGTCGCCGACCTGTGCGAGCCGCTCGAGATCGCGGGCCCCGGGTTCCTCAACTTCCGGCTCCGCTCCGACGTCCTCGCCGGCTCCGTCACCGAGCTGCTGGAGGACACCGCGGGGGGCCTCAACAAGGTCAACCATCCGCAGCGGGTCGTCATCGACTACTCGGCGCCGAACGTAGCCAAGCAGATGCACGTCGGGCACCTGCGCACCACGATCATCGGCGACTGCTTCAACCGTGTCCTGAGTGCGCTCGGTCATGAGGTCATCCCGCAGAACCACATCGGCGACTGGGGCACCCAGTTCGGCATGCTCATCGAGGAGGTCCTCGACGAGAAGCTGGACGTGCCCACCCTCGACCTGACCGCCGCGGACGCCCTCTACAAGCGCGCCGCGGCCCGCTTCCGCGAGGACGAGGAGTTCGCCACCCGCGCCCGCTCCCGCGTCGCCCTGTTCCAGGGCGGCGACGAGGAATCGCTGACCATCTGGCGGCAGCTGGTCGACATCTCGAAGCCCGCGTTCAACGAGGCCTACCGGCGGCTGGGCGTCCTGCTCACCGACGACGACCTCGCCGGCGAGTCCACCTACAACGACGACCTCCCCGTCCTCGTCAAGGAGCTGGAGGAGTCCGGCGTCGCCGTCGTCGACAACGGTGCGCTGTGCGTCTTCGTCGAGGGCTTCGAGGCCCCGCTGATCGTCCGCAAGTCCGACGGCGGCTACGGCTACGCGACGACCGACCTGGCCGCCATCCGCCGCCGGGTCCGCGACCTGAAGGCCGACCGCATCATCTACGTCACCGACCTGCGGCAGGGCGGCCACTTCGCCCAGGTCTTCGCCGCGGCCCGCAAGGCAGGCTTCCTGCCGGAGCATGTCGTCGCCCAGCACGTCGGCTACGGCATGGTGCTCGGCCCCGACGGCCGCCCGTTCAAGACCCGCGACGGTTCGGCCGCCACGCTCGAGTCGCTCCTCGACGCTGCCGAGGAGATCGCGGCGCCCAACATCGCGCTGGCCGCCATCAAGTACGCCGACCTGTCCAACGGGCTCCAGAAGGACTACACCTTCGACCCGGAGCGCATGGTCCAGACGACCGGCGACACGGGCCCCTACCTGCAGTACGCCCACGCCCGCGTCTCGCAGATCCTCCGCAAGGCCCAGGCCGAGGGGATCGGCTACGGCGCCGTCACCGTCCTCGAGGACCCGGTCGAGCAGCAGCTGGCGCTGCAGCTGAGCCGGTTCGGCGAGGTCGTCGACGAGGTCGCGCAGCAGCTCACCCCGCACAAGCTGTGCGGCTACCTGTATGAGCTGGCCGGCCAGCTGGCGTCGTTCTACGAGGCGTGCCCGGTGCTGAAGTCGGAGAGCGACGTGCGCGCCTCCCGCCTGGCGCTGTGCGCCGCGACGAAGCAGGTGCTCGCGCTGGGGCTCCGGATGCTGGGAATGGACGCGCCCGAGCGGATGTGAGGACGGGTCTCTAGCCCTTCGACTGGCGCAGGGAGCGAGCTCGCGCACCCGAGTCCCCCGGGGACGATGTGCACGAATCTCCATGGAGCCGCCGCTGCGTGCATATGCACACAGCGGCGGCCTGAGCCAGCTCAATGCTCGCGGGAGCCAGATTCGTGCACGAAAAGGACCCGGGGGTCAGCCCTTGATCTTCGGCTCCGGGTGCTCCATCGCGTCCTTCGCCTTCAGCGCCGCACCGACGATGCCCGCCTTGTTCCGCATCACGGCCGGGACGATCGGGGTGCGCAGCTTGAGCAGGTGGCCGAACTTGTCCCAATCCTTCGACACGCCGCCGCCGACGACGAACAGGTCGGGGGAGAACAGCATCTCCAGGTGCGCGTAGTAGGGCTGCAGCCGCTCGTAGGTCCACTCCTCGTAGGAGAGGCCCTCCTTGTCCTTGATGGACGACGCGGCGCGCTTCTCAGCGTCGTGGCCGTCGAGCTCGACGTGGCCCAGTTCGGCGTTGGGGATCAGGACGCCGCGGTAGATCATCGCGGTGCCGATGCCGGTGCCCAGCGTGGTCAGGACGACGAAGCCGTCGTTGCCCTTCGCCGCGCCGAAGTGCACCTCGGCGAGGCCGGCGGCGTCGGCGTCGTTGACGAGGACGATCTTCCGGCCGAGCTTCTCCTGGAAGTAGGCGTCGGCGTTGAGCCCCTTCCACTTCTGGTCCAGATTGGCGATGAACGGCACCGTCCCGTGCACGACGGGGGCGGGGAACGTCAGCCCGACGGGGGTGTCACCGATCTGGTCGGCGAAGTGGTCGATGATCTCACCGACGACGGCGGCGACGTTGCTCGGCGTCGACTTCGAAGGGGTGGGGATGCGGAGACGGTCCGCCGTGAGTTCGCCGGTGGCGAGGTCCACGGGACCGCCCTTGATGCCCGAACCGCCAACGTCGATGCCGAGGATGATGCTCATGCGCGCTAGCGTAGCGGCTCGCCTTCCGTGGGCTCGAAGCCGGTTCGCCCTTCCGGCATCTCGACCTCCAGAGCCTGCCCCGCAGCCTCGTCAGCCGCCACCTCGGCGACGGAGTCCGTGGCCCGGCGCGCCAGCCGGGCCCGCTCGACCTGATCCTGCAGCAGCCGCCGTGCGTCAGCCTCGGCGAGGTGGTAGATCTGCAGGTCGACGGGGCCGTCGGTCGTGTGCACCGACAGGCTGGCCAGGCCGAGACGACGCTGCAGCGGACCCTGCTGCACCGAGGCCGACTGCATCCGCCGATGCGGCACGATCGTGCGGCGGTTCTCGAGCAGCCCGTGCTCGGCGACGATCACGTGCTCGCCGATGCCCCAGGTGTGCGTGCGGAAGGTGAGCGGCGTGAGCCACTTCGCGGTCGGCGGCTGCCCGTGGACCGTGACGGTCGTCAGGTCCAGCTCCGGCCACAGTGCGGACAGCACCCGCTGCACGTCGGCCGCGGTGCCGGCGGGCAGCACGACGGCGTTGCTGCCGTCATCCGCGTCGCCGTCGCCGCCCGCGTAGCCGAGGACCGTGACCCGCATCTCGTACATGCCGGTGAGCTTCTGCAGCAGGTCCTGGCTGATCACGACGCCCTGGACGCGGGCGGGACGCAGACCCTGGTTCGCCTTGCTCAGCGCCCCGCGGTGGATCCGCAGCGCCCCGCCGCGGCGTGTCATCCGGAAGCCCCAGTTCTTGCCGACGCGCCCCCACACCCAACCGCCGATTGCGAGGATGCCGGCGATGAAGGTGAACGTCGCCTCGCTGAGGATCGACAGCCCGACCAGGAGGACGCCGCCCGCCACAGCGGCGATCGTCCCGAGCGTGACGAGGCTGCCGATCAGCAGCGTGGTGGGGGACACCGCGACGATGAGCTCGTCCTCCGCATCGGCGACGGCGGGGAGGGCTTCCGGGTCGGCGCCGCCGGTGGCGTGGGTCCTGGCCTCGTCGCGGGAGACGGCCATCTTCTCCAGTAGGTGCTCGCGCAGTGCCTCGGCCCGCCGCTTCGTCAGGTACGACAGGTCGACGCCGCCCTCGCCGCCCACGTCGATGTGGACCTTCGCGAGGCCGAGCAGACGGGCGATGAAGGGCTGGGAGACGTCGATCGACTGCACCTTCGTGTAGTCGACGCGGCTGGACGACCGCCAGATGAAGTTCCGTTCGACGCGGAACTCCTCGTCGTCGGCGATGAAGGTCGTGGTGCGCCAGGTGATGACGCCGCCGAGCCCGATGAGAACGATGACCACCAGCGCGATCCCGGCCATGACCAGCATGGCGCTGTCCGCGTCGCCGGGTGACTCCACGAAGTCGCGGCCGACTGCGATCGCGACGGCGATCAGCGCGATGGCGCCCCGGGCGATCCCCGTGAGGGGCGACGGGCGTTCGACGACCTTGGGTGGAGCCTCGGACGGAACCTCTGGCAGGGAGGGGTCGGACACTAGATCCCGGCCTGCTGCTGCTCGCCCGCCGCGATGAGTCGGTCGCGCAGGGCGGTCGCGTCGCCGCGGTCCAGGCCGGGGATGATGACGGTGCCGCTCGTCGACGACGTCACCAGCTGCACCGTCGACAGGCCGTAGGCCCGCTCGATCGGGCCCTGGCTGACCTCGACCAGCTGCATCCGGCCGTACGGCACACACGACAGCGACCGCGACCACAGGCCGCTGGTGAGGTAGATGTCCTCGTCACGCTCGGCATACCCCCAGCGGGCGTAGACCCGCGGCGCACGCCAGAGGCGCCAGCCGATCCAGACCAGCGCCACCGGCACGAGGATCGCCAGCGCCCACCACAGCTTCGTCACGGCCAGGATGACGGCGGGGATGAGGAACAGGACGCCCCACACCGTGGGGATGAGCATCCGCTTCATGCGGAGGTAATTGGGGGAGAGCCTCTTCCATTCGCCGGTGGGTGGGGCGAACAGGTCATCGTCGGTGAGGGTCCGCGCGTCGGGCAGCTCGGCCGTCATCGGGTGAAGCGCTCGTACTTGCGCGGGTTCTTCGCCCGGGGACCGATCACCTGGATGTCCGCCATCACGATCGTTCCCGTCACGTTGATGACGATGCCGCTGGGGTGGGGCACTTGGCCGTCAACCTTCGTGTCGCCCATGATCGTGGTGAGGCCAGAGAAGTTCACCTCGACCCCCTCGGGGACGCGGATCTTCACGTCGGCCATCATGCCGCCGAGGTACAGGGTCGTCACGTGGCTGGCGAAGGCGGCGCCGACGAGGTCGATCTTCGCGTCCGCGAGCCACACGTTGACGGTGACCTCCTCGGCGACGCGGGTGATCGCGCCCGGCTTGAGCGACGACAGGATCGCGTTGCCGCCGACGAAGTCGGTAGGCAGCGCCGGGGTCCGCGGCGCTGTGACCGGCTGCGGAGTCGGCTGGCCGGCCGGCCGCGGCTGATGCACCAGGTCGGTGGTCAGCGGGCTGAGGTCGCCGAAGGTGCGTGCATCGTAGGCGCGGGCGATGCGGTCGGCGTGCTCATCAAACGTCAGCCTGCCGTCCGCATAGGCGTTGTTCAGCACCTGGGCGACCAGCTCGCGGTCCTGATCGGCGCAGCGGAGGTGGTCGAGACGGTGGGGCTGCAGGGACATGGGTCCACTGTAGTGATGCGGGCGGCGAAAGGACCCGGGTGCCGGGTCAGTTCCGGGGGAGGTCAGGGCCAACCCGGAGCACCGTCCAAGTGCAGGAACCCCCGTCGGGAGGAGGGCCGGGGCAATAGGCTGACCGACAGACAAGGAGGCGACCATGGGTAAACGGGTGGGGATTCTGACCGCCGGGGGCGACTCGCCCGGCCTGAACGCTGCGATCCGTGGCTTCGGCAAGGCGGCCATCGGACGGCACGGCATGGAGCTCATCGGCTTCCGCGACGGTCTGCGGGGTCTCGTGGAGAACCGCACCCAGGTGCTCGACGGGGCGGCGCTAGCGGGCATCCTCACCGTCGGCGGCACGATCCTCGGCACCTCGCGGGACAAGCCGCACAAGATGGTCATCGACGGTGAGGTCCGTGACATGGTGCCCACCATCATCGAAAACTATGAGCGCAACAAGCTCGACGCCATCGTCTGCATCGGCGGCGGCGGGACGGCGAAGAACGCGAACCGGCTCTCGCAAGCCGGGCTGAACGTCATCCACCTGCCGAAGACGATCGACAACGACATCGCGCACACCGACACCAGTTTCGGCTTCTCGACGGCGCTCGGGATCGCCACCGAGGCCGTCGACCGGCTGCACTCGACGGCGCACTCGCACCACCGCGTCATCGTCGTCGAGATCATGGGCCACAAGGCGGGCTGGCTCGCGCTCGGCGCAGGCATCGCAGGCGGCGCCGACATCATCCTGATCCCCGAGATCCCCTACTCGGTCGAGTCGATCGCCGAGTCGGTCCGCGGGCGGGCCACCTCGGGACGCAACTTCTCCGTGATCGCGCTGGCCGAGGGTGCCCGCGACCTGCAGGACGCAGCCGACCTCGCCGCGGCCGGCGCCCTGGTGAAGGGGGCCAGCACGCCGGAGGCCAAGGCGGCCGCCGCCAAGCACAAGGCCGCCGTCGAGGCCGCCCACCGCGACAACCCCTTCAAGCTGGCGAACAGGCTGGAGGAGGCGACCGGGTTGGAGTCGCGCGTCACGATCCTCGGCTACGTGCAGCGGGGCGGCACCCCCGACGCGAACGACCGGCTGCTGGGCACGCTGCTCGGCTCGGCCGGGGCGCAGCTCGTGGAGGAGGGACGCTTCGGCATCACGGTCGCTTCGCAGGGCGGCGACGCCGTCCCGGTGCCTCTCGACGAGGTCGCGGGCAACCTGAAGACGGTGCCGGTGGACCATCCCTGGGTCAAGGCCGCCCGCGACGTGGGCACCGGCCTCGGGGACTGAGGGCAGCAACGTGACTGGGGGCCGTCGCCGTCGCTGGCTGATCGTGACCGGGGTGCTGCTCGCGGTCATCCTGATCGCCGGCGTCGCCGGCTACTGGTACCTGCGCCCGCTGCTGCGCACTGGCACCGGGTATGCGGCGCACAACCTGTGCGCCGTGACGACCATCGCGGGGCGTGACAACCCGAAGGCGGACCTGCCACCGAACCCGCTCGTGCCGTACCTGCGGCCGGCCGGGGGCGGGGAAGACCGCTCCACGGTGGCCGTGTTCGGGCTGCTCGCGGCTCAGACGGCGTTCCACACCGACTTCGGCTGCGTCGTCGGCGCCGACCCCACGCTGCCGGAGCCTCTGCCGGTCGAACCCGCCGCGGAGTTCACTGCGAACCTGGACAGCGGCCTCGACGCCAGCGTGGCGGTGGCCTTCGGCGACGACCTCGCCCCGGAGGGACGCCAGACGCTCGGCACCCGCGCCGTCGTCGTCATCCGTGACGGTGTCGTCGTCGCCGAGCGGTACGCCGAGGGCTTCGACGCGGACACCCCGCAGCTGGGCTGGTCGATGGCCAAATCCGTGACCAACCTGCTCACCGGGCGCCTCGTGCAGGAGGGGATCGTGGGCCTGGACGACGCGGGCCTGCGCCCCGAATGGACCGACGCGCGGGCCGACATCACCGTCGACGACCTGCTCCGCATGACCTCGGGCCTCGCCTGGGACGAGACCTACGACCTGGGCACCCCCATCACGCAGATGCTCTACACGGAGACTGACATGGCGGGCTTCGTCGCCGGACGTGACGGGGAACATGTGCCCGGCTCGTTCCAGCAGTATTCGTCCGGCAGCACGAACCTGCTGTGCTCCGTCCTTCTCGACAAGGCCGGGGGCGACGCCAACCTGCCCCGCGAGCTGGTGTTCGCGCCGCTCGGGCTGTCGTCGGCGGTGCTGGAGGTCGACGGCGTCGGCAACCCCGTCTGCGCCAGCTACCTGTGGGCGACGCCCCGCGACTGGGCCCGGATCGGCCAGTTCGCCCTCGATGACGGCGTCGTCGACGGCGAGCGGCTGCTACCCGAGGGCTGGATGGAGGAGTCGACCACGGCCAGGGGCGCCGCGACGACCGACGCCGACGGCATGGGTGCGTCGTGGTGGTCGAACCAGCGCCCCGACGGGTCGCTCGTGGAGGAACTGCTACCGGCCGATACCTATTCGGCGCGCGGCCACGACGGGCAGCGGGTCTACGTGGTGCCCAGCGAGGGGCTCGTCGTCGTCCGGCTCGGCTTCTCGCCGTCGGCCGACGACATCCGCGTCGAGCAGCTGGTCGCCGACGTCATCGCCGCCTCCCAGGAGTAGCGAGCAGCGGCAGGCGCGGCCGCGTCAGGGAGCTCCCGGTTCAGGGCCTGCTCCCGGTCAGGGCCGGGTTGCTTCCTCGAGCAGCTCGAGGATGTGGCGGTAGTCCTCACCGGTCGCCCGGGACATGCCGAGCTCGCAGGTGCGGTTGAGCGACGCGTACGCCGCGAACCGGCGGCCCGCCAGCTCGGCGGTCATGTCGGCCGTGGCGCTCGCCGTCAGTTCGGGGTGCAGCAGGCCCCTGTCGCCGGCGAACCCGCAGCACGACCAGGAGTCCGGCACCACCACGTCGTCGCAGATGAAGTCGGCGAGCGCCCGCAGGTCGTCGTTGATGCCGAGCTGTGTCGAGGAGCAGGTGGGATGCAGCGCAAGTGAGCCCAGCGGCCGCGTCAGCGTCAGCGCGGGCAGGATCTCGCGCGCGACGAAGGTGACCACGTCGTCGACCTCGATGCCCCACTCCTCGGTCATGGTCTGCAGCGAGGCGGTGCAGCTGGCGGCGTCGGTGACCAGCCGCGTCGGCTCGGCGCGGTTGAGTTCGGCGTGCACCTTGTCGCGCATGATGTTGTACCCCTCGGCCATGCCCTTCGCGCGCCAGGGCGCGCCGCAGCAGAGGTCGCCGGCGTCGAGGAGGGTGACCCGCACGCCGGCCCGCAGGCACAGCTCCCGGAAGGCGAGGAAGACGCCCTCTCCGGTCGCGGCGAACAGCGTCTGGAGACATGAGGGGAAGTAGGCGGCCACGCCCTTGGCGTTGCGGTCACGGCGGCGCGGACGGCGACGCAGCCCGGAGCCGGGGGAAGGTCGTCGGCGTAGGTGGGGACGGCGTCGTCACCGAGTGCCTTGCGTCCGAGCCGGGTGGCGGCCCTGGCGAGCGGGGAGGTGGAGCGCGCCACCGTCAGGGCGGAGGCGCCGAGGCGTGTCGTGAGGCCCCAGGTCCGGGCGGAGTTGGTCCAGCCGGCCAGCTCGACGGTGCCGACGTCGGCCGCCCGCTGGTTGCGCACGAGGGTGCCCGTGTCGATGCCCAGGGGGCAGGCGACGCTGCACATCCCGTCGACGGCGCACGTCTCGACAGCCTCGTACTGGTAGTCGCGTTCCAGCTGTTCCATCAGCTCGGTGTCGTCGGCGCGCGCCACCATCTCGCGGCGCAGCACGATGCGCTGCCGGGGCGTCAGGGTCAGGTCGCGCGACGGGCACCCGGCCTCGCAGTAGCCGCATTCGATGCAGGCGTCGACCTCCGGTTCGATGGTCGGCATCAGCTTCAGGTTGCGCAGATGCTCGTCGGGGTCGTCGGAGATGATGACGCCGGGGTTGAGGATCGAGTTGGGGTCGAACAGGTGCTTGATGGCGCGCATCACCTGGTACAGCTCCTCGCCGTACTGCTCCTGCACGAACGGCGCCATGGCGCGCCCGGTGCCGTGCTCGGCCTTCAGGACGCCGCCGCGCTGCAGCACGGCGCGGACAAGGGCGCGGGTGAACTTGCGGTAGCGCAGCAGGCCCGCCCGGTGTCCGAACCGTTCACTCAGCAGGAAGTGGATGTTGCCGTCCTTGGCGTGCGCG
Source organism: Tessaracoccus defluvii (assembly GCF_014489575.1). Lineage (GTDB taxonomy): Bacteria > Actinomycetota > Actinomycetes > Propionibacteriales > Propionibacteriaceae > Arachnia > Arachnia defluvii. The sequence goes on from NZ_CP060789.1 coordinate 3,617,296, forward strand.
AAGAGCGGCACGTTGAGGACGCCGTAGCCGTGGCGGGCGAACAGGTCGTCGAGGGCGACGCACATGTCGGCGAACGACTCGTGGGGGACCGAGATGTCCTCGAGCAGCGTCGTCGTGCCCGATGCCCGGCCGCCCGCGACAAGGGCGTACAGGGAGCGGCGAAGCTCCACGAGCGCGCTGCGGGCCTCGGGGTCGGTCGTCAGGGCCAGGATCTCCGCGCCGGTGATCCGGTTGAGCTGCTCGCCGGCCGTGGCCAGCCGCTCCTCGAGGCGCTCGGCGGTGGTGTCGTGGAGTTCGAGGAGCAGCGCGGCCTGCGAGGTCAGCGTCGCCTCGCGGATGACGGCGGGGGCGTCCTGACGGCGTCGGACGGCCCGCAGCGCGGCGACGTCCATGAGTTCGACGGCCTCGAAAGCGTCGAGATCGAGTTCGTCGAGGGCCGCAGTGGCGGCGTGGAGCGTCGGGAACAGGGCCAGGGCGGCGGCGCTGTGCCGGGCGAGCGGGACGGTGCGGAACGTGGCCTCGGCGATGAACCCGAGCGTGCCCTCGCTGCCGATCAGGAGGTGGCTGATGATGTCGATGGGGCGGTGGAAGTCCAGCAGCGCGTTGATGCCGTAGCCCATGGTGTTCTTCATGGAGAACAGGCGCAGGATCGTGGCGACGGTGTCCGGGTTGGTGCGCAGCCGCTTGCGGAGCGAGTGGAGGCCGCCGACGAGTTCGGTCTGCTCGAGCCGCACGTCGATGTCGGCGCCGGGGGCGGCGGTGTCGACGACGTAGCCGTCGGGGAGGACGAACACCATGGACTCGAGGGTGGCGTAGCTGTTCTGTGCCGTGCCGGACAGCATGCCGCCGGAGTTGTTGGCGAGGATGCCGCCGATGGTGCAGGCGATCGCGCTGGTCGGGTCGGGCCCGAGGCGTCGGCCGTACCGGGCGAGCCGGGCATTGACCGCGGCCAGCGTGGCGCCGGCTCCGGCGCGGACCCGTTCGCCGTCGTCGAGGACCTCGATGTCGCGGAAGTGACTCCGCGTGTCGACCAGGACGCCGTCGGTGACGGCCTGCCCGCACAGGCTGGTGCCGCCGGAGCGGAAGGTGAGGGGCTGCCGGGTCTGGTTCGAGTCGGCCATCAGCTCGGCGACTTCGTCGATGGTCGCCGGGGTGACGACCTCGACCGGCGTGAGCAGGAAGTGGGAGGCGTCGTGCGCGCGTGCGAGCCGGGTGATCACGCGCCCGTCGCGCTGTATCGTGCCTGGCAGACTGCCCACGGGTGCCAGCCTAGCGAGAGACCGGGCCCACTGGACCCGAGAGGCGCGCCGCCCGAGGAACTGCTAACCTAGGCGACGCAACGCGGGCGTAGCTCAATGGCAGAGCGCTAGCTTCCCAAGCTCGATACGCGGGTTCGATTCCCGTCGCCCGCTCCACTCGGCTAACAAGCCGAAACGGCCCCCGACTTGGTGTTTCGCCTGGGTTGGAGGCCGTTTTTCTGTTTGGCTGTCCGAGCACAAATCTGGCTCCTCGAACACAAATCTGGCTGCGGCGAGCATTCTGCTGGCTCTGGCGGCGGCTGTGGCGATATGCGCACAGCGGCGGCTCGGTGGAGATTCGTGCACGGGGACGGTGTTTCGGGAGGCTCGCGGATCTGGAGGCTCCCGGCCGACATGCATCTGGGATCCCGAGCATGAATCTGGCTTTCCGGGCACGAATCTGGCTGTCGCGTGCATTCTGCTGGCTCTGACGGCGGCTGTGGCGATATGCACGTAGCGGCGGCTCGGCGGAGATTCGTGCACGGCTGAGCCCCGCACTCTTCCGCCCCACCTAGGCTGGTCTCATGCCCATCACTTCCGCCGACCGCGTCTTCCTCGCCCGTGCCGTCGAACTTGCCGGCAATGCCCTTGCGGTCGGCGACGAGCCCTTCGGGTCTGTCCTCGTTTCCCCCGCGGGGACGTCCTCTTCGAGGACCACAACCACGTCGCCGGCGGCGACCACACCCGGCACCCCGAGTTCGCGATCGCACGCTGGGCCGCCGAGCACCTCAGCCCGGACGAGCGTCGCGCCGCCACCGTCTACACCTCCGGCGAACACTGCCCGATGTGCGCCGCCGCGCACGGGTGGGTGGGGCTCGGGCGCATCGTCTACGCCATGTCCTCGGCCCAGCTGACCGAACTCCTCGCTTCCCTGGGCGCCGAGCCGGGACCCGTCGCCGCACTCCCCGTGACGGCGATCGTTCCCGGTGCGGTCGTCGACGGGCCCGACGCCGAACTTGCCGCCCGCGTCGCCGAGCTCCACCGCCGACGCTTCGGCTGAGTCGTGGGGTGGGGTCGCATCGACGGTCCCTGGTCGCCGCGCTCGACCCCCGACGCTCCACCAAATGCTGGTCCAATCACGCGACCGATGCCACCAGCCCGCCCGCCGCCTGACCATCCCCACCTGCTCCCCCGGAACCGGACCACGACTGCGGCATACTGACAGCCGGAAAGGGGGGACGCCACGATGATGTACGACCTCGACAGCCGACTGGTGATCGGCATCTCGTCCAGCGCGCTGTTCAACCTGACCGACTGCCACCGCGTCTACCAGGAGCAGGGCGTCGAGGCCTACCGCGCCTACCAGGACGAACGGATCAACGAACCCCTCGACCCCGGCGTCGCCTTCCCCTTCATCCGGCGCCTCCTCGCCCTCAACGACCTCCAGCCCGACGACCCGCTCGTCGAGGTCATCGTCATGTCGCACAACGACGCCTTCACCGGCCTGCGCATCATGGCGTCCGCCCGAGCCCACGGGCTGCCGATCACCCGGGCCATCTTCATGGAGGGCCGCTCGCCGCACGAGTACATCGGGCCGCTCAAGATGGCACTGTTCCTCTCCGCCAATGAGGACGACGTCCGCCGCGCCGTCGCCTCCGGCATGCCGGCCGCGATCGTCACCTCGCAGCACATGGACGACGACGTCCGCGAGACCGAGCTGCGCATCGCCTTCGACTTCGACGGCGTCCTGGCCGACGACTCGTCCGAGGCCATCTTCAAGGACCACGGGCTGGCCGAGTTCCAGGCCCACGAGCAGGCCAACGCCATCACCCCGCTCAGCGTCGGCCCGCTGCAGCCGCTGCTCGAGGCGATCAACCGGATCCAGGAGGTCGAGACCACCAGGAAGACCGCCGATCCGGACTACCGGCCCCGCCTGCACGTCTCCCTGGTGACCGCGCGCAGCGCACCGGCGCATGAGCGGGTCGTCCGCTCGCTCCATGGCTGGGGCGTCCGGGTCAACGCAGCCTTCTTCCTCGGCGGCATCGACAAGGCGGCGATCCTCGAGACGCTGCGCCCGCACATCTTCTTCGACGACCAGATGCTGCACCTGACCGCCCACGGGATCCCCGGCGCGCACGTGCCGTTCGGCGTCCGCAACGGCGCCCAGCCGGTGCCGCGACGCATGTCGACGGACGACCGCATCGCCTGACGGCGTCAGGCTCAGGCGCCGGCCAGCACGAACTCCGCCGCGGCCGCCGCGTGCAGGGCCATCGAGTCGAGCACGGGAACGGGGGAGTCCTCGGGCCGATCAGCAGTTCGATCTCGGTGCATGCCAGGACGACAGCCTCGGCCCCCTGCGCCACCAGATCCTCGATCGCCGCCACGAAGACCGCCCGTGACGTCTCGGTGATCGTGCCCACCGTCAGTTCGTCGAAGATGATCCGGTCGAGTTCCGCGCGTCGGGACTCGGCGGGCGCGACCGCCGCGACCCCGTGGCCGGCCAGCCGTTCCGCGTAGAACCGCTCCGACATGACCCAGTTCGTGCCGAGGATGCCGACTGTGCCGATCCTGCGGCGCGTCGCCTCGGACCCGACAGCGTCGGCGATGTGCAGCAGCGGCACGTCGACTGCGTCGTCGACGGCGGGCGCCACCTTGTGCATGAGGTTGGTGCCGATGAGGACGGCGTCGGCGCCGGCATCCTCGAGACGGCGACCGGCCGAGGCCAGCAGTTCCCCGGCGCCGTCCCAGTCCTCGGCCAGCTGGAAGGCGCGCACCTCTTCGAAGTCGAGCGAGTCGAGCAGCAGCTTGGCGCTGTGGTGCCCGCCGAGCCGGTCGGCGACGGCCGCGTTGATCAGCCGGTAGTAGTTGATCGTCGAATGCCAGCTCATGCCGCCGATGATGCCGATGGTGCGCATCGTCCCTCCTCAGGTCCGCCACCAGTCTCGGCCAGCATCCGCCTGCAAGGAATACCCCTCTTGCTTCCCGATGCCATAAGCAACGCTTATGGTTGGGGCGTGGATCCCCGCCGTCTCCTCATCTTCCGCGCCATCGCCCGCGCAGGGTCGCTCAGCGCGGGCGCCAGGGAACTGGGCTGGACCCAGCCTGCCGTCAGCCAGCAGGTGCACCGGCTCGAACGCGAGGCCGGCACCCAGCTGTTCATCCGCAGCACGCGCGGCGTCGAGCTGACCGATGCGGGGCAGGCGCTGATGCGGCAGGCCGACGCGATCGCCAGCCACCTCGACGCGGCACGCACCGAGATGGACGCCTACGCGGAGGGTCGGCGTGGGCGCGTGCGGCTCGTGGCGTTCCCGACGGCGCTGGCGGCGGTCGTGCCCGACGCGCTGGCGGGCCTCGCCCGCACCCATCCGGGCATCGACGTCACGATCGACGAGGCCGAGCCGCCCGAGGCGGTCGAGGCGATCCGCTCCGGGGATGCCGACCTGGCGCTGACGTTCCGCTATGCGGGTGAGCCGTTCGACCCGGACCTGCCAGCGACGCCGATCGGCACCGAACCGCTGCGGCTGGTTCTGCCCGCCGGCCATCGGGCGGTGGAGTCGCTGGAGGACCTGGCCGACGAGCCGTGGGTGGCCGGCTGCGAGCGCTGCCGCATCCATCTGCTGAACGTCTGTTCCGCCGCCGGATTCACGCCGCGGATCCAGCACACCACCGACGACTACGTCGTCGTCCAGGCCCTCGTGGCCCGCGGGCTCGGGGTCGCGATCCTGCCCGATTCGGCGCTGCGCGCGTACCGTCACCCCGGCACGGAGGCCGTGGAGCTGCCGGGCATCGGGGAGCGGATCCTCGAGCTGGTGGCCCGCCCGGGGACCGAGCGGGTAGCGGCGGTGGCCGCGGTGACGGCGGCGCTCACCCCCGTCGCGTGATCAGACGGCCTCCGGCTCCTTGGCCTCTGCCTCGATGGCCTCGCGGCGCACGGCGACCCGGTCCTCCACCTTGCTGAACAGGTACGACGCGACGGTGCCGACGACGAGCATCGCGATGCCGAAGGCCAGCGCGACGCCGAGCGAGAGCCCGCTGTCGGCCAGCCCCTGCGTCGTGTAGGCGGGGAACACCTTTGTGGGGAAGATCGCCAGCGACGACCCCACGACGAGGCCGAGGATCAGGTGGTACATCCGGGAGTAGTGGGTGTCGAACATCCAGGCGACGACCTTGGACGCCAGCAGCACGCACACGATGCCGCCGACGGCGATCGGGATGATCGTGGCGAGCTGCAGGGCGGCGATGTCGGCGGACATCTTGTCGTAGAGGTCGAAGAAGATGAGGAAGTTCGACGGGCTGAGGCCGGGCACGATGAGGCCCAGCCCGATGAGCGCGCCCGAGCCGAGCCACACGGGGATGCTGGGCGGCACCGTCACGCTGGCCGAGTTGGCGACCAGCATGAGGACCATGATGCCGACGGCGGATCCGACGAGGATGCCCCAGTCGAGGCGGCTGCGGCCGCGCTTGCCCGCCTGCCTGAACAGGGAGGGGAAGGTGCCGATGACGAAGCCGATGAACAGCACGATGAACTGCGCCGCGTACGTCTCGAACGCCGCCTCCACCGCCTTGGCGAAGACGACGACGCCGAGCATGCCGCCGATGCCGACCGGGATGAAGTAGAGGACGTTCTTGACGAAGTTCTTCCTGATGTTCGCCAGGAACCGGATCATCGGGCTGTAGATGTTGAAGATCACGGCGAGCACGCCGCCCGACAGGCCGGGCAGGATCGCGCCGACGCCCACCGCGAAACCCTTGAGGAGTCGGGCGAACCAGCGGCCGACGCTGTCGGGTCCGGTGACCTCGGAGTCCTCGGGGTGGGGCTGGGTGGGCTCTGACATGCGGGTGCTCCCGGGCCGGTGGTGGGTGAACAGCTACCCAGCCTACGAGCCGGAGGCGACGCAGCCAAAGCAGGAGCCTTGCCCGAAGACCACGGTCGGAGTAGTTTTCCCCACATGTACACCCTGCTCTGAGCCCGGCGACGCCTCGGGCCCCGTTCGGCCCGCCACCTCCCCCTCCCACATCACGCTCACCAGGACCCACCATGACGACCATCCACCGCTTCGGCCTGCCGACGCATCACACCGATCCCGCGTGGGTCGAGTACACGGCGCTGGGCCGCGCCCAGGACCGCGAATACTTCGGCCCCGGCTGGGACGCCAGCCCCGAAGCGATCCTCGACCGGGCCCGCCGCAGCCTGGACCGGCATGAGGTGCACCGCTTCCTCGCCCGGCGTGACGGCGACGCCGTCGGCTGCGCCATGGTGCGCCGCAACCTGCTTGACGACCCGGACGCCGTCGACGTTTCGGTCTACGTCCTGCCCGGGCACCGACGGAGCGGCGTCGGCTCAGCCCTGGCGGCGGCGGTGCGTGAGTTGGTCGGCGACCTGCCCGTCACCCGCGCCACCGCCTGGCTGCTCGCCCCCATCCCGACCGGTGAGGTGCTGCGCCCGCCGAACGGCGTCGGCGCCGTCCCCGCCGACGACCCCGGCGTCCGGCTCGCGCTCGACAACGGCTTCGAGCTGCTGCAGGTCGAGCGGGTCAGCCGCTTCGACTTCGCCGCCCCGCTGCAGGATCCGGCCGAGGCACTGGCCGCGGCCAGCGCCGTCGCCGGCGACGACTTCGAGGTGATCTCGTGGGAGGGCGCCGCGCCGGCCGATATGCGCGCCGACCTGGCGGTCCTGCAGCAGCGGATGAGCATCGACCCGCCGTCGGGTGACCTCACCGTCGTGGAGTCCAGATGGGACGCGGAACGGGTCCGCTACGAGGACGAGCGGCTGCTGCCGACGATGCGCCGGTGGCGCACCGTCGTGCGGCACCGACCCACTGGCCAGGTCGTCGGGCTCACGGAACTGAACCGGGAACTCACGAACCCGGAGGGCTTTGTCGCGCAGGAGGACACGATCGTCCTGCCCAAGTTCCGCGGCCACCGCCTGGGGATGCTGATCAAGGCGGCGAACCTGGAGTTCGTCCGCGCCGTCCTGCCCGGCGCGGGCTCCGTGATCACCTGGAATGCGGAGGAGAACCGGCACATGCTGGCGGTCAACGAGGCGCTGGGATTCCGGCCGATCCTTGTCGAGGGGGCCTTCGAGCGTCCGCTGAGCTGAGCCGAACGGGCGTCGGCGTGCGTGGCGCCGCCGGAGCTCCGGCGGTCGCCGCTACGGTGACGCCATGGCCACCACCCGACGCGTCCGCGCCTCGCGTCGCCGCGCCCGCCGGGTCGCGGCGTCCGGCAGCGACCTGACCGCCGACGAGTGGTTCCTGATCCTCGACGCCTGGCGGGCCTGCGCCTACTGCGGCGCAGACGGTGCTGCGCTCCAGAAGGACTGCGTGCTGCCCATCTCCCGCGGCGGCCGCTACACGCTCGACAACGTGGTGCCGGCCTGCGCCTCCTGCAACGCCAGCAAGTGCAACTCGGAGGTCACCACCTGGATGCGGCGGCACCGGCTGGACGAGTCGGACTTCCTGGTCCGCTGGGCCGAGACGATGCAGGTGTTGAGGGCCGCTTCTGACGGATCGCCCGGCTAGAGTACGAACGCCGCCGGCCTGGGCCGGCCGAAAGACCGGGGAGAGGAGCGCCGTGGCTCGCTGGACCGAGGCACAGGTGCTGGCCGCCGCGCCCGACACCTCGTCCGTGGCCGCCGCCCGCAAGCTCGCCAAGCCCGGCCCCTGGACAGAGACAGGGGCCAACGAGATCCTCGTCTGGGGCAGCTGTCAGGGAAGCGGCAAGAATCCGTATCAGGTGAGCATCGACCTGGAGGGCCCCGCCTACCGCTGCTCCTGCCCGAGCCGGAAGTTCCCCTGCAAACACGCCCTCGCGCTGCTCCTGCTGTGGGCCGGCGGCCTGGTGGGGGAGGGGGCCGAGGCGGCCGGCTTCGCCCAGGAGTGGGCAGACAAGCGGGCCACCCGCAGCGAGGCCCGCACCGTCCGCGCCGAGGCACCCGCCGACCCGGAGGCGCAGGCCAGGCGCCTCGCCGAGCGGATCGCCCGGATGGACGCCGGCGTCGACGACCTCATCCTCTGGCTCACCGACCTCGTCCGTGCCGGGCTGGTCACCGCCCGCACCCAGCCCTACGCCTTCTGGGACCGCGCCGCGGCCCGCCTCGTCGACGCCCAGCTTCCCGGCCTCGCCGACCGCGTCCGCGAGCTCGCCACCCACGCCGCGGGAGAGGCCTGGGCCGACGACCTGCTCCGCCACCTCGGACGACTGTGGCTGCTCGCCCAGGCCTGGCGCCGTCGGGACGAACTGCCCGCACCGCTGGCCGCCGACCTGCGTGCCGCCGTCGGGTGGTCGACGCAGCGCGAACAGCTGAGCGACGGCGAGACCCGCACCGACACGTGGCAGGTGCTCGGCGCTTTCCGCACGACGGACGGGCCGCTCCAGCAGCAGCGCACCTGGGTCCGGGCCGACGGCGGGCCCGTCGGGCTGATCCTCGAGACGGCAGGGCCGGGCCAGGCCCTCGGCATCCCGCAGCTGGCCGGCGCCCGCCTCGCCGGCACGGCCGCCTGGTACCCGGGCAACGCCCCGGCCCGGCTCTACTTCCCGGAACCGCCCACCCCGGTCGAGCCCGCCACGGACGCCGGGCCCGCCGTCACCGTCGCCGAGGCGCGGGCCCAGGTGGCCACGGCCCTCGCCGGGGTCCCCTGGCGGGACCGGTTCCCCGTCACCCTCGCAGCAGCCCGCTTCCGCCACGACCCGCAGGCCGTCGTCGACGCTGCGGGCGACGCCTTCGCGCTCACCGCGGACACGAACCTCATCCTGCTCCTCGCGCTGACGGGTGGGCACCCCCACGACGTGTTCGGAGAGCTGGAGGCGGGGCGGTTCCGCCCGCTCACCCTCGCCCTCGACGGGAAGACGGTGGCGCTGTGAGCGTGGAGGCATGGATGCGCTCGGTCGAGGCCACCGCACTCGTCGGCACAGGCCGCCGCGCACCGGGCCCCGTTCCTCCCATCGGCATCGCGCCCGTCGACGACGGTGACCCGCAGACGCAGCTCCTCGACCAGGCCGCCGTCCTCGACGTCCTGACCCGCGCGGCCGCCACCCCCGACCGCCGGGAGCCCGAGGCGCCGTGCCCTCCGCAGGCCCGGCCGGCCGCCCCGCCGGAAGCGGAGCAGCTGCTGAGGCTGCTGATCCACCAGCCACCGCTCAAGGGGAACGAGCGGCTGCGCGCCATCGAGCACTGGCTCACGCGCTGCGCCGGCTCCGGATACTCGGTGCCCGTCGCGTTGCTGCCCGACCTGCTCACCCTCGCGCGCCAGGACTCGGTGCTCCGGCCTGCCCTGCGCGCCTCCTGGGACCAGCGGGGCGCGTGGCTCGCCAGCCGCTTCGAGCCCACCCTCGTCGATCCCGGCAGCGGGCCCGACGGCGACCTCGATGTGGACGGCTGGCGCAAGCTGTCGGCGAAGGAGGCGACGTCGCGGCTGACCGAGCTCAGGGATGTGGACGCGGCGGCCGGCCTCGCCCGCCTGGTCGAGCTGTGGCCTGGCTACAGCGCCAAAGAGCGCGGCCAGGTGATCGACGCCCTCGGCACGGGCCTGTCGCTCGACGACGCGTCGTTCCTCGAGGCGGCGCTGGATGACAAGGGGAAGGCCACCCGCGAGGCCGCCGCTCGGCTCCTTGCCCGGCTTCCCGGCAGCGGGCTGGTCTCCCGCATGTCTGCGCGGCTCCGCTCCCTGATCGACGTGACCGAGGTCCCGCGGGGCGGGGACTCGGCCGGGTCCTCGGCAGGACGTCGACGGTGGTCAGGGTCGTGCCCCCGGCCGAGGTGGACGCGGCCGGCGTCCGCGACGGCCTCCGGCCGCAGGCCACCGACCCGGACCGGCGCCACTGGCTGTGTCAGATCCTGGAGGCCGCGGACCCGCGGACGCTGAACGAGGTGTCCGGCCTCCCGCCGCAGGAACTGGTCGAGGCCCTCGAACTCGACGAGCAGGTCGCTGCGGCGCTGGCCACGGCCGTCGCCAGGCACGCAGACCGCGAGTGGGCCGCCGCGCTGCTTCCCCATCCGAGCCTCAGGAACGGGAGGGACCTGGCGCTGCTCCTCGACCCGGCCCAGCGCGACGCGTGGCTGATCGGGCTCATCCGCACCGCTCCCCCCGCCGAGGCGGCGCATGCGCTGCTGAACGTTCCGCGCCCCTGGGTGAAGCCCGTCGCTGCCGTCGTCATCGACCGGCTGATCTCCGACAAGGACCGCGGCCACTTCCTCCTGGGCGTCGCCTCGATGCCGGACGGCTTCGGCCCGGACGCCCTGCCGCTGCTGGCCACCCTGCCCGCCGACCTCCCCGCCGACCTCGGCGGCATCACGCTGCGCGCAGCCCGCCAGTTCCTGATCTTCAACCAGACCATCGACGAGGCGTTCGCCTCAACCCAGCCACCGCACCTGCAGGAGGAACACGCGTGAGCACCACCACCGAATCGGTCCTTCGCGCCCATGCCGAGCAGGCGTATGCCGCAGAGCTCGAGGCGCTCGCCGCCGTCGACGACCGGCCCCGCCCGCCCCGCTGGCGGCTGTCGCCGTGGGCCGTGGCGACCTACCTGCTGGGCGGCACGCTGGCAGACGGCACCATCATCACGCCGAAGTACCTCGGCAACCGGCGCCTCATCGAGATCGCCATCGCGTCGCTGGCCACCGACCGGGCGCTGCTGCTGCTGGGCGTCCCCGGCACGGCGAAGTCATGGGTCAGCGAACACCTCGCCGCCGCCGTCAGCGGCAATTCGACCCTGGTCGTGCAGGGCACCGCGGGCACGCCCGAGGAGGCCATCCGCTACGGCTGGAACTACGCCCGCCTGCTCGCCGAGGGCCCGTCGACGGCGGCGTTGGTGCCCGGCCCCGTGATGCGCGCCATGGCCGACGGCGGCCTCGTCCGCGTCGAGGAGCTGACCCGCATCCCCGCCGACGTGCAGGACTCCCTCATCACGATCCTCAGCGAGAAGACGCTGCCGATCCCGGAGCTCGACACCGAGGTGCAGGCCGTGCGCGGCTTCAACCTCATCGCCACCGCAAACAATCGTGACAAGGGCGTCAACGACCTGTCGTCGGCCCTGCGCCGCCGCTTCACCACCGTCGTGCTTCCCCTGCCCGACTCGCTCGACCAGGAGGTGGAGATCGTCCAGACCCGCGTGGTCAGCCTCGGCGCCTCCCTCGAGCTGCCGGCCGATCTCGCCGCGCTCAGCGAGATCCGCCGCGTCGTCACCGTCATGCGTGAACTCCGCTCCGGCGTCACGGCGGACGGCCGCACCACCATCAAGTCGCCGACGTCGACCCTCTCGACCGCCGAGGCGATCTCCGTGATGACCAGCGGGCTGAGCCTCGCCGCTCACTTCGGCGACGGCGCCGTCGGCGCGCACGACGTCGCGGCCGGCCTCGTCGGGGCCGTCGTCAAGGACCCGGTGCAGGACACCGTCGTGTGGCGCGAGTACCTGGAGACCGTGGTGCGGAACCGGCCCGAGTGGGCCGACCTGTACCGCGCGTGCCGTGACCTCGACGTGGCCGGCTGACATGCCATCCAGGCGGCCACCGCGGCAGGCGGCCCCATGACGAGCGTCCACGTCCTGGGGGTGCGGCATCACGGGCCAGGGTCGGCGCGCTCCGTCGCCGAGGCCCTCGACGAGCTGCGCCCCGACCTGGTCCTGATCGAGGGCCCGCCCGAGCTCGACGCCCTGCACCCGCTGGCCGGCGACCCCGACCTGGTGCCGCCCGTCGCGGCGCTGGTCTACGCGTCCGACGAGCCGCAGCGCGCCAGCTTCTACCCCATGGCGGCGTTCTCCCCGGAATGGGTCGCGCTGCGGTGGGCCGCGGCGGCGGGGGTGCCGCAGAGGTTCATCGACCTGCCGGCCTCGCACCGCGTCGGGATCGTGCGCGCCGCAGCGGAGCGGGCCGCGGCCGAGGCCACCGGTGAAGAGGACGCTGACGAGGAGGACGCGGCGCTGCGCTTCGGGGACGCCGACGACGCCGCGCCGGCCGATGAGCCCGCGACGGTGCCCGCCGACCCGATCACCACGCTGGCCCGCGTCGCCGGCTACGACGACCCCGAGCGCTGGTGGGAGGACGCCGTCGAGCAGCGCTCCGGCTCCGCCCTCGAGCGCTTCGCCGCCATCGCCGAAGGGATCGCGGAGCTGCGCGCCGACGAGGACGGCGACCCCGGCGTCCGCGACGACGACGGCGAACTCGACTTCGACGCCCTCGAACATCCGCTCGGCCGCCCCATGACCGGGCTGCGCGAGGCGGCCATGCGGCGCGAGCTGCGCGCCGCCATGAAGGAGGGGCACGACACGATCGTCGTCGTCTGCGGAGCCTGGCATGCCCCCGCGCTCGACCCGGCCGCGTTCCCGCCCGTCGCGCACGACTCCCGGCTGCTCCGCGGGCTGCCGAAGGCGAAGATGTCGGCGGCCTGGGTGCCGTGGACGGCGAACCGGCTCTCGCTGGCCTCCGGCTACGGGGCCGGCGTCACGTCGCCCGGCTGGTACCGCCACCTGTTCGACCACTGGGCCACCGGCGCCGACCACGACGCCGCCCTCGGCTGGCTCGTCCGCGTCGCCCGCGAGCTGCGGGCCCAGGGGATCGACGCGTCCACCGCGTCCGTCGTCGACGCGGCCCGCCTCGCCACCAACCTCGCCGCGCTCCGCGGACGTCCCAGCCCCGGCCTGACCGAGCTGTACGACGCGGCCCTCGGGGTCCTCGCCGACGGCAACCCGCTACCCCTGCAACTGGTGGACGACGCGCTGGTCGTCGGGCATGACCTCGGCTCCGTGCCCGAGTCGGCGCCGCTCGTGCCGCTCGCGGCCGACCTGGCGAAGGCGCAGAAGTCCACCCGGCTCAAGCCCGGCGCCGCGCAGCAGCTGGTCACCCTCGACCTGCGCACCGACGCCGGCCGCGCCCGGTCGCTGCTGCTGCACCGGCTGCGGCTGCTCGACATCGACTGGGGCGAGATCGCCTACGCGACCCGCACCACCGGCACCTTCAAGGAACAGTGGCAGCTCGAGTGGCGCCCCGAACTGGCGATCGCGCTGGTCGAGGCGTCGCTGTTCGGCACCACCATCCTCGGCGCGGCGACGGCGAAGGCGGCCCACCTCGCAGCCGACGCGTCGGTGCCGGAACTGTCGCGCCTGATCGACCGGTGTCTGGTCGCCGAGATCCCCGTCCACGAGGTCGTGGCACGGCTCGCCGAGCTGACCGCCGTCCACACCGACGTCCTGGACCTGCTCGATTCCATCGAGCCGCTCGCCCGCGTCAGCCGGTACGGCACCGTGCGCCGCGTCGACACCGACGAGGTCGTCGCCGTCCTGCGCACCATCGTCGTGCGGGCCTGCGTGGGGCTTCCCGTCGCGGCCGCGGCGATCGACGCGGGGGAGGCGGCCCGGCTCCTGCGGGCCGTCGACTCCGCCCACGCCGGGCTGACCCTGATCGAGGACGAGGACCTCCTCGCGCAGTGGCACGCGGCGCTCGGCGTCGTCGCCGCCCGCGATCAGATCCCCGGCCTCGTCGCGGGGCGCGCCACCCGGCTGCTGCTCGATGCGGGCCTGCTGGAGCGCGACGCCGTCGCCGTCTCGATGCGGCGCTGGCTGTCGCTCGCGCACGACCCCGGCGACGCGGCGGGCTGGCTGGACGGCTTCCTCGCCGGCTCCGCCGTCATCCTCGTGCACGACCCTGCGCTGCTGTCCATCGTCGACGGCTGGGTCGCCCAGGTCGAGCCCGAGGCGTTCGACGATCTGCTGCCGCTGCTGCGCCGCACATTCTCCGAGTTCGCCAAGCCAGAACGGCGGATGATCGGCGAGCGTGTCTCCCGCGGCGCGGTCGTCGAGGCGGCGCCCGCCGAACTGCGGCTGGAGGCCGCCGGCCCGGCCCTCGCCACCGTCGCCGGGCTGCTCGGCTGGAAGGAGTCCGCATGAGCGACGAGGAACGACTGACCCGCTGGCGGCTCATCCTCGGCGCCGACGAGGCCGACGGCGTCACCCTCGACGGCGCGCCGCTGACTCTCAGCGCCGACGACGGCAACCGCGACCGCGTGCTGGGCGACCTCTACGACGGCACCCGTCGCGGCGGGCTCGGCGCGTCCAGCCCCCGCGTCGCCCGCTGGCTGGGCGACATCCGCAGCTACTTCCCGTCGTCGGTGGTGCAGGTGATGCAGGGCGACGCGATGGAGCGGCTCGGCCTGTCGCAGCTGCTGCTGGAGCCGGAGATGATGAAGGCCGTCCAGCCCGACATCTCCCTTGTCAGCACCCTCCTGTCGCTGACGGGGGTGATCCCGGCGCACTCGAAGGAGACCGCGCGCGCCGTCGTCCGGCACGTCACCCAGGAGCTGGAGGAACGGCTGCGGTCCCGCACCATCCAGGCGGTCACGGGCGCGCTGGACCGGTCGAACCGCACCAACCGGCCCCGGATGCGCGACATCGACTGGGACCGCACGATCACGGCGAACCTGAAGCACTACCTGCCCGAGTACAACACCGTCGTGCCGGAGCGGCTCGTCGGCAACGCGCGGCGCAGGCCGCAGGTGCAGCGCGAGATCATCCTCTGCATCGACTCGTCGGGCTCGATGGGGCAGTCCGTCGTGTACTCCAGCGTGTTCGGGGCGGTGCTGGCGTCGGTCTCGTCGCTCACGACCCGGCTCGTGGTGTTCGACACCGCCGTCGTCGACCTGACCGAGGAGCTCGACGACCCCGTCGACGTGCTGTTCGGCGTGCAACTGGGCGGCGGCACCGACATCAACCGGGCCCTGGCCTATTGCCAGGGGCACATCACGCGGCCCACCGACACGGTGCTCGTGCTCATTTCCGACCTCGAGGAGGGCGGCATCGCCGAGGAGATGCTGCGCCGCAGCCGCGAGATCGTCGACTCCGGCGCGACCATGATCGCGCTGCTCGCCCTGAGCGACGACGGCCGCCCCCACTACGACGCAGGGCACGCGGCGGCGCTGGCCGAGATCGGGGTGCCCGCGTTCGCCTGCACCCCGGACCTGTTCCCCGACCTGATGGCCGCGGCGATCCAGCGCCTCGACCTGGGCGGGTGGGCGGCGGCCAACGACATCGTCACCACCCACGGGGAAGCAGCGACGGGGTGACTGGCGCGCCCGGGCCGTAGTCCGCGACGATGACACCATGAGTGACTACCTCGCGACGAATCGCGCCAACTGGGACGCGCGCGCAGACGTGCACGTCGGGCCCGGCGGCTACGACATCGACGCCGTCTCCGATCCCGCCTGGCTCTCCGACGTCGTGCGGTTCGACCGGCCCCGGCTCGGCGACCTTGCCGGCCTCGACGGGCTGCATCTGCAGTGTCACCTCGGTACCGACACGCTCAGCCTGGCGCGGCTCGGGGCGCGGATGACGGGCCTCGACCTGTCGCCCCGGTCGCTGGCCCACGCCGCTGTGATCGCCGGCCGGGCCGGGCAGGAGATCGACTTCGTCGAGGCGGACGTCTACGGCGCCGTCGACGCGCTGGGGGAGCGTCGCTTCGATCTGGTCTACACGGGCATCGGCGCGCTGTGTTGGCTGCCGGACATCCGGCGCTGGGCTGAGACCGTCGCGCGGCTGTTGCGGCCGGGTGGGCGGCTGTTCGTCCGCGACGGGCATCCGGTGCTCAACTCACTGATGGGTGTAGTCGTGGGCGAGACGCAGCCGGACTCCGACCAGCAGCCGTGGCTGACCGCCGTCGGCGCCGACACCCCGGCCCTCGAGCTGCCGTATTGGGAACGGACCGAGCCGATGACCTGGTCCACCGACGTCAGCTACGCGGGGGAGGGGACGGTGGCGTCGCCGGTGTCCGTCGAGTGGAACCACGCGATCTCCGAGATCGTGATGGCGGTCCTCGACGCCGGCCTGACGCTGGAGCTGCTGGTGGAGCATGACAGCGTCCCCTGGGATGCGCTGCCGGGGCTGATGACGGTGGGGCAGGACGGCGAATACCGGCTGACGGACCGCCCGGAGCGGCTGCCGGCGTCGTTCACGCTGATCGCCCGCGGGTAGGGCCTAGTCGCCGGAGGTGTGCTTCGCCCGTGCCACGATCAGCGGGTCCGGCGCGTGCACGATCGAATCGTCGCGACCCTCGTAGTCGAACTGGTACAGGAAGGAACGCATCGCCTCCAGCCGCGCCCGCTTCTTGTCGTTCGACTTCACCGTCGTCCACGGCGCGTACTTCTTGTCCGTCAGCTGCAGCATCGCCTCCTTGGCCTCGGTGTAGGCGTCCCAGCGGTCGAGGCTCTCCAGATCCATCGGCGAGAGCTTCCAGCGACGCACCGGGTCGAGCTGGCGCAGCGCGAACCGGGTGCGCTGCTCGTCCTGCGTCACGGAGAACCAGAACTTGGTGAGGCTGATGCCCGACTCGACCAGCATCCGCTCGAACAGCGGCGCCTGCGTCATGAACGTCTCGTACTGCTCGTCGGTGCAGAACCCCATCACCTTCTCCACGCCGGCCCGGTTGTACCAGGAGCGGTCGAACAGCACCATCTCGCCGGTCGTCGGCAGGTGCCGGACGTAGCGCTGGAAATACCACTGGCCGCGTTCCGTGTCCGACGGCGCCGCCAGCGCCACCACGCGCGCGGCCCGCGGGTTCAGGTGTTCGGTGAAGCGCTTGATCGTCGAGCCCTTGCCCGCAGCGTCGCGGCCCTCGAACACGATCACGTGACGGGTGCCCGTGTCCTGCGCCCAGTACTGGAACTTCAGCAGCTCCACCTGGAGCATGTACTTCTCGTGCTCGTAGGCGGCCCTGTCCAGCAGCTCGTCATACGGGTAGCTGTCGCGCCAGGTGGTGACGGCGTTACCCTCCGGCGACAGCAGCTCCGGGTCCACACCCTCGGCTCCCTCGACCTGGTAGCCCTCCGCCTTGAGGAAGTCGATGTACTCGCGCAGCGTCATGTTCCGGGTCATACACCCATACATAGCGCGCTTCGCGGGTCAGCGTGGTGCAGTAGCGCTCAACTGATCATCCGTGAGCAGGGTCAGCACCTCGCTCGCGTGGGCGATGACAATGTCGGCGCCGGCCGCGACCAGTTCCTCGTGCAGCGCAGCGCCGGTCGTGATGCCGACGGGCCGCAACCCCGACGCGATCGCCATGGCGATGTCACTTGCCGCGTCGCCGACGTACCAGGAGTCGGCTGCCGTCGCGCCGAGACGCTCCAGCGCCAGCAGCGCCGAGTCGGGCTCCGGTTTGCCGTTGACGACGAGGTCGGTGCCGACGACGACGTCGACGACGTCCGCGATGCCCATCGCCTCCAGCAGCTCGATCGCCGGGCCGGTGTCCTTCGCGGTGACGACGCCGGTGGGGATCCCGGCGCTCCGCAGGTCGGCGAGCAGGTCGGCGACGCCCGGGAGCAGTAGGGCGGGGCCGTGCTCGACGACGGCGACATCCCACGCCGAGAAGTAGTGGTCGGTGATCGCGGCGATGCGCTCATCCTCGGCGGGCAGCCCGCTCAGGTCGGTCAGCGTCACGATCAGCGGCACCCCGATGTAGGGGACGACGGCCGCCGCCGACACGGGCCGGGCGTGCGCCGTGATCGCCGCCGAGATCTGTTCCGCGATGAGGGGCACGGTGTCGGCCAGGGTGCCGTCGAGGTCGAAGAGGATCGCCTTGGTCATGGGGGCGAGCCTACCGAGCCGTCGGCGCCGGGGAGACGACGAGGGCCGTCACGCCTGGCGTGACGGCCCTCGGAAGGGGTGATCGACTGATCAGCCGGGGATGACGTCTCCCGACGGCCACTCCGTCTTGATGAACTCGGCCACCTCGGCCGAGTGCAGCAGCTCGTCGAGCTTCTTGATCTCCGCCCTGGCGTCGTCGGCGGTGCGCCACACGAGCACGTTGGCGTACGGGTTGCCCTCGACGGCCTCGATCGCGATGGCGTCCTCAGCCTTCAGGCCGGCCGTCAGGATGAAGTTGCCGTTGATCAGCGCGGCGGCGATGGTCGGGTCGTCGAGCAGCTGGACAACGACCTCGGGCTGCGTCTCCTCGAAGGTCAGGCCCTTCGGGTTCTGCTCGTCGGTCAGCGTGAGGACGGTCGTCTCCGGGGTGACGCCGGCCAGCAGGCCGTTCTCCTCGAGGAGCTTCAGGCCGCGGTACTGGTTCGACGGATCGTTGGTGATGGCGATCTTGCCGCCGTCGGCGACCGCGTCGGCCGAGTCGACCTGGTTCGAGAACAGGGCGAAGGGCTCGATGTGGATGCCCTCGCCGTGCGAGAACTCGAAGCCCTTCTCGGCGATCTGGTTCTCGAGGTAGGGCAGGTGCTGGAAGTAGTTGGCGTCCAGGTCACCGCTGGCGAGAGCCTCGTTGGGGAGAACGTAGTCGTCGAACTCGCGGATCTCGATCTCCAGGCCCGCGTCGGCGGCGAGGTTGTCGCGCACGAACTCGAGGATCTTGGCGTGCGGGACGGGGCTCGCGCCGACGACCAGCTTCACCGTCTCCCCGGACGTGGGTGCCGAGGTGGACGCTGCCGGGGAGCCGGACGGCGACGAGGTGGCCCCGGGGCCTGCGGTGGAACCGCAGGCGGTGAGGGCGAGGGCGGCTGCCAACGAGGCAGCGACTGCGGACAGAATCTTGTGCATGAGGTTTCCTCCTTGCTCTGGGCCAACAACAAGTTGGCCGCTTGTGTGGCCGGGTGGCCGTCCCGCCGGGGCGGGATGTCTGGTGGGGTCAGCGGTGGTCGATGGCCTTGGAGAGCCTGTCTCCCGCGAACTGGATCAGTTGGACCAGCAGCACCAGGAGGACGACGGTCATGATCATGACGTCGATCTGGTAGCGCTGGAAGCCGTAGTTGTAGGCGAGACGGCCGAGGCCGCCACCGCCGATGAGGCCCGCCATGGCGGAGTAGCCGACGATCGTGACCACCGTGGTGGTGAACGACGCGACGAGCGTCGGCAACGCCTCCGGCAGCAGCACCTTGACGATGGTCTGGAACTTCGTCGAGCCCATGGCGTGAGCCGCGTCGAGCTTGCCGGAGTGCACCTCGCGCAGCGCAGTCTCCACCAGGCGGGCGAAGAACGGGATGGCTGCGATCGCCAGCGACACCGAGGCCGCGACCGGGCCGATCTTCGTGCCGACGAGGATGACGGTGAGCGGCATCAACGCGATCATCAAGATCGCGTAGGGGAAGGAGCGGGTCACGTTGACGATGACGGTCGACAGCACCACGTTCAGTGGCCGGTTCGCGCTCATCCCGCCCGGCGCGGTGGTGTAGAGGAGGACGCCCAGCGGCAGCCCGAGGACCAGGGTCGCAAGCCCCGAGATGCCCACCATCTGCAGGGTCTCCAGCAGCGCCGGCCACATGGCCTTCTGGATGGCCGGGTTGTTGAACCAGGTGTCTTCGAGGAGGTTCATGCCCGATCCTCCCCGGAGGTGATGTCGCTGGTGAGGCGCGCGTCGGCGCCGAGGCCGCGGAGCACCTCGATCGCCCGCTGCGGATCCACCCCTGCGGGAACCGACAGGCGCAGGTGGGAGAACGTGGTGCCGGCGAGGTGTTCGACGCTGCCGGCCAGGATCGAGATCTCGCCGCCGACAGCGGCGGAGGTGTGCGCGACGACCGGCAGCGCGGCCTTCTCCCCGTTGGACAGGACATCGACGAGCGTGCCGCCGTCGACGGGCTGCGCATAGGGCGGGATGCCGAGCAGAGCCTGGCTCAGCCTGCCGTCGAGGCGGCTGACGACGTCGGTCAGGGCCCCGGACTCGACGATGCGGCCGCCGTCGAGCAGGGAGACCGAGTCGCAGATGCGCTTGACGACGTGCATCTCGTGCGTGATGACCAGGACGGCGAGGCCGCCGCGGCCGCGGACCTGCATGATCAGGTCGAGGATCTCGTCGGTCGTCTTCGGATCGAGGGCGGAGGTGGGCTCGTCGAACAGCAGCACGTCGGGGTCGGTGGCCAGGGCGCGGGCGATGCCGACCCGCTGCCGCATGCCGCCGGACAGCTGGGCGGGGTAGGCCTGGCCGGCGTCGGCGAGCCCCACGAGCCCCAGCAGCTCGGCGACCTTCGCCGCCCGGGTCGCCTTGTCGACGCCGATGAGCTCGAGCGGGTAGCCCACGTTGTCGGCGATGGTGCGGGAGTCGAAGAGGTTGGCCTGCTGGAACACGAGTCCGATCCGACGGCGCGCGGTACGCAGGGCCGCGTCACGGGCCGCGGTCAGGTCAACGCCGTTGATCTCGACGCGGCCGGAGGTCGGGCGGTCGAGGAGAGTGAGGCAGCGCACGAGGGTCGACTTGCCGGCGCCGGAGTGGCCGATGATGCCGTGGATGGAACCCTCCGGCACCGTGAGGCTCACCCCGTCGAGGGCGCGCACCTCGCGGCGACCCTGGTGGTAGACCTTCGTGAGGTCCGTCACGGTGATCATCGGGGGCTCCTAGCGGGTGTTTCCTGGCTCATTCAAGCAGGCGCGACGCCCGCGGCCCCAATCTGCCACCCGGGTGTCCAAGCACCGTTCACCACTGGCGTAACGGCGACCCGTGTGCCGCGCCGTCAGTAGTGGCGCAGGACCGCGGCGGCCACCTGCGCGAAGATGTCCTCGTTCAGCATCGCGCCGACGCGTCGGACATCGGCCGCGGCGATCCGGATGATGCGGTTGACGCGGGCCTCGCTCGGGCGGCGCTCCCTGTCCCAGGCGCCGGTGCCGATGTCCAGCCACAGGCGCCCCGCCCTGGCCTCCTGCGCCGCGTCGCGGTCGTGGTCCTGCGACGTCACCTGCAGGCCGAGCAGCCAGTCGCCGTCACGGCCGATGAGCAGGACGGGGCGGTCCTTGCCCTTGCTGTGATCCTCCTCGTAGGGGACCCAGGTCCACACGACCTCGCCCGGGTCGGGCTCGCGGTCGTTGCGGGGGCTGTAGCGGATCGTCGGGGTGCCGGTGAAGTCACCCGGGTAGCCGCCGTCGGCCCCGGGCCGGGGTGCGGGGGAGGACGTCTGCCGCGTCGGGGAGGCCGGCCGGGCGTCGGGAGCGGATGGCCGTGGTGTGGTCTGCCGGAACTTCGCAGGCTCGGCCTGGCGACGGTCGGGGCCGGGGGCCGCGCGCTTCGACGCTGGCTCCGTCGCCCGCTGGAGTGCTCGGACGGTGACGTCGCGGAGCACACGGAGGGCGCCGTCGAGGAAGGAGTTCGAGCCTGACATGCCCAGCAGTGTAGTCAGCGGAAGCGGGGGAGCCGCCCGTAGAAGATCCACTCCGGCCGGCGGTACTGCTCGGGTCGGGCGGCGCGGACCTGCGCCCACTCCGAGAAGTAGCGCGGCGTCGGCGGCACGAAGATGAGGGCGGCGCTGACGACCGCGAGGCCGAGCGCGACGAACGCGGCGTTGTTCATGATGGCGGTCCAGCCGCCTGTCAGCACGACGGCGGCCAGCCCGGCCCAGCGCGACCAGCGCCAGCCGTTCCAGGCCTGGAATCCGGCGATCGCGGGCGCCCCGCCCGCCACCACCGCGGCCAGGGCGATGGCACCCTCGAGCGTTAGCGACAACCACTTGCCGGGCTCGGGTTTGACCCACTGGAGCAGGTTGGCGGAGTTGGCATAGCTCTCGGGGTGGACGGCGTCCCACCAGTGGATGCCGTAGGAGACCCCGACGGCCGCGAGCGCCAGATAGCCGAACGCGGCGGCGAGGAACACGGTCCAGGGGCGCCGCGGCTCGCCGGTGCGAGGGCTGGGCACGACGTCGCGGCGCAGCTCCTCGATGGGAGGCAGGGTCGCGATCTCCTTGGGCTGTGTCACGCGGACAGCCTACGACGTCGACCGAACAGGGGCCACGGTTGCCGTGCTCCGGCCGGCCAACCCATTCGCGTCCCGGCCGACCCCGTCGCGTCCCGGCCGACCCCGTCGCGTCCCGGGCACGAATCTGGATGGATGGTGCACAACGCTCCGCTGAGCGGCGGCTGTGTGCATATCGCCGTAGCGGCGGCTTGAGCCAGATTTGTGTTCGGGGGAGCCAGATTCGTGTTCGGGGGGCGCCAGATTCGTGCACGGGGCGGGCCGGACGGCGGCCAGGGCACGAATCTGGATGGATGGTGCACAACGCTCCGCTGAGCGGCGGCTGTGTGCATATCGCCGTAGCGGCGGCTTGAGCCAGATTTGTGTTCGGGGAGCCAGATTCGTGTACGCCGTGCGTGGGTGCAGGCCCGAGACGGCGTGTCAGCGCGTGGGACTCAGGGCCGAGACGGCGTGTCAGCGCGTGGGTCTCAGGGCCGAGACGTCGTGCGCGTGGTGCGCCAGCTCGTGCAGCAGGTAGCGGCCCAGCGTCTCCGCCGTGAATTCCGCACCGTCGCCGCGCCGTCCCGGCCACGTCCACTGGTCGCCGGTCGGTTCCGCGAACGAGTCCGCGGCCGCCTCGGCCCGCTCCCGGAGCAGGATCGACGTCACCTCGCCCGACGCCCGCCAGTACTCCTTCTCGGCTGCGGCCTCGTCCGCGTCCCACGAGTCGAATTCGGCAACGGCGCCGTCCGCGTCGAGGATCGACTCGAGCCGCAGCCGCATCACCTCGCACACATCCGCCACGTGCTGCCCATACTCGACCGCCGACCAGGTGTGAGGCGTGGGTCGGGTGTGGCTGCCCGGCCGGTCAAGTGCGAGCCGGATCCGTTCGGCGAGTTCCTCGATCAGGGCGGGGAAGTCGTCGGTCTCCGGCCCCGAGGCGTTGAATCCGCACTCGTCGCACCGGCGGGTCAGCACCCAGAGCCAGTCCTTGGTGTCAGGTTCGATGTCGGCGGGAGGGGGCGCGTCGTCGGTCATGCGGGCAGCCTAACGCCGGTCGACGTCCAGGAGGGGGCCGTCGCGGCCTCGACCGGCCGGACATCGGGGCGCAGCGCGCGCAGCACCGGCTGCCGGAGCACTCCGGCCGCCGACACCGTCAGGTAGCGCACCTGGACGCACAGCAGCGGCTCGACCCACCGTGTCCGCCGCAGCTCCGGACCCTCGGGCAGGGGGGCGAAGGGCGCATCGGCCCGCTCGGTGTCGCGCAGGACGGCGAGCAGCGCGTTCCGCTCGCCGTGGGATAGTCCTGACCCCACCCGGCCCAGCGGGTAGAGCACGGGATCGGCGTCGAAGGTCTCCTCGTCGGTCGCGTGCCCGATCCACACCGACCCCAGCTGCCGGTCGTCGCCCGACTCGGGAACCCAACCCCCGATGACGGCGACCAGCTCGGCCCGGTGCGGGGTCTTGATCCAGTCGACGCTCCGGGTGCCCGGCAGGTACAGCGACCCGCGGCGCTTGCTCATCACTCCCTCGAGGCCGGAGTCGAGCGTGAAGGCGGCCACCGTCTCCGCGTCGTCGTACGTCTCCGACAGCCGCCAGCCGAGCCGGATGAGGTCGAGCTGCTCGAGCAGCTGACGGCGCTCGGTCAGTGGGCGCGACGTCAGGTCGTTGGCGCCAGCGCGGAGCAGATCGAAGGCCATGAACGTGGCAGGGCGTTCGCCGGCGAGCCGGGCGGCCCGGTTGGCGTCGCGCACGTGCATCCGCGGCGCGATCGCCTGCAGCGTGGGCACCCCGGTCGCCGGGTCGAGGACGATGATCTCGCCGTCGAAGAGCAGCCCGTCCGGCAGGCCCGCCGCGCCAGCGACGATCTCGGGGTACGCGGGCGTGATCTCCCGGCCGCTGCGGTTGTAGAGGATCAGCGTGCCGTCCCTAGTCTCGGCCAGGGCGCGGACGCCGTCCCACTTCACCTCATGCAGCCACTCGGGGCCGCTGGGTGGCTGCCCCGGAGTGGGCGTCGGCGTGGCGAGCATGGGACGCATGGCGCCATTGTGCCCTGCTCTGACAAGGTGCGCGGCGACGCCCACGGGGATCGACCTCAGGCCAGCTTGTCCAGCGCCAACTGGGCCAGCAGCCGTGCCCCGTCGTCCAGCACCGAGTCGTCGAACCGCGCGTACGCCGAGTGGTTGAACGGCGCCGTCGCAGGGTCGAGCTCCGGCGGGCAGGCCGACAGGCCGATGAAGCAGCCCGGCGCCTCCAGCAGCAGCCGCGAGAAGTCCTCGGCACCCGCCAGCGGGTGCGCCCAGCGGAGGTGACGCTCCTCGCCGAACAGGCGGGTCACGGTCTCCGCGACGACGTCGGCCTCCGCGTCGTCGTTGATCGTGACGGGGTACTGCTCCCGGAGGCTGAACTCGCCGACGACGCCGTGCGCCGACGCGATGCCCTCGACGACCTGCGGGATCGTCTCGATCAGCTTGGCCCGGGCCTCGGTGGAGAAGGCCCGCAGCGTCGCCTCCAGACGACCCTCCTCCGGAATGACGTTGTCGGTGGTGCCCGCCTGCAGGAGGCCGACGGTGACGACGACCGGATCCTGCACGTCGAAGCGGCGCGTGACCATGGTGTGCAGCGCGGTGGTGATCTCGGCCAGCGCCGGCACGGGATCCGCGGCGCGGTGGGGCGTCGAGCCGTGCCCGCCGCGGCCCACCACCCGGACCCGCGCGGTGTCCGACGACGCCATGACGGTGCCCGGCTTCGTCGTGAAGGTGCCGCACGGATCGATGGCTGACCACACGTGGATGGCGTAGACCCAGTCAGGGCGCGAGCCGGCCACATCCAGCAGGCCCTCCTCCAGCATGTAGCGGCAGCCGTCGACCCCCTCCTCGCCCGGCTGGAACATGAAGATGACGTCGCCGGCGAGCTCGTCGCGGCGGGCGCAGAGCTCGTGCGCGGCGCCGACCAGCATCGACATGTGCAGGTCGTGGCCGCACGCGTGCATGTTCCCGTTGGTCGACGCGTAGTCGAGGCCGGTCAGCTCCTCGACGGGCAGCGCGTCCATGTCCTCGCGCAGCAGCACCACGGGCCTCTTGCCCTCGGTCGGGCGGCCGCCGCGCAGGACGCCGACGACCGAGGTCACCGTCGTGCCCAGCGTGATCTCCAGCGGCAGCCCCTCGAGCGCCTCGAGGACCCGGGCCTGGGTCTGCGGCAGCTGCAGGCCGACCTCGGGGATCTGGTGGAGTTCTCGACGGAGGGCGACAAGATCGATGCTCATGGAACCTTGTCTACCGCATGGCGGGCGGACGATCGACGCGGGTCCGCCTGGCGCTTTGGGTCGCTCGGCAACAATGGGCCCATGGCACAACCGACGACGCCCCTGCCTGACATGCTGAACCACATCGCGAACTCGGAGGATCCGGAGCAGTCGCTGCAGCAGTTCCAGGCGGAACTGACGCGCTTCCGACTCGAGTACGACTGCGGCATGGAGGAGGTCGCCACGAAGATCGGCAACCTGCAGCGGGAGTTCGACCGGACGCACCAGTACAAGCCCATCGAGCACGTCAAGACCCGGCTGAAGTCGATGGAGTCGCTGGTCGCCAAGGCCCGCCGGCTGGACTGCCACGACCTGGTCGAGGTCAGGGAGCAGATCCGCGACGTGGCCGGCATCCGCGTGGTCTGCACCTTCGTCGAGGACATCTACCGCGTGGCGGACATGCTCGTGCAGCAGCCGGACATCACGCTGCTCACCAGGAAGGACTACGTCGCCAACCCGAAGGCGAGCGGCTACCAGAGCCTGCACCTGATCGTGTCGGTGCCGGTGTACCTCTCGGACAGGTCCATCGAAGTGCCCGTCGAGATCCAGCTGCGGACGATCGCCATGGACTTCTGGGCCAGCCTCGAGCACCAGATCCACTACAAGTACGACGGGCAGGTGCCAGAGCCTCTGCGCATGGAACTGCGCGAGGTCGCGGAGTCGGCAGCCGTCCTCGACCGGCAGATGGGGCGGCTCCGCGACGAGGTCCGCTCGCTGGGCCCGACCCAGGGCTGACAACCGCCCACGTCGTCTGTTAATCTGATATCAATTAGATATCAGATTAGGAGAGTGTGATGACTCAATCCCCATCCCGGTCGACGAGGCCTCCGTCGGCGGCGAGGCTGCAGGCCGGCCCGTCGGGCACAGCGGCACCCGCGTGGTGATCGACGAGCGGACCGCCTGGTCCATGTCCGGCGCCCTGGCGCTGCTGATCGCACTGGCCCTCCTCGCCTTCGGTGTGTGGACCATCATCGACGCCGCCATCGCCGACGACGCCGGTCGCGACGTCAGCGGCTGGCTCGTCACCCTCGGCATCCTCGCCTTCCTCCTGTCCATGCTCGTCACGAGCTCCCTGACGATCGTCTCGCCAGGTGACACCAAGGTCACGCAGTTCTTCGGCCGCTACCTCGGCACCATCCGCAAGCAGGGCCTGCTGATGACAGTGCCGCTGACCACCAAGAAGAAGGTCTCCGTCAAGGTCCGCAACTTCGAGACCAACGAGCTCAAGGTCAACGACGCCGACGGCAACCCCATCAACATCGCCGCCATCGTCGTGTGGCAGGTGGCCGACACGGCCAAGAGCGTCTTCGCCGTCGAGGAGTACGAGAACTTCGTGACGGTGCAGGCCGAGTCCGCGCTGCGTCACGTCGCCACCTCCCACCCGTACGACTTCGCCGATCCCGGCGAGGAGAGCCTGCGCGGGTCCACCGACCTGGTCTCGCGGGAGCTCGCCGATGAGGTCGCGGCTCGCATCACGATCGCGGGGCTCGAGGTCGTCGAGACGAGGATCTCGTCGCTGGCCTACGCGCCCGAGATCGCCCAGGCGATGCTCCAGCGGCAGCAGGCCTCCGCCGTCCTGTCGGCCCGCAGCAAGATCGTCGAGGGCGCCGTCGGGATGGTCGAGCAGGCCCTCGAGCGGCTCGAGCGCGACGACATCGTCTCCCTCGACGACGAGCGCAAGGCCGCGATGGTGTCGAACCTGCTGGTCGTGCTCTGCTCCGACTCCCGCTCGACGCCCGTCATCAACACCGGGACCCTCTACGGGTGATGGTGGATCCCGAGGAGCAGGCGGGGCAGGATCGGGCGCGCAAGGAGCGCAAGTCGATCCTGCTCCGCCTCGACCCCGCCGTCCATGAGGCGCTCGCCAAGTGGGCGGCCGACGACCTCCGCAGCCTGAACGCGCACATCGAGCTGCTGCTGCGCGACGCGCTGCGCAAGTCGGGGCGCGACGTGAAGGCCGCGCCCATCCGACGGCCCGGCCGGCCGAAGGCATAACCCGGACCGGCCGGTCCGCGGCCCTCCGCTGCGATGTGGACGGCGCCGTGGCGGGTCCGCGGCGCTGCCTAGACTCGCCGCCATGTCACTGACGCCAGGGGCCCCGTCCGCAGCGGTCGCCCGGCTCCAGCCGTTCGGCGCGACGATCTTCGCCGAGATGTCCGAACTCGCGCACGCCCACGGCGCCGTCAACCTCGGGCAGGGGTTCCCCGACTGGGACGGGCCGCCCCGCATGCTGGAGATCGCCCGCGAGCAGATCGCCCTCGGCAACAACCAGTACCCGCCCGGCAGGGGTCTGCTCGATCTGCGCCGGGCCATCTGTGAGGACCGTGCCAGGAACTTCGACCTCGAGTACGACCCGGAGGCCGAGGCTCTGGTGACGGTCGGCGCCACGGAGGCCATCGCGGCCACCATCCTCGGGCTCGTCGAGCCCGGCTCTGAGGTGATCCTCATCGAGCCCTACTACGACTCCTATGCCGCCGCCGTCGCCCTCGCGGGCGCCCGCCGCGTCTCCGTGCCGCTGGTGCAGGCCGGCAGCGGCTTCCGGCTGGACGGCGACGCCCTGCGTGCCGCCGTCACCGACGACACCGCGCTGATCGTGGTCAACAGCCCGCACAACCCCACCGGGACCGTGTTCGGGGAGGAGGACCTGGCGGTCATCGCCGACGTCGCCGTTGAGCATGACCTGCTCGTGCTCGCGGACGAGGTCTACGAGCGGCTCGCCTTCGACGCGCCGCACGTCCCATCGCGGGGCTCCCCGGCATGGGGTCGCGCACCGTCACGGTCTCGAGCGCCGGGAAGTCGTTCAACGTCACCGGGTGGAAGGTCGGCTGGGCGCTCGCGAGCCAGCCGCTGCTCGACGGCATCCTCGCGGCCAAACAGTTCCTCACCTTCTCGGGCGGGGCGCCGTTCCAGCCCGCCGTCGCCCACGCCCTGCGCCACGAGGGGGAGTGGGTGGCGGGGCTGCGGGCGACGCTGCGCGACAACCGCGACCGGCTGTCGGCCGCGCTCACCCGCGCGGGCCTGCGCCCGTTCCGATCCGAGGGTACGTACTTCGTCTGCGCCAGGGTCGAGGGCGACGCCATCGACTACTGCCGGGAACTGCCGGAGTCGGTCGGCGTCGCGGCCATCCCCGTCACGGCGTTCGTCGACGAGCCCGGCCCGTGGCGCGACATCGTCCGCTTCGCGTTCTGCAAGACGGATTCCGTGCTCGACGAGGCCATCGCCCGGCTAACCGCTCAGCACCGGTAGCGCCATCCTCACCGCGGAGGCCGCCGTCGGGTCGATGTCGACGAACGCCAGCTCCTCGGCCGTCCCGAGCTCGAGCAGCACCCGCCCCGTAGGTTCGATGACCATCGAATGACCGACGCCGGTCGGGCGACCGGGCCGCTCCGGGTCGCCCGCGGCGGCCTGGTCGACGGCGACCACGAACGCCGTCGAGTCCATGGCGCGGGCGGTCGCCAGCGTCGTCCACTGCCTGGTCTTCTCCGGGCCGGGGGCCCACGACGCGGCCACCAGGATCACCTGGGCGCCGCCGGCTGCCAGGGTGCGGAACTGTTCCGGGAATCGCACGTCGTAACAGACGGTGAGGCCGACGGACGTCCCCGCGAGGTCGACGGAGACCAGCTCTGCGCCGGGGGCGATGTGGTCCGACTCGCGGTGGCCGAGCGCGTCGAACAGGTGCACCTTGTCGTAGCGCGCCTCGGCCGCCCCGGCGACCAGCAGGGTGTTGTACACCCGGCCGTTGGGCGCAGTGGTGAACATGCCGACGGCGATCGTCACGCCCAGCTCGCTGGCCAGGCCCCGGACCGCGCCGGCCCAGGGACCGTCCGCCGGCTCCGCGACCTCGGCGGAGGCGCGCTCGAAGGAACACATCGTCGCCTCCGGGAAGACGACCAGGTCGGCGCCGCCCTCGGCCGCCCGCCGCGCCCAGTCGGCTACGGCACGCAGGTTCGCGGCCGGGTCGGTCGTGGAGCGGAGCTGGGCCAGGGCGACGCGCACGGCCTACCCCTGCGATCCCGCGGCGGCGACCCGGGCCGCCAGCTCCTCGAGCACGTGCACGTAGGTCTTCCCCGTCGCCCGGGTCATGCCCAGCTCACAGGTGCGGTTGAGCGACAGGTACAGGTCGGCATCCGCCTCGCGGGCGTGCCGTGCCTCGTCCTGGGTCGACGTCGCCGTCAGCTCCTCGTGCAGCAGGCCCCGGTCGCCGGCGAAGGCGCAGCAGCGCCAGCCCTGCGGCACGATCACCTCGTCGGCCACCAGGCCGGCGAGGAACGTCAGGTAGTCGTTGACGCCCATCAGGGTCGAGGAGCACGTCGGGTGCAGCACCGCCACCGGCGCCTTGGGCAGCGGAGGCAGCTTCGGCGCGACCTGCTCGGCCACCCACTGCGTCGCGTCCAGCACCGTGATGCCGGTGATGCCCCGGTGCCTCAGCGCGATCTCGACGCCCTCGGAGCAGGAGACGTTGTCGCAGACCAGCGGCAGGGCCCCGTTGTCCGTGGCGGCCACGGCCCATTCGGCGACCTTGTCCGTCATCGTCTCGTAGCCCTTGGTCAGCCCCTTCGACTTCCAGGGGGTGCCGCAGCAGAGTTCGCGGATGCCGTCGGGGGTCCGCAGACGCAGCCCGGCCGCCTCGGCGAGGGCGCGGACAGCGCCGCCGACGCCGGTGCCGCAGGCGTGGTCCGAGCCGAACATCGTGCCCACGCACGCGGGCATGAAGATGGCGTGCGGGTCGTGCGCCGCGACGGCGTCACGGATGGGGCCGCCGCCGGGAAGCTCCTTCGTCAGGTTGGGCACGACGTCGGTGCCGACGACGGCGCGGGCGGCGCCGAGAGCGCCCCGCACCAGCGGCGTCGGCATGTGGTCGACCACCGTCATGCCCGCCGAGGCGACCCGCAGGACACCCGCCCAGTGCTTCGCCGCGACATTCCAGCCCGCGTCGAGGATCCCGGACTGCCGTTCGCGGCGCAGGTCGCGGACCAGATCTCCCGTGTTGATCTGGACGGGGCAGGCCGTCGAGCACATGCCGTCGACGGCGCAGGTCTGGACGACGTCGTAGGTCTCCTGATCGAACAGCTTCGCGGCCAGGTCGGCGTCGCCGACGGCCTCCGCCTCCGCGATGGCGCGCTGGATGACGATGCGCTGCCGCGGGGTGGTGGTCAGGTGCTGGCTCGGGCACACCGGCTCGCAGTAGCCGCACTCGACGCAGTCGTCGAGGACCTCCCGCACCGGGGCTGTCGCCTTGATGTCGCGCAGGTGCAGCTGGGGGTCTTCGGTCAGCACGGCGCCGGGGTTGAGGATCCGTGCGGGGTCGCACGCGTTCTTGACGTCCCACATGGCCTGGTACAGCTCGTCGCCGTACTGCCGGTGGACGAACGGGGCCATGATCCGGCCCGTGCCGTGCTCGGCCTTGAGCGTGCCCTGCCTGTCGAGCACCAGCTGGACCATGTCCTCGGTGAAGTCCTCGTACCGCTTGAGCGATGCGGGGCCGGCGAAGTCCTCGGTCACAAGGAAGTGGATGTTGCCGTCCTTCGCGTGGCCGAAGATGACGGCGTCGGCGTAGCCGTGCGCCTCGAACAGCACCTGCAGCTCGGAGCAGACGCCGCCGAGGCTCTCCATGGGGACGGCGACATCCTCGAGCAGCGCGGCGGTGCCGGCGGGTCTGCTGCGGGCCACCTTCGTGTAGAGGCCCTTGCGCATGAGCCACATCTGGTCCCGGCGCCGCGTGTCCTGCGTCATCTCGGGCGGTGAGGCGAGCCCGCCGAGGTCGGCGAAGGTCGCGTCGCCGGTGGCGATCCGCTCCGCGATGCCCCGGTCGTCGTCGGCCTGGTACTCGACCAGCAGCGACGCGTGCCGGTCCGGCACGAAGCCGGCGGGCAGCACCGAGCTCGCGTCGGCTCCCATCGCCCGGATGGAGGCGGCGTCGATGAGCTCGACGACGTCGGCGCCGGAGCGGACGAGGTGCGGCAGCGCGGTGGTGGCCGCGTCGAGCGAGTCGAACAGCAGCAGGCCGGTCGCGGTGCGGGCCGGGACGGGGACCGTGTGGAAGACGGCCTCGGCCACGAAGCCGAGCGTCCCCTCCGAGCCGATCATCAGGTGCTCGAGGATCCGCACGGGGCTGTCGTGGTCCAGGAACGAGTTCAGGCCGTAGCCCATCGTGTTCTTGATGGCGTAGCGACGGCGGAGGTCGGCGGCGACCTCTTCGCGGCGCAGGTCGTCCCGCAGCCGTTCCAGGACCTCGACCAGGGCCGGTTCGCGGCGGCGGAGGTCCGCCTCGGCACCCGGGGCGGCGGTGTCGACGACGGTGCCGCTCGGCAGCACGATCGTCATGGAGTCGATGGTGCGGTAGGCGTTCTTCTCCGTGCCGCAGGTCATGCCGGAGGAGTTGTTGGCGACCATGCCGCCGATCGTGCAGGCGATCTCGGAGGCCGGGTCCGGGCCGAGCTTGCGCCTGTGGCGGGCCAGCGCCCCGTTGACCTGACGGATGGTGGCGCCGGGCTGCACGCGGACGCGCGCGCCGCCGTCGAGCACCTCGATGTCGCGGAAGTGACGGCGCACGTCGAGCGTGAGCCCCATGGACAGGGCCTGTCCGGACAGGCTGGAGCCGCCCGCGCGGAAGGTGAGCGGCCACCCGGCCTGGCTGGCCACGGCCATGGCGGTGGCGACGTCCGCCACGCTCCTGGCCCGCGCGATGGCGTCGGGGGCGCGCAGGTAGTGCGAGGCGTCGACGGCGAGCGCGATGCGGTCCAGCTCGCGCGTGCTGACGGCGTCGGCGCCGAGGGCGGCACGCAGCGCGCTGATCGCCGCGGTGTTACCCGGTGCGAGGTGGGCTCGGGAGGTGGTGACCGACACGGTCTGCTCCGTTCACTGTCGTTGTGATTGGTCTGACCAGAACCCTAGCAGTGGGGCTTCTCAGGCCATGAAGAAGGCCCGCGTACCGTCGAACATCATCTGGACGGCGAGCAGCACCAGGATCATGCCCATGAGCCGCTCGGTGGCCACCAGGGCGCGGGTACCGACCACCCGCTGCAGGAAGCCGGAGAAGTAGAGGGCCACCGTCGTGATGGCCCAGGAGATGAGGAGGCCGCCGAGGTACCACGCCCAGTTGCCCTGGTCCTGGCTGACGAAGACGACGATGATCGCCAGCAGCGAGGGGCCCGCGACGTAGGGGACGGCCAGCGGCACGATGAACGGTTCGTCGTGTGTCGTCGGCTCGGCGAGGTTCCGCTCCGAGGTAGGAAACACCATCCTGATCGAGATCAGCATGAGGATCACGCCGCCTGCCGCGGTCAGCGCGGCCGGGTCGATGTGCAGCACATCGAGCAGCGACTTGCCGAGGAACAGGAAGGCGATCATGACCACGAGCGCGATGAGGCACTCGCGCAGGATCACCCACTGGCGCCGCTCCGGCTTGGTGTTGCGCAGCGACGTCAGGAACAGGGGCACATTGCCGAGCGGATCCATGACCAGCAGGAAGGTCATCGCAGCCGTCAGCATCACGTTCATGGAGGGGTCACCTTGGTGGGTCGGGGTGGCGCGACAGGGCGTCGGCCGGGAACCCACTCTAGGGCCGGGACCCGCATCGGTGCAGCCGGGGCGGTTTCCAGCGGGAACGACGAAGGCCCGCGCCGGAGCGCGGGCCTTCGTCGAGGAGGGCAGATCAGGGCATCATGGTGCCGGTCTCGAGGAACCGGACGTGCCAGCCGAGCGCCGTGGCGAGGTCGTGCGGCGTGTGCATGCCGTTGGCCTTCTTCTCGGCGAGCTTGACGTACTCGCGCAGCGGCTCCTTGAAGTCCGGGTGCGCGCAGTTGTCGATGATCAGCTTGGCCCGCTGCCGCGGGGCCATGCCACGCAGGTCCGCGAGGCCCTGCTCGGTGATGATGACCTGGACGTCGTGCTCCGTGTGGTCGACGTGGTTGACCATCGGGACGATGCAGGAGATCGCGCCGCCCTTCGCCGTCGACGGCGTGACGAACGAGGAGATCCAGCCGTTACGGGTGAAGTCACCCGAGCCGCCGATGCCGTTCTGCATGCGCGAACCCATGACGTGCGTGGAGTTCACGTTGCCGTAGATGTCGGCCTCGATCATGCCGTTGCAGGCGATGACGCCCATGCGACGGATCGCCTCGGGGTGGTTCGACACGTCCTGCGGACGCAGCACGATCTTCTTGGCGTAGTGGGCGGCGTTGTCGTTCATCTTCTCGGCGGCCTTGGGGCTCAGGGAGAAGGCGGTCGCCGACGCCACCGTCAGCTTGCCCGAGTCGAGCAGGTCGACCATGCCGTCCTGGATGACCTCGGTGTAGGAGGTCAGGTTCTCGAAGGGGCCGTCGAGCAGGCCCTGGAGGACGGCGTTGGCGATGTTGCCCACGCCAGACTGCAGCGGCAGCAGGTTCTTCGGCAGACGCCCCTGCTTGACCTCGTTGCCGAGGAAGTCCAGCAGGTTGTTGGCGATGGCGCGGGAGTCGTCGTCCAGCAGCTTGAACGGCGTGTTGCGGTCGGGGGCGTCGGTCTCGATGATGGCGATCACCTTGGAGGGATCGAGCTTCATGACCTTGCCACCGATGCGGTCGCCGGGGTTCTGGATCGGCAGGGGCACCCGGTTCGGGGGCAGGGCGCCGATCGGGTAGTAGATGTCGTGCATGCCGAAGAGGCCCTCGGACTGCCACGAGTTGACCTCGATGATGACGGCGTCCGCATAGTCGAGGTAGGTGCGGTTCATACCGACCGATGACGACGGGATCAGGTCGCCCTCGGCCGTGATTGCGGTGGCCTCGATGACGGCGACGTTGAGCTTCCCGAGGAAGCCCTGCGACACCTGCGGCCCCATGTGGGACAGGTGGATGTCCTGGTAGTAGGAGGTGCCGTTGTTGATGGCGGTGCGCATCTCCGGATCGGACTGGTACGGGGCGCGGTAGCTGATGCCGCCGGTGCGGGCCAGGGCGCCGTCCAGCTCCGGGGCGGTCGAGGCGCCGGTCCAGACGCCGATCCTCATTTCCTCGCCGCGGTTGTGTGCGGCGTCGATGACGGCGGCGAGCGCCTCCGGGAAGGCCTTCGGGTACCCCGAGCCGGTGAAGCCCGAGAAGCCGATGTTCCATCCGTTCTTGACGAGGGCGGCGGCGTCGTGGGCCGACATCACCTTGCTCTTGAGCGCCTCGTTGCGGATGCGACCAGACATCTGTCCTCCTTGATGATCGGGGTGGTGCGCAACACCCTAGCGGGCGCGCCCCGCCGTTTAGCGGTGCCCAGGGAAAGAACGCCGGCCCGAGGGGCCTAGGATTGGGAGAACCCGATGCGACGACGACGTCAGAACGAGGGGAACGCGAAGGCCGCGACAGCATCCAGGCGGGGGAATCCGATCGCCACGTCGGCCGCGGCCGCCGTCACCGGCTTCGCGCAGTACGCCACGGACAGGCCGGCCGCATCGAACATGCCCAGGTCGTTGGCGCCGTCGCCGACGGCCACCGTCCACCGCGGCTCGATGCCACGCTCGTGCGCGAAACGCAGCAGGTCGCGCCCCTTCTGCTCCCTGTCGACGACCGTGCCGACGACCTTCCCGGTGAGGACCTCGACGCCGTCGACGACCTCGGTCTCCAGCAGGTTGGCGTTGTAGAAGTCGAGCCCGAGACGCTCGGCGAGGGGCTGGACGAGTTGCACGAAGCCGCCGGAGGTGACGCCGACCAGGGCCCCGGCCGCCTTGGCGGTGGCGATGAGTTCCATCGCTCCGGGCGACAGTGTCATGCGCGGGCCCACCTCGGCGAACACCTCCGTCGGGAGGCCGCGGAGCGTGCCGACCCGCTCCGCCAGTGACTCGGCGAAGTCGAGTTCGCCCCGCATGGCGCGTTCGGTGATCTCGGCCACGCGTTCGCCGACGCCGGCGTGCTCGGCCAGTAGATCGACGGCCTCCGTCGTGGTCAGCGTCGAGTCGACGTCCATGAGCAGCAGGCGGGCCGGCGCCGCCGCGAGCGGCTCGGTGACCACCCCGACGGCGACCTTCCCGGCGACGGCACGAAGAGCCTCGGCCAGCAGCCGGGGCTCCTCGTGGTGTGCGAACACCGTGACCCGCCGTCCGTAGGCGGCCTCTTCCCTGTCGATCCGTGCCGGCTGGGGCACGAGGGCGATCAGGGACTCGGGGACGCTGCCTGCGGAGACGAAGGTGACGCGGATCCTCATGGGGTCAGGCTAACGGGTAGCCGGGCCCTCAGCTCGCGGCGGCCGCGGGCGTGACCGTGATGGTCTCCTCCTTGCCGTTGCGCAGGACGACCAGTTCCATCGGCTCGCCGACGCGGCCCGCGCGCACGAGGGCGACGAGCGACTCGGTGGAGGCGACGGGGGCGCCGTCGACGGAGACGACGAGGTCGCCGGCCCGCAGCCCAGCCGCCTCGGCGGGCGAGTCGGGGGTGACGGCCATGATGGTCGCGCCCTGTTGCCCCGTCTGACCGGCGTCCTGGGCGGTGACGCCCAGCTGGGGGTGTTCCGCCTTGCCGGTGGAGATGAGCTGGTCGGCGACGTAGCGGACCTGGTCGGACCCGATCGCGAACCCGATGCCGATGTTGCCGGACTCGGAGTTCGACGACGACGTCAGCGTCGCGATCGACGACGGGATGCCGACGAGTTCACCGGCGCTGTTGACGAGGGCGCCACCCGAGTTGCCCGGGTTGATGGCCGCGTTGGTCTGGATCGCCGCCGTGACGACGGCCTGGGTGTTCTGCCGCACGACGGGGTTCGTGTTGTCGGTGACCGCCTGCGTCGTCACCGGCCGGTTGAGGGCCGAGACGATGCCGGTGGTGACGGTGTCGACGAGGCCGAGCGGGTTGCCGATGGCCATCACGGGGTCACCCACCGCGAGCGTGGCCGAGTCGCCGTACGGCATGACGTCGAGGTTGGCGGGCGGGTCGACGAGCTTGATGACGGCGAGGTCGGTCGTGGGGTCGGTGCCGACGACGGTCGCCTCATAGGACACGTTGCCCAGCAGGACGGTGATCTGGGCGCCGCTTCCCGAGCTGGAGACGACGTGGTTGTTGGTGACGATGTGGCCCTGGGCGTCGATGACCACGCCGGAGCCCTCGCCGCCGGAACCCGTCCGCCCGACGACCTGGATGGCGACGACGGACTTCGAGGCGGCCTCGGCGACGGCGGTCCAGTCGGGGCTGGTCGCGTCGCCCTGCAGCACCGTCGTGGTCGTGGACTGGGAGGCGCCTGCGCTGCCACCCAGCTGGGCGGCGGCGAACCCGGCACCGCCGCCGACACCGGCTGCCAGCAGGGCGATGGCGACGAGGCTGGCCACGCCCGTGCGGGCCTTCTTCGGCTTCGTCACCGCGGCTGGTGCCGTGGGCTGGCCGAAGGGGCTCATCGGCTGGGGGCCGTAGGGCGGGAGCGGCTGGGTGGGGGGAGTGGAGACCCGGAACGGCTGCTGGGCAGTGGGCGTCTGGGTGGGCTGTCCCATCGCCTGCATCTGCGGCGACGGGGTCGGCTGGGCCGGCTGTCGGACGGTGGGCGCATCGACCTGGGAGGCCTCGCGGCTCCAGGGGTGGGGGTGCTGTTCGTTGCTCATGGTGTCCTCCTCGGGGTGATGTATCGAGACTCCCGCCCGATCCTGTGTGCCTGCTGTGAGCCTCCTGATCCTCCGCTGAGACTTCCCGCCGGACGGGGAGGCGGGCGCACGTCGGGCGCTTCGGCCCTAGGATCGGGGCATGAGAGACGCCGTGGATGACCTGATCTGGGACGAAGCACCCAAGGAGCCGACCGCGGCGGTGGGGGTGTTGGACGCTCCAGCGCTGGTGGCCGACGCCCTCACGCTCAGCGACGACGTCCGCGTGTTCTGTGACGACTGGCGCGACGCGCAGCAGGTGGATCCCGCCCTCCTGGTCGAGCATCCGGAGGACCTGGGCGGCGTCACGCTCGCGCTCGCCCGGCTGCCGAAGTCGCTCGGCGCGCTCGACGAGCACGCAGCGCTCGTGCAGGGGGCCCAGGACGTCACCTACCTCGGCGGGGCGCGCATCCGGAACATGAACCGCTCGATGAACGAGGTGCTGGGGAAGCACTTCGCCGCCGTCAGCGCGTCGCTGGGCCGCTCGAAGTCGCGCGTGCTGCGGGCCTGGGGGCCGGAAGGCGCCGAGTCGGACTGGCCGAAGGTGCGTTCCCACGAGGACCTTGGCTTCGCCGTCGCCGCCCACGGTGCCACCTTCGGGGAACCAAGATCGATCCCGGCACGCGCCTGATGCTCGGGGTGCTCAAGGGCGGCGGGCGCACCGGCGGACTCGAGGCCGAGGACGTGCTCGACTGGGGCTGCGGCAACGGCAGCGTGTCGATGTGGCTGGCTGCCCGGGGTCACCGGGTCCTCGCGCGTGACGTGAGCTGGTCTGCGGTCGCCGCCACCGCCGTCGCCGCGGAGGTCAACGGCCTCACCGTCGACGCGACGTGGGGATCGGGCCTGGACGGCTACGCCGACGGGTCGCTCGACGCCATCGTCACCAACCCGCCGTTCCACCTGGGCGTGGCCAAGGACTCGTCCGACACACTGGAGATGTTCGACGGCGCCCGCCGCGTGCTGCGCCGGGGAGGGAAGCTGTGGTGCGTCTTCAACTCGCACCTGCCCTACCGCAAGGAACTGAACGTGCGCGTCGGCCGCACCCAGATCGCGGCCCAGGACCCGCGCTACACGGTCACCGTCACCACGGTCGCCTGATGCGGTACCTGGTCGATTTCGACGACTCCCACGACGGGCTGCGCAGCCTGCTGGAGGGGCTGGTCGCCGCCGGACACGCGACCCGCCTGGAGGCCGGCGCAGGCCGCGGCTTCGGAGGCGGGGCCGCCCTCGTGCTCGGCGGGGCCCGGTCCGGGAAGTCGACCTGGGCCGAGGCACAGTTCGCCGATGTCGCCGTGGTCGACTACGTCGCCACGTCGATCGTCGACGACTCCGACGGGGAGTGGAGCGAGCGGGTCGCCCTGCACCGCGCCCGCCGGCCCGCGACCTGGCGCACCGTCGAGACGCTCGACCTCGAGGCCGTGCTGGCCGCCGCCGACGAGGCGCCCGTGCTTGTCGACTGCCTCGCACTGTGGCTCGACCGGGTGCTCACCGAAGTCGGTGCCTGGGACGAC
This sequence comes from Tessaracoccus defluvii, assembly GCF_014489575.1. Lineage (GTDB taxonomy): Bacteria > Actinomycetota > Actinomycetes > Propionibacteriales > Propionibacteriaceae > Arachnia > Arachnia defluvii. Next base: position 3,655,565 of record NZ_CP060789.1, read on the forward strand.
GCCGACGGCTGGCGCGACCGGCTCGACGTCCGCGTCGCCGGGCTGGTCGCCGCCGTCGCCGCCACGCGCCGCGACGTGATCCTCGTCAGCAACGAGGTCGGCTCCGGGCTGGTGCCCGGCACCGCCGTCGAGCGCCTCTACCGCGACGAACTGGGCAGGCTCAACAGCAGGATCGCGGCCGCGTGCCGCGAGGTGTGGCTGTGCGTCGCCGGCGTCGCGACGAGGCTGCGGTGAGGTCGTTCGCCGCCGCCGTCGGCCTGTTCAGCGTCCTGCCGGTGCGCGGGCTCGACGACGTCGACCGCGGACACGCCCGCGGTGCGATGCTCGCATTCCCCTGGCTGGGTGCCCTCCTCGGGGCGATCGCCGGCGCCGTCGGCGGCGTGGCCGCGTGGCAGCAGCTGCCGCTGCTCGGCCCCGTGCTGGCGCTCGCGACGCTGGCCGCGCTGACCGGCGCGCTGCATCTCGACGGCGTCGCAGACACCGCCGACGGGCTCGGCTCCCGCAAGCCCGCGGCCGAGGCGTTGTCCATCATGCGTCGCTCGGACATCGGGCCCATGGGCGTGGTGACGCTCGTCTTCGTGCTGGGGATCCAGGCGATGGCGCTCGCCTCCGTGCCCGGGCCCGCCTGGGTGCCGTTCGCTGCCCTGACGGCGGCCGCCATGGTGTCGCGACTCACCGTCACCGTCGCGACGGTCGGCAACCGGTTCGCCAGGGACAGCGGCTTCGGGGCCCTGTTCCGCGCCGTGACCCCGCGGGCAGGGGCCATCGTCGACGCCCTGCTGGTCGCCGGTGCGCTGGCGGGCCTCGGCCTGCTGGCGGCCGGGCCGCGCGGTGCCCTCGTGTTCGCCGTCGCGGCCGCGGTGGCCGCACTCGTGGCCTGGGGGTGGGGCGCCCATCTCCTGCGCCGTCTCGGCGGCTGGACCGGCGACACGTTCGGCTCGCTGATCGAGATCACGGCGACCGTGTTCCTGGTGGGCGTCGCCTTCGGTCTCTAGGCCGGCGTCCAGGCGCGGGTGGCCAGGTCGAAACGGCCCACGGGCTCCAAGGGGCCCGCGACGTCGTGGGTCTCGTAGCGCAGCAGCGACACGGTCGGCACGTGCACGACCAACGTCTCCGTCCAGTCGGCGAAGGACGAGATGATCGGGGCGAGGGGCGCGCGGGTCGCGTAGAGGCCGATGGTGACGTGGGGCGTGTAGGGTCCCGGCCTCGCCTCCAGGGCCTCATGCAGAGAGGCCACGCCGGCCCCGTCGGCCGTGAGGTACGGGGCGCCCGCGAAGCTGCCGAATGCGCCGATGACAAGGTCGAACGGTGCGACCGCAGCGGAGACGAGCGCGGCCAGGTCGGCGGCGAACTCGGCGTCGCCGTAGACGCCGTCCGTGGGCGTCGCGCCCGGTGTGGGCGCGAGCCCGGCGTAGGCGAGCGTCAGGTGGGGCTGCCGGGCGTAGCGGCGGAGCAGCAGCGGTGTGAGCCGGGCCCTGGCCCGTGCCGTCAGCGCCGTGACGTCGTCGCGGTCCAGGTCGACCGCCCAGACCAGCGCATGGGGGCAGCCGCCGTGCCACTCGACGAAGTCGGCGTCGATGACCGGTTCGGTGGTCACTTCGCGGGCGGGCCTCGGCGCCCGCTGCAATCTCCGCCGCCTCCAAAGACGCGACGAAGTCGTGCTTCGACGCCTGCCAGTCGTCCTCGGTCATGCCGGAGCGCCAGTAGCCCGAGATCGACACGTCCGCGCGCGGCACCCCCAACTCGACGAACAGGTAGCCGCGCAGGTCCTTGACCATCTCGGCCACGCCGTGGACGAACCACCCGACGCGCCCCTGCGGAACAGCGGCGGAGCGGACCCGCGCGGCGAGCGCCGAGCCGTGGGCCGCTCCGTCGCGGGCGACCCACTCGATGATGGCACCGGGTGGCGTGGGCATCGGGAAGCGGGCCGCGGCGTCGGCGATCTCGAGGAAGACCGCGGCGGTCGCCCCCGCGGGCAGAGCCTCGAGCGCGGCGGCGATCGCGGGTGCGGAGGCCTCGTCGCCGACCAGGACGAAGTGCTCGACGTCGTCGGCCGGGTGCCAGGCGCCTCCCGGGCCGAAGAAGGAGATCTCGTCGCCGGGGGCGGCGGTGGCGGCCCAGGGGCCCGCGAGGCCGTCGTCGCCGTGGACGACGAAGTCGACGACGATGGCTCCGGTGGCCGCGTCGTGGCTGCGGACGGTGTAGGTGCGGGTGGCAGGCGGGAACGAGAACTTGATGTAGTGGTCGGTGTGGGGCAGCTCGACGCCCGCGAGATCGGGGCAGTCGAAGGTGAGACGGACGAGGTCCCGCGAGAGGCGCTCGGTGGCGGTCACGGTGGCCCTGCGCTCGATGCGCTGGCGAGGTGGCATGGGTTCTCCGGGGAAGACGAACGGGTTAGGTAACCCTAACCCGCTCCCCGTCAGGAGGCCGATTCGTCCCAGGCAGCGAGCACGGCCCGCCCCGCGGCGTCCGGGTTCCTGTCGCCCCGCGCCGTTCCCTGTCGGGTGGAGGTGAACGTCACGTGGGCTTCGTCAGCCATCACCTCGACAACCCGTTCGTCCGGCCAGGGCAGTCCCCGGAGCCGTGCCAACGCCTCCGCCCGGTCGGAGGCGGGCACGCCGTCCATCCGGACCGTGATCTGCTCCGGTTCGACGCGGACCGTGGGCATCCGCCGCACGGCGTTGTGGTTGAGGGCGGCCCAGGAGTCGCGCACGTGCGGCAGCTCGCCCACCATCCACACGTGGTGCCCCGTGCCCCGGCATCCGACGCCGACCTGGAGGGCGGTCGTGAAGGAAGCCAGGACGTCCGCGCACTGCTCCAGGGGCACCTCGTGGAGCTCGATCCGCCCGGGGAGAAGCGTCACCCGCAGGCCGGCGTCGGTGAGCTGGCGGAAGAGGGCGGTGTCGACGGTTCCCGTACCGATGTGGATCAGGTTGCTGCGCTGACGCAGCGTCCAGGGGAGGTCGGTCCGGATGTCTCCGAGCGTTGCGAGGTCGGCGTCGTCCAGGAGGGTGACCAGATCGCCCTGGATCATCCAGGCGTGCGGTTCGAGCTGGGCCAACGCGCTGGCGCGCCCTGGCACCTGGCTCCCGGGGAACGCCCCGGTGTAGCGACTGTCGATGTCGTAGGCGGCGAAGTAGACGCCATCGTGGAGGGGAGCCGCGGCGAGTGTGGTCGCCAAGGTCGTCGTCTGATACTCGATGAGGCGGGGCCACTCCTCGCGCCCCGGACCGCTGTAGGGGCCGAGCGCCCAGCCGACGCGACGTCCGGTCGCCCCCGCAGGGAGCGGCTCGTCAGCCCACGCCCAGGCGTCATCGGGCGCCGCGTGCCGGGACAGGAGCCGCAGCGTCGTCGAGCCGCCGGTGACCGGCCAGGTGACGTGGAGGGAGAACCGACCGCTTCCGTTCGTGCCCCACTGCTCGGCGAGGTCGTCGCTGAAGCTCCGGGCCTCCGTCAGGGAACCCACCTCGACCGTGACCAGCCCGCCGATGATCCCGACAAGGCCGTACTGGGCCTCGAAGGTGATCGAGGGGTGGTGGGCGCGTTGCTCTTCGACCCAGGCCTCGAGCTGGCCAGCCTGGCGACCGCTGCAGCCGCCTCCCAACACCAGGGCCGCCACCACGGCCGCTGCCTTCCAGACACGTCCCACGGCTCACCTCCCGCTAGGGCAGCAGGCTAGTCGCGCAGCAGGTCGACCGGGTCAGCGGCGGCCCAGCGCCTTCGCCATGCGGTCGAGCTCGCCGCCGAGCTCGTTGTCGGTGACGGTGTAGGCCCAGGTGGCCGATGGCACGCGGTCGCCGAGGAAGGTGAGGTCGAGCCCGTCAGCGGTGCTGGCGCCCGCGAGCAGTCGGGCAGCGTCGTCGGCCGTCTCCGCCACGACCGACTCGAAGGCGGTGGCCACCTGACGCTCGAACTCCGTCAACGGGTCCTCCTTCGCGAGTGCCCGCAGGTGGATGCCCTCGCGGATCTCGCCAGCGAACGCCAGGTGCTCGCTCCATCGCAGGTCGATCGCCGCCAGCAATGCCAGCCGGCAGGCGGCGGCCAGGTGGCCGGCATCGATCTCGCGGCCCAGGTCGTCGAGCAGGTCGCCGTCGGCGGTCCGCAGCACCTCGACGGCGAACGCCTCGGATGCCAGCGCCCGGTCGCGCTGCTCCAGCACCGCCCGGCGCTGGGCCGAGAGCAGGTTCGCGTACCGCGTGGACAGACGGCGCAGGCTCTGCTGCTGGCCCTCGTCGATCCGCTGCGCGTGACCGCTCAGGTCGGCCAACCTGCGGTCGCGCACCACGCCGTCGGCCGTCACGTCGAGGGGAGCCGGTGATCCGGCGCATGCCTGACGATGAGGTCGTCGTCGAGGGAGGCGAGGAAGACCGAGTCGCCCGGGTCTCCCTGGCGGCCTGCGCGTCCCCGGAGCTGGTCCTCGAGCCGCGACGACGGGAACAGCCCCACGCCGATCACCCGCAGACCGCCTGCGGCCACCGAGGCGTCGGGCAGCCGGATGTCGGTGCCCCGTCCCGCCAGCTGCGTCGAGACGGTGATCCGCCCGGGCGCGCCCGCCTCGGCGACGATCGCCGCCTCGTCGTCGGTGTTGGCGGCGTTCAGGACCGTCGCGGGGAGCCCTGCGGTGGCGAGGACGGCGCCGTAGCGGACGGAGTCGGCCACCGACCGGCAGGCGACCAGCACCGGGCGGCCCTCCTCGTGCGCCTCCCGCACCTCGGCTACCAGCACCGTGTCGCGATGTTCGGCCGAGTCGAAGAGGAGGGTGGGGCGGTCCAGGCGCAGGCAGGGGGTGGCCGGGGCAGCTGCACCACCTGCATGCGGTAGGTCTCCTCCAGCTCGGTGCGGGCGCCGAGCAGGGTGGCGCTCATCCCCACAACGGAGTCGTACATGCTCACCAGCTCGCCGATGACGAGCTGGTCGAGCACCTCGAGCCGGGGCTCGGCGGTCAACGACTCCTTGGCCTCGACCGCCGCCTGCAGCCCGTCGGGCCAGCGCTGCAGCTTCTCGACCCGGCCGCGCGAGCCGCTGATCAGCCACACCCTGCCTCCGGCCACCATGTAGTCGACGTCGCGGGTCAGCAGCGCCTCCGCGTGCAGCGCGGCGTTGACGCCCACGAGGAGCTCGGCGTCGCCGTCGAACAGGTCGCTGCCGGGAAAGGCCGCCTCGATCTCGGACAGCCCCGCCTCCGTCAGGTGGACGGTGCGGTGATCGGGCGAGCGGTCGTAGTGGAGGCCGGGGGCCAGCCGACTGGCGAGGGCGGCCAGATCCCGGGCCGCGTCGTTGGTCTCCAGCGCACCCTCGGCCGCCAGCACCAGCGGCACGCGTGCCTCGTCCAACAGCACTGCGTCGGCCTCGTCGATGATGACGGCGTCGCGGACAGCGCCCGTGCGCAGGGCTGCATCGACCGCGAGGCGGTCCCTGAGCACGTCGAATCCGGCCTCGGCGACCGAGACGTAGACCACGTCGCAGGCGTAGGCCGCCCGTCGGGCCCCCGGGTCGGCGTCCGCGGTGACGTAGCCGACGCTGCGTTCCAGCGCCGCGAACAGCGGCCCCATCCAGGTGGCGTCGCGCCTGGCCAGGTAGTCGTTGGCGGTGAGCACGTGCACGCGTCTCCTGCGGGCGACGAGCCCGGCGGCGGCCATGGCACCCACGAGGGTCTTCCCCTCGCCCGTCGGCAGTTCGACGGAGAGGCCGCGCAGCATCGCCAGCGTCGCGCGCTCCTGCGGCGGGAGCGGCGACAGCCCGACGGCGGAGGCGGCCGCGGCGAAGATCGGGGCGAGTTCGCGGGCCTCCTCCTTGTTGGGGGCCAGGCGCCCGAGCAGCCGCGAGTTCGCCCGCCGGTCGAGCCAGCCGCGGGCGGCGTCGGCGGGGGAACGGCGGGGGCGCTGCGTCATCGTCGGGCCCTTCCTGTCGGAGACCCCCAGGCTACCGACCGGGGGCCGGACCGCCCGCGTCAGGCGGGCCCGTGATCCGGCGGCGCATCAGTTCCGCCCCGGGGCCGGCGGCCTGGCCGAGCCCGATGGGGCGGCCGGTCAGGATCATGGCGATGGACAGCGCCGGGGCATGTGCCGCGGCTCCCTCGCCGGCTGCCCAGTCGGCGTCGACGGCGACGAACCGGACACCCTCGCGTGGTGAGGGGGCGCATGGCCCCTCCAGGCCGCACACTCTACGCGCGGCCCGGAGGATTGGACAGGTGTCTGCGGCGCCGGGTGCCGGCTCAGTCGGCCCGGCGCTCCAGCGTCCCGAGGACCTGGGTCTGCAGCGGCCGGGAGGCCAGCAGCGCCCCGCACACCAGCGTGAGCCCCAGGGCAAGCACCGTCCCCAGCAGCAGCGGGCCGAGTGTCGACTCGCCGGCGGTCGCTGCGAGGCGGGCGACCGGGCCGGCCATTCCGGCGCCCAGCCCCACGCCCAATGCCATGCCGAGGACGAGCGGCCCGAGGGTCTCCAGCCAGGAAGCCTTCGTCAGGAACGATCGCGGGGAGCCCATCTTGTCGAGCGCCCTGGCCTGTTCGGCGCGCTCCAGCACGGCCGAGGCCTGAGTGATCAGGACCGACGTCGCCGCGAGGGCGAGCCCGACTGCCAGCGTGATCAGGGCGCCCTTCGTGAAGTCGTGGACGGCGCCCTCGATGACCGACTGGGAGGCACCTCCCTCGGCCGAATCGAGGCTGACCGGCATCATGGCGACGTACCCGCTGATGAAGCACAGCAGCGCGATCCCGGAGACCTGCTGCCAGGTCGCCTTCGGGTTGGCCTGCACGCGGCGCGCCGCCCACACCAGCGACGGCCAGGGCGCCTGGGCCACCAGCCTGCTGAGGTGCTGCAACACCCACGGCGCCACCAGGTTGAGGCCCCACACCACGACGATCAGGAAGCCGCCGATGACCAGCCACGGGACCAGCGTGGCGCCGAGCGGCACGGCGCTGGAGCCTGCGATCGCGATGCCGAGCAGAGCGACGAAGGCGATCGGTCGCCAGACCTTCAGCCCGGGCCTGGAACCGCGACGGGCCACGCCGAGCGGGGAGATCCGCACCTGCCGCAGCCCCCACCAGCTGGCGACGAGCCCGATCACGACCGTGGCGGCCAGGATGCCGAGCACCCCGAACCAGGGGAGCAGCATCTCCGCGGGATCCACGGGGACCGCCTGCATCGTCAGATTCCCCCACAGAGGCAGCGTCGCGAAGTACGCGGCCGTGCCCGCCGCGCAGCCGATGACGGCCTGGATCAGAGCGTCGATCAACGACATGCGGGTCACATCGCCGGCCGAGAGCCCCAGCAGGCGCAGCGCGGCGAGACGCCGCTCCCGGCCGCGGGCCCCCAGCACTGCGGCCGAGCCAGCCAGACCGGCCAGCGACGGGATGAGCAGGGCGCAGGCGACGACGGCCAGCACCGCGTACATCGTCAGGAACACGTCGAAGGTGGGGTCCTCGGCCAGCGCCTCTGCCAGCAGCCCCGTCGGGTTCGCTGCCCGCTGGAAGAACATGAGGGTTCCGCCCGCGACGGTGAGCGCGAGCGCCGAGCTGACCGCGTAGGCGAGGATCGAGGCGAGATAGAGCAGCGACTCGCCCTGCCGGATCGCAAAGCGGGACTTCGTCAGCTGGAGACTCAGCGACGAGAGGCCGGTGATGGTCGGGCTCATCGGGTCGCCTCCCGGCTGGCACCGAGCCGGCGGTCGGAGTGCACCAGCCCGTCGCGGATCTCCACCAGGCGCGAGCACCAGGCGGCGACGTTGGGGTCGTGGGTCACCAGGATCAGGCTGGCGCCGGCGAGCCCGACGATCGCCGTCAGCAGCTGCATCACCTCATGGCCCGTGGCCTGGTCGAGCGCACCGCTCGGCTCGTCGGCGAAGACGACCTTCGGTCGTCCGACCAGCGCCCGGGCGATGGCGACGCGCTGGGCCTGGCCGCCGGACATGTCTCCGGGACGGCGGCCGGCAAGGTCGGCGATGCCGAGGCGGGCGAGCATGGCGTCGGCCTCAGCCAGCGCCTTGCCCCGGCCGCTGCCGGTCAGCATCAGCGGCAGCGCCACGTTCTCGCGGGAGGGGAGCTCGGGGATCAGCTGGTTGTCCTGGAACACGAAGCCGAACTCGGTCAGGCGGGTGTGGGAGCGACGCTTGTCGGACAGGCCCGACAGGGTGTTGCCCGCGAGGCGCACCTCGCCGGCGTCGGGTGTCAGCACTCCGGACAGGCAGTGCAGCAGGGTCGACTTGCCGGAGCCGGACGGGCCCATGACGGCCACCGTCTCTCCGGCCGCGACCTCGAGGCTGACGCCGGCGAGCGCCCGCACCTGGCCGAACGAACGGGTGATGTCGTGGGTGGAGAGGAGGGGCTGCCCGGCGGCGCGGGCGACCGCCGTCTCCTCGGAGAAGTTCGTCACGTTGGTCATGCCACCATTCCATCCGTTGTGTCGTGCCCCGACCACAGTGTGCGCGTTGCTTCGCAGGTAGTGCCAGCACTACCCCTCGACGCTGCCACATCCGATAGGTTCGCGGTGTGAGATGGCGGCGACGTGCGGAGGAGCAGTCCCACGAGGACGCTGCCGCCGGGCAGATCGCGGAGCTGGTCGCGTCGCGCAGGATCATCGTCGACGCCTACGAGGTGGAGCGGCGACGGCTGGAGCGCGACCTGCACGACGGCACCCAGCAGTACCTGGTCGCCGCTGCCATGAAGCTAGGTGAGGCGGCCCTGTCGCCGTCCGTCGAGGCGGATCCCGCCCTCGCCGCCCTCCTCGACGACGCCCGCGCCACGCTGATGAGAGGGCTGGAGGCGCTCCGCACGACCGTCCGCGGCATCCATCCCAGCATCCTGAGCGAGCGGGGACTCGCCGCGGCCCTCGACGATGTCGCGGCGGCCGCCGCCGGTGAGGTGCGGATCGTCGTGCCCAACCCGCTCCCGGACCTTCCGGAGGGGGTGTTGGCGTCCGGGTACTTCTTCGCCGCAGAGGCCATCGCCAACGCGGCCAAGTACGCGCCCGGCGCGCCCGTCACGGTGCTGTTGACCGCCGACGAGGCGCTCCGGATCTCCGTCGTCGACAGCGGTGCGGGCGGCGCGAGGATCATCCCGGGCCACGGGCTGGCCGGGCTGCGGGAACGGCTCGCGGCGTTCGGCGGCACCATCGACATCTCCAGCCCTGAGGGCGGCCCGACGCAGGTGGTGGCCGCTCTTCCGCTGCTGCTGCGGCGCGGCGAGCCGGGGGTCCAGCTGTGACCGGCGCCCGGCTCGTGGTCGCGGACGACTCGGTGCTGCTGCGCGAGGGGCTCGTCGGGCTGCTGGAACGGCAGGGGTTTGAGGTGGTCGCGCAGGAGGGGCGTGCCGACGCGCTCGTGCAGTGCGTGCGTGAGCTGGCCGCCGGCGGGGCGCTCCCTGACGCCGTCATCACCGATGTGCGGATGCCGCCGGGAATGTCGAACGACGGGCTGCGCGCGGCCCTCGACCTGAAGACGGAGTTCCCCGCGCTCGGGATGCTGGTGGTGAGCCAGTACGTCGCGCCGCTGTATGCGCAGGAGCTGTTCGGGCTGCCGACGCCCGCGGGCGCGGGCGGCGCCGGCTACCTGCTGAAGGACCGTGTGGCCGAGGTCGCGGACTTCATCCGGTCGCTCCGCCTGGTGCTGGCCGGCGGCGTCGTCATCGACCCGGAGGTGGCGCGCGCCATGGTGCACAGCAGCCGTTCGGGGTTGGGGGAGTTGAGTGGTCGCGAGCTCGAGGTGCTGGAGTTGATGGCCCGCGGGCTGTCGAACGCGGAGATCGCCGACGACCTCGTCCTCTCCGGGGCAGCCGTGGCCAAACACGTCAGCAACATCTTCGCGAAGCTCCGGCTGGCGCCGGGGGAGGAGAACCGGCGGGTCCGGGCCATCCTCGCGTTCCTCGCCGACGCGGGTGGAGGCACACGCTAGGCGCGTCGTGGGGGCGACTCCGTCGTTGCGCCGGACAACTCCGTCCTGACTAGGTCGGTCAAGCTACAGACAGGACGACTGCGCCGCCCTAGGATGACGCCAGAGCGAGCCAGCTAGCCATCGGAGGACCGGCCATGTCTGCAGAGAGTCCGGGCGTCGAACCCACTCCCACCACCGGCCCCCTTCACGTCAGAGCGCGGCTGATGAACCCGTTCGTGTGGGCCTTCCTGGCGATGCTCGGAGCGCTCACCGGGTTCGCCCTCGGGGGCGCCGTCGCGGCATTGAGCAGCATCGGTGTCACCGTCCTCATCGCGGTGTTCTTCGCACTGGCGCTCGACCCGGTGGTGCGCAGGCTCGAGGCCAGAGGGTTGGGGCGGGGCATCGCCATCGGCGTCACGTTCGCGGGGCTCGTCGTCGTGGTCGGAGCGATGCTCGCGTTCGTCGTGCCCGCCACCGTGCACCAGGTGGTGGCCTTCACGAAGTCCGTCCCGGAGTTCCTGACGGCGCTGGAGCAGCAGCCGTGGTTCCAGGAGCTGACGGGACTGGGCGGGGAGGAGGCGTACGACGCCGTCCTCGACCGGCTCCAGGCGTGGATCTCGAACCCGGCGAATCTTCTCGCGATCGGCAACGGGGTGCTCGCCTTCGGGTCCGGCCTGATCAACGGCATCTCCGGCACCATGATCGCCCTGGTGCTCACGCTGTACTTCCTGGCGTCCCTCGACGGCACGAAGCAGGCGTTCTACCGTCTGCTGCCCGCCTACAAGCGGCCGAAGGCCGCCGAGGTCACGGAGAAGATCACCCGTTCTGTCGGTGGCGCCATCGGCGGGTCGATCCAGCTGGGCGTCTTCAACGGCATCTTCTCGTTCATCCTGCTGAGCGTCCTGGGCACCCCCTACGCGGTGATGCTGGCCTTCCTGGCGCTGCTGGTGTCGATGCTGCCGATGATCGGCTCGGTGATGGTGTGGATCATCGCGTCGGCTGTCTGCCTGATGCACTCGTGGCAGACGGCGCTCGCCTTCGCCGTCATCTACTTCGTCTACATGCAGATCGAGGCGTACGTCATGACGCCGCGCATCATGAACAAAGCGGTGTCCGTACCGGGGCCGCTGGTCCTGATCGGAGCCATGGTCGGCGCCACCCTGATGGGGCTGCTGGGCGCGCTGGTCGCCGTCCCGATCACGGCGTCGCTGCTGATCGTCATCAATAGTGTCGTCATCCCGAAGCAGGACGCCAGGACCGGGCCGGAACCGACCGTCGATCCGCAGGCGCACTGACGGCGTCTGCCGAGGCCGTCAGTAGCCGACGGGTGCCACCCTGGTCAGCTCTCCCATGGCCGACATCGTCCGGATGCGGTAGACCAACTGCTCGTCGAAGGGCTGCGGATCGAGCAGCAGCGAGGCGAAACCGGTCATCGAGTTGGACATGACGTGGCCGCTCACGTGCACATTGCGGTCGGCGGGGATCTCGAACGCGACGGGCCCCCACATCACCTGGAAGCTGCGCCCGTCGATAGTGATGATCGGCCGGTAGGTGCCCGTCGTCAGGCCGGGGCCCTGGCAGTCGACGGTGATCACCCGGCGGGGTCCGTCGTGGAACTCCATGTAGCCGATGACTCCGGGGATGCTGGCGAAGGCGCTCATGGGCACATCGTAGGGACGGCGTGTGTCAGGGCCGGTCGGTAGCCTTGAGGCATGGAGAAGAAGAAGGTCATCGGCGCTGTCGCCACCGGTGTGATCGCCGTCCTGTGGGGCGCGTCCCCGGTGGACATCATCCCCGACGTCCTGGGGCCGATCGGTTTCGCCGACGACGCGGCGGTCCTGATCGCCGCGGCGGCCATCATCTGGAAGCTGCTCTCGGGGGCGAAGAAGCCTGCCGTCGCTGAGGTGCCGGCTGATCAGGAGAAGCCGACGCCGCCCGCCGTCTGAGGCTCTTCCGGGTAGGCCTTGGTGCGAGCAACCCGGAAGCAAAAGATTCCCGCCCTGGCCGGGACGGGAATCTGTGTGGCGGAGGGTCGCCGAGCGTGGGGCAAGGTTCGCCAGCTTCCCTCCGGGCGTTACCAGGCGTCCTACATCCTCGGCAGCGTTCGCGGCGGCGATCAAGGCACACGCTACACAGCGCTCCAGACGTTTGACGCGAAGGGCGATGCCTGGGGGTGGCTCGACCGCGAACACCGGCTGATCGATCGCGGCGACTGGACTCCACCGATCGAGCGATTCCGCGAGGCCGAGGAGGAGCGCCAGCGCAAGGAGGTCGCCCGGCGAGCAGCAGCGGCGGTGCCCACAATCGCCGCCTACGGCTCGCAGTACCTCGAGCGCGGTGAGCTCGCTGCCACGTCGCGGGACCGCTATCGCCAACTCTTCAAGTTCTACATCCTTGCCGAGCCCACGACGATCACGCGGCGAGGGATGGTGAAAGGCAAGCCTGTTGCGAAGCACGGCATTGGCGGTGTGCGCGTCACCGAGTTGACCCGTGCCGACGTGCGCCTGTGGTGGCAGGGTCTCCCGGTCAGCACGCGCGAGTCCTCGTGCCGGCAGGCGTACGACTTGCTGCGAGCGATCATGAACGCCGCCGTCGAGGCTGAGCTCATCGAGGTGAACCCCGTCCAGGTCAAGGCGGCCACCCAAGCCCAGGCCTCGCGGGAACGAGATCTGGACCCCCTCCCCATCGACGTGTTGTACGCCGTTGCGGAGCAGATGCCCGAACGTTGGCGGCTGGGCGTACTCCTCGGGGGCGTGCTCGGTCTGCGGTCTGGCGAGGTCCGGGCGCTGCAGCGTCGCGACTTCAGTCTCAACGGTGAGGTCCCGACGGTGAAGGTCCATCAGCCGGTGAAGGAGGCGGAGGGCAAGGTCGAGATCGGACCGCTCAAGACCGCCCGGAAGGGCATAGCCTTCCGCACCCTTCCGATCCCGGCCGCTCTCGTGGGTGATGTGAGGTCGCATCTTCGCGAGCACACACAGCTGGGTCGGACGGGGTTGCTCTTCTGGCGCAACAGGGACGGCGGGCCAGTGAAGTCCGCGGACTGGCTAAGGGCGTTCAAGAATGCATGCAAGACCGTCGCCAATAACCTCGAGGAGGACGCCGTTCGTCGCCTTGAGCAGTCAGGAGAACAGGAGAGCGAGGAGTCGCAGCGCATCCGGGAACTGCTGACCGGCCAAGGGGGCTACGTCTTCCACGGAACCCGCGTGACGGGGCTCACCTGGGCCTACCGGCTGTCCGGGGGCAATCTCCGGGCCGTCCAAGCGATCGCCGGCCACACCTCGCCGAAGATGGCGCTGCGCTACCAGCGCGCGGAGATGGACTACCTCGCCGCAGTGGCGGGCAACGTCTCCTCGATGATCGAGGCCAGCACGCGTAAGCCTTGATCCGACCCACGCTCGCTCGTGAAGGCGGCTTCCAAGTCTGCTGGGTTGATCAAAAGGGCGTTCTCTCGACGGGTGACGATGGCGTGACTGCCCAGGCCCGCAGAGCCCGTCGATCGGTGGAGGCGCCGAAGCCGGCGCACGATCAGTGCAGGACCTCCACGGCCATCGGGGCCGCGCCCAGGATCCGCTGTACCGCGCCAGGCGCACTCACTCTGCACACCGGAGTCGACCTGCTCACCCGCGACGACAAGCCCGCGTCGACGCCTTGTTCGCCGTCGACGACCACGTGCAACTCGAAGCGACCTACGGGGTCTACCAGCAGTTGGTGGCCGCCTACCGCGAACCCGACCGCGCCACAGGCCGCGGCCAGATGGAGGCCTTCATCGCCAGCGTCAGCAGCGGGGTCCCCAGCGTCCTTGCGTGAGGTCATCACCCTTGGTCGCACGTTGAAGAAGCGGTCCGCTGACGTGCTGGCCTACTTCGACCGGCCCGGCACCTCGAATGGCCCTACCGAAGGCCCTGAATGGCCTCGAAAACCTCCGCGGTTCCGCGCTCGGCTTCCGGCACTTCGCCCACTACATCGCCCGCAGCCGCCTCAAGACCGGCGGATTCAGACCCCGCCTATGTGACCCCGCCTACACCCCGGATTGTGAAGAGCCCGGAATGTTATCACGGCTCGGATACTCTTCAAGACTTCTCTCAAGCCGCGCGATTGACGGCTACACCCCAAGACACACGTAGTGGGTGCCCAAGGTTGCGAGAACCGTGAGCACCCACTTCGAATGGGCTACGGGAAGCTAATCCCGCAACCGATCGCAGCCGACCAAGGGTGAGGCTCGAAGCGATCCAGTTCAAATTGTGAAACTTGGTCCCAGACGAGGTACTTGCCGGCCATGCGGTTCGTGCAGCAAGCAGTGCGCTCTGGGGATCTGGCCGCGCTGAGGACGGTGGGGCGCCTCGCGCTGGTCGACGACGTGGCAGTGATGGCATGGGTGCGCGCCTTGGCGCGGGGCCGGCGTTGGAGCTCCGACGTGCGCGAGGCCGCCATGGACCTTCTCTCGAACGGTCGCACGGAGAGGCTGTCGAGTTCCGAGAGGTCCAGGCTCCGCTCGCGACTCAGGGAAATGTCGGTTGTGGAGATCGCGCACGCAGCCGACGGACTCGGCGGAGGGTGGGCGCGCTACCGGGTGGCGCACGTTCCCGACCTCCCCAGGGTCGGTCCTTCGGCTGCGGACATGACGACGCTGGGCGTCGTCCCGGGAGAGGGTTGGATGACGTTCGTGGAAACCGACGACTTGGACCGGCTGGAGCAGGGACACGACGTGATCCTCGATGCTGACGGGAACCTGGGCGTCGTGGAACGCCCAGTCACCACCCCGCGCCCCGCCAGGTTGCTTCTGGACAGTTATCTGTTGGGCGACGTCAGGGTGTCGGCTGCTGCGGCGAACGAGTTGGAGCAGCGGGCTCATGATCTCTGACGTCTTTAAGCGCCTGGACGAGATCGCAAGCGCTCTGCCCCGGAGCGGTGGATGCCCGTGGGTGGACTCATGGTTCACGCTCACGCGCTTTCCCGCCACCGCCCGGCGGGTCACTGGCAGGATTGCGTCCTCATTGGGGTCGACACGCCGCCGGACGAGAGTGATGGAGCCGTTCTCGTTCCCCAGGGCGGTGATCTGCGACGGGTAGACGCAGCTGCCGGAGTTGAATGACCATCTTGACAGTCACCACGGACAGTGTCTTCGGGGCCAGAAGAGGCATCAACGGGCGGCGCCAACGCCGTGCGCCTGACCGTCGCCGACATCCGATGGGGCATTGCGGCAGGAGCGCGCCCCGCGTGGCCAGGCCGACCGATAGGCTCCATCTCACGATGAGTAGCACGAACACCTTCGCGCCCGGCAACGTCGTCGTGGTGCGCGACGAGGACTGGCTGATCACCTCGGTGGACGAGTCGTCCGACGGACCCGTCCTCAACGCCCAGGGCCTCTCGGACCTGGTCCGCGGCCAGGACGCCGTCTTCTACCCCTCGCTGGACCGGATCAAGCTCGACGACCCCCGCGACACTGAAGTCCGCGCCGACGACTCACCCAAGTACCGCCGCTCCCGCCTCTGGGTCGAGTCCACCCTCCGCAAGACCGCCGTCCCGCTGAGCGACGACTCGCTCACCGTCTCGCCCCGCATGCTCGCCCGCCAACTCGGCTACCAGCACAAGGCCGTCGCCAAGGCACTCGACCCCGCGACACTGCGGCCCCGAATCCTGCTGGCCGACGCCGTCGGCCTCGGCAAGACGCTCGAGATCGGCATGATCCTCTCCGAACTCATCCGCCGCGGCCGCGGCGAGCGGATCCTCGTGGTCACCCCGCGACACGTGCTGGAGCAGATGCAGCACGAGATGTGGAGCCGCTTCGCCATCCCGTTCGTGCGCCTCGACTCTCAGGGCGTGGCCCGCGTCAAGCAGAAGCTGCCCGCCAACCGCAACCCGTTCTCCTACTTCCGCCGCGTCATCATCTCCATCGACACGCTGAAGCAGGAGCGCTTCGTCCACGACCTGCGCCGCCACCACTGGGACGCCGTCGTCATCGACGAGTCGCACAACGTCACCAACACCGCCACCCTCAACAACCGCCTGGCCAGCATCCTCGCGCCGCAGGCCGACGCCCTCATCCTCGCCTCCGCCACCCCGCACAACGGGTCGCGGGAGTCCTTCGCCGAGCTGGTCCGCCTCCTCGACCCCACCGCCGTCAAGGCCGACGGCGACCTCGACGCCCGCCGCGTCGAGCAGCTCACCATCCGACGCCACCGCCACAGCGCCGAGGTGGCCGAGGAGGTGGGCGCAGACTGGGCCGAGCGCCTTGAGCCCGACAACCGCCTCATCGACGCCTCTCCGCAGGAGGACGCCGTCGTCGACGAGCTGGTCGACACCTGGCTCCGCCCCACGGCGCCCTCGCCCTACTCCGGCGCCAACGGCTCCTTGTTCCCCTGGACGCTGGCGAAGGCCTTCCTGTCCTCGCCCGCCGCACTCCGCGACACCCTGCGCAACCGCATCGAGCGCCTCAACCACACGCCCGCCGCGCACCGCGAGGCCGAGGCCCTGCGCCGCCTGGCGGTCCTCAACGACGCCACCATGGCCACCTCGTCGAAGTACCAGGCCCTCGTCTCTCACCTCCGCGACGAAGTCGGAGTAGGTAAGAACTCGCCCATGCGCGCCGTCGTCTTCTCCGAGCGCGTCGCCACCCTCCACTGGCTCCAGGCCAAGCTCCAGAAGGACCTCGGCCTCAAACCCGACCAGGTGGAGGTCCTCCACGGCGGCCTGGCCGACGACCAGCAGCAGGCCATCGTCGAGAGCTTCAAGCAGACCAGCTCACCCATCCGCGTGCTCGTCACCGGCGACGTCGCCTCCGAGGGTGTCAACCTCCACAAGCAGTGCCACCACCTCATCCACTACGACATCCCGTGGAGCCTCATCCGCATCGAGCAGCGCAACGGCCGCATCGACCGCTACGGCCAGAAGCAGCCCCCGCAGATCACCACCCTCCTGCTCAACACCGCCAACGAGCGCTTCTCCGGCGACATCCGCGTCCTCACTGCCCTCGTCGCCCGCGAGCACGAGGCCCACCGCGCCCTCGGCGACGCCGCCAGCCTCATGGGCCGCTACAGCGTCACCGCCGAGGAGGAAGCCATCCGCCAGGTGCTCGCCGGCTCCAAGAGCTTCGACGACGTGGTCGCCAACCCCGAGGAC
Organism: Tessaracoccus defluvii; assembly: GCF_014489575.1. Classification (GTDB taxonomy): domain Bacteria; phylum Actinomycetota; class Actinomycetes; order Propionibacteriales; family Propionibacteriaceae; genus Arachnia; species Arachnia defluvii. The sequence goes on from NZ_CP060789.1 coordinate 3,672,549, forward strand.
ATCGCCACCAGCCTCGACGACTGGCTGGCCCAATACCTCGACGACGACGCCGACGATCAGCCCGAGCCCGCCGTCGTCGGCGACCACCTCCTCTACGCCAAGCCGGTCGACTTCCTCCGCGACGCCCTCCACGAGTACTACCCCTCACCCGAGGACAGGCCGCTGCCGCGGGACCTCGGCGGCGTCGCCTGGCGCGAACACCATGCCGAGCACATCGTCGAGTTCGTCCCACCCGCCGACCTGCGTCAACGCTTCGAGGTGCTCCCACAGAGCTACCTCGCCGACCGCAACGTCCTCGAGCGCCTCCAGCTCGTCACCGAGCCCAACGCCGCGAGCACCATCCTCGACGCCGCCCTCACCGACACCAGCGCCTCCTCCTGGCCCGAGGCCCACTACCTCGGCCCCCTCCACCCGGTGCTCGACTGGGCCGCCGACCGCGCCCTGTCCCGGCTGGCCCGCGGCGAGATCTTCGCTGTGCGCGGCGACGTCGACGTGCCCACCGTCCTGCTCAACGGCACCCTCATCAACCGCCGCGGGCAGGTGGTGGCCTCGTCGTGGCTGTCCGCCCAGTTCCACGGCGCGACGCCCTTCGTCGAGGTGCACGCGACGGCGGGGGAGATGCTCGCCGACGCCGGCGTCATCGGCGAGCGCAGCAACCCCGGCCCGGTCCAGCTCCCGGACATGGACCTCGTCCGGCCCGCCGTCGAGCGCGCCGAGGACACCCTGCGCTTCCAGTTCCAGGCCGCCGCGGACGCCGCCAAGGCGCGGGTCGACGAGTGGGTGGCCCGCGCGGAGGAGTGGCAGTCCGAGGCCGAGGCGCTCATCCAGCGCGACCAGGTGCGCCGCCGCCGCGCGCTCGTCGAGGCGCAGGAACGGCTCAGCCGCGACATGACCCCCGACCGCCAGCTGGTGCGCCCCCTGCTGGTGGTCCTCCCGCCGACACCCCGGAGGCCACCCATGGCTGACAGCGACGCCCTCCTCGTCGTCGAGGACTGGATCAGCGAGCACTTCTTCACCACCGACGCCCGCAAGGAGTCCTACCTGGCCCGCGTCCTGGACCGGGTCAAGCAGTGGCGGGACGCCGAGCACCCCACCACCAAGTCCAGGTTCACCGCCGACCGCTCCAAGCTGGCCACCGCCATGGCCGCTCTCTACGCCGACGACGACCCGGACCCGAACGCCGCCGCAGCCCTCCACGCCGACCTCCGCCGCATCCTCGGCTACGAGCCCGGTCCCTACGAGACGACGGTGAACGGCCCCGTCCGGCTGCTGCGCTCACCCGGCCTCGAACCCACCCTCGCGATTGTGGAGGCCAAGCCCGCCGCCACGCTGGACGAGCTGTTCGCCCGCCACGCTGACACCCTCGCCGAGCCGTACGTCGTCGACGACGAGGACCCGATCACCTCGGCCACCAAGCTCGTCTCCACCCTGTTCCTCGACCACGAGGAGACGAAGTTCGCGCTCATCATGGCCGGCCGCTGGCTGGTGGTGGCCGAGGCCTCCCGCTGGCCCGAGGGCCGCTACCTGGCCGTCGACCTCCACACCGTCGCCGAGCGCGGCGACACCAAGCAGGGCGGCGAGATCGACCGAGCGCTGGTGGCCGTCGACGCCGAGTCGCTGGCCCCCGACGCCGACGGCAACATCTGGTGGGACGCGACCCTGGAGGCGTCCGTCGCGCACACCGTCGGCGTGTCCGCGGACCTGCGCGAGGGCGTGCGGGAGTCGATTGAGCTCATCGCCAACGAGGTGGTGGACCGACGGCGCGCCCAGGGCCTCGATCCTCTGCCGCAGAGTCAGGCGCAGCCGTTGGCGCTGCAGTCGCTGCGGTTCCTCTACCGGATCCTGTTCCTCCTCTACGCCGAGGCGTCGCCGGAGCTGAAGATCCTCCCCGTCGGGGACCCGGACTACGCCCGCGGCTACTCCCTCGACCGGCTCCGGGAGCTGGTGCAGGTGGAGCTCGCCTCCCCGCGCGCCCGCTCCGGCACCCACCTGTACGAGTCGCTGGCTCTGCTCTTCCGCCTCGTCGACCGCGGCCACCACCTCCCGCTGGTTGAGGAGCTCGACGGCGGAGCCGGCGAGCGTCTCGAAACCTATGAAACGCACCCCTCCCCGCTGGTTGAGGAGCGAAGGAGCGAAGCGACTGAGCGTCTCGAAACCTATGAAGCGACCAATGACCGCCTAGTCGAGCGCGGCCTCGAGTTCCAACCCCTCCGCGCAGACCTCTTCTCACCCCAGGCCACCGCCCTCATCGACGAAGTCGGCCTCGGCAACCACGCCCTCCAGGAAGTCCTCCGCCGACTCCTGCTCAGCAAGGAGCGCTCCGGCAAGGAACGCGGCTTCATCAGCTACGTCGAGCTTGGCATCAATCAGCTGGGCGCCGTCTACGAGGGCCTGATGAGCTACACGGGCTCGTTCGCCGACGTCGACCTCTACGAGGTTGCCCGCGATGGCAATCCCGAGAAGGGCTCCTGGGTGGTCCCAGTGGACCGCGCCGACCACCTGGCCGACAAGGACTTCGTCCTCGACACCGACCCCGTCACCGGCCAGAAGAGCCGCCGCCGCTACACCCGCGGCCAGTTCGTCTTCCGGCTCTCCGGCCGCCAGCGGCAGCGCTCCGCCTCCTACTACACCCCCGAGGTGTTGACGAAGTTCACCGTCTCCGAGGCGCTCGCCGAGCTGTTGGACCAGGACGGCCACACCACCACCGCCGAGGAAATCCTGGGCCTTAGCGTCTGCGAGCCCGCCCTTGGCTCCGGCGCGTTCGCCATCGAGGCCGTCCGGCAGCTGGCCGAGCAGTACCTGAAGCGCCGGCAGGAGGAGCTGGGGGAGCGGATCGACCCCGACGTCTACCCGGCCGAGCTGCAGAAGGTGAAGGCCTACCTGGCCCTGCATAACGTCTACGGCGTGGACCTCAACGCCACCGCCGTGGAGTTCGCGGAGATCACGCTGTGGCTGGACACCATGGCCGAAGGCCTTCAGGCCCCATGGTTCGGACTCCGGCTGCGACGCGGCAACTCGCTGGTGGGGGCGTCGCGGTCCTTCTACACGCGGGATCAGGTCAACGACAAGCGCTGGCTCACCACCCCGCCCACCGCGGAGCCGCTCACCGACATCGACGCCCGTATTGAGCAGGACCGCCCCGAGCTCAGCGGCTCGGGCGGCCGCATCCACCACTGGCTGCTGCCCGCCGCAGGCTGGGGCGCGACGTCAGAATCCAAGGAGGCGAAGGAACTCGTCCCCGACCGCGTGGCCAAGGTCAAGGCGTGGCGGAAGGCCATCAAGGGCAAGCCGACGAAGAAGCAACTCGACCAGCTGGTGGCGATCTCCCACCAGGCCGAGGAGTTGTGGGCGATGGCCTATCGCCGTTTGAAGGTCGCCGAGCAGGAGTCCGCCCGCAATATTCCTCTCTGGGGCTCGCCCTACTCGCTGGCTGAGGTGCGGCGAAGCGGCCTCGAAGCCTCAAAGACCCGCACCCCCCACGTCACTCGTGAACAGATCGAAGCCTCCCTAGCCGACGACGATGGCGCCTACCGCCGACTCCGCCGCATGATGGACGCCTGGACCGCGCTGTGGTTCTGGCCGCTGACCGGCGACGAAGTGGCCCCGCCGACCCTCGACCAGTGGATCGACGCAGCACAGGGCATCCTTGGCACTCAGAAGCTCTCGGCCCGAGGAGCGAAGCAAGGGATGGGTACGCTCTCCCCTGCGGACCAATGGGAGGCGATGGCAGACCAAGAGAACTTCGAACTCGCCGGAGCCGGAGCCAGGCGAATCAGGGACGTGCTCGCCGATCACCAGTGGCTGCGTGTCTGCGACGACGTGGCCAAAGAGCAGGGCTTCTTCCACTGGCAACTGGACTTCGCGACAGTGTTCGGCCGCGGAGGCTTCGACCTCCAAGTGGGCAACCCGCCGTGGGTGAGGCCGGACGTCGACCTGGACGCGCTACTCGCCGAGAGCGATCCCTGGTGGCAATTGGCGCTGAAACCGACTGAGGCTGCCAAGAACTCGCGACGCATGGAGACGCTGCAACTCGTCGACGCCGGCGACATCGTGACGGCCGGTGCGGCCGAGATGGTCGCACTCCGGGAATTCGTCGGCGACCAGACAACCTATCCGGAGCTGATTGGTCTCAGGCCCGACCTCTATCGCTGCTTCATGGCACAAATGTGGACGCACGGCTCACTCCGGGGCACCGTGGGCCTGATCCATCCTGAGACGCATCTGACGGATGAGAAGGCCGGGGGGCTCCGGGGACTCACCTACCCTCGACTGCGACGCCACTGGCAGTTCGTGAATGAGCTGCAACTTTTCGAAGTGCATCACTTGGTCACCTTCGGTGTCCACGTCTACGGGGCGGTGAGGCGCGTGTCGTTCCTCAACGCCGCTGGCCTCTACCACCCCGAGACGATTATCCGTTCGGAGAAGCACGACGGCTCCGGCGAAGAGCCAGGACTGAAGTACGCCGGGAAATGGGACCTACGGCCCCACAGATCCCGCGTGCAGTTGGTGGACGAAGCGGAGCTGGCCGTCTGGCGTGACGTGTTGGAGGGTCCTGCCGCCGCGGTCCACCAGACGCGGATGCTCTACTCCGTCAACTCATCATCATCGCGGGTTATGAGCGCGCTCGCGCGAGCGCGCCGCGTCGGCGGTCTCGGTCTGCACTTCTCGCAGGGGTGGAACGAGACGACGGACCGTCAGAAGGGCCGATTCGTCCAGGATTGGGGATCCACATCTTGGGACGAAGCGATCCTCCAGGGCCCGCACCTACACGTGGGGAACCCGTTCTACAAATCCCCCAACTCGACGATGCTCCACAATCTTGATTGGTCGTCTGTCGACCTAGAGACGCTCGCTTCCGATGCCCTGCCGGTGACGGCGTACAAGCCGGCTGGCGATCGCGCTACCTATGACACCGCCTACGGCAAATGGGACGGTTCACCCCAGCGAGACCACTTCCGTGTTGCATGGCGGGGTATGGCTGCGAATAGCGGTGAGCGGACGTTGATTCCTGCGGTGATTCCGCCGGCTGCGGCTCACATATTCTCCCTCTACTGCCTTGGGGGCGGGCCCAACCACTCGGTCGTATTGGCCGCTGGCGCCATGTCCGCCATGCTGAACGACGCGCTGGTGCGCGCCCTCCCCAAGAGTGGAATCATCCAGAGCACCGCCATGCAGCTAGCGCTACCGCCGTCTGACCACCCGCTGATCCCGCGACTGCTCCTTCGCACCCTTCGCCTGAACTGTCTCACTGATGCCTACTCTGACCTGTGGCGCGATGTCTGGGACCCCGCGTTCAGGGGCGACGAGTGGCTCCTCGGCAAGGCATATCCGGGTGCGCCCGAGATGGGTGACGTCGGACCGGAGTGGACACCAGGCACCCCGCTGCGCCGTGACGTCGACCGCCGCAACGCCTTGGTGGAGATCGACGCCCTCATGGCCACGATGCTCGGAGTCACCGCCGACGAGCTGGCCACGATCTACCGCACGCAGTTCGCGGTCCTCCACGGCTACGACCAGAACGACTACATCTACGACGCCAACGGCCGCCTGGTCCCGACCCAGGTCCGCCAACTCTGGCGCAAGAAGGGTGACAAGCTCACCGAGGAGGAGCGCACTGCCACTCACCCCCGCGGGACGGTCTACACCTACGAACTCCCCTTCGCCCCCGCGACCGCGAGGCCGACTTCCACGCTGCGATGGAGAAGCTGGCGGGAGAGCTTGGAGCGCGATGATCAAGATCCACCACCCCGTTGAGAAGGCAGAACACCACGATGGTGATGAGTTTGCAGCTGGGACGAGACTTCTGAATGACGCTCTTAGAGCTCGCCAGCGTTCCAAGAGGAGTCGATAGCGTGCAGTTTACGTTTGCGAACTTGGCATCCTATGTGGAGAAGGGTTGGGTTGAGAATGCGCTACTTCAGCATCAGTACTTCCCGAATGTGCGCAGCGACCGTACCGAACTTCCACCCTTCTTCAGTTCCGCTTCTTTTTCTCCTGCGATAGCAGCCCAGCTCCGTGTGCAGCCTCCGACCGCTGCGCCAGTTCTAGAGTTTCGGTCACGACGGTACGACGGTCTCATTCGAACCATGGGAATTCCGCATCCGGTTCCATACGCTCGGTTGGTCGATCACGTGGTGGAGAACTGGGTCAAACTCTCCAATTTCCTGCACAGTGACCAGTCAATGGTGAAGCCCGATGGGTGGCCGTATCGGGACCGCATCGTGGTGATGGACTACGAATCGACTGAGTCCAGAATGCACCGTGACACCGTGCAAGCTCAGGGAAGCAGGTTCGTCGTCCGTGCGGACGTCGCGAACTGTTTCCCCAGCATCTACAGCCATGCTATTGACTGGGCGCTCAGGGGCAAGGCTGTGGCGAAAAAGGATAAGGTCAAGTCCAGTTGGGAGCCGAAACTGGACGAACTCTTGAGGAACTGTCATGACCGTGAGACGAAAGGTGCGATGATCGGCCCTGTAATCTCGAACATCGCCGCGGAGGTCATTCTTCAACGAGTTGACGCAGACTTGGTGGCCGCCGGGTTTGAGTTTACCAGATACGTCGATGACTTCACCAGCTACCACGTCACACTCGAAGAGGCGGAGAGATTCGTTGCCCAGCTGGATAGGTCCTTGGCTCACTACAGGCTTCAACTGAACACCAGAAAGACTAGGATTTCCAGTCTTGCCGAGGACTCCGACAGTGATTGGATCACGGAGGTCCTCATGGCCCTGCCCCGTAAGAAGCGCGCGGGCGCTGTTGAATCGCTGCGTTTCCTACGACACTGCGAGGCCTCGGCGAGGCGCCATCCGCAGCGCTCGGTTCTGACTTTTGGGATAAAGACCCTGCTCGGGAAAAGGGGATGCCCTCAGGTGGGGGTAGATTCAAAGCGAGCACCGAATCCAACTGTGGACCTCGCTATCCTGGACGAACTGTTCCGACTGACGTTCCTTTATCCACATCTAATCCCGTACGCTACGCGACAGCTTGCTTACTGTTCAGAATTGCTGAGCAAAGCAGAGCGAGAACGGCTAGCCCACAATCTCCGAGTCGTGTTGGCGCAGGCCGCCACGAGGCGTGAAACGTCGACGATTTGCTGGGGTATATATGCCATTCGCAAGATACTTAAGCGCAGCGTTGTGAAGAATTTGGCAATGGCGCTGATTGAGACGGACGACGATCTGGTGTGGCTGGCTTTGGCGGCGAGTGGAAAGAAGTACGTCCCTTGGGTCTTGGGGCGAATGTCCAGCCTAATTGCCAACGGAGCGCATGAATGCTTAGACCATTGGCTGATGCGCTACGAATTGTACCGGATCAAGGAACTCAAGAGTCACCAATTGGACAATAGTGTCGAAAGCTGGTTCGTCAAGGCGCGTCCTGCCGGCCTGCGTTTCTCGATCCTAGAGTGAGCGAATGTTACCCGCGATGAGCCCACGGCCTGAACGACCCGATTCAGAAGGGTCAAATACAACTTGTCGCGAAAACCCGAAGATGGCGGACAGCGTGGCTGGGCGCTCGCCGACGACAAGATTCACCCCAGCGTGTCTAGAGAAACAACATTCACGGGGTTTGCCCCTGAAACCTGTGTGGTTTCAGGCGGGCATGCATTCTGCGCCGCGCCGTCTCCGACTAAGGCTCGATGCGCCCGGCTTCGACCGTATGCCTCAGGCCAGGGCGTTCCGGCTCCCTCCCAGCCTGAGCGGCTACCCCCCAGGCGGCCGCCCATCACCACGAGCATAGGGGCCGGCAGGGGCCGGGCTATTCCTGCTGCCATCCCGCTCGGTGCCTCCGCGCGCCGTCGGAATGAATGTTCTGTTGCCTTCCTGATGGCCAAGGTCCCGGGCAACTTCGACCGCGGATATCACCGCAATGCGGTGGCGCGTCCAGCGTCATACCTGACTTCCACAACTGGGCCCAGATTTAGTGCCCCGCCAAGGAGCCCCAAATGAGCCAGGGCAGCTCGCACCTGGATCAGGACGAGCAGCATAGGCCTTCCGTCGACCACTGCGCCGCTGGTGGAGCCCTGCCGCTGGCTCCGGTTCCGTGCCTCGGCGGACGGACGGTTGTCCGCAGGGCCACTTCGGGGCTGAGAGGGCCCTCTGAAGGTCAGGCGTACCGACCGACAGGGGGAGAGACACCTGGCTCATGGGGCGCCGCCGCGGCGCCAAGAGCGTCGGAGAGGTCCACCCACCTACCTTGCTGAGCACGCTCTGCCCCACTCTGCCCTGCGATTTAGTGCCCCGGTTCTCAACGGGAATCTCTCTTGACTGGGGCATCTGTTCGCCGCCGCGGCGTCCCACGGAGGGTGTTGTGGAAGTCAGGTCATACCGACGGTGGGCTAGATTCGGGGACGCCTCCTGGATTTGCCAGGTAGGAGTTGGCCAGGTGTTTCCTCAGTTTGCGGCACATTGGGTAGAACGTTGCCAACGTAAACCCGCCGGAGGTCACAGCGCCGAGAACAGGAACTGCCCTGCTCACGCCTCTGGCAAAGATCTGCTTCGTCATCCGTATGCCCAACTGTGTGGCCACCCTTTTGACCAACGGGTAGATGACACCTTTAGCCTCGTGCTTTCACGCCGGTGGGTGGACAGTAGCGGGTTGAGATAGCGAAAGTGCCCCTGACTTGGGATGATGTGACTTGACTAGAGAACACATCGACCAAGATGGGGGCACCTTCGAGGTGAACAGTACCGGTTTGTATCCCAGGGTTCATGTTGGTACCGCGAAGGTGGCCGCGGTGGCCCAGGCCGGCGGGGTCCTGCTCACGGAAACAATCCGCGCCGCGGGGCTGGATCGGGCCCTGTCGGAGGCGTTGGTGGGGTGGCGGAAGCCGTTGGCGGTCCATGACCCGGGCAAGATCCTGCTCGACCTGGCGGTGTCGCTGGTGCTGGGCGGGGATGCGTTGAGTGACGTCGCCGTGCTGCGCGGCGAGCCGGGGGTGTACGGCCGTGTGGCGTCAGATCCGACGGTGTTGCGGCTGATCAAGGCCCTGGCCGAGGATGCGGACAAGGCGATCAAGGCGATATCGGTGGCGCGGCAGCAGGCCCGAGCCACCGTCTGGGGTCTGGCCGGTGTCCATGCGCCCGACCACGGCGCTACCGCTGAGCAGCCGCTGATTATCGACTTGGATGCGTCGCTGGTCACCGCGCATTCGGAGAAGCAGCAGGCTGCTCCGACGTTCAAACGCGGGTTCGGGTTCCACCCCCTGTTGGCGTTCGCCGACCACGGCACGGACGGAACCGGCGAAGCACTCGCGGTCCATCTGAGGCCGGGGAACGCGGGCTCCAACAAGGCTTCGGATCACATCGCCGTGACCAGGGCCGCGTTGGCGCAGCTCCCCGACCAGAACCCGCGGCCAGGACGCCGGGTGCTGGTCCGCGCGGACGGCGCCGGCGGCACTAAAGACTTCACCAAGTGGCTGACCGGGCGAAGGGTCGTGTACTCGGTCGGGTTCACTCTCCCCATGGACACCCCCGACCTCTACCACGAGATTCCCGAATGGGTGTGGCTCCCGGCGCTCAACGCGGATGGTGAAGCCCGCGACGGGGCCGATCTGGCCGAGTTCACCGGACTACTCGACCTGTCCGGCTGGCCCAAGGGGATGCGGGTGATCGTCCGCCGGGAACGACCCCACCCCGGCGCTCAGCTGCGGTTCGATGATGTCGACGGCTACCGGCTCACCGCCTTCGCGACCAACACCACCCTCGGCACCCTCCAACAGCTCGAGCTCCGGCATAGCCGGCGGGCCCGCTGCGAAGACCGGATCAGGCAGGCGAAGACCACCGGGCTGGCGAACCTCCCCCTGCACGGGTTCGACCAGAACCGCATCTGGTGCCAGATCGTCGCCCTGGCCTCCGAGTTACAGGCCTGGACCGGGATGCTGGCGCTGACCGGTCATGAAGCCCGGCGTTGGGAACCGAAACGCCTCCGCTACCGGCTGTTCAGCATCCCCGCCACCATCGCCCGAAGAGCCAGACGCATCCACCTCCACCTCAGCGACCGATCCCCATGGGCCGAGCTCATCCTCACAGGCATCACCAGACTCCAAGGACTCCCAGCACCAGCGACCTGACCCCGCGGCCCCGACCATCCGCCTCGATCCTGGAACACCCCCTCGGCCTGGAAACCCCGCCCACCGTGAGCGACACGCGGCGCCTTGTCACACCCAGCTGCAAGAATCAGATACAACCTCGACGCCACCGGCGCCGACCTGCCCTACACAGGCCCGTCATGAAAGATCGAGGCTAGCACTCTTCTACCTCGTCGTGGACCGACGGACTACACCGCTCTTGCTGGACCAACCAGAAGAGAATCTCGACAACGAGACAATCGCCTCAAAACTCGTTCCGGCAATTCATGAGGCCGCGGGTCGTCGTCAGACAATCGTCGTCACGCATAATGCCAATCTTGCTATCGTCGGCGATGCTGACCAAATCGTACATTGTGAGATGCGCGATGGCCAGTTCAACCTCACCAGTGGCAGCATAGCTGATCTCGACGTTGCGAAGTTCTCGCTAAATGTCTTGGAGGGGACCAAGCCTGCTTTTGACAATCGTCGGCACAAGTACGAGGCGTTCCCCGAGCTAGGATGAGCCACTACTCGCCCCATGGTGCTCACTGCTGCTGGCTCAAGGTGGAACAGGCTAGGAACGCGTCGTCATGATTATGCTTTAAGGGCGAGGCCGAGGCGAGCGATTTCCGCAATCCGAGACTATCGGCAACGACTGGAACTGCGCAGGCGCTGCCTCGGGTGACCAATTGAGGCCTCCGGTGGCGGCGCCAGAAGCACTGTCCCGCACTACCTTCGGGCCTCCATGCTGTGCCTAGCGAGGACTTGTTCAGCGGTTAGTTGGTGACGTGCCAGTGCAGACGCAACGGCGGCTGAGTCGCCCCAAGAACCCGACGCGGAGAGTTCTCTCACCATTGCCTCCACATCCCGCCGCAGGTGCTGCACGTGTTCCTTGGTCATGATTCGTGTGCGCGGTGGAACATGAGCTTGGCTATCTAGTTCCGCAGACGGGTGGACTAGGACTGGTACTGCATCAACGGCTTCTGGGTAGTGGTCGGAGAACCAGGCCATCGAGTGAACGAGTTGTTCCGCTTCGCTCTTCGTGATCACAGGGCTCGGGCGGGACACGTCGGTTTTCAGTTCGATGATCGCGAAGCGGCTGGGGCTTAGCGCCCATAGGTTGTCGGGACCGCCATCGCGGTCCTCCTTCTCTGGCCGGTTTGATGCGAACCCCAAATGGCACCCAAGGAGACGGAACTGTTCCTCGGCAAGATCGGCCGCTTCCTCGACACCCCAAACTATGTTGTCGAACAGGGAGCCCACAGCGAGTTCCATTGAGCGGGGGTCAACGTACGTTGATGCGAGATAATTTGCCGCTGCGACGCCCTGCGCTGCCGGGCCTGCAACCTTCTTGCGCGACGGCGGCACATTGGGTTTGAGGACCGCGGAGTTGAGCTTGCGTGCTGCCGACAACGTCTTCTCTGCGGCTGTAGCGTCTACAAGGTGCTCATAGGCCGCGAGTTCTTCCAGGTACCATCCCTTGAGAAGCGGCTCGGACACTGTGTCTATGGCGCTACGCAGGACCAGTACCGCGCCATCGGGGTCGCCCGCTACGGCCCTGTTGAAGGCCTCCCGACGTCCTGCGGCAAGTTCGGTGACGTTCCCGGCGGAGTCATAAGTGACGTCGGCGGTTGCTTCCAAGCTCTTCGTCACCCACTGGGGTTTACGTTCGAGGAAAGTATCCAGCAAGTCGCCGATGACATTGATACTCTCGCCTTGGATCTGATCAGAGACCTGTTGGCTCAACTCGATCTGAGCCCGGGTGGCAGGTGAGTAAAATGCTCTCAGCGTACTGTCGCGTAGCGTGAGCGCCGCGTCGCTGTTCACGACAAGTACTGCGCAATAGTCGCCGACATCCCGGATCCCCCGGCCCATACCCTGCTCGATCCGCTGGACCTCTCGCGCCTTGAAGAACATTGATCCAACTAGTGCAGCGGAGGCCCGTCGTTCGTGCGGGGTTAGGGGCGTTGGAATTCCGTCAATGATGAGTAGCCGGCATGCGTCTCCCGGCAAATCGACCCCGTCGTATTTGTTGACAAGAACGACGACTCCGATGTGGTCGCCCTTCTTCATGCGTTCGATTAACGGTTGCATGTCGCCGACGTGAAGTACGGCATCTGCGAAGGCCCTCCACCGGTTGGCGGCATAGTCGCTTGGCACTAGGACGACCACGTTCACGGGCACGCTCTCAATGGTCCCGTCGCCATTACGGTCACCGTCGGCGAACCCACGCGCCAGTTGTTGCACGGCGGTGTCGGCAAGCCGAGGGTTAATTGAGAGCGGCGCGAGTATTATCCGGTCTCCCAAGTCCGAGGCCTGATTTGGAGTTATGGGGCGGCGTACCGCGTCCGCGTTCGCATCGAGCTCGGTCACAAGCACGCCCTCGTCTTCTAGTGTGGCCGTCAAATAGACCCTGCGCTTAGCGTGCGCGAAAGCGGGAATAATGTCGACCTCTGGGCAAGGAGTCCGGATCTCGACGACCGATGAAGTCACCGTGATCGTTGCTAACTTAAGAGAATCGGCAACGAAAGGCCATGAGTAGAGTAGTGTGTCAATCGCCTCATCTGCTGCGTGTGGTCGAACGATGGCCATGATTTCCTGGGCACGATCAGCGACCGCCTTTGGCGGGACGCGGATAGGTGCTCCAGGCTCTCCCGCCGCGATGTCGGCATAGGCCTTGGGACTTTGCGAGGCCAAGTCACTAGCAAACAGGTTGATCAGCTTGCCGTATGCCTGGCAGGACGCAGGAATCTTAGGAGCGAACAACCCGCCGGTGGCAGAGAGCGCGGCGTGCGCGTCATCAACCACAACTATGCCTAGCGGCACGACCTTTTTGACGTTGCGCACACCGAACACGCTCCGCCCGTTCAGCAGTTTGTGGAACGTCGTGATGAGGATCGCTCGCTGGGACCGAAACGACTCGTCTTTCGCATCCGTTGTAACGGCGATCTTTGCGTCGTTAGCCTCGCCAACCACTTGCTGGATCAGGAACTTATCGGGTACCAGGAAAACTGCCGGGCCTACTCCTTCGTGCAGGCTCGATTGGGCGATGAGGAGGCCCGTTAGCGTCTTCCCGCCGCCCGTATTTTGCTTGAGGACGAGGTCAGACTCGTTACGGCGCTCGTACCACGTCTCAAGCACCTCGTTCTGCTCCGGGCGAAGCCGCGGCCACCTTCTTCCTTGGAGTGCCGCGTAGATCTCGCGCGGGCGAGTTAGTCGGGCACCCTTGTTCGGGTTAATATCATCCCAGCGGATGGGCATTGGTCACCTTGCATAATCGGTTGTAACCATGGGCATAAGAGTCTTCTCACCAGTCTTCGCCGTCCAACGGGACCTGAGTCGAGTCCACTCTAGTCTAGCTAGGCAGTTCCGGGCACCGACCTGCGCAAGAAGTGGGCCTCGAGTCAATCGAAGGCAAACGAGACCAGCCACCGACTCGTGTCGCAGCGCCGTCACCCGACTCCTGCGACGCCATCAGAGGAACTATTTGCGCGGGCAGTTGCGCTTGTCGTGCCCGTGAAAACCACAGACGCTGCACTCTCCAGCATTGGAAGAAACGTCGCATGATCGCCTGTCATGCCCCTGTTCACCACACCAAGAGCAGGTCCTGGTTCCAGTCGAGCTCATATCTTGTCCTCCGTCTGTTCGCGGCGATGGCGAGCCGATGCTCATCCGGAGTCTAGCGGCTCAGGTGCACCGCCAACCCCCACGGAGGCATATTCGGCCAGCGGCTCGAAGGGCCGCTCCGGTCGCACGCTGAGATATGCCGCGACGCCAGCGCGCGACGCGACGAATCTCAGCCGTCTACTCTCGAGGGTCGCTGGCCCAGCCAGATCCGTTGTCACAACCATCCGTATGGGGGTTTCTTCGATAGGTTGGCGATGGCGGGGCCACTCGCGCCCCGGCAGGAGGACTTGCCTTGTGAGTGAGCTATTGCCCGGCTGGCAGGCCATGCGGCTGCGAGTCGGCCTCATCGACTACCTCACCACCACCTTCGCACTGGTCGACTCCGACGCGCAGGCCGGACTCCACGAGCTCCTGGAGGACGAGGCGGAGGGGATGTTCAAGGGCCCCTACCTCCGCACCGGGATGCCGTTCAGCGCAGCCCCCCGCCGAGCCGTCTCCCCGCTGGACTGGATGCCCTCCGGTTTCGACCCCTACGCTCACCAGGCGGCGGCTTTCCGGCGACTCTCCAGCCTCAACGGCCGTCCCCAGCCGACGCTGGTCACCACCGGAACGGGGTCGGGCAAGACGGAGGCCTTCCTGTATACGATTCTGGACCACTGCCTTCGCGCCCGCCGGCAGGGCGTGGGTGGGATGAAGGCGCTCATCCTCTATCCGATGAATGCACTGGCCAACGATCAGGCGCAGCGACTTGCCCGGCTGATCACCGGGCGCGACTCGGACGGGCACCAGCCCCTGGGCTCGATCACGGCCGCCCTCTACACCGGCGAGGCGGCCGTCTCCACCGATGGGAAGCGCTTCGGTCCTACCACCAAGGTCACGGAAAACGGGCTCATCACCGATCGGGCGATCATCCGCGATGATCCGCCGGACATCTTGCTGACCAACTACAAGATGCTCGATCAACTCCTCCTGCGGTCTGCGGACCAGAAGTTGTGGGAGAAGTCGGCGGAGTCGCTGACCTACCTGGTTCTGGATGAGTTCCACACCTACGACGGGGCGCAGGGCACGGACGTCGCGATGCTGTTGCGTCGTCTTGGGCTGGCGCTGAAGTCGTACTGGCCGGAGCGGGGGAGCGCTGGTGACACTCACAGTGCGGAGGAGTGGGGTCGGCCGTTGGGGCGGATCACGCCTGTGGGGACCTCGGCGACGCTGGGGCCGCGGGAGGATGCGCCGTCGGGTGCGATGGACATCGTCGATTTCGCCACTCGGGTGTTCGGGGAGAAGTTCGATGACGGCTGTGTGGTGGGGGAGCAGCGCTTGGCTCCTGATGAGTGGTCGGATGTGGGGGCCGGGTTGAGCGCTCGGCTGCCGGTTTCTGAGGTTTCGACACGGGGCTCGCTCCGCTCGCGCCCGGCTCAACCAGCAGAAACGCAAGCGGGCATGGGCCCCTCTGCCCGCGGTTTGGGAGAGGTGACGGAGCAACTGGCGGCGGACGTCGTCGGCCAGATCGACGACGACACCGACCCAGCCGAGCTGTGCCGGATCGTGCTGACCGCCCTCCACGAGGATCCGGAAACCGCCGACCTCAAGACCCTCGCGAAGTCCAGTGCGTTCATCCGCGACTTCCTCGCGGCCACCGGCCAAGCCACCCATGTCACCGAGCTTGCGCGGCTCGTCCGCGGCACGCCCGAGACGCTGGAGGTCCGCCGTCGGTTCGTCATCGCCGTCCACGGGGCGCTCGGACACCTGCGGGCACGGGGCAAGGACGGCGGGCCCGACCGGACCATGCCGTCCACCGAGGCGCACCTGTGGGTGCGGGAACTCAGCCGCATCGACCGTTACGCCGACTCCGCCGCCCGCTTCCGCTGGGCCGACGACGGACCGCCCGTCGCGAGCGAGGACGCCACCCAGGGCGGCGGGATCGCGTTCCCCGCCATCCATTGCCGGTTCTGCGGCCGTTCCGGTTGGGGAGTCGAGCTCGGCCCGGTCGGCGACCAGCTCGCGGCCAACGACGAGAACATCCGACGCCACCACGTCACCCGCGAGGGCCGGTTCCGACCCCTCCTCAACGCCTCGGCGGACGTCAACTCCGACGCCCCACCCGAGACCGGGCTGGCCTGGTTCGACCCCCGCGAGCGCCGGATCACCACCACCCCCAGCGACGTCGACCCCACCGCCGTCCGCGAGGGCCGCGTGCTGCGCGTCGTCACCCACGTCGGCGAGGACGCCGACGACGACTCCGCCAAGGACACCTGCCCCAGCTGCGGCCAGACCGACGCCATCCGCTTCACCGGCAGCGCCATCGCCACCCTGATGTCGGTGACGCTGTCCAACATGTTCGGCCAAGCCACCCTCGACGAGGCCGAGAAGAAGTCGCTGGTCTTCGTCGACTCCGTCCAGGACGCCGCCCACCGCGCCGGCTTCGTCTCCTCCCGCTCCCACACCCTCACCCTGCGCTCCGTGCTGCGCGCCGCCGGCGACGCGCCGCGATCGCTGCCCGCCCTGGTGGAGCACGCCGTCGAGCAGGCCCGAGGCGACAAGTACAAGCGCTACCGGCTGCTGGCACCCAACCTCACCGCCCGCGAGGAGGAGTTCAAGCCCTTCTGGGAGCGGGACAACCCGCCCGCCAAGCTCACCGCCATCGCGCAGGAGCGTCTGCTGTTCTCCGCCACCCTCGAGTTCGGCCTCACAAGCAGCTTCGGTCGCACCTTGGAGCGCACCGGCACCATGAGCGCCCACGTCGCCATCGAGGGCGCCGACCTGCTGCGCTCCGCCAGGAGGGCGCTCGACTCGCTCGACCCCGGCCTCTTCCCCCACGACGTGGACGACCGGATGCTCACCGCCTGGGCCCGCGGCGCCGTCGAACGCATCCGCACCCAGGGCGGCGTCTGGCACCCGTGGCTGGAGCGGTACGTCACCGAGGACGGCAACCGCTGGCACCTGTGGAGCCGCAAGGGCCGCGCCAAGTACATGCCGCCCTTCCCGCCCGGCCGCTCCACGCCCGCCTTCCCGCGGGTGGGTGGCGCGAAGATCGAAGCGTCCAAGGCGCTGCTCGACCCCGTCACCGGCACCCGAGCCTGGTACGCCCAGTGGGCCCGGCGCTGCCTCGGCGTCGACGGCGCCGCCGGGGGAGTGCTCGCCCGCACGCTGCTCGACCAACTCGCCAAGGACCAGCTGCTCCACGCCGTCGAGACCCGCAGCGGCGCCACCGTCTACGCCATCGAGCCGGAGCGCGTCGTCGTCGCGCCCACCGAGGATTCGGACGTCGACGCCGGCCGCCACACCCTGCGCTGCACCACCTGCCACGGCGAGTTCCCCGTCAGCCTCACGACCGGCGCGGAACTCGACGGCGGCCCCTGCCTCCACGCCACCTGCGCCGGCACCCTCGCTCCCCACCCCGGCGACCCGGACAACTACTACCGCCGCCTCTACCGCTCCTCCGAGGTGCGGCGCGTCGTCGCCCGCGAACACACCAGCCTCCTGGACACCAAGAAGCGCCTCGAGTACGAGAACGCCTTCAAGTCCAGCGCCGACGACCCCACCGCGCCCAACGTGCTGGTGGCCACCCCGACGCTGGAGATGGGCATCGACATCGGCGACCTGTCCTCGGTGATGCTCGCCTCCCTGCCCCGCACCGTCAGCAACTACGTGCAGCGCGTCGGGCGCGCCGGACGCCTCACCGGCAACGCGCTGGACCTGGCGTTCGTCCAGGGCCGCGGCGAGTTCCTGCCCCGACTCGGCGACCCGCTCTCCCTCATCAACGGCGCCGTCACCCCGCCTGCCACGTACCTGAGCGCCGAGGAGATCCTCCGCCGCCAGTACATCGCCCACCTCGCCGACAGCCTCGCCCGCGACCCCGACGCCATCCACCCCCGCACCACCGGCACCGCCCTCGCGCAACCCATCGGGGGGAAGGCCACCTTCCTCGACCAGCTCGTCGAGGCCTCTCGGCAGCCCGGCGCCGTCGACCGCTTCCTCGCAGCATTCGCCGTCGACGGCGACCTCACCGCCACCCTCCGCCCCGACGCCGCCGACGCGCTGCGTCAGTGGGCCACCCCCGGGCCGGACGGCTCCAGCGGCCTCGTGGCCACCATCGGCCGCGCCGCCCAGCGCTGGCATGCCGAGCAGCAGGACCTCAAGGACCGCCTCGACCAGCTCGTCGCCGAACTGCCCGACCTCGAGGCCCGCGAGCAGGACAGCGACGACGACGCCCGCGCCCTCAAGGAGGCGCGCGCCGAGCAGCGCATGCTGGAAGCCCAGATCGGCGCCGCGTTCGGCGACTTCTGGATCTCCGCGCTCGAGCGGATCGGGCTGCTGCCCAACTACTCGCTGGTCGACGACTCCGTCCAGCTCGACGTCACCATGAGTTGGATCGACTCCGACACCGGCGAGTACCACTCCGAGGCGGCCGACTACTCCCGCGCCAGCGCCAATGCCTTGCGCGACTTCGCGCCCGGCGCGTCGTTCTACGTCGGAGGACACCAGATCGACATCGACGCCGTCGAGGTGGGCCACGACGGCTCCGCCATCCGCACCGTCCGGCTCTGCCCCCACTGCGGCTACAGCCACGACGGCGACGACACCCCCACCACCTGCCCCCGCTGCGGAAAGTCGGGCATCAACGACGTCGGCCAGAAGTTCGAGACCATCGAGCTCACCCGCGTCTCCGCGTTCGTGCGGCGTGACGAGTCCCGCATCGACGACTCCAACGACGAACGCGTCCGCGCCGGCTTCTCCATTGTCACCGCCGCAGACGTCGACCCCCAGACCGTCCAGCACCGCTGGTACACCACCGGCGGGCTCGGCGTGGCGTACCTCAAGGGCATGGACGTGCGCTGGTACAACCTCGGCCCCCGCCGCCACACCGCCGGCGAGATCACCATCGCCGGCAACCGGCTCGCCGGGCCGCGGTTCCGGATCTGCGAGGCCTGCGGCCACCTCGACCGCACCGGGCTGGCCAACAAGCGCGACGAGCACCGGCCCTGGTGCAAGCACCGTCACAGCCACGAGGAGCACACCCGCTCCGTGCTGCTCACCCGCAAGCTCACCACCGAGGGCGTCGTGCTCACCCTGCCGCAGGGCATCGCGTTCGGCGACGACGTGTTCGCCGTGCCCAGCCTCACCGCCGCGGTGCTGCTGGGACTGCGGGAGAACTACGGCGGCGCCCCGGACCACCTCGACGTCGCCTTCATCAAGGACCCGCTGCTCGACAACCGCGACGCCCTCCTCCTGCACGACCTCGTCCCCGGCGGCACCGGCTACCTGGCCGAGCTGGCCGACCCCCGCGAGCTGTGGCAGGTGCTGACCGGCGCGCTGGAGCGGGTCATGGACTGCGCCTGCGCCGACGAGGGGCGCCTGTCCTGCCACCGCTGCCTGCTGCCCTTCGCCGCTCCGTACAACCGCGAGGTTACCTCCCGGGTTGCGGCCGAGCGGCACCTGCGGACGCTGCTGGGCATCGACGGCGGGGAGCCGCCGCTGGTGCCGTCGTGGAAGATCACGGAGGCCCCGCCGGTGCCGGACCCGACGGGGGAGTCGTGGCTGGAGGAGCGGTTCCGCGCCGCGTTCCTGAGGCTGGCGGCCAAGCTGGGAGGCACCGTCAAACAGACCCCGAGCATCTCCGGCGGCAACATCATCACCGTTTCCCTCGGCTCCCGCACGTTCCGGCTCCGGCCGCAGGTGCACGTGGCCAACTCCAAGCCGGACTTCGTCCTGTCCAGCGAGGGCCTGCCGGATGTCGCGATCTTCACCGACGGCTGGCAGTTCCACGCCTCCCCGAAGTGCAACAACATCGCCGACGACGCCGCCAAGCGCCGCATCCTCCGCCAGGGCAGCACCCTCGTGCTGGCGATCACCGCGCAGGACCTGGCGCTCGACGAAGCGGGCGACGCGGTGGCGCCGCCGTCATGGTTCAGAGCGCCCCTGGTCCAGAGGTTGAACGCCGAGCCGAGCATGCAGCACACCGCCGCCGCGCGGGAGGCGCTGCTCGGCGGGCCGCTGGCGTTCCTGGCCGGATGGATGCAGCAGCCCGACCCGGACAACCTGCAGCGCTTCGCCCGGGCTGCCGCGTTCTCGGTGTTCGCCTCCGGCGCCGCTCCTGCGGACGGGCCGGTAGCGGAGCTGGCCGTCGGTCTGCTGTCCGGGTCGGGCGGGCAGACGCGGGTCTGGCGGCAGGGCAGCCTCGCCGTTGCGGTGAGCGTCCCGGCCCCGGGCTCGGTGCGGCTGGCCGCGGTGCTGGATGACACCGTCGACGTAACCACCCCCGAAGCCAAGGACGCCTGGCGTGAGTGGTTGCGGCTGGCCAACGTTTGGGCGCTGCTGCCCGCGTCGATCGCCGCGTTCGAGGCCCGCTCGGCCGCGGCCGTCCCGGCGGCTCCGGTGGTGGACATCGTGCACGGGGGCGTCGACGTCGGCGCCGAGTGGCAGCCCATCGTCGAGGAGCTGGCGGGGGAGTCGGCCGAGGTGCTCGACCTCATCGCCGCGCTGAGCGAGGCCGGCGTGGCGGTGCCCGACGGCGAGGTGGGCCACGAACTCGACGGTGTGCCGTTCGAGCTGGTGTGGACGAGCGAGAGGATCGCGGTGCAGCTCGACCCCACCCCGGGCGTCGAGGTGGACGGGTGGCGCGTCCTCGCGCCCGACGCGGCCGTGATCGCGGCGGCATGGAAGGAACAGAGCAGTGCCTGAGAGCGTCATCATCTACCCGAAGCAGGACAAGCTGCTCGACTCGTCGATCAAGCAGAAGGCCTACAGCTTCCTCGAGAAGCTCGCCCAGGACGACAGCGCGCCCGGCCTGCACATCGAGCCCGTCAACAACGCCGCCGACGCCCGCGCCCGCACCGGCCGGGTGGACCAGCAGTACCGGGCGCTGCTGTTCAAGCTCACCACGCCCACCTCGACCGCCTACGTGGTGCACGGCATCTACAACCACGACGACGCCTACACGGTGGCCGCCAAGGTCAAGCTGACGATCAACCCCATCAACGGGCTGCCCGAGTACAGCGAGACAGCGGCGCCGGATCCCGTCCTGACGTGGGCGGAGCCGGCTGCTGCCGAGCCCTTGCCGGCAGCGCCCCAGCCGTTGATCGCGTTCAGCGCGGCCGACCTCACCGTCTCCCTCGGCATCCCGCCGACCACCTCGGAGCAGGCCGTCGCGCTCACCAGCAAGGACGCGCTGCAGACGTTTGCGCAGACGCTGCCCGAGTGGCAGGGCCTCGCGCTGCTGCTGCTGGCCGACGGGGAGTCGATCTCGCAGATCCAGCAGGAGCTGGAGATCATGAACCGTCCGATGAGCCACGAGGAGGCCGCCACCCGGTTCGTCGAGCCGGAACCGGTGAGCGACCAGGAGCTCCTCGACAGCTTCGACCACCCCAGCGCCCAGATGGGGTTCGCCAAGCTTGCCGGCGCCGATGAACTCCGCCGGGTCATCACCGGCGGCGACTTCTCCGCCTGGCGCGTGTTTCTCCACCCGCAGCAGCGCACGTGGGTGCGGGGCAATTGGAAGGGCCCCTACCGGATCTCCGGCGGCGCCGGGACCGGCAAGACGGTCGTCGTGCTCCACCGGGCGCGGCGGCTCGCGGTCGAGGACCCGGGCGCGCCCATCGTCGTCACGACCTTCACCACCAACCTGGCCGCAGAGCTGTCGCGGAGTCTCGAGCGGCTCGACCCGGACCTCCGCTTCGCCGACGCCCTCGGCGCGCCCGGGCTGCACGTCAAGGGGATCGACGCGCTCGCGCGGGCGGTGGTGCAGTCGGCTGGGGCCGACGTGAGCGAGGCCGTCGCGACCGTGCTGGGCGTGGGGCGCACCGACATCGGGGGCCGGACCGACACCGACGCCGCCTGGCGCCAGGCCGTGCTGCGCGCCGGGGAGGACCTGGACGAGAAGCTCCGCAAGCCGGCGTTCCTGGCCGCGGAGTACGAGATGGTGATCCTGCCGCACCGCATCACGCAGCTGGCCGACTACCTCAAGGTGGCGCGGGCGGGTCGCGGGGTGCGGCTGTCGCGGGCGGGGCGCAAGGCCGTGTGGGCCGTCGTCGAGGCCTACCGCGGCGCCGCCCGCGAGGCCGGGACGCTCGACTTCGCAGAGGCCGCCTCCATCGCCGCCGCACACCTCGAGGCGACGGGGGACCGGCCCGCCCGGCACGTCCTCGTCGACGAGGGGCAGGACTTCAAGCCGTGCCACTGGCAGCTGGTCCGGGCGCTGGCTCCCGAGGCGCCCAACGACATCTTCATCGCCGAGGACGCCCACCAGCGCATCTACGGGCAGAAGCTGATGCTCTCGGCGTACGGAATCCGTACCCAGGGGCGGTCGCGGGGGCTGAAGCTCAACTACCGCACCACGGCGCAGAACCTGGCGTGGGCCGTCGGGGTGCTGACGGGGCAGGAGGTCATCGATTCCGACGGCGAGGCCGAGACCATGGCCGGCTACCTGTCGGCGCGCACCGGGCCGAAGCCGGAGGTGCGGTCGTTCCCGACGCTGACGGCGGAACTGGACTTCGCGGCCGACCTCGTCGGCTCCTGGGTGGGCAGTGGTGACGTGGCGCCTGAGACGGTCGCGGTGCTGGTGCGCGACAGGGTGACCCGCGACCGCGTCGTCGCCGGGCTGGGGGAGCGCGGCGTCGAGGTGAGGGCCTTGGAGGCGGGGACGGTGAAGCCCGGGTACCCGGTGGCGCTGACGATGCACCGGGCGAAGGGCACGGAGTTCGCGCGGGTGCTGCTGTTCGGGCTGAGCAAGGACTCGATGCCGATGGGGTTGAAGGCCTACGACTACGACGACGAGGAGCTCAGTGAGGCGCAGCTGAGGGAACGCTCGCTGCTGTACGTGGCGGCGTCGCGGGCGCGCGACGAGTTGGTGGTGACGTACAGCGGCACCCCGTCGTCGCTGCTGCCCGCATCCCAGTGACAGTGACGGCCCTTGTCGGTGCCGTCGACGGCGAAGAGCCGAGTCAGCCGGCGCAGAGGGTCCCTCGACGAGAGCCGAATGATTGCCCGGATCTAGAAGCCGCGAAGGGCCTCCGAATCAGTGCTGCCAGAGTGCGGTAACGGGAAGGATGTGCAGCCAGCCGCCGACGACGGCGGTCTGGGTTCCGGTGTGGAGGCAGGCACCCGTGATGTTGAGGTCGGGGAAGCGGTCTCTGAAGCGGATGAGGTTGGTCCAGGCCGCCGGTAATGGAGGTGCTGCTCTTGACTTCGATGGACAGGAGACGCCCGTCGGCCAGTTCGATGATGAGGTCGACCTCGAGGCCGTCGAGATCGCGGAAGTGGTGCAGGCAAGTAAGGGGTGTCACTCTTGCAGACAAGAGGCTGTGAACTTGCAGATTTGAGCTGATCAACCTGCAGGATTGAGGCATGGATTCCGAGCAACGATTCCACGTCCGGGTTGTGTCGCCCCACGGCAGTCGACCCAAGCTACTTGGTAGTTCGGTGTCGTAGCGGGTACCAGACCTAGGGCGTGTCTCCCAAAGATCTGGGTCGATGGGCGGGATTGTTGACTCATGTCTCGTTTTGCTGTGCTCGATGACGCTTCCTGGGCCCGGATCGAGCCGTTGATGCCGTCCTCGGACGGCCGCCGGGGGCGGCCCTTCCGTGACCACCGCGAGGTGATCGAAGGGATCATCTACCGTCTGCGGACCGGGATCGCCTGGCGGGACCTCCCCGCGTCCTTCGGCCCCTGGCAAACCGTGTGGAAGAGACACAAACGATTCAGCACCGACGGCACCTGGGATCGCATCCACGCCCGGCTGGTCGCTGAGGCCGACGCCAAGGGCGAGGTCGACTGGACCGTCAGCGTGGACGCCACTATCAACCGCGCCCACCAACACGCCACCAACACCAAGCGCGTCGAGCGACCAGCGGGCCTCACAGGGGGCTGAATGGAGTTACAAGAACTCCTCCGCAGACCCCGCCCACGAGCCACCCGACCACGCGATCGGACGCTCCCGCGACGGGCTGTCCACCAAGATCCATCAACTGGTCGACGGCCGCAAACGCCCCCTGACGATCACGCTGACCGCGGGCCAGGCCGCTGACTCGCCGGTGCTGAAGTTCCTCTCGGCCGACCTCGCTGTCAAACGACCCGGGCCAGGCCGACCACGCACACGCCCTGAGGCGGTGCTGGGCGATAAGGCCTACTCCGGTCGCGGCAACCGGACGCTGCTGCGCAGCAAACGCATCACCGCCGTGATCCCGCAGCGGGCCGACGAGATCGGACACCGGCAACGCCGCGGGTCCGCAGGCGGACGCCCTCCAGCGTTCGACAAGGTCACCTACAAGAACCGCAACGTCGTGGAGCGCTCCTTCAACGACCACAAGCAATGGCGCGGCATCGCTACCCGATACGACAAACACGCAGCCATCTACCGAGGAAGCGTTGTCCTACGCGCGATCACCCTCTGGCTTCACGCATAAGGAGACACGCCCTAGACGAGTCAGGACACACCTGGGCCGCGATTCACCTGCCTGCTTCCACGACGCCAGCGCTACCAGCACATGACCGAGGGGCGCCACGTCGAGCTCGCACAGCGACAATCCGCGATGGCTGAAGCCGATCCGGCACCATCGTGGACCGCCGCTCATTCCTGTCACGCGGGCTGATCTACTCGCGGGCGGCTGCCCCTGAACCCTTACGGAGGGCGTTGACGTGCCGCTGGGTTCCTGCTGCCCTGCCCCTCCACAGGGGGAGCGGGGCGACACGGCGATCAGAGGGTCTCCATGGTCCTGAGGACTTCGATGGTGGTGGCCATTCTGCGTATCACCGCGGCTGCGACGGTCTCCTGGTGAGGTGTGAGGTCCATTCGGTCAAGTGAAGAGGGTTCATGATGGCTCATCCGGTTCGGCGCAACATCGCCCATCTTTCGGCTTCGGAGCGTCAGGCGTACATCGATGCCGTGTTGCAGGCTGACCTGCATGCCTTCTCAGACGGCGTCTCGTACTGGGATAAGCAGGATCAGATCCACCAGGTGACGCACAAGGGGCCGTGGGGAGCGGCGCTTCTGGTCACTGGTACCCCCCTTGCCTTGGGCGTTCGCTTGGTTTGTGTGGTGGGGTCGGAGCCTTCGCCGCGGCCAAGTTTCAGTGGCGGTGCCCGGAGCCTGGGCGGCCGTGCATGAGCAGCATCATGCCGGCGCAGAGGAGGCCGCCGATCAGGGCGCCTCCGCCGCCTCCGCTGAACAGGGACCACAGGCCGAACCCGATCAACGGTAGGCACATCAGGAGCATGTGCCACATGTGGCCACCGTGGCCTTGGTGCTGCTGGGCGGGTCCGGTGGCCGCGGGTGGGGCGTCGGGGCCGGTGTCGGTGGGGCGGTGGTGGCTGTGGAGGCTCATGAGCCGGGTTCCTCTCGTTCGGGTGCTGCTTCCACTGTGCGGGGTCCGGATTCAGATCCGATCCGCGGCCGGTCAACCTCTGATCAAGAACGGTTCAGCTGCGGACGAGGCGGGCGATGGCTGTGGAGGCCTCGGCGACCTTGGCGTCGCGGTAGGCGGGCTCTGGGGAGTGGATGGCCTGGGTGAGGCAGTGGCGGAGGTGGTTGCCGACCAGGTCCAGGGCGACTGAGCGCAGCGAGCCGGTGACTGCTGAGGTCTGGGTGAGGATCTCGAGGCAGTTGGCGTCCTGGTCGACCATGCGGGCGATGCCACGGATGTGGCCTTCGATCACCGCGAGTTGGCCGATGAGTTCCTGACGCTGTGGGTTGCTGGTCATTGTCCTGGACCTGGTCTGGTACGGCGCCTAGTGGTGGTGCGGGGCGGGGGTGGGCTCGTGGTGGTGCTCGCCGTCGGTGTGGGGGTGTCCGTAGCGGGCGGGGTCGGCGTCGAAGGCTTCGGCGCAGTGGGTGGAGCAGAAGTAGATCGTGGTCTCGCCGATGGTGCGGGTGGCGGCCGCGGTGGCGGGGCTGACCTTCATTCCGCAGACGGGATCGATGTGGGTGGCGGCGGTGGTCTTCTTGCCGAACATGGGGGTGTCCTTTCCGGTGGTGTGGTGCTGGGTGGTGGGGGTTTCGCCGCCGATTTCGACGACGGGGGTGACGGGGGAGCCGGTGGTGGGGGACTCGTGGATGGGGTGTGGTGCCCAGCGGCGGAGCCGGTTGGCGTTGGTGACCACCGACAGTGAGGACAGGGCCATGGCTGCGGCGGCGACCATGGGGCTGAGCAGGATCCCGAAGACGGGGTAGAGCAAACCTGCGGCGATGGGGATGCCGAGGGTGTTGTACAGGAACGCGAACACCAGGTTCTGTTTGATGTTGCGCATAGTGGCCCGCGACAGGTCAACGGCGGTGACCACCCCTGACAGGGCGCCGGAGATCAGGGTGATGTCGGAGGATTCGATGGCCACGTCGGTGCCGGTGCCGATCGCGGAGCCGACGTCTGCCTGCGCGAGGGCGGGGGCGTCGTTGATGCCGTCGCCGACCATTCCGACGATCTTGCCTTCGTCCTGGAGGCGTCGGACCTCGGCGGCCTTGTGGGCGGGCATCACTTCGGCGACCACGCGACGGATCCCGACCTGGGAGGCGATCGCGGCGGCGGTTGCCCGGTTGTCGCCAGTCATCATGATGACCTCGATGCCGCGTGCCTGGAGGGCCGCGACCGCGGCCGGGGAGCCGTCCTTGATGGTGTCGGCGACCGCCACGATTCCCGCGGGGAGCCCATCGACGGCCACCAGCATCGGCGTCTTGCCCCCTGCTGCGAGCGCGTCATGCAGCGGCCGCAGCGTGTCGGTACTGATGCCATTTTCGTCGAGAAGTCGCCGGTTGCCGACCAGGACGTCGTGGCCGTCGACGTGGCCGCGGACGCCTTGCCCGGTGACCGAGTCGAAGTCAGTGACCTCGCCCAGGGTGAGACCGCGGTCGGTGGCGCCGGTGACGATCGCCGCCGCCAGGGGGTGCTCGGAGCTGTTCTCGATAGCGGCGACCCAGCCGAGGAGCTGGTTCTCATCGAACGCTGCGACGGTGGCGACGTCGGTGAGGGTCGGTACACCCTTGGTGATGGTGCCGGTCTTATCGAGGATGATCGCGTCAAGCTTGTGCGCGGTTTCCAGTGCTTCAGCGGAGCGGATCAGGATGCCGTGTTCGGCTCCCTTGCCGGTGCCCACGGTGATCGACATCGGGGTCGCGAGCCCCAAAGCGCAGGGGCAGGCGATGATCAGGACCGAGACCGCGGCGACGAGCGCGAACACGAACACCGGCGGCGGACCCACCAGCAGCCAGATCGCCAACGTCCACACCGCGATGATGATCACGACCGGGACGAAGTAACTCGAGACCTTGTCCACCAGGCGTTGGATGGGGGCCTTCGAGCCCTGGGCCTCACGGACCAGTTTGATGATCTGGGCGAGCATGGTGTCGGAGCCGACCTTGGTGGCGACATATCGCAGTGCCCCGGTGGCGTTGATGGTGGCGCCGATGATGGTGTCGCCGACGGTCTTGGCCGCAGGGATGGATTCGCCGGTCACCATCGACTCGTCGACAGCGGAGGATCCGTGGATCACCTCACCGTCGACAGGCATCTTCTCCCCGGGACGGATCACGATCACATCGCCGACGACGACGTCCTCGACCGGGATCTCCAGTTCGGTGTCGTCGCGCAGGACCCGCGCGGTGCGGGGCTGGAGGCCGATCAGCTTACGGATGGCCTCACCGGTGCCGGCCTTGGCTTTGGTTTCCAGGAGCCGGCCGAGCAGGATCAACGTGATGATCACACCGACGGCTTCGAAGTACACCTGCCGCAACTCCTCAGGCAGGAGGCCGGGGGCGAAGGTGACCACCAGGCTGTAACCGAACGCCGCGACAGTGCCCAGCGTGATCAGCGAGTTCATGTCCGCGGTGCGGTGCGACAAGGCCCGCCACCCGACGCGGTGGATCGGCCACCCCGACCACAGCATCACCGGCGCAATCAACGCCAACTGCAACCACGGACTCATCAAGATCTCAGGCACCCAGGTGGCGCCGAACAGTTCGACGGCCATCACCGCGATCAGCGCCGGGGCTGTGAGGATCGCGCCGATGGTCACCCGCCGGGTCAGGTCCCCGATCTCCGCGGCCCGCTCCGCCTCATCGTCATCGGCGCCGTCGGTCGACAGACCCGTCGCCGCCGGGGAGGCGGTCGTCTGCGCATGATGCTCCGGTGCGGTGGTGGGGGTGGGTGCGGTGTGGGGGTCGCCGGTGACGCGGATCAGACCGGAGACCATGTTCATGCCGCATGCGAAGCGGAACTCGCCGGCCTCCGTGGGCGTGAACTCGACGGCGGTGGTGCGGTACGCGGGAAGGCTCGCGTTGACCTTGAAGTCCGACATCACAACTCGCGAGGTGCACTCACCGCCCTCTCGGCGGTCGAACATGATCCGCACCGGCATCCCGGGACGCACCCCCTCGATCACGCCGGGGTTGTAGCCCCCGTCGACGGTCACATCGACCACCTGAACACCGTCCTCGATGCGGACTTTCCCGGCCCGTTTCGGGCCAAAGAAGAACCACAACAGCAGCCCGGTCAGGACCACCGCCCCACCTATGACCAGCCAGAGCATCACAATCTCCACTTCTTCTCGACTCCCACCCATTACCCTGGGGGGGTATAACTCGAGGGTAGACCCAGGAAGGTTCGGAAATGACCCAGAGGGGGTCAGGCTTCGGTCAAGATTTCCGGGCCACCGCTCACAGAGGCGGCGTGGAGCGGTGTCGGACCCCGGGGCGGGGGCGGCGCAGGCGTCGGGTCAGCTCGAACCCGGAGCGGTCGAGGGTGGCTCGGACCTGGTCGCAGGTCACGGCTCCGGCCGGGGCCAGGGTCAGCAGCGACTCGCCGTGCGGCTCCAGATCCAGGGCGACGGTGTGCACCCCGGGTAGGGCGCGGACTGCGTCGACGGCGCTGATCATGCAGCGCCAGCAGCTGAGTCCGCGCACCCCGTAGGTGGTCTGTGTCATCGTCGTCACGTCGAATCACCCTCTCTTCTCTGGTCGGTTTCGCGTGTCCAGGTCGATGGTGCCCCGGGCTGTGTCCGGGACTGGTCTGGGTGTGGTCAAGTTCTAGGCAAGACCGGGGTCGGGCCGCGCGTGCTTCCTATGGGCACCGGTTTTGTGGTGCTTGTGCGGGTGCTGAACATGACCACGACGACTGAAGTGAGCCCGAGGATCCAGACCGCGGCGATGAGGAGGCCCCCGTTTCGTCGAAGGTGTCGGTGAGGCCGGTGTCGATGAGGACGAGGTAGGGCCCGTAGCCCGGGAGGAACGCTGCGGCGCCGGGTGGTTCCAGCCGCAGCATCGGGCTCTGCGTGATACCGAGATCCAGGAAAGGGATGACGAATGCGATCAGTACTCCCGTGACGCGTCCAAGGAGGAATCCGAGGCACATCCCCAGCAGTGCGTAGACGGCTCCGATCAGTAAGGTGCCGGCGATGAATCCCGCCCATTGACGGGCCGTGAACACCATGGCCGTGATTGTCAGGGATGCGGCCGCTGCGACGAGGACCGCGGCTGCGACCTCCTTGATGCGGCCGACCAGCAGTGCGGATCGGCGCATCCCGGCCTGGACCAGGCGGCGATCCCCATCACGGTTGTTGAGGGCGATGAACAGCCCAGCCACGGCGGCCAGCGAGGCCACCGCGATCGGCGCCATGGTTCCGGCGTGCGTGTCGGGCAGCCAGAACCGCATGTCGACCTCCTGCCCGCCGTCGATCACCCGCATCACGGAGAACCGCTCTTCGGTGATCAGTTTCGACAGCCAGATGAAGATCACCGGCACCGTTACGAGGAGGACCCAGAGGGCTGGGTTGCGTCGGTACTGTCGCATCCCCATCCGGAAGCTCTTCCCGACTTGCCCCGCCCAGCCCGGTCGATGCGAGCCGTCCGGGTGCCGAGCGTTGCGTGTCGCGCGCGTCAGGAGCAGTCCGCTCGACAGGAGGGCTCCGCCGACCCACACCAGTGCGATGGCGAGGTCGCCGAGGTTTCCCCCATGGCCCAAGGGCAGGTCCACCATCCACAGTGTGACGAAGTGGGTGGGCATCCAGCGGGTGATCTGCACCCGGTCGGGCGAGGTGAGCGCCGGTCCGAAGAACACGTCGAGGATCCAGACGAGCAGGATCACCACCGTGCCGTTGACCTGGTCCGTGACGACCGATCCGACCGCGGCGCCGATCCCGACGTAGATGACGGCGAACATCATCGTCCCGGCCGCGACGCGGAGCGGCTCGTCCACTGCGGTGCGCAGGAACAGCGTCGCCAGGGCCGCTGTGGAGGCCAGTGCAGCGATCAGCAGGCCGGTCGACATTCTGGCGACAACGAGGGCTGGGGCGGGGAGGCCCGCCAGGACCAGACGACGGTCCGCCGATCTCGCCTGGCCAACCTGGAAGAACATCGCCAGCGCCGCCAGGAACGCGGCGGCCCAGCCGGTGGTCGCGGTCTCGACTGCCCGGCCAGTGCCCCCCAGCAGTTTCGCGGCATCGGCCATCGGTTCCGCGGCCACCCACACGAACACGACCGGGATCAGAATCAGGACCACCAGGTTCACCGGGTTGCGGCCGTAGTCCAGGAGGAATCGGCGGGTCAGCACCCCGACCGCGGTCATTTCGGGGTCGCCTTCCCGTCACGCAGTTCGATGATGCGGTCGAACCGCGCCTCGTCGGCGATGAAATGACTGATCACCAGCACTGCCCGCCCGGATGAGCGCCCGCGCGCGACGAGCTCCCAGAACCGAAGATAGGTGTCCCAATCGAACCCGGCATAGGGCTCGTCCAGCAGCAGGACCGCCGGGTCCGGTAGCAGAGCCAGGGCAAGATTCAGTTTCGCGAGGGTGCCCCCGGAGAGCCGGTCCGCCCGCTCGTGCGCGTATCGCCCAAAGTCAAGTTCCTCGTACAAGGTCCCCTGCGCCCGGAGCCGCTCATCCCGGCTCATCCCGTAGGCCACCGCGAATAGCTCGAAATGTTCATCGCGCGTCAGGCGCTCGAACACCACCGGACGCTGCGGACAGTACCCCAAGGCCCCCTGCAGCTCCACGGCGCCGGCGTCGGCTGCCAACCCCCCGACCAGGATCTGCATCAGCGTCGATTTGCCCGATCCGTTCTCCCCGACCAGCCCGACGACCTCGCCGCGGCTCAGCGACAGTGACACACCGTCGAGCACATGGTTGCGCCGCACGAACGGCCACAGCCCCTGACGATAGGTCTTGGAGATCGCGGTCCCCGCGAGGACCACGTCCGCTCGAACGCCATCAGAAGAGGCGCCGCTTGAACCCATGTCGATCACCGCCTTCGAATCCCATGTGACTTTCACGCACCCGCCAGTGGGCTTCGCCAGACCGCCACAAGGGCCCATTCCTCAACGACCCGAGCCGTGGTGTGTCGGGTGACCCGTGGCGGCGCCACGACACCCCCAAGGGGTATGTCATCAGGGTAGGCACGCTCTAGTGCGGAGATCACCGTCAGGGGGTCAGGCTTCGGTCAAGTTTCCGGGCCTTACGGCCGCGACACCTCGTCCGGGCTGGGGACGGGGATCTTGACCAAACCTTGTCCGGGTCCTGCTCGTTGCTTGACGTGACCGGTTCAGACTGGGCACTGAGGCCGCGCGGTCACGTCGTGCGCCTGGAACTTCTTTGACGATGGGAGTGGGCTGTGTGGCCTGAGGTGTTCTCGATATTTGGTGTAGGGATCCAGTCCTATGGGCTGAGTAAGGCGCTGGCGCTGCTGGTCGGCGCGTATCTGCTGGGTCGAGCGTTCACGCGGATCGGCTACGACAAGGACTTGGCGCACTCGATCGCGTTGTGGGCGACAGTGTGGGGATTCGTCGGCGCCAAGGTGTACTACCTGATCGCGAACTGGGACAACCTCAGTTGGCACCTGTTCGGCGGCTCGGGGTTCGTCTGGTACGGCGGCCTGATCGCGGGGGCGATCGCGGTGATCGTGATGACCCGACGCCACGACCTCCCCCTTGGACGGGTGGCGGGCGCGATGGCGGCCCCGCTCTCGGTGGCCTACGGCATCGGCCGGATCGGCTGCTTCCTCGCCGGTGACGGCACGTACGGCACACCCACCGACCTGCCCTGGGGGATGGCGTTCCCCAACGGGGTGGTGCCGGTGAACGTGCCGGTGCATCCCGTCCAGCTGTATGAGGCCGCCGGCGCCTTCCTGATCGCCGGCATCCTGTGGGCGCTGGGTCGCAGGCTGCGACCGCTGGCCGTGTTCGGGTCCTACCTGCTGCTCAGCGGCGCGGCACGCCTGCTCGCCGAGGTCGTCCGGATCAACCCGCACGTCCTGTTGGGCCTCACCGAGGCGCAGCTGATCGGCATCGTCAGTATCATTCTGGGCGTCGCCCTGATCCTGCGAGACGCCTTCCACCCCGCAGTTGCGCCCTCAGATGCTCCTGTCGGCTCCGAATCGGCCGTCCTTAGCTCTCACCCGGTCGGGAGGTGAGCGGCGCCATGGACACGATCACCGAGCCGGCCACAGCCGTGAGGGGTGGTCGCGGGTTCTGGGGTGCGCTGTGGGCCGGGACCAGGGCCACCGTCGGCGCCCTGATGGGACTGGCGCCGCACGTGATGCATCACATCGGCTTCCTGGCCGGGGCCGCGTTCCTGACCGGGTTCCTCGGCAACTCGCTCCTCTATGTGGTCGGGTTGCTGCTGAGCATCCCGCTGCTGCGACGGCTGCGTCGCCGATTCGGCACCCGGAAGGCCCCCGCGATCGGGGTCGCGGTGTTCACCGCCCTGTTCGCCCTGTCCGCGTTCGTGATCGGGCCACTGTTCAACCCCGCCACCCCCAACCAACCAGACACGCCGTCACCGGCGGCCTCCGCCAGCGCGTCCGGCACCGAGGACCACGAGGGGCACCACAGCGCCTCGCCCACCCCATGATCAACACCACAATGAAATGAAAGGAAACCAAGCACATGTGCAATCACGAGCATGGACACCAGCACGGGAACCAGCAGGAGGCAGGCTGCTGCGGCGGTCACGCCGGCGGCGGTCAGGGTGGGGGCCATCACTGTCAACATGACGTGGTGGCGGGCCCAGGCGACGAGCTGGTCACCTGCACGGTCCGCGGGACCAGCACGCTGAAGTCCACCGCCGAGGCGGCGGGACTGTTCCGCGACGTCGAAGGCCAGCGGTTCTACTTCTGCTGCCGACGTTGCCAGGACCTCTTCGACGCCGAGCATCTCGCCAGCAACCCAGCCGCCTAACCCCGCCAGGTACGGCGTTCGCGCCAACCAGGGCAACCGACGAAGCGCCCGCCCAGCCACAACGGCTGGACGGGCGCCTCATCGCTTGCACGCCTGGGTTGGTCAGAGGCTGGTGAGCATCTCCTGCATCTCGGTGATCTCAGTCTGCTGGTCGGCGATGATCTTCTCCGCCAACATGAGAGCATCCGGGTTCTGCCCCTCGGCCAACTGCTGCTCGGACATCCCGATCGCACCCTCGTGGTGGGCGATCATGGCCTCGAGGAACGCCTGATCAAAGTCGGCGCCGGACATGCCGTCGAGTTGGGTCATCATCTCCTCCTGGCTCATTCCGTTCATGTCCATGCCGCCCATGTCCATGCCGCCATGCCCACCGGGGGAGACATCTTCACCCCAGGCGCTGAGCCAGGCGGTCATCTCCTCGATCTCCGGGCCCTGGGCCTCGGCGATCCGCTCCGCGAGGGCCACGACCTCGGGGGATTCGGCGCGTTCGATCGCCAGCTGAGACATCTCGATGGCGCCCTCGTGATGGATGATCATCATCTGCGCGAACGTGGTGTCCTGGTCGTTGTGGTCGGCGGACACCTCAGATGAGGCGCTCGCCGACGCCGACTCGGACTCAGTGGCCGTGGCGGAGGTGCTGCCTGTCGGGGAGGTGGTCGCCGCGGGGGGAGTGGCGCCCTGGTCCGCGCAGGCCGCCAGGGTGGCCGTCAGGACCAGCCCCGCCAAAGTGGCAGTGATCCGCTTAGTGCGTGTCATGAAAGATGCTCCATTCCTGGCCGACGGGGGCCGCCGGTCCTAACGTCGAGGCTATGAACGATCAGCTCAAGAGCCAACCCGTGTAAGGTCAAGAATCGATCAAGACCCGCTCAGGTGCTGGCGCGGTGGGCAGGTGCAGGGTGAAGATCGAGCCGTGTCCGGGGCCGGGGCTGGCGGCTGTCAGTGAGCCGCCGTGAGCCAGGGCGAGGCTGCGGGCGATGGTCAGCCCGATCCCGGAACCGCCCGCATCGCGGGCCCGTGCCGTGTCAGCGCGGTAGAACCGGTCGAACACCTTGGCGATCTGGTCGGGGGTCAGGCCATCGCCGGTGTCGGTGACCGTGATCACCACCTCGTCCCTGGACTCGCGTGCACTGATGTGCACGATCCCGCCGGTGGGGGTGTGCCGCAGCGCGTTGTCGAGGAGGTTGCCCAGGATCTGACCCACCCGCTGCGGATCGGCTGCGATGAGGCCCGGGTCCGAGTCCGCAGATAGCGTGACTCCCTTGGCCGCGTATCGGGTGGCGACGGAGGCGACGGCGGGCTCGATGAGGTCCCAGACCGGCTGGGTCTGGGTGTCGAGGGTGAATCGGCCTTCCTCGGCGCGGGATACGTCGTCGAGGTCGGCGGCGATCTTCTTGAGCCGGGCGGCCTGGAGGGTGAGCAGCTGTTGGCTGTCGTGGTCCCAGGGGACCACGTCATCGATGACGGCCTCCAGCTCAGCGGTCAGGGTGGCCAGGGGCGTGCGGAGCTCGTGTGCCACGTCGGAGAGAAGCCGCCGTCTGCTGGTCTCGGTGGAGTCCAGGCGGCTCGCCATGTCGTTGAATGCGTCGGCGACGGCGTTGAACTCGGGACTGGTCGCGGTGTCTGGGACGCGCGCCTTGTAGTCGCCTGCCTCGACCAGGGCCGAGGCGGCGGTCAGCTGCTCCAGGGGGCGGCGGAGCCGCCTGGTCTCCAGCCAGGCCAGGCCGATAGCCAGCGTGAGTGCCACCACCAGTCCGATGCCCAGCGATCTGACGCCGGCCTCCAGGAACGCCTGCTCCACATGCCCCATCTCGGCGGTTCCGTCCAGGTGTCCCAGTTGCTGCAGGTGCTCGTGGAACAGCGGAGGCCCGACCACCACCGCGACCAGGGCCGCTGTGATCACACCGACCGCCACCACCAGCGCCTGGGTGAGGAAGGTGCGGGTGCCCCACCGCATCCGGCCGACGTAGCCTCTGAGCCGCATCATCCTCCTGCTCCCATCCGGTATCCGACGCCGCGGACGGTGAGGATGTAGCGCGGTTCCGTGGGGGGATCGTCGAGCTTCTTGCGCAGGT
This sequence comes from Tessaracoccus defluvii, assembly GCF_014489575.1. Classification (GTDB taxonomy): domain Bacteria; phylum Actinomycetota; class Actinomycetes; order Propionibacteriales; family Propionibacteriaceae; genus Arachnia; species Arachnia defluvii. Next base: position 3,707,465 of record NZ_CP060789.1, read on the forward strand.
TCGCCACATGGACGTCGACGACGTGATCGTCGCCGACCCAGCCGGCGCCCCACACCGCGTCGATGATCTGGCGACGACTGAGCGCCACGTTGGGTCGAGCTGACAGTGCGTCGAGGATGTCGAACTCGGTGCGGGTCAGCCCCACCTGCTGGTCGTCGACCCAGACGTCGCGGCCTTCCGCGTCCACCCGCAGCCGTCCGAACTCGCGCGGCGCGGCCGGCTGTGTGCCGTGGGCCTGGCGGCGCGGGCGTCTCAGCACGGTGTTGACGCGGGCGACCAGTTCGCGGGGGCTGAACGGTTTGGTCAGGTAGTCGTCGGCGCCCACCGACAAACCGATCAGCTTGTCGACCTCGTCGGCCCGGGCGGTCAGCATCAGGATGTAGCAGTCGGAGAACAACCTGATCTGGCGGCACACCTCGATCCCGTCAATGCCAGGCAGACCAAGATCAAGAATGATCACGTCGGGATCCAGCTCCTGCGCCGAACGGACCCCGTCCGGGCCGGTGTAGGCCAGGGACGTGTCAAACCCCGCCTTGTTCAGGTAGGACGCGACGATCCCCGCCAGCGGGCGCTCGTCATCGACCACCAACACACTCGACCTGCGGGGCTCAGCCATACAGCCATTATTGCCACACGCCCACACGCCCACCCGCCAACCTGCCTCGATCGACCTCTCCGGGGGTGTTCTTGGCCGAACCTTGACCCCGCCTGAACCGTTCCCTGATCTACAGGGTTGAGGCTGGAAGGGTGAACGAGATCCCGGCACCTGCCTTGGCGGCCGCCCCGACCGATGTGGTGGACGTCACCCTGGTCACCACCCCGGCCTGCCACTTCTGCGACGACGCCCACCAGCGCCTCCACGCCCTGGACCGCGCAGGACTGCTGCGGCTGACGGCGGTCGCGGCGGAGTCCCCGCGAGGTCAGGCCCTGATCGCCGAGCACCGGCCTGGGAGTTTCCCGCTGACGCTGGTGGCGGGCAGCTTTTTCCACGCCGGCCGCATTCCGCGCGGCAAACTCGCGCGGCTCGTCGACCACCTGGGTGCCCGCTGATGGGCGCCGACCTGCTCAGCGCCGGCGGCATCCTGGCGGCCTTCCTCGCCGGCGGGGTGGCGCTGTTCGCCCCGTGCTGCATCGTGTTCCTCGCCCCCAGCTATCTGGCCGCGGCCGCGAAGAACCGCCGCTGGAGACTGATCCCGCTGACCTTCGTGTTCGCCGCCGGCCTCGCGCTCGTTCTGGTCCCCATCACGATGGGCGTCAGCCTGATCGCCGGCGCCATCGCCAAGTACCACGTCGTTCTCTACTGGGCCGGCGGCCTGTTGATGATCGGACTCGGCCTGCTCGCGTTGTCGGGGCGATGTGGTCCATGCCGTCGTTCCTCCGCGCCCCCGATACCGCCCGCGGTGACACCGCCACCTTCTTCAGCCTCGGCGTGTTCTCCGGCATCGCCTCCAGCTGCTGCGCACCCGTCCTCGCCGGGGTGATGACCCTGTCGGCGCTGTCGGGCTCGCCCGTGGGTGGGCTGGTGCTCGGTCTGGCCTACGTGTTCGGGATGGTGATCCCGCTGTTCGTGATGGCGCTGCTGTGGGACAAACGGCCCGAAAGGATGCGCCGCCTCCGCGCCAAGCCCATCCGGATCAGCCTGGGGCGCTTCACGCTGGCTACCAACACCGTCAACCTGCTAGTCGCCGTCGGGTTCGTGATCATGGGCATCCTGGTGATCGGCCAAGCCGGCGCCACCGAGATGACCGGTGCCGACGCCCCTCTCGTGGGCATGGGCGCCTGGCTCTCCGAGGTCTTCGCCTGGCTGATCGCGATCACCGCCCCCATCCCCGAAACCGTCCTCGGCCTCGCGCTGCTCGCCCTGGTGGCCGTGTTCGTCGTAGCCACCCTCCGCGACCGCCGACACGCCCAACCAGTGGCCTCGGCCCACGAATGCTGCGACACCGAAACCTCACAGACCCCTGCGCCTGAGGAGACCGGCGCACCGACCATCCCCTCCCAGGAGCCCCGATGACCCCCACCACCACACCGGAACCCTCCCGCCGCGAGCAACTCAAAGCCCGCCAACAGGCCGAGACTCAGCGCGACAAGAGGCGCCGCACCTGGACCCGGATCATCGGCGCACTGGTCACTGTGATCGTCGTGGCCGTCGTCGGCTACGGACTGTGGACCGCCATCCCCGAGCAGGGCGACACCCAGCGCCTCGCACCCGACTTCACCCTCACCACCACAGCCGGCACCTCAGTGACCCTCAGCGACCAGCGCCCCAACCCGGTGCTGATCTACTTCAACGAAGGCGCCGGGTGCGCCTCCTGCACCATGCAGATGGCCGAGATCGAGAAGAACCCCGGATTCGCCGAGGCGGGCATCGAGGTGCTGCCCATCGTCATGAACAGCGCCGACCAGATCCTGCCCGACCTGCAGCAGTTCGGCGTCACCACCCCCTATCTCCTCGACGACGGGACCGTGTCGAAGGCGTACGACGTCCTCGACAAGGGCATGCACCCCGGGATGCCCGGTCACGGCTTCGTCCTCATCGACGGCGACGGCGTCCAACGCTGGAATGGCAACTACCCCTCCATGTGGCTCGACCCGCAAGAACTCCTCAACGAGGTAACCACGCGGCTACGGTGAAGTCACTGGATGGGACGTGTCGTTCGGTCCGAGTGCCCCGCGGCGGCTTCAACTCACTGGTACCGCTTGAGGATCTCCTTCATCTGGGCGATCTCCCTCTCCTGCGCCTCGACGATCTCGCTGCAGAGCTGTTCGATCTCAGGATCGGTGATGGTGGCCTCCTGGCACACCAGGATGGCGCGCGAGTGGTGCGGAATCATGGAGGTGAGGAATCCCTCGTCACCGACCCCCACCTCGCTGCGGCCCAGGAAGAACGCCGCGAGAAACAGTGCAAGGAATCCGGCGAGCAGGATGATGTTGAGGGTCTTGTTCTTGAGCATCGACCACATGCCCACCGTCATCAGCACCGCCATCGCGGCCACCATGAGGACGTCCATGTACAGGTTGCTGGGATTGAAGTAGAAGTGGTCAAGGCTGCGCACCATAGACATGCTGAGCGCCCACATCAGTCCCAGGTTGACCAGGAGAATCGCCCCGAACTTCCAATACATCGCATGCGAGTGCTTGTCCTTCCCGCTGTCCTCGGTGTGGTGTCGCGTTGCGTCGCTTGTCATGGCGGCTCCTTCCCTTCACTTCACCCATACCCACATCCTTGCGATTCAAACCCGGCCTCGGGCAGAACCGGGTCTCAGTGGTGAGAGCTGCGTTCCAGTGCGCTGTGGGAGGGGGTCTCGATCTGGAAGGTGGAGTGCTCGACGCTGACGTCGAAGTGCTCGGCGACGCAGGTCTGGAGGTCTCGCAGTTCCTGGGGAGACGTGGCCCTGGGTGAAGCAGGCTTCTTCGACGACGACGTGGGCTGTGAGGACGGGTAGCCCGGCGGCGATGGTGGAGGCGTGCAGGTCGTGCACGCCGATCACGTGCGGGACCTGGAGGACCGACGCGCGACCCTCCGGCCGCGACGACACGAGGCCGCACTCACGCAGACACGCCAGGTGGGCGCTCACGGTCGACTGCGCCAACCCGAGATGGGCTGTCAGATCACGCACCCGATGCTCGCCCAACGCCAAGTGTTGCAGGATCGCCAGCCGCGAAGGATCGGACAAGCCGTGGAATTAGGCAGCGGCCACCGACAGATCCCCGACTTCAGATACATCCTCGATCGTCGTTGTTGTCGTTATGTGACGATGCTGACAGGCGAGGATCGTGTCACTTTCGCCCCGCCACCTCGGGATCTTCTTGATCTGATCTTGACCAAGCGTCTGACTAGGGTGGAGTTCATCCACAAGGGGAGTTTCACCAGCTCCCAGCCCGTTGCCGTGGGCGGTCCTCTGGCTCTAGACTCGCGCTCGACCCGTGCGTGGTCGCGCTAGGAGCCCCCGATGTCGAATTCCCAGCCCCGTCGTCCGCTGGCGGCCCGCGTGCTCTCCGTGGTGGTCAGCCTCGCCCTCGCGCTCGGCGGTGCCGTGGCGCTGGCGTCCGCGGGCGCGACGCCGGCCGCAGCGGCCACCGAGTCGGTCACCCTGGTGGGCTCCCTGCAGACCGAGCTGGGCTGCGAGTCGGCCTGGGACCAGGCGTGCTCCGCGACCCACCTCGCGGACGCCGACGGCGACGGCGTGTGGTCGGGCGACTTCACGGTGCCCGCCGGCGACTGGGAGTTCAAGGTCGCCATCAACGATGGCTGGACGGAGTCCTACGGCGACGACGGTGAGAACTACCCCCTGCGCCTCGCCGCCCCGACGACGCTGACGTTCCTCTTCGACGACGAGACCAAGAAGATCTCCCTGGCCGCGCCCGACCTGCCCGGCGACTACGACGCCACCACGGACGCCGACCTCGTCGCCGCGCCGGTGCGCGAGCTGGGCGAGGGCGAGAGCTTCTACTTCGTGCTGACCGACCGCTTCGACAACGGCGACGACTCCAACGACACCGGCGGCCTCACGGGCGACCGGATGGTGACGGGCTTCGACCCCACCGACAAGGGCTTCTACCACGGTGGCGACATCGCCGGCCTCGCGCGGCAGCTCGACTACATCGAGGGCCTGGGCACCACCGCCATCTGGCTGACCCCGTCGTTCAAGAACAACCCGGTGCAGGGCACCGGCGCGGACGCGTCCGCCGGCTACCACGGCTACTGGGTGACCGACTTCACCCAGATCGACCCGCACCTGGGCACGAACGCCGAGCTGAAGGACCTCATCGCCGCCGCGCACGACCGCGGCATCAAGGTCTACTTCGACATCATCGCCAACCACACCGCCGACCTGATCGACTACGCCGAGAAGGAGTACACGTACATCGACACGGCGACCAGCCCGTACAAGGACGTGGAAGGCAACATCGTCAACGTCTCCGAGCTGGCCGGGCAGGCCGACTTCCCCGACTTCCACCCCGACACCAGCTCGTTCCCGCGCACGCCCGTCCGCAGCGCCGAGAACACGGTGATGGTGCCCGAGGTGCTGAACGACGTGACCCTCTACCACAACCGCGGGGATTCAACCTGGAGCGGCGAATCGGTCACGTTCGGCGACTTCGTGGGCCTGGACGACCTGATGACCGAGGATCCGGTCGTCGTCGACACGATGATCGAGATCTACAAGACCTGGGTCGACCTGGGCATCGACGGCTACCGCATCGACACCGCCAAGCACGTCAACTTCGAGTTCTGGCAGGAGTTCACCACCGCGGTGAACGCGCACGCGGTGGCCGCCGCGAACCCGGACTTCTTCATGTTCGGCGAGGTCTACGACGCCGACGCGCGCCTGCTGTCGCCCTACGTCCGCGACACCGAAATGACCAGCGTCCTCGACTTCGCCTTCCAGTCCTCGGCGCTCACCTATGCCAAGGGCCTGCGCGCGGACGGGCTCACCAAGCTCTTCGCGGCCGACGACTACTACACGACCGACCACTCGTCGGCGTCCGCTCTGCCGACGTTCCTCGGCAACCACGACATGGGCCGCGTCGGCCGCCTGCTCCAGGGAGCGGGCTCCGAGTTGGAGCGCTCCGAGATCGCGCACTCCCTCATGTACCTCACCCGCGGCCAGCCGGTCGTCTACTACGGCGACGAGCAGGGCTTCGTGGGTGACGGCAATGACAAGGACGCCCGCGAGGACATGATGGCCTCGCAGACCGAGTCCTACCTCGACAACGTCCTCCTCGACGGTTCCGCCTACGGCGCCGGGTCGCACTTCGACACCGACGCCCCGCTGTACCGGCACATCGCCGCCCTGGCCGCCCTGCGTGACGGCAACAAGGCGCTCGACACCGGCGCCCAGGTCGAGCTGTACGCGGCCGACGGCCCGGGCGTCTATGCCTTCGCGCGCGTCGACCGCACCGAGAAGGTCGAGTACGTGGTGGCGATCAACAACACCGACGCGGCGGCCGAGGCGTCCTTCGCGACCCTCACCCCGGGGGCCACCTACGCGCCCGTGTTCGGCGGCGCGGCCTCGACCACGGCGGCCGCCGACGGCACCGTGTCCCTCACCGTGCCCGCGCTGTCCGCGGTCGTCCTGAAGGCCGACCGTCCGGTCGCGGACGCCGCCGACGCCCAGGCGATCGCGCTGGCGGCCGGCGCCATGGACGACAAGGGCCTGGTCCCGGTCACCGCCGACATCGCTGACGACCGCTGGGCCGAGACGTCCTTCGCCCACCGCGCCGTCGGCGCGGCCGACTACGTCGCGCTCGGCACCGCCGAGGACGACACCCCGCGCGTGTTCGCCGACTTCGGCGACCTCCATCGCGGCACCGCCGTCGAGTTGCGCGCGGTCTCCGTGGACGCGGACGGCTCAGCGGTCGCCACCTCCACCCTGTACGTGGTCGGCACCGATCTCGCCGGCGTCGCGCCCGAGCCGGAGCCCGAGCCGGCCCCCACCTCCGGCCGCACCGACCTGATGGTCACCATCCCCGGCGACCTCAACAGCGAGCTGGGTTGCCCCAATGACTGGCAGCCCGACTGCACGGCCATCCAGTTGGTCCACCGCGGCAACGGCGTGTACTCGAACACCTTCACCGTCCCGGCCGGCACCTGGCAGTACAAGATCGCCATCGGCGGCAGTTGGGACGAGAACTACGGCGCGGGCGGCGTCCCCGGTGGTGACAACGCCACGTTCACCCTCGAGCAGGACCAGGCGGTGACGTTCGTCTACGACGACGCCACCAAGTGGTTCACCTCCAGCGCCCAGGGCCCGCTGGTCACCCTGCCCGGCTCGTTCCAGGACGAGGTCGGCTGCCCGGGTGACTGGCAGCCCGACTGCGTGGTCACCTTCCTGCAGGACCCCGACGCGGACGGCACCTACACCTGGACGACGTCGGCGATCCCGGCCGGCTCCTACGAGGTCAAGGTCGCGCACAACCTGGGCTGGGACGAGAACTACGGCGTGGGGGGCGCGGCCGGCGGCGCGAACTACGCGTTCTCCTCGCCGGGCGGCAAGCCGATCACCTTCACCTATGACATCGCGACGCACATCCTGACCGTCGAGGTCACCGACCCGGCGTTGCCGGGCGCCGGCCAGTTCCTCGGGCACTGGATCGACGCGAACACCGTGGCGTGGCCGGCCAACCTCGCGCCCGACCCGGCCGACACCATGTGGCAGCTCTGGGGCGACGCGGACGGCGGCCTCGTCCTGGCCGACGGCAAGGTGACGGGCGGGACCGGCGAGCCGGCAACCCTGCTCGGCACCCTGGCCTACGATCCGACGGGCCTCACGGCGGCCCAGCTGGAGAATCGCAAGCACCTGTCCGGCTTCCTCGCGCTGAGGCTGAGCCTCGCCGACGGCGTGACGATCGGGGACGTGCTCACCGGCCAGGTGATGGTTCTGCAGGCCGCCAAGGCCGGAACGCCGCAGGTGTTCACCGGGCTGCAGATCCCGGGCGTCCTCGACGACCTCTACGCCGAGTCGGCCCGGCAGGCCGACCTTGGGGTGACGTTCGACGGTGACGTCCCGACCCTGCGCGTGTGGGCCCCGACGGCCCGCACCGTGGCGCTCGAGCTGTTCGACGGCCTCGACGCCTCGACCACCCCCACCACCGTCCCGATGACGCGCGCCGCCGATGGCACCTGGAGCGTAACCGGCACGGCCGGGTGGGAGAACCGCGCCTACCGCTACGCCGTCGAGGTCTACGCACCATCCACCGGGGAGGTGGTGACGAACAGCGTCACCGATCCCTACTCGGTCGGCCTGACCCTGAATTCCACGGCGTCCGTCGTGCTCGACCTGAGCGACCCGGCCTGGGCGCCGGCCCTCTGGAAGGACACCGAGTCCCCGCAGATCGACCAGTTCGTCGACCGGACGATCTACGAGATGCACATCCGCGACTTCTCCGTTTCGGACGAGACCGTCCCGGAGAACCTGCGCGGCACGTACGCCGCCTTCGCCCTCGAGGGTACGGACGGCATCACCCGGCTGGGTGAGCTCGCCGACGCCGGCATGAACACGATCCACCTGCTGCCGAGCTTCGACATCGCCACGATCGAGGAGAACCGGGCCGCCCAGGCGGTGCCGGCCATCCCGACCGATGCGGCGCCGGACTCCGAGGCGCAGCAGGCGGCCGTGACCGCCGTGGCGGACGCCGACGGCTTCAACTGGGGCTACGACCCGTTCCACTTCAACGCGCCGGAGGGCTCCTACGCCTCGGCCGGCAACCAGGACGGCGGGGCCCGCACGGCCGAGTTCCGTTCCATGGTGGGCGGACTGCACCGGACCGGTTACCAGGTGGTGCTGGACGAGGTCTTCAACCACACCGCCCAGTCCGGGCAGGGTGACAAGTCGGTGCTCGACCAGGTCGTGCCCGGCTACTACCACCGCCTGTCGCTGGCCGGCTCGGTCGAGACCTCGACGTGCTGCCAGAACGTGGCCACCGAGCACGAGATGGCCGAGCAGCTCATGGTCGACTCCGTCGTGACGTGGGCCCGGGACTACCGCGTCGACGGCTTCCGGTTCGACCTGATGGGCCACCACTCGTTCGACAACATGGTGACCGTGCGCGCCGCCCTCGACGAGCTCACGCTGGCCGACGACGGGGTGGACGGCAAGGCCATCTACCTCTACGGCGAGGGGTGGAACTTCGGCGAGGTGGCCAACAACGCCCGGTTCACCCAGGCGACGCAGGGCCAGCTGGACGGCACCCACATCGGCGCCTTCAACGACCGGCTCCGGGACGCCGTCCATGGCGGCGGCCCCTTCGACGAGAACAAGGCGGAGCTCCAGGGCTTCGGCACCGGTCTCTACACCGACCCGAACGGCGTGACCGTCGAGACGCCCGAGCAACAGCTGGCCAACCTCCGGCACGACCAGGACCTGATCCGGCTCGGGATGGCCGGCAACCTCGAGGACTACGCCTTCGAGACGTCCGCGGGCGAGCTCCAGACGGGCGCGCAGCTCGACTACAACGGGTCCCCGGCCGGTTACGCCACCGAGCCCGACGAGTCGGTCAACTACGTGGACGCCCACGACAACGAGACGCTGTACGACCTGGGCGTGTGGAAGCTGCCGGTGGACACGCCGATGGCCGACCGCGTCCGGATGAACACCGTCTCGCTCGGCACCGTCGCGCTGGGCCAGTCGCCGGCGTTCTGGCACGCGGGCACCGACCTGCTGCGCAGCAAGTCGCTGGACCGCAACTCCTACAATTCCGGCGACTGGTTCAACCAGCTCGACTGGTCGATGCAGACGAACAACTTCGGCGTAGGTCTTCCCCCCGAGCCGGACAACGGCGCGAAGTGGGAGGCGATGCGTCCGCTGCTGGCGGATCCGGCGCTCAAGCCCGCTCCGTCCGACATCGCGATGTCGCGCGACGCGGCGCTCGAGCTGCTGCAGCTGCGGTCCACGAACCCGCTGCTGACGCTTGGTTCCGCGGAGCTGATCAAGGAGCGGGTGACGTTCCCGAACGCGGGCGCCGACCAGACCGCAGGGCTGATCGTCATGCACGTCGCCGACCCTGCCGGAGCGGCCGACGTCGACCCGGCGAAGGACGGGCTGCTGGTGGCGATCAACGCGTCGCCGGAGGCGATCACGGAGGCGATCGACGGCCAGGCCGGCATCGAGTACGTCCTCGATCCGGTGCTCACCGACGGCGTCCGGGACGACCCGGTGGTGGCCACCACCACGTGGGAGACCTCCTCCGGTACGCTCACGATCCCGGCGCGCTCGGTCGTCGTGCTCAACGACACCGCCGAGCCGATGGTGGAGTACGTGACCCCCGTGGCCCCGACGTTCCACGACGTCAACGGCTGGAAGCACGACCGGGTGATCATCCCGACCACCCCGGGCGTCGAGTACCTGCTCAACGGACGCGTCGTGAGCGCGGGCACGTACCCGGTCACGAAGGCCCAGGCCGTCGTCGTCACGGCGCGCCCGCTCGAGGGGTACGAGTTCACCGACGGAGCCGCGTCGCGGTGGGCCTACCAGTTCAACAACACCGCAGCCAAGAAGAACGGCCTGGTGTACCCCCGTTGACCCTGACCCTGTCGAAGCCCCCGCGCCCTGAGCGTGTCCAAGGGGCTTGGACAGGGTCGGCCAGCGTTGTCTGTCCGTGAAGGACCCGTCTGCAGAAGAGGAAGAACCCGGTTGCGCACGTCGTGGGTGTCGGCCGCGATGCTCAGGACCTGGGACAGGTGTCCAGCCGCAGGGTCGCCCTCACGAGGGCGTGGTCGCTTCCGGCGCTGCGTGCCTTATCCCACTGATGCTCCACGTCCTCGACGCCGAACTCGGGCGAGGCGTAGATCACGTCGTAGCGGCAGACCGTGCCCCCTCGGATGTGCGTGAAGGCGAGGGGCCCCTCGGGGAACTGCTGACGCACCTCAGCGGCCAGCCCCGGGTTCGCGTCGAGGTGGTCGCGATAGGTGTCCCTCAAATCGTGCACCCGGTCGGGCCCGTACAGAAGTGGCTCGCTCCCGTTCCACCACTCGTCCGCCGACAGGTCGTGGCGCTCCCACTTGGGAGCGTTGCGGTCGATGCCGATCACGACTGGACCCGGTCGATCCCGCAGCCAGGCAGCGAACCGCTGTACCTGCCGCTCCTTGGCACCCTTGCCCCAACTCACGCCCGGCGGTGCAGCCCAACTGCCGATCCAGATGCGATGTCCATCAACGCTCACCTCGGCGACTGCGGCGCGTTCGGGTGAGGGCATGTCGCGCAGAAGGCCGAACGATTCCAGCCGCACAGCGCCTCGCGTCACGATCGCGCACGCGTACCGTGGTCCGTCGCCAGCCAGTGGCGCGAGGTGCTCGAACGCTACGTCGCCGTCCGCGCCGAGCGACCGGAAGGCGTCCCAGGTCTGGCGGGTCACCTCCTGGAGGCAGGCGACATCCCACTCCAGTTCCGCCAGCAGGTTCGGCTGTGAGCGCCGGACGAAGCCGTTGACGTTCCAGTCCACCACCGAGATCAGCACGCGACGACCCTAACGAAACGGTCTTCGAATTCCCCAACGAAACGGTCTTCGAAGTCGCGGCATCCGGACGCGGTCAGCCGTCCGCTGCGCCGCCACCGCCACGTCCTGGGGGCCGCGGAGCCGGGGCGCGGCGTCCGGTATCGACAGGCGTCCTACGATCGGGACATGACGCAGACGCTCCACCTCGTCGGCGAACCGGAGGCCGACCGCATCCTCACCGAGCACCCCTTCGCCCTGCTGACCGGCATGCTGCTCGACCAGCAGGTGCCCATGGAGGTGGCCTTCGACGGGCCGCGCAAGATCGTCGAGCGGCTGGGCTCGATCGACCCCGAGCGCATCGTCACTCACACGGTCAAGCGAGGTGAGACCCTGTGGTCGATCGCTGAGAACCACCTGGGGTCAGGGAACCGCTACCCCGAGATCCTCAAACTCAACAACGATCTCCTGCGGGGCAAGCCGAAGTTCCTCAGACCGGGCTGGGTGCTGACCCTGCCCGCAGCGGCGCAGGCCGACGCCGGACAGGCCACGGCGAAGAGCGACCGCGCGCATTCCCGATACACCGTGGTCAAGGGCGACACGCTGAGCGAGATCGCACAGCAGCACCTCGACGACGCCGAGGCGTGGCCACGGATCTTCGAGGCCTCTCGGGGGATTCCGCAGCCGGACGGCCGTCGCCTGACGGACCCAGACCTCATCCTCCCCGGCTGGCACCTGCTCATCCCCTCCGCTGCGGAGGCGACGCCCGAGCTGCCAACCTCCCCGGAACCCGAACGAGTCGAGACGACATCCGCGACCTCGCCGCCGCCGGACGCCTCCGCTCCGCCCGCAACCCCCGCCCCGACACCCGTGGCCGAGACGTCGCCTGCGACCGGCGGGGCCGTCCCTATTCCCGTCGCTCCGTCCAGCGCACCGGCGGCGCCGTCCCCGTCCGCCTCGGCGACCGTGGCCTCGGACGTGAGCAACGACAACAACCGTGTGAGCGAGGCGTCCGATCGGGACGCCGAGGCTCTGGCCCCGTGGGTGCTGGCCGGGCTCACCGGTGCGGGCGGGGTCCTCGCTGCTGGGCTGCTGGCCGCCCTGCGCCAGCGCCGGAGGGCCCAGTTCCGTGCTCGTCGGCCGGGGCGGACGATCCAGGCACCGCCGCCGGAACTGGTTCCGGTGGAGAAGACCGTGATGACGGAGGGGCAGGCCGCGACGCCCAGCCTGCTGGCGATCGACCAGGCGCTCAGGTTGCTTGCCGTCTCCGGCGAGGACCGCGTCGCCCCACCGCAGCTCCTGGCTGTCCAGCTCCTGCCCGGAGAGGTGGCAGTCCAGCTGGTCGAGCCCATCACGCTGGCACATCCGTGGCGCCCGGACCCGGCCGACGGTCGTCGATGGCTGCTGGCCGCCGGCTCGCACGAGCAGGCGGCGACCGCCCGATCTGCCTATCCGCAGCTCGTCTCCGTGGGACTGGACGACGATGGCGCCACGTGGCTGGTCAACCTCGAACAGCTGGGCACGATCAGCCTCACCGGTGACCCCACCTACGCCGCCGACTTCGCTCGCTATCTGGCAGCCGAGATCGCGGTCAATCCGTGGGCGCGTCAGGTTCAACTCGACTGCATCGGGATCGCGCCGGAGGCCGTACCGATCGACCCGGCGCGCATCCGCCACCACCGTCTCGAGGACCCCGTGCCGCTGGACGCCGCGATCGCTGCAGCCGCGGCGACCATCGACAAGTGCGCCACTCACGACGTGACCGCTGCCGCCGGCCGCGCCGACGACCTGGGCGGAGGCGTGTGGGAGAGCTGGCTCGTCCTGGTCAATGGGGCGCTGTCGAGCAGCCCGCTCGACCGGCTGCTCGCCCTCGTCGAGGATCATCCGGCGCGGAACGGCACGGCCGTCGTCATGGTCGCCGACACCGAGCCCGTCCGTGGCCTCGGCGTCCGACTGACCGGGCAGGGCCGGGTGCTCATCCCGTCGCTCGGCCTCGACCTGATCGCAAACGGACTCACCCCCGCCGAAGCTGAGGGCTGCGCCCGGCTCCTGGCCCACGCCGAGCTGCTCAGTGACGTCGAGATACCGCCCGACGGCGACGACGGCTGGCGCGAGTACTGCGACGCCGCCGGAGCGATCCGTGACGAACTCGTGCTGCCCCGCCAGACAGACCCCGTGTCCGAGCCGGGGGCGACGGTGATTCCAGCCCCGGACGCTGAGGTCCTCGACGTGGCTGCGACCACCGCGGACGACCTGCAGCAGCTCGCTCCGCACGTGCCCGACAAGGTCCGGGCAGCAGTCGAGCGCTCCGACCCCGATCTGGACGCCGACCTGGCCGCCTGGGCTGCTGGGACCCGCCCGCACCTACGGCTACTCGGCCCCATCCAGGCGCGAACCGGGACGACCGGCACGCCAACGGTAGTGGCGAAGCGCAAGGCCTTCTACACCGAGTTGCTGGCCTTCCTCGTGCTGCACCCCCAAGGCGTCAGCATCGACCAGGTGGTCGATGCATTCGGGACTGACGCCACCCAGATGCGAGTCCACCTCTCGAAGTTGCGGAGCTGGCTCGGTGTCGACCCCATCACCGGCGGCAACTATCTGCCGGACGCCACGAAGTCCCCGGCGGGCATCGCCCGAGGCATGGGTGTCTACCAGCTGGTCGGCGTTCTGGCCGACATCGACCTCTTCCGCCGACTCCGGTCACGCGGCCAGGCTCGCGGTCCCGAGGGCCTCAGCGACCTGCAGGCCGCCTTGGGGTTGGTCACCGGAGAGCCCTTCACGGGCCAACGAGGGCGCGGATGGGCTTGGCTCGCCGACGGCGTCCGCATCGACCAGCACATGGTGTGCGCCGTCGTCGACGTGGCCCACACGGTCACGATCGCGGCGCTGCACACTGGCGATCTTGCGTTAGCCCGCAGGACCACCGAGACAGCGCTGGTCGCGGCCCCGTACGAGGACACGCCGAGGCTCGACCTGGCAGCTGTCCTGGCTGCCGAGGGCGACCGGCAGGCCGCCGAACGCATGCTTCAAGAGGACGTCAGCAACCGCGCCGACGACGGCGATGCCCCCGACGATCTACCCGAGCGAACCGCCGAACTCGTCGCCAGCGCGCTCTGGCTGAAGAAGGGACGCGTCGCCTGAACGGGGCTCATGCCGATCCACGTGGCGCTGCTTGGGGACCTTTCGCCGATCTGTATGGGCGGCGACGCCGAGGTCTAGGGCGTGACGTCGTCCAACATGCCGATGACACGGCGCTCTTCCGTCACCCCCGAGGCTGATGCGGACCTTGGCCAGGAGTGGGCGGAAATCGACCAAGTGGAATTCGAGACGCCCGACCGGCTTCTCGAGGTTTGACTTCCGCCAGAAGCTCAGGACCAGCGCAGTCCCTCTCTCTGGGGAGGCGTCTGTTGCCCACTTCTCAAGGTCCTCCTCGGCTCGTTTGGCTGAGCACGTGCCCGGTTGTCGGTGCGGTGCGAGACACTGGTGGCCTCTGCTGGCACTGGGCTATGGGGGGTGACCTTGGACGAGGACGAGTTCGCGCATTACGTCGAGCTTGGCCGGGGTAACGCACGCATGATCGAACTCGCAACGAACCACTGCCAGAACGTGCGGTTCGTCGAATGCGGTGGCCAAGGCATGCTCGAGGAGTCGACCGGGCTGCCGTTGAACATGCGCCGGGTCGAGTGCACAGTCGCCATCGGAAACACGGCCGGGATGCGCATCGATGGCATCGCGCTCGACTTCTTCGCCGAACACTGCCCCGGTTGCCCTGAACGGAATCCGACCGGTCAGCTCCCGAACCTGGAGACCGAGTTCCAAAAGCGCCAGGAAGCAGCAGCCGCATCTGAGGCCGAGGCCGCCGAAGTCAAACGAAAGCTCAGCATTGCCCGGGCGGCACGCGTCGAACGACGACGAAGCCTCCGCGCATCTGCTGACCCTGCCGCGGCGAACATCCTGGATGATCTCGACATGATCGACGCGGACCCGGAAGCAGGCTCCGACTCCGACCAGCAAAGAAAGGCCGGGCAACGCCTGACCGCGGTCGCCGGACGAGCACATGACCGATTCAGCCTCGGCATTATCGACGAGCTTTTTGACGCGGTCGCAACCGTCGGGTCGGTCGAACTCCTCGAACCTCTCCGCCACCTCACCGCTAAGAGTCCCGAACTGGCAGACCGGCTGGTTGCGACCGCCGTCACCGTGCTCAAGGAGAGGGCAAGCCTTGAAGCCGGTCGTTGTCTCAGCGACCACCCCGCCCGCGTGACCGCTGACATGGTCGATGAGGCACTTATCCGTTCGGCAGCTGTGCTCGCCGGGTCGAAGACACCAGACGACCACCGCTTCTCCGGTCCATCTCCCGTCGTCACCGCGAACGACCCTGAACCCATCCGCGTGCTCGCCGACGTAGCCCCCGATGCGGTAGTCCGGACCCTTGCCGCGATGCTTCCCCATCCCGAAGTGAAGGGCTTCATCCTCCCCTCGACCGTCCGCCGCCCCCGGGCATCCGACTTCGACCGCCAAGCCGCCGCCGGCACAATCGATCACCTCGCAAGCACCCACCTCGACCTGGCGGTCAGCCTTCTCCCGAGTCTCGCCATCTCCTTGGGCGTGGCGCCCGCCGACCGTTACGACACCGGCACCCTAGGTTCTGCAGAGCGGGCCCTTGGCCGCATCTTGATCGAAGATCCTGCCCGGGTCGTCTCCATGTTTGAGCGGGCCGGCCGACACGGATCAGGGGACATCCGCAAGGGCCTCATCGGTGCCGCTCGCCGCGCGGTCGACATGGTCGACCCCGAGAACAGGTTCCGTCGCGCACAGGACCCACGCCTCGACGAGCCAGCAGCTCAAAGTGTTGTCGACGCAGCATTCCCCTTCTTGATCGCGCGCACTGATGAGACCTGGGGCTCAGACGCCACGTTCGAGGCGGCCGAGGCCATCGAAAACATCGGGCGACGACTAGGCGAAACCCTCCAGCCGCACATCGACACGACCCTCGGCGCCTTCATCACGCTCACCCGGCACCGGCTTGAGACACCACAGAGGACGCTCATTAGCACAGGGCCCGAGGATCCGCTCGCGCACCTTGAGGCGCTAGGACGAAGCCACAGCCTCTACCAGGCGTCCCGACGGTTACTCAGCGCTGTCGAAGAAGCGGCAGCGACCGACCCCGTTGGCATTTGCGGCACCATCTGCACTTTGATCACCAACGAACGGGACTGTAACTTCGGCGTGGAGGTCATCACACCCCTCCTCGAAACGCTCGGGAACATCGGAAGCCGTCTTGGGAGCCAACCCGGTGTGCTCCAAGCCATCCTGCCTACGCTCCACACCTACCTCGTCGATGCCGAACCCGGCCCCCGCGGTTACGCGCTAAAAGCATGGACGGACGTCGGGAGTCGTCACCCGGTGCCGTCGACTGTCTCCGACCTCCTGCCCGCTCTGGTCACCGACCCCTACGTTGTCGTGATCCAGGCAGTCCTCGCCGCAGCCACTCGTCTGACGTGGACCAAGCGCGAAGACCGAGGCCGTCTCGCGCTGTACGCCAGCAGCCTGGTCGCAACCCTTGAGCTACCGGAGCGCGTCGAACTCCTCCTTACCGCACTCGCGGCCGTGCGTCGGCACGTCTCTAGCCTCGACGCCCTCAACAAGGTCGAGAAGCACGCACTCGCTCGCCTCCCCACGCTCGAATGGCACCTCGCAAGTAAGGTCATCGAACAACCGTGGCAACCCAACGCACGCGTCTCACCCGAGCTCGCGCGCCTTTGGCTTGCGTACGCGCCCCAGCGCACTTACGGGCTGCGCCAAGGTGACGAGGCCGAGGAAGCGCTCAACGGCCTACTCGACTGCAGCATCGGGCTTCTCGGTCTCCCTGCAGCCGACATCATCGCCATCGGCTCGCGGCACTCACCGGAATCACACTACGGTTCCGCGGAGTACGCCGAGGTGCTCGCCCGCGCCGAACGCCGCAGTGACGTTGTTGAACTCCTCAAGGCCGCGCTCGGCCGCATCCCCGACAACCGGGCGAACGCATCGAAAAGAGCATTCCTCAGCCTCGCCTTGGCCACTGCGCGCCTGCACACCGCCCTCGCTGCCTTCGAAGTCACCGGCATGCCCACCAGCGACCCCGCACCAGTACAGACTGCCGTTGACGGCATCGCAGCAGCCGTCGAACTCAGCCAACCCTTGACCAGCGATGACAAGAAGTGGCTCAAACGGTTTGAGCACGCTGCCGCCACCCGCGCCGCCATCAGCTGCGACCTACTGAACCTTCCCTATCCAGACGTCATTGCGGCCGCCCTCACCAGAAGCGGCCACGAACTCATCTCCGCAAGGGCAGCCGCGGACCCGGCCGACGACCTCAGACGCCGCGCACAGAACCTGCGCCGTCACTCGAAGTCGTTGAGCAAGGCCCGCCGCTCGACCGGAACTGCCACCCACCGCGGAGTCAGCGTCACTAGCAGGCTCCTCGACTGCGCCGCTCACCTGCTCGATGCAGAAGCAGCCGAACTCAACGCCGACCTCGCCCAGGCCAGAGCCCACCGCTCCGCGGCTCAACGTCGCGCAGCCGCGATCGACCTCACGAGCTTCCGTCCTGATGATCCACTCTTGGCGCGGGCACGAGAGCTCCATGCCATTCTTTCGGCCACCAACGAACGACTCGACGTCACCGGCATCGCAAACCAAGCTGCGCGACTCCCGACCCCACTGCTGTTCATCCGCTCGGCCGATCAGGGCCGAAGCCACGGCCGATCTTGGCATCCGCAACCCGACCCTCAGCCTGACAGCCCCAACATCGCTGTGACCCTGGTCTCCATCGATGACAGGCTCCTCACGGGCCCGGCTGTCGTCGACCCTACCCTCACCCACACCATCACCCTTCAAGTCCAAACTGACCCTTGGCCGGCCTGGGCCACCCGCCTCGACGCCGAACTCGTCAGCACCCTCAACCACCAGGAACTTGAACGCCCAACGCTGTCCTGGCAGAGGAACCAACACACCGCCGATCAGCACACATTCGAAGGAACCGGATCACTTCACGTCCGCTATTCAGTGCCCGCAACCCAGCAGGCGCCACCGGTGCTGGTACGTCTCAGCTGGCGCGGCGTCGACCCGGAGGGCAACCCCCTGAGCCAAGAACTCGATGTCGCCGGCCACCGCGAGTTCCGCGTCCGGCCATTCGACCCTGCTCGCGACGCCACCACTCAGTACGAAGTGTTCGACGAGCATCTTCTTGCCATCTATGAGAACCTCGCCGGCGCCGGCTACCCCCACAACCAGCTGGAAGCGTTCGCCCGGCTCCTCAACGCCATCTCCCGCATCGGACTGGCCATGACATGGAACAAGAAATACCGGCGCGGCCAGTACGTCAAGGAACGCGATTTCCACAATGACCTCCACAACGCCCTCCTCGCCGACCCCACACTCGAGGGACGCGTCGAGCGAGGCACTCCGCTCGCCCTCGGATATCTCGACACACGCCATGACGGAATCACAGCCGAACTGAAAGTGGCTCGCGACCAACCAGTTACGCCCGAGACAGCCGTCAAGTACATCGGTCAGCCCACCCAGTACGCGGCTGCCGACGGCACTAGGCTTTCCATCCTCGTCATCCTCGACATGAGCCGAAAGACCCTTCCCATTGGTACGCCGGAGAACTACCTGTTCGTACTCAATCCTCAGCAACACGGCATGACCGAACCCCATTCGCCCAGCGTGGTCGTAACCCTCGTTATCAATGGCAACCTTCCAGTGCCGAGCAGTTGGTCCCGGCGAAAGACTCCCACCCGCGAACGCTAAACCGATCCATCTCAATGTTCGCCGCCCATCGGCGCCGCCTCGTCACCGATTCGGACGGGAGGCGACATTGGTGGCTCAACGTGTGATTCCATCCCCCGGGGTTCCGCGGTTGGTGGGCAGACGGATCGGCTGGATTTGTGGTTTGACTAGGCCATCCCGGTGCCGCCGATACCGACGCACTAGAGCTCAGCGGTCGGGTGCCCTAGCACCCCAGCGCCGTCGCGGCGTTCGCTCGGGCGAGCCGCGGTCACCGACGGCGTCCGCGCTTCTTTGCTTTGGGCGAGAGCCGGCGCGGCATCTGATCGGGCGGCACCAACAGTCTTGTCTTCTCGTCCAGCTCGGGATCGGGTTCAAGCCGAGCCCCCTCGTAGAAGACACCCTCCAGCTTGCGCGTCTCCTCGGAGTACTGAAGGGCGACGGCACGCGTGATGCCGAGTTGATACTTCTTCGCATGTAGGTAGCCTCGAGCGTGCTCTTCGGCATCCTCGAATGGCCTCTGTCGAGGCCGGGTTATCCATACGAGTAGCCATGCGTTCTCCTTGGTCGATCCGATCGGCATGGTCAGGCTGCGCTCCCGGCCCAGCGGATCGCGGTTCTTCAGTAGCGCTGCGGGGTGGCGAGTCATGTCTGCTTGGGTTTTCGTGGACCCGCTGAGGAGACTCGCTCCGATGGAGAGCCATCCGAAGTCCCGCCGGTTGGCGAGCTCGGCAGCGAGGTCCTTCATCGGCGAATGCTGCAGTACCGGTTTGGGCGCTGGTGGCAGTTCCGGGTGAAGGACGCTCTGGTGCCAGCGGTCAAGAGGGTCCGTGCGAGTTGTGATGAGTTGGCGTCCTTGTTTGTCTCGCCGTCGGCGACTCGCGGTGTCGGCCCGCATGAACGGCAACTCCTGATGAACCTTGTCCGGATCGGGTGGGACGTAGAGTCCCACGTTGAGGAAGTAGAGGAAGAGGTCGAGCTCATCCGGGGCCGCGAAGAACCGTGACGTCTCGGCGTCCCGCCGTCGTCGGAGATACAGCAGAAACTCGGCGGGCGTCTCGACTAGTTGGCCGATGAGTTGAAGGTCGTGCAGGGAGACGGTCCAAGGGATGTCGTCATCGGTCAGGATTCCGGCATCGATCAGATCACCCGTTGCGGTTGCGACGCCTGCGAGGTCGTCCAAGCTCACTGCGATCAGATGAATCTCCCGTATCTGGGCGAGGTCCAGCCATCCTTCGCGATGCAGTCGCAGTCCGCCATCTTGTCGGATACGAGACGCAGTCCTTCCTGCTTGTCGAGAGGCATTGCCGATCATTCCAACCAAATCTCGACGCAACTTACGTGTGTCTCCTGCGCGTGCCTGCGGATTCGTCGCGATGGCCTTCGACTCGACGACGACCGCCACATCGTCGAGCACAACGAGCAGGTCACCCTCGACACGCTTCGTATAAAGGTGAGGGCGATCCTCTCGTTCGTTCGACGGGACATAATAGTCGTAGCTCGCAAACACGCGTGCGCCAGGAAGCAGCTTCTCGAAGACGTCTCGGACCCGGTCTTCCAGCACCTTGCCACGGTGCGTTTGGTAGGCATCCCACGCGTCCGTGCCTCGCAGGAGCTGTTCGGAGTTCTCACGAACCGCGGGCACGTTCATGGCGTAGTGAAGCAACACGACAGAGCCCTCGCTGTCCACGAGCAGAGGGTTGGTGCGCCAAGGATTGTCGCCGCTCGCAAATGCCACAACGTTGTCAGCAATTGATCGGGCGGGCGGCCTGAAGCGGAAGGCGTCGATCACCCCCCTCGTGGCGTCCAGGGACACCCCGGAGTGCGCAGAAACTGTTTCAGGGGAGATGGCCACCTCGGCATGCTTGGCGTTCCACGCACTGGCCCAGGACTCCTTGAACTCCACCACCTGCGCGTCGGCCGGTGCGGCGCCAGGAGCCTCGTGGTCGCTAGCCATGAGGTCGTCGAGTAGCGTGAACGTTGCCTCCAGCCGTCGAGTCCAAGCTTCCGTCTGGAGGTCATGGATTGTGTCGAGCGCTGCCAGCGCTTCCAGCGCGGTGAATCCGACCGCTGCCCTCATCGCTTCTTCGACCGTAGGTGTTCCGAAGAGGTCGCGCAGCGTCGCTGCCACCATGTCTGGGTAGGAGCTCTGGCGCATCCAAACTTCACGGAATGTCGTCGATAGCTGGATCTTCGTCAGCGTTTCGGGGTTGCCGGAAAGGTGCGCCCTCGCCATGACTTCGATCTGGGCGACGGTGAGCAGTTGATACGCGGTCGCTTGCCACGTCTCGACCTGGGCGTTTGGGTCGTCTGGCTCGGCAACGGGAGAAGGCCCGCCACCGGAAAGCGCAACCAGCATGAGCACTTCGGCGAGAGCCGGCCCCTTCTCAGTGCCGGGTCGGGTCTCGCCGGCCACGGACCACGGGAGCAGCGCGGCCCTCAGCAACTCACAGAGCTCGAACGCGTCGTACTTCTGGAGAGAGGAAGCGAGTTCGCTGGAGATCTCTTCGAGAACAGCCCGAGCATTCGCCGCCGGCGCACCGGGGGCAAGCAGCCGCTCGAGCCAGCGCTCCGTGTAGTCGATGCCGGAGAGCACCTCGGTGGCGTGCCGATCGAGCGGGAGCGGAGTTCGAGCAGCCTTTCTCAGGCGCTTGAGACGAGCGGCATGCCTCTTTGGCTTTGATCCCACGAGTCGATCGAACCAGAGGGGACTGACAGTTCGGTCGATCCGCGGGTCGCTGGCGCGATTCGGACTCCTAAGCATGCGCATCGGTCCCCGCCCGGAAGACCTCCTAGCAACCTTGTCCGGTAGGCGTGTCAGGGCACGCCTGCGGTCGGGGTCCAAGCGATCGGGCGTCGAGCCTTTCCTCATGCGTTGTGCGTGCGCAGGATCTCGCCCTCGGTGGCCACCCCTCCTCGCCGACCAGAGTGGGCACACTCTCCTGAATGCACTGTCGGACTGTGCGCGAGGGAAGCCTGGCGGCTGAAACCGCCAGCTCAACCTGTCCTCAGGGTGGTGCGAGGAGGGGTAGCCCGGCCCTATTCATCGCCGACATCAGGGCGGGGCGGCGCCGGTAGACCCCGCGTAAGCGGGTGATCTCGGCGTCCGCCTCGGCCCGGTGGCCTGCCGTGTCGCAGAGGGCGCGTGCCTTGACGAGGAGGTCGACGATGGCTGGGTACCGCTTCGAGTCCGGTGTGGTGAGCGACTCCAGCACCTGAGCCAGGCACAGGCGGGCTGCCCGGAGCGGGAAGCCGTCTTCGGAGGCCTCCACGAGTTCGCGCCAAGCGTGGCCAGCGCCGAAGGCGTCCACCGCCTCCCACGCGTGCGTGACGTTCCCGTCCGCGAGGTGGAGCCTGACGAGGTGGGCACCGCCGCCGCTGTGTGCCCGCAGGGTGGCCTGCTCGAACGCCCACGTGCGTTGTTCGTCCTGGCGTCCGCACCGTTCCGCCACGTGGCTCAGCAACCGGAGGGCGTCCACGCTGAGGTCGCGGCCGAACAGTGTCCGCGCGATCGCGAGGGCGGCGTCCGGACGCCCACCCTCCAGGTAGGCGTCGACGGCGTCCTCGACGGGCACGATGGTGGGTCCCGCGCGCCAGGCGACGTCGACGCAGCCCTGGGTGACGGCTTGGTCCAGCCACGCGAGGATGTCAGCCGGCCGTCCGGCGTCACGCAGCCGGCGGAAGATCTCCCGGTAGTACGGGCGGTCACCTCCGGACAGCAGGGCGACCGCCCGTTCGACGTCGCCGTCGTGGTCGGCCAGTTCCAGCAGCATGCGGTCGATCTCGCTGGGATAGGGGTCTGCTGCCGGTCCACCGCCGCCCAGCGTTGCGACACCCGCGCGGTAGGCGTCCCAGGCGGGCTCGTCGAACGCGTGGGCCACGGCGTCCAACGTGAGCGACGGCCAGCCGCCGTACTCGACCCGGAAACCGACCACCCAGCGGGCCAGGCTGACCGGGTCCGGGTGGCCTGCGACCGCGCGCCCGAACAGCGCCGACGCCCGTTCGGCCACCCCGATCAGGGCGTCGGCGTTGTCGGCGTCCCGTGCCAGGTCTCCGAGCCGGGTGAGTAGGTGCTGGAGCACTCGTCGCACCACGGGGTGGGGGCCGCCGTCGAGGTGCCGCTCCAGTTCGTCGACGGTCTCCTCGACCCCTTGGACGCCGTCGTCGACGCCTTCGTAGAAGGGGTCGTGGTAGTCGAGGTCGACTCCGGCCAGCGCAGCGTCCACGGCCGAAAGGAGTTCGGAGGCCGTCGGATCGTCCTCCGGTGTGGCGCGCAGCTGCAGCGAGCGCATGGCCTCGGGGCTGTACGCCGCCATCTCGAGCACGAGCGATTGCAGCGCACGACGGTCCATTGAGCGCAGGAGCCGCTCGACGTCTGGCTTGACTGGATACCGCACGCCGCCGGGCCCGATCACGTTCTTCACCCGCTGATTATCGCGAACCGACCGCGCGAGGCCGGCGCGGTCCGCGTCTGTGTTCCCGTGAAGGGGAGGCCAACTTCACGCGCGGGCTCATCGCCGGCCTCTGATCAGGGGTGTCAAGGGCTGCATGGGGCAACGCGCGGCCGACTAGGTGCTTTGGTCGGTGTCGGCCGCGTCGTGGGTCGCGGTTCGATGCCGCGGAGCCTTGTGGACTACGAAAGGAACAACGTCCGATTGGTGATCTTCCCGCATAACCACGCGGAAGGACCACGGCAATGAACATCACCGACTTTCGGCTCTCCCGGCGACGACTCACCCTCCTCGACGGCGGTGACCTGATCGACCCGTCCACCGGCGAGGTCTTCTAGCATCGGCCAGAGAGCATCGCCAGACGTTGCGACGTTCGCGTGCGTCCGCGAGGACGCAGTCGACTTCGTCGGGTCAGGGCACAGATCGATGGGCGAACCGCGACCACCGCCGGCCCGGATCAGTCCGGGTCAGCTCCGATGCTGGCACAGTAGGGGGACAGCCCCCGACGAAGAGAGCATCCTCAGCGTGACCATCAATGGCAATGCCCAACACCTGACCCAACCCGAGCTAGAAAGGACGCTGTGGGCTGCAGCGAATGCCTTGCGCGGCCCGGTGGACGCAGGGGACTTCAAGGCATACGTCTTCCCTGTCATGTTCTTCAAATGGGTGAGCGACAACTGGGACTACCGACACGCCCGGGCGGCTTCTGATTGGGGCGACGACCTGACCCCGGAGATCGAGTACGCCGACTACCAGCCGTTCGTCGTCCCGAACGGCTGCCATTGGTCCGATGTCCACGGCACTGCGGTCAACGTCGGCGCGAAGCTCGGCGACGCTCTGGACCGTATCCAGGAGGCTAATCGTGACTTGGCCGGCGTGTTCGGTGACGTGCAGTGGGCCAACACCGACAGGCTCCCCGAGTCGGCGCTGACCGCCCTGCTGGACGTCTTTCACCCGCTGCGACTCGACCCCGACCACGTCTCGGGCGACCTGCTTGGCAACGCGTACGAGTACCTGTTGCGGGAGTTCGCGGAGGCTTCCGGCAAGAAGGCCGGCGAGTTCTTCACCCCGCGACATGTTGTGCACCTATTGGTGAAGATCCTCGCTCCGAAGCCAGGCGACGAGGTGGTCGACCCAGCGTGCGGGTCCGGCGGCATGCTCGTCGAGACGGTCAACGCAGTGCGTGAGTCGGGCGGTAACCCGGACTCTCTGCGGCTCCACGGTCAAGAGATCAACCTGACCACGTCGGCGATCGCGAAGATGAACCTTTACCTTCATGGCCTGGAGGATTTCGAGATCCGCCGCGGCGACACCTTCCGAGATCCGAAGTTCACCGAACGCGGACGCTTACGCAAGTTTGATGTGGTGATCGCCAATCCGCCCTTCAGCCTGCAGAACTGGGGCGCCAGCGCGTGGGCGAACGACCAGTGGGGACGCGTGCTGTGCGCGGTGCCGCCGGCGAAGAACGGCGACTACGCGTGGATCCAGCACATGATCGCTTCGATGAAGGATGACACGGGACGCGTCGGCGTCGTCATGCCCCACGGGGTGCTATTCCGTGGCGGGAAGGAGGGCGAGATCCGCCGGTGCCTGCTCGAGAAGGACCTGCTAGAAGCAGTCGTCGGCCTGCCGAACAACCTGTTCTACTCAACCTCGATCCCCGTGTGCCTGCTGATCTGGCGCAAGACCAAGGCCGAGGGGCGAAAGCGTCGCGTGCTGTTCGTTGACGCTTCGAAGCGGTTCTTGCCGGGCAAGAACCAAAACTCGCTGTCGGACGCCGACGTGGAGGCCGTCTACGACGCCTACGTCCGCGGTGAGGACATCGACGGCGATGGCGGGCTGAACCTCCGCTTCGTCGCGCTGGACGAGATCGAAGGCAACAACTTCGACCTCAACATCGGCCGATACATCCAGTCAGCCGCGACAGCCGAGGTCGACGTCGAAGCAGCCCTGGCGGCGTACCGAGACGCCCGCGAAGAGCTGCGTGCGGCTGAGCGGGTTCTAGACGCCAAGCTGAAGGCGGCGGGCTTCGATGCGTGAGGGGTGGGACAGGCTGCAGTTCCACGATGTGGTGACGCTGGACGTCCGAAAGACATCTGTTCTCGACGGAAAGGAGTACCCGATCGTCGGCGTCTTGGCGTACGGACGGGGCTTGCTCTACCGCGATCCGGTGTCAAGAGCTTCAACGAGCTATCGAGAGCTGAACAGCATCCGGCCAAACCAGTTGATCTTCAGTAAGTTGAAGGCCTTCGAGGGAGCAATCACGGTTGCGCCGGGGGATCTGGCCGAGTCCTATGCTTCCAGCGAGTTTCCGACGTTCACTGCCACGGCTCGTGTCCTACCGGCGTTCTTACGCCTCATGACCCAGCGCTCCGAACTCTGGAAGGCAATGGCCGCCAACTCGAGAGGTCTTGGCGGGCGGCGGGAGCGTCTCAACCCCATCGACTTCCTGGCAATGTCTGCGTCCTTCCCGCCGCTTCCGGAGCAGCAACGCATCGTCGACCTGATGGGCACACTTGATGACACCATTGCGGCAGCGGAACTACGGCTGCAGGCGGCCGTCGACCAGCTCCGAAGTCTCCGAGCCCTAACGTTTGCCGCCGGCAAATTCACAACCGGCCGGGACGCCTTCGATATCCTGATCGGCGTTCAGCGCAACCCGACGCGTGCTGGGGGTGCAAGGCAGATTCGCTACCTCCGGTCCGCCAATGTAACATTCGGCCGCCTCAACCTCTCGGATGTCTACGAGATGTCCTTCTCCCCGCAGGAGCAAGCGAAGTACTCGCTGATCCCCGGCGACGTTCTGGTTTCAGAAGGCAGCGCGAGTGAAGCGGCGGTCGGTGCACCCTGTCGGTGGATTGGGGAGCTGGAGGGCCCGGTCTGCTTTCAGAACACCCTCTTGAGATATCGAGCTCGACCCCACGTCTCTAGTCCAAGCTTCGTCGATCACTGGTGCGCCTGGGCATATGAGTCGGGCCACTTCCGTGAGGTCGCGGGAGGCTCGAACATCAAACACATAGGGGCGCGACGTGCAGAACAGATGCAGGTCCGGCTTCTTCCGTTCGACGACCAGGAAACCGCTATGGCCCCCCTCGATGCGGCGGGCGACATCGTGCGCATGGCACAGGACCACGTGGCCACGCTGGCTCAAGTCCGCTCCGCCATATTGGCGGCACTGCTCACAGGGGAGCATGAAATTCCGGAGTCCTACGACGAGTTGATGGGGGTGGCGTCGTGACGAGCGTGTGGGTGGTGCGGGCGGGTAATCGTGGCCAGTCGGAGGACTTCAACTTCGAGCGAGGCCGCGCGACGATCGGCTGGCCGGAGATCGGCGACCTGTCGGTGTGCTCGTCGCGGGAGGCGGTGCGACATCTCGTGGATCAGGCCTACCCCGGCGACAATACGCAGCGGTTGGCCGTCTACGCGGGCCAGTTGTGGGCGTTCCGTCAGGGCGTCCAGCCGGGCGATTTGATCGTGATGCCGTTGAAGACCAAGCCGGGGTACCTGGCGTTCGGGCGCTGCACCGGCGGCTACGCGTACGACTCGTCAGCCCTCAGTGACCGACGCCACTTCCTGGCTGTCGACTGGCAGCCTGAGCCGGTGTCGCGCGCAGTGTTGAGGGACGACCTGTTGGCGATGGTGAACGGGGCGATGACGGTGTTCAGCCCGTCTCGCAACCACGCGGCGGCTCGGCTGGAGGCGGTCGCAGCGGGTGGCGCAGACCCGGGCGTCGGCGTCCCAATGCCTATTGCGAGCCCCTTGCCGTCGCCGTCGTCGGCTGACGTGGCGGTGGCTGATCCGCCGCAGGTCCCGACGTTGGATGCGATCCGGGACCGTGTGAGAGCGCGGATCGTGGAGGATTTCGGTCAGCACAAGCTGACCCATCTGGTCGCCGACGTGTTGACGGCGCTGGGGTTCGTGTGCGAGGTGTCCCCGGCCGGCCCCGATCAGGGCATCGACATTCGCGCGGGTCGCGGTCCGCTGGGCCTGGACGCTCCGATCATCGTGGAAGTCAAGTCGGAGCCCACGGCGGTGGGTGCTCTGGTCATGCGCGGCCTGCACAGCGCGATGAGCAAGAACAACGCGCCGCAAGGGCTGCTGGTGGCGATGGGTGGCATCACCGCCCCCGCGAAGAAGGAGTTTGAGTCGCTGCGCACGATCATCCAGGTCTGGGACGCCGAAGCCCTCCTCGACCAGTTGTTTGCCACGTACCCCCTGCTGCCCGACCCGACCAAGGCGGCCCTGCCGCTCAAGCAGGTCTGGGTACTGGACGACGACACGGAGGCCTGACGTGGCCGGCATGACCGAACACAACTCCGTTCAGCAGCCGCTTGTGGACGAGCTGGTGCGGCTGGGCTGGTCGTACTTCACTGGCAAGAGCCTGGACCGCCAGTTGGAGCAGGTCTTCATCGAGTCCGAGGTGGTCGACGCACTGGTGCGCCTCAACCCGGACGTGGCGGAGGTGCCAGCAAGGGCTTTCGAGGTGGTGAAGCTGCTGAGGAACTTGACATTCCAGGTGGACGACGAGGGTCTGGTTGAGACGAATCGTGACGCGATGTCCTGGCTGCGGGGGCTGCAGACGCACAAGTTCGTTGGCGCGGACGCCTTCCGTCCAGTCCGGCTGATCGACTTCGAGAACCCCGCGAACAACCGCTTCGCGGTGGCGGATGAGGTGTCTTTCGGGTCGCCGGGGAGCAATGCGCGGTTCGACATCGTCCTGTTCGTCAACGGGTTGCCGTTGGTGGTCGGGGAGACGAAGACGGCGTTCAAGCAGAAAGTGAGCTGGATCACCGCCGCGAACGAGGTCGCCGACCACTACGAGACGAAGTCCGCGCCGTTCTTCACCACCAACGTGTTCAGCTTCGCCACCGAGGGCCGAGAGCTCATGTACGGGGCCACGGGTGCCCGGGTGGAGCACTGGATGACGGCGGGTCCGACGAAGGACCACCCACTGCTGAGCGACGTGCTGGCGGCAGCCAGGTGGCTGTTGGCGCCGGCGACGGTGCTGAAGTTCCTGAACTCGTTCACCTTGTTCGAGACCCCGGAGGACAACTCGGGGTCGGCGTCCCTGATCAAGTTGATCGCCCGGTACATGCAGTTCGAGGCAGTTGAGCTGATGGTGGGTCGCGCCCACGAGGGACAATCGCGACGCGGCCTGATCTATCACACGCAAGGGTCGGGGAAGACGCTGGCGATGGTGTTCGCGGCCGGGCAGCTGTTGCAGGATCCGGTGTTGGCGAATCCGACGGTTGTGCTCGTCGCCGACCGGGTCGATCTGGTGCGCAACGCGTGGGACCAGTTCCGCACCACGCACATGCCACGGCTGCTCGCGCCGGCGACGGCGAAGGCGTTGCAGGACACCCTTGGTGCGGCGGACCGGCGGGGCCTTATCTTCATGACCGTCCACAAGTTCGCGGGGGCGGCATCCGACCTGAACACTCGCGGCAACATCGTCGTTCTGGTCGATGAGGCGCATCGCACCCAGGAAGGCAACCTGGGGTTGACGATGCGGGCGGCTCTACCGAACGCATTGTTCTTCGCGTTCACGGGGACGCCGATCGCCAAGCTGGACCGCAACACCTTCGCGACCTTCGGTGACCCCGCCGACGAGAAGAAGACGCTGCACGCCTACACCTCGGACCAGTCGATCGCGGACGGCATGACGGTGCCGATCCACGTGGACCCGCGGCTGGTGACCTTTCAGCTGGATAAGGACGCGGTCGACGAGGCGTTCAAGGAGTTGACCGACGCCGAGGATCTGGACGAAGAGTCGGCCGAGGTGCTGGTCCGCCGGGGTTCGCGCGTTGATGTCGTGTTCGCGAACCCGGCGCGCATGGAGGCTGTCTGCGCTGACATCGTCGACCACTTCTACTCGACGATCGACCCGCTCGGGATGAAGGCGCAGGTCGTCGTGTTCGATCGGGCAGCGTGCGTGGCCTACCACAAGCAGCTCACCCACCTGCTGGAGCAGCGGCACGCGCAGGGGCATCCGTTGGACGAGGCGGCCGTCGTGATGCATGTCACGAACGCGAAGGGGGAGGACGAGGAGTGGGCGCAGCACCGACGCAGCGAGGCGGAGGAAGGAGAGTTGTTGCGGCGGTTCCGCACCCACGGTGATCCGCTGAAGGTCCTGGTGGTCACGTCCAGGTTGGGCACGGGCTTCAATGCTCCGATCGAGGCGGCGATGTATCTCGACAAGCCCATGAAGGACCACACGCTGTTCCAGACCATCACACGCACCAACCGAACGTGGCGCAACCCGGAGACCGGCCAGGAGAAGCGGTACGGGCTGGTCGTCGACTATGTCGGGTTAGGGTCGGGCTTCGCCCGGGCCATGGCGCCCGCCAACGGCGATCAGGACCCACGGAGCGTCGAGGTGGACGCCCTCATCGACCAGTTCGAAGCCGAACTGGACGCGACGATGCGGTGGTTCGCGGGCATTGACCACACCGTGATCGCGTCGACCACGCTGCTGGAGTGCCAGCAGCGGATCGCGAAAGAGAAGGACCAGGAAGCCTTCGTCACGAGCTTCCTGCTGCTGGAGGGCATCTGGGAGGCTTGCTGGCCACACCTCCGGCTGCGGGCCCACACGGAGGCGTACCGGTTCCTCGCCAAGATCTACGCGTCGATCGCACCAGTGGGGCCGCGCCTCGACCTGGTGTGGACGCGGCTCGGCGCCAAGACCCTCGACATCGTCTTCGAGCACATGACCGACGTGAAGGTCACCCAATCCAACGCGGTCGTCGTGGCGGACGCTGACACGATCCGCAGGCTGGAAGAGGAAGGGCTCCTGCCGGGCCTGGAAGAGGTTGAACACAAGACCGCCAACGAGGTCCTCGACACGCTGTACGCGCGGCTCAAGAAGCGGCTGGAGGGCCCCAACGGGGACCACCCGGTGTACCAGTCGCTCGCGGAGCGTCTGGAGAACCTGCGGCAGCGGACCATCGCCGAGGCGCAGCAGTCGATCGAGTGGCTGCGCGAGGCGTTCACTCTCGCCAAGGACGTCACGGCCGCGGAGAAGGCGGAGGACGAGGCTGGAGTTGATGGGCTGAACCTACTGCCCGACCCGAACGTGTTCGCTCTGACTCAGATCTTCTTGGAGTATTCGACTCCGGACATGCCGGTCATGATTGAGCGCGTTGTCGAGGAGGTGGACTCGATCGTCAAGGAGGTCACGGCGGGCAACGCCGGCTGGGCCTCTACCCAGAAGGGCGACATGGCGGTCCGCAAAGAAGTCCGGCTCGTGCTGAAGGACAAGGGCCTCCACACCGTTCCCGGCCTGTTCGACAGGGCCTACGAGTACATCGCAGAGCATTACTGACGGCGGATCGCGGCCTATCCCAGGAGGCTAAGGGCGACCAACGCGCCGGCAGCTAGCCAGGGCCCGAAGGGGAAGTTGGCTCGCCGGCGGCGGAACGGGGTGGCAAGGACGGCCGCTAGCTAGACAGGCAATCAGGAAGGCCCACCACGCGACGGAAAGGCTGACCGCTGCGGTTGCTGCACCAATGATCAGGATGTACTTGCCGTCACCCCAACCGAAACCGCCGGGCCGAACCCGGTCGAGGATCCAGAAGACGACGAACGCGACCAACCCGCCGACGGCGGCTTGGATGGCGATGTTGAGGTCGCCACTGATGAGAGCGGCGGCTCCCACTCCCACCGCGACGACCACGCCGTGGGCGGAGAGAAGGCGGTTGGGCAGTCGGCGGACGTCAAGGTCGATCGCAGACAACCATGGACCGAACCAAGCGAGTGGCAGGGTCGGCAGGAGCAGCGGCCAGCGCTCAACTCCGAACCGACAGGCAATGAGCCCGCTGGCCGCCGCCGTCGCGAGGGGGAGCCACCAGCGAGACCCGGGCGGGGGTTCGCCGACTTCGTCGTCGCGACGGTAGCGCAGGGCGTCGAGCGGCCACCTGACCATCAGGCCGATGGCCGCGCCGAGCACCGCGAGCGCGGCGGTGAGGAGCGGGTCGTAGCCGGACATTACTGCGACCCTTGCTGCTGCCTGTGGCTGGATATCGGGCTCTTCGCGGTTCGTGGTGAATGACCCTGCTGTGGCGGGTATTCACGCTATGAGTATTTGACCGTGTGAGCGCCGTTGGTTCTCGCGTTAGGGCGCCACTGGATATTGCCTCTGGGCGCCGGGGTGTGGTGCCGGTGAGCGCCACCGGTGGTCCGGGTGGCGCTCACCGGCTGTGGGTTAGGTGGTGGCGGTGTGTTCGCGCATGTTGGTGCCGCCGGTTTCGATC
The DNA here is from genome assembly GCF_014489575.1 of Tessaracoccus defluvii. Classification (GTDB taxonomy): domain Bacteria; phylum Actinomycetota; class Actinomycetes; order Propionibacteriales; family Propionibacteriaceae; genus Arachnia; species Arachnia defluvii. The sequence continues at coordinate 3,738,873 of NZ_CP060789.1, forward strand.
CAGATGGTGTTGTGGACGATGCGGTCCATGATCGCGTCGGCGTGGACGCCGGAGCCGAGGCGCTGGTGCCAGTCCTTCTTCGCGTACTGGGTGCAGAACACGGTGGAGACGGCGTCGTAGCGGCGTTCGAGGAGTTCCAGGAGCATGCTGCGGGTGCTGTCGTCGGGTGGGTCGAGGAGCCATTCGTCGATCACGAGCAGCGTGAACGCGGCGTACTTGCGCAGGAACTTCTCCTTCCCGGCGGGCCGATCCTTAGCTGAGGCCCAGGCTTCCTCGAGGTCGGGCATGCGTATGTAGTGCGCCCGGTATCGGTGCTGGCAGGCCTGTTTCGCCAGCGCGGAGCCGAGATACGACTTCCCGGATCCGGTGAAGCCTTGGAACACGACGTTCTGCTGCCTGGTGATGAAGGCGCAGGTGCCGAGTTGGGCGATCACCCCGCGGTCCAGGCCACGTTGTTCGACCAGGTCGAGGCGGCGGAAGTCGGCGTTCGGGTAACGCAGCCCGGCCCGGCGGATCAGGCCTTCGACCTTGCCGTGGGTGAAGGTGGCGTGGGCGTCGTCGACGGCGAGTTTGATGCGTTCTTCGAACACCATCCCGAGGGTGAGGGTGTCGTCCTGGGTTTCCAGGGCGTCGACCAGGCAGGTGGCGCCGATCTCGCGGAGCTTGCGTTTGGTCTCGGTATCGATCCGGGTCATCGTGCGCCTCCGTAGTAGTCGGCGCCACGCACGTACCCGACCGGCCCACCGTCGCCGTTCTCTGGTCGAGTCTGGGGTCTCTGCCTGCCGGTGTGGTCCTGGTTGGTTTCCAGGATCGGTCTCAGATGGGCGTAGCGGGGTGAGCGGACCCGGGAGGCCAGCGCGGTCTGGCAGGCGGCTTCGAGGCGTTCGGTCGAGTAGCGGCGGGTCAGGCGCAGGACCGCGAGCGCGGCATCGAGGCCCTGCTCATCGACGGGGACGGACTCGAAGATCCGGTTGACCACTGTGAGCGTGTTCTCCCCGACGCGGCCGGCCCACTGGCGGACCCTGGCCGCGTCCCATTGCCGGTAGCGGGGCCCGTCAGGCAGGTCGGCGTCGTGGGTGCGGTACTGGTTGAACACTCCTGGGGGTGCGAGCAGGTGGCTGGTCAGCCGCGTGTGACCGGTGAACACCTCGAGCGTCGTGTCGGTGACCCGCAGATCGACACTGCGACCGATGCGGGTGTAGGGGACGGAGTAGAAGTTCTTCTCCCACACCACATGCCCATTCTTCTGGACTCGACGCCCGTAGACCCAGCGGCTGATCTCGAACCCGACCGCGGGCAGCGGCCGCAGCAGCGGTTTCTCCTCCGCTTCGAACACGCTCAGGCGTGATCCCGCCCTCTTCTGGAAGGGTTCACGGTTGTAGGCCTCCACCCGCTGGTAGACCGCCGCGCGCAGCTCGGCCAGGGTCGCGAAGCGGCGGTCCCGGAGCCCGGCGATCACCCACGTCGCGACATGCGCGACCGTGTTCTCGACGCTGGCCTTGTCCTTCGGCTTCCGGACCCTGCCGGGCAGCACCGCCGCCGAGTAGTGCGCCGCCAACTCCCGATAGGCATCGTTGAGGACCACCTCACCCTCGGCCGGGTGCTTGATCACCCCGGTCTTCAGGTTGTCCGGAACGATCCGCGGGACCGAGCCGCCGAACCAGTCGAACATCGCCACATGCGCCCGCAGCCACGTGTCCTGCCGCATATCCAGCGCAGGCTCGACGAACGCGTACCGGGAGAACGGCAACGTGGCCACGAACAAGTAGACCCGCCGCTGCTGCCCGGTCACCGGATCAGTCAACTGCATCGTCGGCCCGGACCAGTCGACCTCGATGCTCTGCCCGGCCTTGTGACCGATCCGCGACGCCGCCCCGCTGACCAGGACATGCTGCTGATAGTTCTTGCAGAACCGGTCATAGCCCATCGCCGTCGACCCCTCCGCCCGGCACCTGTCGACGTACTCGCCATGGAGCAGCTTCAACGTCACCCCAACCCGGGCGAGCTCCCGATGCACCGACGCCCAGTCCGGCTGCGCATGCACGCTCTCATGCTCCCCACGACCCGGGAACAGTCGGGCATACACCGCGGCCTCGTCCAGGTCGGCCACATCATCCCAGCCCACACCCTCCCGGTCTGCGGCCTCGATCACCGCCGTCACGCTATGACGCGACATCCCCTGCGCGGCGATCTGCCGGCCCGAGAACCCCTCCTCACGCAGCCGAAGCACCAGCTTCGCTTTGATCTTGCGTACCATCCCAATCACTCCTTCTGCCGCGTGATAGGCCACACGGCAGAAGGAGCCTACGAACCCCCACACCCGGCCCTCACCGACACGATCAGGTGGCGCTCAACCCCACGAACCCCCGTCCAAGCAGATGGCGCTCAACCGCAATACCGCTGGCGCTCAGAAGACCGAATACTCACACGCTACGGTTTTCGCGGCGCTGGTCAGCAGGATACGCATCCGGTAGTTCTCGGCGTTGCGGAAGCCACGGCCGATGCGTTTGATGTTCTTGATGCCGGTGTTCGCGGCCTCGACCCGGGCGGTGGTCGCGCCGGTGACGATGAGGACCTCGATCGCGTCCCACCAGGTCACGACGGTGTCGTAGAGCTTGGTCGCCTCGGGCATGTTCGCGATCTGGACGAAGTAGCCCATCCGCATCCGTTCGTTCCAGGCCTGGGCGAGGGTGTCGGTGGCCAGCAGGCGGCGGAGCTGCTCCTTGATGCCCCAGGCGGCGGAGAGCTCGTCGGTGGGGTCATCGGTGCGGAATACCCTCTCCAACCGCTCCCACGCCCTCGGGGTGAGGGTGTCAGCGCCGCGCAGCAGGAGCATCCGGTGCGCCCAGGCCGGGTCATCCTTCCGACCCCGGCGACCGTGATGGGTGCGGGCCAGGCGTTGCCGCACGGCGGTGACCATGTCGTTCCCGAGCTTGACGAGGTGGAACTTGTCGACCGAGACCGCAGCGCGGGGCAGGTAGGTCCGCAGTGCTTTGCGGAACGCGGCCTCCGTCGGGCAGGTCGATCGCGTCTGTGACGCGGTAATCGGGCAAGTTGAAGATCGTGCTCGCAGCATCACGCTGCGAACCAGTATTCTCGTGCACAGGCTCGTGGTCCTCTGAGGTGTGGATGTCTTGACAACACCCATCACAGCAGGACCACGGGCCGTTCTACGCCAGCGACGCGACGCTCTCCTTCACCACGAACCTTGAAGAGCCGGATATCGTGGCCGCGCTCGACGCGACCACCTGGCCGGCGTCGGAGGCTGTCCAGTTGCGGATTACGACGTCCTCGACAGGGGCTGGCGTCTCGCGGAAGTCGGCCGGATCGATCCGTCGGCCGCCGCGTCTAGTGAGGTGAATGGCGGGCAGGTTCGGTGTGTCGACGTCCCTAGGCAGGTCCCACACCCCCGCTCAGCACACGGGTGGGGGCCGAAGCACTCCTCACTGCCAGTGGGTCATCGGGGTCTTCGAGGATGCATGTCGCCCCGTGGACCCACGCCGCAATCCATGAAGGATCCCGATCAGACGACGTGGCATCCATGACGGCCTCTGCCACCACGCAAGGTCCGTCCGCCTGACGAGCATTGCGGTCGACCGCCTCGACAACGACTACGAACCGCGGCATCTGGGTGAGCCTGAGCATCGCCACCGTGGCGTTGCTGTGACCCCGCGCCGCCAAAGCAGCCTTGTAGTCGCAAGAACGTGCGACGTATGTGCGAAATGTCAGTGCACTCTGTGCCGCCAGATCAGCGAGGGATGGCACCTCTTGCGACAGCTTCGTCGCGAGCGGAGAGGCCAGAGCCGACGACCCCGCAAGTAACCCGACACCTGCCTTCTTCTCTGCTGCCTCGGGCAGCAACCATGCGGTTGGGGGCATGGGCACATGTAACGTGCGCCACGGTCCGTAATCGCGAGGCGCACCAGTGACAGGATGTATGAGACTGTCATTCAGGGGATCGTTTACGGGGAGGTACGGCCCCTGCTGATCGTCGTGGCGCACCAACCGAATCTGACCTGCCTCACGCCACCAGCCACAGAGAACGAATGCGTGGTCGCGAGTCCCAACCAAGACCGGGAAGCCCCCGTTGAGGTGTCGGCATGCCGTCGACACGATCCGCGTGTCCCACGTCCCAGGATCGGCCCCGGGGACACCGGCTGGCGGGGGGAACTGACCGGGCAGTTCGGCGTGTGGCAGCATTCCGATCATGTAGAACATAGGAGGCGTTCCATGCCGGCGAAACAGATCGCTGAGCTGCTGAACCGTGAGTCCCTGGTTGGGGAACGCGCGATGTGGGCTCAGGCTGGCATCAGCGGTTTCAGCCAGCTCCGCGATGGTTAAGGGTGCGCAGTAGCGCCTCAGTGCAGCCGTGTAGTGGCAAGACCAGGCGGCAGCATGGGCGCACACGCCAAGGGTGGTGTCTTGCTCGGCGAACGGAACTGCTACTACTGACAGCTCCTGCCCAAACAGGTGGATCGTCTCAGCCACGGCAGTGCGCACTGCCAGCCTAAGGTCGGGGGGTGGCACCAGCATCGCCTTCACCACAGCACTCAGCCGCGGGGGTCTGACCACCACGTACCCCAGGTAACCCACCTCGTCCGGCAGCGTTGTTAGCTGGCTGACGTCCAACTCTGAGTCGAAGAAGTGGATGCGGTGCGCCCAATCCGGTACGTGGGGGAACGTGCGGCTGTGCAGCCGGGAGTACTCGCGGCGGTAATCGGGTCCCAAGTAGCGTGTCTCGATGACCGCGCACCTGGCTCCAGATAGCTCGGCCACTTGGAAACACCGAAGAAGTGGGAGGTCGTTCAAACGGCCGCAGTAGCCGATCTTCAGTTCATCCCACCCGGCGGGATCGAGGCTCACGATCCGCGCAGGCGCTGGCACGTCCCAGTCGCTCGTCCTCACTGTGCCAACTTCCCTTCAGCCAGCGACGACAGCTCTTCGCGAGGTGAGCTGTCCTGGTACTCGTCAAGCTGGTCAACCAGGCCGAACACGAAGCTGCGGTCCTCGCGGCTAAGTTCCATGAACGTTGTGGAGCAGCTGATTGTGAGGGTGCCACCCGACCGGAGCTGAACGGTGCGCTGCTCCGCCGCAGTGCTGGACGGCTGCGTGTCTTCGGTGCTCAAGAGCGGCGCGGCCTTTGGACGGGTTCTCCTTCGAGGAGAGCCGTTGGTCGCGCGACCGGGCTGCGGGCTCCGGAAGTGGGGACTGAGCTCGATCTCTGCGGCTGCACAAGCGTGCAAGAAGAAGGTGATGGCCTTGCGCAGGGTGCTGCCTTGATACCCGCTCGGTGAGAAGGACTCCGCGAGTTGCGCTGCCGTGCCCTGCTGGGAGGAAAGCGCTAGTTGTTCGGCGTAGAACTGGCCGACGATGGCTGCCATCTCCGCCTTGAAGGAGGCCTCATCGCGGGCGAGTGCGACGAGCTGGCGCGAGGCTCGGCCCTCCCCATCGATGAGCCCGAACAGGCGAAGCGTCTGCAACAGATACGTCTGTGTGCCACCGGCCATGCCGATCATCAGGGAGCGGTCGATGCGCGCCGGGATGCGTTCGGGGTTCAGCCCGGCTAGGAAGTTACGAAACGTACCGAATGCCATGTACGGCGGCACGAACTCCGCGTCAGACATCGCATACTCCTTTCGACAGCGAGCGACGCCATGGTGGCGCGCCTCTGCCATGAAGTATGCCACTGAACTGCTGGCACAGACAAGTACCCACGGCACGCTTGCTGGCATGAGTGGCATGAATGATCATTGGTCTATGGATCAGATCGATTTGAAGCCGGGGATGAAGGTGCTTGCCCACACCGCTCTTGACGCCTGGGTGCCACTGACTGCGGCAACGCCGTCCCAGCAGGGCCGAGACTTTCAGGTGGTCTGGTTGTGCGAGGACGACGCATGGGATCCGGATGCGAAGCAGCCCCCGGCCAACGTAATCCCGTGGCCGATTGAGGAAGTGAGGGCTCGCCCATGACTGACGTCACAGTGGACTTGCTGATTCACGCGGAAGATCGTGAGCTAGCGCTCGATGGGGATGCTGCGCAGGACCTGTTCGAACCGCCCGATCCTGCCAGGCTCGCCGCCGAGCTCCAAGACATGGCTGACAAGAGGAGTCAAGTTGCGGCCGAAGCTGCGGCACTGCGGTTGGGGTAGCACAAGCAGGAGTTCGGTTGGAGGCAGCGAAGGGCATGGGGCGAAGGCTCAGCAACTGTCCACATTGAAGAGGTCGACAGGGGCCGGGCCCTTTGCCCCTGGGTGACACGGGCGCCGTGCGTTCGGCCACGGGTGGTCTTACTTGCTCAGGGGTCAAGCCGGAGATCTTGGTGAGGGTGTGTTGCACGGCGAGCCATTCGGGCCATGACATCACGGAGACATCGGCCCCCGGTCGAGGTACTGCCGTTCGGGGATCTGAGGGCCGTCCGGCGCAGCTAGGGCCATCGGGGCAACCGGATCGGAGAACGGTTCCGGGTGGCTGAGCCACTTGAGCCGGCTGGCCAGGTCGGCGGCAGGGAGGTCCGGGCTGAGGGGTCCTTCTTCGAGGGCGACGGCGATGGTTTCGGTGACGCGCAGCCAACGGGGGTCAGCGTCCTGGAATGCGGCGGCGAGTTGTGGCCAGTCGGGATCGGCGACGAGGCGAGGGTCGATCTCGTTGGCGAGAAGTTCCCAACGCCGGGTGTTCGCGACGGCGGTGAGTCGGTCCCGGACCTGAGAGGCCAGGTCGAGTTGCAGGTTGGCGACGCGGGCTGGGTCGTTGTTCCAGGCGCGGATGAACGATGTGACGGAGCTCCGGATGATGTCGGGGTCGAGACCGATCCGGTCCGCCACGGCTAAGACGGACGGCTCCCACGTGTCGACGGGTTGGGCGGCGATGACAGGCGCTGCGGCAAGGGCCGCTTCGACTGGGGGCAGGTTGGTAAGGCGCTCGTCCATGAGGACATCGGCCAGTGGCCGAGCCTGGTCGAGGGCGTCAACGAGCTGCGGGGCGCTGCCGGTGGCCAGTAGTTCGGCGGGATCGGAGCCGTCAGGCAGGGCGGCATAGCGCGGCTGGAGGAGTTGCGGGGTCAGGATCCAGTAGTCGCGGTGCGCGGCGACCTGGCCGGCCACGTCCGCGTCGGTGGCGATGATCAGATCGGCGCCGTAGCGACGGAGTTGGGTGGCTTGTTCGCTGGTCAGGTTGGTTCCGAGCGGGGCGACGCCAACGTAGCGCCCTTGGCTGGCGCGGGTGACGGCGATGGCGTCGGTGGGTCCTTCGACGACGACGGGGATGCCGCCTGCGTCCAGGCGGCGTGCTCCGGCGACGAACAGCTGGGCTCGCTTGTGGAACAGCAGCGTCTCGGCGGTGTTGAGGTACTTCGGTCCAGCGTGGTCGAGGTCGGTCGCGTCGGGGTGGCGGCGTCCGACGAAGCCGAGCACCTGCTGGTCGTGAACGATGGGGAACACGGCTCGGTCGCGGAACCGGTCGATGAGGCGTCCGGTGGAGGCGGTGACCGCGAGGCCGGAGGCGAGCAACTCGTCGTTGTTGACGCCGTGACGGTGGAGGTGCGCGACAAGGCTGGTCCAGCCGGCGGGGGCGTAACCGGGGCGGATGTCCGGGTCGTCGGTGATGTCGGCGCCGAACCGTCCGGCCAGGTAGGGCTGGGCCCACGAGCCGCGGTAGCGGTCCTGGTAGAACTCCAGCGCGAGTTCGTTGACGGCCGCGAGGCGCTCGGGGTGTGGGGCCTGGCGCGCCAGGCGTCGGCGCGGTCGAGTTGCGCGTTGAGGTCCGCGTAAGTAAGAGATCTCTGGCGGCGTCATTACGCGTCGCTCGATGGCCTCCCATGTGAAGGCCAGGTTCGGCTCGACCTCGTCGACCTGGTCGTCCTCAGTTGTCGCGCTGGCGGCGTCACCGAGGTCGGCGTGCGGCGTCCAGTGCTCGTCCGGGGCGGCGCGACCTGGGAATGTTCGGATGAACTCCCCGCCGCAGTCAACGTTGATGCGGCTATGCCGCCACTTGATAGCAGCGACGAAGTGGAGATCCGCTTCAAGGAGCTCTTCACCAACCAAGAAGCCTGGGCTGTGCTGGAGCCCGCCCCTCTCAGCGAGGAGTAAAGCGTGGAACCAGCGGGATAGGCGGATGCCCGCTGAGGATTAGGCTTGCTCCTCAGAGTCGCCGTCGGCGAAGTGCAGCAACGCCATGTTGTCGGGCAACTCGCCGGAGTCGAGCAGTCTGCTCGGATCCGCACCGTGTTCGATCGCGCGGCGCACCAGATGTCCAGTTGCTGCCCTCGCGAGGTGACCAGGCTCCCAAATCGTTCCGGTGACACGCTCGCGCTGATCTCCATGCTCAGCACGTCGCCGATTCTCGACTTCCCTCGAGAGCTCGCTCATGCACTCATCGAACTCCCGCTCATTGTCGAAGGCGCTGACCAGCACATGACGGCGTTCTCGGCGGAGTGGGTCGTAGCGGTAGTGGTGTACAACCCACCGCATCATCGAATCGTCCTGCGGATCCACCCTTGACATGATCGAAACCTATCAGCGACCGGGCCCTGGGGGCGCTACCGCACTGATGGCGGGGTGAAAGCGATCGGATCAGCGCCAAAGGCACGAGTGACCCGCGGCAGATCCGGATGTTCCAGAGGCTCGCTCAGGAAGCTTCGGAGAGGCGTCGCACGACGTACTGGTTAAGGCTGAGGCGCTCTTCGGCAGCCTGGATCGCAAGCCGGCGATGCAGGCTTTCCCCGACCCGGAGATTGAACTTGCCCGAGTAGCTCCGCTGAGAAAGAGGTTCGGGGAGGGCCTCACCCTCCGCCGTGAGATCGGCCAGGGTGTCGGCGACCAGGTCAACCATCCCCTTCAGGGCGGCCGATTGGGAGTCTGCGAGCCACGACAGCGACGGGAACTCCGCGCAGGTGGCGACGAACTCGCCATCTTCGACCGACCACGTCACCCGGTAGGTGTACCGGGACACGTCAACAGCCTGGGTCTGGGACATCACTTCGCCTCCTTCTTATCGATCGCGGCCAGCACCTGTCGCACCTGATAAGCCTTGGCCCGGCCGTTGCTGTTCTGGATGTTCACCCGGGGTCGCCGGGCCAGGGGGTCTTGAACACCGCGTGCGACCCGCCGGCTCTGCGAGCCGGACCGAAGAAGTGTTCGCAGACCTTGTGGAGGTCGTCGTATCGCACGTTCTGCGGGTTGCTCCGCATCGCTGCTACAAGCATGTCCACGGCCACCACTCCAATATGGTACCACCAGCAGTACCATCAGCGAAGCACCCGTCACGACCTTCCCAATCGCAACCAGCGCGGCAGATCCGGATGTTCGACACCCTCTGCCGGCCTGCTCGGAGCCGCAAGCGTGTCACTGCGTCAGTCTGTGCCAAAGGCGGATGCGCCGTCATGTGGGAGCGCGCAGCGCCGGTTTCTCGGAGCACGTCTTGCCACTACTCGTGTCACGCGCCCCAAGGCCAGTTCAGCGAGGGGGCAACTTCGGACGGGATGGGAATATGATCCACATCCCTTGCCCCGACGAGGCGCTTAAGCAAGCGCATTCGGCTCTTCTCAGTTGACGACACTGCGCCCTTGCGAACCTCGGCCAGGGGCCACCATTTCAACGCACCGGAATCCCCCGCAACAACGAGGACAGGCACGTAACCCTCAGCCAGCGGAATCATGCGCTCTCCCGACGACGCCCAGCCAGCCGCCACAATTCGATCGAAACGAACGAAACCCCGTCGTGTGAGGACGCCCCGGGACGTTACCACGACCGCGAAGGGCCACCCGGAAAGCCAAGCGAAGACACCCGCGGCCACGCTGAGGGCCGCAGTCACCCAATCGAGTCCTTCGACGATAAGGAGGCCCACCACGCAGGCAACCGCCAGCCAGCCCACAAAGGCGGCAGACCCCCAGCCCAGCACGACACCGGGTCGCGTCACGCCACGCAACGGTCCCGTTGCAGCGCGTCGCGCCGTGGATACCTCATGCAGCCATTCGTCTGGAGAGATCAACGCCACTTGGACACCCTATCCATCGGTCAGATCGGATCAGAAGCACACGAGATGAGAGACGAACGGGTCGCCTACTGAATCCAGGCGTGCCGGGTACCCCGAGGTCCACAACGACGTGCTGGCCTCTACCAGCAGTGGCGCTGAGTCTCTACTCGGGGAACCGAAGCCGAAGGCTACCCTCGCACACCGCGGCAGATGAGTGCCTTTGCAGTTGCTGCCAAAGTGGTGCGCTCGACGCATGCCACACTGCTATGTATGGCGAACACACGAGCCGTAGCGCAGTTGGCCCTAGGCGGCTTCGGCGCCGCTCTCACTGCGTCAGGCGTCATCACCTTCGCAATGACGGCACCGGGACCGGGCTCCTTCGGGTGGTTCGCCTACGCCCCTCTAGCGGACCAACCGTGGTCCACCACAATGGTGCTGCAGCCCGGACAAGTCTGGGGCTTAGCCCTGGTCTTCGCCGGCTCGCTCGTCGTGAGCGGAGTTGCCGGTTTTCAACTGGGGCTACGTCGTCGTCAGTGATCGCGAAAGGGCAGTCGCGACGGCAGCGTGGTGCGCGCGGCCGGCAGGTGAAGGAGTCCCAGGGTGATGCGATTCATCGTCGAGCTGATCGTCGGCGTCGCCCTGGCGGCGATCGTCACGGCGGCCATCATGGTCACGATGTTCTACTTCGGCCCGTGGGCCGATCCACCAGGGATGGACGAACTGTGGTGGCTGTTGGCGACCGCGGCGGTCCTGCTCGCGTCTGGACGATGGTGGGCACGCCGACGAGCTCCTTGATTGACCGAGGGAACTCCACCCACCGCGGCAGAAGAGGACGTCCTGCTCGGGTGGAACCGAGCCGGCAAGATGCCTTCGCACGCCGCGGCAGAGGGGACGCCGTGCCGGAAGCCATCCAGTCGGTCGCGGCATGACCGAGATGCGCCAATGCGGACAACATCAGAGCCAGTATTCGACGCGGGTCCCCTCGCCCAACTCGCGCTGCAGCCAGTTCGCTAGGTGCTGCCCGTGGCGGCGCCACTTCTGCCAGGCCGGTCCGTCGTCAGCGACCGGGCTCTCAACCGGGGACCAGCCACTAAGCTGCTCCCACGTCATGGCCCACCCGCGCAGGTCCGAGCGGAGCGCCTCGGTGATCGGCAGACCGTCGAGATCCACCATTCCTGTGGGGTCCCAGACCGGGTCAGCGCTCCAGTCGGGAGACACCCTGAGCACCGAAGCGATGGCGTTGTCAATGGCGTCGTCCGACATACACGTCATTGTGTCGGAGCCTGCTCCAGACACACAACGTGCGGCAGATGAGTGCGTTCAGCGGGGAGGGCTTCGATGGGGATCCAGCGCCTCCGCAGAAGTCTCTCGACTGAGTACGCCAGCGTGCTCAACGGGCACGGGGATAGGCGCGTAGTTGGACAGGCGACTGGCCCAGGTGGCTCAGAACTGAATGAGCTTCCCGATCTGGCGGTCTGGAGCCAGTCATGGGCGACCGGCCCGAACAGCGGCGATGCGCGAAGCTGCTCGACCTGCTGGGGTTGGCGCTGACCGCGTGGCAGCGCCCATCTTGTGAGGACCTCGACTCACTGGAGTCGCAGTTCGCAGCGTCGGCAGGAACTTCGGTTATTGTCATGGGAGGACGACGATCGAATATCCGCTTCCAGTCCGTTCTGGGACCGGCCGACGGCGACAAGGGGCCACGGTGCAGATCAGCTTCGATGACTTCTTCAAGGAGCCGGATGATGTCACGTTCGCAACAAGGCGCCTGCCAAGCCGCATCTACATAAGTCGTACGTTCAAGATGGCTCACGGCATCGACCAAGGCGAGCCCGCGCGGTATATTCGCAAGGTTTTCGACGAAGAGGTGACCCCTGATGAGGACGACTGGGACTGGACAAGCCAGGTGGTCTATGTGACCCCGGGCGGTCGAAAGCAGCTCACGCTCAACGTTGCGCGGTCGGCAGGTGCAGTACGCAAGATCCGGATCCAGGAAGTGCCAACGAATCCCGATGCCGACAAGCTGGAGCCGGTCCTCGAGCTCGACCGGGAGCAAGCCATGCGCCTGATCGAGATGCTCAGGGCCATCGACTCGATCCCGATCGAAGGCGACACCACGGTTAGTAGGGTCGACGACCAGGTCCTGCGAGATCTGTTCTCCGATCCTGATGGCATCAACCGCGTCTACGCCAGTGATCCAGAGCGTTTTCGAGCCTTGATCGAGACGGACGCCGACGCACGCGACGTGGTGGCGCTGCAGCACCGTCGTGGCGTCGTGGAGACGATGCGTACATGGCTCGTTGACGATGCAGCCTTCGACGCAGCCAAGCAGGCCGAGGGTGGTCCTGAAGCCGCTTGGCAGCATCTGTTGGAGGAGAATCCATGGGTTCTCGGCGCGAGTCTTGGTGGCCAGTTATACACCTCGTGGAGTGAAGAAAAGCTCGAGCAGGTGGTTGCTGGTCGCCATATCGGCGGCGTGGGCAAGCGCACCGACGCACTGATGCGTACAGCAGGTGTGGTCAGGTCTATGGTCTTCGCCGAGATCAAGCACCACCGCACCAACCTGCTGGCCAAGGAATACCGCCCCGGTTGCTGGCGTCCATCGGACGACCTCAGCGGTGCCGTCGTGCAGGTTCAGCAGACAGTCCACCTCGCCGTACACACCCTGAGCGACTATCTACCCGACCAAGATGACGATGGCGCGATCCTTCCGTCCGGAACATTCTTGCTGCACCCCAGAAGCTTCGTGATCATCGGCTCATTGACCGAGCTAACAGGTAAATCGGGCGGTCCGATTCCTGACAAGGTCCGCAGCTTCGAGCTGTTCCGACGTAGCCTGCAGGAGCCGGAAATCATCACGTTCGACGAACTCCTCGCCCGGGCCGAATGGCACGTGCAGATGGCCGAGAAGCAGGCTGAGTCTGTCGATGACGACGACGACATCCTCGGCTTTGAAGTCGATGAGAACGGCGTCATTCTCGACGACGACTGGCCGATCTGACTCTCACTCCGAAACTCCATCGTGGGCACCATCTGCGGATCAGGGAGGCGTTACATCGCAGACCTGAGGAAATCCCTGGACAATGTAGTCGCTTAGTTTGTGTGCGTGGCGCCTGATGCTTGTGCGCGCAGCCAGCCGATTTGCTTACGGGCGGACCAGTTCGGGGCACCCGGTGGGAATCTTGCGCCGTCCCACTCCTCTAGTTCGATGTGAGGCAGAGCCCAGTGGTAGCGGAGCCGGTCCAGTGGCCACTCGAGTTCGTCGTCGCCGGCGTAGTTCGACTCGGTCTCGTCGGGCACGTCGTGTCCTGCGCCGGCGAGGGCCGCAACGAGCGCCTCACGGGAACGTTCGAGCCAGTCGTGGACGCGTGACATTGGGATTGCGTCCCTGCCGTCGCCGATCCATGCTTGATTACCGCTGAATGTGATGGTTGTGTGGTCGACATTCGCGAGGGCCAGTTTAGTCGCGGAAGGCCCAGCAGCCTCCTCCCAATGCTCGGACACATTCCGCATCAGGTGCAAGAGCTCCTGGCCGCTCATGGTGGGCCGGGCATCTGCGGGGATCCGTTTCAGGGCGGTCATGACGTGGTTGCAGGCGACGATGAGGAATCGCAGGTCGACAGCCAGTTGCATCGCGAGTGCTACCGTCACCACCCTGATCGGCCGCCGTGAATCATACGGCCGGTAGTTGCGATCTGTCTCGTCCCGCCAGCCGCGTTCGATGTCGTCGTCACCGCTGTTCCTGTGGCGATGCTTGGTGTCGTATTCCGCGTCGAGCCATTCGTTAAGTACGTCCTCGAACCGTCGCGCCTGCATGCGCGCGCCGTCGACCCACATCAGGCCGTTCCACCATGCATCCTCGTCAGGGATTGGCTGCGATTTCACCATGCACCTGATCATTCCATCGCCCGGCTGCGGCCGGGCAACGCCACACTTACGGTGTCCGCGTCAGCGGCGTCCAGGAAGTGCTGGTGTCCCTGGCTCAGTACCGTGGTCCGCCACCTGTGAGACCTGACCGGCAGGGGTGCCCTCGCACGTCGAAAGCACTGCATTCGGCAAGTGAGTGAGGTCACGACCATTGACCCGGGGGTCCGCCTACTGGGCCATTTGAGTGATGCGATGCCCGTCAGCAGCTCCGCGACGTCACGACCCTCGACCATGTGGTTGAGCGTTCGCCTCCCTGTCGGTGCTCAACGTGGAACCTGCCGTCTTCCATTCAGGTGATAGCGAGGGCGCACCTACTAACTAACGCCACCGGGTCGCGTCGCGCCCACGGGTGGCTCCCTGTGGCTCAGGTCGCCTGAGCTAGGCAGGGCCGAAGGCTTCTTGGGTTCCCACGTTGTCCACCGCCAGCCGGCCACAGCCGTTATGCGGGTTGTCGGCTTGTCTGGCCGATGACGGGAGGCAGGCATGCAGCGCGAGATCCGCTGTGGCGGCGAGTTCGGGTTCGACGACGACCGCGTCCACGTCAGTTACTGGGCGGGGCGTGCCGTGCCGCAACTTCCACTGCTCAACTTCCAGCGCGAGAGGGGGGCTGCTGTGCCCATCGTCGAGGTCGACCAGGAGGGCATGGCCGCGCATGACTCCCCGACAGGGGGTGCGACTGTCCGCGAAGCTGTGTGCCCTCTCGCGGACGTTCTCCTCATTGCCGAGGACCTCCTTCTGCAGGCCAGGAGGTTGGCCGATTCCGGCGCACCCACAGAGGCGGTTGAGGCGATCCTCAACGACATGACCGCCTTGCGGGAAGGCGGCAGCTGATGGCCGGCTACGGCAGGCCCGTCAGTCAGGCGGAGCGGGCCGCAGCGGCGGAAGCCCGGCAGGCGACGCTGGACAAGCTCCACACCCAACTCAGTGAAGGCACCCTCGCCCTCAACGATCCGCAGGCTTGGCAGGCCTGGCTGAAGTTCTCCAGCCAGTTCCACCGGTACTCGTTCGGGAACAGCCTGCTCATCATGCTCCAGGACCCCCAGGCGACCCACGTCGCCGGCTACCAGGCGTTCAAGGCCATGGGACGCCAGGTGCGCCGCGGGGAGACCGGCATCAAGGTCCTCGCTCCAATCACCCGCCGCGAGCCCCGCCTCGACGCCGCCGGCCAACCGGTGCGCGACGACCGGGGCCGCGTTCTGCATCGGACCCAGGTTGTGGCGACCAAACCAGTCACGGTGTTCGACGTCCGGCAGACCGACGGGCCCCCGCTGCCCGACCCCAAGATCGGCGAGGCCGTCCTCCTGACCGGACAAGCCCCCGCAGGGCTGTGGGACCGACTGCAAGACCTCCTCGGAGAACGAGGATTCCACGTACATCGGGGCGCGGACCTGGGCGGCGCCAACGGCTATACCGACTTCGGCCAGCGGCTCGTGATGGTCCGTGACGACGTCGACGACGCCCAGGCCGTCAAGACCCTGGCCCACGAAACCGGGCACGTGCTCCTTCACCAGGACGAGGGCGGCCGCGACTGCCGCGGAGTCGTCGAAGTCGAAGCCGAGTCCGTCGCGTACATGGTCACGAGCGCCCACGGCCTCGACTCCAGCCAGTACACCTTCAACTACGTCGCCGGCTGGGCCTTGAACGCCGTGACCGAAGCCCGCGACCTGGCCGACATCCTCCGCAGCACCGGCCAACGCGTCATCGGCGCGGCCGACCTCATCCTCCAAGCCACGCAGCCGACGCCCACCATTACCGACGGAGCGCTCGACGCCCTGGAGGCGGAGGTTCGAACCCAGGTCGACCCGGCCAGATGGGAAGTCGCGCCTGCCGTTGCCGAGCCACCCCCGCAGGTGTCACCCCCAAGTCGCGCCGTCCCAGCGCCCGCCTTGTCTCTCTGACGAGGCGCCATCCGACGGTCACGCACCAACCCGAACTTCCATCCCGACACCGAGAGGAGACTGGCCATGTCGCTCCCTATCTCGCCCGCCTGGGGTCAACCCCTGCCCGAGTGGCTGTCATTGCAGCAGGCGGCCGCCGTGTACGGCGTGAGTGTCGATACGCTGCGGCGACGCATCGCCTCAGGGAGGCTCCGGGCGTCAAGGTTCGGCGTGAGGCTCATCCGGGTTCGCGTCGAGGATCTCGACAAGCTGTTCCGGCCCATCCCCACGGGCGATGACCTCACTGACCGACGGGCCCGCGCGCGCAATCAACGCACCTGGTAGGAAGCCCACTGATCGTCCTCTTCGGCGCCGCGCACCTCATGGTGCGCGGCGCTCGTGCCTGCGTCGACGGAGCGAGGTGACCCCTCGTCACATGGATCCAGGGGAGCCCTGCCAAGGTGCGCTCAAGGGGCTCGGGGAGAACATGCCACGAAAACTCGGGGCACACTCGGGGCACGAATCGTGCTGCAGGGCGACATCAACCCCCGAAAACAAGATTCCCGCCCTAGTCAGAGCGGGAATCGAGGTGGCGGAGGATACGAGATTCGAACTCGTGAGGGCGTGAACCCAACCCGCTTTCCAAGCGAGCGCCATAGGCCTCTAGGCGAATCCTCCACGCGGAACGATACCGGCTCGGCATCGTCGGTCTCAAATCCGGCCGATCAGACGCGCAGAACTGCCAGCGCGGCGTCCAGTTCCGGCGTCGTCTCCGTGTTCCCGACCACGGCTCCGTGGCCCAGGACAGGGAAGGGATCCAGCGCCGTCAGCGCCGCGGTGCCGTGGCCCAGCGCCGTCAGGACGGCCACCAGCACGGGGACCGCCGCCCGGTAGGCGCCGTCGGAGATCTTGATGACGATGCCGGTGCCGTCGGCGAGGCCCGCGGCCAGCGTGCCCTCGGCCCCCAGCTTGCAGATCAGGCCCGGCACCTCGCGGTGGAACACCAACTCGTCGCGACGCGTGCCGGAGGCGTATTCGGGGTGGTCGCGGAAGGCGTCGGCGACCGCGCGGGCCGGTCCGTCGGTCGCCGCGGCGACCCTCCCGAACGCCCGGGCCAGCCCGGTGACAGTGACGGCGAACGCGGGCGCACCACAGCCGTCCACGACCGGCTCGCCGATCGTCTCTCCGGCGAACTCCCCGAGAAGACGGCGCGCGCCGGCCTGCAGCGGATGGGCGGGTTCCCGGTAATCGTGGATGCTCCAGCCCGCGCGCACGCAGGTGCGAAGCATCCCGGCGTGCTTGCCGGAGCAGTTCTGCGTCAGGGCCTCGGCGACGCCACCGCCGGCGAGCCAGGCGTCGCGGGCCTGCGCGTCGTAGGGGAGGGCCGGCGTGTTCTGGAGGGCGTCGAGCCCCAGACCTGCGCCGGACAGGATCGACCGGACCGCCTCGAGATGGAACGGCTCCCCGGAGTGGGAGGCGCCGACCAGTGCCAGTTCGGCGCCCACGACGTCCAATCCGACGCCGACCATCGCGACGGCCTGCAGCGGCTTGATGGCCGAGCGGGGGAGGAAGGGTGTGCCGACGTCGCCGAGGGCCAGAGCGGCCGTCCCGTCCGGACGGGTCACGGCGAGACAGCCGTGGTGCACAGCCTCGAGGTAGCCGCCGCGCCGGACCTGCGCGACCGCCGGATCCAGCGCGTCAACCATGCGCCTGACCCTACTGTCCACAGTCCGACCGCCGCACACGGGCGGCCTCTGGGCGGATGCGCTAGAGTGGGCGTCAGGTTCCTCGCGCGGCGGGATCTCGCCCAACTCCCCCAGGGTCGGAAGGCAGCAAGGGTAAGTGAGCTCTTCCGGGTGCGCGAGGGGCCCTTTTTCTTGCTCGCGAAGTGGCAGAGCGCTGGCCTAGGGTGGTGACGTGGACGAGAACGAGGACGAGTACGCGCTGATCGACGAGTCGGCCTTTGGCGCGGATCAGCCGGGCTTCGAGCCGATGGACGGACCGGGGCTGTTCGACGATTTCCTGGAAGAGCCCGCCCCCGTCGCCGCGGCCGCACCGGCACCCCTCATCGAGGCCGCCGACGAGCCGGAGCCCGATCTGCTGGAGCTCGCGGAGCCGGAGCCCGTCGTCGAACCTGACCCGGTGGCGGCACCCGCAGCAGCACCGCTGCCGCCCGCAGCCCCCGCGAAGAAGCAGCCGCAGCGCACCGACGCCGCCCCGTTGGCTCTCTACCGTCGCTACCGCCCCGACACGTTCGCCGACGTCATCGGGCAGGAGCACGTCACCGTCCCGCTCCAGCGCGCGCTGTCGAACAACCGGGTCAACCACGCCTACCTGTTCTCCGGCCCCCGTGGCTGCGGTAAGACCACCTCGGCCCGCATCCTCGCCCGCTGCCTCAACTGTGAGCAGGGACCGACGCCCACGCCGTGCGGCGTGTGCGACTCCTGCGTCGACCTGGCCCGCGGCGGCCCCGGCTCCATCGACGTCATCGAGATCGACGCGGCCTCGCACGGCGGTGTCGACGACGCGCGCGACCTGCGTGAGCGGGCCTACTTCGCCCCCGTCGCGAGCCGCTACAAGATCTACATCATCGACGAGGCCCACATGGTCACGCCGCAGGGCTTCAACGCCCTGCTGAAGCTGGTCGAGGAGCCCCCGCCCCACACCAAGTTCATCTTCGCCACCACCGAGCCGGAGAAGGTCATCGGGACCATCCGCTCGCGCACCCACCACTACCCGTTCCGGCTCGTGCCGCCGCGGGTGCTCGGTGACTACCTCGCCGACATCTGCGAGGCGGAGGGCGTCACCATCGACCACGCCTCCCTCCCGCTCGTGGTCCGTGCGGGTGGCGGCTCGGTCCGTGACTCGCTGTCGGTGCTCGACCAGCTGCTGGGTGGCGCGGCGGAGACTGGCGTCAGCTACGACCAGGCCGCGGCCCTGCTCGGCTACACGCCCGACACGTTGCTCGATGACATCATGGACGCCTTCGCCGCCGGCGACGCGGCAGCCGTGTTCCGCACCATCGACCGGGTCGTCGAGATCGGCCAGGATCCCCGTCGCTTCGCCGAGGACCTGCTCCGCCGACTGCGCGACCTCGTCATCCTCGCCGCCGTCCCGGAGGCAGCCACCAACGGCATGCTCGACGTCGCCGCCGACCAGGCCCAGCGGCTGCAGACGCAGATCGCGGGCATGGGGGCCGGGGAACTGACCCGCGCCGCCGAGGTGATCGCCACCGGCCTCACCGACATGCGCGGCACGACGGCACCCCGTCTCCACCTCGAACTGATGTGCGCCCGCGTGCTGCTCCCCGGCGCCGACACCGACGAGCGCGGTCTGCACGCCCGCATGGACCGGCTCGAGCGTCGCGTCGGCATGATGGGGGACGCGCCGGCCACGCCAGCGGCCCCGATCGCTCACGCCCACGCCGCCGCCCCGGCACCTGCCGCGCAGCCGCCGGCCGCCGCACAGCCGCCGGCCGCCGCACAGCCGCCGGCCGCCGTGCAGCGCCCCGCCCAGCCTGCGCCGCCTGTCGCAACCGAGAAGCCCACGGCTGCGCCGGAACCAGCCCCCGCGCCGACGCAGCAGCGCCCGGCCGGTCAGGCTCCCCAGCAGCGGCCCGCCGGACAGGCGCCTCAACAGCGGCCCGCCGGGGCCCCGCCCGCCGGCGTGCCCACGCCCGCACCGGCCCAGACGGCGGCTCCCGCCGCCGCGGCGTCGAAGCAGGGTCTCGCCGCCGCCAGGCTGACCGCCGAGGAACTGCGTCGCGTCTGGCCCCGCGTCCTCGACGAGGTCAAACGTCGCCGCCGCTTCACGCACATGCTGCTGACCCAGCACGCGCAGGTCGTCGACGTCGCCGATGGCCTCCTGACCCTCGGCTTCTCCGCCGCGGGACCGCGGGAGAACTTCGGCAGCGGCGGCAGCCAGGACGTGCTGGCCGACGCGCTGATCGAGGTCATCGGCGTCGAGCTCCGGATCCAGGCGGTGCTTGCCTCGGGTGAACCGGACGCGGCGCCCGTGGCGCAGCAGCGACCGACCGGAACGCCGGTGCCCCAGGCCGCCCCGGAACCCGAGCGCCGTGCGGCCCCGCCGCCCCCGCCCATGGAGGAGGAGACGGAGGTCTCCGTCGACGATGAGGTGCTCGACGCCGTCCACAACGCCGAAGAGCTGCTGAGCAGCACCTTCGGTGCCGAGGTCATCGCCGTCCGCGACGCGGACCAGCCCTGACAGACCCAGCGCCTAGACTTGGCCCCTACACCCACAACCCAGGAGTGACACATGTTCGGTGATTTCGATCTGGACGCCCTGATGCGTCAGGCGCAGCAGATGCAGGCCGACCTGGAGCGCGCCCAGCGGGAGGTCTCGGAGATGTCCTTCACCGGCGAGGCCGGCGGGGATCTCGTGTCCGTGACCCTCAGCGGCCAGGGAGACCTGACCGCCGTCACCATTAAGCCTGAGGCGGTCGACCCGGACGACACCGAGACGCTGGGTGACCTGATCATCGCCGCCTACCGGGCAGCGAAGGCGCAGGCCGACCAGGCCATGGCGAGCGCGATGCCCGCCATCCCCGACATGCCCGGCATCCCCGGCCTGGGGGGCTGACCCTCCCGTGTACGAAGGCCCGATCCAGGACCTCATCGACGAGCTGAGCCGGCTGCCCGGCATCGGCCCGCGGGGCGCCTCGCGCATCGCGTTCTACCTGCTCGACGCACCCGATGAGGAGGTGTTCGCGCTCGCCGACACGCTCCGGCGGATGAAGGAGGCCGCGCGTTTCTGCGAGGTGTGTTTCAACATCTCGCAGGAGGAACGCTGCCGCGTCTGCCGCGACCCGCGCCGCGACCCGGCGGTGCTGTGCGTCGTCGAGGAGTCGAAGGACGTCGTCGCGATCGAACGGACCAACGAGTTCCGCGGGCTCTACCACGTGCTCGGCGGGTCGATCTCGCCGATCGACGGCCGCGGCCCGGCCGACCTGCACACACGCGAGCTGTTCACGCGGCTCGCGGACGGTGTCGTCCAGGAGGTCATCCTGGCGACGGATCCGGACACGCAGGGCGAAGCCACCGCTGCCTACCTGAGCCGGATGCTGCGTGACTTCGGTGTTCGCGTCACCCGGCCGGCCAGCGGCCTGCCGGTCGGCGGCGACATCGAGTACGCCGATCAGGTCACCCTCGGCCGTGCCTTCGAGGGCCGCCGAGAGATGTTCGAGGCGCAGCCCACGCCCCGACCGGAGGGATCCGTCGTTCCCCCTGTGACGGTGGGTTCCGGCGCCTAGTGTGTCCCCACCGGGCCCGGAGGGGACCCGGGTCCGAAAGGGGTGCCAGTCGATCTTCGGCGGTGAGCTCACCGCCATGACGTTCGGCGAGGCCTCGGGAGGCGCGGCCTTTCCCGGCTCCGACAAGGTGATGCACTCGTCGCTCGTCACGGCCTGGGGCGACCTCATCTTCGTGGCCGACACGATGCCCGAGATGAACCATCAGCCCGGCGACACCGTCGCCGTCTCCCTCTCCGGTCCTGACGAGGCGCTCGACACCCAGTTCCGGGCACTGGCCGACGGCGGGCAGGTCCACGTCCCCTACGAGAAGCAGATGTGGGGCGACGTGTACGGGCAGGTGCGTGACCGGTTCGGGGTGCTCTGGCACGTCAACCGCACAGCCGAGCAGTGACCAGCCTCCCGCTCGCTTCGCCCTAGGGCGGGTGTCACGTCCTGCCCCAGCGCTTTGGTGCTGTGGCTAGCATCGATGACACCACATCTACCGAGACCAGCCACGTCACGAGGACAGCATGGAAGCGACAGCAACCGTCCACCAGGATCCCACCCTGACGGAAGCCGAGGAGGTGGCCCGCGGAGCAGGCGTCGATCCGGACCGCGGCCTGACGTCGCAGGAGGCGGCGGCGCGACTCGCCGAGCACGGCCCCAACGAACTCACCGCCTCCGAGCAGGAGCCGGCCTGGCGCCGGTTTCTGCGCCAGTTCGCCGATCCGCTGATCTACCTCCTGCTCGCAGCCATCGCCATCTCGCTGGTGGCCTGGATCGCCGAGGGCGCCACCGGCGTCCCGATCGACGCGCTGGTGATCATCGTCATCGTGCTCGCCAACGCCATCCTCGGCTTCGTGCAGGAGAACAAGGCCGCCGACGCGGTCGCGGCACTGGCCGACATGACGGCGACCAGAGCCCATGTCCTGCGCGACGGCAGGCTGACGGAGGTGCCGTCGTCCGAGCTGGTCCCGGGCGACATCCTCGCGCTGGGGGAGGGCGACGCCGTCGGCGCAGACGCCCGCCTGCTGACCGCCTCGGCGCTGCGGGTCCAGGAGTCCTCGCTGACCGGTGAGTCGGAGGCCGTCGAGAAGTCCCCGGCGGCTCTGCCCGGGGAGGTTCCGCTGGGGGACCGGCGCAACATGGTCTACAAGGGAACGGCGGTGGCCCGTGGGGTGGGTCGTGCCGTCGTCACCGCCACCGGCATGGGCACGGAGATGGGACGCATCGCGACCCTCCTCGAGCGGACCGAGGATGAGCCGTCGCCGCTGCAGACCGAGATCGCCAAGATCTCCAAGATGCTCGGCCTGCTCGTCATCGCCATCGCGATCGTCGTGATGGGGGCGTTGGCGATCATCAACGGCGTCAGCAGCCTCAGCGAGGCCGTCGAGATCCTGCTTATGGGCGTCTCGCTCGCCGTGGCCGCCGTCCCCGAGGGGCTGCCCGCGATCCTCTCGCTGGTGCTCGCCATCGGGGTCCAGGCCATGGCGAAGCGCAACGCCGTCATGAAGAACCTGCACTCGGTGGAGACCCTCGGCGCCGTCTCCGTCATCTGCTCCGACAAGACCGGCACCCTGACCCGCAACGAGATGACGTTGAAGGAGGTCGTCACCGCCTCCGGCCGGGTGCGGCTCTCCGGCATCGGATACGCCCCTGTCGGCGACGTCGAGCTGGACGGCGACCCCGGCTCCGTCGCCTTCGAGGCCCGACGGGTGCTGGCGGCCGGCTCGCTGGCCAACAACGCCCAGTTGAGCCGCAACGAGGGTGTCTGGGAGATCCAGGGCGATCCGACCGAGGCCGCCTTCCTCGTCGCTCAGCACAAGCTGGAGGGGACGGCGGAACGGGTCCGCGGCTACGTCCGTGGCGGCGAGGCGCCGTTCGACTCGGACCGCAAGCTGATGTCGGTCCTCGGCCGCCACGCAGCGGAGGACCTGACAAGGGTCTTCACCAAGGGGGCCCCGGACATCCTGCTCGAGCGCTGCGTCGCGGAGCAGGTCGGCGAGACCACCCGTGAACTCACGGACGCCCGCCGTGACGAGCTGGCCGCCGTCGTGGAGGAGCTCAGCCGGAAGGGGTACCGCACCCTCGGCGTCGCCTGGCGCGAGGCCGAGTCCGACGATCTCGACGACTTCGACGAGGCAGCCGAGCACGATCTCGTGTACGCCGGCGTCGTCGCGATCATCGACCCGCCGCGCGAGGAGGCCGCGCAGGCCATCGCCGAGGCCCACCGCGCCGGCATCAAGACGGTCATGATCACCGGCGACCACCCGGTCACCGCCGCACGCATCGCCGCCGACCTCGGCATCACCTCGCCGGGCGACTCGGCCTCCGCCGTCACGGGTCGGGAGATCGAGAAGCTGGACGACGCCGGGCTGCAGGAACTGGTGCGGACGACCTCGGTCTACGCCCGCGTGTCGCCGGAGCACAAGCTCCGCATCGTTGACGCGCTGCAGGCCAACCAGCTGATCGTGTCGATGACCGGCGACGGCGTCAACGACGCTCCCGCGCTGAAGACGGCCGACATCGGCGTGGCCATGGGCATCACGGGGACGGAGGTGACCAAGGAGGCCGCCGAGATGATCCTCGGCGACGACAACTACTCCACGATCGTCGCCGCCGTCCGCCAGGGCCGCGTCATCTTCGACAACATCAAGAAGTTCATCCGCTTCCTGCTCAGCTCGAACATGGGCGAGGTCGCCACCGTGTTCCTCGGGGTCGTCCTCGGGTCCTTCATCGGGCTGGCCGACCCCGGCAACCCCGGCGCCACCGTCGTCCCGCTGCTGGCCACCCAGATCCTCTGGATCAACCTGATCACCGACTCCGGCCCGGCGCTGGCGATGGGTGTCGACCCCGAGATCGATGACGTCATGGCACGCAGGCCCCGGGGCTACAGCGACAGGATCATCGACCGGCACATGTGGGCCAGGATCATCGCCATCGGCGCGGTCATGGGCATCGTCAACCTGATCATCTTCGACCTGTGCCTCCCCGGCGGCCTGTTCGGCGGGCTCGAGGCGCTGGCCGGGCCCGAGCAGCAGCTCGCCGTCGCCCGGACCACCGTGTTCACCGCGCTCGTCTTCATGCAGCTGTTCAACGCCCTGAACTCCCGCTCCGACTACGGCAGCGCGTTCAGCCACCTGTTCACCAACCGCTGGCTCTGGGGGTCCTTCGCCCTGGCGATCGTGCTCCAGGTGCTGGTCGTCGAGGTGCCGTTCCTGCAGGACGCGTTCGGCACGGCCCCGCTCGACATCGCCCACTGGGCGCTGGCGATCGGTGCAGGGGTGGCGGTGATGGCCTTCGAGGAGGTCTCGAAGGCCATCCGCCGCGCGCTGGCTAGAGGGTCTCGCCCGGCAGCGTGACCCCGGTCTGCCGGCGCAGCTCGTCCATCGTCTCCAGGACGGCGATCGTGTCCGCCCACGGCATGAGCTCGGACTCCTGCCGTCCCTCCGCCACCAGGGTGGCGAGGGCCGCGACCTCGAAGGCCAGACCCTGATGGCCCTCGATCGGGGGCAGGTCGGTGGTGAGGACGTCGCCGTCACGGGTGATGACGCGCAGCTGCTGGGGTGCATAGAACGCGCCCGGGATCTCGACGCGGGCCTTCGACCCGGACACGAACGCCGTCGTCGGGGTCTTGGCAGCCAGCGTGGTGTTGATCAGCGCATGCGCGGTGGGGGTGGCCTCGTAGCCGGACAGGACGGCGGACACCTGACGATCGACGCCGGTGATCGTCTTCGTGCCGGCCGACTTCACCGAACTCGGTGCGCCGAGCACGAAGTGGGCGAAGGAGACGGGGTAGACGCCGAGGTCGAGCATGGCGCCGCCGGCGAGCTCCGGGTCGAAGAGCCTGCCGGTCGGTACGGGCTCGAAGTACTGGCCGTGGTCGGCGAAGACGGCCTCGACATCGCCCAGGGCGCCGTCGGCCAGGAGCTGGCGCAGCACGTCGATGTGGGGAAGGAACCGGGTCCACATGGCCTCGACGACCGCCACGCCCGACGCCCGCGCGGCGTCGAAGACGCGGCTCGCCTCCGCGGCGTTGCGCGTGAACGCCTTCTCGACCAGCACGTGCTTGCCGGCCTCGATGGCGAGCAGGGCGTTGGCGCAGTGCTCACTGTGCGGGGTGGCGATGTGGATGGCGTCGACGTCGGGGTCGGCCACCAACTGCTCGTAGGAGCCGTAGCCGCGGGCCGCGCCATGGCGGTCGGCGAACTCCTGGGCACGCTCCACCGAACGGGATCCGACGGCAACGAGCTTCTGGCGTGTGTGGTGGGCGACCGCGTCGAAGAGACGGTCGGCGATCCAGCCGGTACCCAGCACACCCCAGCGCAGCGGCGGGGCGTCCATCGGATCGGCGGTTCTGGGGGAGGGCAACGTCATCGTCATGGCTCCATTGAAGCCCTCCGGACGCCGTGTCCGCGACCGTGCCCGCCATGCGGTTCAGGCGCCGGACGTGATCCGTCCTGCGCAGAGGGTCAGGCGGGTCGTCATGTCACGCAGCCGGGCAGCCTGCTCGGCGCTCGGGCCGGCGGCCAGGGGGTCGTCGCCCAGGAGGACCAGGTCGGCCGCGGCCCCCTCGATGATGCGGCCGCCGTCGACGGAGGCGCGCAGCGCCTGCAGCGGGGTCAGCGACTCTGCGGGGGTGAGCGCGAACCCACCCGGGTCGCCGCGGTGGACGGCGGCAGCGATGGCGAGCCACGGGTCGGCGGGGGCCACCGGCGCATCCGACCCCAGCACCACGTCGGCACCGCTGGCGAGCAGGGAACCGGCGAGGAACAGGCGGTCGGTCCGGTCGCCCCACAGGGTTTCGGCCGTGGTGCGGTCGTCGAGCAGGTGGGCCGGCTGCATGCTGGCCACCAGCCCAACGCGGCGAAGCGGGGGACGTCCGCGCGGCGCAGGAGCTGGGCGTGTTCGACGCTGCCCAGGCGCCGGTGGTGGCGAACGCGTCCAGCGCGGCTGCATTGGCCCGGTCGCCGATTGCGTGGACGGCGACGGCGAGGCCGCCGTCGGCGCTGCGGCGCAGCAGGGCGGTCAGCTCAGCGGCTGTCAGGTTGGGGGCGCCGTGTCTACCGTCGCCGAGGTACGGCTCGCAGCACCAGGCGGTGCGCGTCGACATGGAGCCGTCGCTGATCACCTTCAGCGGCCCCATCGTGGCGAGGCCGTCGCCGCCCGGCAGGGGGGCCCCGGTGCGGAGCCCTGCCGCGAGGACGTCGTCGAGCTGATGCGGGTAGACGGCGGTACGGACCCGGAGGGTCTTCAGCCCGGCGGCGATGCGGCGCGGCCAGTCGAGGTGGGCGTCGGTGAACTCGAAGTCGACGATGCCCGTCACGCCACGGGAGGCGAGGGTCGCCGCGGTGGCTGCCTCGGCGGCCGGGGCCGGTTGGCTGCCCGGCAGGGAACCGAGGCGGCCCATGATCGGGAACCAGTCGTCCTCTTCGAGCGGGCCGCTGCGCGGCGCCAGGCCGAACGCCCGCAGGGCGGCGCTGTTGAGCCACCCGTTGTGCGCATCGCCGGAGATCAGGACTGTCACCCGGTCCCCGGTGACGGCATCCAGCTCGACGACGGTGCCGGTGCGGGCCCAGCCGGCGGAGCGGTAGCCGAACCCGATCAGGGGCCCCGCAGCCGGCGGGGCGACGGCGACGCGTGCCGCGACAGCCTCCGGCCCCGGCAGCCCGGCGACATCCAGCCAGGTGCTGGAGCGGACGAGCTGACCGAAGTGGAGGTGCTTGTCCCACAGCCCGGGGATCAGCCAGCCGCCACGACCGTCGAGGATACGCTCGCCGGCCGCCTCCAGGTCGGGGCCCACCTCGACGATCACGCCGTCGCGGATCCGCACGTCGGCGGGCGGGGACCCACCGCGGTCCAGGTCGACGACGCGGGCGCCGCGGAGCAGGAACGTCATCGGGCCGGCCGGTCGCGCGGCGGGGCGAGCGCAGGGGAGGTGGCGAGCGCCAGGACCACCGCGATCGGGATGAGGATCAGCGCCCACCGGATTCCCGCCTGCTGGCCGACCAGTCCGATGAGGGCGGGGCCGGCGAGGAAGCCGATCCGCATCAGCCAGGTCACGAAGGTCAGCCCGTTGCCGTGCGCCATGCCAGGCAGCTCGTCGGCGGCGTGCATCGCCATCGGGATGGCGGTCGCGATGCCCCAGCCGGCGCACGCGAACGCGAGGATCGTCAGCCACGGCGAGGGGAAGGCGATCGCGAGCCCCATGGCGAGGCCCGCGACGGCGACGCCCTGCGCCACGGCGGCGCGGGCGCCGATCCGGTTGGTGAGTGAGTCGCCCGTGAACCGTCCGATCATCTGGGCGCCCTGCAGGCCGACGAAGGCCATGCCGGCCACGAACGGAGAGGAGCCGAACAGCTGCTCCATGTAGACCGCGCCCCACGAGGCGCCGGACTCCTCGATGAGGCCGACGGAGGCGCCGAGCAGCCCCAGCGCGATCAGCCGGGGGAGCCAGCGCAGGGGGATGCCGCGCCCGGCGGGGGCGGCATCGTCGGCGGCGGGAACGGTGTCGGCGCCGGGGAGCATCAAGGTGCGCGTGTACAAGGCAACTGCGGTGTAGGCGGCCAGGGTGACGAGCGCCTGGATGCCGATGGGCAGCCCCAGCTCGCCGGCGATGGCGCCGAGAAGCCCGCCACAGACGGCGCCGACGGACCACCAGCCGTGGAACCCGTTGAGGATCGAGCGGCCGAGCAGCCGCTGGACGCGCAGGCCGTGCGCGTTCATGGAGATGTCCATCAGCGCGTCGAGCGCCGACATGAGCAGCAGCCCGATGGCGAACACCGTCCAGTGCGGCGCGTTGGCGTAGATGTTGAGGACGGCCGCGCTCAGGATGCCGGTGACGACGGCGACGTTGGCGGAGGCGAAACGGCGGATGAGCCGCGCGGTGAACAGGCCTGCGATCAGGCCGCCGATCGGGCCCAGCCCGACAACGAGACCCCAGGACAGCTCGTCCAGCCCCAGCGCCGCTTTGAGCTCCGGGTAGCGGGGGACCAGCGAGGAGAAACCGACGCCGTTCAGCCAGAACAGCAGGGTGACGCCCCAGCGGGCACGCAGGACGGCGCGGTCGGTGGCCATGGGGCCTCCTCGGAGACTGGGTCAGGCGGCCAGTGCGGTCTTGACGAGCGCCGGGTCGGGGTTGGTGTGCGGCACATCGTCGATGACGACGGTGGGGACGACCTCGTTGCCCCCGTTGACGCTGCGCACGAACGCGGCCGCCTCGTCATCCTGCCAGATGTTGATCCACTGCGCGCCGCGGCCCTGACGGCCCAGTGCACCTCGGAGCCGCTGGCAGAACATGCAGCCGGGACGCCAGTAGATGACCACGCGGCGGTCCTCGGCCGGGAGGGCCATGACGGCGGCCATCTTCTTCGACTTCCCGTGGGACAAGGGGCTCAGCCACCAGGCCAAGAGGACGACGCAGGCGATCACGAGGCCGACCTGGAGGGTCAGGCGGCCTCCGCCGGAGGAGTAGGCGACCAGCCCGCCGCCGATCAGGACAAGGAGCCACGTCCACCGCTGCATGGTCCGAGGCTAGTCGATGTGCACCCCCTCGGTCTGCTGGCCGCTGAGCGCCGTCTCGAGTTGGAGCAGTTCGTCGACCAGGCCGCGGGGCAGCCGCCAGCCGAAGGTGTCGAACCAGCGGCCGATGCGCGGCACCTCGTCGCGCCACTCCGCCTCCTGGAACGACGTGACCTCGGCCAGGTCAGCGTCGGTGATGTCGAGCCCGTCGACGTCGAGCGCCCCCGGGGCCGGGAGATGGCCGATGGGCGTCTCGACCGCGTCGCCTCCGCCGTCGATCCTCTCGGCGATCCACTTCAGCACGCGGCTGTTCTCCCCGAACCCGGGCCACATGAACCGGCCGTCGGCGTCGCGGCGGAACCAGTTGACGTAGAAGATCGAGGGCAACTTGTCCGCCTCAGCGCGTTCCCCGAGATCCAGCCAGTGTTGTACGTAGTCGGCGACGTGGTAGCCGATGAACGGCAGCATCGCCATCGGGTCGCGCCGGAGCACGCCGACCGCGCCGCGGGCGGCCGCCGTCGACTCTGAGGAGCAGGTCGCCCCCATGAACACGCCGTGGCGCCAGTCGCGCGACTGGGTCACGAGCGGGACGGTGTTCTCGCGGCGCCCGCCGAAGATGATGGCGTCGAGCGGAACGCCCCGCGGGTCGTCGTACTCGGCCGCGAGCGTCGGAGCCTGGTGGATCGGCGTGCAGAAGCGGCTGTTGGGATGGGCGGCCTTCTCACCGGGACGCCCGCCGACAGGGCCCGTCTCGGCATTCCACAGCCGACCCTTCCAGTCGGTGAGCGGGCCCGGCGGCGTCGCCGTCATACCCTCCCACCAGACGCCGCCGTCGGCGGTTTCGGCCACGTTGGTGAAGATGGAGTTGCCGATCTCGATGGCGCGCATGGCGTTGGGGTTGGTGGAGTGGCTGGTGCCGGGGGCGACGCCGAAGAAGCCGGTCTCCGGATTGGTCGCGTACAGCCGTCCGTCGTCACCGAAGCGAAGCCAGGCGATGTCGTCGCCGATCGTCTCCACCTTCCAGCCGGGGATGGTGGGTTCGAGCATCGCCAGGTTCGTCTTCCCGCAGGCGGACGGGAACGCGGCGGCCATGTGGTAGCTGCGGCCCTCGGGCGAGGTGAGCTTGATGATGAGCATGTGCTCGGCCAGCCACCCCTCGTCACGGGCCATCACGGAGGCGATGCGCAGGGCGTAACACTTCTTCCCGAGCAGCGAGTTGCCGCCGTAGCCGGAGCCGTACGACCAGACCATGCGCTCGTCGGGGAAGTGGACGATGTACTTGATGTCGCTGCACGGCCAGGGCACGTCGGCCCTGCTGTCCGTGAGGGGCATGCCGACGGAGTGCAGGCAGGGCACGAAGTCGACGCCGGTCGCCAGCGCCGCCGTCACCTCGGCGCCCATCCGGGTCATCACGCCCATCGACATCGCGACGTAGGCGGAATCGGTGACCTCCACACCGAACTTCGGATCGTCGGCCTCCAGATGCCCCATGCAGAACGGCACCACGTACATGGTGCGGCCTTCCATGGAGCCGTCGTAGAGGCCCGTCAGGATCCTCTTCATCTGGTCGGGATCCATCCAGTTGTTGGTGGGGCCGGCGTGACGTTCGTCGCGCGAACAGATGAACGTCTGGTCCTCGACGCGGGCGACGTCGTCCGGGTCGGTGCGGGCCAGGAACGAGTTCGGCAGGATGTCGTCGTTGAGGCGGATCAGCGTGCCAGCGTCGAGCAGCCGTTGCGCGAGCAGGGCCTGCTCCTCCGGGGAACCGTCGCAGTAGTGGATCGCGGCCGGTCGGCAGAGCGCCACCACCTCCGCCAGCCAGTTCAGCAGCTTCTCGTTGGTGGGCAGGGTGCCCTGCAGGGGCAGGTCCCGCAGGATCGACAGGTCGGACGCCATGACATCTCCTCGCGCGCGTCGTCGTTGAGCGGCTATGCAGCCACACTAGCCACGCCCGGGCCCGACGTGGGTGGCCGGAGCAAGTTGCGCAGGGTCGCCCTGCCCGGGTGCGAAGTGGGCGACCGGGGCGATGCGGATGTCGTCCCTGCCCGGGGTGAGGTGGCGGGCGGGGCGAGTTGCCGGTATCGCCGGGTAGGCTCGGCGCGTGCGGAACCTCTTGACCACTGTTGCTGTCCTCGGCGCGTTGTTCGGGCTGTCGGCGTGCACGGGCGCCACGGCACCTGATCCCTCCGGCACGCCCAGCACGCCCTCGTCCACCCCGAGTGCACACGGGGGGTCGGCAGAACCGGTCCCGTCGGGCGAATCGCCGACCCTGCTACCTCCGGTGGAGCAGCCGGTTCCCCAGGGCGGCCCATGGGACGCAGTGGGGGTCACCGTTACGTCAGCGGCGGAGATCGACGCGGTCGCCGCCGTGCCTGATTCGTTCCGGACCTTCCTGCGCAGCCGGGTCGGGGTGGAGGACGAGGCGGGCTGCACCGTCACGTCGATCACGATCAAGGCCTCCCACGCGGACGGCTACGTCTTCGGTGCCGAGGACTCTGACTGCGGGGACAGCCAGGTCGTCTGGGGCATCACCGAGAACCAGTGGCACTACGTGGTCGTGTTCCTCGAGCCGATGCCCTGCTCGGATCTGACCCAGAACTCGGTGCCGACAGGAACTCCCGGCCTGCGGTGCACGGACAACGGCGAGGCCCGGGACTACTGAGTCGCCGTTGTTTCGCTGCCGATCTGCGCGGTGAGCCAGCCCTCGGCGGGCCGGAACAGCTTACTGCGGCGCCTCGGGGGATGCTGGAGCCTGCCCCAGGTAGGCGGTCCAGCCGACCTGGTTGGAGCGGTTGTCCCACAGAAAGTGCCTGATGCCGTCAAAATCACGGTCGGCGGCGGTGTGGTCCTGAGGGAGAGGGGGATCCGTGCGTGCATAAATCTGGCGCTCGCGTGCATTGTGCTGGCTCAGGCCGCCGGTATGGCGATATGCACACAGCCGCGGCTCAGCGGAGATTCGTGCACATCGAGGGGCGTGGGGAAGGGCTGAGGCAGAACAGGAAACAGCCCGGATCTGCATGCAGATCCGGGCTGTTCCGATGTCTTGCGACATGGTCGGGGTGACAGGATTTGAACCTGCGGCCTCGTCGTCCCGAACGACGCGCGCTACCAAGCTGCGCCACACCCCGATGGCCCTTCGGCCAACGGAAATGTTAGCCGACCCGACCCCTGTTCTGCCAATCGACCGGTCAGACGGCGCTACGCGGGCGCAGCGTCAGGAGCGTCGCCTCCGGACGGCAGGCGAAGCGGTACGGCGCGAAGGGGGAGGTTCCCAGCCCGGCCGAGACGTGCAGGTGCGCCGTCTGCCCGCCCGCGGTGTGAGTCGAGAGCCCCTTGACGCGGGCGGCGTCGAGATCGCAGTTCGTCACCAGGGCCCCGTAGCCGGGCACACACACCTGACCGCCGTGGGTGTGGCCCGCGAAGATCAGGTCCATTCCGTCGGCGGTGAACCCGTCGAGGAGCCTCAGGTACGGGGCGTGGGTGACGCCGACGTTCAGGTCCGCCGTCACATCGGCCGGCCCCTCGACGAGGCTGTAGTCGTCGCGGTCGAGGTGCGCATCGTCGGTGCCGCGGAACGACAACCGGTAGCCGCCGACCTCCAGACTGGTGCGGCGATGCGTCAGGTCCTGCCAGCCACCGGCGGCCATGCGATCGCGCAGCTCCTGCCACGGCAGGTCAGGCTGGGGCTTCGTCGTCGTCTCGGAACGGCCATGGATGAGGTAAGCGAACGGGTTCTTGAAGACAGGGGCGTGGTAGTCGTTCGAGCCGAAGACGAACACACCGGGGGTGGCCAGGAGCGGGCCCCACGCCGCCATCAGCGGGTCGAGCGCGTCCGGGTGGGTGAAGTTGTCACCTGTGGTGACGACGAGGTCGGGCGCCAGGTCGGCCAGCGAGGCGACGAACGCCAGCTTGTCATCCTGGCCGGGGCGGAGATGGAGATCCGACACGTGCAGAACACGCAGATCCCGCCCGCCGGGCGGCAACACCTCCAGATCGACCCTACGCAGGGTGAAGGCGTGCGCTTCGACAAGGCCCCAGGCGAGCCCGGCCGCACCGACGGCGCCGATGGCAACGCCGGCGCGCAGGAGGGCGCGCCTCATCGGTTCGGTCCGCCGCCGCCTTGGTTGCCGCCCTGATCGCCCTGTCCGCCGGGTGGGGCGGCAGGGTCGGTGGCGGGGGTCTCCGGCTGGGCAGGTGCCGGCCCGGCGGAGACCTTCAGCCGGATCGTTGAGAACTTCAGGGCGCTGCCCGTCGGCGTGATGCCGAGGAAGGTGCCCTGCGGACGATCGCTGTAGACGCTCCAACGGCTGGTCGTGAAGCCCGCGGCCTCGAGCGTCGCCTTCGCCTCGTTGTAGCCCATGCCCTTGACGCTGGGCACCGGCACCTTGACGCCCTTCATGATCTCGTCGGTGGGAGCCGTGAACTTCGTCTTCGGCTTGTCCTTCAGCGCCGCCTTCATGGCGGCCTTCCAGATGGCGCCCGCGTCGCGGCCACCCGAGCCGTCCAGATAGCCGGCGGCGACCTTCAGGTTCCGCAGCGTCTTCTTCTTCGTGCCGTCCTTGAAGATCGGGTTTGCGTTCTCGACCGCGATCATGGCGACGCCGGCCACCTCGGGCGTGTAGCCCGCGTACCAGACCGCCTCGTTGCCGTTCGTCGTACCGGTCTTGCCTGCCTCGTCGCGGCCATCGCGAAGAGCCGCGACATAGCCGGTGCCGCCGACACCCGCGACCTGCTTCAGGACGTAGTTGACGCCGTCGGCGACCTCAGGTTCCATCACCTTCTGGCAGTTGGCCGACGGCACGTCCAGCGCCTTGCCCTCCTGCGTGGTGACCGACTCGAGGATGATCGGATCGCAGTGGACGCCGCGGTTCGCGAACGTCGCGTAGGCCTCCGCCATCGACAGCGGGGTCACGTACGCCGTACCGAGCACGAACGAGGGGTAACGCTGCATGCTCCGCAGCGTCTGCCCGTCGGACAGTTCGACGCCGACCTTGGCGGCCATGTCGATGGAGGCGCAGATGCCGGTCGACTGGATCAGCTGGATGAAATACGTGTTGACGGAGCTCTTGGCAGCCTTGACCATGTCGATCGTGCCGTAGCCGCGCCCGCCCTGGTTCTCCGGGTCCCATTCCTCGTCGAGCTTGAAGGTGCCCTGACAATCGCGGAACACCGCGCCCTTCTCGAAGGTCAGTTTGCCTGGCGCGTTGTACGTGTGACCAGGGGTGACGCCCTGCTCCATCGCGGCGGCCATCGTGAACGCCTTGAACGTGGATCCGGCCTGGAAGCCCTCCATGCCGCCCATCGAGGCGGGCACGTTGTAGTTCCAGTACGTCTCACCCTCGCCGTCGCCCATCTTGGGCCGCGACTGCGCCATCGCGATGATCAGGCCCGTGCTCGGCTCCAGCAGCACCGCGTTGCCGATGACCGGATCGGTCGGGGCGACCTTGGTGGCCACAGCCGCCTCGGCGGAGTCCTGCGCGGTGGGATTGATCTTGGTCTGGATCGTCAGGCCGCCGCGCTTGAGCGCCCGCTCGCGCTCCTCCTTGTCCTTGCCCAGCGACGTCATCTTGTCCGACAGGAGCGTGAGACGCACGTAGTCACAGAGGAACGCATACTGCGAGGAGACGCAGCCGTTCGGGGTGCGCAGCACCTGGGCCGGGTCGAAGGTCTCCAGCTTCGCCTCGGCAGCTTCGGCCTCCGTGATCATCTTCCACTTGACCATCTGGTTCAGGACGACGTCGCGGCGATCCAGCGCACGCTGGGTGTTCTTGACCGGATTGAAGGCGACCGGGTTCTGCACGATGCCGGCGAGCAGTGCCGACTGGCCGAGCGTCAGGTCCTTCGCCGTGGTGCGGAAGTAGTGCTGCGCCGCCGACTCGACGCCGTAGGCGCCGTCGCCGTAGTAGGCGATGTTCAGGTAGCGCTCGAGGATCTGGTCCTTGGTGAGCCGCTCCTCCAAAGCCATGGCGTAACGCATCTCGATGATCTTGCGCTCGATGGTGACCTCGACCGCCTTCCTCGCGGCCTCCTCGTCTCCGTTGGCCATCGCCGTCTCCTGGCGGACCAGCTTGACGTACTGCTGCGTCAGCGTCGAGGCGCCCTGCGTGTCACCGGTCAGCGTCTTGACGAGGGCACGACCGAAGCCCTGGAAGTCGATGGCGCCGTGCTCGTAGAACCGGTGATCCTCGATGCCGATCTGCGCGTCCTGCATCAGCGGTGAGATCTCCGAGAGCGGCACGTAGATGCGGTTCTCGTCGTAGAACGTCGCCAGCACCTCGCCGTTGGCCATCAGCACGCGGGAGCGCTCCGACTGGGCGGGCGTCTCGAGATCCGTCGGGATCTCGTCGAGCGAGTCCGCCGCAAAGTTCACAGAGCTGCCGGCGAGGGCCGTCATGGGGACGGCCAGCCCGGAGAGCAACAGGCCGGCGAGCACGCTCACGGCCAGGAACATCATGAGGGAGTACGCCTTCTGGCTGAGGGAGGCAGACTTCATGCGGCCCATCTTACGTGACCACCCCGAGGCACCCCATGACACAGAGGGGACTAGGGATATTGCCACTGTTGCACTGACCGGCATATGCGCTAGCGTCTAGGCATCGAGAGTGGTTCTGCGCAAAGGAGGGCAAGCTATGTCTCTGGCAGAAGCGAGTGAATGGACGCTGTACGCCAAGTGTCGCGACATGGCCGACGCACTGTTCCCTGAGGGGAAGGATCAGAAGCGGGCGCGGTCGGTCTGTGTCGGATGTCCCGTCCGGTCCGAGTGCCTCGCCGAGGCGTTGGACAACAGGATCGAGTGGGGTGTGTGGGGAGGCATGACGGAACGCGAGAGACGCGCGTTACTCAGGGCCCGCCCCGACATCGAATCGTGGCATGAGGTGCTGGTCGAGGCGGCTGTTCCGCCCGTCGGCATCACCGTGCTCCCGGGTGGAAAGGACTAGCCGCCGGGGTCGCTGACGACAACGGAGGGGCGTGCGGTCAGACCGCACGCCCCTCCGTCGTTGTCTGACTCAGTCGTTGAGGAAGCGGGCGGGGATCGGTACCTCGTCGCTGGTGTTCCAGGGGAGGGCCCACCCGCCCAGTTCCAGGGTCCAGTCGACCAGCAGCGCCGTCAGCCCCCAGATGAAGTCGCCGCCGAGCACGAACGCCGGGCCGACGAAGCCGCTGGGATGTCGTGACATGCGGCGCGTCTCAGCCGATGCGAGTTCGGAGACCCGATAGCGGTGGACGGCGCCGGTCTCACCCGGATCCATCGGCCGCAGGTCGTGCGCGCCGTCCCACACGCCGAGGACGGTCGTGACGTCAAAGCGTGACTTCGGCACCCACAGGGCCGGCAGACTGCCGATCGGGGTGACGGCGGCCGGCGGCAGGCCGATCTCCTCCTGGGCCTCCCGCAGCGCGGTGTGCACGACGTCGACATCGTCGTCATCGACGGCGCCACCGGGGAGCGCGACCTGCCCGGCGTGGTGGCGCAGCGTCTCGGCGCGGGTGACGAACGTCAGCGCCGGATCGGGCTCGTCGGTGAACAGCATCAGGACGGCCGCCGAACGCTCGCCGCGAGGGGCCCGCAGCGCACCGAGATGCCGTCCGTCGGGGGCGGCCGCCAGCGCCGTCAGGAGGGGCGCGAAGACCTCCGGATGTCTCATCGGGTCACCCCCAGGTACGTCTCCGCGGCCTCGAACAGCTGCTCTTCCGACTCGAACACACCGGGATGCACCCCCGCGACGCGGCCGTCTGCGTCGACGAAGAAGGTGGTCGGGATGCCGGGGATGCCCAGTTCTGTCTGCAGCACCTTGTCCTGATCCTGCACGTGGGGATACCCCCACTCGGCGAGCCCGGCGAACTCCAGGGCCCAGTCGGGTCGCGGATCGTTGTAGTTGATCCCGAGGAACGAGACGCCGTCGAGTTCGGCGACGGCGGCGCGCAGGAACGGCGACTCCTGCCGACACGGCGCGCACCACTGCGCCCACACGTTGATGATCGTCGGCGTCCGGGGAAGGCCTGCGAGGTTGACCCGCTGGTCGGTGCCCAGGCAGGCCAGGTCGGTGCGGGGGAGTCCGTCGGGAACGGCCTCGGCGTCCGGGTCGGTCTCGATGCACCCGGGCACGCCGTACTGCTCGCGCAGTTGTGCGAGATCCGGAGACGGCGACGCAGCAGGCTGAGGGCCGGAACAGGCGGTCAGCAGGAGCACGGCCAGGGCGGCGACGACGGACGGGCGGAACCTCACCCGATCGACCCTACCCGCGCGCCGGACAGCGTCACGCGCGCGGCTCGCGGATCAGGGTCGCCGCCGTGACAGGGTCCTGCTCGCCCAGGTCGCTGCTCGGGCACAGGGCTGCCACCGGACAGGCGCCGCAGGCCGGGCGGCGGGCGTGGCAGCAGCGTCGGCCGTGCCAGATCACCCGATGGCACAACAGCACCCAGTCCTCCTTGGGGAAGAGCGCCCCGACGGCGGCCTCGACCACGTCCGGCTTCGTCGACGACACCCAGCCGAACCGGTTGGCCAGGCGGATCAGGTGCGTGTCAGGCGTGATCCCCGGCACCCCGAACGCCTCGCCGAGCACCACGTTGGCCGTCTTCCGGCCGACGCCCGGCAGCGTCACCAGCTCCTCGAGTGACCCGGGGGTGACGCCGTCGAAGTCGTCGACGATCCGGCGGGACAGGTCGATGATGGCCGCGGTCTTGTTGCGGAAGAAGCCGACCGGCTGGATGACCGCCTCCACCTCGGCGGTGGCAGCCTCGGACAGCGCCTGCGGGTCCGGCCAGCGGCGGAACAGCTCCGGCGTGATCGAGTTCACCCTCCGGTCGGTCGACTGGGCCGACAGGACAGTGGCGATGAGCAGCTCGAAGGGATCGCGGAAGTCGAGCTCGCAGCGTGCCTCGGGGTAGGCGAGCCCGAGCGCCTCGTTGATCGCCTCCGGCTGGGACATCAGGCCTCGACGACGAGTTCGACCTCGACGGGCGAGCCCAGAGGCAGTTCCGCGACGCCGACGGCGCTGCGCACGTGCACGCCCGCATCGCCGAACACCTCCTGCAGCAGCAGGGAGGCCCCGTTGGCGACGGCGGGCTGGCCGGTGAATCCGGGGGCGCTGGCGACGTAGACCACGACCCGCAGCACGCGGCCGATGGCGTCGATACCGCCCGCCACCTGGGCTGCGGCGGCGACGGCGTTGAGGGCGGCGACGCGGGCGGCCGCGGCGGCATCCTCGGGTGACACGTCAGCGCCGACCTTGCCGGTCACCGTCAGCGACCCGGCCACGAACGGCAGCTGCCCGGAGGTCCACACCTGGGTGCCGACACGGGTGGCCGGCACATAGGCGGCGACAGGAACCGCCACCGGGGCAGCTCGAGGCCGAGCCCGGCGAGGTTCGCGGACGCCGTCATCAGCCGGCGATCGGGCGCTTGAAGTAGCCCACGAGGTTGTCGGGGTTCGGGCCCGGAGCGAGCTGCACGAGCTCCCAGCCCTCCGCCCCGAAGTTGTTCAGAATCTGCTGCGCGACGTGCGACAGGATCGGCGCCACGAAATACTCCCACTTGGTCATGGGGTAAGCCTGCCAGTTCGGCGGGCGGGCGGCTACTGCGGTCCGAAGGTCCTGCGGAGCTGCGCTTCGGTGGCTTCCGGCGCAACGACGACGGCCTTGTCGGCGGGCCGGGCGACGACGGCGTCCACGACCGCGTCGAGCGTGGCCTTGGCCTCTGCGATGGTCGCCTCAGGCTTCTTCACCTGCTTGAACTTGCCGAGGCCGAAGGTGACCAGGACAGCCGCCACGAGCAGCGAGAACACCACGCTCACCAGGAAGCCGAGGGTGAACGAGCCCCACGGGCCCATCGGCGTCAGGGAGTGCAGCAGCAGCCCCACGGCGAGCGCGACAAGGATCACGAGCATCCACAGCGCATGGAAGGCGAAGACGGCGGCGCCGGCGAAGAAGGCCGTTCCCATGCCGGCAGCCTTCGCCGCGGGCTTCAGTTCGGCGGCGGCGAGTTCGGACTCGACGGCGACGAAGTCGGACAGAGCGTCCTTGATCTCCACTAGGGGTGCTGTTGCTCGGACTGCTTCGGTTGCTGCGACATGGTGCTCCTCTCGCGTCGTTCAGCCTAACGCCAACGGGCGCCAGGCGTAGCGCCGGGTCACAGGGGAATGGCCAGGGCGTTGTCCGGCATGCGCACCGGACCGGTCAGTTCGTCGTGGTTGACCCAGGCCCGCTGGCACAACATCTGGAACGGCAGCCGCAGGCTCTCGCCGGGCCGGACGGCGCCGTCGTACAGTTCGCCGACCTGTCCGAGGAGGTGGCGGAGTTGTCCCTGGTCCAGGTTCGCGGCCAGCGGCTGTGAGGTGACGAGGCCCAACAGGTCGTCGCGGGTCACCTTCTGCCACACGCGGAACGCGCGCTGTTCGACCTCGGTGAAGTAGCGGCTGTTGCGCAACTCGTCGAGGCTGCCGTGACCGTAGGCACCCCTCATCGCCATCGGATCGAAGCGGCGCAGCAGCGCAGCGAGCCGCCTCACCCAGGGCACCGTGTCGTCACGGACGAGGTAGGAGGCGCTGAGGCAGCCGCCGGGGCGCAGGGCGCGGGCGACCTGGGGGAGGGCCAGGCCCAGGTCGAGCGTGTGCAGCCCCTGGTGGATGAAGACCACTTCGAACTGGAAGGGATCGGTGGGGATGGCCTCCGGGCGGGCGATCACGGGGTGACG
Source organism: Tessaracoccus defluvii (assembly GCF_014489575.1). Lineage (GTDB taxonomy): Bacteria > Actinomycetota > Actinomycetes > Propionibacteriales > Propionibacteriaceae > Arachnia > Arachnia defluvii. Next base: position 3,778,104 of record NZ_CP060789.1, read on the forward strand.
CCGTCGATGGAACCCAGCCGGACGGCCAACGGCGCGTCGTCGGTGAGGGCGAAGATCGTGTGCCCCGCGGATCGGAGTCGACGCGTCAGGTGCGCGTCCTGCGCCACCACCAGCCCACGCACCTCACGCCAGACCGCCAGCCAGTCAAGGGCTTCGGTGGGCAGTGTCGCGCGGCTCATGTGGTCCTTCCGGGTGGGGCGTCGGCCCCTAGGTTAGCCCGCCCGAAGCCCCCCTCGAGGGAGCCTGTGGGCGCGCCGCGGCCCCGGCCGTCCACAGGTCCGCACACACGTGGGTGCTGCGGCTCGTGGCGACCCACAACGGGGGCATGGAAGCAGACACGCAACCCCATGCGCTCCTGTGCGCCCGGGATCCCCGGGTCATCGAGGCCGTCGAGGTGAGCGCGGCCGCGCTGGCGGTCGACCTGGTCGTGGTGCACGACGCGGAGGCCGCGGCGGAGGCCTGGCCCCGTGCTGCCCTCCGCCTGGTCGGGGCCGACGTGGCTGCCCGCTGGGCGGGGCTGCCCGGGTCCGGAGGTCATGTCACCGGCACCGATGCGGTGGAGCTGGCCCGTTGCTCGGCGCGGCTCGGGGTGCCGGTGGTCCCGCTGCCCGACGAGGCGGGCCGTCTCGCCGCGCTGCTCACCGCGGTGGCCGGCGCCGACCGGGGCGACGCCACGGTCGTGGCAGTGGCGGCAGGTTCGGGCGGGCTGGGCGCCTCCACCCTGGTGGCCGGGCTGGTGCTCGCCGCGGCCCGCCGGGGTCGCAGGGCAGCCGCCGTCGACCTCGATCCTGCGGGAGGGGGCCTCGATCTCGTCGTCGGAGCAGAGGCGGTGCCCGGGTACCGCTGGAGCGACCTGGCGAAGGCGCGGGGGGAGCTGGGGGAGATCTGGGAATCCCTGCCCCGCGTCGGGGGTGCCGCGTTCCTCGCCGTCTCCCGCGAGGCGCCCGGTGCGCCGCCCCAGGCAGCCGTCGACGCTGTGCTGGGCGCCCTGCGTCGGGTCTGCGACCTCGTGGTCATCGACGCGGGCAGCACGCCCCTGGACGGGGAGCGGCACCTCCTGTTGGTCGGCTCCGACGTCCGTTCCATCGCGGCGGCGCAGATGCGGGCCGACTCCGTGCCCCGGGCCCCGGTCGGGGCGATCCTGCGCACGGGCCGTGGGCGTGGGATTCCCCCTGCGATGGCGGCGCGGTCGCTCGGCCTCGGGCTGGTCGGGGTGCTCCGCGATGACCGCACGCTGCCCCGCCTCGCCGAGTTGGGGCTGCCGCCGTCGGGCCTCGGCTCCCGACGGTTCTCCCGCGACGTGACCAGGATCGAGGCTGCGCTCCATGGTTGACCTGCTCGACGGGCTCCGCACAGCTCTCGCTGGGCTGGGGCGGCCCCACACCGCCGCCGACGTGGCCAGGGCCATGCGTGAACTCGGAGCCGTCGTCACCGACGCGACGGTCGGTGACGCGCTCGAGGCGCTCCGGCGGAACTCCGTCGGGGCCGGCCCCCTGGAGGACCTCCTGAACGGGCCGGGGGTCTCCGATGTGCTTGTCAACGGCCCTCTGGACGTGTTCGTCGATCGTGGTGTGGGCCCCGAGCGGGTGCCGCTGACGTTCCCGGACGACGAGGCCGTCCGGCAGTTGGCGATCCGGCTCGCGGCCGCCTGCGGACGGAGGCTGGATGACGCGCAGCCGTTCGTCGACGGCCGTCTGCCCAGCGGCGTGCGGGTCCATGCGGTCCTCGCGCCGGTGGCCGAGCCGGGCACCTGCATTTCGCTGCGGGTCCCCGCCCGTCGCTCCTTCTCGCTCGACGACCTCGTGGCCGCAGGGTCGCTCTCCGACGAGGGGGCCTCCCTCCTGCGCGGCCTGGTCTCGCAGCGGGTGCCGTACCTGGTCAGCGGCGGCACAGGGTCCGGCAAGACCACGCTGCTCGCCGCACTGCTGGGCCTCGTGCCCGAGGCGGAGCGGATCGTGCTCGTGGAGGACGCCCGGGAACTGGTGCCCGCCCACCCCCACTGCGTCCGACTGGAGGGGCGCCCGGCCAACGCGGAAGGGGCCGGCGCCATCACGCTCACCACCCTGGTGCGGCAGGCGCTGCGGATGAGGCCCGACAGGCTGGTTCTGGGCGAGGTCCGTGGCGCAGAGATCACCGACATGCTGTCGGCGTTGAACACAGGCCACGAAGGTGGCTGCGCCACCGTGCACGCCAACTCGGTGGCCGACGTGCCCGCCCGGCTGGAGGCGCTGGCTGCGCTCGGCGGACTGGGGAGGGAGGCCTGTCACGCGCAGGTCGTGGCCGCACTCAGGGTGGTGGTGCACGTGCGCCGCGACGCGGCGGGGCGACGCTACGTCGAGCAGGTGGGCGTCATCCGCCGGAGCTCCGCAGGGCTCGAGGTGATTCTCGGGGCCGCTCTCCACACCGACGGCATCACCTACGGGGCGGCGGGGGCCGAGTTGAGAGCCCTGGTGGCACCGTGATCGCCGTGGTCCTGACCGCCACGGCGATGCTGCTGCTCGTGAGCCCGCCGCCGGGGGCCGCGCTCCGCCGCCTCGCCGTGGAGCGCCAGCGCGACGGCCACCGGGTGGCCTCGCGGCGCTGGTGGGCGCTGCCGGCGCTCGGGGCCGGGGGCTCGTCGCCACCTGGATGCTCGCAGGCACCCGCGCGGTCGGCTGGGTGCTGATCGTCGGCATCGTGACGGGGACGGTCGCCCACCTCGTGCGGGGCCGGGCCCAACGCCGTGCGGCCGTCAGGAGGTCGAGGGACACCGCCCGCGCGGCGCGGCTGTTGGCGGGGCTGCTCGGGTCCGGCCAACTCCCCGTCTCCGCACTGGCGGAGGCCGCCGAGGAGTCTCCCGCGCTGCGGGGCGCCGCGATGGCGGCACGGCTCGGGGCGGATGTCCCCGCTGCGCTCCGCGCCGCGGCCCGCAGCCCCGGGCAGGAGGGCCTGGCGACCATTGCCGCCGCATGGCAGGTCAGCGCACGCAGCGGCGCCCCGATCGCAGACGTGCTGGCCGGCGTGGCGGAGGCGCTCAGGGCGGAGGAGCGGCTGCAGTCGAGCATCGACGCCGAACTGGCGGCCGCGCGCTCCAGCGGCAAGATCATGGCGGGGCTCCCTCTCGGGGCGGCGGGGCTCGGCCTGATGGTGGGCGTGGACTCGCTCGGGTTTCTGCTGGGGAGCGGGTGGGGTCAGCTCGCCCTCGGCCTCGGCGTGGCACTCACCGCGGTCGGCGTCCTGTGGATCGACCGGCTGGCACGGCCACGGAGGCCGGCATGAGCCCGGTGTGGTGGGCCGCCTGCCTGGCAGCACTGGCCGTGGCGCTCCTGGTCCCGCATCCTGCGGGCGACCTGCGCAGGCTGCGACCGGAGGGTGCCCGGCCCCGCCTGCTGCGGCGGGTCGCCCGGCTCCGCCGTCCGAACCCGGCGACCCGGGGCGGCGAAGTGGCCGATGCGCTCGGCTTCCTGGCGGTGTGCCTGGACGCCGGGCTGCCGATGGTGCGCGCGCTCAGCATCGTGGCGGACGCGTCCGCGCCGGCCACCTCCGCCGTCCTGCGGCGCCTCAGTTCGGAGCTCACGCTGGGCCGCAGAACGGACGAGGCCTGGGGCGCCCTGCGCGGCGACCCGGTCTGGGGTGCGGCCGCCGCAGACGTCGCGCGCGCGGAACGCTCGGGGCTCTGTCTGGCCGACCTGCTGCGGCTGCACGCCGACGACGCCCGCCGGGTGGCGGCCGACCGCGCGACGCTCGCGGCCCGCACGGTCGGGGTGCGGTCCGTCGTCCCCCTGATGGTGTGCTTCCTGCCCGCGTTCATCCTGGTCGGCGTGGTGCCCATCGTCGCGGGGCTCGTGGCTGACTTCATGGGCTGAAAGCCGGGTGCCGGTTGGGGTTGTGTCGGTGGGCGCTGGCACAGTGGGGGAGTGGGATTCGACTGGGTGCTGGCGCGCGACGAGGTCGCGGCGACCCGGCACCGCGAGCGGCGGCCGGGGACGACGGCGGCGTGGCCGCAGTGGCTCTCCGCGGAGGCCGTGGACCGCCTCCGGGAGGCCGGCTACCCCGAGCCGTGGCGTCACCAGGTCGAGGTCGCGGAGTCCCTGTTCCGCGGCACCCACACGGCTGTCTGCACACCGACCGGCTCCGGTAAGACCCTCGGGTACCTGCTGCCCATCATCGCGGCCACCACGGAGGGCACCGTCGGGTTCACTCCCGACACCCACCGCACCATGCTGACGCGCGCCCGACACACCGCCCTCTACATCTCGCCGACGAAGGCGTTGGCACACGACCAGGCCCGCGCGGCGGCCGCGCTGGGCCCGTCCGGGTGGAGGATCAGCGCCCTCGACGGCGACTCCGACGCCACCGAGCGGGCGTTCGCCCGTGACCACGCCAGCTTCATCCTCACCAACCCCGACATGCTCCACTACTCGGTGCTGCCCAACCACCGGCGATGGTCGGGATTCCTCGGCTCGCTGCGCTACATCGTCATCGACGAGGCGCACCGATACCAGGGCCTGTTCGGGGCCCACATCGCCAACGTCGTGCGGCGCCTGCGCCGCCTGGCGGCCGCCTACGGAGCGGAACCGGTCGTGGCGCTGTCCTCGGCCACCGCCCCAACGCGGCCGAGTTCGGGGGCCTGCTGATCGGGGAGGACGCCGTCTCCGTCGTCGCCGAGGACACCTCGCCGGCCGGTCCCCGGACGGTGGCGCTGTGGCGGCCGCAGCAGTCGCTGCGCTCCGACACCGCCGAACTCCTGGCGGGTCTCAGCGACGACGGCTGCCAGACCCTCGCGTTCGTGCCGTCGCGGCTCGGGGCGGAGCTCGTCTCCCTGCAGGCGCAGGAACTGGCCCACGACCCTTCACGGATCGCCTCCTACCGGGGTGGGTACCTCGCCGTCGACCGCCGTGAACTCGAGGCCGGCCTGCACGACGGTCGCCTGCGGGGCCTCGCCAGCACCAACGCCCTCGAGCTGGGGGTGGACATCGCCGGCATGGACGCGGTCCTCGTCTCCGGCTATCCCGGCAAGCTGTCGTCGTTCTGGCAGCAGGCCGGTCGGGCAGGGCGCCGTGGCCAGGATGCCCTGGTGGTGCTCCTAGCGAACGACAACCCCCTCGACGCCTACCTCATGGAACACCCCGAGCTTGTCTTCGACGCGCCCGTCGAGCGGGCCGTCCTGCACCCCGCCAACCCGCGGGTCCTCGGCCTCCACCTGGCAGCAGCCGCGCAGGAACTGCCCCTGACCGCCGACGATGTCCGCTGGTTCGGGGAGACCACGCCCGGTGCGCTGGCGGCGCTCGCAACGCAGGGCGTGCTCCGCGACAGGGGTGGCCGCTACTTCTGGACCAGACACGACCGTGCCGTCGATTTCATCGATCTCCGCTCGGTGGGGCAACGGCCACTCGACATCGTCGAGCGCGACACCGGACGGGTCGTCGGCATCGTCGACGCGGAGGCCGCGGACCGCACGGTGCATCCCGGCGCCGTCTACCTGCATCAGGGCGAGTCGTTCGTCGTCGACGCGCTGGTTCCCGAGGAGCATCATGCGCTCGTCGTGGCCGCCACGCCCACCTACTACACCCAGCCGCAGGCGGCCTTCGACATCGAAATCGTCCGGGAGACGACGCACCGGCCACTCGGCATCACCCAGGTGTGCACGGGCGACGTGCGCCTGGCCTCGCAGGTCCACGGCTACCTGCGCCGTGACGAGGTCACCCACGAGGTGTGGGACTCGACGCCGCTGGAGCTGCCGCTGCACAGGATGGTGACCCAGGCCGTGTGGTGGACGGTGCCGGCCGCACTGGCCGCCCGCCTCGGCTGGCAGCCGCTGGAGCTGGGGGCTGCGGCGCACGCGATGGAACACACCGCGATCGGGCTGCTGCCGGCGTTCGCCCCCTGCGACCGCTGGGACATCGGCGGGGTCAGCACCGCGCTGCACCCCGACACGGGCCTGGCCACGATCTTCGTCCACGACGGCGTCGAGGGAGGCTCCGGCTTCGCGGAACGCGGCTACGAGGTGGCCGAGGAGTGGCTGGCCGCCACCCTCGAGCGGCTGCGGCGCTGCCGTTGCGAGGACGGGTGCCCCTCGTGCGTCGTGTCACCGAAGTGCGGCAACGCGAACCAGGTCCTCAACAAGGCCGACGCGGCCGAGCTGCTGGCCCTGCTGCTCGACAGCGACTGACCGGGCCGCGACACACCTGACCTGGACCCACCACGATCCACAGGAGCCGGTGTTGTCCGTTGCCGTGCGTCCACAGGGTGGCTCCCGCGTGGTCGGAGGCTGCGCCGGTGACCGAGAACGGGACATGCCCGCCGATCCGCGGCGGGCCTCCCGAAAGGAACCCCGATGTCCCTTCCCATCCACACCACCCTCCGCCGCCGCCCCAGCCTGCTGGAACGCGGCCTCACCACCGTCGAGTACGCCATCGGGCTGCTCGCGGCCGCCGCCGTGGCCCTCGTGCTGCTGCGCATCTTCAACGACAACGCCTTCTTCCAGACGCTGTTCGACTGGGTCGTCGACATCTTCACCCAGGTCGCCAGCGGTCTCTGATGGCCGGGTTGCGTCCCCGGGAACGGGGCCTGGTGACGGTCGAACTCGCCGTCGGCATCGTCACGACGGTGCTGCTCGCGGGAGTGCTCGTCAGCCTGTCCATGCTCGGGGTCGCCGAGGCCGCCTGCGCGGAGTCCAGCGCCCAGCTGGCCCGGCAGGCGGCACGCGGCGACACGGCACTGCTGGCAGAGGCGGAGAACCGGGTCCCGCCGGGGGCGCGGGTCACGCTACGCCGCGGCGACGACGGGGTCACGGCCACCGTCACGCTCGATGTGGTCCTGGTCGGGCTGCCGCCGGTGCCGGTGAGTGCCTCGGCGTGGGCCGCGTACGAGCCGGGGGCCGGGCCGTGACCACCGACGAGCGGGGAGGCGCCGGGTCGATGCTGATCGCGGGCGCCTGCCTCGCCGCGCTCGCGGCGTTCCTGGCAGGGGCGGTCCTGATCGACTGGTTCGCGGTCGCGCGCGGGGCAGAGCGGGCTGCGGAACTCTCGGCGTTGGCCGGGCGTCGGCAGCGGCGGGTGGCGGCGACGGGTGCGCGGCGGCGGCCGGTGCCGCCGAACGCAACGAGGCCATGCTGCGTTCCTGTTCGGTGGCCGGTGGCGGCGAGTCATCGATCGTGGTCGTCGTGGTCGTCGAGGCCAGGCTGGCGCGGGCGCCCGACTGGGTACCTGCCGTGATCCTGCGGGAGGCCACGGCCGGGACCGGTTGAGCCCGTCAGCCCGAGTAGCGGTAGTTCACCACCGGCTTGACGGCGTTGGCCGCTTCGCGCAGCAGCGTGGCGAACGCGGGGTAGTCGAGGAACTGCTTCGGGTTTCGTGCCACCACCTTGATGGTGTGGTCGACTCCGGCCATCGTCCGCAACCGGACCTTCGCCTGAACCGGCAGGAGCCCCGGCGCGGGAAGCTCCAGCACGTACAGATCCTCGTAGCGGAAGGTCTGCGTGCCGAACGTGACGTGCTCCGGGGCGACGACCACCGAACGGGGGAGGCCGCCCACCAGTCGTAGCTGGACCAGTCCGAGGCCGCTCACCAGCGCCATCATCAACAGACCGAAACCGAGGATCCCCGGAATGCTGTCCTTCGCGGGGACCTGGGCGGCAAGGACGGCGAAGCCTGCGAAGATCAGGACTCCGAAAGCGATCACGATCCAGGCGAACACCGGTGCGACGCCCCGTCGGATCACGAACGTGCGTGGCGCGAAGTTGAGCAGCCCCGCCGGCGCCTCCTGAGCGGCGACTCCGGTCGGTGCGTCCTGCGGCTGCGCGGCCAGCCAGGGGGCCGGGGCGGTCGGCTCCTGCGGGTGGACGAGCCGCACGAGTTCGTCGAAGCGATGGGGCGCCAGGCTCAGCGGGATCAGGGCCCGGGAGCCGTCGTGGCCCTCGATCGCCAGGGACCGCTGGGTGACACTTCCCCGGTGATAGCCGAGGACGGGGCTGAACGTGTGCGTCGCCAGCGGATACTCCTTGGGGAGTCCCACCCACGGGGTGAGCCGCAGCACGTCCGCATCAACCTGGATGACGCGGGCGCCCCGCAGCCCGGCCAGCGTGAAGACGAGGAACACGACCCCGCCCACGCCCACGGCCGGCGCGGCCGCCTCTCTGGTCAGCAGAGGGCTGAAACGGTCGAGCCCCTGCAGGACCAGCCAGCCGACCACCGCCCCGACCACGAGGCCGCCGAGCAGCTGACCGAGCAACTTGGACACGCCCAGCGTTTCATCGAATTTCAGCACGCAGCGGAGCCTATCTCCGCCGTGGTGCACTCGATGCTCACGCGCCTCCACCGAGGACCGCCGACCCGTGGTGATGGGGCTTGCGGGCGGGCTATGGTGGCGGCCATGAGCTACGTCGCTTCACTTGATCGTTACGATTCCATGCCCTACCGTCGCCTCGGAGCCTCCGGCCTCAAGCTGCCCGCCATCTCGCTGGGCCTGTGGCACAACTTCGGCGACGACAAGCCCCTCCAGACGCAGCGCGACATCCTGCGCCGCGCCTTTGACAGGGGCGTGACCCACTTCGACCTGGCCAACAACTACGGCCCGCCGTACGGGTCGGCCGAGACCAACTTCGGCCGGCTCTTCGCGGAGGACTTCTCCGGCTACCGGCACGAGACGATCATCTCGTCGAAGGCGGGCTGGGACATGTGGCCCGGGCCCTACGGCTTCGGTGGCTCCCGCAAGTACCTGCTCAGCTCGCTCGACGACTCGCTACGTCGCATGCGGCTCGACTACGTCGACATCTTCTACCACCACCGCCCCGACCCGGACACGCCGGTCGAGGAGACCATGCAGGCCCTCGACCAGGCCGTGCGTTCCGGCAAGGCCCTGTACGCCGGCATCTCCTCCTACTCGCCGTCGCTCACGCTGCGCGCACAGGAGATCGCGCGTGAACTGGGCACCCCGCTGGTCATCCACCAGCCCTCCTACTCGATCCTCAACCGCTGGATCGAGGAGGGGAGCCCCAGCCTCCTCGAGGCCGCGGCGCAGGCAGGCATGGGCGTCATCGGCTTCTCCCCGCTCGCGCAGGGGCTGCTGACGAACCGCTACCTGACCGGGATCCCGGAGGGCTCCAGAGCTGCGGCCGGCAAGTCGCTCGACCCCGGTTCGCTCGACGAGGCCACACTCGGGCACCTCCGTGCGCTGGGCGACATCGCCGCCGGTCGTGGGCAGTCCCTGGCCCAGATGGCGATCGCGTGGGCGCTGCGGGACCAGGGCACGGCGTCGGTGACCTCCGTCGTCCTCGGCGCCTCCTCGGTCGCCCAACTGGACGACAACCTCGACGCACTCGGCAACCTCGAGTTCAGCGCCGAGGAACTGGCCGCGATCGACGCGCACGCGGACGTCGCCGGGGTCAACCTGTGGCAGGGAGCGACCGAGTCCGTCTCCTGAGGTAACTAGGATCAACGGCGTGTCTGCTCAGCTCACGCCCATCGATCCGCAGCGGCTCCGCCGCGACCTCCTCGCCGCCGGTTACGTCGTCGACGACGTCCTCGACCGCATCGGGGAGGCAGGACAGCAGGGCCTCGGGCGCAACTCGACCGTGCCGGCCGACGTTGCGCTCGGGGTCGCCACCGACCCGCTGGCCGCGCTGATCCGACTCTTCGTCCTCCAACGGGAGGTGCCCGAGGAGCAGCTGGCCGGCGTCGTCGACGTCGCCGGGCTCCTCGACGGCGGCTACCTCGTCCGCCGCGGCACTGGGCTGGCGGCGGCCGTCGACATCCGCCCCTACGGCTCCCCTGACGACGACGCCACCGGCTGGATCGTCGCCGATCCGACCCCCGGCCTCGACCAGGTGGTCGAACCGACCAGCCCCGACTACGTGCTGGGCGTTTCCCCCGCCTCGACGACGCTGGCGCAGATCACCATGCGCACCCTGGTGGAGTCGGCGCTCGACCTCGGCACGGGCTGCGGCGTCCAGTCGCTCCACCTCAGCCGCCACGCGCAGAGCGTCGTCGGGACCGACGTCAACGACCGGGCCCTGCGGCTGGCGGCGCTCACCGCCGGGCTCAACGGCCGCGACGTCGACCTGCGCAACGGCTCCCTCTACGAACCCGTCGCCGGTCAACGCTTCGACCTCATCGTCTCCAACCCGCCGTTCGTCATGAGCCCTCCCAGCTCCGCCGAGTCGACCCTCGCCTACCGGGAGACGAACTACGAGGGCGACTCGCTCGTGGAGACCCTCGTCCGCGGCGCCGCCGACCATCTTGAGCCGGGCGGCAGCCTGCAACTGCTCACCAACTGGGCCGTCCTGGACACACCATGGGAGGAGCGGCTGCGCTCCTGGGTGCCGGCCGGCTGCGACGCTTGGGTGATCGAACGCGAACGCCTCGACATCTACTCCTACATCGAGATGTGGCTCACCGACGCCGGGCTCGGCGGGTCACCCGGCTGGCGCGCCGCCTACGACGACTGGCTCGCCTACTTCGACCGGCTGGGAATCCGTTCGGTCGGCATGGGCTGGATCCTCGTCACCCGTGCGGAGCGCGAGGAGCCGCACCTGCGATTCGAGTCGTGGCCACACGCCGTAGCCCAGCCCGTGGGCGAGGTGTTCGCCCGCCACGCAGCCGCCGTCGACGCCTTCCAGCTCCCCACCGAAGAGCTGTTGGAGTCCCGGCCCCGGCTCGTCGACGTCGACGAGGAGACGCTCGGCGTTCCCGGCGCCGAGGACCCGCAGTACATCGTCTTCCGGCAGCGCGTCGGGCTGCTGCGGGCCATCAAGGCGGACACGGCCCTGGCGGCGGTCCTGGGAGCCCTCGACGGCGACCTGAGCGTCGGGCAGGTGCTCGCGGCCGTGGCTCAGGTGCTCGACCTCGACCCCACGGAACTCGCCACCGGCGTACTGCCGGAGATCCGCGCCGCGCTGCTCGACCAGCTGCTGATCCTCTAGGCGGTGAGTTCCGCCTTGGGTGGGAGCTGTTGACGGCGCAGGCTATTGTTCGGGGAGTTCCCAACCGCGGAGGGCTGAACTGATGGCTTCCAAGCGCCTCGTTATCGTCGAGTCGCCGACCAAGGCAACCAAGATCGCCGGTTACCTGGGGCGCGACTATGTCGTCGAGTCAAGCCGCGGCCACGTCCGAGACCTGCCGACCAGGGCCTCCGAGGTGCCCGCCAAGTACAAGGGCATGCCGTGGGCGCGCACCGGCGTCAACGTCGACGACGAGTTCCAGCCCATCTACGTGGTCTCGCCGGACAAGAAGGCGACGATCAAGGATCTGAAGGCCAAGCTGGCGGGCGTCGACGAACTCCTGCTGGCCACGGATGGTGACCGCGAGGGCGAGGCCATCGCGTGGCATCTCCTGCAGGAGCTGAAGCCGAAGGTCCCCGTGAAGCGCATGGTGTTCCACGAGATCACCAAGTCGGCCATCGAGGAGGCCGTCCGGAACCCGCGGGAACTGGACAATGCCCTCGTCGATGCGCAGGAGACGCGTCGCATCCTCGACCGGCTCTACGGCTACGAGGTCTCTCCCGTCCTGTGGAAGAAGGTCATGCCGCGGCTGTCGGCCGGCCGCGTGCAGTCGGTGGCGACCCGCCTGGTGGTCGACCGTGAGCGTGAGCGCATCGCGTTCGTTCCCGCCTCCTACTGGGACCTCGACATCGTGCTGGACGCCGGCGCCGACGCCGACCCCCGCAACTTCCCGGCCCGGTTGTCCACCCTGGGCGGCGTCCGTGTCGCCGCGGGGCGCGACTTCGACGCCAGCGGCGCACTGACCGTCGGCGACGTCCAGATCCTCGACGAGGCGCGGGCCACCTGGCTCGCGGGACTGCTGCCGCAGGCCGCCATCACCGTCTCCGCCGTCGAGTCCCGGCCCTACACCCGCAAGCCCTACGAGCCGTTCCGCACCACGACGATGCAGCAGGAGGCCGGCCGCAAGCTCGGCTTCACCGCACAGCGCGCGATGTCGGTGGCGCAGGAGCTGTACGAGAAGGGCTTCATCACCTACATGCGAACCGACTCGGTCTCGCTGTCCGGGCAGGCCATCAACGCCGCCCGCGCCCAGGTGAAGGAGCTGTTCGGGGAGCGGTTCCTGCCGGCCCAGCCCCGCGTCTACGCCTCGAAGGTCAAGAGCGCGCAGGAGGCCCACGAGGCGATCCGCCCCGCCGGCGACACCTTCCAGCATCCCGACCAGACCGGGCTGAGCGGCGACGCGTTCCGCCTCTACCAGCTGATCTGGCGCCGCACCCTGGCCTCGCAGATGGCCGACGCCCGCGGCGAGTCCGTCACCATCCGCATCGCGGCCAAGCTGCCCGCCGGCGCCCTGAACGACGGCGACCCGGCCGACGCGGGCCTGCTGGCCTCCGGCCGCACCATCGTGTTCCCCGGCTTCCTCGCCGCCTACGTGCAGGGCAACGACGACGGTTCCGCGACCGATGACACGCAGACGCGGCTGCCGATCCTCACCAAGGGCAACGAACTGGCCGTCGCGAAGGCCGAGCCCGCCGGGCACGAGACCCGACCGCCGGCCCGCTACACCGAGCCGTCGCTCGTGGCCAAGCTCGAAGAGCTCGAGATCGGCCGCCCGTCCACCTATGCGTCGATCATCCGCACCATCACCGCGCGGGACTACGTGTTCAAGAAGGGCTCGGCGCTGGTGCCGACGTGGCTGGCGTTCGCCGTCACCCGGCTGCTCGAGGAACACTTCGGCGACCTGGTCGACTACGCCTTCACCGCGCAGCTCGAGGACCAGCTGGACGAGATCGCCTCCGGTCGCGCCCAGCGGCTCCAGGTGCTGTCCGACTTCTACCGGGGCCCGAGGGCGTCTCCCATCAGGGACTCCAGGCGCTCGTCTCGGAGCTGGGTGACATCGACGCCCGCGTCCTGTCGACCTTCCCGCTCGGCGACTCCGGGATCGACGTGCGGGTCGGCCGCTACGGCACCTATGTCGAGGCAGCCGACGGCCGCCGCGCCAACGTCCCCGAGACCACCGCACCCGACGAACTGACCGTGGAGCTTGCCGAGGAACTGCTCAGCGCGCCGCAGGGCGAGGAGCGGGAACTGGGCGTCGACAAGGAGTCCGGCCACCTGATCGTCGCGAAGAACGGCCGCTACGGCCCCTACGTGACCGAGGTGCTCCCCGAGGACGCGCCGAAGTCGGCCAAGCCGCGCACGGGCTCGCTGTTCAAGTCCATGTCCATCGAGGACATCGACCTGCCCATCGCGCTGCAGCTGATGAGCCTTCCCCGCGTCGTCGGCGCCGACGCGGACGGCGTCGAGATCACTGCGCAGAACGGCCGCTACGGGCCGTACCTCAAGCGCGGCACCGATTCCCGGTCGCTGACGAGCGAGGAGCAGATCTTCGACATCACGCTCGAGGAGGCGCTTGCCATCTATGCGCAGCCGAAGGCGAGGGACGGGCAGCAGCGGCTCCGCCGTTGAAGGAGTTCGGGGCGGATCCCGCCTCGGGCAAGCCTGTCGTGCTGAAGTCGGGGCGGTTCGGGCCCTATGTCACCGACGGTGAGACGAACGCGACGCTGCGTCGCGACGACTCGCCGGAGGAGATCTCGCCCGAGCGTGCGTTCGAACTGCTGGCCGAGAAGCGTGCCAAGGGCCCCGCGCCGAAGAAGACGACCGCCCGGAAGGCGCCGGCCAAGAAGCCCGCCGCCCGGAAGACCACGAAGTCCTCCTAGGCGCGCGGGCATGTCGCGGAAGGTCGACCCGCTCGAGGCGATCCGCCTTGACGTGCCGTTCGCGGCCGAGCCACCGACGCTGGTCGACGACAGCGTCGGGCTGTCGCGCATCATCCGCCGGGCGTCCGGCAGCTACCGGATGGACGTGACGCTGCTCGACGCCAGCGACGGCCGGCTCCTGCGTGACGGCATCGTCGTCGCGCACCGCGTCATCGACGGGCTGGGGGAGTGGTACCTGTCGGCACCGGGCTGGCAGCCCGATCTTCCCGCCGAGCAGGTCGAGCCTGTCGGCGCCAACGGGGACCTGCCGGAGTCCTTCGCCCGCCTGCTGCAGCCGTTCCGCAGGGGCGTCCCGTTCGGCCCGATCGCGGCCCTTGGCTGCGAACGCGGCGAGTGGGCGCTGCGCGCCGACAACGGGGCGATCGTGGCGGACGTCCGGGACGAGAAGGTGACGGTGCGCCGCAGCGGGATCACCACCGCCCGCTACCGCGAGATCACCATCCGCCCGACGCAGTACTGTTCCCCGGCCCATCTGCAGTTCCTGCTGACGGTCGGCCTGTCCGTCAACGCCACCCCCGTCGACGAGTTCCCGACCGTGCAACAGCGGCTCGGCGCCCCGGCCACCGGGCTGGGCAACTTCCCGACGCCGTCCGAGCCGGGCCGTCGCGCGAGCCTCGAGGAGTTCGTCTCGGCCGTGTTCGCCCGCCACCTCGACGGCCTCGTGCGGGCCGACCTGCACCGGCGCGCCACGGGATCCGACGACCTTGCAGAGATCAACGGACGGCTCGGTGTCCTGGGCCGCGACCTCCGCGGCCTGGCGACGGTGCTGGAGCCGTCGTGGCGGGAAGCAACGGAGGAACTCCTCGCAGGCGTTCCCTATGCCACGGCCGCCGAGGTGGAGGCGCCGACGGCTGCCGTCATCGACAGGCTCGTCGGCGCCGCGAGGGCCCCACGGCTGGGTGATGTCGCCGCCGATCCTGCCGCGGAGCAGCTGCTGGCGCGGGCGGTGCGGGCCGCGTCCATCCTGGGTGAGCGGTGCGGCGCGCTGCGCCCCGGGCATCCGGACGACGCGTGGCTGGCTGCGTTGTCCACGGCCGAGCAGCTCGGCATGATCGCCCACGTCGCCGCCCCGCTGCTGCCGAAGAAGGCACGCAGGCACGTCGCCGAGCTGACCGAGCTCGTCGCGGACCTGCGCGGATGCTCCGAGATCCCCGGCCGACCGGACCTGACCGGCGTCGATCCGGAGGAGGCCTACCTGCTCGGTGTGGAGGCCGAGCGGGCCCGACGCCGGGTGCTGCACAGGCGCCGGGCGTTCCTGAAGGCCTGGCCCGGGCGGGTGGCGGCTCAGGGGAACCTGTTGGAGAAGTTGAAGGGAAAGTCGCGCGGATGACCGGGCTGTTCGTGGTGTTCGAGGGCGGGGACTCCGTCGGCAAGACGACGCAGGTGCGGCTGCTGGCCGCGTACCTCACAGAGAGGGGCATCGACCACGTCGTGACACGCCAGCCCGGGGGCACGGCCATCGGCGCCCAGCTCAGGGGCTCGTGCTCGACCCGTCCCACGGGGAGGTCGACCCGCGGGCCGAGGCGCTCATGTACGCCGCGGACAAGGCCCAGCACGCCACGGAGCTGATCCGGCCCGCGCTGGAGCGCGGAGCCGTCGTCGTCTGCGACCGCTACGTCGATTCGATGATCGCCTACCAGGGCGCGGGGCGGGCCCTCGACATGGCCGACATCTCCCGCATCGCCTGGTGGGCCGTCGGGGGCCTGCGGCCCGACCTGACCGTCATCCTCGACGCCGACCCGAGCGACGCGGTCGCCACCATCGCCGTCAAGGACCGGCTGGAGAGCGCGGGCCTCGACCTGCACCGCCGCGCCCGCGCGCACTTCCTCGAGGTGGCCGCGGCCGACCCCGGGCACTACCTCGTGCTGCCCGCACGATCCGACCGGCACGAACTCGCCGCCACCATCGCCGGACACGTCGCCGACGCGCTGGCGCGTTGAGCGTCGGCGGTCGATGGCAGGATGACGTCCATGGGTGATGTGTTCTCGGAGCTGATCGGGCAGGAACGCGCGGTCGAGGTGCTCCGCCGCGCGGTGGCGGGGAACCGTCACGCGATGACCCACGCCTGGCTGTTCGTCGGGCCACCCGGATCCGGCCGATCCAACGCCGCCAAGGCGTTCGCGGCCGCGCTGCAGTGCCGCGCCGGCGGCTGTGGCACCTGCGAGGCCTGCCGCACGACGCTCAGCGGCGCCCACCCGGACGTGACGCTGCTCCGCACCGAGCAGCTGTCGATCGGCGTTGCCGAGGTCCGCGAGCTGGTGGGCCGGGCCAATGTGGGCCCTGTCCTCGGCGGCTTCCAGATCGTGGTGGTCGAGGACGCCGATCGGATCACCGAGCGGGGTGCCGACGCGCTGCTGAAGGGGCTCGAGGAACCATCGCCGCGGACCGTGTGGCTGCTGTGTGCGCCGAGCGCAGACGACGTCATCGTCACGATCCGCTCCCGCTGCCGGCAGCTGAAGCTGGTCACACCGTCCGACGAGGCCGTCACGCAGCTGCTGATCGACCGGGACGGCGTGTCCCCGGCGCTGGCCGCCTACGCGGCCCGGGCGTCGCAGGGGCACGTCGGCCGGGCCCGCATGCTCGGCCGCTCCGAGGAGGCCCGGATCCGGCGACGCGAGATCCTCGCCCTTCCCGGCCGCCTCACGTCGCTCACCGCCTGCCTCGACGCGGCGGACAACCTCGTCAAGGCCTCCGCGGAGGAGGCGGCGCAGACGACGACCGAGCTGGACGCCAAGGAACTCGCCGCGCTCCAGGAGGCCCTGGGGGTCGGCGGACGCGGAGCCAAGCCGCGCAACGCACAGGCCGCCATCCGTGACCTCGAGGACCAGCAGAAGCTGCGGAACAAGCGGATCCAGCGTGACGCCCTCGACCGGGTGCTGACGGAGTTCGCCACCTACTACCGCGACGTGCTCGCCGTCCAGACCGCGCCGGGTGTGCCCCTGGTCAACGCGGACCTGGCCGACGAGATCGAACCGCTCGCACGACGGTCGACGCCCGAGGCCACCGTCCGGGCTCTCGACGCGATCCTGACGGCCCGCACTGCCCTGGAGGGCAACGTCGCGCCGCTCCTCGCGCTCGAGGCGCTGCTGGTGTCGCTGTCCCAGGCGGCGCGTACCTGAGGGGGAAGGGCGTGTCAGTCCTTGCCGGGACCCCACACGGTGACAAGATGACTACTCAAGACCGCCCAGCCGAGGGAGTGCGACATGTCCAACAACGAGTGGGTCCAGGAGGGCACCCCCCGCGACGCGTCCTGGTCGCAGGAACCCGACGAGTACGGGACGCCGGTCTCACCCACCGAGTGGGACGACTACTCGACCGAGCAGGCCGTTCCCGTGCCGAGGCCGCGCATCCCCGAGCCCGTCGAGCCCGAGCCCGTCGTCGAGGAGGCCCCCGCGCCGATCGCCGACGAGGCACGTGAGCCCGCAGCGGACCAGGAGGCGCCGGAGCAGGTCTCCGACGTCGCAGAGGACTCCGACCCGGCGGACCTCGTCTCCAGCGACGAGCCGGTCTTCTTCGAGGACTCGACGCCGGCGGCACCCCAGGACGGGGAAGCCGCCGCCGAGGCCGCAGAAGTGTCGGTCCCCGACGAGTCCGAGGAGCCCGACACCGTGGCGCAGGAGGCCGGGGACCCGGAGGCCGAGAGCTTCGAGCCCGAGCCCGAGGAGGAGCAGACCCGCGTCCGCCCGCTCGTCGTACCTGACCCTGTGATCGCCGGAGCAGGCGTGGCCGCCGGGGCCGCACTCACCGGTGTCGGTCCCGTGGACGGCCCCGGCATCGCCGGCCTCTACCGCACCGACGGCGATGAGACCCAGGTCATCGAGGCGCCGGGTCGCCTGACGTTGGAGGAGGAAGCCGCGGAGGAGGCACGCCTGGCCGAGCAGTTGCGGGCCGAGAAGGAGGCGCGGGATCAGCGCCTCGGCCTCGTCGCGACCTCGCCCGCCAACGCGGTCCGTGACAGCGTGCCCGCCCCCGCCGCGGCGTCGGCGCCTTCGGCAGCGTCGGACTCCTGATGCTGCGGCTGGTCGTGGCGGCGCTGCTCGGCATCGTCGCGTACCAGGTGCTGACACAGATCGACGCCAGCGCTGCCTACCTGGCCCAGCAGACCCTCATCCCCGAGCCGCGGCTCGTCGCCTGGATCGTCGGCTTCACTCTCGCGGGCATGGCCATCTTCCTGATCATGGGGCTGGCGGTCCGCGTCGTCGGCCTGCTGATGGCCGTCATCGGCATCGCCGGGCTGGCGCTGCTGCGCTGGGGTGCCTTCAGCCCGTTCGTGGCGGGGCAGACGGGATTCGTGGGCGATCGCGACCTCCTGCTGGTCGTCATCGGCATCCTGTTCTTCTGCATCGGTGGCGGCAAGGCCGGCATCGACGGGGCACTTTCGGCGGCACGGGCGGAGTCGCGGGAGGCCAAGCGCTCCTGACCACGGGCAGCCTGAGGGGCACCGTTAGGCTGGTCCCATGTCACGGGTGATGGCCGTCACCTTCGAGGAGCACGGCCAGCTGCACTACCTTGACCCCGGCGATCGCGCCTACGCCGTCGGGGACTGGGTGCTGTACCCGACCCCTGACGGCGACGTGGTCGCCCGGTGCGTGTGGGCACCGACGGAGGCCGCCGCCTACGAAGGCCTCCCGACCTGCCCGGGGCCGGCCACCCCCGCCGATCTGGCTGTCGACACCGCGAACCGCGAACGTCGCGAACACGCCGCCGCCTTCGCCCGCGCCGAGGTGGAGCGGCTGGGGCTGGACATGAAGGTCGTCGGCATCGACTTCGTGGAGAAGGTCGCCGGGGTCGACCGGCTCTTCGCCGTCTACTTCACCGCGCCCCAGCGCGTCGACTTCCGGCAGCTGCTGCGCGAACTCGCCCGCGGCCTGGGGGCGCGCATCGACCTGCGTCAGGTCGGCAGCCGCGACGCTGCCCGCCTCATCGGAGGGATCGGCTCGTGTGGCCGCGAACTGTGCTGCACCACCTTCCTCGACGCCTTCGAGCCCGTCTCGCTGCGTCTCGCCAAGGTGCAGGGCCTGGCCCCGAACCCGCTCCGGATCGCCGGAGCCTGCGGCCGCCTCATGTGCTGCCTCGCCTACGAACACCCGCTCTACGTCGACTTCCTCCGGCGGGCACCGGCCCTCGGGGAGCGCGTCGAGGTCGATGGGCGGCACGGGGTGGTCACCGCCCACGTCGTCCCCGCCGAGGCCGTCGACGTGAGGATGGGGCCGGGCGAGACCTTGCGTTGCCCGCTGGAGTCGGTATGTTCGATGCGGAGCGCCGCACCGGCGCCGGTGGGCGGAGGGGCCGCGGATGAGTAGATGGACACATGTGACGCAGGGCGTTCTGGCCATGATCGCCATCGCGCTCGTGTCCACGCTGTTCCTGGGAGGAATGGTCGGCGGCGGGAAGGCACCCGATCAACCCGCCTCATCCAGCAGCCCCGGCCCGGTAGAACCGACGGCGCCCGCCGAGGGCGAGCGGATGCCCGGTACCCCGGAGCAGCCCCTCGACAGCTACGCGACGTTCCCGGCCCCCGAGAACCGCAATGCCGACCGGCAGGTCGCCTACGAGTCGACGGCGACGCCGCGGGTCGAGTTCCTCGACTCCCTGGGTGACCAGGCCGCCTACGCCACCCAGAAGTTCGAGTGGAAGCTCTGCGACGACGACTCCGGCGACCAGTGCGCCACGGTGCTCGCCCCGCTGGACTGGGACGAGCCCCAGGGTCCGGCCATCGAGCTTGCGATCCGGCGCGTCGTCGACGGCGACTCGTCGCGCGGCCCCCTCTTCCTCAACCCGGGCGGCCCCGGCTTCGGCGGGCAGTCCATGGCCACAGGGCTCGCCGGCCGGTTCGACAACTTCGACCTGATCGGCTGGGACCCCCGCGGCACGGGCGAGTCCACGCACGTCGTGTGCGGGTCGCTGACCGAGACGGACGCCCTCTTCGACCTCGACACCAGCCCCGACGACGCCGCCGAGGACAAGGCTCTGCAGGACGGGTCCGCCGCCTTCGCCCGGCAGTGCCGCGACAACTCGGGTGACCTGCTCGACCACATCACCACGATCGACGTGGTCCGCGACCTTGACCTGCTGCGCCACCTCGTCGGCGCGGAGAAGCTCAACTACGTCGGTGTCTCCTATGGGACGTTCGTCGGCGCCACTTACGCGCACCTGTTCCCCCACTCCGTCGGACGCATGATCCTCGACGCCGCCGTCGAGATCACCGACTCCGAGCCGATCCCGCAGACGGCGGGCTTCGAGCTGGCGCTCGACAACTTCATCGACTGGTGCGCAGGGTCCGACCTCTGCAGCCTTGGCGACGACGCCGCCGCGATCAAGGCGCAGCTGACCGACTTCCTCACCCGACTCGACGCCGATCCCGTCGACGTCAACGGTCGGCAACTGACGCAGTCGCACGCGGCCACCGGCATCGCGCTGTTCCTCTACGAGGACGACGAGGCGTACCGGACGCTGGCCGACGTCATCGGCCGCGCACTCACCGGCGACGCGGCCGACCTGCTGCTCGCCGCCGACATCCTCAACGGCCGCAGCGGCAACGCCTACGACACGGTCGCCTACGCCTTCCCCGCCATGGCCTGCGTGGACGGCGTCGACGAGGGTGCCGCGCCGGTGCTCGCCGAGTGGAAGGACACGTTCGACGACGCGCCCTTCATGGCCCCCCAGATGGGCACGAGTTACACCTGTCAGCTCTGGACGGCCGACTCGGCTCCCCAGCTCAAGCTGACCGCCGACGGTGCGCCGACGATCCTGGTGGTGGGCACCACCGGCGACTCGGCCACACCCTACGAGCAGGCCGTCTCGATGGCCGGGCAGTTGGCGTCCGGAACGCTGCTCACCCTGGAGAGCGCGGGGCACGGCGCCGTCACGGGGGACAACGCCTGCATCGCGAAGGCGGTCAACCGGTTCCTGTACGAGGGGGAGGCCCCCGAGGACGGAACGCGCTGCAGCTGACCGGGTCCATTGGTCAAACGCCGCAGGCTTTCGGTATAGTTCCGTCCTGCTGCCGCCCTAGCTCAGTTGGTAGAGCGACGCTCTCGTAAAGCGTAGGTCACGGGTTCGAGTCCCGTGGGCGGCTCGGTAGTGGGGCGGACCCTTTCGGTTCGCCCCATTGTCTTGCCCGGTGGCCGCCCAGGCCGCTAACGAGGGGTCACCGAATCGCTGACCGCCGCGGCTTGTAGGCTGGCACATGCCCCGCCGGGGGGCGACGATCTGAGGAGGACACGTGGTGGACTGCGCCATCCTGGGCGCCGGCCTTGCCGGTCTGGTGGCCGCACAGTACCTCGCCGAGCGGGGGCTGGAGGTGGTCGTCCTCGAGGCCCGGCAGCGGGTCGGTGGACGCGTCGAGAACCGGGTTCTCGACGACGGAAGCTACGTGGAGCTCGGAGGCCAATGGATCGGCCCCGGCTTCGATGCGCTGCAGGAGATCATCGACGACCTCGATCTCGACACGATCGGTCTGCCTGCGAAGGGCAGCCTCGTCGTCCGGCTCCGCGGGCAGTCGCTGCACGTCCCCAGCGAAGACGAGGACGCCCCCGAACTGACCCCCTTCGAGGTCGCGGACCTCGGCCAGGGCCTCCTGCGTCTGCGCAGGCTCGCCGACCGGCTCCGCGACGACGCGGCCTGGCGCCAGGCCAACGCGGCCTGGCTCGGCCAGGATCTCCGCCGTTGGGTCATCACGAACCTGCGGACCATGGGCGCGCAGCGCCGCTTCGCTGAGGTGTACGCGGCCGCCTTCGGCCCGATGCCGAAGGGCGCCACGCTGCTCGAGGGTCTGCACCAGGTCAACTCCGGCCCCGACCTGGAGACCATGCTCGCCAGCAACGGTGGCCTCAACCAGAAGCGCGTCGACGGCGGCATGGCCAGGGTCGTCGAGGCCCTCGCAGCCCGGCTCGGCGACGACGTCGTGCGCCTGGGCGCGGAGGTCGTCAAGATCAGCCACGGGGACCGGTCCGCCACGATCCACCTCGCAGACGGCGAGACCATCGAGGCGAAGCAGGTCATCTCGACCCTGCCCCCGCGGCTGGCCGTCGCGCTCGAGCACGAGCCCGCGCTCCCCGAGTGGCGTGCGGAGGTGGCCGAGAAGGTCGCCCCGGGCAACGTCATCAAGGCCTTCCTGATCTACGACCGGCCGTTCTGGCGCGACCACGGCTTCTCCGGCCAGTCCAGCGCCGACGAGGGGGCGGTCCGGGTCACGTTCGACACCACGGCCGAGACCTCGTCGCGCGGTCACCTCATGGGCTTCTTCGAGGGGGCCGACGCCGACTCGCTGTCGCGGCGCACGGAGACACTGCGCGAGCGTGCCTTCGTCGACTCCGTCGTCCGCACGTTCGGCGAGGACGCGGCCCAGCCGCTGGCCTACGTCGAGCGGGACTGGGCGCGGGAGAAGTTCACCGGCGGCTGCCACGGCGCCCACTTCTCCCCGGGGGTGTGGACCACGAACGGTCCGCTGCTCGCGCAGGCGGAGGGCGTCCTGCACTGGGCGGGCGCCGAGTACTCGACCCGTTTCAACGGCTACCTGGAGGGTGCCGTGCGTTCGGGCCGCGAGGTCGCGGCCGCGGTCGCCCGCGAGCTGGCCTGATCGGTCCTAGGCTGAGGGCGTGGCTACGCCTGCCCTGACCTCGGCCCGACTCGTCGCGCAACGGCTCGTCGGGTCCCCCTTCCCCGACCCGACGTCCGCCGTCTCCGCGTTCGGCGCGATGCAGGGGCAGGACCTGCCTGGCGTCGTCGCGTCGGCCGCTCTGCGGTCCTCGGGGGCGGTCGCGGACGTGCTGACGGCGCTGGACGACGGCCGCCTCGTGCGCGGCTACCCCATGCGCGGCACCGTCTTCCTGATGGACGCCGCCGACGTCGTGTGGGCGACGCAGCTGTGTGCGGAGCCGAGCCTCAGGGCCGCGGCCAACCGGAGGCACCAGCTCGGGCTGGACGCGCAGCAGATTGAGCGGGCCGGCGGCATCGCCGAGGAGGCGCTCGACTCCGGGCCTATGTCGCGGGCCGATCTCTTCGCCGTGTGGGAGGCCGCCGGGCTCGCGCCGGCGGGCGGCCGCGGCTACCACATGCTGTTCACGCTCATCGCCGCCACCCGACTCGTCTACGGGCCCTGGAACGGGGCCGACCAGGACGTCGCGCTCGTGCGGCAGTGGCTGCCGGGGGCGGCGGGGCTGGCCGAGAGGTTCGACGGCGACCGGACGGCCGCCGTCGCCGAGTGGCTGCTGCGCTACCTGACCTCGCACGGCCCGGCCACCGTCAGGGACTTCGCGTGGTGGACCAAGCTGACGCTCGGCGAGATCCGCCGTGCGCTGCCTCTCATCGTCGACCGTCTCGAGACCGACGGCGCCGCCGAATCCAGCTACTGGCGTCCCGGCTTGCACGACGAGGTCCGTGCCGTCGGCAGGACGGCGGCCCAGCCGCTGCTCCTGCCCGGATTCGACGAGTACGTCCTCGGCTACGCCGACCGGTTGTTCGCCATGGCCGACGACCATCACCGGCGCCTGGTGCCCGGCAACAACGGGGTGTTCAAACGGTCGGTGGTCATCGGCGGCCGCGTCGTCGGCACCTGGACACGGGCCGGGCGGCCGGGCAGACGGACCCTCGAGATCGATGGCTTCGTGCCGATCTCCGAGGCGGCACGCCGCCGCCTGGAGGCGCGCTACGGCGAGTTCCCGTTCGCCGCGGACTGACTCAGGACACCGGCACGTACAGGTCGGTGCGGAGCGTGGCCGGATCGGTGGTGGGGGAGGGCTCCGTGACGTACACCTCGCCCATCCTGTCGCCGGGCCGCAGCCCCTGCGCGGAGACGAAGGCCATGAGGGTCTCCCAGGCTCCCGGAAGGCTGTCGTACGGCCCGACGTGCGTCGAGACGGCCAGCCTGCCGCCGGGCAGCGTCGAGGGCCGCACGCCGTCCGTCTCGTCAAAGACCCGCTCGACGGGGAAGCCGATCTCGATCGAGAACGTCCCGGCAGGGTCCCCCTCGTAGACGGCGAGGGCCGGGCCGGTCAATCGGACGCCCAGGGCCACGGTGACCGCGACGACGCGCTGGTACCCGGCGTCGAAGAGCGATGGCAGGTCGGCCAGCGTCACGTCGTCGTGGCGGACGACGGCTGTCGTCGTCACAGGGACGTCCTCCAGGACGGTCGGATCCGCCCAGCCGGTGGGATGGTTCACAAAGGTGCTCAACTCGATACCTCCTGGTTCCTGCACTGATCCTGCACGCCGAGCATGACACAGGGGCGCCGGGTGGGGAACCCCCTCACCCGACGCCCCAGGCCGATCGGTCAGATCGCAGCCGCGCCCTTTTCGCCGGTGCGGATCCGCACCACCTCGTCGATGGGTGTGGACCAGACCTTGCCGTCGCCAACCGCTCCGGTCCGCGCGGCCTCGGTGATCACGTCGATCACGGCCTCGACCTCCTCATCCTCGACGAGGACCTCGATCTTCGCCTTGCTGATGAAGTCAATCGTGTATTCCGCTCCCCGGTAGACCTCCTTGTGGCCCCGCTGCCTGGCGTAACCGGAGCATTCGGTGACGGTCATGCCTGCGATGCCGTGGTGGGCAAGCGCGATCTGCACCTGGGTCATCATGGTGGGCTGGACGATTGCTGTGACGAGTCTCATGCGTCGACATCCTCTCGGGCGGGAACGATCAGCGTCTGGCGGACGCCGTAGGTGGTGTAGCCGACCGCGCTCAGGTCGTAGCCGGTCTCTGCGTGCTCGGCGGTGTCGATGCCCTGCGTCTCGACGGCGTCGGCGACCCGCAGGCCCAGCGTCTTGTCGAGGACCTTGGCGATCACGAAGGTGACCACGAAGGAGTAGGCCAGCACGGCGAAGGCGCCGACGGCCTGGCGCCACAGCTGATCGATGCCGCCGCCGTAGAAGAGGCCCGCGACGCCGGCCGGCGAGGCAGGATCTGCGACGAGGCCGATCAGGAGGGTGCCGACCAGTCCGCCGACGAGGTGGACGCCGACGACGTCGAGCGAGTCGTCGTAGCCGAGCCGGGTCTTCAGGCCGATGGCGAAGGCGCAGAGCACGCCGGCGGCGACGCCGACGATCAGCGCGCCGAGGGGGCTGACGGAGGCGGCGGCCGGGGTGATGCCGACGAGGCCTGCGACGATGCCGGATGCGGCGCCGAGGCTGGTGGCGTGCCCGTCACGGAGGCGCTCCACGACCAGCCAGCCGAGCATGGCGGCGGCCGCGCCGGCCAGCGTGTTGATCCAGGCGACACCGGCGGTGGCGTTGGCGCCGAGCGCAGAGCCCGCGTTGAAGCCGAACCAGCCGAACCACAGGAGGGCCGCGCCGAGCATGACGAGGGTCAGGTTGTGGGGTCGCATCGGGACCTTGCCGAAGCCCAGCCGTGGGCCGATCACGATGCACAGGGCGAGCGCCGCGGCGCCCGCGTTGATGTGGATGGCGGTGCCGCCTGCGAAATCGAGGGCCTGGACGGTGTTGGCGATGAAGCCGCCCTTCTCGGCGGTGCCGCCGTCGAAGGAGAACACCCAGTGCGCGGCCGGGAAGTAGACGAGCAGCGCCCAGACTGCGGAGAAGACCATCCAGGCGGAGAACTTCATCCGGTCGGCCACGGCGCCCGAGATGAGCGCGACGGCGATGATGGCGAAGGCCGCCTGGAAGCCGGCGAAGACGAGGGCGGGAACCGTGAAGGTCGCCAGCTCCGGGTCCATCATCCCCTTCAGGAAGGCGAACTGGAGCGGGTTGCCGACGACTCCGCCGATCGACTCGCCGAAGGCCATGGAGTAGCCGACGACGACCCATAGGACGCCGACGATGCCCATCGTGGTGACCGACATCATCACCATGTTGAGGACGCTCTTGGCGCGGACCATGCCACCGTAGAAGAACGCGAGACCGGGGGTCATGAGGAGGACCAGGGCGGCGCTGGCCAGAACCCAGGCGGTGTCGCCCGTATCGATTTCAAGGATTTCCATGACCCGAATCCTGCTGGGTCCAGATGTCGGCCGACTCACCGATCCGGTAACGGTGGCGCAACGATGATCGGGCCGGAGGTAACGGCTGCGCTGCGCCGGATTTCCGGCGTGTTACCGAGGGCGGATGACGCCCGCCCCCACGATGCGCTCGACGTCGCCGTCCGCGAGGGCGCGCCACGTCCCGTCGAACGTGAAGGAGGCGTACGCAGATGTCGGATACCAGGCGGCGGCGTCGTCGGCGCCGTCGGGATCGGACGCGAAGGTCAGGTCGGCCACGAGCGAGGGGATGGTGGGGGCATGGCCGACGACGAGCAGGCCCGTGACGTCGTCGGACACCTCGCCGATCCGCCGCAGCAGCGTGGAGGTGCCGCCGCTGTACAGGTCGTCCAGATACTCGGCCGGGATCCCGAGGCCGAGCGCGGTGAACGTCTCGCGCGTTCGCGTCGCCGTCGACACCAGCGCCAGCCCGAGGCCCAGGCCCCGCAGCGCCACCCCGGCGGCCTGCGAGTCGCTCACCCCGCGGGGAGCGAGCCGGCGTGCGTGGTCTCCGTGCACGTTGTAGGGCTCGGTCTTGGCGTGGCGCATGAGCACGAGTCGTCGCATGGCGGCAGCCTACCGAGCGCGGAACGCCTACGCCGGGACGGAGCCTCAGGGGTTGACGGCGACGATCAGGTCACGGCGGATGGAGGAGTCGACGCGGTGGGCGAAGCTCTCCCACGCGCCACCCGTCTGCACCACCAGGCCGGCATCGGTCAGCTTCGCGGCGAGGTCCTCGCGGGTCAGACCGAACGTGTTCCAGGCGATGCCGATGGCGCCGCCGTGCATGAGCTGCGACGCCCACACCGGGATCGCCTCGCCCAGCAGGCCGGCGGGGGAGCGGTCGCGGCGGCCGGACGTGCCCCGGACGTCCGTGGTCGCCCCGTGCGCGACGCCGTACGGCGCGTCGGTGACGATGGCGTCGAACTTCTTGCGGCCGAACAGGTCCGCGGAGGTGCGGGTGTCACCTGTGAACGACGTGACGTGCAGTGTCGTGTCCTCGAGGGTGACGGTGGCGTCGAGCCGCTTGCCGATGGTCTTGCCCTCGCGGCGCACGTTGGTGACGTCGGCGGTGTGGCGGATCCGCTTGCGGCGGAGGTAGGTCTTGTAGAACGAGGCCTGCTGTTCGAAGGCCTTGGCGTCGCCCTCGACACCGTAGGCGTCGTGGCCCAGCATCAGCGCGGTCGACAGCGTGGTGCCGCGGCCCGCCAGCGGGTCGAGGATCTGCCGTGGGCCGCTGGGCTCGCGGGTGACCGCTGCGAGGGTCACCCCGACGAGGAGCTGCGTGAACTGCTCGTTCGTCTTGCCCTGGTACTTCGGGATCGTGACGAGGTCGTCGTCGAGCACGAACGGGTCGGGCAGCGCGACGGGGCGCAGGAGGTCGCCGACCTCCTCGAACAGCGCGAAGCAGGCCGACTGGGCGGCGACGGTGGCCAGGTGCCCCGGCAGCAGCTCATCGGATGCGAAGGACAGGTAGTCGACGCCGGCCAGGTTCGCACCCTCGATGTCGCGTGCGAACGGCGCCGTCAGCTCCAGTTCCGCGGCTGTGAGCGGGCCCGACTCGCCGGCGTAGACGCGGTTGGCCGAGGGCGTGCGGAGCATCAGGTAGCGAGGCATCTGCCCAGTTTCCCACACCGCCGCCGGTGTCGGCTCGCGCGTGTGGTTGGCTGACACCGATGGAGCAGTGGTGGAAGCGGGCCGGCGTGATCTTCGCCGGCGGGGCGGTGGGAACGGCGTGCCGCGCCCTCCTCCTCCACGCCCTGGACCAGCAGACCGTGGCGCTGGCAGTGGTGAACCTGACCGGCTGCCTGCTCATCGGCGTCGTCAGCGGCTGGTGGGGCGCCAGAACCTCGCTGCTGCGGCTGTTCCTCGCCGTCGGCGGGGTGGGGGCCTTCACGTCGTGGTCGTCCCTCGCGCTCCAGGGGATCCAGGATCCGGTGGCCACTGTCGTCGTCGTGGTGGAGGCTCTGGCCGGCGTCGGGGCCGCGGGCCTCGGACACCTGCTCGGGGCGCGCACGCAACGGCGGAGGCGGCCCGCATGATCCTTGTCTGGGTGAGCCTCGCGGGTGGTCTCGGCGCCCTGGCCCGGGCGCTGGTCGACCGGCTGGTGGTGGTGCGGTGGCCGGCCTGGTGGGCGACGCTGGGCATCAACCTGGCCGGTTCGTTCGCCGTCGGGGTGGCCGCGGGGGTGCTGCCGGCCGCGGCGTTCGCCGTCGTCGGGACGGGTTTCTGCGGCGGCTTCACGACCTTCTCGACGGCGAGCTGGCAGGTGGCCCGCGAGCTGGGCCGGAGGCGCCACCGGTTCGCCGTCGCCTACCTGGCCGCGACGATCGGCGGGTGCCTCGCCGCAGCCTGGCTGGGCGTGCTGGTCAGCTCGTGAGTAGGACGTAGAGCGTCGGCATGGCGACGATCCCGACAATCAGGCTCACGGACGTCATGAACGAAGAAAGCTCGACATCGAGGCCTGCCCTGCCGGTGAAGCCGGCGATCATCGACGCGATCGGAGCGAAGAGGACCATGACCAGCACCAGGCGGACCTCTGTCCCGAAGGGGAGCAACGTCCAACACGCCCAGGCGGCGACGGCGCAGAACGCGTAGCGGACGGCGAGGTGCCTGGCCGCCGCAGCGTACTTGGACCGGTCCAGCCTGATCTCCAGCCCTAGGCCGATCATGAGCATCGCCAGGAAGGGATTGGCCGCACCGACGAGTCCGGTGAACGCGATCACCGGGTCGGGCAGGCGCAGCCGCAGCAGCTGCATCGCGAGCAGCGCGAGGTAGGTGATGAGGACGGGCGAGCCGAGCAGGGTCCGTAGCGTCTCCCGCCAGCGGCGCCGCCCCGGCTCTCGGCTCAGGGCCATGCCCCAGCCGTAGCCGATGCCGGCCCCGCCCACAGCGTTGCCGATGTCGAACAGTGCGGCATAGAGGATGGCCTGCGGGCCCATGAACCCGGACAGGTAGGGCATGCCGAACGCGCCGATGTTGAAGGAGCCCGAGTTGAGCACGGCGAACGCCTGTTCGCGGCGCCCCCGGCGGCGGGCGAGGAGGTAGCCGATCACCTGCTGGGCGCTGGTGGCGACCAGCCCGATCAGGACGAGCGACAACAGTGCGGTGTCAAGGGTGTATTCGTTGAAGCTCGTGAGCAGCGCGCACGGCAGTGTGACCGAGAGCACGAGGCGCGACACGAGCGGGAAGTCGCGGATGCTCGCCCAGCCGACCCGCTTCAGGACGAGGGCGAGCCCGACGACGGCGACGAGCGAAAGCGCCTTGACCGCGATCTCCACCATGGGAGGGCGGGGGCGGGATCAGGCCAGGTTCACGTGGTGATGCTCGTACGGCGTGCCCTTGGCCCGCTCGAACGAGGCGGCGACCTCGGCCTCGGCCTCGGAGCGGCCGGTCCAGGTGGCGCCCTCGACGGACTTGCCCGGCTCGAGGTCCTTGTAGACCGAGAAGAAGTGCTCGATCTCGAGCAGCATGTGCTCCGGAACCGAGCTCAGGTCGGTGATGTGCTTGCGCCGCGTGTCAGCGGTCGCCACGCAGAGGACCTTGTCGTCGCCGCCCATCTCGTCGGTCATCCGGAACATCGCGACGGCGTAGCACTCGATGAGGCAGCCGGGGAATGTGGGGTCTGCGCCGATGACCATCGCGTCGAGCGGGTCACCGTCCTGACCGAGGGTGCCCTCCACGAAGCCGTAGTCGTAGGGGTACTGGGTGGAGGTGAAGAGCACGCGGTCCAGCCGGAGCCGGCCCGTGTTGTGGTCCATCTCGTACTTGTTCTTCGTCCCCTTCGGGATCTCCACCGTCACGTCGAAGAGGATTCGGCGACCGGGGTCGATCGGGGTGAAACGGCCGACTGGTGCGTCTTCGGTCACTTGGAGGGCTCCTATGATTGGTGCGATGTCGGCGGTCACTGCCGGCTGCTACGCGTCAGAATACCTGTTTGGAGTCCTCAGTGCTCAGTCGCCGTCGTACGGTCGAGTGGATCGTCACCGGCCTACTCGGTGGCCTCCTCCTTGCCGGCGGCTTCACCGCCGCCGTCTTCCAGCAGCCGTTGCTGGCCGCCGCCGGCCTGACCCGCGACGGGGCCCCCGACACCCTCGATCCGGAGCTGCTCGCGGCGGCGACGACCCCGCCTCCGACGGCGCCCGCGGTCGACGGCACGGGCCTCGTCGGCGCCGCCGAGCCGGCCGTCCCGGGGGCGCCGGTGACGCGGGCGCAGTTGGAGGCGAGACTGGACGCGCTCGACACCAGCCTGCTCGTCCCCGCGGAGGGTGGCGCCACCACGATCGCCTACGAGGTCGTCGACGTCACCACCGGCGAGATCGTCGCGTCCCGCGGGGCGGCCACGCCACTGATCCCCGCGTCGAACACCAAGACACTGACCGCGTTGGCCGTCATGAACGCCTTCGAGGGCACGGAGACGTTCGCCACGACCGTCGTCGAGCCGTCCCCTGGCACCATCGTCCTGGTCGGCGGCGGCGACCCGCTGCTGCTGAGCGTCCCCGCCGCGGCCGGGGCCTACCCGCAGCCGGCGTCGACGCAGGAACTTGCGCGCGCCGTCGCCGAGAAGCTCCGGGCCGCGGGGACCACGACGGTGACGCTCGGCTACAACGCCGACCACTTCGCCGAGCCCGGCTGGAACGACACCTGGCCCGCCACCTACCGCGACCAGGTCACGCAGCTGTCGGCCCTCTGGGTCGACGAGGGGAAGCTGCCGGCCGGCGGACGGAGCCGCACCCCCGCGCTCGACGCCGCCAGGACCTTCGCGGAGCAGCTCACGGCAGAGGGGATCGCCGTCGCCGGGGCGCCCGCGCCCGCCGCTGCGGAGGGGACGGAGCTGGCACGGGTCGAGTCGCTGCCGGTCCACGTGCTGGTCGAACAGGCCATGAACCGCTCCAACAACTCCTTCACCGAGATCCTCGGCCTGCAGCTGGCGCGCCAGGTCGGCCAGCCGTCCACCTTCGCCGGCGCCGTCGCAGCCATCGAGGGGCAGCTCACCGGTCTCGGCGTCTGGGACGAGGGCACGGTGCTGCACGACTCGTCCGGCCTGTCCCGCTCGAACCGGATCACGACCCACATGCTCGCCCGCGCCATCCTGCTGCTCGACAGCGAGCCGCGCCTGTCGGTGATCCTCGACGGGCTCCCGACCGCCGGCGTCGCGGGCACCCTCTCCGAGAGATTCTTCGACGACACCTCGGCACCCGCCCGGGGGGTCGCGCGGGCCAAGACCGGCACCCTCTCCCTCGTCTCGACCCTCGCGGGCACCACCGTCACCGCAGACGGGCGGTTGATGGCGTTCGCGTTCATGATCAACGGGGCCCCGAACGGCTGGGCAGCCAAGCTGTGGGCGGACCAGGCCACCGGCGTCGTCGCGGGGTGTGGCTGCTGATGGACCGCGCGCCTGACATCGACTGGCGGCTCGCCGCCCGTGTCAGTTCCCTGCGCGCCGACGACCTGCCCCGTCTCGACCGGCACGACCTGACCCGGCTGGTGGCCGACCTGCGCGTCAGGGCGAGGGGCGCCGGCGAGATCGCCGCAGAACACATGGGCGTCGACAGCGTCGGCGCCGGCCGGATCCGTGTCGTCGACTGGGTGGGCTGGGGAAGGGCCGCGGGGGAGATGCTCGAGTCGACCGTCGCGGAGCTCGGCCTGCCGCGCCGACCCGACGGCGCCCTGACCCGGCTGCGCGCCACAGGCAACGGCGTCGTGGCCGGTCTGGCGGTCCGCTTCGCGGGCAGGCGACTCCTCGGCCAGTACGACGCCTACTCGGGCAGCGACACCCTCTACCTGGTCGCGCCCAGCATCGTCTCCCACGAGCAGCGATTCGGATTCGTGCCCGCCGATTTCCGGCTCTGGGTGGCTCTGCACGAGCAGACCCACGCCCTGCAGTTCCGCCTCGCCCCCTGGCTGCGCGACCACATCCGCGCGGCCGCCGTGACGGTGATGGCCGCCGAATCGTCTCCGCTGAGCGGCATCACCGACTGGGCGCGCGGTGGTGACCTGAGCACCGTGCTGCTCGGTGGCGCCAACGCCGAGACCCTCGGCGGGCTGAGCGCCACCATGTCGTTCCTCGAAGGCCACGCCGACTACGTGGCCGACACGGCCGGACGGCGACACATCCGCACGGTCGCCCGGCTCCGCCGCCACTTCACCCGCGGGGAGGCCACCGGCCTGGCGCGCCTCGTCCAGGCCCTGGACAAGTCGGCGCAGTACCGCGAGGGGCTGGCCTTCTGCCGGGCAGTCGCCGGGCGTGCGCGCCCGGCGGCGTTGCAGGCCGCGTTCGTCGAGCCGGCCAACCTGCCCACCGCGGCCGAGATCGCGGACCCGGCCGCCTGGATCACGCGGGTCCATGGCTAGGCGCGAGCTCGGCCCGGCCGCCCTGCGCGTCGCCTCCGCCGTCGCAGCCGCCCTGCCGGCCGGCGACCTGGTCGTCGGCTGCTCCGGTGGGGCCGACTCGACGGCGCTGGCGCTGGGGGCGGGCTGGGCGGCGCGCCGCACAGGCGCCTCGGTGCGCGTGACGGTCGTCGACCACGGCCTCCAACCCGGCTCTGCGGTCGTCGCGGCGCAGGTCGCGGACCGGCTCACCGCCGCCGGACTCCGCGTCGAGGTCCGCCGGGTCGAGGTGACCGACCGGGGTGAGGGAATCGAGGCCGCCGCCCGCGACGCGCGGCTGGCCGCGCTGGCCGAGCCGGGCCTGCCCGTGCTGCTGGGGCACACGCTCGACGACCAGGCCGAATCGGTCCTGCTCGGGCTGCTCCGCGGATCCGGAACCAGGAGCCTCGCAGGCATGGCCTCCGTCCGCGGCCCCTTCCACCGTCCCCTCCTGGGGGTGCGGAGGGCCGACACCGAGGCCGCCTGCCGCGACTGGGGCATCGAGTGGTGGGCCGACCCGATGAACCAGGACCCGGCCTTCGCCCGTGTCAGGACCCGCGCGTGGCTCGCCGACGCTTCCGCCGCGTTCGGCCGCGATCTGGCCCCCGCGCTGGCCCGCACTGCCGCCCTGGCGCGGGCGGACGCGGACCTGCTCGACGACCTCGCCGCCGACGTGGCGGCGGGGGAGGAGGCGGACGCGGCCGCGGTCGGTGCGCTGCCCGATGCGCTGCGCGGTCGGGTGCTGCTCGCCTGGCTGAGGCGTCACGGCGTGGCCGCCGACGCCGGTCACGTGGCCGCCGTCGACACGCTCCTGGGCCGCTGGCGGGGGCAGGGGCCGATCGCGGTCCCCGGCGGGACGGTCCGCCGCCATGACGGCCTGCTGCTGTTCGAGGGGTCCGGGGCTCCGGGTGCGGGCGAGGGGCCCGCACGCTAGGCTCTCCTGCGTGGATGCAGCAGACGTCGCGCAAGACCTTGAGAGGGTGCTCTTCACCTCGGATCAGATCCAGCAGCGGGTGGCCGAGGTCGCCGCGCAGATCGACGAGGACTACGCCGGGCGGGAGGTACTCCTCATCGGTGTGCTGAACGGTGCCGTCATGGTGATGAGCGACCTGCAGCGGGCGATGCACAGCCACGTCGAGATGGACTGGATGGCCGTCTCCTCGTATGGCGCCGGCACGCAGTCGAGTGGCGTCGTACGGATCCTGAAGGACCTCAATGCCGACTTGGAGAACCGTCACGTCATCGTGGTGGAGGACATCATCGACACCGGTCTGACCCTGTCGTACCTGATGAGCAATCTGGCCTCCCGGGGCCCGCGAGCCTCGAGATCATGACGATGTTCCGCAAGCCGGAGGCTGCCCAGATGGAGGTCCCCGTCAAGTACGTGGGCTTCGAGATCCCCAACGAGTTCGTCGTCGGCTACGGTCTCGATTTTGCAGGCCGTTACCGTAACCTCCGCGACGTCGGCACGCTGGCCGCACACGTCTACAGCTGACGACCGCGCCGCCCAGCCGGGCGGATTCCCCGGGGGCTACCGCAGGAGCGGTCGACGGGGGATACTCCCTCCATGGGGCGGGCGACTCCGTGGGACCCCGACGTCGATGACCTGACGCGGTCCCTTCGAAAAATCGAGGCCGAACACCGGGGCGACCTCGACTCTCTTCTCGTGTGCCGATTCGTCCAGCTCATGAACCGTGGAAGTCCTCTGCGGCGCATGTCGCCCGCGCCCGTCGAGCACTCCGCGCGGCTCGTGTTCGCCGACGGGCTGTCCATCCTGGCGCACGCGCCGGAGCACCACGGCCTGCTCCGACTCCTCACCCCTCTGCACCACGGCTCGTCCGTGGTGCTGGAGAGGGTGGAGCGGGGCCCCGACGGTGTCCGCATCACGCTGCGCTGGGGCCACCACCGCGTCGTCGCCGTCGTCACCGGGTTCGATCAGGTGGACTGAGACGGCTCGCTGCCCGCTTCGGAGAGCGCAATGTGAACGGGTGGCGGCGGGGCGTCCTTGCCTGGGAATCCGCTGAATCGTCTGTCGCCCTCTACGGCGAAAGTCGATGGGGCAGATGTCGAACGACCACCGTGTCGCTGCAACGCGTGGTTCGCGCCCTCTTGTGACCCCCTCGGGTCCTAAGGTTCTCCCCGCTCTTATGCCTGATCCCGCGTCGTCCGGCTAGCGGTACGCCACATTGCGCATGGAGAGGCCAGATCTGAACCGCTGTAAGGCCTAGGTTCCTGCCCGAGACCAGTCACGGAACCAGCGACCTTACGGAGCTCTGAAGACCTTGCATGCACAAGAAGGATCAACGCGGACACGCATCCCCACGCAACGCTCATTCAGTCGAAGAGTCGAGCGTGTGCTCGCGTTCCTGACGGCCATTGTCCTGCTGCTGACGGGCGCTGACCTCGCACAGGCGGCTCCTCCCTATTCCACCAGTAGTCGGCATCCATGTCGCACTGGAGTTGGGCGGTGGTCGCGACGCAGCTCGCCATGACGGCGCCGGTGTCCCGGGCCCCCGAGGGCTCAACGGCGACGTCTACTTCTGGGTCCGCGTCAACGAGACCGTCGATGAATCGACCGAGATCGAGTACACGTTCGGCAGCGTCACCACCGAGGTGACTGTCACCCCGCCGGTCGCCCCCTGCACCGACGACTGCGATTTCGAATGGGGGTACTGGAAGGGCGGCAGTATCGACTACGAGAACAACATCATCACGTGGTGGGTACAGGTGAACGCGGAAGAGGGTGGCATGCGTGGCGGCGAGGTCGTCAAGGTCCTCGACATCCCCGATCAGAATCAGGAACTGATCCTGACGGAGAACTGTGGCTTTCGCCGTTATGTGGCGGGGTTCTGTTGATGCTCGGTGGCGGTCCGGGTGGGGCCCCGCCATCCGGAGACGATCGGTTCCCACGCGCTGGGTCAGCCGTCGGTGACCGCAGTCGGATTAAGGCCGCCCGCACGCTGGATAGCCCTGTAGACGGTGGAGCGGCCGACGTTGAACAGCTCGGCCAGTTCGAGCGTGGTGTGCTCGCCGGCACGCGCCAAGGAGACCAAGTGTGCTTCTTGACGGGGCGTGAGCTTGGGCTTCTTGCCTCGCAGCCGGCCCTTGGCCTTTGCGACGGCCATGCCCTCGCGGGTGCGGGCACGGATCAGGTCGGCCTCGAACTCGGCCACCATCGCCAGGACGTTGAACAACAGCCGGCCGACTGGATCGGTGGGGTCGTGGACGGAGCCGCCAAGTTGTAGGCGGACGCCTCTGGCGGTCAGTTCGGCGACGATGTCGCGCGCGTCAGGGACCGAGCGGGCGAGCCGATCGAGCTTTGTCACGACGAGGGTGTCGCCAGACCGGCATGCGGCCAGGGCCTCGCGCAGACCGGGACGGGCGACGCGCGTGGTGCCGGTCAGGCCGTGGTCTACGTAGATGCGATCGGTCGGCACGCCGAGGGCTTCCAGGCCGGTGCGCTGGGCCGTGAGGTCTTGTTCGTTGGTGGAGACGCGGGCGTAGCCGATCTTGAGCTCACTCATCTGTGCAGTGTCCCGTATAAGGCCCCTTCACCGGGCATTTTCTCGGGCGGGTCTACCGGGACGACGCCCGCCGTGCGGGGACTGAGGCCGACGCGATGATGCATCCCGTCCCGGTGGAGGTTCCTCTATCGGAACGGCACGTTGCACTCGAGAAGCTGGGAATCGTCCTTGTGACGCCCGCGATGCTCGACAAACTGCGCACCGACCGAAGCGTCGCGAACGCTGAGCTCAGCGCTCTGTTGCGCCGCAACCTGCTGGTGCCGGTGATGCACGGTGTGACGTTCGAGGAGCTCGACCAGGTGAGCCCTACGCTCGCGTCACGTGGTGGATTCAACACGGCAGAGGAGTCCATGGAGGACATCGTCGTGAAGATCGCCGAGCTCGTCGGAACGCTCGCCGACGAAGAGGCGGACGAACTCAGCATGAAGTAGGCCACCAAGTAGCGCCTGGTAGAAGGCGGCTACGGCGCCCGTAGCGTTCTCGATAGCCGATCCCTTATCGGCCAGATGCGGGCCTCGACCGCAATCCGGAGTATTGCGCGTCGATGTCACCGTCGACGAGACGCCAGCAGAAGTCGTTCATCTCGGCCGCAGAGGGAGTGTGCCGGGCGAGGATGCCCGCCACTACAGCAGGCATGTTCTGCGGGATGTCACCGTTCGCGCACCGGCGCACGAAGGCGTTCCGCGCGGCAAGATCATCACTGGTCGACACCGGCAGGTCACACACCGTGGTGACCAGCCAGTTCACCAGTCTCATCGCCAGGTAGTCGGCGTCGTGGTCGACGTTGTTCGCGACGAAGGCTCGCTCGGCGTCGGAGAGGTCGAACCGAGGCGATGTGGCCAGCCCGAGGTCGACGAGGTAGATCTGGTCGTCGTCGGCTCGCATGTTGCCGAAGTGTGCGTCCATGTGCAGCACCTCGCGGCGCCCCAGGAACGCAACAGCATCGAAGAGCTGCCGCTCGAGTGTCTCGGCACTCCCCAACGGGTCGTTCAGCCAGTCGACCAGGCGGTCGGGCAAATGCTCGAGAAACAGCACCAGGCTGGAACTCGCATCAGCCAGCTCCTCGAAACGAGTCCGGACCGCCGGGTCGCCTCCGAACTGGGAAACGACCGCCTCGATGTCCTGGTGCTCGGAGGCGACGGGTGGGCGGCCTGGGAGCACCCGCCAGTGGTGTAGCAAGGCGAAGGACTCGGACTCACCGGCGAGGACTCCTTCGCTGACATTGAGGTTCGCAGCCAGCTCGCGCCACGCGCCGAAACCTGGACCTGCAAGACGGTGCATGCCGTACTGGCAGGAGGTCGGCAGCCCAAACAGGTTCTCAGTGCTGTGTGGATGCGCCAGCTCGCGGTCGGTGATCGGAACGCGTTTGGCGAACACCGAGATGCCGTCGACGTCGAGCACCGAGGTACCACCCCCCACGCCCACACCGCTGGTCGGCGCAGCTCGGAAGAGCGCAGCCAGCTCCTCGTCGTCGCGGGCGGCAAGGGACTCTGACACGAGGGCGTGGCGTAAACGTCGAGAACTGGCCATCACGGCATCCTGCCCGCAACAGCGGCAGGTTGGACGGACCAGCGGCGAATATTCCTCCCACAAGCGCCCCACGAGCCTGCGATCGCTGTGGCTCGACGTGATCGATCGGGTATCCCGCTGCGGGATCGCCTTACGGGGCCTCCATCCGTGCCCGATGGAGTATCGGTCTCCGGAGGCGGTCGATGTGCTGCGGACCAGGGACAAATGTGATCGGCAGGAGGGCTCGACATCGGGTGCCGCTGTAGTCATACTTGTGACTATGACGACCGTCCTGTCTCTTGCCGAAGTCAAGACACACCTGTCCGAGTTGGTGCGACGGGTGAACACGCAGCACGAACGTGTCTCGGTCACGGTGCACGGCAAACCATCGGCTGTGCTGATCGCTACCGACGACCTGCAGTCCCTCGAGGAGTCGATCGCGATCCTCTCCGACCCCGACACGATGCAGCGACTTGCCGCCTCCGACGCCGAGCTCGCACAAGGTGAAGGTGAATCTGAGGCCGAACTGGCTCAGGCGATGACCGAGCGCCGCAGGCGAAGTGCGTGACAGAAGGTCAAGTCCGCTACACGCTTGTCATCACACCCACCGCTCGGCGCCAGCTCGCCCAGAGACTGCCCGAAGCGGCGGCATTCGCTGCGCACGAGTTCATCGTCGGTGCCTTGCTCGACAATCCGCACCGACTCGGCAAACGACTCCACCCGCCGCTGAACGATCGCCATAGCGCACGCCGCGGCACCTACCGTGTGATCTACCGCATTGACGATGGGCAGCACACCGTCACGATCGTCGATATCGCTCACCGCCGTGACGTCTACCGCACCAAAGGCTGACCGAGGGGCCCAGTGACCAGATGGCCCCCAAGCGGATTCCCTTACGACGCCGTGAAGCCCCGGGGCGTCCGTCGTTCCTCAGGGATCGAGTGTGTCGCTGCTGACGCGCACCTCGGTGCGACGAGTGGCGCGGCGTCGCGCGTGCGCGTGCGCATCGCGCAGGAGTTCGAGGACCGTCGAGAGGGGCGCCGCGGCTGGGTTCACGACCGCGATCCATCCGAGCGCCCCATGGACCGGATGCGGCATGATCACGTCAGCCGCCGCGAAGTCTCGAGAGCTGAAGGTGCGCGGGCTCTGCCCGGTCAGCTCGTCGAACCTCGCTCGCCCGACGTGGATGTTCACCCTCCACCGGCCAGCGGGGTCGAGCTCCGACTGGGCGTCGTCGGGATAGTCCTTCGTCACGATCGTCGCGTAGGGCTGGACGTTGTGCGGCACCTGGCCATCGGGGGCGTAGTAGAAGAAGAAGTTGCCCCACGCGAGCTCGGGGAACTCGCTGCCCTCCTCGGGCGCGAGCACCAGGACCCCGTCGAGCGAGCGGACGACGTCGAGAATCTGTTCGATACTCATGGTTCAAGTGTCACCTTGAAGTGCTTACGGAGGGTTTGCGACGAACGACAACGCCCGGACGCCGGTCCAGCCGCTCACCACCGCAGGCGTGGCGGCAGCATCGGGCTACTCCGTCCAGCAGGTCCGTGACCTCGAACGGCTCGGCGCCATCCCACCTGCCAAGCGTTCCGCCAACGGCTACCGGCAGTTCACGGCCGAGCACCTGCTCGCTCTACGTGCCTACCGCAAGCTCGCCGTCGCCACCGGCCCGGTCGCGGCCCGGCGGACCCTGCGAGAGGTACGCGCGCTCCCGCTCGACCAGGCCGCAGCGCTGATCAGCTCCCTGCACGTCTCGCTCACCCGAGAACGTGACGACGCCTTGGCCGCGCAGCGCGCGCTTCGCATGATCCGCGCCGAAGCAGACGACGACGATGAGGTGGTCGAGGAGGACACCATGACCATCACCGAGCTCGCCGACGCGCTCGGGGTCCGCACCTCCACGCTGCGCTTCTGGGAACGGGCTGGGCTCGTCGTCCCACAGCGCGTCACCCCCCCCGAGCCGCGCGACGCTACCCGCCGGCGGCCATCCGCGAAGCACGCATCGCTGCCGCGCTGCGCGCCGCCAGCTACCGCATCCCGGACGTCCAGCAGACGATCGAGTCGATCCGCCGACTCGATGACCTCGACAGCCCGTTGCGCACCCTGGACGCCCTTCTCGCCGTCATTGCCCGACGCACCCTGGCCCTGCTCAGCGCCGGCGCGGACATCACCGAACTCCTCACGACGACGTAGGCCACAGCCGGGAACAACGTGCCGCTACTCCGCCTCCTCGCGCCGGAGCAGGATCCGCGCCACGGTGGCGCCGTCGTCCTCGCTCTCGGCCAGCACCGTGGCGCCGGTCTCGCCGTCGGGCGGAAGGGTGTCGGGGAACAGCCACCGGGCCGGACGGCCAAGGCCGGAGCGGGGGAGCCGCCGGGCTGCCCCGAGCTCGGTCTCGAGCGCGGCCATCGCGACGGGCTCGGTCAGGTCGAGCCGTACCGCGCCCGCGGCCGGCTCGGTGACGGTGGTGAACGGATGCCCGGAACCGGCGTCGGGCGGGTCGCCGTTCCCACGCACGGCCTCGCGGAAGGCAGCAAGGTCGCTGATCAATTCCGGGGGCAGGCTCATGGCAGGTTCTCCTCGGGCATGACGTCGTGGGCTGGGCCGCCCGAGGCGGGCGGCGTGCCGGCTGGGCTGTCGGTGGGCGGCGGGCTGCCGCGGGTGATGCCTGCTGCGGCCGCGGGCCCGGTTGCCCAGGCATCATTCTCCTCGGGCAGGTTCCGGTACGCGTCGTGGGCGCGCTGGAACCGCTCGGTCGCGGCGTCGTGGGCAGCCTGGTTCGCCGGCGAGGGGTCGGCTTCCAGGGCGGCCTCGGTGGCGTCGCGTGCCGTGGCGGCGGCCTCCACCTCGGTCAGCACCCGTTCCCGATGATCGGCGCCACCGCCGTACACGCTGTCCCACCAGCCCTGGGCGATCAGTGCCGGCACCGAGCCGCGCACGAGCGGCGCGTCGCGCGCCTGGCGGGCGATCGCGAGCGGGATGCCGAGCTCGGCGGCGATCCCTGGGGCGGACAGGCCCTGCGAGGCGCGGAACTGCGCCATTCGAAACCACTGCTCGGTGTGCCGGGCCTCGTGGTAGACGGTGTCCGCAACCTCGGCGGCGGCGTCCTGGGTGACCTCGTCGCCCCCGAGTGCCTCGTCCCCGATGAGCATCGTCCAGAACTCGAAGTCGAAACTGCCCGAGTTCACCGGGACCGGGTCGACGGCGCCGGTGACCGCCGGCACGCCGGCCGCGACCAGCCGCTGGTTCACCAGCTCGACGAGTCGGTCGCGCCGCGCTGCCGGGGTGGCCAGCGTGGCCCACTGGTCGACCACCTCGGTCTGGACCTCGCCGCCGAACGCCTCGCCCTCGCCGGCAACGTTCAGTCCGGAGGTGAAGATCCGGGGCAGTGTGCGCGGTCCGGCCTTCCCGTCGACGAGCAGGGCGGGGTCGCCCGAGCCGTTGGTGGCCTGCCAGTCGGCGACGGCGAGCACCAGCGCGTCGTCGGCGCCCCCCTCGGCCCCCAGGCCCAGGGTCGTGCGCAGCTGGGCCAGGATCGCCGCCGTGTACCGCCACGGCTGGGACGTGTAGTAACGCCGGGCGTCGGCGATGCCGGGCGCATCCAGCCGAGGGGCTGGGCCGGCAGGTTCGGGCGCTGCCTCCCCGTCCTCCTGGCGGGCCACGGTCAGCAGGGTCGACACGGCGCGGTTGCCGGCGTGCAGCAGCCGAGCGAGGGGTCCCCTGGGCAGCAGCGGCCCCGGAGCCGAGGCGGGCGCGCGCACCGCCCGTCCGGGAGAGCCACTGCGGTGGACCGTCCCGGCTGCCGTGCCGGACTCACGTCCGGACCTCGCGCCAGACATGCCCCGAGCCTAGAACCGCCGCCGTCGCCGAGCCAGGGCCGTGTCCGGGAACTGCCCGGACGGGCAACCACCGGGAACAACGGGCGACCGGTGGGTGTTCCATTGTGAAGTACCCCTCGGGGGTATCTCTGACGTCATTGGAGCACGCGATCGTGACCGGCACGCACGAGCATCACCAGCACGACGGCCATGAAGGTCACGGCCACCACGACCACGTGGCCCAGTACCGCCGACTGTTCTGGGGCATGCTCGTCATCGCAGTGCCGACGGTGCTGCTCAGTCCGATGTTCGCCGACCTCCTCGGCTACAAGCTGCCCGCGACCGGCTGGCTCACCTGGGTCGCGCCGGTCCTCGGCACGGTCATCTACCTGTGGGGCGGGCGCCCATTCCTCACCGGCGCCCTCGACGAGCTCCGCACGCGCCGGCCCGGGATGATGCTGCTCATCGGCATGGCAATCACCGTCGCATTCATAGCCTCCTGGAGCGCCCGGCTCGGGCTGCTCTCCCACGAGCTGGAGTTCTGGTGGGAGCTGGCGCTGCTCGTCGTCATCATGCTGCTCGGGCACTGGATCGAGATGCGCTCCCTGGCGCAGACCTCCTCGGCGCTCGACTCGCTGGCCGCACTGCTGCCCGACGAGGCCGAGAAGGTCGAGGGCGATGGTGTCGTCACCGTCGCGCCGTCCGACCTCGCCCTGGGCGACGTCGTCGTCGTGCGTCCCGGGGGCCGGGTGCCCGCCGACGGCGAGGTGGTCGACGGCGGTGCGGACGTCGACGAGTCGATGATCACCGGGGAGTCGGTACCCGTGCGGCGCGAGGTGGGCGACCACGTCGTCGCCGGCACCGTCGCCACCGACGACGCTCTGCGCGTGCGCGTCTCCGCCGTCGGGGACGACACGGCGCTCGCGGGCATCCAGCGACTGGTGGCCGAGGCCCAGTCCTCCGCCACCCGGGCACAGCGGCTGGCGGACAGAGCTGCGGGCTGGCTGTTCTGGTTCGCCCTCGGCGCGGCCGCCATCACGCTCGTCGCGTGGCTACTGCTCGGCACGCCCGAGCAGGCGTGGATCCGCGTCATCACGGTGCTGGTCATCGCCTGTCCGCACGCGCTGGGCCTGGCGATCCCGCTCGTCGTCGCCATCGCCACCGAGCGCGCCGCTCGGGGCGGGGTGCTGGTCAAGGACCGCATGGCGCTGGAGCAGATGCGCACCGTCGACGCCGTCCTGTTCGACAAGACCGGCACCCTCACCGCCGGCAAGCCCGTCGTCACCGGAAGCACGACGATCGGTGGGTACGGCGAGGACGAGCTGCTCGCACTCGCCGCCGCCGCGGAGTCGGACAGTGAGCACCCGCTGGCCCGAGCGATTCGCGACGCGGCCGCGGAGCGTCAGCTGCGCGTCCCGGCCGCCGCCGACTTCTCGGCGTCCACCGCCGTCGGGGTGCGGGCGAGCGTCGAGGGCCGCGTCGTCGCCGTCGGTGGGCCGGCGCTGCTGGCCGAGGCGGGACACGAGGCGCTGCCGGCCACCGGGGAGTGGTCCGAGCGCGGCGCCACCGTGCTGCACGTGCTGGTCGACGGCGAGGTGGCCGGTGCGCTGGCGCTGGCCGACGAGATCCGGCCGGAGTCGCGGCAGGCCGTGGAGGCACTCCACCACCTCGGCGTGCACGTCGTGATGATCACCGGCGACGCCGAACCGGTGGCCCGAGCGGTGGCCGAGGAGCTGGGCATCGACCAGGGGTTCGCGCAGGTACGGCCCGAGGACAAGAGCGAGAAGGTCGCCGAGCTGCAGCGCGACGGACGGCTGGTGGCCATGGTCGGCGACGGCGTCAACGACGCCCCCGCGCTGGCGCAGGCTGACGTCGGGATCGCGATCGGTGCCGGCACCGACGTGGCGATCGCCTCGGCCGGCGTCGTGCTGGCCTCGGACGACCCGCGCTCGGTGCTCTCGGTCATCCAGCTCTCCCGGGCGTCCTACCGCAAGATGACGCAGAACCTGTGGTGGGCGGGCGGCTACAACCTCGCCGCGGTGCCCCTGGCTGCCGGCGTGCTCGCCCCGGTCGGCTTCGTCATGCCGATGGCCGTGGGAGCGCTGCTCATGTCGCTGTCCACCGTCGTCGTCGCGACGAACGCCCAGCTGCTGCGGCGGCTGGACCTCGGCCCGGAGGCCAGCGTGCGCGCGGCGCGCGGGGCCCGGCCCGTGCGGGGCCAGCGGCTGGAACGAGAGGTCGCAGAGGCGCCGGCGCACGCGCACCACTGAGATAGGGCGGCTTCAGAGATCGAGCAGCACGGCCAGTGTGTCCCTCAGCCGTCGGGGGTGAATCGGCCACCCTCCCCGCGTGGCGGCTCAGTCTACGAGCAGCACCGCGCAGCGGCGGGGCCGGCGACGAGGTCGCGAATGCCCCCGATCCAGCACCGTGGTACCTCACTGTCAAGTCCCCGCGTAGGTGGGGGCCTTACCTCAGATATTTTTCCCCGGGAAGCTGGGGGCTAGGCGGCTCGGGTTTTGAGGCCTGCGGGGTCGGGTGCTTTCCAGCTGATCTGGTCTTGGAGGCGGCGGGTCTTCCCGGCTGCGAGGCGTGTGAGTTCTTGTTGGATGAGGTTGATGCGGTGGGCC
Organism: Tessaracoccus defluvii; assembly: GCF_014489575.1. Lineage (GTDB taxonomy): Bacteria > Actinomycetota > Actinomycetes > Propionibacteriales > Propionibacteriaceae > Arachnia > Arachnia defluvii. The sequence continues at coordinate 3,821,620 of NZ_CP060789.1, forward strand.
ATGTCGGCTGGTCGGAGGTTGGCTTTTCGGGCGGCGAGTTCGGCCTGCTTGGGTGGGGTTGAGGACGCCGGCGGCGAGGAGTCGCTGGTAGGGGGAGCTGGGCTTGTCGTAGAGCCGTTTGCGGCGGCCGACGGTGTCGGTGGACCAGCCGATGGGTTTCTTGGTAGGGGTGAAGAAGTTCAACCGGTCACAGACCAGTGTCCAGAGCTGGTTGAGGAGCTCCAGCTCTAGTAGCTTGGTGTCGTAGCGGTGGTAGAAGCCGTAGCGGCGTACGAGGTGGTTGTTCTTCGACTCGATGGTGGCCTGATCGTTCTTCTTGTAGGGCCGTGACCGGGTGAAGAACACGTCTCGCTGGCCGGCCCAGCCGACGAGGTCGTGGTTGATGAATTCTGACCCGTTGTCGCAGTCGATGCCGGTCACGGCGAACGGAACGTGCTCGATGAACGTGTCGAACGCGGCCAGGACATGGACCGCGGCGTTGTTGCGGATCGCGCGGGTGAACACCCAGCCGGTGTGGATGTCGGTGAAGTTCACGGTGCGGGCGAACTCGCCCTTCAGGGTGGGGCCGCAGTGGGCGACGGTGTCGACCTCGAAGAACCCGGGTTCGGCTTCGACCTCATCGCCGGCTTTGCGGATACTGATCGAGTTGCGCAGCATCGTGCCCGGTCGGGTGGTGGTCTTGCCGCGGAGCGGGTCTTTGGCTCTGGCGGGGGCCAGGTATCGGTCGATCGTGGCTGCTGACATCTGTTCCAACTCGGCCCGTACTGCAGCGCTGTAGCGGTCTTCTCCCTGGATCAGAGCGCCTTCGGTTTCGAGGGCGTCGAGCCAGTCGGTCATGGCCGGGGCGAGGTACTGCCCGCAGCTGCCGCCCGAGGCCGCCCATACTCTCTGCAACACGATCAGCGCATCGTAGGAGTACTTCCGTGGCTTGGTGCGGCGGCGATCGATCACCGCGACCGTCGCGCTGGCCCGGCCGGGAGGCTGCCGGAGGCGGGCCACCAACTGTTGGCGGGCATGGTCCCGGTTCCAGCCCGTGACCTCGACCACCTGGTCCAGGATCTGTGACTTGCCCTTCTTCGGTGCCGCCGCATACGCAGCCGCGTACTTCTTCGTGACCTCAAACCTGGCTGCCATCGACAGCTGCTCCTCAACCTCCACACCCCATCGTGGCCAGCCACACGTTCCCGGGGGAAAATACGTGAGGTACGGCCCCTACGTTCGCGGGGACTCCACATGAGTGTCGTCGAGCACTTGCGACCGCTGCCCACCGGCCCCTACGATCGGTACTGACCGGACGCGAGCTTGCCGAAGGGGGCACGATGACGAGCGTCGTACGAGGGATGGCCTGGATCGCGATCTTCGTCGGGGTTTGCGTGGCGCCGCTCGTCTTCGCAGTGGTGGGCGCCAGTCAGCCGGGGCAGGGTTTCTGGACCGACTTCTCCGTCGCCCTGGGGTTCGTCGGGCTCGCGCTCATGGGCATCGAGTTCGCGCTCGTCGCCCGGGTCCGCACGATCGCCGAGCCCTTCGGCACCGACGCGGTCATCGACTTCCACCGCTACATCGGCACAACCGGACTCGTCTTCGTCCTCGTCCACGTCGCGCTGTCGGCCGACTGGAGCCAAGCCAACCCCTTCACCCCCAGCGACACCCCCGCCCTCGTCGTCGTCGGCGGGGTGGCGGTGGGCGCGCTGCTCCTGCTCATGGTGACGTCGCTGTGGCGGCGCCGGCTGCGCCTGTCCTACGAGGTGTGGCAGGTGCTGCACTCGGTACTCGCCGTCGTCGCGGTGGTGGGCGCCGTCGGGCACGTGCTGCTCGTCGACCACTACGTCGACACGGCGTGGAAGCGCGCCCTGTGGGTGGTGATGACGGCGGCCTTCGTCTGGGTGCTGGTGTGGGTGCGCGTGGTCAGGCCGCTGCGGCTGCGGCGCCGTCCGTGGGTGGTCCACGAGGTGGTGGCCGAGCGCGACCGCACGACGTCGATCACGTTCCGGCCCCAGGGCCACGACGGGATGCGGTTCGCGCCGGGACAGTTCGCCTGGATCTCCCTCGGGCGCTCACCCTTCCTCATCACCTCCCACCCCTTCTCCTTCAGCTCCAGCGCCGAACAAACCGGGGAGGTCTCGATGGCGATCAAGGCCGTGGGGGACTTCACCGCGAGCGTGGCCGACGCGCGCCCGGGCACGGTCGTCCACCTCGACGGGCCGCACGGCGTGTTCAGCATCGACCAGTACGAGGGCGCCGGCTACGGGCTGGTCGCCGGCGGCGTGGGGATCGCCCCGGCGCTGAGCATGGTCGAGACCCTCGCCGACCGCGGCGACGCGCGGCCGGTGGTGCTGTTCGTCGGCAGCCGCGACCAGGACAGCATCATCCTGCGCGAGCGGATCGAGACGCTGCGTGAGCGCCTCGACCTCCACGTCGTGTACGTGCTGGAGGATCCTCCGCCGGGGTGGGAGGGGGAGACCGGCTACCTGGACGCGGAGATCATCGCCCGGCACCTGCCCGCCGGGTTCCGCCGCTTCCAGTACTTCGCCTGCGGCCCGGTACCGATGCTCGAGGCGGTCGAGGAGGCCCTCGTCGGGCTGGGCGTGCCGGCCGACCGCGTCCACACGGAACGCTTCGACTGGGTCTGAGGAGGACTCGTGCGACATAAGTACCTCAGCCGGATCGCCCTGGCCGTGAGCGTCTTCCTGGTCCTCGCCTGCCTGGTCTTCGCGGCCGTGCAGAACTGACCGGACATCAGGATCCGGCCGCATCTGTCGCGCCACGCCGGTCGCCACGCCGCGACCCGCCGTGCGCCACGCCGGTGACCGGCGCCCTTGTGGCCGGATTCGAGCGCCCCCGGCAGGACTCGAACCTGCAACCTACGGATTAGAAGGCCGTTGCTCTATCCATTGAGCTACGAGGGCGGGACGGCCCTGGAGGGGGCCACGGACAACCGTAGCGCGAAGGTGCCCCGCCGCCCGAAGCGGCGCCTACGCCGTCGGCGGGGACGGGAACGCCTCGGCGAGGTAGCCGATCACGGGCCACGCGCCCTCCGAGCTGTTGCCCAGCACGCTGACCGTCGTCGCCGTCGCCGGGTCGTGGGTCGAACGGAACGAGACGCCCGGGTCGTAGCCCTCCATCACCAGCGCGCTGCCGGTGCCGTGCAGCCAGAAGCCCATGCCGTAGCGCATGCCCTCGGCGGGCACGTCGTGCCGCGGCCGGATCATCTCCGCGACCGTCTCGGGCGACACGATCCGCCCGCCGAGGAACGCCCGCCAAAACCGGTGCAGGTCGCCCGCGCTCGTGCAGATGCCGCCGTCGCCGCTGCCGCGCACCGGCAGGTGCAGCACGTTGCTCCGGTTGCCCTCGGCGTCCAGGTACCCCAGGGCGACGTCGGCGGGCAGGTCGTCCGAGCGCGGGAACCCGGTCGCCTCCAGGCCGGCCCGCGCGCACACCTCCTGCTCCACCAGCGCGTGATAGCCCCGCCCAGAGGCGCGCTCGGCCACCAGCGCCAGCACCACGTAGCCGCCGTTGCAGTAGGCGAAGCGCCCCCCGGGCGCGAACGCCTGCGGGGACCCGTCGAGCACCGGCACGAACGCCTCGGTCTCGCCGAGGAGATGCACGGGCACCGGCAGCACGTAGTTGTCGACGTCCCAGTCCGCCTCCTCGTCGAGGTAGTCCCCGATCCCGGAGGTGTGCGTGAGCAGGTGCTCGACGGTGACGGCGTCGTCGATGAGCGGCAGGTCGTCGCCGAGGAACCGGCGCACCGGATCGTCCAGCCGCAGCACGCCGTCCTCGACCAGCCGCATGACCGCCAGCGCGGTGAACGACTTGGCGCCGCTGGCGATCGGCTTGCGGAACGTGAGCCTCACTCGCAGCGCCCTCTTGCCCGCGTGCTTGGAGGCCGCCACTGAGCTCCGACAGAACCCCGCCATATAGCGGCGCAAGCCACAGGAGAACACCCCGCGGCTCCAGGAGACCAATGAGGTGGGGCCGTAATCGCCGATCAACTGGCAACGGGCCACCGATTACACCGTCGGTGCGGATGGCAGCGTCACCTTCACGGCCAAGAAGGGCTACTACTACCAGGTCGTCTACAAGACCAGAATGCTCAATGTCAGCGGTGTCGAGTTCTACAACAATCGGGCCGAGTTCATGGTCGAGAATGTGAAGGACGGAGAAACCGAAGGCGTCGTCCGTTATGCGGGTGGCGGCGGTTCCGGCATCGGGACCGACGTGGGGGTTTCGCGATCACCAAACAGGTCGAGGGAGATGTCCAGGGCCTGCCGGCGGATCAGCTGTTCACCGGTACCTACACCGTCACCACGCCGACCGGTGAGGTCGTGAAGGGGGAGTGGAGCGTCGCGGGGGGAGACACCTGGCGTAGCCCCGAGTTCGTGCGCGGCTCGACCGTGGTCGTCGCGGAGGACACCCCCACCGGACCGGGACACATCGCCTGGTCCCCGGGTGTGGTCCGCGTCCGCGTTCGACCTGTCCGGCGGGAAGGTCACGTCCGTCACCGTCACCAACACGGGCACGCTGCGGACCGGCGTCATCGCGCTCACGAAGGCCGTCGCCGGGTCCGGCGCCCCGCTCGTCCCCGCTGACACCGGGTTCACCGTCACCTACACGTACCCGGCGGGCGTGGGCTTCGCCGGTGGAGGCGGTCAGCTCGTCGTCAAGGCGGACGGGAGGCTGTCACCAGCGGTCCGCTTCCCTTCGGTGCGGTCGTCACGTTCACCGAGCTCACGCCCCCAGCGGTGCCCGGCGGGAACTGGCAGGGTGCCGCGTTCGACAGGCCATCCGTCGTCGTCGGCGACGGCACGGTGAGCGATGTCGTCGTCACCAACACGTTCGACGCCGTTGAGCCCCCGCGGCCCGGCCTCCCCTCCACCGGCGCCGATTCGGGGGAACTTCCGGCGCTGATTCCCCTGCTGCTGATCGGTGCCGCCGCCGTGGCCCATGGCCGACGGCACACAGCGCGTCGCTGACCGCACAGGGACGGGAGGGGGCGACACACGTCGCCCCCTCCCGTGTTTTCCCCGGGCTCTCCGGCCCCGGCCGCGCATCACGGCGCGCGAGACCGCCTGCCCCGGTTGCTCCCGCTGGTAATCTTTCGGTGCGCTGAACCCTCGGCGACACGACGCAGATCGGACTGACTTGCAGAAGTTCCTCAAGAGCCCGTTGGCCTGGATCCTGATCACCGTGCTCTTCCTCGCGCTGGGCATGCAGGTGTTCTCCTCCATGGCCGGCTTCAAGACCGTGCCAACCTCTGAGACGTTGGCGCTGCTGCAGTCCGACACCAAGCTGAAGGAAGTCGTCCTCGTCGACGGCGAACAGGCGATCCAGGTGACGACGGCGGACAACGAAAAGACCCAGTCCGCCTGGGTCGGCAACCAGGTCGACGACATCGTCCCGTTGCTCGAGGCGAAGAAGGCCGACAAGACGCTGGAGAACTGGTCGGGTCGCAACCCCACGCCGGGGTTCTGGCAGACCCTGCTGTACACGGGTGTCCCGTTCCTGCTGATCATCTTCCTGTTCTTCTGGATCATGCGTTCCATGTCGAGCGGCGGGAGCGGGTCGCCGCTGTCGTTCGGCAAGTCGCGCGCCAAGCTCGTCTCCAAGGACACGCCGAAGACGACGTTCTCCGACGTCGCCGGCGCGGACGAGGCCGTCGAGGAGCTCGAGGAGATCAAGGAGTTCCTCGCGGAGCCCTCCAAGTTCCAGAAGCTCGGCGCCAAGATCCCCAAGGGCGTCCTGCTCTACGGCCCGCCCGGAACTGGCAAGACGCTGCTGGCGCGCGCCGTCGCCGGCGAGGCCGGCGTCCCCTTCTTCTCCATCTCCGGCTCCGACTTCGTCGAGATGTTCGTCGGCGTCGGCGCCTCCCGCGTCCGTGACCTGTTCACGCAGGCCAAGGAGAACGCCCCGGCGATCATCTTCATCGACGAGATCGACGCCGTCGGACGGCACCGTGGCGCAGGCATGGGCGGCGGCCACGACGAGCGCGAACAGACCCTCAACCAGCTCCTGGTGGAGATGGACGGCTTCGACGTTCGCGGCGGCGTCATCCTGATCGCCGCCACGAACCGGCCCGACGTCCTTGACCCGGCGCTCCTGCGCCCCGGCCGCTTCGACCGGCAGATCGGCGTCGAGGCGCCCGACGCGGAGGGCCGTGCCCACATCCTCCGGGTCCACGCGAAGGGCAAGCCGCTCGCCAGCGACGTCGACCTCGTGTCGATCGCGCGCCGCACCCCCGGCTTCTCCGGAGCGGACCTGGCCAACGTCCTCAACGAGGCCGCGCTGCTGGCGGCCCGCATGAACATGGAGATGATCCGCCAGCCGCAGCTGGACGAGGCCATCGACCGTGTCATCGCCGGCCCGCAGAAACGCACCCGCCTCATGAACGACCGGGAGCGGCTCATCACGGCGTACCACGAGGGTGGCCACGCCCTCGTCGCGGCGGCCATGCCGGGCAACGACCCGGTGCAGAAGGTGACGATCCTGCCCCGCGGGCGGGCCCTCGGCTACACGATGGTGATGCCGGACACCGACAAGTACTCGCAGACCCGCGGCGAACTCCTCGACCAGCTCGCCTACATGATGGGCGGGCGGGCCGCGGAGGAACTCGTGTTCCACGACCCGACCACCGGCGCCGCCAACGACATCGAGAAGGCCACCAAGGTGGCCCGCGCCATGGTCATGCAGTACGGCATGAGCGAGAAGGTGGGCTCGGTCAAGCTCGGGGGCGGCGACTCCGAGCCGTTCATGGGCATGCGCGGAACGGACTCGTCGACCGAGTTCTCCGAGAACATGGCGTCGATCGTCGACGCGGAGGTGGCCAACCTCATCCACACCGCCCACCAGGAGGCCTTCGACGTCCTCGAGGAGAACCGCGACGTGCTCGACGCCCTGGTGCGCGAGCTGTTCGAGAGGGAGACGCTGAACAAGCAGGAGGTCGCCGAGGTGTTCAAGCCGCTGCGCCGCCGCGACAAGCGTCCGGCCTGGACCGGATCCGACGACCGGATCCCGTCCGAGCTTCCTCCCGTCGATGTGCCCACGTCGCCCAGCCTCCCCGCCGAGGACGGGGCCCCGCAGCTCCCGCCCAGCGCCGGCCCCGGCTTCGCCGAGCCGCAGCAGGAGGCATCCGAGCCGGGCCAGTGGGCACCCCCGACCTACCAGAGCGGTCTGTGATGGCCGTCGACAGGCCGCGCGCCGCGGCAGCGGTCCGTGAGCTCCTTGCCGCCATCGGTGAGGACCCGGACCGCGACGGCCTCGACGAGACCCCGGAGCGGGTGGCCCGCGCCTGGGAGGAACTGATCGGCGGCTACGACCAGGACATCGAGGAGATCCTCGGCACGACCTTCGACATTGAGCACGACGAGTTGGTCCTCGTGAAGGACATCCGACTCGTCAGCATGTGCGAGCACCACCTGCTCCCCTTCACCGGTGTCGCCCACATCGGCTACATCCCGTCCGAGGACGGGCGCGTCACCGGGCTGTCCAAGCTCGCCCGCCTCGTGGAGATGTACGGGCGTCGGCTCCAGGTCCAGGAGCGGCTGACCACGCAGATCGCAGAGGCCCTCGTGAAGCACCTGCACGCGCGCGGCGTGATCGTCGTGATCGAGGCCGAGCACACCTGCATGACGATGCGTGGCGTGCGCAAGCCCGGCAGCCGCACCGTGACGTCCGCGGTGCGCGGCCAGTTGCGGGATCCCGCCACCCGCGCGGAAGCGATGAGCCTCATCCTCGGCAGGTGACCCGGTGACCCTCATCATGGGGATCCTGAACGTCACCCCCGACTCCTTCTCCGACGGCGGCGACTTCCTCCGCCACGACGTGGCCGTCGCGCACGCCCTGCGGATGCTCGCCGACGGGGCGGCCATCGTCGACGTGGGGGGCGAGAGCACCCGGCCCGGCGCGGAGCGGGTGGCCGCCGACGAGGAGGCGGCCCGTGTCGTCCCGGTCATCGCCGCCATCGCGGCCGCCGGTGGCACGGTCTCCGTCGACACCATGCGTGCCGAGGTGGCGCGACGGGCCGTCGCAGCGGGAGCCCGCATCGTCAACGACGTCTCCGGAGGACTCGCCGACCCCGACATGGTGGGCGTGGTCGCCGAGGCGGAGGCCGACTTCGTCATCATGCACTGGCGCGCCCACTCGGCCACGATGAGCGACGCCGCACACTACGGCGACGTGGTGGCGGACGTCCGCGACGAACTGCTCGCGCGGCGGGACGCTGCGCTGGCGGCCGGCATCCGGGCCGATCGGATCATCCTCGACCCCGGCCTCGGCTTCGCGAAGACGTGGGACCACAACTGGGCCCTGCTGCGGAACCTCGACACCTTCACCGGCCTGGGGCATCGGCTGCTCGTCGGGGCCTCCCGCAAGGCCTTCCTCGGAGGCCTGCTCGGCGCCCGGGCGCCGCGTGACAGGGACGCCGCCACAGCCGCCGTCACATTCTGGGCCGCGCAGCACGGGGCCTGGGCCGTGCGCACGCACGACATCGTCGGCCAGGCCGATGCACTCGCCGTCGCAGGGCGGCTCCACGACGAACGGCCCCTCGCGCCGCTCCCGCCCCCACCGGGGGAGCGTGCCGGTGGGGTGCGCTAGTCTCGGCCTATCCCGGAGGGAGCGACCCATCGACCGCATCACACTGACCGGACTCACCGCGACCGGTTACCACGGCGTCTTCGAGCACGAGCGCAGGGAGGGCCAGGCGTTCGTCGTCGACGTGGAGCTCGAACTGCCGCTGGAGACCTCTTCCGACGACCTGGACGACACCGTGAGCTACGCCACCATCGCGGATGAGGTGGAGGCCGTGATCTGCGGTGAACCGCGCAATCTCATCGAGACCGTTGCCGGGGAGATTGCCGAGCGTTGCCTCCGCCATGGCAGAGTTGAGCGCGTCACGGTCACCGTGCACAAGCCGCACGCGCCCCTCACCCAGGCGTTCCAGGACGTTTCCGTCACCATCAGTAGGAGTAGACATGTCTAACGGACCCTTTGAGATCGACGTCGATACCCTCGGGAACCTGCGCCCCATCTCGAAGGTCGTGTTCTCGCTCGGCTCGAACCTCGGCGACTCGGCCACGATCCTCCAGGAGGCGGTCGACTACCTGGCCGACACCCCGACCTGATTCTGGTGGAGGTCTCGCCCGTCTATCAGACGACGCCCATCAGCGACATCGAGCAGCCCGACTTCCTGAACCTCGTCGTCGTCGCCGAGTCGACGCTGGAGCCCCTCACCATCCTGGACAGGGCGCTCGCGATCGAGGCGAACTTCGGCCGCACCCGCGAGGTCCCCCACGGTCCGCGGACCCTCGACATCGACGTGATCATGGTGGGCAAGCGGGTCTCCGAGGACGACATCGAGCTTCCCCACCCGCGGGCGCACGAGCGGGCGTTCGTGCTCGTCCCGTGGCACGACGTCGACCCGAACGGCGAACTCGCCGGCCACGGTCCCATCGCGGAACTGCTCGACGAGATCGACACCACGGTGGTGAGCCGCCGCGACGACGTCGTCATCAACGCGAACGTAGGGTTTTGAGCGACCGCCCGACCCTCGGGCTGACCACCGGCCGACAGGCAGCCATCTCGGTCATCAGCGGCGCTGTGATCAGCGGGCTCGTGATCATGGCCTTCGAGGCCGTCGGGTCGTTCCCGCCGGTCGTTCCCTGGACGGTGGCCGCTCTGCTGGCGCTGCTGGCCGTCGCCGTCGCCGTCTACAGCCGGGTGCTGCGTAGACGGCTCAAGGAACACACCGTCCCCTCGCAGGAGTCGGTCACGGCCCTCGTCCTCGGCAAGACCATGGTGATGACCGGGGCCGTGTTCGCCGGCGCCTACGTGATCTACGTCATCCGCTACGCGCAGCTCATCGCGGCGCCGCTGCCCGCCCAGCGCGTCGTCAACGGGGCCGCCACCATCGTGGCCGCGCTGCTGCTCGCAGGCGCCGGCACACTGCTGGAGAGGGCCTGCGTCGTGGACGACGGCGACGACGACCATGAGCAGGGAGGCTCGGCCTCCCCGGCCTGACGGGGCGAACTAACGCGCGACACGCCGACCCGCCGCCCGAAGTAGCGGTTGACATGGACCTAAACTGTGCGCCATGGCTGGTAGACGTGCTGCACAGAAGTCAACGGAGCGCACCATCGCGCTCACGATCCTCGTGGTGGGGTCGATCGCTGCCGTGGCGTCCCTGCTCGGCAACGTGTGGTTCGTCCGCGCGGGCGTCCTCGTCGCCGTCGCCATGGCCTTCGCGGCCGTGGCGCTCGCCTGGCGAGAGCTGCGTCAGGAGCGTGACCAGCACGCGCTGGAGATGCGCCACGAGATGGCGCTGCGGGCCCAGCAGGCCGTGCGGCACCACGAGGAGTCCGTCGCGATGATCGGCCGCTTCAACGCGCGCGCCGAGAACCTGCAGGCGGTCATCGCCAAGCTGCGCTCGCAGGTGGGTTCCGCCCGCGCCGAGCTGAGCAGCATGCGCGGCAACGCCGTCTGGCTCCGCGCGGAGGTGGCTGAGCGTCAGGCCAGGATCGAGGCGCTCGAGGCGCGCATCGTCGAGCTCGAGGCCGAGGAGGCGACGGGCAACGTGGTCGCCCTTCCCCGTAACGCCATGGTCCCGAGCGTCGAGGACATCTGGGGCGAGGACGAGCACCCGACGATGATCGATCTCGCCAAGCTGAACCTGGACGGCATCCCGGAGCTGCGCCGTCACGCCTGAGAGTCGTGCTCCCCTGGGAGCGTGCGAGGGGCCCGAGGTCGACGACCTCGGGCCCCTCTGCGTTGCGGGAGGCTACTTGTCCGCGTCGCCGACCGTGTAGCCGAGGCTCGCGACGACGTCGGCGACCTGGTCCTCCCGGGCCCCCAGCAGCGCGGTGCCCAGCGCCGACAGGTTCGACGACGATGGCGTGCGCAGCGCGACCCGCCACGGGGTCTGCCCGCCCCGGGACACCATGAGGCAGCCGGCGATGCCCCAGGGGGCCTCGATCTCGGTCCGGTGCTCACCTTCCGGGACCTTGAGCCTGCGGGACAGCCGGGTGGAGACCTCTCCCGGCTGGGCCTCAGCCAGCGATGCGGCGGCCCGGATCATGTCGACGCTGCAGCCGAGCTCGTCGATCAGCACCTGGAAGCGGGCATGCGCGTCGCCTGCGGTGCGGGGCTGCACCGGGCGGAAGAGTCGTGGGTAGTCGCAGTAGCCGAGGGCCCGCCGGTCCAGGTCCAGGCCGGCCGCGCGCGCCACGGGGCCGGACAGGCCGAAGCCCAGGCAGGCGTCGCGGTCAAGGACGGCCAGGCCGCGGAAGCGGTCCCCGGCCTCCAGCGTCACCGACAGCTCGGCGGCGAGCCGGGCGACGTCGTCCAGGATCGGATCCAGAGCGTCCAGCCATCCGTCGGGAACGTCGGAGGCGAGCCCCCGACGCGGCCGAGCATGGGATGGATCCGGTTGCCCGCCCAGCCGAGAAGGTGCGTGCGGAGCGCGTCGACCACGCCCCATAACCTCGCTTCGGCCCCGCCTTCGAGCAGATAGGACAGGAAGGACAGATGGCTGTGGACGCGCGCGAGTTCCGCCAGAAGGGTGCGCAGCGTAGAGGCCCGCTCAGGGGCGCGCAACTTCATGGCATTCTCGACGGTCAAAGTGAGGCAGAGTTCGCCGCTGAATGCGGCGAGCCAATCGTGGCGATCTGCGAGCATGATCATGGCGCGGTAGTCGCGCACCTCGAACAATTTCTCGGCAGCCCGGTGGCCGAAACCGCCTCTGACGTCGGCCTCCGTGAGGAATCCGCTTTCCCGCGTGGCCTCGACCGTGATCATTCCGACGCTGGTGGGATGTCGTTCGCCGAGCGATATCTGTCGATATCCGGGGAGGGATAAGCCGCCGATGCTCAGGTTGACGCTCAAGTCTTAGGCTCCCTTGGAATGAACCGGTCGTGGTTGTAGTGTTCCCTATCGTAGTCACCACCCAGTTACCATCAGGAGAACACCATGGCACGCCAGATCCGCGTCTTTCTCACCGACGACATTGACGGCTCAGACGCCGACCGCACTGTCGAATTCTCGCTCGGCTCTGCTTCCTACTCGATCGATCTGAGCGACGCGAATGCCGCCAAGCTCGAGGAGGCGCTCGCCCCGTTCATCGCCAAGGCGCAGCGCGTCGGTCGCACGAGGAAGGCCGCAGCCCCCGGCCGCGGCGCCAACACGGCCGCCGTCCGCGTCTGGGCCAGGGAGAACGGCTTCGAGGTCTCCGACCGCGGTCGCGTCCCGGCCAACGTGCTCGAGGCATACAACGCCGCCCACTGAGGCACCGCCGCGCAGCGCGCCGTTCGCGGTAGGTGAACCGACGGATCAAACTATTCCCTTGGGCCGTTAGTAAGCTTGTAACGTCCCGTCCGGTCTCCCGGGCGGTAGGAGGGAAGTTTCATGTTCGAACGGTTCACGGACCGCGCACGGCGCGTCATCGTCCTCGCGCAGGACGAGGCGAAGCTGCTCAACCACAACTTCATCGGCACCGAGCACATCCTGCTGGGTCTCATCCACGAGGGTGAGGGCGTCGCAGCGAAGGCGCTCGAGTCGCTCGGCATCGCGCTCGAAGCGGTCCGGGAGCAGGTCGAGGAGATCATCGGCCAGGGCCAGCAGGTCCCCACCGGTCACATCCCCTTCACGCCGCGGGCGAAGAAGGTCCTCGAGCTCTCGCTCCGCGAGGCGCTGCAGATGAACCACAGCTACATCGGCACCGAGCACATCCTGCTCGGCCTCATCCGCGAGGGTGAGGGTGTCGCGGCCCAGGTGCTGATCAAGCTCGGCGCCGACCTGAGCCGTGTTCGCAGCACCGTGCTGCAGCTGATCAACGGCTACCAGGGCCGCGAGGCCTCCATGTCCGGCGCCCCCGACCAGGGTCCCGAGAAGGGCAACTCGCAGGTCCTCGACCAGTTCGGTCGCAACCTGACGCAGGCCGCCCGCGAGAACCAGCTCGACCCGGTCATCGGCCGCACGCAGGAGATCGAGCGCGTGATGACGGTGCTGAGCCGTCGCACCAAGAACAACCCGGTGCTGATCGGCGAGCCCGGAGTCGGCAAGACCGCCGTCGTCGAGGGCCTTGCGCAGGCCATCGTGCGCGGCGACGTCCCCGAGACGCTGCGCGACAAGCAGATCTACACGCTGGATCTCGGCGCGCTGGTCGCGGGTTCCCGCTACCGCGGTGACTTCGAGGAGCGCCTCAAGAAGGTGCTCAAGGAGATCAAGACCCGCGGCGACATCATGCTCTTCATCGACGAGATCCACACCCTGGTGGGTGCGGGTGCCGCCGAGGGCGCGATCGACGCCGCCAGCATCCTCAAGCCGATGCTGGCCCGTGGCGAACTGCAGACCATCGGCGCCACCACGCTCGACGAGTACCGCAAGCACATCGAGAAGGACGCCGCGCTCGAGCGGCGCTTCCAGCCGATCCAGGTCGCGGAGCCGACGGTCGCCCTGACCGTCGACATTCTCAAGGGCCTGCGTGACCGGTACGAGGCGCACCACCGCATCACCATCACCGACGAGGCGCTCGTCGCCGCCGCCACGATGGCCGACCGCTACATCCAGGACCGGTTCCTGCCCGACAAGGCCATCGACCTGATCGACGAGGCCGGAGCCCGTCTCCGCATCCAGCGGATGACGGCGCCGCCGGACCTGCGGGAGTTCGACGAAGCCCTGGCGGCGAACAAGGTGGAGAAGGACTCCGCCATCGACGCGCAGGACTTCGAGCGGGCCGCCCGGCTGCGTGACGAGGAGCAGAAGCTCCGCGCCCAGCGGGCCGAGCGGGAGGAGGCCTGGAAGCAGGGCGACTCCGACATTCCCGCTGTCGTCGGCGAGGAGGAGATCGCCGTCGTGCTCTCCGGCTCGACGGGCATCCCGGTGTTCAAGCTCACGGAGGAGGAGTCGCAGCGGCTGCTCCGCATGGAACAGGAGCTGGGCAAGCGGTACATCGGACAGGACGACGCCGTCAAGGCGCTGTCGCGTTCGATCCGCCGCACCAGGGCAGGTCTCAAGGATCCGAAGCGACCCAGCGGCTCGTTCATCTTCGCCGGCCCTCCGGCGTCGGTAAGACGGAGCTGACGAAGGCGCTTACCGAGTTCCTGTTCGGCGACGAGAACGCCCTGATCACCCTCGACATGAGCGAGTATTCCGAGAAGCACACCGCCTCCCGGATGTTCGGCTCGCCTCCCGGCTACGTCGGCTACGAAGAGGGTGGCCAGCTGACCGAGAAGGTCCGCCGCAAGCCGTTCTCCGTCGTGCTCTTCGACGAGATCGAGAAGGCGCACCCGGATATCTTCAACTCGCTGCTGCAGATCCTGGACGAGGGTCGACTGACCGACGCCCAGGGCCGCGTCGTGGACTTCAAGAACACCGTGATCGTGATGACCACGAACCTCGGTACGCGGGACATTTCGAAGTCCGTGAACCTGGGCTTCTCGAAGGCCGGCGATGCCGAGTCGAGCTACGAGAAGATGAAGGCCAAGGTGTCCGACGAGCTGAAGCAGCACTTCCGCCCCGAGTTCCTGAACCGCGTCGACGAGATCGTCGTGTTCCACCAGCTGTCGCAGGCCGACATCGAGCGGATCGTCGACCTGATGGTGGCCCAGATCGAGGACCGTCTGCGCGACAAGGACATGGGCATCGAGCTCACGCCTGCCGCCAAGACCCTCATCGCCAAGCGCGGCTTCGATCCGGTTCTCGGCGCCCGCCCGCTGCGGCGTGCTCTCCAGCGCGACATCGAGGACATCCTCGCCGAGAAGATCCTGTTCGGAGAGATCACGGCCGGACAGATCGTCCTGGTCGACGTCGCCGAGGAGGGGGCGGATCTCCCGTTCAGCTTCCAGGGCGTCGCCCGGTCCGAGGTGGCCGCCGACGCGTCCCTGCTGACCGGCAGCGGTGCCGCCGAGTGACGGCAGACTGATCCGACGCACCTGAGGGGGCGGGCCGCTGCGGCCCGCCCCCTCACGCGTCGCCGGGGTCGCTACCGTTGGCCCCATGTTCTCCAGGCTCCGCAGCCTCTATGGCCGCCTGCTCACGCCGGGGGCGCGGCTGCTGACGCGGCTCGGCGTGACGCCCAGCGCCGTCACCGTCCTCGGCACGGTGCTGGTCTGCGTCCTCGCGCTGACGCTCCTGCCCGCCGGCCGGCTCGCGTCCGGCTCGGCGCTCATCCTCCTCGCCCTGCTCGGCGACGGCCTCGACGGCACCATGGCCAGGCTGTCCGGGCGGGAGACGCGCTTCGGCGCGTTCCTCGACTCCACGCTCGACCGCGTCGCCGACGCCGCCATCTTCTGTGGGCTGGCGTGGTGGGCCTTCCCCGGGCGCCCCGCCGTCGCCGCCACCGCGCTGGCTGCGCTGGTGACCGGATTTCTCGTCTCCTACGCCCGGGCCCGGGCGGAGGCGGAGGGCTGGGACGCGTCCGTCGGCCTCTTCGAGCGCACCGATCGGCTCGTGGTGACGCTGGCCGCCGCCTTCGCCGTCGGTGTGGGGGCCCCGGACGGCGTCCTGGTCGTCGCGCTCGGCATCGTCGCGGTGGGCAGCGCCGTCACCGTCGGGCAGCGGATCGGGGCGGCGCTCAGGGCCGCCAGGGCTCAGACGGCCGCGGCGACCGCGGACGCGACGAGTGCGTCGGTGGCCAGCGTCGCCGCCGACACGACCCGCTCGAGGTCGACGCCCGAGTCGAGCTGATCGAAGGCCGCCCGCAGCAGGCCCAGGGTCAGGAAGGCGTACAGCCGGGCGTCCTCGGCGTCGGGGACCAGCGCCGCCCAGGCGTCACCGACCCAGTCGCGCAGGATGCGGTGCGCGTGGTCGGCGACGGCGGCGGCCGCGGGGGAGGTGCCTGCCCCGGAGCGGCCTATCTCCATGAGCCAGCCGTGCCCCATGACCGAGGCCTGTTCGAGATTGACCCGGACCCACTCGACGAGCCGACGCTGCGGGTCGTCGATGTCCTGCAGCACCGTCGTGACGGCGTGGTCCCACCCCGGCAGGTACCGCTGGAGGACCATGCCGTGGAGGTCGTCGACGCTGTCCACGTACCGGTAGATCGAGTTGCGGGCTATGCCGGCGGCGGCGCTGACGGCGCCCGCCGTGAGCTTCTCCCCGTCGCGCAGCATGCGCTCGGCGGCGTCGACCAGCGCAGAGCGCACCTGCTCGCGGTGCTCCGCGACTGTCGGGGCGGCGATTCGAGGCATGTGGGCATTCTTCCATGGAGTTTGACGACAGGGTGTCTCCAACCTAGCATTGTTAGAGACAGTGTGTCCCCAAAGTTAGGATCGTCATGGCCAAGGCACTCAAGACCCAGTACTTTCTCGCGTCGGCGTACACCGCGCTCGGCCTGCTCAGCGGCCTGTTCTACCGGGAGTTCACGAAGTTCAACGGCCACCCGGGCGGCACGCAGCTGGCCGTGGTCCACACCCACTGGCTGACGCTCGGCGCCATCTGCGGGCTCCTGTTCCTCCTGCTGGAGAAGCAGTTCGAGCTGAGCGGGCTGCGCAAGCGGTGGACCGCGTTCCTCATCACCTTCAACGTGGGCGTCCTTCTGACCGGCATCATGATGATCGTCAAGGGCTGCCTCCAGGTGCTCGGCAACTCCTTCGCCGACTCCCCGATGATCGCCGGCATGTCGGGCCTCGGCCACATGAGCGTGACCGCGGGCTTCGTCCTCCTGCTCCTGATGCTCGGCACCCGGATCGGGTTCTTCGACAAGAAGAACGCGGATGCCTGATACCCCCACCGTCGCGACGGGGAAGCCCGCCACCGTGCTGTCCGGCAGCCGCCGCTGGGTGGCGCTCGGCATCCTCGCCGTCTCGCTCGGCATCGTCGTGCTGGACGGCACCATCGTCGGCGTCTCGCTGCCGGTGATCATCCGCGACCTCGACATGTCGCTGACCAACGCCGAATGGGTCAACAGCCTCTACTCGGTCGTGTTCGCGGCGTTGCTGCTGACGGCGGGCCGCCTCGGCGACCGGCACGGGCGGCGCACGACGCTCATCGCAGGCATCGCCCTCTTCGCCCTCGGCAGCGTGCTGGCCGCGCTGTCCGGCGGAGCGGGGGCCCTCATCGCGGCGAGGGCCGTCCAGGGCGTCGGCGGAGCACTCATCCTGCCCTCCACGCTGTCGACGGTGAACGCCACGTTCCGCGGCAAGGACCGCGCGGTCGCCTTCGGCGTCTGGGGGGCCGTCATGTCCGGCGCCGCGGCGCTCGGGCCGCTGCTCGGCGGGCTGCTGACCAAGTACGCCACCTGGAACTGGATCTTCTGGGTCAACGTGCCCATCGGCGCAGTGCTCATCGTGCTCACCCTGATCTACGTCGACGACACCCGTGGCGACCGTGCCCTCGGGTTCGACGTCCTCGGCCCCGTCCTCGCTGCGGTCGGCTTCGGCGCGCTGGTGTTCGGACTCATCGAGGGCGCGAACCTCGGCTGGTGGACCCCGGAGAACGAACTGGTCGTCGGGGGCTTCACGTGGGGCCTCGACGCGCCGGTCTCCCCGGTGCCCGTGGCCCTCGTCCTCGGTGCGGCGTTTGTCGCCTTGTTCGTGTGGCACGAGCGTCGCCTGCGCGGTGTCGGGATCCTCGACACGTCGCTGTTCAGCATCCCGAGCTTCGCGTGGGGCAACGTCACGGCGGGTCTCGTCGCCGTGGGCGAGTTCGCCCTGATCTTCGTGCTGCCGCTCTACCTCACGATCACGCTCGGTCTCGACACCCTCGGCGCCGGGCTCGTGCTGGTCACCATGGCGCTCGGCGCCTTCGTCGCAGGGGCCTCCGCCGGCACCTCGCCGCGGCGCTCGGCGCCGCCCGCGTCGTGATCCTCGGGCTGGCGCTCGAGGTAGTCGGCGTGGCTGCCACGGGCGTGCTGGTCGGCCTGCAGGCCGGCTCCTGGTGGGTCGCCGCCACGATGCTCGTCTACGGCGTCGGCGTGGGCCTCGCGTCGGCCCAGGTGACGTCCCTGGTGCTGGGCGACGTGCCCGTCGCGATGTCGGGAGCGGGCTCGGCCGTGCAGTCGACCGTGCGTCAGGTGGGGTCCGCGATCGGTGCCGCCATGGGCGGGACGGTGCTGGCCGTCGCGCTCGGCACCCACGTCCTGCAGCAGGCGACGCCGGACTCCATGGCACACGCGAGCGCCTGGGCCGTGTGGGCCGCGGCTGCCGTGCTCGCCGTGGGGCTGATCGCGGCGCTGCGCCTCAAGGCAACGGTGCGCCACGGCTCGGCCGCGGCGATGGAGCCCGAGGCCGCCTGACGCCCGTCAGGCCAGCACCCGCGCCCCGCCGATCAGGCGGACGCGGACGCTGGGGGCCGTGACGCGGTCAGGGCTGCTGACCGCGGCCCGCTGGCCGTCCGGCAGCCTGACCCACACCTCGACGTCGTCCGGCGTGTAGCCCTGGTCGAGCACCTCGACCTCGGCGCCGTCGGCGGCGAGGACCAACGAACTGGGCAGGACCCGAGGACCTGACCCACCTCCAGTCGGCCGGCCCAGCCGAGCTCCTCCGCGGTGGCCTGGGTGATGAAGGCGCGCGCGCCCAGGAAGGCGGCCACCTGGCGGGAGGCAGGCGCGTGGCGCAGGTCCTCCGGGGCGGCCACCTGCAGCAGTTCTCCCTCATCCAGGACGGCGACCCGGTCGGCGACGGTGTAGGCCTCCTGGTGGTCGTGGGTCACATAGATCGCAGTGGTCTCCGTCTCCCGCAGGATGCGCGCGAGGTCCTCGGTGAGCCGGCGACGCAGCCCGGAGTCCAGCGCCGACAGGGGCTCGTCCAGCAGGATCATCCGGGGCCGCGGCGCCAGCGAGCGGGCCAGCGCGACACGCTGCGCCTGGCCGCCGGAGAGTTCCGTGGGGCGCCTGTCCTCGTATCCCTCGAGCCCCACCAGCCTCAGCAGCTCGGCCACGCGGGCCCGCTGCTCGGTGCGGGGCAGGCGGCCGAGCCCGTAGGCGATGTTGCGGCCCACGGTCATGGTGGGGAAGAGCTGGCCGTCCTGGAACACCAGCCCGAAGTTCCGCTTGTGCACCGGCACGCCGTCGAGGGGGACGCCGTCCCACGTGAGCCGGCCGCCCGCGAGGGGCTCCAGTCCGGCGACGGCGCGCAGCAGCGTCGACTTCCCCGACCCGGAGGCGCCGAGCAGGGCGACCACCTCGCCGGGGAGACCCCCAGGCTGACCGAGTCCACGGCGGTGAGCGCCCCGTACCGGATCGTCGCGTCGATGATCTGCAGACCGGCTACCACGCGGCCACCTCCTTGGGTCGCAGCCGCTCGGCGGCGGCCATCGTCAATCCTGCCAGGGCCGCCAACAGCACGGAGGCGGCCAGCGCCATGCCGTACGACTCGGCTCCCGGGCGCCCGAACAGGCGGAAGATCAGCACCGGCAGCGTGGGGTTGTCCGGCCGGGCCAGGAACGAGGTCGCCCCAAACTCGCCCAGCGACGTGGCGAACGCGAAGCCGACGGCGAGGCCCAGCCCGCGCCACAGGTGGGGGAGCTCCACCCGGGCCAGCACCGCCAGCGGCGGGGAGCCGAGCGTGGCGGCGGCCTCGAGCTGGCGTGGGTCGATGGCGCGCAGCACGGGCAGGAGCGAGCGCACGACGAGCGGCAGCGCGACCACCGCCTGCGCGATGGGGATGAGCACCACGGAGCTGCGCAGGTCCAGCGGCGGCCGGTTGAGCGTGATGAGGTACCCGAACCCGACGGTGACCGCGGACACGCCGAGCGGCAGCAGGAACAGGGCCTCCAGCGTCGACAACGCCCGCCTCCCGGCCGCGGCCCGGGGCCTGCGCGACGCGACCAGCGCGACGATCAGGCCCAGCGGCACGGCGATGGCCGTGGCCGCGAGCGCAGTGACCAGCGAGGTGGCCAACGCGGCCGGCAGGGTCGATCCAGCGACCGACCCGGTGACGAGGTCGGCGTAGTTGGCCGTCGTCAGCCCGCCGCCACGGTGCAGTGACCTCCACGCCAGGTTCACCAGCGGCAGGCCGATCAGGAGCAGCGCCACGCCCAGCGTGATGCCCAACGCGACGATGTCGCGCGGGAGCCGGAGCGGCGTCGAGCCGCTTCCCGCCGGCTGGAGCCGGAGCGCGGCCGTCAACCGGGCCTGCGTCCGCGACGACGACCAGAGCGCCGCCGTGACGATGATCAGCTGCGTGATCGACAACGCTGCGGCACCACGCAGGTCGAGCAGCTGCGTGGTCAGGAACCAGATCTGGGTCTCGATGCTCTCGTAGCGCGTCTGTCCGAGCACCATGACGATCCCGTAGGAGGAGGCGCTGAACAGGAACACGAGCGACGCGGCCGAAACGAGGGCGGGGCCCAGCGCGGGCAGCGTCACGGTGAACAGCACCCGCAGCTGCGAGGCGCCGAGCGTGGCGGCCGCCTGCGCGAGCCGCGGGTCCAGGCGCTCCCACAGCGTGCCGATGGTGCGGACCGCCACCGAGTAGTTGAAGAAGACCAGCGCGGCGATGATCGGGGCGGCGGTGCCGTCGAGGCCCAACCCGCCGAGAAGGCCGTCGGGGCGCAGCAGCGACCCGAACGCCACGCCGACGACCACGGTCGGCAGGACGAACGGGATCGTGACGGCCGTCCGCAGCGCGGTGACGCCCCTGAAGCGCCTGCGGTAGAGGAGCCAGGCCCCGGGCACCCCCAGCGCCAGGCACAGGACGGTCGACGCGGTGGCCGACCACAGGGTGAACCCGATGGCCCGCCAAGTGCGCGTGGAGGTGAAGACCCGGCCGAGCGCGCCAGGATCGAACGAGCCGCCGTCGAAGAAGCCACGCAGGATCAGCGCGGCCGCCGGCCAGGCGAAGAAGACGGTGAGGAAGGCCGCCGGGACGAGCGCCGCGGTCACCCACGACGCCCGCCAGGCAAGGCGGCTCAGCCGATCTCGTCGGTCCACTGCAGGAGCCACGCGTCGCGGTTCGCTCCGAGTTCCTCGGCGGACAACTCGATCGGGGCGGCGGGGACAGGGGCGAACGCCGCCCACTCCTCGGGAAGTTCGGCGGTCGCCAGCGCCGGATACATGTACATGTCGCCCGGGATGGCTGCCTGCACCTCGGGGCTCGCCAGGAAGTCGACGAACGCCCGGGCGCCCGCCTCGTTCTCGGCCCCGGCCAGCACGCCAGCGTATTCGACCTGCCGGAAGCACGTCTCGGGCAGGGCGGTGGTCGTCGTGGCACCGTCGGTCACGGTGTAGGCGGGGGAGCTGGCGTAGCTGAGCACCAGCGGCCGGGGGCCCTTGCCGTCGGCGCCCGAGAAGTCGGTGTAGTACGCCTCGGTCCAGCCAGAGGCCACCTTCAGGCCGTTGGCCTCCAGCGACTTCCAGTAGTCGACCCAGCCCTCTCCCTTCACTCCGATCGTCGCGGCGAGGAACGCGAGGCCGGGCGACGACGAGGCGGGGCTGGTGACGACCAGCAGGTCCTTGTACTCGGGGCGGGCCAGGTCGTCGAGGGTGACGGGCAGTGCGAGACCCTTCTCCTCGAACCAGGCGACGTCCGCGTTGATGCACACGTCGCCGAAGTCGATCGGCGTGAGGCCCGGCTGGGGCTCCAGACCCGGCACAGGATCCGTCAGGGCGGGCGACAGGTAGTCCGCGAGCACCCCCTCGGCGACGGCGCGGGCCGACGACGTGTTGTCGATGCCGTAGACGGCGTCGCCGAGCGGCGCGTCCTTGGTCAGAACCAGCTGGTTGACCAGCGCGATCGAGGCGTCCTGCGTCAGGTACGTGACCCGGTAGCCCGTCTGCTCCTCGAAGGCGGCCTTGAGATCGTCGGGCAGCGAGAACGACTCGTGCACCACGACGGTGAGTTCCTTCGACGCCGAGGCGGACGGGGCCGCCGCGGAGGGGTCGGAGGGCCCGGGTCCTGGGCGCCGCCGGTGCAGGCGCTCAGCAGCAGGGCGACGGCGAGCGTCGCGAGCGGAAGTCGCTTCATGTTCGGTCTCCTTTCGGAGGCTCGGCGCGTGCCGAGGAGATCCCACTCCCTACGCCGGTGCTAACCGGATCAGGTTGGAGGGTCTGCGGAGGGTCCGCACTCTCAGCGCCCCACGGCGCTCCCCTGTGTGTCAGGAACCAACCCTAGCCGCGTCTACGCGCCGTCGGTAATCCGCAGGAGCGCGTCTCGGATCTGCCTGGCGCGCCGCGTGCCGACCCCCTCCAGTTCCATGAGCTGACTCACCGAGGCGCCGAACAGCTCCTGCAGAGAGAACCCGTCCACCAGCTTGGCGACGAGCGGACGCGGCAGGCGGCCCGTGTTCGTGAGGAGCCGCACGCCACGGGTGGTGAGGTGCTGTTCGAGGTTCGCGTTGGGCCCGAAGCCGAGGTGCTCGGCCACGAGCTGTCCACTGAACAGTTCCTCGGGGGAGAAATTGCCCAGGGTGGTCAGGTCGAAGGCCTCGCGGGAACTCACGTGCCCCGCGTAGTCGGCGGTCAGCAGCTCGCCCAGGCCCTCGAACGTCAGGCCGAGGTCGGCGTGCTGGAGGGCGAGCAGGCGTCCCTCCACGCCCAGCAGGTCGAGGTGGAACTGCATCTCGGACGACAGCCGCCTGGTGAGCTCGAGGCGGTGCGCCACATGCGTGAGGTCGCGCAGCGTCACCTGCTCGCCGATCTCGAGGATGTCGAACTGGTCCAGCAGGTCGCCGAGCCGCTGGGAGATGCGGGCCAGCGTCGCCAGCGTCTGGTTGGCGCGGCTGATGACCTGCGGAACCGTCTCGACGAGATGACGGCGGCCGTCGAGGAAGAGCGAGATGGTCGACATCGAGGCGGACACGGTGATGACGGGGACGCCGGTGGCCTGCGCCGTCCGGTCGGCGGAGCGGTGCCGGGTGCCGGTCTCCGCCGTGGGCAGATCGCCCGCGGGAACGAGGTGCACGCCCGCCGCCACGATCCGGGTGAGGTCCTTCGACAGGATGATGGCGCCGTCCAGCTTCGCGAGCTCCCGCAGCTTCTGCTCCGTGAACTCGACGTTCAGGTCGAACCCGCCCGAGCACACCTGCCGCACGAGGGACCGTCGCCCAGCACGATCAGGGCGCCGGTCCGACCGTGCAGGATCCGGTCGATGCCGGCCCGCAGGGGCGTTCCGGGGGCGATCAGCTTCAGGTAGCGGCGCACATTGAGCTTGGACAAGGGCTCCTCCTCGGATCGACCACAGTCTAGGACCCGCGACGGTGGGGCGGAGGGTCGGATTTGACCCTGACGTCGCGTCAACGTTTAGCGTCAGGAACATGAACAGCACCCAGAACCTCATCGACACCCTGAACCACGACGACGGCACCCAGCGTCGGCAGGCCGCGCTGCAGCTCGGCGCGGTCGAGGGAGCGGGGATCGCGGATGCCCTCCTGACGCGGCTGCGCCAGGAGCCCTCGTCCTGCGTCCGGGAGGACCTGACCTGGGCGCTCGTCCAGCACAGGGACGAGATCGAGACCGACCTGGTCGACATGCTCGGCAGCGAGTCGGCGTTCGACAGGAAGACGGCCGCCCACGTGATCAGCAAGGTCGCCGACCCGCGGCACTTCGAGGCCGTGGTCGCGGTTGTGGCCGATGCCGACGCGGATGTGGCGATCAAGGGCTACCGGGCCGCCGCGAACACGGGTGGCCCTGCGGCCGTCCCGGCACTGGCGTCCCGCCTCGGGGACGGCGAGCAGCTGCAGCGGGACGCGCTGACCAGCGCCTTCGTCCGCATCGGCACCCCGGCGGTGCCCGCGCTCGTCGCGGCGCTGACGGCGGAGCGGGTCGAGGTGCGTGAGCACGCCGCCGACGCGCTCGGCCACCTGGGCTCCGACGCCGACGAGGCGGCCACCGCGCTGGAGGCCGCGGCCGCCGACGTGGACGCCGAGGTGCGTCTGGCCGCCGTCTCCGCGCTCGGGCAGCTCGACGGCGCGGCCGACGCGCCGCTCGGAAGGCTCGCCTCCGGCGTTGACCCCATGGTCGCCGCGGTGGCCACGGCCTACCTGGCGGACCGCCCCTCCGCCTGACGGTCCGCGGCGAGCCGGGCGGCGATGAGCCGGACCCGGCCGTCCGCGGTGTCGGCGACGCGGCGGATCGTTCCTGTCGCCGCGTCGCCGGGCAGCAGCCCGATCGCCAGCAGCGCCGCCTCCTGCACGGCCGGTTCCCGGTCGGCGAGGGCGGCGCTCAGCGGTGCGAGCGAGGCCACGTCGCCGATGGCGCCGAGGGCCTCGGCAGCATGTTCCCGCAGCAGGTCGGACGGCGAGTCGGCGAGCACCCTCTCCAGCGGGCCGCGGGCGCCGGCATGGGCCGCCAGGGCATGGGTGGCCTCGTCGCGCACCAGGCTCCTCGGGTCGCCCAGCGCCTCCACCAGCGACGCGACGGCCGCGTCGTCGGCTAGCTGGCCGAGGCTGAACGCGGCCTTCGCCGCCACCCGCTCCACAGGATCGCCCACCAGGTCGACCAGCACAGCCACCCCCGCCGGGTCACGGAGCTTCCCCAGGATGTGGGCCAGGGCATGCCTGGCGAGCTCGTCGCCGCCCCGGAGCCGGCTCAGCAGCGGGCCCAGCGCTCCGGGGCGCTGGGTGAGCGCCCACGCCGCCCCCTCCCGCACGCCGGGTTCGGGATCCAGCAGCAGGTCGATCAACTCGTCGAGGGGGGCCTCCGTCGCGCCGCGCAGCGTGGCCTCGAACCGGACGGGCGCATCGGGGTGCCGCAACCGCTCCGTCAGCTGGATCACCTCCAGCACGTCCTCCCAACCGGTCCCGGCCGCCTGCTGCAGCCGCCGCAGCCGCGTCAGGAGCTCCTCCTCCTGCGCGATGCGCCGCTCGACCTCGGCCACGTGCCTGGCCAGCATCGTCGCCGCGTCGGCCCCCGGATCGTCCAGCGCCTCTGCCACCTCGGCGAGCGAGAGCCCGAGCGACTTGAGGTGCTGGATCTCCAGCAGCCGCTCCAGGTCGGCGCGCGAATACAGCCGGTAGTCGCCGTCGCTGCGTCCGCCGGGGACCAGCAGCCCGAGATGGTCGTAGTGCCGCAGCGTCCGCTGCGTCAGCCCCGTGCGTCGGGCCACCTCGCCGATCCGGAGCCAGGGGCCGTCCATCAGTTGCCTCGGCGCAGGTCGAGCATCCCGAGGGCGTCGGCCAGCGACTCGACCTCGACCACCCGCAGCCCGCCGAGCCGCGGCACCTTGATGGTGACGTCGCGCGATCCCTTCGGGACGACCGCCAGCTCGAAGCCGAGGCGGGCCGCCTCCGCGAGCCGTCGCTCCACGCCCGGCACGCGCCGCAGGTCGCCGGCGAGGCCGACCTCGCCGAGCGCGAGCAGCCGCTTGGGGTAGTGGCGGTCGAGCATCGCCGAGGCGACGGCGACGGCGGCGGCGAGGTCCACGGACGGGTCGGTGACGCGGGCGCCGCCGACGGTGGAGACGTAGACGTCGTTTGCGGAGAGCGGCAGCCGGGCCTTGCGCTCCAGCACCGCCAGGACCATCGCGATCCGCGACCCGTCGAGGCCGTGCGTCGTGCGGCGCGGCGACGACTGGTTGGGGGAGGGGGCCACCAGGGCCTGGATCTCGGCCAGCAGCGGCCGCCGTCCCTCCAACGTGACCGTCACGCACGTGCCGGGGACCGGCTCGTCGTGCGCCGTCGTGAAGAGTCCCGACGGGTCGGGCACCTCGACGATGCCCTTCTCGCTCATCTCGAAGCAGCCGACCTCGTCCGCCGGCCCGTAGCGGTTCTTCGTGGCCCGCACCATGCGGAAGCCGGAGTGGCGGTCGCCTTCGAACGTGAGCACCACGTCGACCAGGTGCTCCAGCGTGCGGGGGCCGGCGATGCCCCGTCCTTCGTGACGTGGCCCACGAGGATGGCGGCCATGGCCTGTCGCTTGGCGACGCGGGCGATCGCGGAGGTGATCTCACGCACCTGGGAGGGGCCGCCGGGGGCGCCGTCGGTCTGGGCCGTCGAGATGGTCTGCACCGAGTCGAGGATCAGCAGCGACGGGCGGACCTCCTCGATGTGGCCCAGCACCGTGCCGAGGTCGGTCTCGGAGGCGAGATAGAGGGCGTCGTCGACGGCGCCCGTCCGCTCGGCGCGCAGCCGGACCTGGGACGCCGACTCCTCACCCGAGATGTACAGGGTGGTCCCACCGGAGCGGGCCCACTTCGCGGCGACGTCGAGCAGCAGGGTCGATTTGCCGACACCCGGCTCGCCGGCCAGCAGCATGACGGCGCCCGGGACGATGCCGTCGCCGAGCACGCGATCGAGTTCGGCGATGGTGGTGAGTTTCCGCGTGGCGGTGTCGGTGGGCACCTGGGAGATGGGCACGGCCCTGTCCACCGGAACCGACGAGGCCACCTCCCGCAGCTTCGCGGCGCCCCGTTCGACGACGGTGCCCCAGGCCTGGCATTCGCCGCAGCGGCCGACCCAACGCACGGAGGTCCAGCCGCACTCGGAGCAGTGGTAGGTGTCCTGATTTTTCGCCACGCCAGAAGCCTAGGCGGTGGCGCAGACAATCCTGCGGATCAGATGGTGACGGTGCCCTTGGCGGGGGAGTCGAACGTGACGCTCGCGATGCCGGGCATGCCGCTCGGGGTCACGAGATCGAGGCTCACGCCGTCGAACTCGCTGCCGACCTCCGCGCCCAGCCACTCGGACAGGCGCTCCGCAGAACCCGAGATCTGGATGGCCTCGAGCTTCACGTCGCCGGCCAGGGCCGAGGGACGCAGGGACTCGTCGGACTTCCACTCCAGGAAGTAGGGCAGCTGCGGATCCGCGATCAGTCCCCGGATGCCGATCTGCACCCATTCGAGGCGACGGCCGTCGGGGAACAGGCGCGAGCCGGGGACGGCGGAGCGGTCGAGGCGCTGCTCGAAGCTGGCGATGGTGGGGACGCTGACGACCCAGCCGAGCCAACCGCCACCCATCTCGGAGCGGGCCCGCACGGCCTGGCCGAACGCCGCCTTCTCCGCAGCCGGGTGGTCGAGCACCTCGACCACCTCGATGTAGCGCGCATCAGCCAGCGGGATGATGTGGTTGCGCGTGCCGAACCGCGGGTGGAACCCGCCGTCCTTGTAGTCGGTGCCGAGGGCGGCGGCGAGCCGTTCGGCCTCCGCCTTGAGGCCGCCCGGACCGGTCGCGTACATGAGATGGTCCACGTGCATGGCCACATTGTGGACCCCTCACGTAGCAATCGACTAATCGGAGCGGGCCCCCGCTCGCGCGGTAGGGTTGTTGCCGTGTCACCGTCGAAGATCCTCCTGTCGACGACCTCCGTGTACCCGGAGGCCTCGACGAGCGCCTTCGAACTGGCCGCGTCGCTCGGCTACGACGGCGTCGAACTGATGATCGGTGTCGACACGCTCTCCACCGATATCGAGGCGATCGCCAAGCTCTCCGAATACCACGGGGTGGCGGTGCCGTCGGTCCACGCGCCGACCCTGCTCCTGACGCAGACGACGTGGGGCGGCGACCCCTGGGACCGGCTCCGCCGTTCCGGCGAGGCCGCCCACCGCCTCGGTGCCGACACCGTCGTGGTCCACCCGCCGTTCCGGTGGCAGCGCGACTACGGCGCCGGGTTCGTCGAGGGCATCCGAGCCCTCAACCGCGAGTTCCGCGTCACCTTCGCCGTCGAGAACATGTTCCCGTGGCGGACGCCCGCCGGAAACATCCCCGCCTACCTCCCCGGCTGGGACCCGACGGGCTACGACTACGACCATCTGACCCTCGACCTGTCGCACGCGGCCACGTCGCAGCGCCAGTCGCTCGATCTCATCGAAGCCTGGGGGGACCGCCTCGCGCACGTCCACTTCACCGACGGCCGGGGCTCCCTCAAGGACGAGCATCTGCTCCCCGGGGAAGGGAACCAGCAGGCCTGGCAGGTGCTGGGCGAGCTTGTGCGGCGGAACTTCCACGGCCACATCGTGCTCGAGGTCTCCACCCGCCGGGCCCGGTCCCGATACGAACGCGAAGAGCTGCTGCGGCGCTGCCTGGAGGACATCCGGGCGTGCCTGCGCGGCGAGGCGGTGGCCAGGTAGATGTCGCCCAACACCGCAGTGCGGCGCCTCATCCGGTCGCGCCCGTTCCGTGACGCGGCCACCTCGTCGGGGGCTGTCGCCGACTTCGCCCGCGGCTATGTCGCGGGCTTCACCGTGTCCGAACTGGTCCCCGTCGCCGAGAAGCTCCGCGGCCAGGGGCTGCTCCTCTCGCTCGCCTATCAGAGCGCCCCCGGCCACGAGGCCGCCACGTTCGATCAGCTGGTCCAGGCTCTGACGGCGCTCGGCGACGGCGCCGCGGGCACCGAGCTGTCGGTGCGTCCCTCCGCGCTCGCGCCCGGCTCTGACGCCGCCCGCGCGTCACGTCTGACCGAGCTGTGCGCCGTCGCCCGCGGGGTCGGCGCCGTCGTCACGCTCGAGATGGAGCGGTCGGAGGACTACGAGCGGACCCTGCGGCTCTGGGAGGGGGTCCGGGACGACGAGACGACGCTGGGCCTGACGCTGCCGGTCGACGTGCGTCGGGCCGAGAGCGACGCGCAGGCGCTGGCCGCCACCGGCGCGCGGCTCCGGCTGTGCGTCGGCTCCTATCCGGTGCCGCGACGCCGCGGCTACCAGAGCGAACAGGACAAGCTGCTGGCGCTGGTGCGCTGCCTGAGGGCCGTCATGGAGGGCGGCGGCTACGCCATGCTCGCCTCCCACGAGCCGACGATCATCGCCATCACGCAGGAGCTCGGACGGCGCAGCGGGCTCGCCCCCGACGCCTTCGAGTTCCAGATGTACTACGGCGTCCGCCCCCTCGAGCAGCGGCGGCTCGTCGACATCGGCTACCGGTCGCGGGCCTACCTTCCCTTCGGGCCGGGCTGGTTCGACTACCTGACGCACCGCGTCGCGGCCCGGCCGCGCACGATCTACAGCTTCCTGCGGGCGATGCAGGACAAGCGGTGACGGCGGAGGCTTCCGGGCCCCGCGACCTCCTCCGCGTCGAGCTGGCCGTCGTGCTGCTCCTGTCGCTCGGGCAGTCCGCCGTCTACTCCCTCCTGCGGATCTGGGAGCGGATGACCCGGGAGGTGCCGCTGTCGCAGCAGACAACCACCCTGAACACGGCCACCACGCCCGACCGGCCGCTGCTCGACGCCGCCTACCAGGTGGCCAACATCCTCTTCCCCCTGATGCCGGTCGTGCTGTGTCTCTACCTGCTGGCGGCCGTCAGGCCCCCGGAGGAGGGGCCGTTCAGGGTCATGGGCTTCGACCTGCGGCGGATGGGCTCCGACCTGGCGAAGGGGGCGGCGATCTTCGCCGGCATCGGCGTGCTCGGGCTCGCCCTCTACCTCTTCTCGCTCGCCATCGGGATCAACACGCAGATCAACACGTCCGGGCTGCAGTTCACGGTGTGGAACGTGGTCGTCCTCGTCCTGCGGGCCGTGATGAACGGCGTCCTGGAGGAGGTCGTCATGATCGGCTACCTCTTCACCCGCTGGGCGCAGAGCGGGCGCCCCATGTGGGTCGTCCTCGTGCTCAGCGCGGTCATCCGCGGCGCCTACCACGCCTACCAAGGCTGGGGCGGGTTCATCGGCAACCTGGTGATGGGGCTGGTGTTCGGCTGGCTGTTCCTCACGTGGCTCAAGCGCCGTGTCATGCCGCTGGTGGTGACACACTCGCTGCTCGACATCTTCGCCTTCCTCGGCGCCCCGCTGCTGCCCTGGCTGATGTCGCTGATCGGCCGCTGACGCCGTCGCCGCCCGTGGACGGGCGGCAGGGGGTCGCGGTCGATCGGCCGTAGACTCTCCCCATGCGTGTAGGACTCTTTGGCGCGACCGGGCAGGTCGGCGGCGTGATGCGCCGCCTGCTCGCAGAGCGCAACTATCCAGTCGACGAGATCCGCTACTTCGCCTCGGCGCGGTCGGCGGGCAGGAAGCTGCCGTGGCAGGACGGCGAGGTTGTCGTCGAGGACATCGCCACCGCCTCGTTCGAGGGCCTCGACGTGGCGCTCTTCTCCGCGGGCGGCGGAACCTCCAAGCAGTACGCCGAGAAGGTGGCCGCGGCCGGTGCCACCGTGGTGGACAACTCGAGCGCCTGGCGGATGGATCCGCGGGTCCCGCTGATCGTCTCTGAGGTGAACCCCGGCGACGTGGCGGCCGCCGAGATCGGGATCATCGCCAACCCCAACTGCACGACGATGGCCGCCATGCCGGTCCTCAAGCCGCTGCATGACGCCGCCGGGCTCGAGAGCCTGCAGATCACGACCTTCCAGGCCGTCTCCGGTTCGGGAGTCGCCGGCGTCGAGACGCTCGCCACCCAGCTGGGGCAGATCGACGATCCGCGGGTGCTGGCGCAGGACGGCTCGGCGTTCGCGCCCGCCGACCTCGGGCCGTACCTGGCGCCCATCGCCTACAACGTGGTGCCCGTCGCGGGAAGCATCGTCGACGACGGCGAGGGGGAGACCGACGAGGAGAAGAAGCTCCGCAACGAGTCCCGCAAGATCCTCCATCTGCCCGACCTCGCGGTCGCGGGCACGTGCGTCCGGGTCCCCGTGTTCTCCGGGCACTCGCTGACGGTCCACGCCCGCTTCGCACGTGGCTTCACCCCGCAGGAGGCCCGCGACGTGCTGGCCGGGGCGCCCGGCGTGGCGCTCGCGGATGTCCCGACGCCGCTGCAGGCCGCAGGCTCCGACCCGACCATCGTCGGGCGCATCCGTCGCGACCAGAGCGTCGCGGGCGACAACGGCCTCGTGCTGTTCCTCAGCAGCGACAACCTCCGCAAGGGCGCCGCGCTGAACGCCATCCAGATCGCAGAACTGCTGGCACGATGACGCTCGCGATCGTCGGCGCCGGGGCCATGGGCGAGGCCCTCCTCGGCGGGTGGATCGGCTCCGGTATCGACCCGGCCGAGGTGCTGGTCGTCGACGCCTCCGCGGCGCGGGTCGCACAGGTGACGGCACACTACGGCGTCCGCGGCGTCGACCTCGCCGAGGCTGCGGAGGCCGAGGTGCTGGTGCTCGCCGTCAAGCCGTACCAGATGCCCGCCGTGCTGCAGGAGCTCTCCGGCAGCATCGGCGCATCGACCCTCGTGGTGTCGATCGCCGCGGGCGTCACCCTGGCGGTGCTGGAGGCGGCCCTGCCGGACGCCAGCGTCATCAGGGTCATGCCCAACACCCCGGCTCTCGTCCGCAAGGGCATGGCAGGCGTGATGGCGGGCAGCAAGGCCACCCCCGAGCAGGTGGACGCCGTGTCCGCCCTCATGGAGGCGCTGGGGCGCTCCGTCGTGATCCCGGAGGACCAGGTCCACGCGCTCACCGCGCTGTCCGGATCGGGCCCCGCCTACCTGTTCTACGTCGCCGAGGCGATGATCGAGGCGGGGGTGCACCAGGGGCTCTCCAGGGGCGCCGCCACCGAGCTCGTCAACCAGGCGTTCGTCGGCGCGGGGGCGATGCTCTCCGAGTCGGGCCACTCGGCCACCGAACTGCGCGAGATGGTCACCTCGCCGGCGGGCACCACCGCGGCGGCGTTGCGGGCGCTCGACGACCACGGCGTCCGTTCCGGTATTCTCGCCGCTGTCGAGGCCTGCACACTCCGCAGCGAGGAGATGTCCGGTCTCTGACCAGCCTGGACGGTCGGCGAGATTGTGTATCGCCGTCGCGCTAGGGTTAAGATTTGGGGTCCCTTCCTTCTGGGTGGGCGCCGAAACACGTCCGGACCACAATCCGGCAACGAAAGGCAAACAGTGGGTTCTGTCATCAAGAAGCGCCGTAAGCGTATGGCGAAGAAGAAGCACCGCAAGCTGCTGAAGCGCACCCGCATTCAGCGTCGCCGCGCCGGCAAGTAGTGAGTGCACCCTCGCGGGTGTTGCTGCTGACCAGGGACGGCTGCCACCTGTGTGTGGAGGCCGAGGCCGTGGTCCGTGACACCTGCGAGGCTCTGGGGGTGGCCTGGCAACGCGTGGACGTTGACACGGTGGACGCGCTGCGTGCGCGCTACACCGATCACGTCCCCGTCACCTTCGTCGACCGGAAGCTGCACGGCTACTGGTTCGTCGATCCGGCAAGGCTTCGGGACGAGCTCCTTCCGGAAGCCGGCCTGGACACCTCCACCGAGTGGATACTGGGGCAGCTCTGAACGGGGAATTGTCGACGTGACGGAATCTGTGGAACCAACTTCGCCCGAGTCGCCGGCGGACTTCGAGCCGACCGGAGGTTCGGTGACCTTCGTGGGTTCCGGCCCGGGTGACCTGGGGCTGCTGACGCTCTCCGGGGCGCGGGCATTGCGGTTCGCCGAACTCATCATCGTCGACGAGGATGCCGACCTCGAGCAGGTGGGCATGCTCGCCCCCGCGCACGCCGAGATCCGCCTCGCCGGGTCCGACGACGAGGTGGGCGAGATCCTCGGCGCGGTCGCACGCGGCAGGAGGGTCGTCCGGCTCCACGCCGGCGACTACTTCACGGACGCCGACGCCGGGGGAGTGCTTCCGCGGGTCCTCTCACAGGCAGGCCTGCGCGCCAACCTCGTGCCCGGCGTGAACCGCTGGAGCGCGGCGCTGTCCTACGGCGGCGTCACCACCGCGACCGGCTTCGCCGCCCTCGACGCGACGCTCCAGGTGCCCGCCGTCGACGCGTGGCCGTCGGCCGAGACCCTGATCATCCGCTCGTGCGGTTCCTCCTCCGTGGCGGTCGCCGAGCAGGCGAAGCGGCGTTTCGGCGCCGACGGCACGCTCCTGTCGCTGGTGCGGGTAGGCACCACCCGGCAGCTGAGCGAGATCATCTCCTGGGACGAGGTCGAGAACACCGACGCCGACGAGGTGTACTTCATCGTCGGCCCCGGCATCGAGGACCACCACCGTCAGCGCCTCGACTGGTTCGAGGGGAAGCCGCTGTTCGACTGGCGCGTCATCGCGCCCCGCACCAAGGACGACCTCGACCCCCTAGTCGAGGAGCTCGCGCACTACGGCGCCAGCACGGAGCTGGTCGCCACGATGTCGATCGAGCCTCCCCGCACCGAGCAGGGGATGGAGAAGGCCGTCCGCGGCCTCGTCGACGGCCGCTACCTGTGGCTCGTCTTCACGTCTCCGCACGCCGTCGCCGCGATCTCCGAACGCCTCACCGAGTACGGACTCGACTCGCGTGCGCTGTCCGGCATCATGCTGGCCGCTGTCGGCCGCGGCACCGTCGAGGCGCTGGGCCGCCTCGGTCTGGTGCCCGACCTCGTGCCCGTCGTGGAGAACACCACCGGCGCGCTGGCCCGCGAGTTCCCCGCGTACGACGACCTGATCGACCCGCTGAGCCGTGTCCTGGTGCCCTCCGCGGATGTCGCCGTCGAGCCCCTGCTCGTGGGGTTGAGCCGACTGGGCTGGGAGGTCGAGGAGGTCACCGCCTACCGCACCGTCCGCGCCGCCCCGCCGCCCGCCGAGGTGCGCGACGACATCAAGACCGGCATGTTCGACGCCGTCGTGTTCACGTCCGCCACCGCGGTGCGCAACATGATCGGCATCGCAGGCAAGCCGCACGCCGCGACCGTCGTGGCGGCGATCGGGCCCGCCACCGCCGCGGCCTGCGAGATCCACGGCCTCCGCGTCGACGTCACGGCCGATGCGCCGACCTTCGAGGCACTCGCCGAGGGGCTGGCCCGGTTCGCCGACCAGCGACGACGCGATCAGCTGGACGCCGGCCTGCCCGTGACGAAGCCTTCGCAGCGCAAGCGCCGCAAGCGTCGCAAGGCCACGCCGGCCGCCGACTAGGCTGGTGCGCGTGCAGAACGCCACCATCGTCCACGTGCAGCGGCACGGACAAGTCGAGAACCCCACCGGGGTGCTGTACGGGCGTCTGCCCGGCTTCGGGCTCTCCGAGCTCGGGCACCGCATGGCCGAGCGCATGGCCGAACACTGGAGCGACGTCGAGCTGACCCACCTGCGGGTGTCGCCCCTGCAGCGCGCGCAGGAGACGCTCGCGCCGACGGCCGCGCTCCGCCCGACCTCGAGGTGACGGTCGACGACCGGGTCATCGAGGCCGCCAACGAGTTCGAGGGCCTGGTCTTCGGCCGTGACAACGCGGCGCTGCGCAACCCCAGGATGTTCTGGCACATGCGCAACCCGCTGCGCCCGAGCTGGGGCGAGGCCTACACCGACATCGCCGCCCGCATGCGGGCCGCCATCCTCGACGCGGCCGAGGCGGCGGGTCCCGGCGGGCAGGCGCTGGTGGTCAGCCACCAGCTCCCCATCTGGATCGCGCGCCGCGCGGCCGAGAACCGCAGCTTCATGCACGACCCGCGTCGCCGCGAATGCACCCTGTGCTCCGTGACGAGCTTCACGATCCGCGGCGGCCTCGTCACCGGGATCTCCTACGCGGAGCCCGTCGCCGACCTGCTGCCACTCGGCTCGTCGGCCCGCCGGTTCCGGGTGGGCACGTGAGGCGGCTGGCGGCCGTCGCGCTGACCCTGCTGCTCGTCGGCTGCTCCGGCGGCGCGGGCACCGGCGACGGCCCCGCCAAGGGCGACGGCCTCGGGTTCCAGACCGGAGACGGCACCGTCACCATGGTGGATCCCGCCGACCGTGTCGCCGCGCCGGTTCTCGCCGGCCCCACCCTCGACGGCGAGGAGATCAGCACGGCCGACTTCGCGGGCCGGATGATCGTCGTCAACGTGTGGGGATCCTGGTGCGCCCCCTGCCGGGCCGAGGCCCCGCACCTGGTGGAGGCGGCCGAGCAGCTGGGCGACGACGTCGCCTTCCTGGGCGTCAACACCCGCGATCTCGACAGGGCGCCGGCGCAGGCCTTCGAGCGCGCCTTCGAGGTGACCTACCCCAGCATCTTCGATCCCGACGGCGCGCTGCTGCTGGGCTTCGCGCAGCTGCCGCCCAAGGCGATCCCCAGCACCGTCGTCATCGACGAGGAGGGACGCGTGGCGGCCCGGATCCTCGGCCAGGTGACCGCGACGACGCTGACCGGTGTCGTCGCCGACGTGCGGGAGGCCCAGTGATCCCCCTGGAGGGCTGGGTGACGGACGCCCTCGGCTCCGGCATGCTGCTGGCGGTCCCCGTGGCCGTCCTCGCCGGCGTCGTCTCGTTCGCCTCCCCCTGCGTGCTCCCGCTCCTGCCCGGCTACCTGAGCTACGCCTCCGGGGTCGGGGCCGCCCAGATCGCCGAGGGCTCCGGCTCGCGCCGCCTCCTGATCGGCGGCACCGCGGGCTTCATCCTGGGCTTCTCCGTCGTGTTCGTCCTCACGGGCGCGCTGCTGGGAGGCGTCGGCGCCCTGCTGCTGGGGAACTCCCGGATCATCACCATCGTGCTGGGGCTGCTGATCCTCGTGCTGGGGGCCGCGTTCGCGGGCTGGCTGCCGCTGCCGTCGGGCTGGCGGCCGGAGCTCACCCCACGTGCGGGCGTGTGGGCCTCACCGCTGCTCGGCGTCGTGTTCGGCCTCGGCTGGACCCCCTGCATCGGCCCGGCGCTGTCGGTCGTGCTCAGCCTGGCCCTCAACGAGGCCTCCGTCGTCCGGGGCGGAGTCCTCGCCTTCGCCTATGCGCTGGGGCTCGGGCTGCCGTTCCTGGCGTTCGCCGCCGCCTTCACAGCGCTCGCCCCGCGCCTCGACTGGCTCAAGCGCCACCAGGTGGCGGTGCAACGCGTGGGAGGTATCGCGATGATGGCGGTCGGCCTGGCCATGGTGATCGGGCTCTGGGACCTGTGGATGGCCTGGCTGCGGCAGTGGGTCTCCCAGTTCGGGACGCTGCTGTGAGCGCCACCGGAACCGGGCCGCGACGCGGGAACCCGGTGGCCGAGTTCGGCCGGTGGGCCTGGGGGCAGCTCACGAGCATGCGCACCGCGCTGTTCCTGCTGTTCCTGCTGGCGCTGGCCGCCATCCCCGGATCGATGATCCCGCAGCGGAGCGTCTCGCCGATCACCGTCATCGACTTCAAGAAGGCCAACCCGTTCTGGGACACCGTGCTGGAGCCGTTGGGGATGTACGACGTGTACACGTCCCCGATGTTCTCCGCCGTCTACCTGCTGCTGTTCCTGTCGCTGATCGGCTGCATCCTTCCCCGCATCGGGAAGTACCTGCGCGCCGTCCGCAAGCCCCCGCCGCGACTGCCGGCGCGGATCGACCGGCTGGCCGAGAACGCCTCCGCCGATCTCGCGGACGAGACGGGCGCGCTGGACCGGGCCGAGACGTGGCTGCGCTCCAAGCGCTACCGGGTCCTCCGCACCGACGACGGCGTGTCCGCCGAGCGCGGCTACAGCCGCGAGGCGGGCAACCTGGTCTTCCACCTCTCCCTGGTGGCCGTCCTGCTCGGGCTCGCCTGGTCCAACCTGCTGGGCTTCCACGGCTCCGTCGTGGTCGTGGAGGGGCGAGGCTTCGCCAACGTCATCACCCAGTTCGACGACTTCACCAGCGGGGTCCTGCTCGACACGGACGACCTCGAGCCGTTCAGGGTCACGGTGGACGAGTTCACGGCCGAGTTCGAGACCAGCGAGGTCCAGCGGGGTGCCGCGCGCCGCTTCGACGGCATGGTCACCGTCGACGATGCGGCGGGCACCCGCCAGCAACTCCTGACGGTCAACGAGCCCGTGAGCACGGCCGGGGAACGCAGGTCAACCTCATCGGGCACGGGTACGCGCCGTCGTTCACTGTCCGGGACGGCAACGGCGACGTCGCCTTCAGCGGGCCTGTCGTCTTCCTGCCGCAGGACGGGAACTTCGCGTCGGTGGGCGTCATCAAGGTCCCCGACGCCCGCCCGTACCGGCTGGCGTTCGAGGCGTTCTTCTTCCCGACGGCCTACCTCGACGAGAACGGTCCCCAGTCGGTGTTCCCCGACGCGCTGAGCCCCGAGGTGTACCTCAACGCCTGGTTCGGCGAGCCCAAGGCGGAGACCGGCATCCCGGAGTCGATCTACGTGCTCGACCCGACGGGCCTGCAGCAGGCGATGGGGGACAACGGCGAGGTGCTGCGGGCCCGGCTGATGCCGGGCGCCGGCATCGAGCTGCCCGACGGCGTCGGATCCATCACCTTCGACGGCTGGCAACGGTGGGTGAAGCTGCAGGTCAGCGACACCCCCGGCAACCTGCTGACGCTCATCGCGATCACCATCGGGGTGGCCGGCCTGTGCGTCAGCCTGTTCGTCCGGCCCCGACGGGTGTTCGTCCGCGTCGCCGCCGGTCGTGCCGATGTCGGAGGCCTCGACAGGGTCGACGCCGCCGGTGGGCTCGACGTGGAGGTCGCCGCGCTGCTGGCTGCCGTGACCGGGAAACCGG
The DNA here is from genome assembly GCF_014489575.1 of Tessaracoccus defluvii. GTDB lineage: Bacteria > Actinomycetota > Actinomycetes > Propionibacteriales > Propionibacteriaceae > Arachnia > Arachnia defluvii. The sequence goes on from NZ_CP060789.1 coordinate 3,858,732, forward strand.
TCGAGGCGGCTAAGGTGGCGGACGAAACCGGCTCCGAGGAGATCACCCCATGACGCTGTCCGAATGGTCCTATGCGGCCATGGTCACCGCGGCCGTGGCGTACCTGGTGGCGTTCGCGCTGCACGCGCTCGAATGGTCGGGCGCCAGGGGGCTCGCCGCGGTGCGACCCGAAGACGGCTCCGAGGACGCCGCCCGCATCAAGGTCGACTTCCGCGGCAGGCTCGGGGTGGCGGCGACGGTGCTGGGCGCCGTGCTGCACGTCGGCGCGGTCGTCCTGCGGGGGGTGGCGGCGCAGCGCGCCCCCTGGGGCAACATGTACGAGTTCGTCACCGCGGCTTTCGCGTTCGCCATCGTCTTGTACCTCGTGTGCGTCTGGCGCTTCGGCATGCGGTGGCTCGGGCTGGGCATGACGCTCCTCGCCACGCTGGGGCTCGGACTGGCCGTCACCGAGTTCTACGTCGAGGTCGCCCCGCTCGTCCCCGCACTGCACAGCGTGTGGTTCATCATCCACATCATCGCGGCCTGCATCTCCGGCGCGGCGTTCAACGTCGGCGCCGTCGCGGCCGCCCTCTACCTGATCCGGGACAGGGCGGAGGCCAGGGCAGCGGCCCGGGGCGACGGTGCCCTGACCGGCTACATCGCGAAACTCCCCTCGGCCGCGGGCCTCGACCTGCTGTCGTACCGGCTGCACGCGTTCGGCGTCCCGCTGTGGACGTTCACCATCGTCGCCGGCTCGATCTGGGCGCAGTACGCCTGGGGACGCTTCTGGAACTGGGACCCGAAGGAGACCTGGTCGCTGATCACGTGGCTGGTCTACGTCGCCTACCTCCACGCCCGGGCCACCGCGGGCTGGCGTGGCCGCCCCGTCGCCTGGATCGCGCTCCTGGGGCTCGTCGCGTTCTGGTTCAACTTCATCGGCGTGAACCTGCTCTTCAGCGGCCTGCACTCGTACTCCGGCATCTGAGGATAGATGGCCTCTGACGACGCACCGGACTGGTTGGTCCGGATCCACGAAGAACACGGTGCCGCGTTGCACCGGCTCGTGGTGCTGCTCGGGGCCGAGGAGGAGTCCGGCCGCATCGTGCGCAGCGCTCTGCTGGCGCTGCACCGGCGCGGCCACCGGATGATCGATCCCGCCGAACGCGTCGAGTTCCTGCAGGAACATGCCGTGCACCTCGCCCGCGCGGTCCGGGAGCCGCAGGCGCCGCTGGCTCTACCGCCCGTGGACGACGCGCGCCAGCAGCAGGTGCTGCAGGTGGTGTCGTCGCTGCCGCCACGCGCCTCCGAGATCCTCGTCGTCAGCCACTATCTGGCCGTGTTCGGCCCCGAGCTGGCCGGCATCATGCGACTCTCGGTGCGCGGCTGCAACCAACGGCTCGAGATCGCCCTGGAGACGCTCCGTGCCCGCCTCGGGTCGGGGAAGGAGCGCCCTCTGGAGGCCCTGTCCCAGGAGCTCACCGCCGCCCTCCGCGCCGCCGCCCGCACCGTCCAGGCGCCGGGCACGGACACCCTGGCCGCTGAGCTCGCAGAGGTGGGGGACACCCAGGGGCGCAGGATCGGCTCGCGGCTGGCGACGCTGCTGCTGCTGGCTGCGGTCGTGCTCGGCCTGCTGCTAGCAGCGCTCACGCGTCCGGCCGTCACGCCCGCCGAGCCGGATCACTCCGCGTCCGCCAGGCCGACGGCGGAGGCGCCGCTGTCGATCGCCGCCGTGCTGCAGGACGTGCCCGTCTACTACGTGGGCCGGGCGGACGGCCGGCTGTTCCGGGAGCTGCGCGACCTCCCAGCGACGGGCTCCATGTCCGAGGCGGCGCTCGGGGCGCTCCTCAACGTTGCCCCCCTCGATCCCGAATACGAGTCGGCCTGGTCCCCGGGACAGGTGTTGAGCGTCGAGGTCGACGGTGACGCCGTCACCGTCGACCTGTCAGCCAACGCCTACGCCGAGATCCTGACGCCGCTCCGGGCACTGAGCGCACGCAGGCAGATGGTCTACACACTCGCGGAGCTGCTGGGGATCCCCGAGCCGCGGGTCTTCTTCCTCGCCGACGGAGGACCACCGCCGCCCGAGTTTCGGACGGGGGAGGGATTCGGCCGCGAGGGCAGCACCCCCCTCCCACAGTTGTGGATCACCGACCCGCAGAACCTCGACCAGGTGGCGGCGGGCCCTATCCTCATCACCGGTGTCGTCAAGCCAGGCCTCGGGAGTTGACCATCACCGTCACGGACACCGCGGCGGCGACCCAACAGCGCATCACCCCGCAGGTCTCCGAGAGCGTGAATGCGGACGGCTGGCGTGTGTGGACCGCCCGCGCGGAGCTGACGCCCGGCACCTACGACGTCAAGGCGACCGTGCAGCTGATCGAACCGGTCGGCGTCGTCACGGAGAACAAGGTCGTCGAGGTCTCCTGACGTCAGCGGGTGGCCACCCACCGGGCGAGGGCCGCCTGGAGCTTCACCGGGGCCAGCCGGGTGGCGAAGGCCATGAGCGCGTTGGCGGCGCCGTCGACGACATACGGCTGATGCCTGCCGAGACCCGCGAAGGTGGTCTCGACGACCTGTGCCGGCGTGCGGCGTTTCGCCATTTTCGTATCGTCGCCCGCCTCCGCGAAGAACGGGGTGTCCGTGGGGCCGGGGCAGATCGCGATGGCGCGCACACCCGTGTGGAACAGCTCCTCCCACAGCGCGATTGTCAGACGCAACACGTAGGCCTTGGTCGCGGCGTAGACGGCCATCGTGGGGATGGGCTGGAATGCAGCGGTCGACGCCACGTTGATGATGGCGCCGCGGCCGCGGCTGATCATGCCGGGGGTGACGGCCCGCGCCAGTTGGGTCAGCGCCACCATGTTCAGTTCCTTCTCCTGGAGCATGCGGGTCGGGTCTGCCTCGGCGAAGTCGCCGATGGTGGCGAAGCCCGCGTTGTTGATCAGGTAGCTGATGTCCATCCCGTGCAGGCGCTCGATGAGGGCGCCCCGTGCCTCGCGGTCGCTCAGGTCGACCGGCATCACCAGCGTCTCGACCCCGTGCTGTTCCTGCAGGCGGGCTGCCAGCTCCTCCATCGGGCCGGCTGTGCGTGCGGCGAGCACGACATTGACGCCCTCGCTGGCGACCTTCTCTGCGAAGGTGACACCCAGCCCGCTCGACGCTCCCGTGACCACTGCCCATGAGTTCTGCATGGGGCAACTCTAGGGCCCTTCCGACGCCCCCCGGTGAGCCCCCGTGCCCCCTGCGGGCACCGTGACACAATGACGCCATGCAGCACTTCGACCTGGCAGTGATCGGCTCCGGCACCGGCAACTCCCTCATCGACGAACGATTCTCCGAATGGAACGTGGCGCTGATCGAGCGCGACCCTGTCTTCGGCGGCACCTGCCTGAACCGGGGGTGCATCCCCACCAAGATGTTCGTGGTGCCCGCGGACCTGGCTTCCTCGCCCACGGAGGCGGGCAGGCTGGGGGTCGACCTGCGGTTGAACGGGACGGACTGGCCGGCGATCCGGGACCGGATCTTCGGCCGCATCGACCCGATCTCCGCCGGGGGGCTCGACTGGCGCGAACGGTCCGGCAACGTCGCCGTCTTCCACGACGAGGCCCGCTTCGTCGACGCCGGCACCCTACAGGTCGGTGACCAGCGGATCACCGCGGAACGGATCGTGATCGCCACCGGCTCCCGGCCGCGGCTGCCCGACCTTGACGTCCCGGAGTCCGTCGCGGACCGGGTCCACACCTCGGACACGATCATGCGGATCGACGAGCTGCCCGGCAGGCTCGTCATCGTCGGCGGCGGCTACATCGCCGCCGAGTTCGCCCACATCTTCTCGGCGCTCGGCACCCAGGTCACGCTCATCAACCGCTCCGAGACGCTGCTGCGGCACCACGACCGCGACATCGCGGAGACGTTCACCGCAGAGCTCGGCGCCCGGGTGCCGCTGCGTCTCAACCAGACGCTCGCCGCCGTCGAGGAGGCAGGCAAGGGGATCACGGTCGTGACCAGGGACCGCAACGGCGTCGAGTACGAGTACCCGGCCGACCAGCTCCTGGTCGCCATCGGTCGGGTGCGGAACTCCGATGCGCTGAACCTGGCCGCCGCCGGCGTCGAGGTCCGCCCCGATGGCCAGATCCGGGTCGACGCCCAGCAGCGCACCTCGGTGCCCGGCATCTGGGCCATGGGGGACGTGTCGTCCGATCACCTGCTCAAGCATGTCGCCAACGCCGAGATGCGCACCCTGCAGCACAACCTGCTCCACCCGGGGACCTGTGGGAGACGGATCACCGGTATGTGCCCAGCGCCGTCTTCAGCTCGCCGCAGGTGGCGACGGTCGGCGCGACCGAGGAGCAGCTGCGGGCCTGGGGCAGGCCGTACGTGGCCTCGACGCAGCGCTATGCCGACGTGGCGTACGGGTGGGCACTGGAGGACGAGACGCACTTCGTCAAGCTGCTCGCCGACCCCGGGACCCGGCACCTGCTGGGCGCCCACATCATCGGCCCGCAGGCCTCCAGCCTGATCCAGCCGCTGATCCAGGCCATGAGCTTCTCGCTGCCCGTCGACCAGATGGCCCGGGGCCAGTACTGGATCCACCCGGCCCTGCCGGAGGTCGTGGAGAACGCGCTGCTCGGCCTCCTGCAGGCCACCGTGCCCGCGGAACTGGGCCGGTGAGGCGCGCGCTGATCCCGCTGACGGCGCTCGCGCTCGCAGCGGGATGTGCCCCCGCCTCCATGGCCCCGCAGCCGCAGCAGGCACCCCCGGCCTCGTCGTCGGCCGCCACCCCCGCTTCCGCGGAGTCGGCTGACACGCCGGTCGAGCCGGCTGGCCCCGCCTGCCTCGCCGAGGCCGAGGCGCTCCCGCTGGAGACCCGCGTCGGGCAGCTGTTCATGATGGGTGTCGACACTGCGGGCCTCACCGAGACAGCGCGCCAGGCGATCGCCTCCGGGCGCATCGGCTCGGTGGTGCTGCTGGGCAACTCGACGGCGGGCTCCATGGAGATCCGCCAGCTCACCGCGCAGCTCGGCAGCCTCGGCACGGCGGACCTGCCGCTGCTCGTCGCCGTCGACCAGGAGGGCGGCAACGTCCAGCGCCTCAAGGGCGACGGGTTCAGCACGATGCCGTCGGCGCGCGTCCAGGGGGAGGACAGCCCGCAGGCGCTGCTCGCCTCGGCGACGACCTGGGCCGAGGAACTCGCGACCGTAGGCATCGGCTACAACCTCGCCCCCGTCGGCGACGTGGTGCCGGTCGCCAAGCGGACGACCAACGCCCCCATCGGCAGGCTGCAGCGTGACTTCGGCTCGAATCCGGACGCCGTCGCCGAGCACGTCGTCGCGTTCATCGAGGGCATGCAGTCCCAGGGGCTCGCGACCTCCGTCAAGCACTTCCCCGGCCTCGGGGAGGTCACCACCAACACCGACTTCGGCGCGGCCGACGACGAGGTCACGACACGGGACTCGGCCAACCTCGAGCCGTTCCGCGCGGCGATCGCGGCGGGCGTCGACTCGGTCATGGTGAGTTCCGCCGTGTTTACGCAGATCGACCCGGACCAGCCCGGAGTCTTCAGCGGCGTCGTCATCGACGACCTGCTGCGCGGCGAGTTCGGATTCGACGGCGTCGTCATCGCCGACGACCTGGGCGCTGCCGGCTCCGTGGCCGGCCTGGCGCCGGGCGAGCGGGCTGTCCGTTTCCTGGCGGCGGGCGGGGACCTGGCGATCAACGCTGACCCGGCCATCATGGCGGAGATGGTCACGGCGACGCTTGAGGAGGCAGACTCGGACCCTGCTTTCGAGGAGCGCGTGACGGCGTCTGCGGCTCGTGTCTTGGCGCTGAAGTCGTCGGCGGGCCTGCTGGGCTGCGGTTGACCGGAGGCCGGTCAGCCGCAGCCGCGTCGCCCACGTGGGCGACCTCGCTCAGGGCTGTCGGATCAGCCGCAGCGGATCAAGCGTGAAACTGGCCCCTCCGCCAGCGACTCCTTGGCCTGTGGAGATGAGGGTTAGGGTGTGTTCTCCGGCGGTCAGGTCCAGGGGCACTGGCAGGTGCTCCGGGCTGTTGTACACGCCGGAGCTGACGTAGAGATTCACCT